>JAXMAS010000008.1:0-312297 GCA_046350275.1 Gemmataceae bacterium
CGCCACCCCCCTCGCACTGCTCGGGTCGCGGCGTCACAAATGGCTTTCACTCATCGCCGCTGAGCGGCAGCGGCGCGTCGCGGTCGTAGCCGCGCGGCAGCTCCAGCGGTGGCGCGTCGTTGCCCTCCATCTCGAAGACCGTCCGCCAGTTGCGGTACTCCGAGAAGCACACCACACCGACGCCGGCCTTGCTCAGCAGGTTGTCGCTCAAATCCAGCCGCAGCAGGCTCGCCAACAGCGGTGACAGCGCCAGGGCATACGCCGCTTCGTCGGCCACGAAATTTGCCGACAAGTCCAGCTCACGCAGCTCAGGCAAATTCGTTAGCGTTAAGGCGATCAGGCCCTCCGAATCGATGCGGTTGCCGGCGAGCTTCAGTACCTGCACGGCCTTGAAACGCGGATCGCCCACAAGAGCCTGGATGCCTGAGGAGCCGAGCTGCGTGCGCGATAGGTCGAGCGTGCCGATGCGCTCCAGTTGCCGACCGAAGACCGCGGAGCCGGCCAGCGCCCGTGCTCCAGCATCGCCGACCGGGTTGCCGGCCAAGCGCAGGTCCGCAAGCCGCGGCAGGGCCGTGCTGTGCGCCAGCGCCCAGACACCGGAGCCATCGAGCTGGTTGTCGGATACGTCGAGTGTTTCGAGTACGGGTAACGACGACGATCGGCCGATGCGGATCGCGCCGGTCCGGCCGAGGCCGTCGCTACCACGGAGGTCGAGCGACCGCAGCTTCGGCCAACGGCGAGTGAGCAGGACACGCACGCCGTCGTTGGTCAGGCCGTTGAAACTCAAGTCGATCGCTTCGAGGTTAGCCAGCCGGGACGACGACATGAGAGCGGCGGCCCCAGCATCGCCGACGCGGTTACCGACGAGGTCGAGCGTACGGACGAGGGCCATCGCCGGAGCGTTGAGAACGCGGCGGAGGTCGTTGCCGACGTCCGGCAGATGGACCGTGCCGAGGTGGCCGGCGGCGGCCAATTCGGGGCCGTGTTCGAGGAGGGCGTCGGCCGACAGCGTGACCTCCTCGACGAACCCGCGGCGAAATTCGTGCCCACTGACGAGACCACTGATCCGGCGTGTCCACTCAGCGGCGTGAGCAGCTTTAAGTTGGTTGACGACCGCTTCGAGGTCCGCCCGCCGCGGGTCGTTGGCCGGCAGGCGGGCGAGGGCGCACTGGGCGCGGATGAACGCGCCGCGCGGGTCGCCGCGCTCATCGAGCCAGTCGGCGTAGATCAGCCGCGGCGCGTCGTCGTCTGGCGCCGAGGCGATCAGGCGTAGGAACGCGGCCTCGTCCATGCGGGGGATTGTACCACAGGACAGAGAGACAGAGAGGACAGAGGACAGAGGACAGAGGACAGAAGACTGACAATGCCGGCTTCGTCTCCGTCCTGCGTCTTCAGTCCTCTCTGTCCTCTGTACCGAGTACCATGCCCTCATGACTCCTCGCTGGCTCGTCGGCCTCGTCGCCGCGTTGATCGCCGCTCGTCCGCTCGTCACCGACGGCGGTCCCGGCACCACTGGCGGCTTCGTCCTCGCACTCGGTTGGTTCGTCGCACTCTCGGCGTGGGCAACGTGGAATGCCTGGCGAGCACCCGGCCGAGCCTTCGGCGGCTGGGTCGCGCTGCTCCTCGCTATCGTCGTTGGGATCGTCGCCGTGCGGGCCGGCAGTATGGAGCCACTGACATGGGCCGGGCTGCGAGCGACGTGGGACTCTGCAACAGTTCTGACGGTGTTCATTGCCGCACGACAGGCCGCGGCCGACTCCGACGACGCCGCTGGGTTGTTCGCGGCATTGGCGGCGAGCGCAGTTGCGGCGCTCACCGATTCGGCACTACCACAGCTGGCAGCCGTATGCGGGGCGACTTGGCCGACCGCGCCGCCCGACCCGACGGGCCGCGACCTGACCTGGCTTCTGCTCGCCACCGGGGCTGCCATCGCGGTGGTCGTCGGGCGACGGCGGCCGACTGTGTTCGTCCCATTAGCCGTCATCGCGATCGTGGTCGCCGTGCGCCAGGGCGACATCGTGCCACCGGCTGTGTCGTCCGAACCGGCGTGGGCGATGCTGAGCGATAATCCTGGTGGCGGCGTTGGCCCGGGTCTCTACAGCCGATTTGCCGCTCGCTACACACCGCCACCAGTTCCGGTGGTCGCAACTGTGCCACCTGGTACCTATGCCGGGCTGGCCGCGACGTGCGGCTGGCCGGTCGCGGTGGTGTTTGCGCTCGCCATCGTCGTTGCGCTGTCTGCTCGTGCGTGGGCACCTACGCCGGTGTCGCGGGCTGGCCCTCGGTGGGAGGTGTACTTCGGCGGTGTCGCTGGGCTGCTTGGCGGGTTTGTGCTGCAAGTCGGCGATCTACCCGCCGGCCATGGACTGCCGATTCGCGAACTCGGAGTGGCAGCAGCGGTGCGAGGGTTAGTGTGGTTTGTATCGTTCGCCGTCTTCGAAGCCGGCTTGGCCGCACACCCTCGCCTGCTGGCCGCACGGCTGGCGTTGATCTCGGTCGCGGGGCTGGCATTGGTCTACGACACGCTCGGCAGCCCGCCGACTGCACAATCGTTCTGGACGCTCGCAGCCCTGCTGCTCAGCCTGGCAAGGCCGCTCCCCGAGTCGGCGTGGATGCGCAGTGTTCCCGGTCGTGTGCTGCCCATGCTGGCGGCCTTGGGGCTGTTGGCCGGCTACGTCCTGCAGATCTTTCGACCCGGCTACGAGTCGGCGTCAGCACTGCGGATGGCTCGCGCTCGCCTCGGGCAGTACGAGGACAAGCTCAAGGCGATCGACGCGACGCCGCCGGCCCTGCGACCGCCGGCCCGGACCGACGCCGTGAAGTACATCCGCCGGGCCGTCATGCCGGACCTCGCCCGCGCGGCTCAGACAAACCCGCTCGACCCGGAGCCGCGGCTCGACCTGTCGGCCTGGTGGCTGCGTCTGTGGGAGCAAGGGGCCGACGGCGAACCGGCCGCGAAGGCGGTTCTCGCAGCACAGTCGGCCCAGGAGCGGGACGCAGAGGGCATCGCGGGATTATTGGCCGAGATCGCCGCCCGCAGCCGCTTCGCCGAAATGTCGGCCGACAAGCGGGACGAGCAGTTCGCGCACCTCGACCGCCTGATCCGCGAGGTCGCGAAGTGCGACCCGGCCCGCGAGACGCGGCTGCGCTACGAGTTGGCCCGCACGCACTTCGCGGCCAAGGACGAGAAGGGCGGCAAACTCGCCGCGGCGCGGGCAAAGCAGCTCGACGAGGACGCGCCGGGGCCACGGTACAAGCTGACGGAGGCCGAGCGCGAGCAGGTGGCGACGTGGCTGAAGGCGAGATTGTGACCGGCTACGCGGGAGGGGTCTTGAACGCATACAGCGCCTTCTCGGTCGCGATGTAGAGCACGCCGCCGGCGACCGCCGGCGTTCCCTTGATCTCCCCGTCGAACTCCAACCGCAGCCGCACATACAGGTCGGTCACCCGCTGCTGGTACGCGCGGGCCGCCAGCGGGATCGCCTTCTCGGTGGCCGCCAAGAAAGCTCGCTCATCAACCTTTTGGGGCCGCGGGTCGTGACGGTATACGAACAGGTCCCCGTCCTCGGTGCCGACCAGGACCTTCCCGTCCACGTAGTATGGAGATGCCCAGATCGTTCCCCGCGTGTCGTGCCGCCAGTAAAGCTCCCCGGTCGCCGCGTCTAGGCAGTGGACGGACCCTTCCAACTCGGGTGCGTAGACGACACCGTCGACGACGGCCACCGTGCTGATCGTTCGACCGAATTTGAAGGCCCGTGGCCCGTCCTTGCGGGGCTCGTCGCCGCCGTAGTGCCAGACCAGGGCCGACATGCGGTTGGCCGCCGCGGCCGGGTCGAAGTTGTTGCCGACCGGGGACACGTCGCGGCCCGGGTTGGCCGCCCCGAACGCGACCGCCCGTTTGAGGTCGATGCACCACAGGTGGCCGACGCCTGTGAAGTGCTCCGGGTCCTGGCCGGTGCCGATGTACGCCCGGCCGTCGGCCACCACCGGGGCCGCGATGAAGTGGTTCTTCGTCCCTTTGCCGCCAAAATCGTACGTGGCTCCCTTCGGGTTGCAATCGAACTTCCAGAGCAGCCGGCCAGTGTCCGGGGTGTAGGCCCGCAGCCAGCCGTCGCCGCCGGGGAAGATGACCTGCGGCACCGGCTCGGCGGCGTAGGCCGGGCTGGCCCACTGGCCGTGCAGGATGTCCTTGCCGGGGGCATTGTCCCGCCACAGCAGCTTGCCGGTTCGCTTGTCCAGGGCGATCAGGTTCGGGGCGTCCGGAGCCGGGACGTTGACGTGGCCCTCGTCCACCCCGTTGCTCGTTGGCACGAACAGGCGGTCGCCGACGAGGAGCGGGCAGCCGGAGGACATGTTGTGCGGGAACACGCCCAGCTCCTTCCGCATGTCGAACTCCCAGATCACGTCGGCGTCGGTCGGATCGCGGTACTTCTCGTCCTGCACGCCTTGGTTGCCGTCACTGAAGCCATTCGCGTCCAGGCAGACGACTGTGCAACGGTTCGAGACGTAGAACACTCGGTCGCCCTCGACGGTCGGGATCGAACAGACGCCCTCGTTCGGCCAGTCGTTGACCACGCCGGTTTCAAGTTTGTCGTTGACGTGCTGCCAGAGGAACCGGCCGGTCGCCGCCTCGAAGCACATCAGGATGCTCTTGTCGATCGGCTCGGTCTTGCCATCCTTGCGGACGCGGGTGTCGCGCGGATTGCGCGGGACTTGGTTGTTGGTACCGACGTAGACCTTGCCACCTGCCACGACTGGCTGGGCGTAGCAACGGGAGCCGAGGGCGGCCTTCCAGAGCCGCGGCGGACCCTTCTCCGCGCCGATCGTGCCGAGGACGTTCCGGTCAATGAGGTTGACCATGTTCCGGGCCGGCGACCCGCCGTACATCGGCCAGCTTGGTTCTTGTGCCGGAGACACCATCGTAGCAGCGGCCGCGGCGGCCAGGACGAGGCTGCACCAAGCGCGCGACATGGGAAACTCCGGAGACGATGGGGATCGAAGCGGACGTCGCATGTGGGCAAGCGGCCGGCTCGCCTGGCCGGCCGCTGCCCACACACTACACCGGGATCGTAAGCTGCCCTGGACGCGGCCGCAAGCAGAATCGCCCGCTCGGCGAACTGGAAGGACAAATCGTGGCCGCCCGCTAGACTGTCGAGGCCAACACCCGGTCGAGGGGCAACCGATGCAAGTGAACGTCGTCCGCGTCGAAGCCCAGCCGACGGCAGTCGTGCGGTTCGAGGCCACGCGGGCCGAACTCCCGCGGCTGATCCAGGCGGCGTGCGGCGAGACGTGGAACTTTGCCAAGACCGCGCCGGGCCTGAAGCCCGGCCGGCACGTCGCGGTGTACCTCAAATGCCTCACGGACATCGAGTGCGGCGTCGAGGTGGCCGGGCCGTTCGAGGGCAACGGCCGCGTCGTCCCGTCGAGCACACCGGCCGGCCTCGCGGCGACGGCGACGCACATCGGGCCCTACCACTTGTTGGCGGGCGTCCACGAGGCGATCACTCGCTGGTGCGCCGCCAACGGCCACAAGCTGGCCGGCCCGAGTTGGGAGGTCTACGGCCACGGGGACGTCGACCCGGCCAAGTTCCGGATCGACGTGTATTACCTGTTGGCCGAGCCGGCCGAATAGCCACCGGAGGAATGCTCGTGACGCGAACACCGCGACTGGTTCTCGCACTCGTCATCGCGACCCCGAGCGTCGCACCGGCCCAATCGGCCGACTGGCAGTCGGTCGTCTGGCGCGAGCCACAGGTGCGATACCTGATCGCCGACATCGCCCTCGGCGGCAACGCCGGGCTGTACCGCAAGTACGCGACCGAGGAGAAGGACCCCGACAGCCGCGAGGCGGTCCGCCTGTGGGACGCCGGCGCGCGGCCGGTCAACGCCGTCGAGTTCGAGCGCAAGTGGGTCGCCAACCCGCACGGCAAGGACGGCCGGGTGATGCGCGTCGTCGCCCGCGGCACCAACCGCACCATCCTTGGCAGTGAGGTTGTCCTCACGTCGGACTTCGGCTGGGAGCAGGCCAAGGTGCGGCTCGTCCTCGCCGACCTGACGCTCGGCCGGCCCGTTGCTGATTATGCCGCGACGAGGAATGATCCGAACGTCGCCGAGGCGTTCCGCCGCTGGGCGGACGGTGTGCGCCTCGTCCACCCCGGCCGGTACGAGGCCGCGGGGCCGGGCCGCGTCGTCTACCGCGGGACGACCCAGCCGGCCGACGGTGCCCGCATCGCGCTCAACTCCGACGTGGCGTACCCGGAGACGAACGTCCGCTACTTCATGGCCGACATCGCGCTCGGCGGCTCGATCGAGTTCTACCGCAAGGCCGCGGAGGCCGCGCACGAGATGGGCTGCCTCGAAGCCGTCCGCCGCACCGAGGAAGGGTACACGATCACCAACCTCGACCGCTTCGAGCGGAAGAAGGTGGACGGCAAGGTCGTCATCTGCCGCAAGGGCAGCGACGAGCGAATCAGCGGCATGGCCGTGGTCCTTAGCTCCGACGCGCCGGACGCCACCCCGCCGAAGCCGGCCCCGCCGCCCGCGGCCGCGGCGGTCCCCGCAACCCGACCGGGCGACCTGACCGGACACAAGCTGCTCCTCACCAGCGTCCGCACCGGCGATACCGAGGTGTTCGTCGCCGACCCGGAGACCGGGGACATGACCAACCTGTCGCGGTCGCCCGGCACCGAGGACCGCTATCCGTGCTGGTCGCCGGACGGCAAGCGGGTCGCCTTCACCCGCGACCGCGGCGACCACAAGGACCTGTGGGTGATGGACGCCGACGGCAAGAACCAGCGGGTGTTGGTGTCGCGCGCCGCGGCGTGCTACATGCCGAGCTGGCAGGCGACGCCCGGCGGCGAGCGGATCGTCTTCGGCATGCACGGCACCAAGCCCGAGATGGCGAGCATCCGCCCGGACGGCTCCGACCTGACGGTCCTGGGCGACGGCCACGACCCGACGCTCTCGCCGGACGGCACGCTCGTCTGCTACACCGGCCACCCGCCGGAGGGCGGCGTCACCGTGTATGTCATGGCGTGGGACGGCCGGGACAAGCGCCGCGTCGTGGCCGGGGCAAGCAAGGTCGGGGCGACGTTCCCGAACTGGTCGCCGGACGGGACGCGGATCGTCTACTCGTTCCCGGCCGGCGACGCGCTGGAACTGTTCGTCGTCAACCTCGACGGCACCGGCGGCCGGCAACTGACGCGGTTCGGCGGCACGTCGGTGTGTACGCCGAGCGCGTGGTCGCCGGACGGCAAGTGGGTCGCGTTCCGCCGGACGGACGAGCGGTACTGGAGCAAGCCGGATCGGATGAAGGTGGTGTACGCGGAGAAGCCGGCGGACAAGCGGCCGGTGTGGGTGATCCGCCCGGACGGCACCGACGCGCGGGTGGTCGAGGGGTTGCGGTTCCAGTGCGCCATCGACGGCAGCCGGGCGTCGTGGAAGCCGCTTGCGCAGGAGCGGTAAGCGAGTGCCGCCGTGCCGAAGCGCGGGTACAATTGTGGGCCAGGGAGTTTACCGCGCCGCACTGGACGAGGAGCCACGATGAGGGAGGTTGCCGCATTGCGACCAACGACGGGTGGCGACCTTGCGGCGTTCCTTCCCGAGGACCTGGGCGACTTGAGCGACGTGCAAAAGGCGATCCCGCGGATCGCCAAGGACGCCCGGCTGACGGCCCAGATCGAGCAGGCGCTGCCGCAAGTCCCGACGACGCACGGTCTGCACCTCGGCGACGCCCGCGAGATGCCGGCCGTCGCGCCGGAGAGCGTCCACCTCGTCCTCACGTCGCCGCCGTACTGGACGCTCAAGGAGTACAATGTGTCGCCCGGCCAACTCGGGTACGTCGAGGACTACGACCAGTTCCTGGGCGAACTCGACCGCGTGTGGGGCCGGTGTTACGAGGCGCTCGTCCCCGGCGGCCGGCTCATCTGCGTCGTCGGCGACGTGTGTCTGTCGCGGCGCAAGAACGGCGGGCGGCACACCGTCGTACCGCTCCACGCCTCGATTCAGGAGCGGTGCCGGGCCGTCGGGTTTGACAACCTAGCCCCGATCATCTGGCACAAGATCGCCAACGCGGCCCTCGAAGCCGAGGGCAACGGCGCGCCGTTCATGGGCAAGCCGTACGAGCCGAACGGCGTCATCAAGAACGACATCGAGTTCATCCTGATGCAGCGGAAGCCCGGCGGCTACCGCGCCCCGGACCTGACGACGAAAGTCCTCAGCGTCATCCCCGAGGCGTGCCACCGCGAGTGGTTCCAGCAGATTTGGACGGGCCTCACCGGGGCTTCGACGCGCCGCCACCCGGCCCCGTACCCGCTCGAACTCGCAACCCGACTCGTCCGCATGTTCTCGTTCGTCGGCGATACCGTCCTCGACCCGTTTCTGGGCTCCGGCACGACGGCCCTCGCCGCGGCCAACTGCGGCCGGAACAGCCTCGGTTACGAGATCGACCCACAGTACTTGGACCTCGCCCACAAGCGGCTGACCGGCCGCACCACGGGGCTGTTCAACGTGACGACCATATCCATCCACCGATAAGGTGCGCCCGTGAGCGACATACTGTCTGACCTCGAAGCCAGCCTGCGGCTCGCGGTCGGTCGGTTCTGGACGTTGCGCGGCCAGCAATCGACCAAGCAGACCGACAAGGACCGCGGCAGCCGTGGGGCGGTCACGGGTGGCAAACACTTGGACGGCTTTCGGGAGTTGGTCGCCGACATTCTGGTTGCGTCGGGCCTACAGCGTGCGACGGTCTACTGGCGGCAGAAGACCGAGTTGCCCGGCTGGTTCCGGGCCGAGAAAAACTGGGACCTGCTCGTCGTCGCGGACGGCAAGCTCGTCGCCGTCGCCGAGTTCAAGTCGCAGGTCGGATCGTTCGGCAACAACTTCAACAACCGCACCGAGGAATCGCTCGGGAACGCGACCGACCTGTGGGCCGCCTACGAGGAGGGTGCATTCAAGCCGTCCGAGCGACCTTGGCTCGGCTACCTGATGCTGATGGAAGATGCCCCGAGCTCGAACGCTCCCGTGCGGGTGAAGCAACCGCACTTCCCGGCGTTCCCAGAGTTTCAAGGGGTATCCTACGCCAAGCGGTACGAGCTACTATTGACCAAGTTGGTCCGCTCGCGTCTCTACGATGCGGCATGTCTGCTAATGTCGCCACGCGAGGCCGGTAGCGACGGTGAGTACAGCGAGCCCGCGGCGGAGTTGAGCTTTCGCATTTTTGTGACCTCACTCCTTGGCCGCGCGGTGGCCGTCGCGCGAATGCAGCCGCCGGGGCCGCGTAAGCCACCGAAAGTCCAAAAGGGACGGGCGCAGTAGTCCGGGGCTGGTGCCTGCGGGGGCGGCGCGGTTACAATCGATCCCGCCGCCCGGAAGGAATCGCCGCCATGCCCGAGTCGCCGCACGACCCTTTACCGACCGTCTCCGTCCGTCCCGGCACACCGAGTACGCTCGCTGACTCGCCGTCAGGAGCCACCCACCCTGGCTGGCCCATCATCCCTGGCTACGAGATCGCGAGTGAACTCGGCCGCGGCGGCATGGGCGTCGTCTACGCTGCCTGGCAGGCCGGGCTGCGGCGAACCGTTGCCCTCAAGGTCGTCCTCGCCGGAGTGCACGCCGGGCCGAGTGAGCACGACCGCTTCCGCATCGAGGCTGAGGCCGTCGCTCGGCTCCAGCACTCGAATATCGTCCAGGTCTTCGATGTCGGCCGACACGCAGACCACCCATACCTGGCGCTCGAGTATGTCGAGGGTGGGTCACTGGCTCAGGCGCTCGACGCAGGGCCGTTACCGCCGCGGTGGGCCGCCGAACTCGCGGCCGCGCTGGCTGACGCAACCCACTATTCGCATCAGCACGGCATCATCCACCGCGACCTGACGCCGACCAACGTTCTCCTCACCGCCGCCGGAACGCCAAAGATCACAGACTTCGGCCTCGCGAAGCTGATCGTCGATGGCAGCAGTGCGAAGACTCGGACCGGTGCAGTCCTCGGCACGCCGCCCTACATGTCGCCGGAACAGGCAGCCGGGAGCGCGATCGGCCCGACGACCGATGTCTATGGCATCGGCGCAATCCTGTACGAGATGCTGACGGGGCGGCCACCGTTCCGCGCCGATAGCGTGCTGGAGACACTACGGCAGGTACAGGAGGTGGAGCCGGTACCGCCAAAACGGCTTAACGCCGCCGTGCCGCGCGATCTCGAAACCGTCTGCCTGAAGTGCTTGCAGAAGGAGCCGACGCGGCGATACGCCAGTGCCGAGGCGCTCGCTGCTGACCTGCTCGCGTGGCTCGACAGCCGACCGGTGACGGCCCGTCCGATCGGTATCGCCGAACGTGCGATGCGCTGGGCAAAGCGCAACCCGGCGATCGCGGGTCTCGCGACCGTCGTCGCAGCGCTACTCGTCGTTCTTGGCGTCGGCGGCACAGTCGCAGCCGTACTACTGCGCGGTCAGCGCGACGCGGCCCTGACCAACCTCGGCCGGGCGGAAGAGGCGGAGAGGGCGACACGACGGGAACTCGGCGGATCACTTTTGGCTCAGGCCACTGCCGGAATGCGCAGTGGGCTACCGGGCCAGCGCTTCGCGTCCCTGGAGTTGCTAGAGCGATCGGCTCGCGAGTTGGCCGACGACCCGCGTCGCAAACCCGATCTGCGCGAACGGTACCTCTCTGCGTTGACCCTCCACGACGTGTTATCGACGCATCGCATCGAGTTCGGCATCGCCATGAATTATGGCTTCGATCGGCGGCTCACGCGGGCATGTGTCGTCGAGGACCACTCAGGCGAGACGTCGATCCGCGAACTGCCCGGCGGTGCCGAGATCGCCCGCTTGCCGCGTCCGCGGTTTAGCTTCTGGTACACGATCCCCGTATTCGCCCCGGACGGTCGGCACCTGCTCATTCATTACGCACCGCACGGCGACGAGCTGGGCCTGGAGCAACTTTGGCGGCTCGACGGCCCGCCGAGGATGATCGCGACCTGGCGCGGCTCGATCGCCCCGACGTTCCACCCGGATAGCCGTCGGCTGCTGTTCGCCACGCCGGAGAACGATTTGCTCGTCTATGACTGCGAGCAGGCGGCCGAGAAGCGACGTGTCGCCCTCGGGTTCCGACCGCAGTCGATCGCCATCGATCGAGCCGGCCAGCGCCTCGCGCTCGGGCGCGAAGATAAGGAGCGCATTACCATCCTGGATTTCGCGACCGGCCGGCCGCTCGCCACGCTTGGGCCGCAGCCGTACCGGAGCGGGTTGACGTGGAGTGGCGATGGCCGGCTGCTCGCGGCGACCGGCGGACCGACCGGGCGCATCTATGTCTGGGACGTGGATCGCGGCGAGGTAACGGCCGAACTGTTTGGGCACACCAGCACGGTCGTCAACCTCCGGTTCTCACCTGTCGGCTACACCCTCGGCTCGACGAGTTGGGACGGCACATCACGCCTTTGGGATGCGGCAGTCGGTGAACAACTGCTGAACATGCCTGGCACGTCCTTCTTCGATTTCGACGCCGACGGTCGGCGGATTGCCTCGTGGACTGGCACCACCGTCGAACTGCGCGAACTCTCGAGCGAAGCCGTGTGCCGGACTCTGCATACAACCCCCGTCGGCAACCGCTCCGAGACCCGGCGCGACGGCCTGGCGATGGCCGCCGCATACAGCCCCGACGGCCGCTGGCTGGCCGTGGGCACCTACGTCGATGCGGTCATCTTCGACGCCGCGACGGGTCGGCGACTTGCCCGCCTGGACGCCGGCGGGTGCTACACGGTCCATTTCGACGGCGATTCGCTCGTGACCTCGGGGGCGCGGGGCGTGTTCCGCTGGCCGATCCGCGGCGACACCATCGGCCCGCCGACACTCCTCTGGGACTTCCCGACCGGTCGCGAGTGGCAGGCCGCCGTGCCCATCGCCGGCCGGGGAATGCTGGGCATCATCGAAAATGCCAACGCACGGGTGTTGCTCCTGGCCACGTCGCACGCCGACCCACCGACGAGCCGACCACCCGCCCTGGACGCCGAAGAGAACAGTCGAATGACCACGTTAGCGTTCAGTCCCGACGGTCGGTGGGCCGCCGCCGGAGGCTGGAAGGAGCGCGGCGTCTACATATGGGATGTGCCGCAGCGAAAGCTTGTCCATGTCCTTCCGCCGGCCGATAGCGGCGGCGATGTCTCGACCGTCGTCGCGTTCAGCCCTGACGGGCAATGGCTTGTCTGGCTAGCATCGAGCCCCGAGAAGCCCGGGTACTACTTTCGCCGCGTCGGCACCTGGGAGCCGGGACCGTTCGTCCCCGTCCAATCGAGCGGCTTCAGCGCTCCGGCGTTCAGCGCCGACGGCCGGTTAATGGCGGCCGGGGTCGGTGCCCACTCACTTGCACTGCTGGACCCGGCGACCGGCCGCGAATTGGCTCGCCTCTCGACGCTCGATCCGATCAAGCCGATGCCGCTCGTGTTCAGCCCCGACGGCTCGCACCTGCTCGTGCGTTCCGACCGCCAAACGCTCTTGCTCTGGGACCTCCGCGCAGCCCGAGCGAAGCTTGCCGCGCTCGGCGTCGATTGGGACCGGCCGGCGTATGGGGCCGAGCCGCCGACCCGGCCGTCGCCGGAGTTCCACGTCGTCGGCCGAGTTCACGAGCCGGACGTGCGCCGTGCGGCCGAGGCGGCCGCGATCCAAATGTACCTGCTCCACGTCAATCCGTTCGACGCCGACGCCCTCGTCCATCGCGGCTGGCTGCATGCAAAGGCTCAGCGATTCCCGGACGCCTCTGCCGACTTCGATCTCGCCGGCCGGTTGCGGCCCAATCATCCGACGACGCACCGTTGGCTCGCTCAGATGCGGCAATCGCTCAACGACCTGGATGGGATGCTCGTTGCGCTCGATCGCCACCTGAAGCACCATCCAGCCGATCACGAAAGTCGCTTGATGCGCGGCCGGCTTGCGTACCAACGGGGCGATGTCCAGGTGGCGATCGACGATGCAACGATCATACTCACGGCTCGCGAGGATGACACTGCCCGATCGCTGCGTGCGTACGCACTGATGCGGCTCGGTCGGCCACACGACGCACTGGCCGACCTCGATGCGTTGGTGACCGCGCTTCCCGACGATGCCGACATCCGCGTTCGCCGGGCCAACGCTCGTCAGCTCACAGGAGATCGCACCGGCGCGGAGGCCGATCGAGTCGCGGCGACGAAGATCGACCCGACCGACGGCGACGTGTACAATTCTCTCGCGTGGTTGCTGTTGACTGCCCCACCAGATTACCGCAACGATGCACGGGCGCTTGAACTCGCGAGGAAGGCGGTCGAACTCGACGCCGAGAATACGAACCACCGCAACACGCTCGGCGTTGCCTTGTGCCGGGTTGGCAAGTACGCCGACGCTGTGCCCGAATTGGAACGCAGCCTGGCAGCGAGCAAGGGCCGAGCGGATGGCTTCGACCTGTATTTTCTGGCCATCTGCCACGCGAAGCGCGGCGACATGGTCAAGGCGAAGGACTGCTTCGACCGAGCGGTCCTGTGGCACGAAGCCGCCCGACTGACGCCGGAACACCGCGAGGAGTTGAAGGCGTTTCAGGCGGAAGCCCAGCAGGCGCTTGGAAGCAAGTGATTCGGGACGAACGATAGAGGGTCGTTGAATGCTCCTCGTCGGCGACACGCACCGGCACCCGACCCGTCGCGCTGTTCTGCAAGCGGGCGCGAGCGCCGTCCTTGGCCTATCGCTCGCCGGCCGGCTCCGCGCCTCGGCCGGCGACGGCAAGTCGATCCTGCTGCTATGGCTCTGGGGTGGGCCACCGCATCACGACACGTTCGACCCGAAGCCCGACGCCCCGCTCGAAATCCGCGGCCCGTTCGCGACCATCCCCACGCGTACGCCCGGCCTGCGCTTCACGGAGCTTTTCCCACAACTCGCCGCGCTGTCGCACCGCTTCGCCATCATCCGCTCGCTGAACACGCAGTCGAACGACCACGGTGTCGCCGGCACGATTGGCCTGACCGGCAGCGGGGCCGGAGCGGTGAATCTCGGCGGCAAGGAGTCGGCCGGCAACGCTCGGCCGACGATCGGCTCGGTCGTGGCGAAGACGCAAGCGGGCCGTGGCAGTCTGCCAGCGTTCTGCGTCGTCGGCGGCAAGCTGCACCAGGGCAAGAAGATGATCGCTGGCGAAGGCGGCGGGCACCTCGGTGCGGCCGCGGAGCCGTTCCGCCTCGAAGTCGGCCGCTCGGCCAGCGCCCCGGCCTTGCGACTGCCTCCGGGCCTGACGCCGGAACGACTGGCTGATCGCGGCCGCTTGCTCGCCGCGTTCGATAACGTTGAGCGGACGGCTGAGGGCGTCGTCGGTGCGCTGGACGAGAACCGCCGTCGGGCGCTCGAGCTTCTGACCTCGCCGGCCGCTCGTGCCGCGTTTGACCTATCGCAAGAACCCGACGCAATGCGAGCGCGCTACGGCCTGACTCGCTTCGGCCAATCGTGTCTGCTCGCGCGCCGGCTGATCGAGCGCAACGTACCATTCGTGCAAGTGAACTGGAGCGATCACGTCGAAGCCGAGGAGGACGCCGGTGACGGCGGCTGGGACCACCACTACCGCAACTTCCAGCTAATGCAGGACCGCCACGGCCCGTGGCTCGACGAGTCGCTGTCGGCCCTGCTGATGGACCTGCACGACCGCGGCCTGTTGGAGAAGACGATGGTGCTGGCCGTCGGCGAGTTCGGCCGCAGTCCCAAGGTGAACG
This sequence comes from Gemmataceae bacterium, assembly GCA_046350275.1. Classification (GTDB taxonomy): domain Bacteria; phylum Planctomycetota; class Planctomycetia; order Gemmatales; family Gemmataceae; genus JAXMAS01. The sequence continues at coordinate 14,714 of JAXMAS010000008.1, forward strand.
ACAAGGCCGGCCGCGAACACTGGCCGCAGTGCTACAGTGCCCTCGTCGCCGGAGGCGGCGTGGTCGGCGGCCGGGTCATCGGCACCAGCGACGCCCGCGGCGAGCGACCGGCCGACACCCCGCTGACCCCCGGCGACCTCGCCGCCACCTGCTACCACGTCGCCGGCGTCACCAGTGAGCAGTCGGCCACGCTTGGCCTGACGCCGCCAGGGCGGGTGATCGAGGAGCTGTTCTGAGGAGAGGTGCGACGATGGCGAGCAAGAAGCAACTCGTGGCGGAACTGGCGAAACTCGACGAGCGCGAGTGGCACGACCTTATCGAAAGCGCATGGAAAGAACGGCAAAAGCAAGAATCCGAAGAGACGGAGGACGAACTCGAACGCGCGACGACCAACGAAGAGTTGGCTCAGAGGCACGCAAGAACATTCCTTCGCTCAGACCCTGGCGTGTCGAGGGTCTTCTACTTTCCAAGCCAAAAGTCGTCACGAGACGTACGCCTCTTGGTCGTCAACGTCCTGCTCATCGTTCCCGAGAATGCCCCGATCGAGGCCGTCCCTTACGGCGTAAACCCAGGCGTGGGGCAGGAACACAATCTGCTGGTCATTGACGCGACCCCCGGACAATGGCAGTCGGTGCAACGGGGCGAACTGAAGCTGCCGCGCGGCTGGGATTTGACGACGGCCAAGGAACTCTCCGTGCGCCGACGGCTGACGCGATGACGGAACACCAACGACTTTTCTGGGCACAAGCGAGATCGGACTTCGCCGTCTACGAGTATTTGGCCGAGCAGCCGTACTGCCATCGCTTGCACTACTTGCAGATGTCGTCCGAGAAGTTGGCGAAGGCATACGTGCTTCACCGACGCGCTCAGGTCGCGATGAAGTCGCACAAGGCGTTCATTGCGTTCTGGAGGACGATCGCCGACAACGACCGGGTGCGGATGTCGCTCGGATACGGGCGACAGCAGCAATGGCAGGAGAAGTTACGGTCGGCCAGTGACATCGCTTACGCCATTCAACAACTTGCCCCGGCTCTTGCCAAAGACGGCCCGAACCCCGAGTATCCTTGGCCGCACGACGACCCCAAGTATGCGCCGGTTGAGTACGCTTTTCCCATCGAGCAGCGGCTCGAATCGTCTCGCCAGGGTCAAGACTTCATCCGCTTGTTGAGCCGACTGATCGAGAACTTTCCCCAGTGGTGGGCGTAACATGGGGCATCGACTCGCTGGTCTGGTTATCACGACACTCATTGTGGCCACCGCCCGCGGCGACGAACCGCCGCGCGCCACACGCCTCACGACCGATGGCTCGTTCAAGCAGCACCTCCAATGGTCGCCCGACGGCAAGCAGTTCCTCGTCACCCGCATTCTCGACGGCGCAATGGCGCTGTGGCTCTACGACGCCGACGGCTCCAACCCGCGCCGCCTGCTACCGAATACCGCGACGCCGCACTTCGACGGCCACTTCTCGCCCGACGGCAAGCGGATCGCCTACGTTCTCGACGTGCCACAGGGGACCGACGGCAAGTTCCAGATCAACGTCTGCGCGGCCGACGGATCTGGCGACCGCGTACTGATCCCGCACAAGGCGTTCGAGGAATGCCCGCGCTGGTCGCCGGACGGCGCGTCCCTGGCCTTCGTCAGCACCCGCGACGGTAATCCGGAGATTTACATCGCCACGGCCGATGGCAAGACCGTCCGCCGGCTGACCAACGAGGTCGCGACCGACACGTCTCCGAGCTGGTCGCCCGACGGCAAGACGCTCGCATTCGTCTCTGGGCGCTCGGGCCATTTCGAGGTCCATGCGATGAACGCCGACGGATCGGGTGTCCGCCGGATCACATCGGCGAAGTGTCTGCATGCCCGGCCGATCTATTCCCCGGACGGCAAGCGGATCGCATTCTCCTCGCGCCGCGACGGCAACGCCGAAATCTACGTAGCCGACGCTGACGGCTCCAACCCGCGGAACCTGACCCGTCACCCCAAGCAGGACACCGACCCCTGCTGGTCGCCGGACGGCAAACGGATCGCCTTCGTCAGCACTCGCGACGGCGGGCACGACATCTACGTGGCCGACCTGAATTGATGGGCGAGCTAGATTTTGGGGACGGTGGCGCGGATCTCGTCGAGCATGGCACGGGTGCCGCGCCGGTCGCACCAGGAGTAGATGTAGTCGAAGTCGAGGGCGTCGCCCTGGACGGCCAGCACGTCCCGTACGTCGTCGCGTGTCCGCTTCTGGCGCGCGAACCAGTTTAGCTTCGTGACGATGACGTCTTCCGCCGGCGCGACGTTGGCCGACCCGGTGCCGAAGGGGACGCGCTTGCGGCGGCGGAATCGCTCCTGGTCGTGGGCGTCCTCGCTGAGTTGGAACAGCTCGATGCGAAACGGCACCTCCGGAACGTCGATGATGTGTCGCATCGTCATCGTGACCGACTCGAACGACATCTGCGGGTCCGGCCGATACCGCGGTCCGATAGTTCGATAACGATGTCCACGCCCTTCGTCGAGCGCGGGATGCCGTAGAGGTTGCTGGAGAACGACCCGACGATCATGTAGGGGACGTTCGCTTCCTCCAACGCGGCAACGACCGCCTTCGCAATCTCGTCACTGGTCATCGCATCCCTCGGCGCGTGGCCGCTTCGGCATCCATCCGCTCGCGCAGCGCGAGTCGCTGACGCAGGATTTCTTCGACGCGGGCCTCGTCCGCATCCTGATTCTGAGAGCGAATGCCCGCCCGGGTGATCGAGCAGGCGTAGTCGAACAGCCTCGCGCCGTCGAGGAGCTTGTCGGCTGGCGGTACGCGCCGGGCGGTCAGCACCTTCGTGCGGTAGATGTCGTCCACCAGTTCTTGCGTCGGTTCCATGTCGGCCGTCGGGGGCGGGACGTTTTGTCGGTCATTGCGGGATTATTCCACCACATCCTTCGCCGGCCGGCAAGCTCGGACGCCGCGCCCGCGCCAATTTCGCCCTCCGCCGATACCAAGGTGTCATGGCCACCAACATCGCGCTCGTGCGCGGCGTCAACGTCGGCGGTAAGTCCTCGCTGCCGATGGACGACCTGCGCGCCCTGGTCGTCGACGCCGGACTCGCCGACGCCCGCACCCTACTCGCCAGCGGCAACGTCGTTTTCGACGGGGGCCGCCGCGGCAGCCGGACGATCGAACGCCGACTCGAAGCGGTCGCCGCCCGGCGGTACAGCCGGCCCATGACCTTCTTCGTCCGCACCGCGAAGGAATGGGCCGCCGTCGTCGCGAACAACCCGTTCCCAAAAGAGGCGGAAGCCGACCCGAGCCACCTGGTCGTCATCTTCCTCAAGGAGCCGCCGGCCGCCGCGAGCGTGGTCGGGCTGCAAAAGGCGATCCGCGGCCGTGAGCGCGTCTGCTGTGTCGGCCGCGAACTGTATGCCGTCTACCCGGACGGCATCGGCACGTCGAAGCTGACGAACACCGTCATCGACAAGGCGCTGGGCACGACCGGCACCGCCCGCAACTGGAACACCGTCCTCAAACTCGCGGCCATGACATGACGACGACCCACGCGCTCGACAAACCCCTTTGGCAACCTGTCCTGTTCGGCGCACTGGCTGGCGGCATGGCGTGGGGCATCCGCGGCCAGTACGGCCACGAGACAGGGGCCATGATCGCTGGGCTGCTCGTCGGCCTGGCGCTCGCGCTGATCTTCGTACCGCATGCCAACTGCCTGTTCGTCGCGCGGGCGGTCGCATTGTGCACAGTCGCCATCGGCTTCGGCGGTTCGGAGACGTACGGCCAGACCGTGGGCCTGACTCACAACCCGGCCATGGTCGGCAACGGGTCGGCTCTCGCCTGGGGCATGACAGGGCTGGCGATCAAAGGTGCCGTTTGGATCGGTTTCGCCGGCGCGTTCCTCGGCATGGGTCTGGGAGGCCGACGCTACGGACCGTGCGAGATGCTCCTGGTCATGCTCGGCGCGCTGGGCCTGTTCGCGCTCGGCGTGTGGGTACTCAACCAGCCGTTCGACCCGGCTAACCGCATGCTGCCGCGCATCTACTTCTCCGCTGACTGGTACTGGGAGCCGGATGCGACGGCACTCAAGCCGCGGCGAGAGGTTTGGGGCGGGCTGCTTGCCGCGCTCATCGGCGTGCTGGTGTACACGCGCTGGCGCGGCGACGCGCTTGCTCCACGCCTTGGTCTCTGGGGCGTCCTCGGCGGTGCCCTGGGCTTCCCACTCGGACAGAGCGTGCAAGCGTTCCACGCCTGGAATCGCGACCTCTTTCGCGCAGTCGATCCGCTCGTTAACTGGTGGAACGTCATGGAGACGACGTTCGGCGCGGTGATGGGGGCCACGCTCGGCCTGGGCCTCTGGCTCAACCGCTGGCGTATCGTCGTCGCGCGCGCCGAGCCACCGTCGCCACTGCTGCCCATCGCCGGCGCGGTCCTCCTCGCTGTTCACATTGCGCTGCTGATCGGCTCAGAGTTCGACCTGATGCCTCGGCTGGGGTGGTACACGGAGTATGGCCTGCTTCTCGGCTTGATCCCAGCCGTCGCCGTAACTGGTGGGCGTTTGTGGCCGTACCTGCTGATACTGCCAATCACTGCGATTCCGATTGCCGGCAAGACAGTGCGGCAACTCGTGTATCGTGAGCCGGAGGTTGCGGTCGGCACCGGCTGGCTGATCTACGTCACCCTTCCGCTCGCCGTGACGACAGCCGTCGCTCTGGCCTTCGCTCGCCCCGCGTCCCGCAGTCGCGACGCCCGCCCGTTTCTCCGCTCGTGCCTGCTCCTGACGACGTGGCTCTACTTCGGTCTCAACTTCGCCTTTTTCCGCTTCCCCTGGCCGTGGAATGCATGGACGTCACGAACGCCCAACGCGATTGTCTACACGATCTGCGCGCTGGGTCTCACGGCGCTCTGCACTTTCGATACGGCAAATCGTCCATCTGAGCCGGAAGCATAAGCGACGGTCGCATCGGTCCGTCGCTTACACTTCCGGCTCAGACAGATGTGCTACACGGCGCGAAGGATGGCCGCGACGACGTCGCGATTGTTTGCGGTCGCCACGTCGAGCGCTGTCTTGCCGTCGCCGTCACGGAGTGACGCATCGGCACCGCGGTCGAGCAAGAAGCGAATGACCTCGACGTGCCCGCCGCGAGCTGCCTCGTGCAGCGCACTCGTTCGCCCGTCCATAAAGTTCAGCAGCGCCGGGTCGGCGGAAAGGCGGCGTTCGACCAGGAAAAGGAAGCCCCAGTTGGCCGGGGCACAGATACCGAAGGCTCGCGGTGTGCAGCCGAGGGCAGTGTCACGAGTCGTCGAGTCGGCCCCAGCGTCGACGAGCAAATCGATCGCCGTGCGCGAGCCGCCAAAGTACGCCCAATGCAGGGGCGTCGCGCCCATGTAGCCGCGGAACGTTAGGTCGGTGCTTTTTGTCAGCAGGTAACGGACTACTTCGGCGTACCCGTTACGGCAGGCAAAGCCGAGGGCGTCCGAAATCTGCTCGACGGCCGTCGGCGGCGGGCACGGCAGCCGAGAACCATCCGCGGCGAAGCGCGAACTGCCTGTCCGGACAGTATCGGGTCGCAAGGTGCCGTCGTCGTCGAAACAGGAACGAACGCCATCGAGCGACCCGATGCCGGCGGCACTGAACAGGTCCGGCTGGACCGCGAGCCGCACGAGCATGTTGGCGAACTCCGGTGCGTTGCAGGTCGCCGCCCAGGAGAGCGCCGTGTGACCCGACGAACCGTACCTCGCGTCCGGGTCGGCCCCGAAAGCCAATAGAACGACGCCGAACTGTGGGTCGTTGCACTGAGCGGCTGCGTGCAGTGGCGTCTGTCCGTCGGGGCCTTGTGCGTTGGCAAGGGCCGACCGCCGGCGCAGGAGTGCTGTCCCGGTCGAGACATCGCCAGCGCGAATGGCCGCGAATAGTTGGGCGAGGTCGGCGTCGTCTGGTGCAACCGTCTCGGCGGCCGCAGGCTCCGTGGCTGGGACCAGAGCGCGGAGCTTGTCGCGGACTTCCTCGACATGAGCAACGAGCTTGCGCCAGCTCGTGAAGCCATAGTGGCGGGCAACGGCCAGTTGGGCATCGGCGAGCTTCGCGGCGGGATCGTCGGCACGAAGGGCGCGGAGCCGCTCTTTGGCGGACTTTCGGAGCCATTCGAGGTTCGCGCGAAGCGGTAGGAATTGCGGCACGAGACACCTTCTTTCGTGACGCCCGGTGTGCGCGGTTCGCGGGCAGAAAGAAGGCGTGATCAGTTGTCGGACAGGTGGGTTCAACCCTGCACGCGCACCGTCGGCGGCCTGTTTCCGCCGTTCCGGTAATCTAACAGAGTTGGGCCGGCGGAGGAAGAGGCTCCACGATCAGGAACCGTTCCAACGAGCCACGGCTCCATGTCCGACCACCGCGACAAAGCAATCTCGCAAGACGCCACCACACGAGTCTGAACCACCGCACCGGGAGTCGAGTGATGAACAGCGTCCAAAAAGCCTTCGCAACGCAGTTGGCCAACATCGAACAGCGTACCGGCCAGACTCTCGCCGAACTCACGCGCGTCGCTCAGGCGAGCGGTCTCACCAAACATGGCGAGGTCCGCGACTTGTTCAAGCGGGAACTCGGCCTCGGCCACGGCGATGCCAACACCCTGGCCCACTACGTCCGCGGAGACGACAGGTCAAAGCCTGCTGCTAGCGACGCCGACCCGTTCGCCGACATATACGTCGGACCCAAGGCGGCGCTGCGGCCGATCCACGACCGTCTGATGGCGGCCATTCACAAGTTCGGCCCATTCGAGATCGCGCCGAAGAAGGGATACGTGAGCCTGCGGCGGAAGAAACAGTTCGCGACGATCGGCCCGGCGACGAACACACGCGTCGAAGTCGGCCTGAACATGAAGGGCGTCGACGCGACCGACCGGTTGCTTGCGCAGCCGGCCGGCGGGATGTGCCAGTACAAGGTCAAGGTGACCGACCCAGCCGAGGTCGATGCCCCGTTGATCGCGTGGGTGCGGCAAGCGTACGACGCGGCCGGGTAACGCGGAGCCTGTCCGACATGGGTGAGGTCACGCAGATTCTCGAGCGGCAAAAATGGAAGGCCGCGAATACGCCGGCCAAGCCTTAGGGACTTCTTGGCGGGTGCCCTACGCATTCACGCGGGATGACTGATGGCGTCGAAGGTCATCGACGCATGTCGAATGTCTCGCGGTGTGTCGGCCTGCCTTGCCAGGGACCGACGATCTCGTGACGATCTTTTGAATTCCCCCTTGCAATCCGGCGCACGCATGGTACTCTGTGTCGCATAGTACTGGCACCGGAGGCCGGGGCATGGACGCGTGGGTGACGCAATTCCGACGTGGAGTGGTCGAACTCGGCGTCCTCGCTGCCCTGCGCGACGGCGAGGCCTATGGCTACCAGATCGTCGAGCGCCTCGGCCGGGTGCCCGGCCTCGAAGTCACAGAAAGCACGGTGTACCCGCTCTTGGCCCGGCTGGCGCGTGACCGGTGCGTCAGTACGCGCACCGCACCGTCCCCGTCGGGACCGCCGCGGCGCTACTATCGGCTTTCCGAGACAGGACGTAAGCGACTGGACGCGATGGCCGGCCACTGGGGCGCGGTGCGCGAATCGATCGACCGTTTGATCCAAGGAGGCAACGCATGACCGCCACAGCCACGGAACTGGAAGCCCCGGTGCGAGACCTGATCGACGGCCGTCTCGATGCGGTGGACCGTGTGCTGTTGCACGCTGGCACCCCTCGCTCCGAGCGGCGCGAGATCGTCGGCGAGGTGGAGGCGCAGATCTTCGAGATGCTGGCCCGCCGCGGCGATGCCCCCGCCCGCGCCGACGTCCTGGCCGTTTTGAGCCAGCTCGATCCACCCGAGTCGTACGCGCCCGACGGGTTCGACGTGCGCGAGTTCCGAACGGCGTGGGCCGCAAACGAGCCGGCGGGGCCGCGGGTCTCAGCACTGGCCGTGTGTGGGGCCGCCGCCGGCGTGCTCGACGCGTTTTTCGTGGTGGCGGCGCTCGGTCTGCTGTTCGTAGGCGGCGAGGAAGCGGCACTACTTGCCATCGTGCCCGGCGCGCTGTTCGCCATGGCCGCCACGGTACTGGGTGGGTTGGCGGTGCTGCGGATTCGCGAGTCGAACGGCCGGCTGACGGGCATGCCCGCTGCCGCGTACGCGGCGATTCAACTGCCGCTGTTGATGTCGAACGCGCTGGCCGTCGCGGCATTTCTGCTCGGCGGCGAGTATGCCCTGATTGCCCTGGCAGGCCTGATGCTACTGGCATGGAACGTGGCCGTTCCGCTCGCGGCATGGAAGTTCACGAGGCGCGGCACCACAGCTTAGGGCGATTTGACGGGATGCTTCGGGGATCTGAGCTGGAAGCACCCGTAACGGCCCGTCGCCGACGCTTCCGGCTGGGATGTGCCGTCACTAGAATTGCCCCATGCACCACCTTCCCGCAGACCTCGATGAACTCCTGACCAAGCACGGCCAGCGGCACGTGCTCGCCGGGTGGGATGGCCTCGATGCCGAGCGGCGCGCCGGTCTCGTCACGCAACTGCGTAGTCTCGATTTTGACCGGCTTGCTCAGCTCCACGCCGACCGCGACTCGGTCAGCCTCGCTCCCTCCGGGTTTCACGTGACGCCGCTACCCGGCGTCCTGCCCGACAAGCCGGACGCGGACGCCCACAAGGCCGGTGAATGGGCGATCGAACGTGGCGAAGTTGCGGCACTCGTTGTTGCAGGGGGACAGGGCAGCCGTCTCGGATTCGAGCATCCCAAGGGGATGTTTGCCATCGGTCCGGTATCGCACAAAAGCCTGTTCCAATTGCATGCCGAAAAGGTGCTGGCTCGCGGCCGAAAGTACGGCGTCCGCATCCCGTTCCTCGTGATGACCAGCCATGCGACCCACGAAGAGACGGAGGAGTTCTTCCAGCGGCATGGCTTCTTCGGCCTGTCGCCGGAAGACGTGTACTTCTTCCGGCAGGGGACGATGCCGGCGCTCGATCTGGCGACCGGGCAACTTCTTCTCGAAGAGCCAGGCCGGTTGTTCGCCAGCCCCAACGGCCACGGCGGTACCCTGACGGCGATGGCCGATAGTGGCCTGCTCGACCGGCTTCGCCATGCCGGCGTTCGACATGTCTTCTATTTTCAGGTCGATAACCCGCTCGTCAAAATCGCCGATCCGACGTTCCTCGGTCAGCACGTGCGCTTGCGGGCGGATGTATCGAGCAAGGTGATCCCGAAGGACGGCCCGTTCGACAAACTCGGCAATCTGGTGCTGATCGACGACAAACTGTCGATCATCGAATACTCGGACCTACCGCCGTCGCTTGCGGAGGCCCGCAACCCCGATGGTTCGTTGTGGATTGCCGTCGGTAACCCGGCGATTCACATCTTCTCGCTCGACTTCCTCGACCGCGTGACCGCCGACGCGAACGCGATGCCGTTCCATTTGGCTCGCAAGAAGGTGCCGTACTGGGATGCGACCGTAGGCGAATACGTCGAGCCGACGAAGGAGAACGCCCTGAAGTTCGAGCGGTTCATCTTCGACGTGCTTCCCTTGTGCGAACGATGGTGTGCCGTAGCGACGAGCCGCCGCGAGGAGTTTTCGCCTCTGAAGAACGCCACCGGCCCCGATTCGCCGGCGGTTGTGAAACAGGCCATCTCCGACCTGGCGACCGACTGGTTGACGAAGGCCGGTGCGGTCGTCGCACCGGGCGTGACGATTGAGCTCAGCGCGCTCGCCGCGCTGGAGCCAGGTGATATCAAGATCGCACCGGGAACGCGGATCGAACAGAACACACTCATTCAGTGATGAGAGAGAAGCATTAGCCACAGATGAACACAGATCGACACAGATGAATGCTGATAAAACTCAGTGCATTCATCTGTGCCGATCTGTGTTCACCTGTGGCTAATGCTTGATTCCATTGAGGAGACTCGATGCTCCATGCTCTTATCATGGCAGGCGGCGGCGGGACGCGGTTTTGGCCGCGCAGCCGGGCCGCCAAGCCCAAGCAGTTTCTTGCCCTCGCCGGCGATCGCACGCTTTTACAACAGGCCTGTGACCGGCTCGAAGCTCAGGTGTCGCCCGAAAACACGTGGATTTTCACCGCCGAGCCGCACCGGGCCGAGGCCGCCCGCGAGTTGCCGCAACTCCCGGCCACGCAGGTCGTGGGCGAGCCGGCCGGCCGCGACACCGCGCCGTGCATCGGCCTCGCCGCGGCTGTCATCCACCGCCGTGACCCCAATGCCGTCATGCTGGTCACGCCGGCCGATCACGTCATCGAGCCGGCTCAGGAGTTTCGCCGGGCACTGCAGGCCGCGGCGTTGACGGCCGAGGAACATCCCGACGCGCTCGTGACGTTCGGCATCCCGCCGAGCTTTCCCGCGACCGGCTACGGCTACATCCATCGCGGGGCTGAGGTTGCGCAGCGCCAGGGTGTGCCGATTTACGCGGTGAACGGCTTCCGCGAGAAGCCCGGCTTCGACCTGGCCGAACAATTCGTCGCGGCCGGCGATTACTTCTGGAACGCCGGCATTTTCGTCTGGAAGACTACGGCGATCCTCCACGAGCTCCAGGAGCAGCGCCCCGAGTTAGCCGCCGCTGTCGGTCGCATCGCCGACGTTTGGGACACGCCGCGACGCGAGGAAGTGCTGCGCCGCGAGTATCCGGTCGCCGAGAAGATCTCCATCGATTACGCAGTGATGGAGAAGGCCCGCAAGGTGCTAGTGCTGCGTGCCCCGTACAAGTGGGATGACGTGGGCAGTTGGCTCGCCCTGGAGCGGATGCACCCGCAGGATGCAGACGGCAACACGGTGCTGGCGACGCACGCCGGGTTGAACACGACGCACTGCGTCGTCGTCGGTGATCCGGGAAAGCTCATCACGACCATTGGTGTCAGTAACCTGCTCATCATCCAGGATGGCGATGCACTGCTCGTCGCCGATCGGCGCGAGGAAGGCACGGTCAAGGATCTCGTCGAGCGACTCAAACAGAAGGGACTGACGAAGTTCCTGTAACGCCGTGTGACGCATTCTCTCCGCGTCGCTACACAATGCCCCTATGCGCAAACTCCTTGCCTGGTCGGCCCACGCTTACACGGCCCTCGGCCTCATCGCCGCGTCGATGATTGCGCTGGCAATCTTCGATGGCGACTACCGGATGGCCTTTTTCTACATGCTCGCGGCGACGATGATCGACGCGACCGATGGCACCTACGCTCGGGCTGTCGGCGTCAAGACGGTGCTGCCCGGCTTCGATGGTCGGCGGCTCGACGATCTGATCGACTTCCACACGTTCACGACCCTGCCGCTCCTTTTGATCTGGCATGCGAAGCTTTTGCCGCCGGGGTACGACTGGTGCCTGGTCGTGGCGCTTCTGGCGAGTGCCTATGGCTTTTGCCAGGCGGAGACGAAGACGGCGGATGGCTACTTCCTCGGCTTCCCGTCCTACTGGAACATCGTCGCATTCTACCTGTACGCATTGCCGTGGCCGAGCACCTGGGCCGCCGTCGTTATCCTGATCCTGGCAGTGCTGACGTTCGTGCCAACCGTCTACCTGTACCCCTCGCAGCGAGGCCGGCTCAACCTCATCACCAGCGCTCTCGGTTCGATCTGGGCCGCCGCGCTCGTTGCCGCCATCCTCTGGATGCCGTCCGAACGACGGACGACGATCGACCCGCTCACGCTCGCGACGCTCAGCTATCCGGCGTACTACATGGCCGCGTCGGCGTGGGTGACATGGCAGCGCTGGGCGGCATAGATTCTGAGTTTCCGGCCATGCTCCGCTTCCCCAAATGAGTGGCTGAGCTATCCGAGCCGGAAGCGTCAGCGACGGTCACTTCGGCGAGTGACTATCGCTGACGCTTCCGGCTCGGATCGGCGGGCCTGTGTCCGAACTATTCGCTTTACCGCAACACATTTTCCGGCAGGGGCGTATCCTAGTCGCCCGCCGTGGCGCGTACCAGGTACTTCGCGTAGTACGCTGAGCGCGGTGACAGCTCGACGCACTTCTTCGCCGCCGTCGCGGCGTCGGCCGATTCGCCACGCTGTAAGCGCACCTCCGCCAGCGTCTCCCACGCGCCGGCGTCCTTCGGAGCCAATTCCGTCGCCTTCTGGGCGAGCGAAACCGCGGCGTCGAGGTCGCGACGGCAGCGGGCGGCGAGCCAGGCGCGGTTCGCCTTGAATGTCGATCCGCGCGGGTGGTCGGCGATCAGCTTGTCGATCGCGGTAGCGGTCGCGGCGTACAGCTTGTCGGCATCGGCCGTGCGACCCGCTTTTGTGAGGCCAGGCACCACAAGACATGCTGGCGTCGGGTTGGCCGGCAGCAGCTCCAGGGCCGACTCCGCGGCTTTGATCGCGGCGTCGAACTCGCCCTTCGCCAGTTGGCCCGCGGCTCGCTGCAGATCGCGCCGGACCAGGACGCCCAGGTACGCCGTCGGACTCTTGAAATACGAGATCGATCGCAGCATCCGCGCCAGGAAGCGGTCGGTCGCCGACGCCGCCTCCAGTCGATCGGGGAACGCCAGCGCGTCGGCCGATAGCTGGCTCTGCGCCGTCCGTGCCGGCGTACTCGACAGCTTGCCGAGCCGCAGTACAAGCCGTCGCTCGTAGCGGGCCGCCTCGCCCGGCTCTGGCCCCAGATGCGACCGCTTGATCACTTCGTCGGCGAACTTGATGCGAGCGTCTTCGTCGGCCAACAAGATCGCGTGGGCACGGCTCATCCACTCGGGCCCGTCCGCCCGGCCAGCCTTCGCCCGCGCCCAGCCGGCCAGCCACAACGGGAGCGGTACCTTGACATCAGCCTGGGCTGCATGTTCAAAGGCATCGGCCGCTTCCGCCCACCGGTCTCGCTCCGCATGCAGATCGCCGAGCTTGACCCAACCACCAGCCGACGGTGCACGACGGGCTGCTTCGGTGTAAAGCCGGATGGCATCGTCGTCGAGGCCGGCCGCCTGACACGCTTCGCCCAATCCACGCAACAGCCGTTCGCCCTCGTCGCCTGGTTGCGCCCGCGCCGCCGCTTCGGCCGTCGCCAGCCGGGCCTTGTTCGCCGGTTCGCGGAGCCGCGCGTCGCACAAAGCGGGAAGCCGCGTGGCCGTGGCCGAGGGTGATTCCTCGGCCCGCTCCCGCCGCAAAAGCGTCCACCAGGCTTCGTAGGCGAGCGGCGTCTTCGGCACAGCTTTCTCGAAGACCTCCGACACCTTGGCCCCACCGGCGATAAGCGCGGCAACGAACGGGAGGGTCTCTTCCTCCCGGCCCATGCCGGCAAGTTGCTCAACGAAATCGGTCAGCGCTGTCAGCTCGGCTGGTCCGGCCCGGTCGAGCCGGGCGACTTTCAGGACTTCGTCGAACTTGTCCGTCTCGCCGCGAGTTTGGAAGACGCGAAGCCGTGCGCCGTCCAGTGCCCACCGCGCCGGAGTATGAGCCGGTGGCATCGGCTCGATCAGGGCAAACGCTTCGGCATCGCGGCGGAGTTGGGCCAGGATCTCGAAGTGGACGGCCACCGATTCGCGAGACGGGGCCTTGCCGAGCGCTGCGAGCGCTTCGTCCGGGTGCCGCGTGTACATGAACGCCTGGAAGACAAGCGGGGGAGCCGGGAAGCGCAGTGTCCCGACGGGCAGCTTGCGCAGCTCGGCGAGCGCGTCATCGGATTTGGCCACGTCGCCGGCCAGCAGATGGTAGTGAATCCGCAGGCCGACCTCGGCGGCTGCGTATGTACTGTTTTGCAAGTTCGCCGGCTTCACTTCGCTCAACTCGGCCCAGGCTCCCTCGTCGAACTGAACGGCTTCCAACGCATCGACCGGCAGTGCCTTGGCGGCGGCGCGGGCGACGACGTTTTCACCCTTGAGCCGGGCGAGCGCCCAGACGACCTTGGCGGCGACGCGGTCGTTGCCGTCCTTCTCGAACTGCTCGCGCCAGCGGGGCCAGCGGTCGTCGAGCTTGCCACGGGTATAGAGGAATGCGGCCAGAGCACGAGCCGGCACGTCATCGACCTCGGGAGCGGCCCGGGCAGCGCGTTCAAGCGTCTGCTCGGCCTCGTCGTCGCGGCCGGCCGCGATCAATGCGGGCGTCAGGCGGTGGCCCTGAGCATCTATCTGCTGCCGGCGATTGGCCTTGGCTTGGTCGGGGCCGGGCAGATTCTCGGCAAGGCTGCGCGCAATCTCGAGACCGCGCGGGCCGAGATCGAGCAATTGACCGACAGCGACGTTCCAAGTCTCCGGTTCGGCCCGCAGTGCGGCGGCCAGTTCGAGTAGACGGCGCGGGTCTTCGGGTCGCAGACCTGCCGTAACGAGATCGAGGACGCGGCGGGCGCGGGCGACAACTTCGGGGTCATTGCTTTTGAGAGCATCGCGCAGAGCCGCCTCGGCCGGCGGGCCGATAGCCCAAAGCAGCTTGGTCGCCTTCTCGCGGGTGAAGTAGTTGTCGGACCCGAGGTCGCGGACGGCCCGCGGGATGTCGGGAGGCGACGGGTCAGCGGCAAGGGCCAGGGCGAAAAGCAAGATGGCGGACACGGCGACATCCTCCGAGGGGCGGCAGCGTCGATGGTACGCGAAGCGGTGCCGCCGGGGCAAGAGGCGGGCAGCGGAACCAGCGGTCGCGCCGTCCGCGAACGCGGACAGAGCGATTTGTGGCCGTCACGCCTCCGCTGCCAAACAGGCGCGGTATGCGGCGGGGCGAATTGCTTTTTTGAAACACCGCCCCCGTTGAATCGAGTACAATCGACGCACAGAATATTCGCCGCGGAGGCCCAAGTCATGCATCGGACGCTCGCCGCCTTTCTTCTCGTCGCGGCCGCCTTACCCGCCCGCGCCGCCGATGACCCATTGAGGTTCGTGCCCAAGCACGCCGACTTCGCGCTCCGCATCGATTCACCGCGCAAGCTCGTCGATGCCGTCATCGCTATCGAGCCGCTGCTCGCGCTGCAAAAGTTCGCGGCCGTCCGCGAGGCGCTCGAATCGACCAACACCCGTCGGGCGCGGCAGTTCCTCGCCTACTACGAGAAGGAACTCGGTCTGGCGTGGCCCGAAATGCTCGACAAGCTCGCCGGCGGTGGCGCCGTTCTCACCGGCAAGTTTGGCAAGAACCAGCCGGGCCTCTTGATCCTGCAAGGGACCGATGCCGAAGTCACACGCAAGACGCTCAAGCTCGCCCGCGGCATTCTCGAACGCGAACTGTCGCAGCGCGAGGACGGTGGCACAGTCGAGACGAAGGAATACCGCGGCGTCGAAAGCGTGAAAGCCGGCAACGACCTGTACTTTGCGCAGATCGGATCGGCCGTTGCGATCTCGAACAAACCGGAGCCGATCAAGCTCGCCATCGACCTGGCGCAGGATGGCCCAGCCGAGAGCCTTGCCACCGCGAAGGGGCCGGCCGAGGCTCGCAAGCTCGTGCCGGCCGATGCGCTGGCCACGCTCTGGGTCAGCCTCGAAGCAGCCCAGAAGTCGGACCAGGGAAAGGTCATCCTCGCCGAGCAGAAGGGCGACATTTTCCAACTCCTCATCGGCGGCGGTTTCCTCGACGTCCTTGGTCGCTCGCCGTTTCTGGCCGCGGGACTGACGAAACAGAAAGATGGCATGACGTTGACCGTCCGCACACCGAAGGGCCGGGATGCGTCGCCCCAGGGCGTCGGTTTGCACCTTGCTCCGGAAGGCCAGCCGGGATGCCTCCCGCTCTTGGAGCCGGCCGATGTGATCTACTCGACCAGCTTCCATCTCGACCTCGGCACCCTCTGGACCAAGCGCGAGACGCTGCTGACCGAAGGTGTTCGCAAGGAACTCGAAGGGGCCGATAAGCAATTTGGGCGCTTCCTCGCTGGCCGCAAGATGAGCGAATTGCTCACCGCCGCCGGGCCGTACCACCGCTTCGTCGCGGTCGCCCAGGCGCAAACCGGCTACGCCAAGTACCCCGAGCAAACGATCCCCGCGTTCGCGTTCGTCTCGACGGTGCGTGACCCGTCCTTCCCGAAGGCGATGGAGGCCGTGTTGCGGGCAACGGCCCTCGTGGCTGGAGCATCGTACAAGCTCAAGATGACCGATGAAGAGATCAACGGCGTCAAGCTCGTCTGCTACCGTTTCCCCGATACGAAGGCGATGATGGCCCCCGGCGGCGATAACTACGTCCTGTTCAACTACAGCCCGTGCTTCGCGATTGTTGGCGACCAGTTCTTCGCGGCCTCCACAGTCGAACTCGGGCGTGAGATGGTGGCGCTGCTCCAGAAGTCACCGCCGTCAGCCGCGCCGGCGACGACGCTCGGCTCGCAGAGCAAGGTGTACGCCTCCGGCGGGGCGGCCGTGGCCAAGGCGTTCGCCGAGACACTGACGACGCAGTTCATCATCGACCGGGCGATCTCGCACGAGGACGCCAAGCGCGAAGTGGCCGGGCTGATCGAGTGGCTCCGCGGCCTCGGTACGGTGTCGCTGACCGGCGATTACCGGGCGACGGAGTTCCAGTACGACGTGCGGTGGACGATCAAGTGACATCCGAACCGGAAGCGTCGGCGACGGTTCCAGGCGGCTCGGGCCGTCGCTGACGCTTCCGGCTCGGAAGGACCAACCGAGGACGGCAATGTCCCTGACCAGCGACCCGAAGCGCGCCTGGGCACCATACAAGCCCACCGCCGACAACCCGTGGGACTTGCGTAAGGTCGGCCACTTCTACCGCCGGGCCGGCTTCGGAGCGACCTGGACCGAGCTACAGGCCGGCCTTGACGCCGGTCCCGAGAAGCTCGTCGATTCGTTCCTCGCCGGCGGCCCCGACGGCCCGGCGTTCCCCGACAGCATCAAGAAGGGCAACAACGGCAACCAGCTTTCCGCGTGGTGGCTCGTCCGGCTCCGCGAGACGAAGAACCCCTTGCGCGAGAAGATGACCGTCTTCTGGCACAACCACTTCGCCACCAGCAACAACAAGGTGCAGAATGCCGGATACATGATCGGCATGTACGAGTTGTTTTACAAGAACGCCCTCGGCAACTTTCGCACACTGCTGCACGACGTGTCGAAAGACCCGGCGATGCTGATCTGGCTCGACACGAACCAGTCCACCAAGGGGATGCCGAACGAGAACTACGCCCGCGAGCTGATGGAACTATTCAGCCTCGGCATCGGCAACTACACCGAGAACGACATCCGCGAGGCGGCACGGGCATTCACCGGCTGGGACGTACGCGACGGCAAGGCCATGTTTCTTCGCCAGCGGCACGATGGCACCGACAAGACCGTCTTCGGCAAGACCAGCGACTACAAGTCCGAAGACATCGTGACCATGTGTCTCGAAAAGGAGTGCTGTCCGTACTTCGTCGCAAGTAAGCTCTACCACTACCTCGTCAGTGAGACGGTGCCACTGTCGAAGGAACTGCTCGCCCCGCTCGCCGAGGAGTTCCGCAAGAGCGATTATGACTTCGGCGCGATGGTCGCCACAGTCTTGCGGTCGAACCTGTTCTTCGCGCCGGAGGTGTACCGCACGCGGGTGAAGGCCCCGGTCGATTTCGCGATGAATATCGTCCGCGGTCTCGAAGGTAACGTGCCGGCGTCTGCCCTCACAGCGGCGATGGAAGGCCTGGGCCAACGGCTCTTTTACCCGCCGTCGGTCAAGGGCTGGGACGGCGGCCTGACCTGGCTCAACGCGACGACCTTGCTCTTCCGCCAAAACCTGGCGCTCGCGCTAAGCTCGACGACCGACCCGCGGTTCAACAGCCGCACCGACCCGGCCGCGCTCGCCCGCAAGTACAACAAGGCGACCGACGAGGAGGTCGTGAGCTTCTTCCTCGACCTGTTCTTGCAAGGCGATGTGCCGCCCGCAGCCCGCGCCCGCGTGATCGATTACCTGCACACGGCGCGGTCGCGGCCGGCCGTCGGCTACGACGCGGACGACTTCGCCGCCAGCCATCCGGTGCGGACGGCGTGCTACCTGGTGCTGTCGCTGCCCGAATTTCAGTTAGACTAACCCCCGAAAGCCCGCCGATGGCAATCGGTGGGATTGTCTTTCCCACCGACCGCCGTCGGTGGGCTTTGAAGAGGGAGTGGGCTCATGACCCCGACGCGACGCGACTTCCTGAAGGGTTCGTCCCTGGCGGCCTTCGGCCTGTCGGTGCCGACCTTCCTGGCCAAGACCGCCCTCGCCGCGCCGCAGGCCGGCACGCCGGGGGCGAAGGACACTGTCCTCGTCGTCGTGCAGCTGACCGGCGGCAACGACGGCCTCAACACCGTCATCCCGTTCGACGACCCCGACTACAAGAAGCTCCGCCCCACGATCGCCATCGACAAGGCCCAAGTCCTCAAGCTCAACGACAAGGTCGGCCTTCACCCGGCGATGGACGGTCTGGCCAAGCTGCACGAAAGCTCGTCCCTGTGCGTCGTGCAAGGCGTCGGCTACCCGAACCCGGACCAGTCGCACTTCCGGTCGATGGACATCTGGCAGGGCGGCACCACCGACAAGACGATCAACGAGGGCTGGCTCGGCAAGGCGCTCAAGCTCGCCCCGTCGCCGTCGTTCCACCTCAGCGGCTCCAACGAGACCAGCCCGCTGGCTCTCGCGGGCGCGCCGGTGCGGGTGCCGTCGGTCACGTCGCTCGAAGACTTCCAACTGAAGTTCGCCGCCATCAGCGGCCAGGACAAGCAGCAGCAGCGGGCCGTGATCGAAGGCTCCGCGGCCCCGGCGTCGAAGGCCGAGTCGCCGTCGCAACTGCTCGACTTCGTGCAGCGCACCGCCGTCAATACCTACGCCAGTAGCAAGCGGCTGGCGGAACTGTCGAAGGCGTACGAGCCGAAGGTGCCGTACCCGCAGACGGCCCTCGCCACCCGGCTCAAGCTGGCCGCTCAACTCATCAACGCCGACCTCGGAGCACGGGTGTTCTACGTCTCGATTGACGGGTTCGACACGCACGCCGGCCAGGGCGGCCCCGCCGGACCACACGCGAACCTGTTGCGCGACGTGTCCGGGGCGATCGCGGCGTTCACGCAAGACGTCGCCGCCCGCGGCCAGGGCAACCGAGTTTGCACGATGACGTTCAGCGAATTCGGTCGGCGGGCGAAAGAGAACGGCTCCCGCGGCACCGACCACGGCTCCGGAGCGCCGATGATCCTGGCCGGCGGCAAGGTGAAGGCCGGCGTCGTCGGCGATCACCCGAGCCTGTCGAAGCTGGAGTCCGGCAACCTAAAGCACGCGATCGACTTCCGACGGGTGTACGCCGCAATCCTCGACAAGTGGCTCGGCGTGGACAGTGCCGCCGTCCTCGGACAGCGGTACGAGGCGGTGGAGGTGTTCAAGGGGTAGGCATCGGTCTACGTTTTGCGACCGCGCGGGCGCGGCGCGAAACGAAAGCATGGCCATTGCCCTTTTGCGCTGGTATAGTGTAAATAATTACACTATACCAGGGCGAGCCTTCCGATGACCCTACCGACTCCTCGCGGCCGCGGCACCGGCTCGAACCCGCCCAACCGCTTCATCCCCCTCTACTACGACCCCGACCCCGACTGCCCGCCCGACGAAGCGCCCGCCCCGACGACACAGTTCTTTCGCGACTCGGTCCGCACGATCATCAGTACGACCGACAGTCCCGATGTCGGCTTCACGCACTCGGTCAACCCCTACCGCGGTTGCGAACACGGCTGTAGCTACTGTTACGCGCGCCCCTACCACGAGTACCTCGGGCTCTCGGCCGGCCTCGACTTCGAGACGAAGATCTTCGTCAAGGAGGACGCCCCGGCCCTGCTCCGCAAAGAGCTATCGGCGAAATCGTGGACGCCAACGCCGCTCTCCTTCAGCGGCGTCACCGACTGCTACCAACCGGCCGAGCGGCACTACTGCGTCACCCGCCGCTGCCTCGAAGTCTGTGCCGAGTTCCGCAACCCGGCCGGCGTCATCACCAAGAACGCCCTCGTCACCCGCGACCTCGACGTGCTGGCCGCGATGGCCGAATGGCACGGCGGCGAGGTGTTCTTCTCCGTCACAACCCTCGACGCGGACCTGGCCGGCACGATGGAGCCGCGGGCATCGCGGCCGGCGGCCCGGCTCGACGCCATCGCGAAGTGTGCCGCGGCCGGCGTGCCGGTCGGCGTCATGGCCGCGCCAATGATCCCGGGGCTGAATGACCACGAGTTGCCGGCTATCCTGAAGGCGGCCCGCGACGCCGGGGCCACGTGGGCCGGCTTCACGCTGTTGCGGCTGCCGATGGCCGTCGGCGACGTGTTCGACGGCTGGCTAGCCGAGCATTATCCGGAGCGACGCGACAAGGTGATGGGCCGGGTGCGCGACGCCCGCGGCGGTCGGCTCAACGACAGCCGGTTCGGCCACCGCATGCGCGGCCAGGGCGAGCTGAGCGAGACGCTGCGGGCGCTCTTCCACACGACAGCAGCGCGGCTCGGGTACGCGAAGCGGCTGCCGCCACTCTCGACGGCCCACTTCCGCCGGCCGGGCGAGCGAACGCTGTTCGATTGACGGCGGGGGTTCCGCGGGACCTTTGCCGCGCTCTATTGACCGCCTCGGCACGGGACCGTGGAATGCAGAGAAGGCTGTGTGCCGAAATGGGCCAACCGGCCGAGTAAGTTAACCAGCGGTTCGGCGGCGGAGGATGCAAGGCCGATGGAACCATGGATGCGGGAGGAGATCGATCGGCTTGTTGCGGAACATGGTACGGTTCCGCCGCCCTGGGTCGTGTACAATGAGCATCCATACAGCATGCGGTGGCGGATGGGTGATGGCGAAGGCCATCGCATCGTCTGGTGGGAGTGGTGGCCCCAGCAGGGGTTCACCGAACAACAGAAGATCGAGTACTTCCGCAAGTGGCCTCCGCCGCATTGTTGGTTGGCCTTCCTGGTCGAAGCGGTTTGGGGCATCGACACGTTGGAGCAGCGGGACGGCCTCGCCCCTTACTTCGAGTGCACCAGCGCGTTGGGCTTCGGCACCCAGCAGGACTACGAGCGCGACCTCGATGACCCTAAGTGGCTGGAGCGATAATCCCCAGACGCCGAACCATCCGCCATCTGTGCCGCGGGCGTTAAGTTGAGGTGATTATGATTCCTACCATCCAAGACCTCGGCCTCGATCGGCTCAGCGCCGAGGACCGCCTCGTCATCGCTGAAGCGATTTGGGACAGCGTTGCCCGCGAGGCCGAGGCGGCCTCCCTGCCCCCGGCGCAGCGGGCGGAACTGGAGCGCCGCCTGGCGGACAGCATCGCCCGGCCCGAAGCGGTCACCCCCTGGGAGACGATCAAAGCCCGCGCTCTGGCGAGGGCGCGGCAGTGAGCCTGCCAATCGTCCTGCGGGACGAAGCCCAGGCGGAGTTCGATGAGGCCTTCGACTGGTACGACGCCCAGCGGGCGGGCCTCGGGGCGGTGTTCGTGGCCGAGGTCCAGAAGGTATTCGACCGCATCGCCGCCAACCCACTCATCCATCAGGCGGTGTTCGCGGACATCCGCAAGGGTGTGGTGCGCCGGTTCCCGTACTGTGTGTTCTACCGGCCACACCCGAATCGCGTGGAGGTCATCGCCGTATTCCACACCAGTCGCGACCCGGCAATCTGGCAGGGCCGGGACTGACCGTCTGCCGCGCCCGGCCGGCGGCGAGAGCATCGACGGCGATTCGCACCTCCCGCAGCGTCTCCCCGGACTTGTTCACCAACCGAACGCGGCAACCCGACGGGCCGGTCGCGAAGAAGGCGCCGCCAACCGCCACGGCGGCCAGGGTCAGCAGTGCGAATTTGCGGCGGCGGGTCATGGCACTTCGTCATTCAGTTACGCGTGTCAGCCAGCGGCGGCTCTCCATCCTCTCCGATCCCAAGTTGGCGGAGCTTCTCGCGTTGCGCCCGGAGCTGCACTTGAATCGCCTTCACGAGGTCCGCCTCCTTCTTATCGAGCTTGGCCTTCTCCGCCCGAATCGACTCGACCTCGCGGATCATGTCGGGCACGCTCGGCACCCGCACCTCCGCCGCCTTCTCCGCCGGACGCGGCGTATCTTGGCGGCCGCCCGTGAAGAACCGCGTGGGCGAGTAATCCGTCGGGTGTGGCGGATTCGTGGCAGGTCTAATCTCGGCAGGTTGTGGCTGCTCAACGATAGGCACCTGGCGGGCGAACGCCCCCACACCAAGCCCGACGAACAGCATCCCGACACCCAAAGCGGCCTCACGACGCGACGGCATGACCGGCACTCCTTGCGCGGGCGAGTGGCGGCAGTCTACCCGGCTTGCCGCGAGGGCGTCAATTCGACCGCACCGGCCCGCAAGGCGACCCGGAGGATTTCGGGGTGCCGACGTCGCTGTGGCGGGGTTGAAGGGCCGGGTGGGCGTTCAAGGACACCTTTCACGGCGACGTGCAGGACGTGTCGGCGGAAGCGCTGGTCGGCATGGTCGAGGCCGCGCTGGCACTTCCGTTCGGGGCGGACCCGGCGCGGGAGCGCGAGCAGTTGCGAAGAGTATGGGCGCGTGTCTACCCTAATACGGGATAGCGCCGGCCCGTGCGCGTCACCTGCGGCGACTGAGGCCGACGCGTCAGCGAGGGGGAGTGCTACCAGCCTCGCTGACGCGTCAGGCTTACGTCCCTTGGGGCTTCAGGAACAGTCCCAGCCCCACGACGAGCAGGAACAGCACCATCGCCCCAGACGCGATGGCCGCAGTCGAGTCGCGCTGCGGCACCTTAAGCTGTGCCCCGGCTGGTAGCGTCTCCGGGGGTTTTAGCTTCTCCTTGTTGGCCGCGAACAGGCCAGCGGCCGTCGTGCCCGGCTTGCCGGCTGCGAACGCCCCGAGCGTCGTCGCCGCGTCGGCCTTCGCCTTCGTGCCGTCCGGCAGGTCGAGTTCCGTGCCTGCCGGCACCGGGACGTATTGCAGCAGTTCCGTCTCGTTCGCGTCGGCCGCCTCCTCAGCCTTCTCCTTGATGACGTCGGCGGCCGCGTCCGTGCCGAGGTCCGCCTTGGCCACCTCCTCAAACGCCTTCTCGACGGACATCGCGGCCGAGAGCGTGTGCGTGCGGTACTGGTACTTGCCCAGGGCGTCGGCCGCGGGCTGGTACGCAGCGATGAAGGCGTAGATGACGCCGGCGATCGATGCCCCCGCGATGTAGCCGGTCGAGAGCAACGAGCCGGGACTCATCTCTGATTCGGTCTCGCTGACGGCCCCCCGGCCGCGGGCGGCGGCCGCCTTGTCCACCAGCCACCGCACGGCCCCGCCGAGGAAGATCGGCGTCGAGGATTCGAGCGGCAGGTAAACGCCCACGGCGAACGGCAACGACGGTACACCGCTCAGCTCCAGCGTGACGGCGATCAACGCCCCGAGCAGGACGAGGCCCCACGGCAGCTTCTGGTCGAAGATGCCGCTAATGATCTTCTGCATGAGCTGCGTCTTTGGAGCGGTGAACTTGCTGTCGCGGACCACCCGGCCATCATCCCACTTGTCGAGCTTGCCGTTGATTGCCGGGTCCACGAAGTAGGTCAGCTTGCCCGCGTCGTCCACGAGGTACTTGCCCGCGGGAATCTTCTTATCGACGGCCTCCGCCTCGCTGACGTGGAACACCTTGTAGACCGTGGGATCGTCGGCGTATTGCCCGCCGGCGCGCTGGCTGTGTTCGAGCGCCGCCAACTCCGCGGACGGGACCGTGTACGCTGGCACGTTGTCCTTCGCCTTGCTGTAGACGGTGCCGGCGTTGTTGATGGCGAGCAGCGTGTAACCGATGACGACGGCCGAGGTCAGCGCCCCGATCACGATGGCCCACTGCTGCTTCGAGGGCGTCGCCCCGACGAGAAAGCCCGTCTTCAAGTCCTGCGAAGTCGTACCGCCGTTCGACGACGCGATGCAGACGACGGCCGCGATCGTTAGCGCCGCCAGCGAGTCGGCCTTGCTCGTGTGGCCGAGCAGCACGAAGACGAGGCAGGTGATGAGCAAGGCGGCGACCGTCATGCCCGAAATCGGGTTCGACGACGAGCCAACTTCGCCTGTCAGCCGCGACGAGACGGTCACGAACAGGAAGCCGAGGACGACGATCAGCCCCGCCGCGATCAGTCCGAACGTGTTGAACCCCAGCCCGAGCGAAGGTGCGGCCGCGATGGCGGCGACAAGGCCCAGGCTGCCGACGAGGACGATCCACATCGGCATGTCGTGTTCGGTGCGCGACGTCGTGCCGGTCCCGCCGCCCCCGCGCAGGTCGCGCAAGCCGCCGAAGATACCGCCGACGATGACCGGCAGCGCCTGGAGCATCGAGATGATGCCGCCGGTGGCGACGGCCCCGGCCCCGATGTAGAGGATGTAGTTGCCGCGGATCTGGCCGACCGACATGTCCTTGATGAGCTTGCCGGTGGCCGGCGCAAGCGGCTGCGTCAGCCCCTCGCCGAAGTAGGCGATGGCTGGGACCATGACCAGGTACGCCAGGACGCCGCCGGCCACCATGATCGACGCGATCCGCGGGCCGATGATGTAGCCGACGCCGAGCAGAGCCGGGTCAAGTTCCGCACCCAACACGCCCTTCTTCAGCCCCGCGCCGGACGCCGAGTAGAGCTTCACGTCGAGCGTATCCTTCCACAGCTTCATCGCCTTCATGGCAAAGGCGTAGGCGAACGCCAGCCCGAAGCCGGTGAACACCGCCTTGGCCGACGCCCCGCCCTGCTCGCCGACGATCAGCACGTCGGCGCACGCCGTGCCCTCTGGGTACTTGAGCCGGCCGTGCTGCTTGACCACGAACGCCCGCCGCAGCGGGATCATCATCAAGATGCCGAGCAACCCGCCGAGAACGCCGACGGTCATCACGCGGGTCACGTCCATCTCGAAGCCGAGCAGGAAGAGCGCCGGCATGGTGACGCCGACGCCAAACGCGATCGACTCGCCGGCCGAGCCGGTCGTCTGCGTGATGTTGTTCTCGAGGATGGTCGCCGGGCGGAAGCCGGTGACCTTCGAGAACGCGCGGAACAGGGTGATCGACAGCACCGCGACGGGGATCGACGCCGACACGGTGAGACCGACCTTGAGGACGAGGTACATCGACGACGCGCCGAAGACGATGCCGAGCAACGCCCCGACGATGACGGCCGGCCACGTCAGCTCAGGCGGCGACTCGCTCGCGGGAACGTACGGCTGATGGACGGGTTCGTCGGGGGTGCCCATATGCGCGGCTCCGGGGCGATCCTGTGTGCGATGGGTGTAGGATCGCCGCAGGCGCGCCGGGCGGCAAGGGCGCGCCCACTATCTTTCCCTCCTTGCCTGTCGCCCCCCATGCCCTCCGGAACCGCAAATCTCCCGCTCGACGCATGGGCGTCACCCGACGTGGCGTTCGGGAGCGACCGGACCGAACCGCAAACGCTCGTGTACAATGGGCGCTGCGATTGTGATGACCATCGTCGGCAGACATGCCGGCCGACGGCGAAGTCCTGGGTGGACGTCCTCCCGACGTCGAAACATGACTCAAGGTCGTTGACCAGACAAAGGACTGGCTTGATGCGCGACGCTCCGTCTCTTTCCCAGGCCGACCGCAAGCGGCTCGACGACCTCTACGACATCTGCCGGACCGAGACGAGCCGGTTCATCGGCTACCCCTGCTCGGCTGATTTCGATTACACGCCGCTCTATCGGTTCCTCAGGTTCCCGCTCAACAACGTCGGCGACCCGTACCTGCCGAGCAACTACCACGTCAACACGCACGAGCTGGAGCGCGAGGTCCTCGCTACCTTCATGCGGCTGACGCACGCCCCGGCCGACGGCACCTGGGGCTACGTCAACGGCGGCGGGACCGAAGGAAACATGTACGGCATCTTCCTCGCCCGCGAACTTTATCCGCAGGGCATCGTCTACCACTCCGAGGATACGCACTACTCCGTCAACAAGACGCTGCGAGCACTCCACGTCCGCAACATCATGATCCGCAGCCAGGCCGACGGGTCGATGAATCTCGACGACCTGGAGGAAACCGTTCGCATTCACCGCGACGTGCCGCCCATCGTCTTCGCCAATGTCGGCACGACCATGAAGGGCGCGGTCGACGACATCGCCGGCGTCCACGCGATCATGAAGCGGTTCGCCCTGCACGAATACTACGTCCACTCCGATGCGGCTCTGAGCGGCATGATCCTGCCATTCGTGGATGCCGCGCCGCCTTGGGACTTCCGTGCCCCGGTCGACAGCATCTCCATTAGTGGGCACAAGATGATCGGCTCGCCGTTTCCGTGCGGCGTGGCCCTGGCTCGTAAGGCGAACGTGGACCGCATCGCCCGGCGGGTCGAATACATCGGCAGCCTCGACACGACGCTCTCAGGATCGCGCAACGCGCTGGCCCCGATGTTTTTGTGGTACGCCTTCCAGACAGTCGGCGTGGATGGCTTTCGCCGACGGGTGCGTGGCTGCTTCGAGCTGGCCGACTACGCTTTGGAGCGGCTGAACGCCGTGGGCCGGAACGCCTGGCGGCACCCCTACTCAAACACCGTCGTGTTCAATCGCCCATCGGAAGCCATCGTGAGCAAATGGCAGCTCGCGGTGAAGGGCGACATCGCCCACCTGATTACCATGCCGCACGTCACGCGCGACCACATCGATCGACTGATCGCTGACCTGACGGCCGGCGGAGGGACCAGGCCATGAGGCAATTGACCATCGTTGAGCCGGACCGGCCAGGCCTGGCGACCGACATCACCGAACTGCTGGCCACGGCTGGCGTGAACATCGAATCGTTCGACGCCGAGACGACCGGCGACACGGCCGTCGTCGTGCTGACCGTCGATCGGTACGACGCGGCCCTGCAAGCACTCCACCGCAGCGGCTTCCACCCGGTGACGGAAGATGCGCTACTCGTCCGACTGGAGGATAAGCCAGGAGCACTCGCGGCCGTGGCCAAGCGATTCCGCGATGCGAACATCAGCCTGCGGAGCCTGCGGATCATCCGCGCGACCGGCGGCCAGACGCTGGCCGTGATCGCGACCGACCGCACCGACGAGGCTGTGGCACTTGTGAAGGATATTCTGGTGTCGTGACGCGGGTTGATCGCGCCGATGGCAAGCGCGGTATGCTAGCGCACGTCCGCGAACGGAGGATCCAAGAATCGACCGCTGAGCCGCACTTGAAAAGGTTTCGCGTCGCCGTCCCGAGTCCGGGCTTTGGCGAGCGTCGAGGCGTCAGCCCGACGTGGAAGTCTCAGCCGCTTCCACGTCGGGCTGACGCCTCGACGCTCGCCGAAACTCATATGCACAGCATCTGCCGGGTGGACCGCGCGAAGCCGTGGGATGAGCCGCCAAGGCCCGTCAACCTCGGATCGACTCGGCCGGCAACGGCGCGGACGCGCCATCGGCCCGCAATCGCGGAAGCAGCATCGGTACCCGTCGGCGGTAGTCGGCGTACTCCGGGTGCGCCGCGAGCAGGTCGCGTTCCTCCCAGCGAATGGCCGCCAGGATGTATACCGTTGTCCCTACCGCGAACAGCAGGTGTGCGGCGGTCATCGTCGGGGCAGCCCAGAACACCATGAGCCAGCCGACGTACAGCGGGTGTCGAACCAGTCGATATGGGCCGGGAGTCGTGAACCGAGACGGCGCGTACGGCTGCCCGCGGTACGCTAGCCACGTCTGCCGTAAGCCGAACAGGTCGAAGTGGTCGATCAGGCACGTGGCGACGAAGACCGTCAACCAGCCGGCCGCAAACACAGCGTAAACGACCGCGCGAGCCGCTTCGCCCGGCACGTCCCACACCACCAGGCCGAGAGGCCGCCAGAGCCAAAACATCAGGCCAAGAGCGACGCTCGACAGCAAAACGTAGGTACTCCGCTCGGCCGGTTGGGGCACGAAGCGGGTGAGCCACTGCTTGAACCCCGGCCGGGCCATCCCGCTATGCTGCACGGCGAACACGCCCAAAAGACCGATATCGACCGCCAGAGCGGCTGCGAGCGACCCTTGCAAAGGGCCATCGAGTTGGGTCGGCGTCAGGAACCCGCCGATGAACCCGATGCTGTAAAGGAACGTCCCAAGGAATGCGACGTAGCAGGCGATTCCATATCCCAGGAGCAGTCGGCGTCGGGTCATCGCAGGATTCCGTTCGGTCGGGCAAAAACTCGAACGCGATCCGGCCGGCCGGCGGACAGATTCGCCGTCGTCGGACGATCCACGTTCGGCACCCGTTTGGCCAAAGCGGCTATCTGCCAAGGGATAGCGACGATTTGTGGGTAAGCCGCCGACACGGCCAGGCGCAGGGGCGACTGACATGGCTCATACAACCGATATGCTCGTTACAATCTTAACAAGTTGACGCGTTACTTACTGCTCAGGCGGAGAATATGCCTTTTGGAGGAATCCTGCGGGCTGCGATACTGCTCGCATGACCCCCAACGAACTGTTCGCGCTGCCCGTCGGCACGCGAATCGAGGACTGGACAACGAACCTGCTCGGCACGGTCGTCGGGTGGTCACCCAACCAGATCGTCATTCGCTGGGATGACGGATCTGTGTGCGGATGGTCTCGCAATCACGAGCGGCTGGCAGAGTTTGCGCGGGGACTGCTGCCGGTGGACGAGGCATCCGCCGTCTAGCTCTCCCCAGGGCGTTGCCCTGGTCTGCGCTAGGCCGCGCCTTCGGGGCTGAAAGCCGTTCCACTTCCAAGACGCTCACCCACCTATTGAAAGGGCGCGTCGCACATTGATCGGTCCGGGGTCGATGGCCGGCGGGATTGTTGCAGAGGGACCGCCGACCTTGGGGACGCTTGTGACGGGGACGTCCGGAGCCGTTGGCCACGGTGGGATTCGTCGCCCGGCCTGTGCGAGTGGCCCCATGATCTGCGCTGTCGACGACAATAATGTCGCCACAACGCCAACGACGGAGAAACGATCTAGCCGTTGAACGCCTTGCGGAGCATTTCCAAGCTCTTGGGCACCGCGGTCGCGGGGTTCTCCTTCCCCTCGAACTCGAGCGAGATCCAGCCCTTGTACTTGTGCCGCTCCAAGAGCTTCGCGATCCGGTCGTAGTCCAGGTCAAGGGTGTACCACGTCCCGCCGCCGTAGTACGTCTTCGCCTGCACGAGTACGGTCTGGGGGGCGAGCAGCTCGAGCTTCGGGTACGGTTCTTCGAGGAAGTTGCCGGTGTCCATCGTGACCTTGAGCCACGGCGACTTGACCGCGTCCACGATCCGCAACACCCCCTGGGGCGTCACTCCGAGCCCCCAGTGGTTTTCCAGCCCGAGCGTGACCCCGTGTTTCTCGGCCGCCTTCGCGCACTCCCCGAGGCAGTCGATCACCCACTTGAACCCGTCCTCGTCCGTGTACCCCTCGAGCGGCGGCTCGATCCCCTTGTTCGCCATCAGGCGGTTGAACCCGCCTGGCGTCGTCCCCCATCGGCCGGTGTTCACCCGCATGGTGCCGCTGCCCAACTTGGCGGCGATCTCGATCTGGCGGTTGGTCAGTTCGACGTTCGCCTTCCGGCGTTCCTTGTCCGGGGAGAGGAACGACTGGTGAGTGGAGAGGCCCATAATGCAGACGCCGTGGACCAAGGCCCTCTGCTTGATCTTGTGGAGCAGGGCGTCGCTCGGGTTGTCGGTGATCTGCTGGAGGAGGATTTCGACGCCGTCGAACCCTTGCTCGGCCGCGGTGTCGATGCAGTCGACCACGTCGTCCGCGGTCCGGCGGCCGAGCTTCAGGTAGGAGTAGGTCGACACGCCGATGTGCGTCTTCCGCTTCGGGGCGGAGTCGGCGGCGCGGGCGGTGGCGGGGAGGCTACCGGCCGCGGCGACCGCAGCCGCGCCGGCGAGGAACTGGCGACGGGAAGGAATCATGGCGGACCTCCGGGGGATGGGTCGCCGACAATATAGGCACCGCGGGGCCGCGAGGCGAAGCCGGGCGGGTCGTCCGATACGCGGCGAGTGGCGGCCGCAAGGTCGCTGGGAGCAGCGAATCGGCCAGGTGTGTGTCGTTACCGGCGACCCTACGGTCGCCGCTGGCACCGGCCGCCAGCTGCAATTACACTGGACGGCGTGAAGCTCTACACGCTCGTCATCGGCCTCGTGGCGATGGCACTGGTCGTCGGGCTGTTCGACGTGCCATGAGGGAACGAGCCGGCACGACTTCAGCGATCCGCGGCGTACTGCCGGTTCGGCCGTGACCAGATCACCCGCGCCACGAACGTCGAGCCGTCCGCCCCCTTCTTCCGCGACGCCTCATTCCACAGCCCCTCGGACACTGTGACCCACGACTCGTCGGGACTCACGGCCGCGACGCCGAAGTTGCCCAACTCGGCCCCGCGCTCCGGGACCACCACCCGCTCCGACGCGCGGACGACGCACAGCCGGTCGGCATCGACCCGGCCGACGAACAGCGGGGCGCGGTGGCGGACGATGTGGTCGTTGTTCGCCCCGCGGCGGGTGTAGACGAGGAACAGCCCGTCACTATGGGCCAGCCAGTGTTGCTGCGTGTTGTAGCTGCCGAGCGGCTGGCCGTCGTCGAACGTCCATTCCTTGATCGGTGCCCACTTGCGGCCATCATCGCTGACCGTGACGTAGCCGGCCTTATCGTTGCGGATGGTCAGGAAGTACCGGCCGCCGAACCGGGCCAACGACGGCTCGACCAGGCCGCGGACGATAGGTAGCCTCAACTCGTCGCCGTGCCGCTGGTACGTCAGCCGCTCGCCGTCGAACCGGCACGCCAGCACCGTGACCATGTGCGGCTGCTTCGCGTCCGGGCCGAAGTACACGGGAACGAGAAGCGTGCCGTCGGCTTCGACGAGCCACTGAGCGCAAGCGTTGCGGCAGAAGTTGAACTTCGCGTCCGGCGGCATCGCCAGCACCTGCCACCGGCCCCATGAGTCGCGCTTCGGGTCGTAGACGGCGTAGACGGTCTGATGCGCCCGTGCCACGTCTTCCAGTTGTTGGCCAGCCGGGCTGTAACGCACCTGGCAGCCAATCGCGATCAGCCGACCGGTCGGCGCGTGCCAACCCGGCGTCACGTCGGCGACGGAGACGGTCACGCCTTTTGCATCCTTCTGCCAGTCGAGCGCCGGCGGCAGTTCCGGCCCAGACCAGGGCCCGTTCAGCCCGCGCCGCTTGAGGACGTGCAGGCCGCCGTAGTAGTCCGACACGCGCAGGTGCTTTTGCAGCGTGACGACGACCGTCGGCTCGCCGCCGGGGTTCGGGACCGTCGCGGCCCGCGGGTGGTACCAGAGGAATTGGCCGTCGTCGTGCTTGAGCGGCACATCGATCTGCACACGGTAGTCCAGCGGCGGGTCGGCCGCCCTCGCCGCGGCGGCGATGGCGAGGACGGCGACGCACGTCAAACGGCGGATCACGCCCACGACCACGGCCCTCGTAGCGGCGGATCGAGCAAGGCGTCGGCCTCGGCGTCGTTGACGAACCGCTCGCGGGCCGGGTCCCACGTCAGCGGCCGGCGGAGCCGGTAACCGATGTTGCCGAGCAGGCACACCGACGCCGTGCGGTGGCCGACCTCGGCCGGGCAGATCGTCGGCTTCTTGCTGCGGATACATTCGACCCAGTTGCGGCGGTGGTTGGTCGCCCGGTAGACCCGCACCGCCTTGTCGTCGAGCGGCTCCTTGAGGATCGTCTCCGGCGTACTTTTCAGAATCTCACGATCGACGTAGATGGTGCCGTCGGTGCCCTCGAACGTGGCCCCGTTCGGGCCGCCGTGGAACATCTCGATGCCGTTGGCGTAGACGAACCGCAGGCCCTTCTTCGCATCGGCCTCGGCCGGGGGCTCGATCTTGACCGGGCCAGTCGTGTCCATGTCGAGCCCCCACTGGGCGATGTCGAAGTGGTGGGCACCCATGTCCGCCAATCCGCCGTTGGCATACTCGCGGTACTTGCGCCACGCTGGGAAGTGCTTGTGGACGCCCTTCGGGCACAACTCCTCGTGGTAGCCACGCATCGCCGCCGGGCCGACCCACATGTTCCAGTCGGTCCCGGTCGGCACGTCTTGCGTCGGCAAATCGCACGCTATAGCCGGGTCGCCGACACCGACGCGCACGGTCTTCACCTTGCCGATCCGGCCGTTGCGGACCAGCTCGACGGCCGTGCGGAACTTGCCGCCGTACTCGCTCCGTTGCTGGCTGCCCGTCTGGAAGACGACCTTCGCCTTCGCGACCTCCGCGACGACCCGCCGCCCTTCGCCGATGGTGCGGGTAAGCGGCTTCTCGCAATAGATGTGCTTACCGGCCCGCGCCGCCAACACGCATGGCAGCGC
Organism: Gemmataceae bacterium; assembly: GCA_046350275.1. Lineage (GTDB taxonomy): Bacteria > Planctomycetota > Planctomycetia > Gemmatales > Gemmataceae > JAXMAS01. The sequence continues at coordinate 46,808 of JAXMAS010000008.1, forward strand.
ATGCCAGTGGTCGGGCGTGGCAATGACGACAGCGTCGATGTCCTTGCGGGCGAGCAGTTCGCGGAAGTCGCCGTAGGTCGCGCAGCCCTGGTAGCTGCCCTTGGCCCGCTGGTCGGCGTAGCGTTTCTCGACGGACTCCTTGGCCGCGTCGCGCCGTTCGGCCACCACGTCGCAGACGGCGACGACCTGTACATCGGCCATGCCGAGAAAAGACCCGAGGTGTCCGCGGCCCATCGTGCCGACGCCGATGAAGCCGAGGGCCAGCCGGTCGTTCGGTCCGTCGAAGGCGGAGCCGATGCGCGGCATGGCCACGGTCGCCAGGCCGCCGACGGCCAGGGTCCGCACGAAGGTGCGGCGGTTGGGTCGTGTGTCGTCGGGTCGCACGGTGAGGGTTCTCGCGGGTGAGGTTGGCAGGGAGGGCCGACGGAGATGTTGTCGCTGATTGGTACTGCGAAGGCCAGCCAAATCGCGATCGCGACGAGTTCATCGTACATTAGCGGTTCGGGTTCGCGCCGCGCAATGGGTTTCGCGAAGGACCGTGACCGCGACTCACAACAACCGCGATCGACGGTCGCGCGCTTGGCAGGAGGCGACGATGACTCTCAACGATTCGTTCTGGGACGCCTGGGCCGGCCAAATGGTCCTCCAGTCACCCGCATATGCGGTTATCGGCTGCGCCTTTCTCTTCGCCCTTATCCGACGACGCCGACATCCAGTCGCGTCGCTTCTGCTCATGCTGGGCGTGGCCCTGATGATGATCGAGACGATCGCCACGTACGCCTTTTACGCCTGGCTGACCACGAATCCTCCTGGCGTTAGTAGCGATCCATCCGAGGTCATGAGTTGGGACCATATTGTCCAACTCATTACGGGTATGCTGAGCGCCGCGGCGTACGCCTTGATCTTTGCGGCCGTCTTTGTCGAGCGCATTCGACCATACGAGTCGGACACCGGGCCGGCGCAGCCCCGATAGAATGTCCCGAACAGCCCGCGCGGTTGGGAGGCGACGAGCCATGTCGGCCAGTGGATCACCGTGGGACCAGATCGCGCTGATGGTAGTGATCGGGTCGCCGATGTATGTCGTGCTCGCGTGCGGTTTCCTGCTCGCACTTCTGCGCCGTCAGCGCCATCCACGAGCGGCATTGTTCGTCGCCCTCGGCACGGGGTTGCTGCTGCTGAACTACATCGGTTCATCCCTGCTGTATGGTTGGCTATTCTCCTCGATGCGGAGCATCGGTGCCTCGACATGGGCGACCTCCAGCCTCCTTCGGATCGTCCAAAGCGGCATCAGCGCTGTGGCCTTCGCGTTCTTGATTGCCGCAGCGTTCGTCGATCGCACCCGACCATACGGCGAATTTCCCGCCCCGGAGGACCGACCATGATGACCGTCGGCGGATCGCTTTGGGAAAGCCTGGCCGACCTGGCGGTGACCCAATTGCCGCTGTTCGTCGTGCTGGCGTGTGCGATGTTGTTGGCACTGATCCGTCGACGACGGCACCCAAAGGCATCGCTCCTCCTGTGCGCCGGATTCGCGCTGATCGCCATCGATTATGCGACGACGGCCGTCGGGGCGTATTACACGGTTACGGCCAATGTCCTCGGGGCGATGCGTGCCAATCCGAGCGGGTCGGACATCGCCATGAGGGTGGCCAACTTGTTGTCGAGCACGGTGGCTGCATTCGCGTTCGCACTTATCGCCATGGCCGTCTTCGTCGAACGCGTCCGCCCCTATGCGGACGTGCCGCCCGAGGCGCGCCGCTATGGCTGACTTGCCGCCCGTGTGCAACGTGTGATTCGATGGCGTCCGTCTGCATGCCGTCGAGGCCGGCGGTCCGACCGGCTGGCCCACGCTCTTGCTGTAGCACTGGATTCCGCACGAAGCCGCCGATTGCGCGAACGCACGGCTCATCGCGTTCCGGCGAGATTGTCGTCTGTCGAGGAATGCCAAGGGATGTGAAGTCTGCCCTACCGAAGACGCTTGCGTCGCCAGCCGAAGCCGAGGAGGCTCACGGCACCGAAGGCGAGTTGCGTCATTGTCGCCGGTTCGGGGACCGTCGTCGTCACACCTTGCGTCTGAACAATGGTCCCGAGAACGTCGGTTAGCGAAGTGAGGATGGTGTGATTGTCCGACTCGAAGTTGCCGCCCGAAAACGTTGCTTGCGTGAACCGTGAGTTCGTGTCGGTGGCAAACAGGTTGACGTAGACGTATGGCTGCGACGGATTCTGTGTCTGGAACGGTGCGAACGGGTTACCGAAGTGCCCAGGCGTGGCGGCGGTGATCAAGCCCGGTGTGAGTAAGCCCGAGTTGACGATCGTGTCGAGGGTGAACGTGAACGTGCCGCCCGAGGTGGTCGTCAACTGCACCTGGTTGCCGCTATCGCCCGCACTCAGCCAGAAGCCGAAGTAGCCAACGGCCGAGTTAAACGTGATGGTAGCCGACCCGGTGCCGGTCCGAAGAAAGTTGTCCGTCCCGACCGGGACAACGATGCCGCCGTGCTGATTGACGGCGTCGATCGTGACGCCCGCGGTCGAGTTATACGTACCGATTGCCGATGAGTTGACGCCTGTGAAGGAGCCGACACTGTAGCCGGCAAATGTCTCCATAATCGCGCCGACCACCGACGACGTACTGACGCCCGGCCCCTCAACCGACAGGATAATGGCGGCTTGCGTCTGGGCCGAAGGACAAAGAACGACGAGTCCGGCCACGATGAGCAGTCGTCGGAGCATTCTCGTCCTACCTCAATCGATCGAACCCAGGCACCACACACGGTGTGCAATGTCGCACACGGCTGTCAACTTAGACAATATAGAGACAATGCATTATTCATTAGCAATTCCAGTGCCATGCTTCGAAGTCTGGGACCGACCTCTATAAATGCTGTAGAATCCGAAGAATCGCTAGAGCCGTTCCAACCTTTCTGCGAGTCCTTTGGTTATCAATGTTCACCGGTCGCGCAAACCTAGCTTTACGCAACGCGTACTTGCGGCGTCGGTTGCGGCCCAGCCTGAATGCGAGCTTCGTGCTAACGAGCAGGTGCGATGACCCCGCTCCAAAAGGCCATCGCACCTGCTGCCAACTCGAACGATCATTGTTATTGCGTTCGATCTCCGCTCAGGCCGTGTCGCCCGACTCGTCCGTTTCGAAGTGATGCAACAGCTTCAATGCCGGCGTCTCTGCACGCGACTCGGCCCGGCTCCGCGACAAACGCAAAGTCAGCGTCGGTTCGGTTTCGCGAACCATGCTGCGGTCAACCGGCTGTGCCAGGGAGTCGGCGGTCTCGTGAGCTGATGCCATGGCCGATTCGGACACCACAACCGGGGCGGCCATCAACGAGACAGATTCGGCGTTACTCGGGCCTGCGCCGGTTGAAGGAACGGCTTTGTGATCGCTGCCGTGATCGTGATCATGACCATGGCCGTCGTGTCCATGGCCGCGGTCATCCACCTGGAGCAAATGGTCGAACACGTAGTTCGCCACCCGGTCGCCGGTACGGATCCCTTGCGTCGCGTCGAAACTCCAGTGGATGCCCAGGTAGATGCGGCTCTGGGCGTTCTCCAGCTTCGCGGCGGTCAAGCTAGAGAACGTGCGTGTCACCACCGGTCGGACGGTGCCGTCGGAACCGCGGGTCGAGCCGTTGAACTCGTCAGACGTGACCGAGAATCGGATGTCGTCTTTCCCAAAGAAGCGGGCGAGCATCTGGAATGCCGCCGCACCGAAGGTCGCGTGGCCGGACGTGTACGCTGGGAATGGGGGTGTGAAGTTCGTCTCGTTCGGTCGCGGGTTGCTGACCGGTGCCCCGAGCGGCGTCCAATTGGCGTTGCCGACCGTGGCCGGATTGCCGTCGGCCGCCCCGCTACGGATGCCCATGATCGGCCGCCAGAATTGGTTATCGTATTTGTCGTTCCAGGCCGTAAAGCCCGCATCGGCCATGGCGATATTCACCAGAGCGAACATGCGAGCGTTGTCGGCCTCGGAGTTGTGTTCCTGTGCGGCCAGTGTGCGGGCGATCTCGTTGTACAGCCGCGGTGGCGTGCCAAGGCCGGGCCGACCGTCGTACGCCCAGAAGATGCCGATCTGGGTCTGCTCGGCCGTACGCTGAGTCGGGGCCGAGACTCCGTCACTGCCGAGGGCAATGAGTTCGTTGTAAGCGGCCGTGTATTTCTGGCTCTGGAGGAACGCCGCCCGGCCCGCGGCCGTGCCGTTGTCGAGCCGTGGCGCGGCGAACTGATCGACGCTCATCACGGCGAACGGGGCGATGTCGCCGGCGTGTGGGCCGTAGAATCCTTGGCTGGTATGTAGCGGGTCGACTCCGTGGAAGCCGAGGACACCCGTCGCCGTGTATTGCGGAGTGTTCATGGTCGCAGCTCCGTCGTTCGCGCGTGCGGCCAGAATGCGCTGCGCCACATAGACCCCGACCGCCCGACCGCGGGTCTCGCGGTTGCCGTCCGGGATGCGGCCAAGCGTATCCCGCAGTTCGGCGTCGAAGACCGATTGCTGGCTCGGGTAAAGGGCAACCAGGGTGTTGTGGGCCGCCTGCGCCACCGCCGCGTCAGCGTCTGCGTTTGTCGCATTTGGGGCTGTCACCAGATACGCGTCGCCGATGTTCTCGACCGAATTGTAAGCATCGTACATGGCCGTGCTGACGATCGCGAACGCGCGAGCTGTCAGGATTGGCCCACCTTGCTCTGGGGCCGACAGTGCATGGTCGGCGGCGTTGGCCTGGAGGAGAAAGCCGTTCCATTCGAGGATCGTGTCCACGGCCGGCACAACCCGGTGTTCGAGTGCTTCGATGGCGAGCCGAAACCGCCGCGCGGCGGAGCGTGACCGGTCGCGGGGCGTCACAAGTCGCTTCAACCATTGCACTGCCATGTCAGCACTCCCCAGGATGAAGGAACGGAGGTGAAATCACTTGCGATAGGCCAGGGCATCGTCTCGACGATTGTCGTATGCCGGAATCGGGTCGTGGATCATGGGGCCGAGCCATTTTTCCGCCCCAAGCGCTCCGCGTGCGACTCGCACCTCCTGGGAGAATGGCAACTGCGTCGTCCGCATTCAGGGTGTGAGGATGCCTGCATAAGTATCCGTAACCGGCGGCGAAAACCGCGCGCGTTGTGCCACGGTTGGGAGCTGACTGCCGAATTCGCCAAGACTCGCCTTCTGTGGTCATCCCACAGGGGCCGCGTATATCCGCGGCGCTCGGCCCAGTCTCCACTCGTCGCAACGGCCCCGCGTGTCCGCGGGCTGCGCCGGGTCGGCCGCCATGTCGGTGAACAAGAGCCGCAATTCCGGTGAGTCGCCGACCATCGCTTTGAACCGCGACTACGCCGCGGCGGCGGCGTGGGCCGTCACCAGCGCGACGACCAGCGATAGGTGTAGAGGCACCGGAGGACTCTCTTCGGCGCGACTCACCGCCATCACGGGCACTCGACGCACCAGACGCGGGCGGATAGGTCCCAATCGATGCGGCAGCCAGTCAGCGCGTGGAAGAATGCGACGCCGACACGGGAAGGAATGCCGGGGAAGTTGCGCACGGCAAACGATGTCACGGCCGGTCCGACGGGTAATTTGGTGTTCGGGTCGAGAAGGCGGACGCCGAGGAAGCCGATCGGGAGCTTCTGCTTGTGCCCGCTCGAATCACGACGCCAGGTGTAACCCGCGCGAAGAAGGTGTTTCGCGAATTCCAGGTCATCGAACATCTGCCCGTCGAGTTCGAGACCGATCTGGCCTTGGGGATCGACCAACCCCGTGTCGATCATCAGTTGAGTCGCCGCCGGGCCCAGGGCGAGGTCGATCCAGTAGGTTTCGTTGGGCTGGGCGGTCCAGCAACTGCGGGTCATGCGTCGGAGTTCTCTGGCGCTAGAGATCCAATAGCTCGAACCGCGGTTCCAGTTGGCCGGCAAGAAAAACGGCATCCGACCGCGGTTGCGGGTCGAGTGCGTCGAGCGTGGCGCACACGGTGTCCATGTCCTGCCCCGCAGCGATCACGCGCCCGAACGCGAAGGCGACGTATTGGCCGGTGTAGTCGCGGAGGATCGCCTCACGCTGCTCCGCGTAAGCTCGCTGATTGGCCGCCATCTCTTCGACAAACTTCGCGTTCTCGGCCGCGCGGCTCGTCTGAAACTCGCGTTCGGCCCGGCCAATCTCCACGTCGATCTGCGCCGAATGTTCGGCGTAGTACGCCAGGGCGGCTTCGACCTGTTCGCGACTCAAGCTCGGGTGTTGATGGTGAATCTCGTCGGCCGGCCAATGTCGCCACACAAACTCGGACGCCAATTCGTACACACGAAACCGCGTGCCGGCGACCCTGGCGACGCCGGCGGCATCGACTTCGATCAAATCGAACGTTGTCGCCATCGCCTCACTCTCCCACCCGCATTTACAACGCCGCCTCGTACAGCCGCAGCAGGTCCGCCTCGGTGACGGGGCGAGGGTTGAAGCGGGCCGTCCATTGCTGCGATGCTTCCTCGGCCAGAAGGGGAAGGATGCTTCGGCTCACGCCCAGGTCGGCAAGCGTCGTCGGCAAACCTGCGGCCGACAGGAACGATGTGACCCGCCGCGCCAAAGCGTCCGCATCGCCGCCGGGCAGAGCAGCCTCGCGAGCCAGGTCGGCGTACAAGGGGCCGACGTACGCGGCGTTGAAGCGGATGACGTGCGGCAGCATCACACCAACGGCAATGCCATGGACGATGCCGTAATGGGCCGTCAGCGGATTGGCGCACGAATGGGCGCAGCCAAGCATCGACGTCTCGATGGCCGCCCCGGCCAAGTGTGCCCCGAGCTGCATCGCCGATCGCGACATCAGGTCCGACGGAGCTTCCAACACCTGCTCGAAGTTCGCAGACAGCATTCGCCACGCTTGTCGGGCGAACATCATCGACATCGCGCTTCGTTTGGCCGTCACGAATGACTCAAGGGCGTGTGTCACCGAATCGAGGCCGGTGACCGCCGTCACCATCGTCGGCTGCGTCAGCGTCACCTCGGGGTCCAACAGCGCGACGCGGAACGCGACCTTGCGGTCGCCGCAGGCCATCTTCAGGTGCGTCACCTCGTCGGCGATCAGCGCGTACGATTGCGCCTCGCTACCGGTGCCGGCCGTCGTCGGCACGCCGATGGAGGGTAGCATCGGCTTCGTTGCTCTGCCGAATCCCCTGTAGTCGGGCATCCGACCACCGTTGGTGGCGATGAAGTTCGTGCCCTTGCACACATCCATCGCGCTGCCGCCGCCAACGGCCACGAGGATGTCGGCCTGGTGCCGGCGTGCGGCCGCGGCCCCGGCCTGGACGTGCCGCTCGGTCGGGTTCTCCTCCACGCCGTCGAACACGGCCACTGCAAGCCCCGCGCCGCGCAGGCTGTCCGCGGCCCGCTGCGGGTGGCCGGCTTCTTCCAGGCCGGGATCGGTGACGAGCAGTGCACGGGTGCCACCGAGTTCGCGCGCGAGTTCGCCGAGGCGGGCGAGGCCGCCGGCCTCGAAGACGACGCGGTTGAGCGGCGCGAAGTCAAACGGCGGCGGGCCGGTTGGCCCGTTGGAAGGCCCGCTGCCGGTAGAGGTGGGTAAAGAGGTTGCCTTCATGCGGTTGGTCCCACGTCAAGCGGGTCGTCGGGATCGGGCCGAGGTTCAACCGCTCGACGTGGTTGCACTCGAGCAGCGCCCGCTGGAACTCCGCGTCGTCGGTCAGGGCCATGGCGGCCAACGTGGGGCCGACCTTGCGGAGGATGTCGTCCTGCGGGCACTCGATCACGGCCGCGTACGGGAACAGGAACTCCTTATTCGCCAACGGGTGGTCGGGCGAATCACAGTATACCACCGTCGGCAGCAGCCACGCGAGCCGGCCTTCTTGCACCAGCCGGCCGGAGCCGCGCTTCGCCGCCGTTACGTCGGTCGCGCCCGGCGTCTGGAGGGCATTGTCGATCATGCCGTTGATCGCCTCGGCGACCTTCGGGTTGGCGAACGCCGACACCTGCGGGTCGGGGTCGTCCCACGGCTTCGCCTTGACCTTCGCGAACCGTTCGGCCAAGGCGTCGGCGATGGCCTTGCCGTTCTTCGGCGTCCATACGGCGGAGGCGTTGACGCACGCCCGGCCGCCGTTGGCGGCGATCGACTCGGCGATCACGTCGAGGTAGTCCTGCCAATGCCCGGCCGCGTCGTCGCCGAGGATGACCTTGCTGTAGCCCGGCCCGTGCAGTTCGACGCGCGGATCGTTCTTGTACGGGTCGGTCGTGGTCGAGTCGCCGAAGAGCATCGAGCGACCGCAGAGGCGGAGGATGTCGCCGGCCCCGGCGTGGTCGGTCGGGTAGAAGCCGAGGGCCGACGCGGGGATGCCGGCCTTGATGAACGCCTGGATGACCCGCATCGGCGTCCACGGCTCCTCGCGGCCGGGCTTCAGCACGATGGGCGTCTTGAGCGCGACGGCCGGCACCCACAGCGAATGGACGCCGGGCGAGTTCGACGGCAGGATCGCCCCGAAGGCGTCGGCCGCGGGGTAGAACGCGGTCATCCGCCCGCCCATCTCGCCGTAGCCGCGGTCGAGGATGCTCAGGTCGAGGCCGCGGGTCAGCCCGGCGAGGACGTCCTCGATGTTCTTGAGGACGTAGCCGACCTTCTCCGCGTTGCGGCGGCAGAACGCCATCGGCGAACCCGTCGTCGAAGACAGGTTGCGCACGTAGTCGTCGAACGACAGCTCGGCGTCGCCGCAGGGCAAGGTGCCGGCGGTGAAGGACTCCGCGGCCTTGTGGTACATGCCGATGAGGTCGCGGACGGGGATGGCCGCGAGTTCGCGGCGGACCTGCGGGGCGCGTTGGAGGTCGCGGGCGATCATCGACCCGGACACCTGGCTGACCTCGGCGACCGGCTCGCCGGTGACGTGGTGGACCAGGGTGGCCTTGTCGAGACTGGTGTACGGCTTGCCGAGGCGGAGTGCGGGAATCTGAATCATGGCGCGGTGGGTCTACGGGTGCCGGGCGAGCGCGGCGGCAGGCCGCCGGGCCTTCCAGTGGATACGGGCGCGGCGGGGCCGTTCTTACTCATCAATAGTCACCGCGGCGGCGAAAGGCGATGCGGCCTGTCAGTGCGTCGGCGCGTCGTCCAACCTAGCCCGAGCCAGGAGCATGGCGTCGTGCAACTTCTTTCGCAACAGGGGCCGCGGCGGGAGTTCGGTCAGGTAGGAGGCGACGCGAATGCCGCTGCGGTCGAGTTGCAGCAACTCGACCTGCTCCTCTCCTTTATCGGTGCAGAGGATCAGGCCGAGGGGCGGCTCCTCCCCGGCCTGCATCTCGTGCCGCTCCAGCCACCGCAGGTACAGTTCCATCTGCCCCTTGTCGGCCGCCTGGAACTTGCCGATCTTGAGGTCCACCGCGATGAGCCGATGCAAGCGCCGGTGGTAGAAGAGGAGGTCGATGGCGAAGTCCTCGCCGTCGATGACGATCCGCTTCTGCCGGCCGATGAAGGCGAACCCGGTGCCCAGTTCGAGGATGAACTGCTGAATCTCGCGGAGGATGGCGGTTTCCAGGTCCTTCTCGCCGTAGGTGTCGGCCAGCCCGAGGAAGTCCAGGACGTAGGGGTCGCGGAAGACTAGGTCGGGCGTCATCCGGTCGTCGTCGCGTAGCGCCTGCAACTCCTGCCGGGCCAGTTCGGCGGGCTTGCGGGACAGGCCGGTGCGCTCGAAGAGCATGCCCTGGACTTTGGCCCGCAGCGTGCGGACGCTCCACCGCTCGACGCGGCACATCTCGGCGTAGAAGTCCCGCTGGAGGCTGTCGGGAAGCGAGACGATTTCGATGAAGTGGCTCCAACCCAATTGTCGTGACAGCGTCCCGACAATTTCCCGCTCCGGAAAGACCTCCGCGAAGCGGATCATGCGGGCTAGGTTGCGAGGACTGTAGCCGTTGCCGAACTCGGCCGTCAATTTTGCCGACAGTGTCGGCAAAATCTCCTCGCCGTACGCAGCCCTGTGTTTCTTAAGAACGTCGGAGCGAATCCGCTGGCCGACTTCCCAGTAAAGCAGGACCAGCACCGCGTTGACGGCTTGGGCGGTCGTCGCGCGGGCTTGCCGGATCAGGTCGCGAACGTCGTCGAACAGGCGGTCGGGCACCTCCGGGGCAGTTGCCTTCACCGGGACGAGTCGCTTGCCGGTCGTCTTTCGCGGTGCCATGGCGCTTCCCCTGGATTGCGGTCGGGAACACCGTAACCGAAACGGGAAGCACCGTCCAACCGACGGCGGCTCGGCGTGGCTACGGATGCCGCTCGCGCGCTCGGCTCACCCGCCTAGATACATCCCGCTAATGTCAGAAGTGTTACCGTACGGTTTTGTGAGCAGGGTTCTCGGCCGTGTTCGCCGCGCCCTCCAGCGTCGTCGCAGGCTGCAAGTGCTCGTTCGCACGTACTTGAACGCCGCTTGCTCTTACGCGAGAGCGTCAATCTCGACCGAGATGGAAGACTCGCCGATCCCGAACGCCCGGACGAAGTCGTTGATCTGAGACGCGTCCCCGTACCCGCACTCGTCGGCCTCGTATGCCTTGCCCTCGCGGCGGACGTACCGCGTTCGTCCGAGCTTCGTGGCCGGCACCCGCCAGAGGAGGAGATACCGCTCGATGCCGCCCGACTGTTCCGGCCACAGCTCGCACACCCGGCGGATGCGGAAGTCGATGTGATCCTGGTTGTACTCGACCCGATCCTCGTGCGCCCAGGGGTTAACGTCGTGGCTGACCCGGTGTTCCAAGCCTTCGTACACGGTCAGGTCCCACCAGTCCCCGTCCTGGTATCGAACGTCCATCCAGACGCACCCGAACTGGTGGCCGACGGGCACGAACACCTCGTCCTCGCGGTTTAGGGTCCCAAGGAGCATGGCGGAGCAACCGCGGCCCTCGTAGAGCCGGGCACCGACCTGCCGACCAGCCGCGCCGGGCTCATACAGGGCCAAGTTCGCCTCGGCCTTCGCCCGTAAGCGGGCCAGCGAGATGCCCCTGAAGAGGCGGTAGGTGTAGTACGCCATGTGCCGCCCCCCCTCCGGAACAAGCCGTTAGTCTATCAGGACTCGCTCGCCCGGTGCCCGCTTGGGGCCGACAGTGGCAAGCGCCTGCACTACCTGCCGACCTACTCCCCGGAATGCAACCCGGTGGAGCGTGTGTGGTGGCGGTTGCACGAGGCTGTCACCCGGAACCACCGCGGTGAGACGATGGAGGAACTGTTAGACCTCGCGTTCGACTGGTTCGAAACCCGAACACACTTCCGCGTCAGAACCAGCATGTACACGAAAACGGCCTAAGCACAGGCTCACTTCGCCATTTGGCCGGTTTCTCCGCCGCCGCACATCGTTCCGTACACCCGAAAGGCAGCGGCCAGGAAGTCACGTACGTCCTTCGGCGCGACCTTTTTGCCTGCGCGGAATACTGCCAGGCGGTCGCCGCCGCCAGCGACCGTGAAGCCGCGCTCCGCTTCAAAGAACTCCAACCGCAGCGGAGTGAACAGTTCACGGATGGCCGCCTCGTCCGGGCCGCGCAGCAAATACGCCTTCGAGAATGCCGGGTGCGAGTCGAAGTTGATGTCCTGGTAGCCGAACAGCGACAGAAAGCGGTGGCCCATGTTCTCCGGCTTCAGGACGAACCGTGGCAGGTCCTGACCCACGGCGTGGAACGCGACGCACGTCTGGGTCTGCGTGTGCGAGTGTTCCCCAGACTGCACGGTGTAGCGGAAGTCGAAGACCGTCGCTTGCAGCGCGGCGGTCGTGCCGGATAGGACATTGACGTACCGCCGCGAGCGCCCAACTTTGAATACCTCGAAGTCGGCCGCCGGGCCGAGGAACTCGCCCTTGGACTTGGCTTCATAGGTAAAGCCCAACTCGGCCGCGACGGCGGTCAGCGCCTCCCGACGTTTCTTCTCGGCGTAGTAGTTCGCCGCCACGAAGACGGCGACCAGAGCGACGATGCCAATGACGACCGGGAGCCACATGGGGGACATGGCTATCGCGGGGTCCGGCGGCCGGCCAGACTTAGAAGCCGGATCGAAATCGGGTCTGGCACCTCGAAGACTCGGAGCCAGACCCGATTTCGATCCGGCCTCTTACGGCTTGTTCGCCATCGAGTCGTCGTAGGCCCCGGCGGCGATGAGGATGTCCCGCGCCTGCTGGTGCCGCTCCGGCGCGTGGATGAGGAGGACGGTCTTGCCCTCGGCGACATGCCTGGCGTGTCGTTCCGCGTCGGTCTCCGACAGGCCCATGGCGATGAACGGGCCGCCGAACGCCCCGCCGGCCGCCCCGGCGGCGCCGCCCAAGAGCATGTTGGCCAACACGGACCCCGCCACGATCGGCACCGCACCAGGGACCAGGATCGAGCCGACGAGCCCGACGACGGCCCCGAGGCCACCGCCGACCGCCGCGCCCCACACAGCCCCGTCGGTGGCGATATTCTGATCGTCGGCGCTGACGCCCTCGAACTTCTTCGACCACTCGCGGGAGGCAACGCCCAGTTGCTCGTCGCGGAAACCGGCGGCCTTTAAGGCCATGATGGCCCTTCTGGCCTGATCCTGGTGGTCAAACACACCGATGGTGGTTTCATTGTCGGTAGCAAGCATGACGGGTCCTTTCCGGCGCAAGGTATAGCAGTCCTAGGGTGGAATTTGCAAACGGCGTGCCATGCGTTCGACCTAGCTCCGCGGACCCCGGTTTGCCGATAAATGACGAGTTGCATGTCGATTCCGGCCAGCCGTCGCGTCGTCAAGGCGTCCCGGCTCCACCGGATTAAGGAACGATTCGCACAACCGAAAGGGTTTTTCCGATGACCACCCGCTTGCGCCTCGCCTCTGCTCTCAGCACCTTCGTCCTCATGGCCGCTTTCGTAGTCGCCCGGCCCGAGCCGCCGGCGACAGCAAAAGACCCGCTCGAACCCCTGGCGTGGTGCGTCGGCAAATGGACGGCCGACGTCAAAGGGGCTGACGGCACGCCGTTGCACATCGAGACGACCTTCGACTGGGCCGGCCACCGCAAGGCGATCAAGTTCGCCGTCGCATTCACGGCCGGGGGCAAGACCAACGTTCAGTACGACGGCATCTACTATTGGCATCCCGGCAAGCAGAAGATCGCCATGCTCCAGGTCGACAAGGCCGGCAACGTCACCGAGTCCACGGCCGTCGCCGAGCGAGACACGGTCCGGCAAGAGAACGCCGTCGCCCTCATCGGTGGGGCGAAGGGCGAGCAGCGAGTCGAGATTACCCGCAAAGGCGACGACGCCTTCGAGTTCCGGGCCAAGATTTTGAAGGACAAGGAGTGGGTCGAGGTGGTTGGGTTCACCTACAAGCGGCTACCGGCGGCAAAGTGATGCGCGGCCGCGGTCGGCGGCCGCGCGGTATCATGACGGCTGCCCGCCCTTCGGAGCCGCCGTCCCCGTGCTGCGTGAAGAACAGATCGACCTCCGCCGGCAGCGCGCCCGGGCCGGGCGGTTCCGCATCGAGAATGTCGGCAAAAAGCGTGTCTTCAGCACCTACCGCGTCACCAACCCGGACTCCGGCAACAGCTACGACGTGACCGTCCGCGGGTTCGAGGTCGGGGACAACGCCTGCTCCTGCCCCGATTTCAAGGCCAACACCCTCGGCACCTGCAAGCACATCGAGGCCGTCCTCGACTCGCTCCGCGACGACGCCCCGGCCAACGTCCGCACCCGCAAGGCGGCCGTCACCCGGCCGGAACTGCTGCTGCACTACGGCGAGCAACTCACGCTCGTCCTACACCTGCCGCCGCGCACGTCCGACGCCCTCGCCGACGTGGCCCGGCGGTACTTCGACGCCAAGGGCTTCTGGAAGGGCGGCGACGACTACACCGCGATGGTGGACGCCGTGCGCAAGGTGCCGGAGGAGGTGACCGTCGATACCCAGGCGATGGAGTTCATCGCCGTCCAGGACGACCGTCGCGAACTGCTCGCCACGGAGAAAGAACTGCTCGCCGCCCTCGACGCCGGGCGGACGCCGGCCCTGCTACAAGACCTGTTGACCGTGCCGCTCTACGACTACCAGTTGCGCGGCGCGGTGTTCGCCGCCTGCCGCGGGCGGGCAATCCTCGGCGACGACATGGGCCTCGGCAAGACCGTCCAGACGCTGGCCGCGGTCGAGCTGCTCGCCCGGCTGCGGGCCATCGGCAAGGTGCTGGTCGTCGCCCCGGCGTCGGTCAAGTACCAGTGGGAGGCCGAGATCAAGCGGTTCACCGCCCGGCCGGTGCAGGTCATCGACGGCACCATCGAGGAACGGGCGGCGCAGTACGAGCAGCCGACGTTCTACCGCCTCGTCAACTACGAGCAGGCGACCCGCGACCTGCCGGCCGTCAACGCCTGGGGGGCCGACCTCGTGGTCCTCGACGAGGCCCAGCGGATCAAGAACTGGGAGTCGAAGACCTCGCGGGCCGTCAAGAAGCTCCGCAGCCGCTACGCCCTGGTGCTGACCGGCACGCCGATCGAGAACAAGCTCGAAGAGCTGTACTCGATCGTGCAGTTCGTGGACGACCGCCGGCTCGGCCCGGCGTTCCAGTTCCTGCACGACCACCGCCGGGAGGACGCCAAGGGCAACCTCGTCGGCTACCGCCACCTCGATGCGATCCGCGAGAAGCTGGCCCCGATCTTCCTCCGGCGGACGCGGGCCGAGGTCCTCGGCCAACTGCCGGAACGGACGGACAGCACCGTCCTCGTCGAGATGGCCCCGGAGCAGCGCGGCCCCTACGAGGAGCAGCGGCGTGCCCTGGTGCGGCTGGTCGCCAAGCCGTTCCTGAGCGACCTCGACCGCAAGCGCGTCCTGAGTTGCCTGACCAACATGCGGATGCTCTGCGATAGCAGCTACCTGTTCGACAAATCGACCGACGTGTCGCCGAAGCTCGACGAGTTCGCGGAGCGCGTGCAGGAGCTATGCACCGACCCGGACCACAAGGCGGTTGTCTTCAGCCAGTGGGAGACGATGGTGCAGAAGGCGGCCGAGGTGCTGGACCGGCTCGGCATCGAGTACGCCTTGCTGCACGGCCGCATCCCGTCGAAGGACCGTCGGCCGCTGATGGAGCGGTTTGTCAACGACCCGGACTGCCGGGTGTTCCTGTCCACGGACGCCGGCGGCACCGGGCTGAACCTGCAAGCGGCCGACACGGTGATCCACCTGGAGGTGCCGTGGAATCCGGCCGTCCTGGACCAGCGGACGGCCCGCGTCCACCGCATGGGCCAGAAGCGGCCGGTGGGGGTGATCCACCTGGTCACCCGCGGCTCGGTCGAGGAGCGAGTGGTACAGGTGATGGTCCAGAAGCGGGCCTTGTTCGAGGGGCTGTTCGAGAGCGATTCGGACGAGATCGACTTCCTGCGCTGGGCCGGCCGACGTTCCTGGAGGCGGTGCGCGAGTTGGCCGGCGGCGAGGAGCCGGCCGCGTCCGACGACCCGCGGGCGAAGCTGCTCGCCGCGGCGGTGCAGACGCTGGAGGCGCTCGCCGAGTTGGCCGGCCGGGACGGGGTGGCGCTGCCGGCGGCGCTCGTGGACCGGGCGGCGGCGGCGGTCGCGGCCCTCCGCGGGACGAGCGACGAGGAGACGGTCGGCGATTGAGGTACCGCCGTCGCGCCGGCGTAGAGGAATATGCTGCCGACATCTACCGACGGCGGGTCGCACCGTCAAAAATGGCCGCCACGGGCGCAGTTGGTGCAGGTGGCGACCGGGCCGCCGGCGATTGTTCTGGCGCGACCGCGCCACCCCACCCCAGAACAATGTAACTTGGCCGGAATCATTTGGCCGATGCGGCATATCGTATTTCATAATAACGCTTTACGATAAAATAACAGACTCAGACGAATTCCTGTCGCACAGTAATCATTCTTGCTACAATCGATGTTGCGACCGTCTGAAAGCAATGCGGTCGACCTCCATTGCCGTCCTATAGCGCGCTGGCGCTGGCAATATGCTGTCCAGTCGGTCAGGTTAATCAAGAGTTCAGCGGCGGAGGGCTTCGGATGGGGCTGTGCCTGCATGTGTTCGGGCCTGACGCCGGCGAAGACGACCCGGAGGAGATCGCCGAGTGCGACGTGGGGCACTACAGCGACTTCGGCTGCTTCCGCGACACCGTCGCCCGCCACTTGGACGCCCGCCGGTTCCCGACCCTGATGGACCACTCCGATTGCAACGGCGAGTGGTCGCTGGCCGAGATTCCGGTGCTGGAGCGCGAGTTGCGGGAGATCGGGGCCGCGTTCCGCAAGCTTCCGCCGGCGGAGCCGCAGGGCGCGTTCGAGCACACGGCCGAGGATCGGGCCGGGGCCAACTCGCTCTACGACTGCTTCCACAACGTCAGCGGCGAGAACTTGTTCGAGGCCATCCTGGAGTTGTGCGCGGTCGCCCGGCAGCACAAGCGGCCCATCACGTTCATGTAGCGCCGACGCCGAACCAGATAGCGTGTTGTCAAGAGGCGACTTTTGACCAGTCGGCGTCGAAGGGCGCACGGTTGTTGAGGACGCCGTAACAGATCATCACGAGCTTGCGCATGCACGCGCCGATGGCTTGCATGCGGGGCTTGCCGGCGGCGACGAGCCGCGCGAAGAAGCTCCGAAGGACGGGGTTGAACCGCACGGCCGTGAGCGTGGGCATGTACAGCGCCCGCCGCAGCCGCGCGTTGCCGGCCTTGGACAGCCGCGTCCGCCGCCGCACGGAGGTCCCCGAGCGGAACTCCCGCGGGGCCAGGCCGGCGTAGGCGGCGGCCGACTGCGCCGAGCCGAGCGCGTCGCCGCGGGGCAGCTCGGCCAGCACCGTCGAGGCCGTCTGGCGGCCGACGCCGGGGATGGACTCCAACAGCGCGCGGTCGGCCGCGAGGTCCGGCGACGCGGCGATCAGGCCGTCGGCCGCCGCCTGCACCTTGCCGGCTTCGGCGTCGAGGAACTCGACGGTTCGCTCCACCGACTTGCGGGCGGCCCCGCGGAGGGCCGGCGAGTCGAGCCGGCCCTTCTCGCGGGCGGCCATCGCCCGCAGGTCGTCGCGCCGCCGCACCAGGGCCTGCAATTCTCGGACCTCGGGCGTCGGCGGCGTCCACGCGGCGGGCCGCTCGCGGGCGGCGTACTCGGCGATGAGGCGGGCGTCGGCCGCGTCGGTCTTGTTCCCGCGGCCGCGGACCCGCCCGGCGTACTTGACCCGCGCCGGGTTGACGATGCTGACCGCCCGGCCGGCGTCGGCCAGGGCCAACGCCGGAGCCTCCGAGTACGCCCCGGTGGCCTCCATGCAGAAGTGAGCCGGGGCGGCCGCCGCGTGGCGGTCGGCCCAGGCGATGAGGGCGGCATGGCCCGCCGCGTCGTTGCCGAACGCCGCCGCACGCGTGCGGCCGTCGGGCCGGAGGAAGCAGGCGTCGAGCGTGGCCTTGGAGACATCGATGCCGACGAAGCAGGTGGTGGCGGTGCCCACGGCGTCCCTCCCCTCCGACTCATGGATGCGGGGTCACGCTCCGGCGGAGCCGCCCCAGGATAGCGTCCGAGGTCGAGGAGCGCCCGCGGCCGGGCCGCGATCTGGTTCCCGAGGTCAATGCCTCACGCGCTGCATGCGGTTGATCCGGCCGCCGGGCGTCGCTCCCGCGATGCCGGCATCGTAACATATGAGGCACTGCACCGGACCCGGCCGCGGGCATTGGTTCTGGGATTGTATGATGTCCCTGATCGCGGCCGGGCCGGTGAGCTTGGTCGTTCGGCGGCGGAGGCAAGGATGGCGTTGCGGAAGCGTGGCAAGTGGCGGTACGGCGATTGCCAGGCCGACATCCGTGACGAGATTCTGCGCTACAGCAAGCGCAACGAGTACCTTGCACACCACTTTGCTGACGCGGTGTGCAAGTGCGGCGGCCGTCTGTTCGTCCTGCGGATGGACGACACCGCCGGGGCAGCGATTCGTAGATGCATTGCTTGCCGCGAGGAACACCCGATTGGAGATAGCGGCGAGTTTCTGGACGAGGCAGAGTTGCAGATGTACGAGTGCGTTTGTCTCGAAAACGTGTTCGAGATCACTGTCGGGGTGTCGCTGTACGACGACAGCGAGGACGTGCGGTGGCTGTACGTCGGCTGCCGCTGCCCAAAGTGCGGACTGACCGGGGTGTACGGCGACTGGAAGAACGAGTTCAACGGGTATCGTGAGCTACTGGCGCGGGTGTAGCCCAGACGCCGAACCAGCCGCTGCAGGGGACGGCGGCTCGCTTGTTGGTTCAGTGTTCAGCGGGTGGGTTCTGTCGAGGCGTGCGTCTCGCCGCCCCTGAGCTTAGTCGTTCGGCCACAAGAGAAAGTCACGCTGATGGAAGGCGAATGGTTGTCCGTGATCGATATTGCCAATCATCACGGCTTCCTCCGCGCGACCGTGTTCAAGACCCTGAAAAAACTCGGCATCGAAACAAAGAAGGAACGCAGTTCACCGAACGGTGGACAGGCCATCGCCTATATCAACCAGGAAGACTACCAGCGGGTCATTGCCCGGTTGGCCATCACAACGAAGCGAGAGAGTGATGAAGAGGACGGGGACGGTGAAGAACAACCGTCAGTCGAATTCGGTGTGTTCTATCTGATCCGTTTAGAGCCGGCACTTGATCCTGGGCGGTTCAAAG
This sequence comes from Gemmataceae bacterium, assembly GCA_046350275.1. Classification (GTDB taxonomy): domain Bacteria; phylum Planctomycetota; class Planctomycetia; order Gemmatales; family Gemmataceae; genus JAXMAS01. The sequence continues at coordinate 65,371 of JAXMAS010000008.1, forward strand.
TGGGGTTTGCTGCAAGTATGCCCGAACGACTCCGTCAGTTGAGATGCTCGGCTCCGTTTGCCAGCGTCATAAAGACTTGGCCGTGTCGCAGGCTCTGGGAGAAAACGGCCATTGATTCAGTTGCTGCTGGCTGTGAGCGACTGCACACCGAGGTGTTCCGCGCAGTGTCGCTTGATGAGGTATTGGCTCGTTGCGACAAGTTTTTTGCCGTCATGCCGGCGCTTGACAACAAGCAGGCCGAACAAGACGCTGCAGCAGACGGCGGGGGCATAACGGCTTTCCCAGATTCATCGGTTCAGTAGCCCCCGCCGCTGCTGAGCTTTTGCGTTCGGCGGCGGGGGACACCGATGAGTATGCCCGAACCCTCCGGCGCAAGTCCGGCGCGGAAGGCCGGGATTCCTCGGCGTCTGGCCTTTGTCTTGGCCCCACCCCTCTTCCTGGTCGCCCATGGGGTGCTGCCGTGGGCGGTCTCGCTGCTGGGCCCAGGGTACGGGTGGACGGACGGCAACCCGGCGATCTGGAACCTCCTTGGCTTGGTTCCGGTCGCCTTCGGCCTCGTGGTCCTGCTTTGGCTCACGATCAACGGCTACACCTATTTCGCGCAGGTCCCCGAGCGCGTGGAGTTGAAGTGGGAACCGACCCTCCTGATGACGCGCGGCCCCTACGCCTACAGCCGACACCCGATGTACCTCGCCGAGCTGGGCCTATGGCTCGGCTGGGCGGTTCTGTACGGGAGCGCTATTGTCCTTGCCGGCTTGGTCGTGTTGTGCGTGGTCGTGAGCGTCCTCGCGCCGCGTGAGGAGCGTGCCCTCGAAGCGAAGTTCGGCGAGGCGTACCGCCAGTACCGGGCGCGCGTCCCACGGTGGCTGGGCAGACCGCATGGGGGATCGGACACCGGCCGAACGCCCGGCTAAGCTGCCGGGGCCGCCATCCTGGTGTTTCGAGCTTCAACGTCCTTGCCGGCGGGCCCCGGCAGCTTAGCCGAGCGCTCGGCGGCGGAGGGTGCGGATGGGACCGGATGACCGAGCGATCCGCGAGTTGCACTCGACCTGGATCGACGCCGTCAACGCCGGCGATCTGGCCCGCTTGCTCCCGTTGATGGCGGACGACGTGGTGTTCCTCAATCCGGGCCAAGCCCCGGCCGACCGGGGCGGCTTTTCCGCCAACTTCTCGGCGGCCCACCAACAGGTGCGGGTCCGTTGCCGCAGCGAGCTGGAAGAGGTCGTGGTCGTCGGCGAAGTCGCCTACACCCGGAGTCGGGACGCGTTGTCGGTCGCCCCGCTCGCCGGCGGAGAAGCGATTCAGTTCGCCGGCCATCGGCTCACGGTGTACCGCAAGCAACCCGACGGCCGCTGGCTCCTGGCCCGCGATGCCCACACGCTGTCCCCGGTGGCGAAGCCGGGGTCGTGAGCCGCGAGGCACGCCCAACCGCTCGATGGCCTTGATGGTCGAGCCACGGTCCTTCCACCCGACCGTGATCTCGCGCGCCCGAGCGCCGGCCGGAGCCGCCGGGCTTGCCGTTCGTTCGGGGATCGATACGTCTCGGACACCGGCCCGCCGCGGAAGCGTCGCGAAAGGCCGGTACGACCCCTTGCCGCGGTCGCGGGGGCATGGTGGAATGAGGACGAGCCGCGATAGGCTGCCGGCGCTGGCGCATACGCCGCCGGCACGGGTAATATGCTGCCGGCGCGGGGTCATATGCTGCCGGGAGTGCAGCATAATCACCAGTTTGGCGAGCGAAGGGCGGCTGGCGAGTGATCGCAAAAGACGACATGGTACCGGTGCTGCTCGACGCCTGCCCGTCGTTCATCCCGGCGTGGCGGGCGTTCCTTGCCGAGTGGCGGGGCGAAGCCGATCAACCCCTGTACCTCGCCCTCGGCGACCTCGCCCGGCACCTGATCGGGTTGGTCGAGCGGGGCGAGACGACTGAGTTGCCGGCCGTGTTCCGGGTGGTTGAGCGCTGGCACCTGGAAGGCGAAGAGTACGTCCGCACGGCCGCCACGGTGGGGCTGCTGGAGGACTTGCAGAACTGGAACCTGCACGAACACGGCACCGATCCGGCCCAGTTCCGCGGCATGCTCGGCCCGGAGTCGGCGCGGTGCTGGGACGAGTTGGCGGCGTCCTGGGACGAGTTCTTCCAGGCACAGGCCGCGGAGCAGAGACACGCCGAACTTGGCGCTACAGCCGACCCCCGCCCTCATGGTCTGCCAGAAGTGGGAGGCTCCCGCGGCGGGGGCGGCTGAGCTGGTTGTTCGGCCGCGGAGGCGATGCCATTAGCGGCCGGTGGTTGCGTGGAGTGATCCTGAGCGACGCCTCCCGGCCCGCCAAGCGGTTGGTGGCGATGGCCACAGAGTCCGCGAAGTCGATGACCAACGCGAACGCCCGTGTCCTCGAAGGGCCTCCACGGATTCACGGCTTTGCAGGGCTTTCCCACGTCCGGCGGTTGTGGTACGCTGTCCGCGGGTGACATCGAACGGACGGAGGCACCGGCATGGCCCTCACGATCGAGGAGCTCGGCATCGACCGGCTGAGCGTGCGCGAGCGGCTGAACCTCATCGAGCAGATCTGGGACAGCCTGCCCGAGGTAGTGGACCCGGATGACGTGCCGGAGTGGCACAAGGAAGTGCTGGCGGAGCGGCTCGCCGAAGCGGAGGCTAACCCCGGTGGGGGCGTGCCCTGGCGAGAGGCGCTGGCCGCGATCCGGTCGAGTCGGCCATGAGCCTGCCAGTCGTCCTGCGGCCCTTGGCCCACGGTGACATCCAGCAGATCCATGACGAACTCGAGGCGCTGACTCTCGGCCTCGGCGACAAGTTCGTAGATCGGCTCGACGAGGCGCTCGACCGTATCGAGGCCCTGCCCGAGTTGTATGCCGAAGTCTGGGCGACGGTCCGGGCGGCCCGGCTTCGCAGGTTCCGTCACGTCGTCTACTACGTCGCTCTCGCGGATCGGGTCGAGGTGATCGCCGTGATGCACGGCGCGCGCGACTCGTCCGCTTGGCAGTCGCGCGTGTGAGATAGGTGGACAAAGAACCCGCGCGGGAGAATCAGACGGCCGAACCAGTCACTGCACCGCCTCGGGGCCGCAGTCCGGTGTTCCGCGGGTCAACGGCTCCCCGGCGGCCCCGGCCGGTGAGATTAGTCGTTCGGCCCCGGAGGTCTCGGGTGTGGAATCCGCGGACTGGGATCAGGTGAAGGCGTCCGTCCCGGTCGGGACCGAGGTGTCTGGGCGGGTGGTCGGGTGCCAGCCGTTCGGGGTGTTCGTGGACCTGGGGCTGGGGTTCCCGGGGCTGCTGGAGGTGCCCGAGTTCGCCGAGCCGCCGGCCCGGTCCCGTGGCATGGAGGGCTACCCGGCGGTCGACGCGGTCATCACCGCCCGGGTGCTGCAGCACGTGGACAGCGGCCGGCAGCTGCGGCTCACCCAGCGGCCGCTCACCGCCGAGGAGTGGGAGCAGGTCCGCGTCTGGGTGCGGGGGTGAGGCCGAACCATCCGCTGCAGCAGACCGGGGCCGCATGTTTGCTTTTGAGAGTTCATAGCCCCCTCAGCGGCCCCGGCTGCTGAGCGGGGTCGTTCGGCGAAGGAGGGCGAGCGGGTATGATCTCGTTCGTCATTCCGGCGCACAACGAGGCCGAGCTGATCGGCCGCACCCTCTCGGCGATCCGCGAGTCGGCCCGGGAGGTGGCAGAGCCCTACGAGGTCATCGTCGCCGACGACGCCTCGACCGACGGCACCGCACGAATCTGGCGGGCGCCGCGCTGAATGGGGGGTGCGGTGAGCTTCGACGTGTTCGTCCAAGATCTGCCGCCCGACGCCCGCACCGTGGCGGACATCGCGGACGACTTCACACCCAAGCCGATCGGCCGGCGGGCGGACATCCTGGCCGGCATCCTCCGGGCCGCTCCGGCCGCCGCCTTCGCCGACCCGACGTGGGGCGTGATCGACGGGCCGGGGTACAGCATCGAGGTCAACATCGGCCCCGAGGAGGTGCTCGACAGCTTCGCCTTCCACGTTCGCGGCGGCCCGGAGGCGCTGTTCGTCGTCGCTGACATCCTCCGCGAGCTAGGGCTGCGGGCCATCGCGCCGGGAACAGAGAGCGGGTTCTTCGAGTTGGCCGAGCTGGGGCCGGCGTACGCGCAGTGGCAGGTGTACCGGCGGCAGGTGCTTGGGGGTGGCCCAGACGCCGAACCACTCTAGGGCCTAGATTGTCCAGCCACGTTCCTTCCACCCGAACGTGATTCTCACACGCCTTAACGCATGTCGGGGTCGCTGCGCGTGACGCCTCGTCTAACCGCGGGAGCTCCGCAGGGGTTCGTTCGGTTCGGCCTTCCGCCCTCCCGAGCGGCACCAAACAGCTCTACGGGATCGCGTCGCCGATGCCGTGCCCAGCCCGACGACGACACCGGCTTCGCCAGTGCATCCCAGAAACACCCTCGTTCCGCGGCGTCGGCGACTCAAAGCGACGGGATCGGCCCCGCAGGGCGTCCGAGTTAGTCGGCAGCTCGACGCGCGGGCCACTTCGGTGGGCGATGGCCCCACGGGACGAAATCGTCGGCCACGGGGACGGGCATCGCGGCGGCCAGCGCGGCTGGGCGAAGGCAGTCGAGGAGCTTCGGCGGTTGTGACGTCGGCATTTCTCGGGGGATGGAATCGGCCTCCATCGGGGTCCCTCCTGGCGCTCCGGTTGTTGGTCGCCGACACGAGGGCACAAATGGTCAATATCGATTGGAAGGAAAAAGGCCGACAGAAAGGTGCAAGGCGATTGAGCGCTCGGCGTCGGCATGGTTCAATGCCGGGACGAAATGGCACAACCGACAATGGAAATGGCTCAACTGGCGCGCGACATCTCACAATCGGCACCAGGGGTCAACCGGCCGGTTAGGTCGATCACCCGTTCGGCGGCGGAGGTGGCGCGTCGGCGTGGGTTTTCGAGCCGACGCCGCATTCGCGGGGCGCGAGTATACCATTTGCACTGGAACAGGACCGCCCTTGGGGCCAGAATCCGTGTACCGGTCGATTTTCCCAGATTGCGAGGCAGAACGGCAATGGTCGGGCGTCGCTACACCAAAGAGGAGTTTGCCCGCCGCGGTGATGCGCTCGTCGCAAGTCGGGTTCAACCCAACTTGACGCCGGCGGATGCCGACAAGTATGTCGCCGTCGACATTGAGACGGGGGAGTACGAGTTGGATGCTGAGGAGATGAAGGCGGCGACGCGCTTGCGGAAGCGCGTCGCCGATCCGCAAATCTGGCTGGTCCACGTCACGTTGGGTTACCTCCATCGCTTCGGCGGCCACGCTGGGCGGGTCGGACCATGATCGTCGGCGTCGTCCGCGGCCGCGAGCCGTTGATCCGGCTGACGCTCCACGGCCATCGCGGGCGTCGGCAGGACGTTGAAGCGGTGGTCGATTCAGGGTACACGGGTTGGCTCACATTGCCCCCGGCGACCGTCGCTGCGTTGGGCCTGCGCTGGCAATCGTTCGGTCGCGGCGTATTGGCGGACGGGAGCGTAAGTACGTTCGACGTGTACCGAACGAAGGTCGATTGGGACGGCCGCCGTCGCCAAGTATTCGTTGACGAGTTTGACGCGACACCGCTGGTCGGGATGGCGATGTTACGTGGTTACGAATTCAACATGAAGGTGCGGCCGCGGGGCCGCGTCACCATCGAACGGTTACCCCGCCGATAGGCCGAACCACTCTATGGCCTAGATTGTCCAGCCACGTTCCTTCCACCCGAACGTGATTCTCACACGCCTTAACGCATGTCGGGGTCGCTGCGCGTGACGCCTCGTCTAACCGCGGGAGCTCCGCAGGGGTTCGTTCGGTTCGGCCTTCCGCCCTCCCGAGCGGCACCAAACAGCTCTACCGGATCGCGTGGAGAGCGGATGAGTAGGTGTCGGCTTGCGGGAACAGCCCGCCGCGGAGCAACCCTGCGATCTTGGCCGCGTCGACCTTGTCGGTCTTGGTCTTGCCGCCGTGGATGGCTCGCATCGAGAGAGCATGGCCGAGGACGAACCGGATGCCTTCGGCTTCGCACAAGTCGGCGAGCCAGTACCACGCGAACATGCACTCGGCCCCAACGACCAGATCGTCGCGGAACGGCGTCACGGCGTCGAGAAAGGCGTCGGGCGACGCGGCCAGGTCGCGGTCGAAGACGGTTCGGCCGCGGTCGTCGAGGACGTGGGCGTACAAGCTTCTGGCGTGCAGGTCGATGCCGGCGTAGAATCGATGCTGGCCGGTGTCGAGGCGCATGGCCGATGGTCTCCCCGGTGACGGGCCGACCTGATCCCGCATCGTGGTTGGCGTGCGACGACACGCCGGAAACTTCCACGTTGGGACCGGCTCGTCCGTGATCCCGTTGTACTTGGCGACAGGCTCCGGCCCGTCACCCGCGAGGCCATAAGACGTATCCAAGCGCTGCAGTGGACGCGGCCCCCAAAGCGGGGCCGCGCCACTGAGCTCGGTCGTTCGGCGAGGAAAGCGAGGACGGTATGAGCGCGAGGGGCCACGGCAGGAACGACCCGTGCCTGTGCGGAAGCGGCAAGAAGTACAAGCGGTGCTGCTACCCCCGCGTCTTCCCGGATTTCAGCAAGCCCAACGCCGGCCTCCCCGACCCGTTCGAGGCGCGCGAGGCGACATACCGGGCGTTCTCGCGGCAGGAATCCGAGCCGCCTCAGAACGAGAACGCGACCATTGACACCGTGGACGTGGGCCGAACGCGGTTGCTTTGTGCGCCCCTGGCACCGTATGGCGATGGCGAGGCTCTGGCCGGCACTCTCGCGCCGCCAACCCCGTTGCAGATCGAGGCCAAGTACGAGGAGATTCGCAGCAGCAACCCGGATGGTGTTACCGAAGTCGTCGTGACCTACACCTGCCCGGAGATGTTCGGCTTGGCCGAAGCCCGGATGGTGTTCGACGCCGATGAGGAATTCCAACTGCTGAACGGCCGGCCGGTAAGCGTGCTGGACCTGTTCCGCGGGATGCAGGTAGTCATGCATGACGGGACCATCGGCACCATCGTCGGCAACCCCGAGCGACGCTACGAGATTCCCGTTCCCCCGCTGCCTGACGAGAACGGGTTGTGGACGAGCAGGGTCATGGGTCGGGTCAAGCACACGGCCCATGAGGTGGTCGAGTTCCGGTGGGCCGGGCAGATGGTCCGAGTTACGCCGGGACACGCTGTCTGGTCTGCCAGCCGCCGCGGGTGGATCGGAGCGCACGAACTGTACAAGGGCGAGTTGATCCGGGTGGCCGGGAACGTGGTCGCCCCGGCGGAGTCTATCCGGCGAGTTCCGGGTTTGATCGAGGTGTTCGGGATCGAGGTCGAGTACTTCCACAACTACTTCGTTGGGACCGGCGACGACGCCATGCTGGTCCACAACGGCCCGGACTGCTTCCCCAAGCCGGTCGGCGTCGGCAAGGGGTACAGCTACCCTGAGGGAGTGACGAGCTACGCCGCCCGAAAAGCCCACCGCACGACCGTCGCCGAAGCTGAAAACAGCGTCCACGGCTACAAGCACCTCAAAGCGACGACAGAAGCCGAGGCGGCGAAGTTCAGCAGCGGGGGTGGTGCGGCGCAATATCTGCCCGGCGTGAGCAACAAGGGGCTGGAGAAGATCGCGCTGGAGAAAGGGTTCGTGGTCGAACACGGTGGGGCGAAGCATGCATTCGTGCAGTTCGATCAGGTCGTCGGCTACGATGGGGGCAAGGCAACGACTTGGATTCGAGCCGAACTCAGTGGCGGGTCATACCACGGCCATCCGATGCATCCGAACCGGCTGCCGCAAGCAGTACGAGAACACTTCGGCCTGTGAGTGGCCAACCTCGAACCCGGACAAGAGAGGTGACTTGCGTGACAAGCATAACTGTCGAAACCCCGGAGTTGGATTTGGTGCCGGTTCAGCCTGGGCCGGGCTGGAAGGTAACGCACCATCGCCTCTTCGCTGCCTCCCCCGATGACGCCGACAAGGTGGTCGTCAAAGGGGGAAAGGTCACGGTTTGGGACCTTTGCTTTCTCGAAGACCTCTTCCAAGCCACCAACGACAGCAAGGGCTTGCTGTTGGATGTCGGCTGGTATCCGCATGCGGATCCGACGGGTTCGTTCCGGCTGGTCGTCGTGCCGCGTCACACAGATCGGCCGGCCGGGCGGTCACCTTTCGCCTGGGACAGCCCGACAATCGAGCTTTGCACCCGTTCGCTCGATGAGGTTGTTCACAAGCTCCGAGACGTTCTGGCCTCCTGAGCAAAGGCACGCCGAACCGCTTTATGGCTCTCCGAACTTGAATAGAAACAGTGATCCCACTCCGTCGTGACGAACGACGTATGGCACTGTTTGGATTCGAGTCCTGCGTTTTTGGGCCGAGTCGTCGCGGCGTCGGGATGGTTCACGCTTCGGCGTCCGGCCGGCTCGAGGCCGGGCGGCACCAAACAGCTTTACGAGGTCCGGCCCCCACGCCGCGAACGGCGTGGACGCTGTCGCCCACCAGCGGCGACGCCTCAGAAACCTCTCCGTGCCGACGCAGCGGTCACTCAAAATCGACAGCTCGATCCCCGCAGGGTGACGGCTCGGCGCAGGCGTCTCGGCGAGGGAATCGAGACCCTCGTCTGGCGTTTGCTCCCGCGCGTGGCCGCATCGGCCTCGTTAGTCGCACACTCGCTGGTCGGGCCGCATCGGTCGCAAAGCGTCGTGGGCGCGCGACGCGGTATCTCCTTCGGTTTGAAGTTGTCACCAGCCGCCGGTCGCCGGCCTGGGGGCCAATCCAAGCGTGACGGGGTCGGGCGTGAGCCGCAGCGTGACCGAGAGGTCGAGCCTCAGACGATCGTCGCGCCAGCGCGGTCGCCGTGGTTGCCCCAGTTAGGCCGTCGAACTCCCCGGCCGGGCCGGCGGGTACGCATCAAGGTCCGTTCATGTGTTTGACCTTCGGAGCGGTTTTGCATCGGTTCCCGCGCTTAGCCTTTCAGGAAGCGCTTGAGGTCGAAGGCCTGCTGCTTGCGCCACAGGTGGTACACCGCCCGGCCGATCTTCGCTTCCAGCACCGACAGCGCTTTGCGTTTGCCGCGCTTGGCCTCCTGCCGTTGCATCCAACTCTTCACCGCCGGCGTCGCCCGGATCATCAGGCAGGCTGCTTCGCTGAAGGCCCACTTCAGATGGGCGTTGCCGATCTTCTTGCCGCCCGAGCCTTTGACCTTGCCCGCGCTGGAATGCTCGCAGCGGACCAGCCGGCTGTACGAGAGGAAGTTGCCGACCTCGGGGAAGCGGGCGCGGCCGGTTGAACTGGCTGTTGGTGTTGACGATGTGGGCGATGAGTTGGGAGCGTTGGCGGACGAAGAACGAGCGGCGTCGCAACAGGTCGCGGGTCTGGCGCTTGGCTTTGGGGGAGACGTAGGCCATGGGGAACAGTCCGCCGCGGAGCATGGCGGCGAGCTTGCCGGCGTCGATCTTGTCGCTCTTGGACTTGCCCTGGTGGATGTGCTTCATGGCCAGGGCGTGGCCGAGCACGAAGGGGATGTGTTCGGCCTCGCACAGGTCGGCCAGCCAGTACCAGGCGAACATGCATTCGCAGCCGACGACGACGTTCTTGCGGTAGGGCTTCAAAGCGTGGAGAAACTCGTCGGGGTCGGCGGGCAGGTCTCTCTCGAAGACAGTTTGGCCTTTGTGATCGAGCACGTGGGTGAACAGGCTCCTGGCGTGGAGATCGACGCCGCAGTAGAATCGGTGCGGGCGGTTGTAGATCATGCCATGTCCTCCGGAGTGACGGGCCGTCCTGATCCCGCATCGTGGTTGGCGCGTTACGGCGCGCCGGAAACTTCCACGTTGGGACCGGCGCAAGCCACGATCCCGTTGTACTTGGCGACAGGCTCCGGCCCGTCACCCGCGAGGGCATGAGAAGTATCCAAGCGCTGCAGTGGACCGGGGGGCGACGCCGGCTCTCCGTGGGGTGAAGTCGCCCCCGCCCCCCGGCCACTGAGCTGTGTGTTAGGCCTTTGGCGTGAAGGTCGTGAGAATGAAGGCGCGTGTAAGCTTCCCATTCCGACCGAAGTCGAACGCCCAGCTCGAACCCGGCCAGTTCTTCTCGTTCCGGCTGTCCAACGGGCGGTTCGCGTGCGGCCGCGTGCTCGCCCTTCCGGGTCCGGGCCGACCGGGGAGCCGAATTTCGTTCTTGGTCGGCCTCATGGACTGGAGCGGGGACGCACCTGCGGCAGCAAATGACCTGGCCGGCCGGAGCGTTGTCGAACACGGTTGGGCGCACGTCATCATCTTGGCGGACTACGCCGCCCAGATCGACGGCTTCCGCCCGTTGGATGTACAGGGGATCGTCCCGGATGTCGGCGGCGCGGTAACGTATGGCCGGGAGGTCCTGCGCATCCTCGCCAATAAGAGGTTCGGGGCATCGCCTAACCCGGCGTTGCAGCAGACGGCGGCCTCGTCAGTCGCATCCAGGGGTCGAGTCTCTCCCGGCCGCCGCTGCTGAACTTCTTGTTCGGGGGTAAGACAGGGGCGGCGATGGGTAAACGGACGTGGACCTGTGTGACTTGCCGCAAGTCGTACCGACGCAAACCATCGCTCAAGTCGGTCGATTGTCCCACGTGCCAGCGGCCCTGCGAACTGGTTCCCTGGTGGATGCGCGTTCCCTCCCCCAAGCAGACCAAAGAATGGGAGACGTTTTGGTCCGATTACAAGGCCAACAAGGCCGTACAGGAGGACGACGAGAGAGAGGCTCAAAAAGCGGCGGCGCTCCGTCCCCCGCCAAAGGTGTCTCCAACAAAGCCTCGAGTGTCATACATCGACGGCATATGCGCGCCGCTTGTCCGAACGCTGGAACATTCCGCTGGTCTGCCGGTGCATCAACTGGCTGGCCATGCTGCCAACGTGGAATTTTGGGTGAACGAAGCGATACACTGTCTGACGGTCATCGAGGGTTATCAGGATCGCTTTGAACGCCTTCGCGCCGGCCAGGCCGAGTATGAGAAGAAGCACAATGTCGCCGGAAAGACACCACCAATTCAAAGGGGTGCAAAGCATAATGCGAGACAAGAATGCCGTCGATCGATGTGCGAGGCGATTGAGAAGTTCTTGGCTCGTTGTCATCGAGAGGGATTGCTTTCAGAGAAGGAATTGAAGAAAGCGTTGGATTCCCTCGGAGGATGAACCGGGGCGCGACGCCATGCCCCCGAACCATGACGTTGCACCTGACCGGGCCGCCATTCTGGTTTCGCGCGACACCATGCCGCTCTCGGCGGCCCGGCAGGTGAGCTGGGTCGTTCGGCGGCTTGGTATCTCGGGGTTCGCGGCATGGCATTCATTAAACTGTTCCCGCCGGAAGGACGTGACGCACTGCCGGTCAAGGAGGTTATTCGACGTCTCCGCGATGAGTTCAATACCGTCGATGCTGACCCGGACGCTGGTCAGGATCATGTGGCCGGAATGATTGCCGCCACGCTACGGTTCTCAGATTCATTGCCAGGTAAGCAGGAGCGATTGGCGTGGCTCCAATCGGTCCAGAACGACGCGGTTTATGTCTCCTTCGGTGATGATCTGGGCTTGGTGGCCTCATGCTGCGTGCAGCCGGGTACGGAATTGTTCTTTGACAGTCCCGATGAGATTGATGGCCCCGCACGGCCGTTGCTCGAAAGAGCAGCGATGGCGTTGGGCTACACGGTTTATGATCCAGAGGCGGAAGGTCGCCGCCGAACAAACGGATGAAGCTGACCGGGGCCGCCATCCTGGCTTCGCGCGGCATGATGGTCTTGCAGGCGGCCCCGGCAGCTTATCCTTATCGTTCGGCGGCTTTGCAATTTCGGAGCGATGACATGGCTGAGCTGAGCGTCCATCAATCCGTGACCCTGACGGACCTGGCGTTCTGCGTCAACCGTTGGCGTCTGTTCTCGCCGGGCTGGTACGTGTGCGTTCTGGCCAAGGTGCAACTATCTCCCGAAGACTCGGAAGTCCCCGGCCTCGTTGCGATGGTCAACTACGGGAGCAAGAAGCAATGCGACGCCGGCGATGATGCGTTCTACGGGCCGCCCAACTTCGTCCTCGACGTGTTCGACTCCGCGGACGACCCAGACTTCCTCCGTCGCCGGGACAAGTTCTGCAAGTCCGGCGTGAAAGAATACCTCGTCGCCATCAACGACGATCCGGTTGGGGTTTTCTGGCACCGATTGGATGGGAGCGTCTACCGGTTGCTCGAACCAGATGAGAACGGGTTCATCTATAGTCAGGCGCTGCCGAACTTCTGGGTGAAGCTAAAGTCGTTACAGGATCGCGATTGGTGGGCAATCCTCGGGAGTATTGAGCGGGGCGTGTCCCGCCGTGCGAACTTCGCCTGACCGATTTGCACGAGTGCCAATCGCCGAGCGGCACCGCCGAACTAGGTGCTGAAGCTGACCGGGAGCCGTGACGCCATCGCGCGGTATACTGTCCTCCTTGGCCCCCGGCGCTGCTGAGCTCCATCGTTAGGCCGCTTCACACCACCGACGATATGACGCTCACCAAAATCCAACTCAAGGTGCTCAAGAGCTACGAGAGACACCATGCCGACTGGCTCACCATCTCGGGCATCATTCGCACCTGCTTGCCGTCGTGGCTCTTGCTGTTGGTTGGCGCGGCGGTCGGCTTTTGGGCCATGGCGGCGGTCGGAGTGCCGGAGGCTGGTTGGTTAGTCGTCGGCATGTGTGTTGGAGCCTTTGTTCGTGACGTTGGTCGCTGCCGGGTTTTGTTTCGCACTTGGCCCGTGCTGCGAGAGGTCATCCGTTGGGAGCGGGTCAGAGAGTTGATTCAGACACACGACAACGCGGCCTAACCATGCGCGGCAGCGAACCCGACCATCGCGTCCCTGTTGCAATCGTGGCCTCCCGCGGGCCGGGCCGCTAAGCTTGGGTCGTTCGGCACCCGATCCGGTGCCATAAGGACTTGAAGCCCGGGAAAGCGACGCGGCTCCTTGAGGGAATGGGGGCGGCAACAGTGGGGTACGGCGAGACAGCCGCCTCATCGCTGTGACGGAAGACTCTCGACGAGAAAGCCAGACCGATGACCCAGCATGTGACCCCTCGCCGACGCGGTACGTATGGGATTGACGCCCCCTATGGGCCGGCCTTCATTGCCGCCATGGCCGCGCTGGAACTCGCCCTCGCCGTCGTCTTCGGTAACGTCTCGAATTGGCTGGCGGCCCTGTTCATCCTGGCCATCCTCGGGCTCTACCTCCACGGGACGCTGCGAGGCAAGTTCGTCGTTTGGGCCGAATTGCTCGATACGTTGAACCTTCGTGGGGACGAGCGCATCCTGGACATGGGATGTGGCCGGGGGGCGGTCCTGCTCATGGCCGCTCAACACTTGACCACGGGGCGGGCGGTGGGCGTGGACCTGTGGCGAAGCGTCGATCAGTCCGGCAATTCCCTTGAGGCCACCCGACGCAACGCGGTCGCCGAGGGGGTCGCGGATCGTGTCGAACTGCACACGGCGGACATGACGGCGCTGCCGTTTGAAGACAACAGTTTCGACGTGGTCGTCTCCAGTTTGGCGATCCACAACATCAGCGGACGTGCCGGCCGGGAGAAGGCGATCGACGAGGCGGTGCGAGTGCTGCGTCCCGGCGGCCGGCTGATGATCGCCGACGTGCGGGCCACCGGGCTATACCGGGCACGGCTCGCCGAAATCGGGATGAGCGACGTTGCCCGTCGGGGGATGGGCTGGCGATTCTGGTGGAGCGGTCCCTTGGCCGTGACCGGCATCGTGACCGCCACCAAGCCGGAGCGTCGGATTTGAGACGGCCCGATGGCTTTTCATCGGCCTTCGGCAGGCTCATCAAACTGCGGAGTAGCCGGCCCCCGGCGTGAGCCGCGTTTGCTGGACGCGGCGACGTGCCGCGTTGCCGTCATCGCAGGGAAAGCCTCCATGAGTATTGAGGCTCTGCACCGGACACCGGCCGCATGTAGGCTTTTCGTGACATGAATCCACCTGTACGGCCGGTGCAGGTGAGCTTGGCGTTCGGCCGTCCTTTGCCCTGTCAGTTGGCCGTGGTAATCTGTCTGGAACAACGGTTCGTCCCAGAGGAATGGCCATGCCTGTCAGCCTCGAAGCGATGGGAATCGACTGGCTCAGCGTCCGCGAGCGGCTGGAGCGGATCGAGCAGATCTGGACACTGCTCGTCCTGTTCTGCTTCGCCCTCCCCGTGCAAGCCGAGGACAAGGATGCCACGATCCGGTTCCTGGGCGGGGAGAAGAAGACACCGATCGAGGGACTGAAGGTCACCATCCGCAAGTACACGGGTGACTGGTCGGTGGACCAGACGAAAACCCTGACCGACGGGAAGACCGATCAGAAAGGCAACGTCCGCTTCCCCCTCGCGGACGGGTGGTACTACGTCGAGATCGCCTCGGACAAGGAACTCCCATACCTGGACCGCCCGGTCGGGTTCAAATCTCCGCCGAACCTCTACAGCCGGATGGTTCGGGTCGGCAACGAGCGGACGTTCGTGTTCAACCTGGCCAACGCCTGCAAGCTGACCCTGCGGGCTGTGGACGTGGACACCGGGAAGGGATTGCCGGGGGCCGTGTTCGTGACCGAAAACGCCGTGGCGGAAGACTGGGCGGGGCCGATCCACGGGGACAACCTCGGTTCCAAACGAATCGTTGACCACAGAGATAAGATCGACGACACCCTGAAGACGGATAAGGACGGCAACTTCACGCGACTGATCGGCCCGCGGCATGGGTACACTTACTTCGTCTGGACCGCGCCGCCGGGGTACGTGATCGCCGGGAAGCAGCCGGAGATTGTGTTGGAGTCCCCAGTCGGCACGGAAAAGGTCGAGCACGTGTTCAAGTTCAAGAAGAAGAATTGACGGAGTCCGGAACTGGCCTCGTCGTCGAATCCGAACGGGCCGAACCAGGCGCGGCCCCGGCAGCCGAGCTTGATGTTCGTCGTTGGGAGGCAGTTCGATGTCGGACGCCCCACTGGTCCACCTGCTCGTCGAGATCGAACTCGCGGGCGACGAGTTCGCCGCGGACGAGGAACTCGACATCCGCGACCGCTTGGTCGCGGTGATCGAGGACCGGGGGATCGGCGAAGTCGGCGGGTTCGGGTCCGGCTCGGGCGGCATGGACGTGTCGGTCCTGGTCCGGGACGAGGCGGCCGGCCGGGAGCAGGTGGCGGCGGTCGTCCGCGAGTTGGCTCCCGGCGCGACCTTCACCATCGAGGTGCTGCCGGACGAGGAGGACGAGGACGCCGAACTAGGCCCTGCAGCAGACGGCGGGGCATGATTCGTTTCTGCGACTCATCGCTCGCCGGTGGCCCGCCGCCGCTGAGTCGGTCGTTCAGCGGCGGCAAGCGGACATTGGAGGCACCGTTTCAGGGACACGCGGTGCTTGACCTCCGGAAGGTGAAATGACGGTCGTACACGGCCCCCGCCGTCTGCTATAGCGCCTGCTTCGGCGGCCGTGGAAGGGTTGTATCCGTAGGTGTAGGGATACCGGACATCGCCCCGGTGCCGACAGGGGCACTGGCCCCGGAACAGGTCGCCCGCCGGCTCGCAAGCCGGGAGGAGTCCGACATGAGTCCACTGGCCCGCCCGGTCCCCACCCTCCTACTCCTCGGCGTCGCGGCCGCCCGGTCGGTCGCGGCCCCTCCCAGCGGCGACTTCTCGGCCGCGCGGCCGGGGCCCGCGATCGTGCTTAACGACGACGCCGGCTGGTGCTGGTTCCAGGACGAGCGGGCCCTGGTCCACGCGGGCCAGCTCATCCTCGGCACGGTCGCCGGCGGCCGGTACGACACAGCCCGCCGCGGCGACGTCGAGGTAACCAGCTACGACCTGGCCACCGGGCGGGCGTCGCGGCACACGCTGCACAAGAACCTCCAGGCCGACGACCACGCCGCCCCCGCCCTGCTGGCACGGCCCGATGGGCGGCTGCTGGCGGTCTACTCCCGGCACGGCACGGACGGCCTGGTCCACTACCGCCTCGGGACACGACCCGGGGACGCCACGGCCTGGGGGCCGGAGCAGACGTTCGTGCCGGGCGAGCGGTCCCGCGTGACCTACTCCAACCTGCACCGGCTGGCCCGAGAGAACGGCGGCCGCGGGCGGGTGTACAACTTCTTCCGCGGCTACCAGGCCAGCTTCAAGCCGTCGTGGATGTACTCCGACGACGACGGGACCACCTGGACGGCGGGCGGGCTGCTGATCGACTTTCCCGCAAAGACCCTCCACCGGCCGTACGCGAAGTACGCCTCCGACGGCCAGGACACCGTCCACGTCCTGTTCACCGAGGGACACCCGCGGGACTACGACAACAGCATCTACCACGCCTACTACCGCTCCGGCCGGCTGCACCGCAGCGACGGCACGCCCATCGGCGAGTTGGCCAGCGGGCCGATCCGCCCCGACCAGGCCACCCGCGTGTTCGCTGGGGATCGGGACAACGTCGCCTGGACGCAGGACCTGCACCTGGACGCCGACGGCCGGCCCTACGTCGTCTACTCGGTGCAGAAGGACTCAGCTGGGTTGCCGCCCGGCAAGGGCGGGGTGGACCACCGCTACCGCTACGCCCGGTGGGACGGCACCCGCTGGCAGGACTGGGAGATCGCCTACGCCGGCACCCGGCTCTATCCCGGCGAGGACGACTACACCGGCGGCATCTGCCTGCACCCGAACGACCCGGGCGTGGCGTTCCTGTCCGCCAACGTCGACCCGTCCACGGGCAAAGGGCTCCCTGGCGGCCACTACGAGATCTTCCGGGGGGAGAGCGCGGATGGGGGAAGGACCTGGCGGTGGGCCGCGGTGACATCCGGGTCCCCGATCGACAACATCCGGCCGGTGGTGCCGGACTGGGCGGGCGGCCCGACCGCGCTACTGTGGCTGCGCGGCCGGTATGCGAGCTACACGCGCTACGAGTTGGAGGCGGTCGTGCGCTTCCTGCCGCGGCGCATGGACCCCTGATACCGAGCCGCGTTGATCCGTATTCACAAGCCCGCCGCGCCAGCTACAAGCCCGCCGCGCGAGCAAGGGCATGGCCGCCGCTTGAGGTCATTGATGCGGTCTCCGCGTTTCCGCACCTGGACGGCTGCGCTGCTGCTGCCGTGGACCATAACACTCACGACGGCCCAGGAGCAACGGCCGGCGGCCGCTGGAAATGCGGCCCCGCCGCCGCGCGTGGACCAGTTCGGTGATCCGCTGCCCCCGGGGGCGTTGGTCCGGCTGGGGACGGTTCGCTTTCGGCACGATGGCCGGATGTCGGCCGTGGCCTATGCGGCCGACGGCAAGACGCTGGTCACGGCCAGCCAGGACCAGACCGTCCGGCGCTGGGACGCCGTCACCGGCAAGGAGTTGCAGCGGTTCTCGGCACCGGGGTTCGCTGCCCTTTCCCCGGATGGCAAATTGTTCGTGTCGGTCGATCCTGAAGACCCGCAGGCGAAGAAGAGCCGGACCATTCAGCTTTGGAATACCGTCTCGAACCGGGAAGTCGGCCGGTTCGAGTGGCACGGCCGATACGGCGACCCCGAATCGGCCTCCAGCCTCCACGCCGCCTTTTCCCGGGACGGCAGCACCCTGGCCGTGGGCAGTTACGTTGCCAAGGTCATCCTGCTCTGGGACGTGGTGGGCGGCCGCGAGATTCGCCAGATCGAGTATGTTGGGCTCGATTGCCTGGCCCTGTCCCCCGACGGCAAGACGCTGTTCACAGGCTCTGACAATGCCCTGTGGGACGTGGCCAGCGGCAAGCGACTCCGCACGTTCGATGCCCGCTACCAGTACGGCGACACGGCCGCGGCCGCCTTTTCCGCGGACGGCAAGACTCTGGCCTTGGGCGGCGGCGATGCGTCGGTGCTGGTGTTCGACGTGGGGACCGGCCGGCAGCTGCACCAGCTCAGGGGCCACGGCAAGGTTTTCGGCGGCGCCGGCGGGCGGGTAAACGCGCTGGCTTTCACCGCGGACGGGAAGACCCTGGGCGTGGGCAGCAATGACTGGACCGTGCGGCTGTGGGACGTGGCGGCCGGCAAGCAACTCCATCAACTGGTGGGGCCGACCTTCGGGAACATCGGCGATCACGGCTCCGTCCATGCGGTGGCATTCGCCCCGGACGGCAAGACCGTGGCGGCCACCAGCAACGTGCCGATGCTGCGGCTCTGGGATACCGCGAGTGGCCGAGAGGTCGTGCCGCCCACGTCCGGGCACAGCGACCGCATCACCACGATCGCATTTTCTCCCCAGGGGAAGCAGCTGGCCACGGCGTCCATTGACCTGACCATCCGACTGTGGGACGCCGCCACCGGCAAGGAGCTTCGTCAGCTTCAGGGCCATCAAGGCTCGATCAACGGCATAGCCTTTTCGCCGGACGGCCGGCGCCTGGTTTCGGCGGGCGGCTACCAGGATGAGACGTTGCGATGGTGGGACACGGCCACCGGCCGGCCGCTGCGCGTGCTGAAGGCCGGCTATGCCCGCGGCGTCGCCTACGCCCCCGACGGAAAGACGATCGCGACCGCCAGCACAGAAGGCATACGCCTGTGGGACGCAGAAACCGGAGCGGCGCTCCGCCAGTTCACCGGCAACGCGTCCAACGTTTTCTACTCCCCGGACGGCCGCCGCCTCTCGGACGGCGCGCGGTTCTGGGACGTGGCCAGCGGCGACCCGATCGCTGAACTCAAGACCGCCTCGGCGGTCTCCATCTCCCCGGACGGGAAGTTGCTGGCTGTGGCAGGCGAAGCCGGTTTTGGCAGGGAGGTCTATGCCGCACGGCTGCTGGAAGTCGCCACCGGCAAGGAGATTCACACACTGGTCCGGGACAAGAACTGGATCAGCTCGGCCGCCTTCGCCCCGGACGGCCAAACCGTGGCGACGGCCGAGCGCACCGGCATTCGATTGTGGGAAACGGCGACCGGCAAGGAGGTCCGCCGACTGAACGGGGCACCGTATAGCTGGTACTACGCGATCGCGTTTGCCCCGGACGGCCAAACGCTCGCCTCGGTGAACGGCGACACCACCGTCCTGATCTGGGACGTTCCGCCCGCCGTGGGCCGGCAACCGGCCGCGGACCTCACACCCGCGGAGCTGACCGGATTGTGGGATGAGTTGGCGAGTGCAGACGCCGTCCGAGCCTTTGCGGCGATCGTCCGCCTCGTTCGGGCCCCGCAGTCCAGTGTGCCGTTTCTGCAGGTCCGGGTGCAGCCCGTGACGGCACCGAGCGCCGACCGGCTCAAGCAATTGATCGCCGACCTGGACAACGGTCGCTTTGCCGTGCGGCAGCAGGCCAGTGTGGAGTTGGAACAGCTGGGAGAGTTGGCCGAGTCGGCGCTGCGTGGCGTGCTGGAGGGCCAGCCCTCGCCGGAAACGCGCCAGCGGGTGAACGCCTTGCTGGCTCGCCGCCAGGGCTGGTCGGACGAGCGGCTGCGCCGGTGGCGTGTGATCCAGGTCCTGGAGGGCGTCGGCACCCATGAAGCGAAGGCCGTGCTGAAGACCCTGGCCGCGGGAGCGCCGGCCAGTCGGCTGACCCAGGAGGCGCAGGCCGCCCTGGCCCGCCTGACCCAGCGCGCGAGCCGCATTCCCTGAACCGTCGGCGCCCCGCATTCGGCAGCGAGGTCGGCGGCGACCGTAGGGATGGCAGCGGGCCAAAGCGCGGAAGCGGCAGGCCCGAAAATGAGGCGCGGATTCTCTCGGCCACCGGAGGAGGAGGGCGGTGAAAGCGATCCGACTGAAGCGGATGGACGAGGACGAGTACCCCACCTACCGGGACGCCGCAGTCCGTGGTTACGCCGAGGACAAACAGCGTTCCGGCGATTGGGTGAGCCGTGATGCGTTGACGCTATCTCTGCAGGCGCTTCACCGCTATGCCCCGAGTGGGTTGCAGACGCCGGGTCAGCACTTCTTCACGGTCCACGATGCCGCGACCGACGCGAAGGTCGGTTGGCTGTGGTATCAGGTGCGAGACGACGGGCTGTATCGATCGGCCTTTCTCTGCGACATCATGATCTTCGATGAGTACCAGAGGCAGGGGTACGGGACCGCTTGTCTGGCCGAGTTGGACAACCAGGCAAGGGAGCTAGGGATCCGGCGCGTCGGTCTGCACGTCTTCGGACACAACACGGAGGCGATGGAGTTGTACCAGCGGTGCGGGTACAAGATCACGGACTACACAATGGCGAAAGACCTGCCGTAGCGGGCCAGGCGACGCAAGATGCTGCAGCCGACTGTGAGGCAAGTAGGTTATCCCAGGTTCGTGGCCCCCTCAGCCCCGCCGGCCGGTGAGATCTTTCGTTCGGCGACGGAGGCGAAGTCATGCGATGTGCAATTGCGGCGGTCGTCGTACTGTTCGCGGCCGTTGCCCACGGCGCGGACGACGCCCCAAAGGCGTCCGGTATGCTGAATGGCCAACGGCTCAAGTTCCCCGAGAAAGGGGTTGCGAACGGCGTGAAGGCCACCATTGGGCTACTGGCGTCTTGCCACGATGAGAGCCTGTTCGCGGCCGACGAACTCAAGAAGGCACTGCTCGGCGATCACGTCCGGCTGGAGTTCCCCAAGCCGGTCACGGCCGAGGTGATGAACAAGAAGGTCGAGTTCTCCGAGTTGGTCTTCCGCCGGCCGCTGAATACCGGGGTGTTCTGGGTGCGATCCGGGGACACCTGGCGGCGGTACACCAAGTACGAGTTTCCGAAAGAGAAGCCGTTCGTAGCTTGGCTTGCCGAGGCGCAGGTGGCGGCTCGATGTAGCCTTGTCCCGTCACCGGCTGCTTCCCCGGAATCGGTCCGCCTCATGTGTACGCCGGACCCGATGGTGTGTTGTTCGGCTGGGCGGAATTGGGGGCGGGCGAACTCATGGGAGCGTGAGTACGGCTGACGCGGATCGGGGCCGCGAATCCGGCTCCCCCGAAAACCGAGCGACGGGTGCGGCCCCGACAGCTCAGCCGAGCGCGCGGCGAGGGAGGTATCGCGGTGTGGCAGCCGATCCGGAAGCGCTGGCAGGCCGCCGGCATCGCCCCGCGGCCCGGAGCCGCCGCGGCGGACATCGACGCCTTCGAGCGGCGGCACGGCGTCCGCCTACCGGCCGAGGTCCGCGAGTTCTACGCCCACGTGGACGGCATGCCGCCCGGCGCGTGGGACGAGGATCTGTTGAGCTTCTGGCCGCTGGCTGAGGTCGGGCCGGTGCCGGCCCTGCTGTCCGGCTGCCGGGGCATCCCGGACTACGGCGGCATCGAGCGGTCGCTGCCGGACGCGGGCTCGTACTTCGTGTTCGCCGACCACTCGATCTGGGTCCACGTGTACGCGGTCCGGCTGTCGGCCGACCCGTCGGCCCCGTGCCCGGTCGTCTGGATCGCGGGCGGCAGCACGTGGGCGGAAATGGCGATGTCGTTCGGCGAGTTCCTGCGGCGGTACGCGGACGATCCGCGCCAGGTGCTGTTCCCCGGAGCCGAGGACGCCGAACCGCTCCCCGGGAACGGGGGTTCTATGGCCTAGCCGGCGACTGCCTTGAACCGCCCGAGGCCGATGGCCAGAATGGCGTCGTATCGCCCGGTCACGGACAATCCCATGTCACCCGCACGTGTACGCCTAGCGACCGCCCTGGCCGGCCTGGGCCTGGCGGTCGGCTCCGCCGCCCGCGCCGGGTCGCCCGCGGTCGCCGTCGAGGTGGACGCCCGCGAACTCCCGCGGAAGCTGGTCCACACCACGCTCGACATCCCCTGTAAGGCCGGGCCGCTGCGGCTGTGGTACCCGAAGTGGTTCCCCGGCTCGCACGGCCCGCACGGCCGCGTCGAGGACGTGGCCGGGTTCCGCGTCGAGACCGCCGCCGGCACCCCCGTCCCGTGGGCCCGCGACGAGGTGGACCTGCACTGCTTCGTCGTCGCGGTGCCGGCGGGGACGAGCTCGGTGCGGGTGAGGTTGGACACCGTCTGCGAGTCGGCGGGGCCGGACCGGGCCGGCATCCACACCGTCGGCACCCGCGACGTCGGCGTCATCAACTGGAACACCTGCCTCGTCTACCCGCAGGGGCCGGCGGCCGACGACCAGCCGGTGACGGTCCGGCTCCGGCTGCCCGACGAGTGGAAGTACGCGACCGCCCTGACGGCGGACCCGGCGGCCGACAAGGCCGGCGTCATCGCCTTCCGGCCCGTCTCCCTCACCGCCCTGGTGGACAGCCCGCTCATCGCCGGCCGGCACCTCAAGACGGTCAAGCTCGACGCCGGCCCCGGCCCGCCGGCCTTCCTGCACCTCACGTCCGAGTCGCCCGAGGCGCTCAACCTCGACCCGAAGGTGGTGGACCTGTACGCGCGGGTGGTGCGGGAGGCGTACGCCCTGTTCGGCGTCGCCCACTACCCGGAGTACCACTTCCTCGTCGTGTGCAGCGACGCCCTCGGGACGTTCGGGCTGGAACACCTGGCGTGCAGCCTGAACGGCGTCGGCGAGCGGGGGCTGGTCGACGAGAAGCTCCGCAAGGGGTGGTGGCTGGCGAACCTGCTGCCGCACGAGTACGCCCACTCGTGGTGTGGCAAGTACCGCCGGCCGGCCGCCATGGTCACCCCGGACTTCCATACCCCGCAGAAGACCAAGCTGCTGTGGGTGTACGAGGGGCTGACCGAGTACCTGGGCGAAGTCCTGTCGGTGCGGGCCGGGCTGCTGACGCCGGACGAGTACAAGGTCACGCTCACCGGCCACGTCCGCGGGCTGTCCCGGACGGCCGGCCGGCGGTGGCGGCCGCTCGAGGACACCGCCGTCGCCGCCCACCTCGCCCGCAACCCCGGCCGGTCGTGGAACCAACTCCGCCGGACCCAGGACTTCTACATGGAAGGGATGCTGCTCTGGTACGAGTGCGACGCCGTCATCCGCGAGAAGACCGACGGGGCGAGGTCGCTGGACGACTTCTGCAAGCGGTTCTTCGCGACGGTGCCGGGCAAAAAGACCGTGGCCGGGTACGAGCTGGCCGACGTGGTGCGCGACCTCAACGCCACGGCCGGGCACGACTGGGAGGCGTTCCTCCGGCAGCGGGTCGAGGCCCCGCAGGAGTCGCTGCCGCTCGACGTGGTCGGCCGGCTCGGTTACCGGCTGCGGTACTCGGACAAGCCGGCCGGGGCCGAGCTGAAGGGGGCGGTGCTGCCGCCGGACAACCCCGCGGCCGACTCACTCGGGGTGGCCCTGGCGGACGGCGTGGTCCGGGCCGTGGACCCCGGCCTGCCCGCCGACAAGGCCGGGCTGGCCCCCGGCATGAGGGTGATCGGCGTGAACGGCAAGCGGTTCAGCCCGAACCGCCTGCGCGACGCCATCGCCGACAGCGTCACCCGGCGGGCGGTGGACCTGCTGATCGAGGACGGCGAGGAGTTCCGCACGGTCGTGGTGCCGTACGCCGACGGCCTGCGGTACCTGGAGTTGGAGCGGGTGCCGGCGCGGCCGGACGTGTTGGGCGACATCCTCAAGCCGCGGACGAAGTGACGCGGTCTTAAAGCGGTTTCGCGTGTGGCGTCGCGGGGGGCAGGTGCCGCGAGCCGAGCGGCACCCGCGTCCGGCGCGGCTCGCCGGACCGACCGACCCCGTGTCACGGCACCAGCCGCGCCCAGCGGATCGCTCCGCCGCGGCCCGGCTCGACGCAATCGTTGAAGAGGTCCAGCCGCAACTGCGTCACCCGGCCGCGCCATCGCGGGTGGGCCGCGAGCGGGACGCGGACCACCTGCCAATGCCGGCCGGGCCGGAACGGCACCCGCACGCTGCGCTCCTCGGCGAACGGCTTGCGGCCGGCTCGCCAGAAGACGCCGCAATGGTCCCCGGTGTCGCCGCGGACGCACAGCCACAGCTCGCGCACGCCGCGGGCGTCCACGGTCGTCGGCGGTAGCTCGACCCAAAAGTCGTCGCCCGTCAGCCGCACCGCCAGCGTCCCGTCGTCCCCGCGGACCAGCGACCCGTCCGCCGACGTGGGCAGGTCCGCCGTCAGCGGCAGATTGGCCGGGGGCGCGGCCGGAGCCTCGTAGCCGTTGAACGCCAACGCCTCGGCGAGCTGACATTCGAGGAACTCACGGACGCCGGGCGGCAACGGCTCCCGTTGCCAGCGGGCGACGGATAGCGCCGCGATGCCGCTCGTTTGGTGGTCCGGCGGCGGGGCCGCGGCCAACGGGTCCGCCGAAAGCCGCAGTCCCAGGAACGCGCTCAGCCGCTCGACCGCCGCCGGCCCGTCGGTCATCAGGTCGTCGTAGCGGACGGTCGCGCAGTCCGGCCGGCCGGCGTCGGCCCGCTGGTTCTCGAACAGGACCAACAGGTCGCGGGCCAGCGTCCGCGCGTGCGCCCGGTCGTCGTCGCCGGGCCGCCGGCCGAACCCGAGGGTGCCGCGGGCCCGGTTGAACGCGGCGACCGACAGGTACACGTCTCGCGGGTCGCGCACGAGGTACACGGTCCGGGCCGGGACGATGGCCCGGGCCGCGGCTGGCAGCCAGTCCGGGGCCTTCTCGGCGTAGTGCGTCCACGCCGGCTGCCGCGCCCGGGCCGCCGCCGAGAACTTCCCCCACAGGGCGGTCAGCACATCGCCGTCGGTCAGGCCCAGCGGCCGCGGGTTATCCGGCGACGATGCGGTCGGCCAAGGAACCGGGCCGACCGCCGCCGCGTCGTGGGCTTCGAGGGCCGGGCCGGCGACCGGCACGCCGCACGGCGAGCCGGCCGCCAGCCCAGCAACCTTGGCGAAGTACGCGAGGTGCCGGTGCTCGTAGGGCGGCACCCGGTCGAACGCGACGCGGGGGTCCGAGCCGAGGACGGACATCAGCGCCGTGGTGCCGCTCCGCCCGGAGCTGGCGACGAAGACGGGGGTCAACATCATCAACGCGGTTCCCGTCCCCGAGCGCTCGACGATCCGACTACGACGGCCCCGATGGCACCGTCACGTGGTAGTACGGCACGTTCGCGGCCGAGGCGCGACCGGCGAACGCATGACCCGAACCCATCCCTCGACGCCTACCGGCCACTTAGCCGACCTTGGGAACAGTCACCGACCCGACGTTGAAGCCGCCGCGCACACTGGTGGCGAACGGGAATGCCTCCCGCACCGCCGCGATCGCTCGCGGCCGGGATGTCGGGGGATGGCGATTCTGCCGCGGTATGTCGGCCGAATCGTTCCGCAACGGGCGCAGCGGAAAAGCGATCGATCCCCTTGCCGCCGTCGCGCCGGCGTTGTGGAATGAGGCCGGGCCGCAATCGTCGGCCGGCGCGGGTCATGGGCCGATCGGCCGATCGGCTCAATCAAGAGTTCAGCGGCGGGCAAAAAGGGGTTCGCATGGAACAGGTACTTGGACTCGGCGGAGTATTCTTCAAAGCCCGCGATCCCAAGGCGCTCGCTGCCTGGTATCGCGAACACTTGGGCGTCCCCGTCGAATCGGGGAGCACCTACGGGGCTTTCACGTCTGCTGCGGCCGGAGAGCAGGCGGTTTGGTCTACCTTCCCTGCGGACACCTCCTACTTCGGTTCCGGTCCGGCACCGTTCATGGTCAACTATCGCGTCCGGAACCTCGACGCCATGTTGGCCCAACTCCGAGCTGCTGGGGCGAAGGTAGAAGATCGCGTCGAGGACTACGACTATGGCCGGTTCGGCTGGGCGACCGACCCAGAGGGCAACCGATTCGAGCTATGGGAACCGCGCTCACCCGGACCCGCGTAACCGCTGCGCGTGACGCCTTGGCTAGCCGTGTTGCTCCGCTGGGGTTCGTTCGGTTCGGACTTCCGCCCGACCGAGCGGAACCAAACAGCGGGACGGGATTACGCCGCCAGAGCCGTGCCCGGACCAGCTGGCCTCTGTGAGGCCGGCCTCACAGAGGCCAACCACAACACACTGAGACACGGCCCGCGGATGGGGTGGGTGTGATTCGCTTGACCGGGCGAAAAATCACAGCCTGTCGCCACCGCGCATCCGGCAGTTAAGATGGCATGAACGCCCTGTCTTGGAGCCAACACCATGACCCGCCTTGCACCTGCCGCCTTGTTGCTCGCCGCCGCGGCTACGCTCGCCGCCGATTGGCCAACCTTCCGCGGTACTGCCGAGCAGATCGGTGTCGCTGCATCGCCGTTGCCGGACAAGCTCGGCCCGCGCTGGACGCACAAGGTCGGCACCGATGCCAGCACAGCCGTCGTCGAAAGCACGGCTGCCATCGTCGGCGGCACGGCCTACGTGGGCGCATTCGACGATTATCTGTATGCGCTCGACCTCGCAACCGGCACGGTGAAGTGGAAGTACAAGCTCGGCACCGACAAGCCGGACGCGATCAAGGCCCCCGTCGGCGTTCGCGACGGGGCAGTCTACGCCGGCACCGTCGAGGGCATTTTCCACTGCGTCGATGCGGCGACGGGCAAGGGCCGATGGAAGCAGACCATCGATGCGGGCATCACGTCGGGGGCCAACTTCCATGGCGGCGACGTCCTGTTCGGAGCCGACGACGAGACGCTCTACTGCCTGAGTCGAGCCGACGGCACACCGCGCTGGAAGTTCCAAATCAGCGGCGGCCCGGTCAATGGCACTCCGGCCGTCACCGCCGGCAAGACGTTCGCGGCGGGCTGCGACAGTCTGCTGCACGTTCTCGACGTAACGACCGGTAAGGAACTGACGAGCGTGGACCTCAAAGGCCAGGTGGCCGGGTCCGGGGCGGTGCGCGGCGGCACGCTGTACCTCGGCACGATGTCCGGCGAAGTGGTGGCGGTCGATCTGACGAAGACTGAGGTCACGTGGGGATACCGGCCGACGAAGGGCCGACCGCAGTTCTTCGCGTCGTCGGCGGCGACTGAAAAGCTGATCGTGATCGGCGGCCGGGACCGCCGCGTCTACGCCATCGACCGGGCGACGGGCAAGGAAGCGTGGACGTTCGCGACGGACGGCAAGGTGGACTCGTCGCCCGTGGTGGCCGGCGGCCGAGCATACGTCGGTTCGTCCGATGGCCGGCTGTATGTGCTGGACCTGGCGACCGGCGGCGAAGTGCAGCGCATCACTCTCGACGGCCCAGTGAGCGCGTCGCCGGCCATCGCCGACGGATGCCTCGTGATCGGCACGGAGAAGGGCACAATCTACTGCTTCGGGGCAGCGAAATAGGTCGAGGCCAAAGCGAAAGCGGCGTGCCGGGGAAGACGTCTCCCCGGCACGCCGCTTTGCGTTAGCCATCCCGCGTTACGCCGTCGCCTGTTGACGGCGGCGGCGAACGTAGCCCGCAACGGCGAGACCCGCGACAGCAATGCCGAAGGTCGTGGTCGGCTCCGGCACCGGGGTGAAGTTCACGTAGATCGCACCACCGGCGCTGCCGGTGACCGAGAAGCCGGTGGCCTGGAAGCCGATCGGGAAGAACTGAGTCTGGGTCGCGATGTTCAGCCCGGCCTGGCTGCCGGCTCCTTGCGCGATCTGGTAGCTGTACGGCTGGAACACGGTGAATGACAGACCGCTGCCATCGATGGCGAACAGCGTGCCGACATCGATCGTCGTCGTTCCTCCCGTGATGTTCAGGAAGTTGTTGCTCGTCGGGTTCGGCAGGGTGCCGAGGGTGCTACCACCCGTGGAGATGGCGGCCGGAGTGCTGGCATTCGTAATGCGGATGGACACGATGCTGCCGGCCACTGTGGTCAGGCCACCGCCGGCCGTCAGCGTCGAGGCTCCGGTGTCGCCGGGAGCGAGGATACCACCATTCGCCAGGGTGATCAGGCCGGTCGCGGTGCCGGTACCACCAAAGATCGCACCCGTGTTGACCTGCGTCGCGCCTGGGATGGTGCCGGTGCCGTTCACGAGCAGGGTACCGGCGTTGACTGTCGTCGTGCCGGTGTAGGTGTTGGCTCCGGTCACGGCGAGAACACCCGGACCGTTCTTGGCGATGCCCGCGGTGCCGTTCGTGATCGCGCCGTTGATGGTCGTGCGGGCCGTGTTGTTGATCTGGAACGACTGGACGACCGCGGCTCCCTGGAGGTCGAAGCCGCCGTTGAACGTCAGTGGGTTGGTGCCGATGACGCCGAAGTAGCCGCCGGTCGCGGAGAGCTGGATGGCGTTGGCAATGGTCCGCGCACCGCCGTCAGCCCGGAGGTTAATGCCAAACCCGGTCGAGAACAGGACCGGTCCAGTACCGAATGGGCCGCTCGTCACCGTACCGGCCGTCGGCGTCGAGTCGATGGCGATGCCGGCTGTCGAAGCCGTCGTCGTATCGAACATGGTGCCGCCGGCATACGTGTTGTTGCCAGCAAACGACCAGTTGCCGGAGAAGACCAGTAGCGCGCCCGGCCCGCTGATCACGCCAGTCTGTGTCGTCAGACCGCCGGTCACGCCGCTAGTGCCGCTGAACTGAAGGCCGACGCCGTTGAGCGTGATGCCGCCACTGGTGTACGAATTGGTCGTGTTGTTGATCGCCACGTTGCTCGCAAATGTAGACGCCCCGGATGGCATCGTGATCGTGTGCCGGGCGGTCGTACTGCCGCCAGCCTGCACCGTGATCGAGTTCGAGAACGTCGTCACTGCCGCCCCGATGGTCAAGAGTGCCTGATTAGCGCCGGTCGTGTCGCCGAGCAGGATCGGGGCGTTGCCCAAGGCCCCTGTGCTTTGCACGGTGAGAGTACCGGCGAGGATCTGCACGCCACCGTTAAAGCTTGGACTATTGCCCGCGAGAACCTGGCCGGCGGTGCCGGTCTTGATCAGCGTACCCGAACCGACAAACCCACCGCCGTAGGCGAGGATAGGCGTAGTCGCGATGTTGAGCGTCAGCGAACCAGTGCCAATATTCGTGTCACCCCAGCCGATCAGGCCGGCGAGGGTGGAGTTCGTGTTGTTCAGGTCGAGTGTCGCGCCGGTGTTAATGAACACGGTCCCAGCGGTCGGCAGCACGTTCGCCGTGCCGTATCGCAAGGTGCCGGCAGCGATGCCCATGAGGCCGGTCGTCGTGCTCACGCTCCCGTTAATCGTCAGCACGCCGCCACCGAGCTTGGTGAGGCCGCCGGTAGTGCCGACGATGTTGGCGTTCACGGTTAGGTCGCTGCCGGTGGCGACGGAGAATCGAGCGGCGACACCAGCGGCGTAGTTCAGAGTGGCAGTGCCACCGGTGCTGGTGATGCCGCCGTTCGCGCCGCCGGCCGCGAGGATGTTACCCGCGGAGAGCGTCAGCGTGCCAGCGTTCAAGTCGACCGAGCCACCGGCCCCGATGCGGAGAGCGTTGGCCGCGCTGGTGCCAGTGAAACTAGCGGCGGCGGTCACGTCATACGTGCTGGCGGCTGCCCCGGCCCCAAGCGCCCCGGTCCCCGCCGTGTAAGCGGTGAACGGGACGACACTGAACTGGTTGGAGTTGGGCGCGGCATTGGTCACGGTCGCGGTGGTCGCGAACGTCGTTGGGTCGGCTGCGGTGTCCGAGGTGGCCACCACAATCGACGGGATGAGGCCGTTCGTCTGCGCCGGGTTGGTCGGCAGAATGACGACGCCACGGTCCCCGGTTGCCGCGCCGAGGTTGGTAGCGCGGATGAACAACGTGCCAACGTTCGGTCCGGTCTGAGTCGAGAACGCGGCCGTCGCAGTGAGCGTAGTCGCGCCGGCCCCGGTCGGAGAGACAACGGTCATTCGACCACCGTACTGGTTGTTCGCGTTGTTGATCGACAGTGCCCCAATTTGCTCGTTGACGGGCGTCGTGGCGTTGCCGATCAATGTGGCGTTGCCGCCGATCAGCGACAGGGTCACGTTGCCGAGCCGGTTCTGGTTCACCGCCGTGGAGTTGTCGAGGATGATTTCGCCACCGGCGATGGAGAAGACCGACGACGACTGAGCCAGCGAGCCGTTCGCCCCCGTCAGGATCAGGCGGCCAGACGTTTGAGCGCCAGTCGGCGAGGTGGCCCGGACGGCCGGTGTCGATTCGCCCAACTGGAACGACCCACTGAACCCGTTGGCGGCCGTCAGGGTCAGATCGCCGGTGCCGACCTTGAACAGGGTGAACGCACCTGGGATGGTCTGCTGTGTGACGTTGCCGTTGATCGTCAGGTTTTGGCCGTTGGTAAAGATCAGTGACTGGGCCGTGTTCAGGAAGTCACGATTGGTCAAGAAGCTGCTGCCCGGCTGGAATGTGGCACCAGCGAGAATTACGCTACTCGACGGCGCGCCGAGGGCACCGTCGTTCGCGGCGACGAGCAAACCGGCCGCGGCTACCGTGGTCCCGGTGTAGGTATTGGCCCCAGACAGGGTGAGGATACCCGCACCGGACTTGAAGATCGGCCCCGATCCGCTGATGATGCCGCTCATGGTCAGGTTGCTGTTCGTGAACCCGACGTTGACGACGCCGCCCGCCGCGCCAAGTGTTACCGGGCGGGCCGTCGTCAGGTTCGGGCTGCCGGAGAAACCGAACGGATTGTTCGGCACGAAGTTCAGCCCCGTCGCCTGACCGGCGTTGAGCGTAATGGACCCACCAGCCGCGCCGAGGTTGGCATCGGTAGCGAACTGCACGATACCGGCGTTGACACTCAACCCGCCGGTAAAGGTGTTGGTGCCGTTGAGGACGAGCGTTCCGGTCTGCGACTTGACCACGCCGGCCGACCCCGTGATGGGCGCGTTCACGGTCAGACTGGCACTCGTGTGGATGTACCCCGTAGTCGCCCCGAAGTTGAGGCCGCCGAGGTTGATCATGCTCGGGAGAGTGACCGTGCCCGCCGCGGTGCTGCCGTTGGTTCCGACCAGGATTGCCCCACCGCCGACCGTCAGCGTACCCGTGCCCGCGACCGACACGCCGATGGCCGCCGTGGCTAAGGTGTTGGTGTCCAGCACCAGGGCGTTGACGGTTGTCGGCTGATTCAACCCGGCAGCGCCGAAGGCGAGCGGAGTCGTGGAGTTGCTCGCCAGCCGCATGTTGGCCGTCGGGGCCGACGTTCCCGTCAGGTACAGGTTGGTCGCATATTCCGTGGCCAGGTTGAGCGGGGCGATCCGCTGCGTCGCCGAATCCCAGCGGACGAGGCCGAGGTTTGTCGTGCTACCGCCCGAGATAAACGTACCGTTCAGCGTGGTCCCCGCGGTCGTGAGCGTACCACTGATGCCAGCGAACAGGTTCTGCGAGTTGGCCATCGCGTAGGGCAGGATGCTGCGGGTGACCGTGCCCGTCGCGCCGCCACCGCCGACTGCTCCACCGGGATCGGTGGTGAAGAGGAGGATGCCTTCGCCCGCGCCGGTGCCACTGCCCAGGTTCGTGGCGGTTATGCTGAGCGTCCCCCGGCCGTCCGCTCCACGATTCAGCCCGCTGAACGTCAGGCTGGCGGTCTGAGCCGTGCCGCTACCGGACTGGACAGTCAGCGACCCCATGCCAGTGACGGTGAGCAGGCCAAACGTTTCGGTTGCGTTGGCGGAGGCGTTGCCGAACAGGTTGAAGTTACCGCGGTTGAGCGTCAGCGTCGGTGGCGTCACCGTGTTGAGCCGGGTCTGCACGCCGAACACATTATTGAGAGTCAGCGTCGAGCTACCTGTCACGGTAAACGCCGGCACGTTGGCGAACGATCCGGTCGAAACGTTGGCGGTCCCCACGAGGACGGTAGCGGCCGTCAGGCCGATCGGCGCGATGTTGACCGGCCCATTGAACGTGTTCGCCCCAGTGAAGCCGAAGTTAAGGGTGCCGTTAGTCGGCGCGACGTTAATACCGCCGTTGCCCGAGATCGGGTTGGCGAAGATGCCGATGATGTTGCCGCTCGGTGCCGTCGCCGGAACGACGCCCGTGAGGTTCATCGTCGCGTTCAGGACAATGTTGTTGTTCACCTGGAGCGTACCCGTGACGCCCGACGGCGACGTACCGGAGGAGATGGCGATCGGGTCGAACTGGAGTGAACCACCATTGATGGTCAGGGTGCCGGTGCCGAGAGAGTTCACCGGTGTGGCAGCGACAGACGCGGTGCCGTTGAACGTGTACGCCGGCGGAGTGCCGGCAGCGGCGGCGATTACGTTGCTCAGCATCAGGTTACCAGCCGTCAGGTTGACGCCGCCGGTGAAGTTGCTGGTCGATCCGCCGAGGCGAACAACGCTGCCCGAGAAAAAGTTGCGAGTGCCGGTCTGGTTGATGAGCAAGCCGCTCGCACCAGTCCCGGTCTGGGCGATGGACGTGTTGAGGTAAACATCGCCGACGCCATCGCCGAGAATGCGCAACGTGGTACCGGCGGCCCCGCCGGCGAGGGTAATGCCAGTTTGCGGTGACGCTTGGTTGTGGCTAATCGTTACCCGGCCGGTGCCGAGTTGCCAGATCGAAGGCAGTGTGCCAGTGCTGCTGGTGTTGAACTGGAGGGTGTCGGTCGCCGTCAAGTTGGTAACGGTGACGCCGCCGCTCGAGTTCGAGAGAGCGTTGAACACCATCGCGTTGAGATCGAACGCCCCGAGGCCGTTCGAGGTTGTGTAGCCGGTCACCGTCTGGAGCGGCGAACTGTTGAACTGGAGGACGCGGTCTACGCTGCTGGTCGGTGGGCCGGCTGGCACCCAGTTGTTGGCGTTTGCCCAAGTCGTGCCGGAGCTGATGAAGTTGTTCCAGACGAAATCCGGAGTCGGCGGCTGGGCGTGAGTCAACCGGGCATCCGCGACCAGGGCAAGGGTCGCTGCACCAAGGACCAACGACGCACCGGCGAAACGGAATGGCTTCATGGAGTTCGCTCCAGCACTGTAAATCACGGGATCAGACCCGTCTTGCTCGAAGGCACGACCTCCACACTCCATATCGGACACCAACGACTAAGTCGTTGCTCCGGTCGGGTCGGTGAAGAATAGATCGCGAAGCCGCTTTCGCAAGCGGCATCCCTTCGAGGTATCGAACGGGCGAAGCGGGCGGTGGGGGTTGGAGGGTCAGACGGCCATCCATGAGCGACGGAGGCGGGCAAGCGACTGACGAAGCACACGATCTCCCAACTTTGGCCCCAATCTAGCTGTCAGGGGGTACAACATACCCAGCCGACCGATGGTCGGATAGGTGTTTCCACATATTTTTCAAATCCAGAATGGGAACGGACGTGCCGTGGCTGGGACCCGTGCCCAGCCCGCCGCAGCGGGAGACACCTTCGTGACCCTATTACTTGCGGTCCTCGCACTGACGCCGGCCGCCGACTGGCCGCAGTTTCTCGGGCCAAGTCGCGACGGCGTGTCCATCGAGGTCGGCCTCAACCTCGACTGGCAGGCGCACCCGCCGAAGGTGCTGTGGAAGGTGCCACTCGGCCGCGGCTTCTCGTCGGTCGCCGCCGTCGGCGGGCGGCTGTACACGATGGCCGAGCGCGACACACGCAGCGTCGCCGTCGCATTCGACGCAGCCACCGGGCGCGAGTTGTGGGTCCGCGACTTGGCGGCCGGGTACGTCGATCTCGAAGTCAACGCCGTCGGTCCACGGGCGACGCCGACCGTCGTGGACGGGCACCTCTACTGTCTCTTGCCGCGCGGCGAGCTGTTCAATCTGCGGGCCGACGATGGCACTGTCGTCTGGCAGGTGAACGCCCTCGCCGCGGTCGGTGGATCCGACTTGCACAAGGCCGAAGCGTACTTCTGGGGCCTCGCCGGGTCGCCGCTCGTCGAGGCCGGCCGCGTGATCGTGCAGCCGGGCCATCGCGACGGCGGGTCCGTCGCCGCGTTCGACGCCGCCACTGGGAAGCTCGCCTGGAAGGCCGGCGATGACCCGCCGGGATACTGCCCGCCGATCGTCGCGACGCTCGCCGGCCGGCGGATGCTCGTCTGCGGCACCGGCGTGTCGTTTCTCGGCCTCGACCCGGCGACGGGCGCGGTCCTCTGGCGGCACCCGTTCGGCAGCAAGATCAACTGCAACTGCGCGATCCCGCTCGTCGTGGACGGCAAGCTGTTCGTCTCGTCGGCGTACCGCGTCGGCTGCGCGCTGATCGAGGTGTTGCCGGCCGGCGATGGCTTCACGACCCGTGAGGTGTGGAAGAACCGCGAGATGCAGAACCACTACGCCACGAGCATGGTCCACCGAGGCTACGCCTACGGCAGCCACGGCGACAAGCAGGAGCGGCTCGCCAGCTTCCGCTGCATCGAGGTCGCAACTGGCAAGTTACAATGGGAGGAGCCGAAGCTGCGGAAGTGTTCGCCGATCCTGGCCGCCGGGCACCTGATCGTCCTCGGCGAGCGGGGAACGCTTTGGCTTGTAGAGGCGAACCCGTCGAGGTATGTGGAGAAGGGCGAACTGCCGGGCGTCTTGGCACACAAGGCGTGGGCACCGCCGGCCCTGAGCGACGGCCGGCTGTATTTGCGCGACGAGACGCACCTGGCGTGCGTGGACCTGCGAAAGCCGTGAGGGACGCGAGATGGCGACAGTACCGACGGCGGCCCTGCCGACGCACTTGGACCTGCCGGACACGGACGGGGTGCCCATGAACAACAGCGCGCAGTTCGCCCAGATCATGCTATTGACGTCCGTCCTGGAACCAGTGATTAGCGCCATCCACCCGGACAAGGACTACTACATCGGCGAGGACGCCGGCATCTACTATCGGATCACGAAGCCGCCGCTCGACGGTTGCAAGGCCCCCGACTGGTTCTACGTGCCCGACGTCCCCCACTTGCTCGACGGCGAGCCGCGGCGGTCTTACGTCATGTGGCAGGAGTACGAGTCGCCGTTGGTTCTCGTCGAGTTCCCTTCGGGCAACGGCGAAGAGGAGCGCGACCGCACGCCGCAGACGGGCAAGTTCTGGGTCTACGAGCGGGCGATCAAGGGAGAGTACTACGTCATCTACGAGGACGATCCCGAGAAGCTGGAAGTGTACCAATTGGTGTCCCGCCGGTATCGGCGGATGAAGCCGAACAAGGCCGGCCGCTACCCGATCCCCGAACTCGGCGTCGAACTCGGCTCGTGGTACGGTACCTACCGCGGCTACGAACTGTCGTGGCTGCGGGCTTACGACCCATCCGGCAGGCTCCTCTTGCACGGCGACGAGCGCGCCGCCGCCCTCGCCGCGAAGCTGCGTGAACTCGGCGTCGACCCGGACGCCGTGTAGGCTTCAGCCCACGACGGCCGGCACCGCACCACGGAGCGTGGCGATCACCTCGTCCGCGCTCGTCGCCCGCTTGATCGCGTCGAAATGCGCGAAGTCGCCGAACGTCGTCGCGAGCTTCAGCCATTGCTTCAGCCGGTACAGGATGCGGTCCGGCCGCTGCTCCGGTGTCGCTCGCGACCAATCGACCAGCCGCTGCAGTTCCGCCGGCCAATCGATCGTCGCGTCCGGCTCGTCGCACGGCAGCCTCATCTCATTGGCGACGCGGGCCGGCAGCCGGGGGTCGGCGAGCGCGCCGCGGCCGAGCATGAAATGCCGGCAGCCCGTGACCTCGCGGCAGCGGCGGAAATCGTCGAGCGTGTGGATGTCGCCGTTGGCGACGACCGGGACGCCGAGCCGCTCGCGGACCCGGCCGATGGCCGCCCAATGCACGGGCGGGGCGTACCCCTGGACGCGGGTGCGGGCGTGGACGGTCAGCCACGCGGCCCCGCCCTCCGCGGCCATCGCGGCGTTCTCGTCGATCGCGTCGGTGCCGTCCCAGCCGAGCCGCAGCTTCGCCGACACGGGCACGTCGGCCGGTAGCGTCGCCCGCACGGCTTCCACGATCGCGCGGATGCGGGTCGGGTACTTGAGGAGCGTGGCCCCGCCGTCGTGCCGGTTCACGGTGCGGGCCGGGCAGCCGAAGTTGATGTCGACGGCCCGCGCGCCCAACTCGTGGGCCACGCCGGCCGCCTCGGCCATCCGCCCCGGGTCGCCGCCGAGGAGTTGCAACTGGACCGGCAGTCCCGTCGGCGTCCGGCAGCCGGCTTCCAGTTCAGGGACGTGCCGGAGGAAGACGTGCCGCGCCGGCACCGCCCCGGCGACGCGGAGGAACTCGCTGACGGCGAACGCGAACGCCCCGCTCGCGCCCTGGTACGCCCGCATGGGCGCATCGGTCACGCCCTCCATCGGGGCGAGGATCAGCGCAGGTTCGGCCGGCAGCATCGGGTTAGGGTAGCGGGTGGGGCGACGGCGGACTCTACCCGACGTCGCACACGGCAAGCCCCTTGTCGCCCCCCATCGCGAATGTACACCCGTCAGGCGCGAACGCAATTCCATGGACCCGGCCGACGCCAAAATCGTAGGCCGACCGTCGGACCCCGGTTTCCACGTCGTAACACTCCACCCCGCCGGGCGAACCCCCGACCAGCACCGCCCGCCCATCTGGCGAGGCGGCCACCGTGGCCAACGACCGGAGTCCGGTCTTAAACCGCCGCAGCCGGCCGGCCGGAACGTCCGCGAGATACAAGGTGCTACCGGCGACGACGGCCAACGACTTCCCCGGCGGAATGAACGCGACCGCCGCCGCCCACGCCGCCGATAGCCGATAGACCGATCGCGGCGGCCCGTCGGGGCGGTCGAGGATTTCTACCGCCCCTTCTTGAGTGAGGGCGACGGCGGCCCCGGCCGGCGCGAATCCAACGGCGCAGACCGTGGCGTTCGGAAAGCCGGCGTCGGCCGGCGGGTCGCGCCGCCACCACCGTCCGCCGCCGCCATTCAACATGCGTCCGGGCCCCAACCGTCGGCACGCGGCCGCCAGATGCCGTCCGTCGGCCGAGAATGCGATCGACCAGATCGAGGGCACGGGGGCCGGCATCGGCCACTCATACTCCCCCTCGGATCGGCCGGTGTCAAGGTCCCAAAGTTGGACGGCGTTCGCTCCGTTCGCCCGCCGGGCCGCCCGGCCGGCGGTGGCCAGCGACACCCCGTCGGGCGAAATCGCGACGGCGTACACGACGTTCTGGGCCTTGAGGACCCGTAGGCATGTTCCGGCAGCCGCGTCCCAAACTCGCACGGTTCGGTCGTCGCCACCGGAGACAAGCCGACCATCGGGGGCGTATGCGACCGCGCGCACGTCCTTCGAGTGTCCCTGAAGCAACCGCATCCGACCGCTTCTCCCGTCCGCTCTCGAGCCGGCCGCATCGGGTGATTGTAGCGATGCGATGGGGCCGCGATTCGTTAAGATGACCGCCCAACGAGGCGTGTCGAGGGGGGCGGGCATGAGTCGGCCGGGTCGAAAGGGCGTTCTGTTCCTCTGCACGGGCAACTACTACCGCAGCCGGTTCGCCGAGCTGTTCTTCAACTCGGTCGCCGGCAAGATGGGGCTGCCGTGGTCGGCCGTCTCGCGCGGCCTGGCGTTGGAGCGCGGCGTCAACAACGTCGGCCCGATGGCGGCGGAAGTGGCGGCCGCCCTCGGGGCACTCGGCGTGGCGGCGACGGCCGACTTCACCCGCCCGCCGGCGCAAGCCACGGCCGCGGACTTCGAGCAGGCCCAACGGGTCGTCGTTCTTAAGCGCGATGAACATTGGCCGCTCATGCAGGAGCGGTTCCCGGCCTGGGCCGAGCGGGTCGAGTACTGGCACGTGGACGACGCCCCCGGCGTGCTGCCGGCGATCGAGCAGGAGGTCATGGGCCTGATCGCCCGCCTGCTGGGCGGCGGCCAACGGCCCCCGGACCCGCCGGCCGAGACCAGGCGGCCGGAGCCGGGGCCGAAGCCGGTCACGGTCAAGGTCGGCCGCGAGACGAAGGGCCGCCGCGGCAAGGGCGTGACGACCGTGTGGGACGTGCCGCTTGGCGAGGCCGCGTTGGCCGAGTTGGCGACGCTCTTGAAGCAGCGGGTGGGCACCGGCGGCACGGTGCGCGACGGTCGCATCGAGATTCAGGGCGACCAGCGCGAGCGCGTTGCCGCCGAGTTGGAGAAGCTCGGGTACAAGGTCAAGCGGGTCGGCGGGTGAGCGGCGGGAACTCGCCGAAGTCGTGGTAGCCGAGCATGTCGATTTCCTCGGCGTGGTCGCGGGCCAGCCGGCGCCACTGGCCGAGGCTCGCCCGCCGGGCGGCGTCGTCTGCCGGTGTCGACGAGGGCCAGCCCGTTCACGTCTGCGAGCAGCAAGCAACTCATGTGTCGCGGACTTAAGGTAGCCGGCACACTCCGTGTGCCGGGCCGTTCCGGCACACGGAGTGTGCCGGCTACTAGCGAAGCCGCGACATGCGGCACTGACGTCGGGCAACGATGCCGACGAGTGCAAGCCCGCCAAGGAGGAGGCCCGACGGCTCCGGGACCGGGCTGAGGACCGTCACCCGGCCCAGCGTGACGTCGGCCGCCGCGCTCGACGTGTCGTCGCCGAGGAACAGGTAGTTCGGCAGGTTGTACGGCGCGCCGGACGACGAGTAGTCCCGCAGCGGGCCGGTCAGCAGCGGGGTGCCGTTCGCGGTCAGTTGGTAGGTGTTCCCCAAGATTGTCAGCGAGTAGTCGGTCGGCTGGCCGGTGTTCCACGCCGCCGACTCCGCCCGCGTAAAGCCGGCCTCCTGCGCCCAGACCTCGGTCGTCCAGAAGCCCAGCTCAATTCCCCGCCGGTCGTTCGCCAGCAGGATGG
Source organism: Gemmataceae bacterium (assembly GCA_046350275.1). Lineage (GTDB taxonomy): Bacteria > Planctomycetota > Planctomycetia > Gemmatales > Gemmataceae > JAXMAS01. The sequence goes on from JAXMAS010000008.1 coordinate 103,674, forward strand.
CACTGAACCCGGCCCGGTTGACGGAGGTATGCGACTCCTGCTGGACCTGGACCGTCCAGTTCAGCCGAAACCCGGCCGTGCGGTCGAGGACGGGGAACGCGGCGTTCTTGAGGACCATCGGGAGGGGCTGGTAGTTGCTGTACCCGGCGGCGACGACGGCGTCGGTCGTCAGGTGTGCCCCTTGCCCCGGCATGTACGACTGGCTCACCACCCCGCCGTTGAGGATCGCGTTGTCGGCATACACCAGCCACGGCTGGGCGGCCGGCAGCGTGCCAGCCGTCGGGTCGTACAGTGTGTACAGCGGCTGGGCGACCGCCGGCGAGGCGGTCAGCAGTCCGAGGACGACGGCGACGTGGCGCATGCTCCGGCTCCGGGGTGGGCGTAGCTCATTATGCGGGCCAGGCCGCCGCTTGGCGCAGGGCCGATGCGAGAACGCGGTCGGCCCACGGCAAGGGTTGTATCCTGCCGTGGGCCGATCGCGCTATGTGATCGGGCCGCCGCTCACGGCCCGTTGACGTAGGTCTCGAAGCCTGTGTAGTTCCACGATGTGTACGAATCGTTGTAGTACTGCAACGTGTCGGTGCCGGCCTCGCCGTGGGTCGAGATCGTCCTGGCGTGGCTATTGGTCAACTTCAGGAAGTCGTTGCCCGACCCCAAGGTCGCCGACAGGACGTCGCCCGCCGTCAGGTTGTTCAACCGCATGCTGTCGTTGCCGCCGAAGCCGTAGAGGAAGAAGTCGTCGGTCGCCCGCACGTTGTCCGCGAACAGGTTGTCGTTGAAGCCGGGAGCGCCGGCGTCCGACGAATCCAGGATCACCACGACGTCTTCGGCCGAGGTGCTGTTGTTCAGGACGACGGTGTCGGCACCGCCGCGCGTGTAGATGTTGATGCCGTCGTCGCCCGGGCCATCGACGCGGTTGGAGGCGGTCACACGGTTCAGGTAGACGTAGTCGCTCCCGTCGTTGGTGTCGACGAAGATGTCGTCCAGCACGTTCAGCCGCTGGATGGAGATCGTGTCAGCACCGTTGCCGGTCTTGATGTCCACGAAGTCGGCGGTGATGCCGCCGTTGGTGTCGAGGACGCTCAGGTAGTTGTTCCCGGCCCCGAGGTTGATGAACAGGTCGTCGTTGAAGAACCGGTCGACCGATGCGACCCCGTTGACCTTGGTGCCGTTCAGCCCCTGGATGCGGATCGCGCCGTTGGGTAGCCGCTGAAGTTGGACCTGGTCGCTGGCGGCGTCGCCGGTGACGTACAGATCTGTACTGCCGCCAGAGATGGCGATCCCCACCGAGACGGACGGGTTGTCGCGGGTTTCGAGCCCTTCGACCTGCAAAGACGTGCGCTTCACCTTCACAGTTGATGCCTTTCAAGAAGTTTGAGTTGCGCTTCGACCACACCTAGCTGGGCGCATTCCGCCCGCCGGTGTTACTGGAAATCGCAACCCCGCCCGGCCCGCGCGAACCCGGAAACGGCCGCGGTGTCCTGACGGCAGCCGTCGCCCGGACCCGCGGCGCGGAAAGGCGGTGCAACGTGGACGACCAAGGGATCGAACAACAGGTGTTGATTTGAGACGATGAGCAAGCGCCGCCGCGGCTTCCCGTCGGAGGTGCGGGTGAAGCGCGGCGTGCGGGTCGTCCACGGCGACAAGGAACTCGCCGAGAAGCTCGGCCGCAACGACCTGTGCCCATGCGGCTCTGGCCGGCGATTTCGGAAGTGCTGCCGCAACGGCGGGTGCTTTCGACGGCGTGAACCGCCACCACTACTTTCCGAGAGTGACGCGACGCCTGTTCGGCCGACGATGCCGGGCGGGCGGCTTCCTTGCCGGCGTCAAATCCGGTCGAGCGTGGCAGTTGTCCGTTCGTCGGTGACGTTGCCGGTGTTGAGCGTCGTCGCCGGCTCGAACAAGAGGACGTGAACTTCCTCATCAGCCACCGGCCGGTGTTCGACGCCGCGCGGCACGATCAGGAACTCGCCCTCGTCCAGCCAGACGTGCCGGTCGCGAAACTCCATGCAGAACCGGCCGGCCACGACCAGAAACAGCTCGTCCTCGTGGTCGTGGTGGTGCCAGACGAACTCGCCGCGGAACTTCACCAGCTTGACCTGCTGGCCATTCAGCTCGCCGACGACCTTCGGCGACCAGTGGTCGGCGAACCGGGCCAGCTTCTCGCGCAGGTTGACCTTGTCCACGGCCATGTCCAGGCTCCGCGTCTGCCTTAGCCCCGGAGGGGCGGCCGTGGGTAGCCAGGGCGTCAGCCCCTGGACCCCTTCCGGGGCTGACGCATCAACGCATACCGATTCCAGGGGCTGACGCCCCTGGCTACCCACGGCCGCCCCTCCGGGGCTGAGACCCGGCCTTCCGCCCATGGGCGAATTCCCAGGGGAGGGTTAAGGGACGGGACCGATGGCAGTATACCCGAACGGCGATCGCCGCGTCGCTGCGCCGCCCGCCTTGCGTATAATTCCCCGCGGCCCTCCTACCTCGGACGACACCTTGCGATGGCTGAACTCACCCAGGAAAAGACCGGCCTCGGCAACTACTTCGTCGCGAACTACCCGCCGTTCAGTGCGTGGAAGCCAGCGCACCTGCCGGCCGGCCGTGCCGCCCTCGACGCGCCGCCGAAGCCCGGCACGCCGCTCGGCCTCTACCTGCACATCCCGTTCTGCCGGAAGCGGTGCAAGTTCTGCTACTTCCGCGTCTACACCGACAAAAACGCCGACGACGTCAAGGTCTACACCGACGCCCTCGTGAACGAGGTCGCACTGTACGCGAAGACGCCGTGCGTCGGTGGCCGGCACCTCGATTTCGTCTACTTCGGCGGCGGCACGCCGTCGTACCTGTCGGCCACGCAACTCGGCTCGCTCATGACTCGGCTGCAAGCGGCGTTGCCGTGGGACGGCGCGCGCGAGGTGACGTTCGAGTGCGAACCCGGCACACTCCAGCAGCACAAGCTGGCGACCCTGAAGCAGATGGGCGTCACCCGGCTCAGCCTCGGCGTCGAGAACTTCAAGCCGGAGATCCTGCAGTTCAACGGCCGGGCGCACCTCGAAGAGGAAATCTACCGGGCCTACGACTGGGCGCGCGAGCTGGGGTTCGACCAGATCAACATCGACCTGATCGCCGGCATGGTCGGCGAGGACTGGGACAACTGGAAGACGTGCGTCCGCAAGACCGCGGCGCTGGCCCCGGAGAGCGTCACCATCTACCAGATGGAGCTGCCGTACAACACGACGTTCTCGAAGGAGCTGCCGATGGTCGGCTCCGACGACCCGAGCCTGGCCGTCGCCGACTGGCCGACCAAGCGGGCGTGGGTGCAGTACGCATTCGACGAGCTGCGCGCCCATGGCTACGAGCAGTCGAGCGCGTACACGATGGTGCGGAAGACGCCGGGGCACTCGACGCAGTTCGTCTACCGCGACAGCCTGTGGCACGGGGCCGACATGTTCGGCACCGGCGTCGCGTCGTTCGGCCACGTCGGCGGCGTCCACCTGCAGAACTTCGACCGCTGGGAGGACTACATCGGTGCGCTCGACCGCGGCGAGCTGCCGCTCAACCGCGCCCTGCCGGTGACGGATCGGCAGTTGCTGATCCGCGAGATGATCCTGCAACTGAAGACCGGCCGGCTCGACGCGGCGTACTTCCGCGCGAAGTTCGGGGCCGACATCCGCACCGAGTTCGCCGCCGCCTTCGCCGAGTTGGAGGCGAAGGGCGTGCTGACGACCGACGGCGACGTGCGGCTGACGCGGGAGGGCTACTTAGTCATCGACCGCAACCTGCCGGCGTTCTTCGAGCCGCAGTACCGCGACGTGCGGTACACGTGAAGCCGCGGAGGAGTCCCAACGATCACACGAAAAGGATGGATGCTTGATCGCGTGGCGGCGGTGTGGTGGAATGCACCGGCGTAATAGCACAATCGGTAACTGTCATGGCTCAACCGGCGCGGGAAATGGCTTAATCGGCGGACGGAATGGGTCAACCGGCCGGTTGGGTCAATCGCCAGTTAGGCCCGCGCGGAGGGCGCATGCCGCTTTGGCTGCTCTTATTGGTTGGAGTCGTTTCGGTCGTTGCCGCCGTAGCGGTATTGGGGACATGGGTCCTCCGTATCCGCACCCGGCGGATCGCCGCCTCACGCCCCCGCGAGTCGTTGGACACCTTTCGGGCCGAGGTGGTGGGGCTGGGCATCCCCGATTATGTGTCGGGCGCGGTCTACCGCAAGTTTCAGGAGTGTTGCTCCGATGTCGTCCCGGACTTCCCAGTGCGGGCGGCCGACGGGATCGCCGAGGTCTACGGCATGGTGGGCGAAGACTTGGAGGAAGCGGCAGAGGAGTTGCTGGCCGAATGCGGACGGGTCGCCCCAGACCGAGGGCGTGGCGAGTCGGTCGTGACAGTCGGCGATCTGGCACAGTTTGTAGCCAGGTGTCGGTCTATGGCCTAACCCGGGCGCTGCAGTGGACCGGGGGCCTCGATCGTTGCAGCCCACTTCACTGTCGCAGTGGCGCCCCGACCACTGAGCTTCATGTTCGGCGGCCAAGGTAGACCCTATCTGTCAGTCTGCACCACAGGACCACGCCGAGATGGCCGACAAAACCGGAGAACAGCATGAGCAATCAACCGAGTAGCGAAAGGCAAGCCAGCAGCCCCACATATCTGTCCCTGCCTTGGTCCATCACCTTGGTCGTCGCCTTCTGCGTTCTTGTTCCGGTGGCGGGAAGCGTTGCACAGGAGATTGGCGGCTCGCTCGGTTGGGTAATCTGGTTTGGCGCGTGGGGCGTGATGTTTGTTGTAGCATGGATCGTCACTTACAAATATGCGAATCCTAAACTCCCGCTCATCTGTGGCGTGATGATGGGAATCACGGCCCCTAGACCATCCGAGGTGTGGCTTCGACAGATCGCTGGAGACGCGTGGGGCTTCGTTCAGGTGCCCAAGGCAATTGATGTTGCCATTACGATGATCTGGGTTGCCATCGGAATAACGATCTTCAATGCGATTGCGAAGCGGCATAAGTCATCGCCTGCGGGGTGAGCTTCGCCATAGGCTTCCATTACGGGCGAGAACGAGTGGTAGCGCCGAACCGCTCGATGGCCCGTGATTCTCGCACGCCCTCATGCATTGCGGGTCACTGCGCTGGACGCCTTTGCGAGCCACGATGGCTCCGACGGCGTTCGGTGGTTCGGCCTTTCGCCCGGCCGGGTGGCACCAAACAGCTTTACGGGATCGCATTGCCGACGCCGGGCCCCGTGCGGCGGTCACCGGCCTCGGGGTCAATCCCAGCTTCGGGGTCCGGGACGGCGACGCACCACGGTCGTTGCGGTCGCGGCTCTACGCATCCAACTATGCACCCGCGTTCACGCTATCACACCCCACAGCTTGCATGGGTTCATTCGGCTCCGTCATCTACACATACAAAGAGTCTGCCCCACAGCCGCCCGGAGAGTCCATTCCGACTACCGAAGTAGCGAGGCATGCAACCGATGGAATCGACCCCCGCGACCGCCGCACCACGCAGGCCGAAAGACCCGCACCTGCCCACCCTCGTCAAGATCGGCGACCTGATCGCGCCCAAGGCCCCCGAGGACATCGAAGGGGCCGGGCTGGGCGATCGGACGCTTGTCGACCTGGCCGTCAAACTCGCGTGCGGGACGGCACGGTTCACGACGGACTGGTTGGCCGAGCGCCTGCATCTATCCCTGGGCCTGACCCGCGCCGTCCTGGCCGAAATGTGCATCGACATGCTGGTCGAGGAGACGATGAGGAGTTCGGAGGGCCGGTCGCACTACCGCATCACGCAGCAGGGCCGCGATTACGGCGCACGGCTGCAAGAGATTTCCCGCTACGTCGGCCCCGCCCCGGTCAGCCTGGAAGCCTATCGGGCCATGCTCCGCTGGCAATTCGCCAACACGCCGCCGGTGACGGCAGAGCACGTCACCGCCGCCCTTTCCGGACTGGTTCTGACGGACGAAGCCAAACTCATGGCCGGCCTGGCTGTCTCCTCCGGCCGCAGCTTGTTCATCCACGGCCCTCCAGGCAATGGTAAGACCAGCGTCGGACGACAAATCCATGCGGCCCTGTCGGGCGACTATTGGATCCCGTACTGCCTCAGCGCGGGCGACACGGTCATCCGGTTGTTCGACGACCAGGTCCACCAGCGGGCCGACATGTCCGGCCAGCGGACGACGGGCATCGACAACCGCTGGGTTCGGATCCGCCGTCCCATGGTCGTCGTGGGCGGCGAACTGACGCTGGAATTCCTCGACCTCGTTTACAGCCCCACGACGCGGACCTACGAGGCACCGCCCCACCTCAAAGCCAACGGCGGTGTGTTCCTTGTCGACGACTTCGGCCGCGAGCGCGTGTCACCCGACCAGTTGCTCAACCGGTTTATCACGCCGATGGAGCACCAGGTCGATTACATGACCCTGGCCACGGGTCAGAAAATCCAGGTGCCGCTGCGGCAGGTGCTCATCATCGCCACCAACCTGAGTCTGGAGCGGGTGACGGACCCGGCCTTCCTGCGGCGGATGGGTTACCGCCTTTACCTGGACTACCCCACGCCGGAGCACTACACCCAGATATTCCGCGCCTACGCCGAGCGCGTCGGAGCGGTCGCCTCTACGGGCATCATCGACCGGTTGCTGACCCGCTACCGTGCCGAAAATAGGGAGCTTCGGGCTTGCCAACCGCGTGACCTGATCGAGCGGGCCCGCGACATCTGCCGCTTTCACAATAAGCCGCTCGAGTTAACACCGGAGGTACTCGACCTTGCCTGGGTCGGTTATTTCGGCCACGAGCTACCCACGTCCCAGGAGGGCGCAGGTGCGTCAAATAACGGCAGCCGCTCGGCTGCGTCCTGACGAGTCAGGTTCGCATCGGTTCCCGGAGAGTAGACGCTCGAACTAGAGCGTGCTTCGGGTATCGGTAACGGGTCGCCATGGTAGTAGGCACACTCCGTGTGCCGTTCTCTTACGGCACACGGAGTGTGCCTACTACCATGATGACCCGCTTGATCAAGTTGTCGTCGAAGGTGTCCAACTCGGCCGCGGTCAGCGTGCCTACAGCCTTTTCAACACTCCCAGTCCGCCCGCACGTTCCAAACTACCGGCATGTTCCCTCAGGAAGCCTACAACCTCCGACCGACGCTCGTCGTTGATCCACTTTCCGGTCCTCGACTCAGCGTGGGATCGACCTGCGGATCATTCCTGGCAAACGCGCTCTGGCAATGGGCGCGGCCTCTGGTATAGGCGATCGACCGCGACCGGCGTTTGGTGCTGGTCACACCCTTCGCCCACCGGGCCTACCACGTCCGGTGAAACGGGACCAGCGCACCAGCCAGGCGGTCACACGAGCCGCAGAGTGAGTGTTCACGGACTGGCCAGTGAGAGGCAATCGAACCATGACGAAGGTCTGCATCATCGGTGCGGGGTCGTCGGGCATTGTCGCCGCTAAGACGCTCCACGAGCGCGGCATTCCATTCGACTGCTTCGAGAAAGGCTCGGGCGTCGGTGGGTTGTGGCGGTACGAGAACGATAACGGAGTCGCCGTTGCGTACCAGTCTCTCCACATCAATACCTCGCGGCACAAGATGCAGTTCTCAGACTTCCCGATGCCCTCTCACTATCCCGACTTCCCTCATCACACACAGATCGCCCAGTACTTCGACAGCTACGTGGACCACTTCGGCTGCCGCGACCGCATTACCTTCCAGACCGCCGTGCAACACGTGCAGCCACTCGCGGATGGCACTTTCCAGGTTCACACCGCAGACCGAACGGGGCAGCGCCGAAGCGGCGAGTACCGGGCGGTGCTTGTAGCCAACGGCCATCACTGGCATCCACGCTTGCCAACCGTGCCAGGCCACTTTAGCGGACAAACTCTCCATGCCAGTCGCTATCGCTCACCGAACGACATGGTGGGAAAGCGCGTGCTGGTCGTGGGGCTGGGCAACTCGGGATGTGACATCGCCTGTGAGGTTTCGCGCGTTGCCGAGCGGACCTTCCTGGCCGTACGCCGGGGTGCCCACATCATCCCGAAATACCTGTTCGGCAAGACCCTGGACAGGCTGGCACCGCCCTGGATGTGGCGCTATCTGCCATTCGGCGTCTTTCAGTGGTTGTTCGGGACAGCCCTCCGCCTGGCCCAGGGCCGCCTGACGAAGTTTCGCTTACCGCAACCGGCCCACCACGTTCTCGAGCAGCATCCGACGATCTCCAGCGACCTGCTCAACTTGATTGGTCACGGGCAGATTCAGGTCAAACCCAACGTGAAAGCGCTGGCCGGCAGCCAGGTGTGCTTCGAAGACGACAGCGTCGAGCCCGTCGATGTGATCGTGTATGCCACCGGCTACGACATCAAGATGCCGTTCCTGGATCCGCAGGTGTTCGACACGGCCGAGAACGAAGTTCGCCTGTACAAGCTCGTGGCTCACCCGCAGTATCGCGGGTTGTATTTCATTGGCCTGGTCCAGCCCTGGGGTGCCATCATGCCGCTGGCTGAGGAACAGTCCCGCTGGGTAGCGGACTTGCTGGACGGAACGTGCCATTTGCCATCGCCGGCCGAAATGCAGGGGAGGATCGAACGCGATCAGGCGAAGATGCGCAAGCGTTACACAGCCTCGCCACGTCATACGATTCAGGTCGACTTCTATCCCTATCTCGATGACCTGCGTCGGGAACGCCGGCGGTGCCGCCAGAGTTCCACCACGGTCGGGGCATCTGCGGGGCAAGCCAGCCGGCGTCGGGCCGCGTAGTAGCTCCGCCTTGGCGTAGAATCGGTAGCTGCTCGTTGTCGAACTGCATGGACAAGTCTTGATGCAACGTCTACTCGCCGCCATCGTTGACGACGATCGCCCAAGGGTGGCAACGCTGCTCAAAGCAAATGCCGACCTCGCGACCTGTCTCACCCGAGAACCCAGACTGTATCGATCGAAGGTCTTCCACTGGATTTACGTCGGCGATACGGCGCTGCATCTAGCGGCTGCGGGTTATCGTCTGGAAATCGTTCGCTTGCTATTGGCCGCGGGAAGCGATCCCAATGCGGCCAGTAATCATCGCCGCAGCACGCCCTTGCACTATGCCGCGGATGGCTACATCGACGGCCCGGTGTGGAACGCCAAGAGGCAAGTGAGCACCCTCCGCTGCCTCATCAATGCGGGTGCCGAGATCCATGCCCAGGACAAGAACGGGGCTACCGCTTTGCACCGAGCCGTTCGAACGCGATGTGCTGCCGCCGTACGATTCCTGCTCAAGGCCGGGGCCGATCCGGCGCTGAAAAACAAACCCGGGTCGACGGCGTTCCACCTGGCGGTGCAGAACACCGGGCGAGGCGGCAGTGGCACGGAATTGGCAAGGTCCGCACAACGAGAGATCATCGAAGAGTTCCTCTCGCTGGACGTGAGTCCGGCACTTCAGGACGGCCGAGGGAAATCCGTGGTCGATTGCGCCCGGAGCAGTTGGATACGGCAGCTACTGTCGCACTGATGCCGCCACACGTTGAATGGTTGGAGCGCATCCACGCGGCGACGAATCGTCCTGAACTTTCTGGCCGGACTCTCGTAGGCTTTCCCTGTGCCCTCCGCGCTCGCTGCGGGGAATCCTCTTGCCGAGGCCTTTCATGTTTGCCGTAGACCGGATCGATCACGTCGAGGTCTTCGTTCGCGACATCGAGGCGGCGGCGAAGTGGTACGCCGAGGTGCTGGGGCTACGCGAACTGTACCGCTGGGACCCGGCCCCGGTGATGATCGGCGCGGGCGGCACCATGCTTGCCCTGTTCCCGGCCGAGGCCAAAATCGAGCCGGGCCACGGCTGGCACCGCGTCGCCTGGCGGACCGACCGCACCGGCTTCGAGGCGGCGCAAGCGCACTTACAGGCGCTCGGTGTCCCGTTCCGCGGGCCGGTCGATCACGACATCAGTTGGTCGATCTACTTCAGCGACCCGGATGGGCACGCGCTCGAAATCACGTCGTACCAATAGCCGCCGGCCGACACTTTCGCTTTTTCCCTTCCCCGCCCGGAATTCTCGGCTAGCATCGCCGTTATCCCGACTGCCCCGTCCCGAGTGTCGCGGAGGCCGCTCGCATGGCCCGCTCGTTCCTCGCCGTTGCCGTCGCCGCCGCGCTGGCTCAACCCGCCGCGGCCGGGGAGAACTACGCCTTCCTGGTCGCCTGCGGCCAGTACGACGTGAAGTCGCTGCGGCCGCTCGCGCACACCAACGACGACATCACCGCCTTCCGCGACGTGCTGCTCCAAAGCGGCTTCCCAGCCGACCACGTTGTGACCCTGCACGACGGCGCACGCGGCCGCTACTACCCGGAGGCGGCCAAGGTCCGCAAGGAACTCGCCCTGCGGCTCAACGGCCTGGAGGCCGACGACACGCTGGTCGTCGCCTTCTCCGGCCACGGGGTGCAGTACGAGAAGGACCCAGCCAACTACTTTTGCCCGCTCGACGCCGACGTGGCGAACAAGGCCAACCTGATCTCGCTCAAGGAGGTCTACGAGCAACTGGACGCGTGCGCTGCCGGCCGCAAGCTCTTGCTCGTGGACGCCTGCCGCAACGATCCGCTGTCGCAGATCGCCAAGGCGGCGCAAGTCGTCCGGGTGAACAGCAAGAGTCGGCCGCAGACCGAGGCGGTGCCAAAGGGGATCGTCGCCCTGTTCAGTTGCTCGGCCGGTCAGGAGAGCTTCGAGTGGCCGGCGCTGAAGCGCGGCATCTTCATGCACCACGTCCTCGAGGGGTGGACCGGCAAGGCCGCCGACGCCGATGGCCGGGTGACGCTCGACGCGCTGCAAGCCTACGTCAAGCGCGAGATGAACAACTTCGCGGTCAAGAACCTCGGCATCAACCAGAACCCGGCCGGGCAGAACAAGTTCGAAGGTACGTGGGTCCTCGCGGCCAAGGCGGCCGACCCCAAGACGTTTACCGTTCAACTCGGCGGCGGCGTGACGATGGAGTTCGTCCGCATCCCGGCGGGCAACTTCCTCCGCGGCTCGCCGGACTCGGACAAGGACACTTCCGACGCCGAGAAGCCGCAAAAGCGGGTCCGCATCTCGAAGGACTTCTACCTGGCGAAGACGGCCGTGACCCGCGGCCAGTTCCGCCGGTTCGTCGCCGACGCCGGCTATACGAGCGAGCCGGAGCGGGACAAGGAGGGCGGCTGGGGCTACGACGCGGCTACGAACAAGTTGGAAGGCCGCAAGCCGCAGTACACCTGGAAGCATACCGGGTTCGACCAGACCGACGACCACCCGGTCGTCAACGTCACCTGGAACGACGCGGTGGCGTTCAACGAATGGCTGACCCGGAAGATCGCGGGCCGGCGGCCGGCGGCTGACGGCCGAGCTGCCGACGGAGGCGCAGTGGGAGTACGCCTGCCGGGCCGGGACCGAGACGCGGTTCTACTGCGGCGACGCCTTCGCCGACCTCAAGGGCTTCGCCAACGTCGCCGACCAAAGCAACAAGCGGGTCAAAGGTATCGGCCAAGACTACGCTTTCGCCGAGTTCGACGACGGCTACCAGTTCACGTCGCCGGTCGGGTCGTTCAAGCCGAACGCCTTCGGCCTGTCCGACATGCATGGCAACGTCTGGCAGTGGTGCCGCGACTGGTACGACGCGGGATACTACAAAACATCACAACTCGTTGATCCGTTCTGCGAGACAGGTGAACAAAAGTATCGCATCCTGCATGGCGGGTCGTGGGGCTATCAACCCGCGCACTGTCGTGCGGCGTACCGCAGCAGGGTCGTCGCGGCCTTCCGTGACTGCGTCGTTGGCTTCCGCCCCGCGCTCCGCCTGCACTTCCGCTAACCGACCGCCCCAGAACCGCCGGGTTCATGGACCCGGCGGGCGTTGGATTGTCGGCAGTCCTGACCCCTGACCCCGTGCTGGCGGCTGAAACACCGCCGTCCGCCGAACCGAGAGAGGGCCGGGCGTTTCTGGTAGGGCCGCAAGGTCCGAACGCGACGCCCGGCCCGTGCTTTTCGGGTGTGCCTGTGGATTTTGGCGAGCGTCGCAGCGTAAGCCGCGACGTGCAACCATCGGGTCACTTTCACGTCGCGTTTACGCTGCGACGCTCGCCAAAATCCACAGGCACACCCTGCTTTTCCGCCGCACGGCCGCCAGGCCGCAGGAACTGCAAGTCATCCAGGACTTTTACGACCTGTCGCTCGGGCTGAGCGGCCGCATCCTCAAGTTCCCGCGGCACGTCCGGTACGGCCTCGGCCTGGCCATCGAGCGACGGTTGCAGGACGTCTTGGCTCTGTTGATCCGCGCCAAGTACGCCCCGGCGGTCGAGAAGCCGCCGATCCTCAAGGCGGCGAACGTCGAACTGGAGGTGCTGCGGTTCCAGGTCCGGCAGGCGGGCGACCTGTAGGCGCTGCCGCTGCGGGGCCAGCAGTTCGTGTTGGAGAAGCTCGTGTCCGTCGGCAGCCAGGTCGGCGGGTGGCTGAAGTCGTTGGGCGGCCGGTCTTAGCCCCGAAGGGGCGGCCTAGCGCAGCCCAGGGCAACGCCCTGGGGCGAGACCGTACCCCACGATCATTAGCCCTGAAAGGGCGGCCTATTTCGCCCTTTCAGGGCTGAACACATGTTTGCACGTTGACCCCAGGGCGTTGCCCTGGGCTGCGCTATCCCGCCCCTTCGGGGCTAAGACCGGCCAACGGTGATGGGCATGACCCGATACGGCGACCTGTGGTCCGCGTTCATCTCGTGGGACAACTTCGTCTTGGCGGCGGGTAAGGCGCGTCGCGGCAAGCGGTCGCGGCCGGTCGTCCAACGGAGTCTGGCGGACTTGACCGTTCGACTGGAGACCGATCCGTCCGCGCCCCAGCCGCGTGCCGGTGCGGTCCGACTCCCGTGTCGGCCCGCCCCTATAACGACTCCGACATCCCAATTCCCCGGAGTCGCATCATGCGTCGGATCCTCCCGCTTTGCGTCATGCTCGCACTCGCCGGCCCGGCGGCCGCTCAGCGCGGCGGCTTCCATCCCGTCGCCATGTATCATCCGCACTACGGCTGCTTCGGCTACTGCCCCGGACCGCTGCCCTACCACGGTAACCAGCCGCACTGGGGTTGCTACGGCTACTGCCCCGGACCCCTACCCAACCCGACGCCGAAGCCCGAACCGCACTGGGGTTGCTACGGCTACTGCCCTGGCCCCCTACCCAACCCGACGCCCCAACCACACTGGGGCTGCTTCGGGTACTGCAATGGCCCCATCACGCCGCCGACGCCGCAACCACACTGGGGTTGCTTCGGCTATTGCAACGGCCCACTCACGCCGAACTACGCCACGTGCTTCGGCTACTGCCCGACCAACCCGGTCTCGTTCTGGACGCTCCTGGGCACCGGCAGCGCGCCGAGTTACGTCGGCACGGACGCGGGTGGCCCTGGCGACTACCCGGTCATCACACCCAGCACACTCGGCGCGAAAATGGAACTGCCGCCGCCCGCTACCTCGACCATCCAGGATTTCATCGTCAAGCTCGCCAGCCCCGACGCCCGCGTCCGCGCGATGGCGGCCGACGCGCTCGGCCGCTTCGGCCCGGCGGCCAAGGCTGCGATCCCCGCGCTCGTCGAAGCCTTGAAAGACCCCGAGGCTCAAGTCCGCGTCGAGGCCTCCTTGGCGCTCGCGGAGATCGGGCCGGATTCACTGCCGGCTCTCGAAAAGGCGCTCACCGACCGCAACAAAATGCTCCGCATGGGCGCAGCCCTGGCCCTCGGTCACATGGGCGCAAAGGCGAAGCCGGCCGTGCCGGCACTGACGATCGCCCTGGGCGACAAGGACGTACGCGTCCGCTGCCACGCCGCCCAGGCCCTCTGGCGGATCGACGGCGAGACGGCCAAGACGGTGCCGGTGCTGACGGCTGCCCTCAAGGATGCCGACATGGCTGTACGCCTCGGAGCATTGACGACGCTCGGCCAGATGGGTGAGAAGGCGAAGCCGGCCGAAGCCGCTGTCAGGACCCTGATGACGGACACCGATGCCCACGTTCGACGGAGTGCCGCGCTCGTTCTGTCGCGGATCGACCCGCTGGCTCCCGGTGTCGTGCCGGCGCTGGCCGACGCAATCAAGGACGCCGACCCGACGGTTCGCGGTGGCGCGATCGCAGCGCTCGCCCAGGTCGCTGCAGCGAACCCGGCTGCACTTGCGCCACTCGCCGCCGAATTGCGCGACCCGGAAGCCGACCTGCGCCGAGCAGCCGCGTCGGCCCTGGCCGGCCTCGGCAAGCCCGCAATCCCCGTGCTCGCATCCGCGCTCAACGACAAGGACCGCACGGTGCGCCTGACGGCCATCGAAGCGATCGGGTCCGCTGGCGCGGCCGCGGCGAGTGCGGTGCCGGCCCTCATCCCGCTCCTCGACGACGGCGAGCGCACGACTCGGCTACGGGCCGTCGAGGCACTGGGCCGCATTGGCCCCGCGGCGAAGGAGGCGATTCCCGCGCTGGCGAATGTACTGCGGCATGCCGACCCGGTGACGGCGAGTCTCGCCGGTCAGGCACTCAGCCGGATCGGCCGCGACGCGGTGCCGACGCTCATTGCCGCGCTCGGCGACAAGGACGCCGGCGTGCGCTGGAGCGCCGCGTCGGCGCTCGGTGGTCCGGACGCAACGAGCGCCGTGCCCGCGTTGACGGCCGCGCTCGCGGACAAAGACGCGACCGTGCGTGCGGCCGCGGTGCGAGCACTGGGGCGCATCGGCGCGACGGCATCGGCTGGCGCAGTCGCAAGTCTGTTGACCGACCCGAATCCTCAGGTGCGCAAAGCGGCCGCGGAGACGCTCGGCCGCTTCGGGGCCGCCGCCAAGCCGTTCGTCGCGGCGCTCCAGAATGCCGTCAATGACCCCGACGACGATGTCGCCTCCGCTGCCTCCGCCGCACTGATGAAGGTCGGGATTTAGCGCGAGCGTCGTCGGCGTTAGCCCGATGTGCTCGCAAACCGCACATCGGGCTGACGCCGCGATACTCGCCTTTCGATGATCTGCGGACTTGTAATCCACGTCACAGACGGTGCGCCGTTCCCGAGACTATCCTCACTCCCGATTCCGATGCTCCAATCGGTGTTGCATTGGGGAACGCCTTGTCCGCGCAGATTGAACTCGACACATGGCGGACGCTCTCGACTCGCGGTAGCGCCGAGGCGATCGCCAGCTATTGCGGGTGCCACTGCTGCGGCGGCCCGTCGGCTTTCATCTGGGAGGTTGGACCATGATTCGGCTGTTCACCGCGACCCTGGTTGCGGCGGTTGTGGCGAGCGGAATCTCGCCCGCCCGCGGGCAGGTGGTCACATACAACTTCACCCTGTCGGGACCGAATGAAAGCCCGCCCAATTCCTCGTTGGGGACTGGCTCGGGGTCGGCGATCTACAATGCGACCGCCCACACGCTGGCCATCTCGGCAAACTTCACCGGTTTGAGCGGTACGACGACCGCATCGCACATCCACGCAGCGACAGCTTCGCCGGGAAGCGGCACCGCCGGCGTCGCCACGCAGACGCCGACATTCAGCAACTTCCCGCTGGGCGTGACCAGCGGCACGTTTTCTCAGACGCTCGACCTGACCAGCGCCTCGTCGTACAACTCGGCCTACATCACCGCCAACGGCGGCACGACGACGTCGGCTGAAGCCGCCCTGATCGCGAGCATCAACGCCGGCACGGCATACTTAAATATCCACAGCAGCGTGTTTTCCGGCGGCGAGATCCGCGGATTCCTCACACCCGTCCCCGAGCCGGGCAGCCTCGCCCTGACCGGGCTGGCGGCGCTCGCCGGCCTGCGGTACGTCCGCCGGCGACGCCGAGTGACGACCACCGTGTGAGCGCCATCGGTCGAAGCGACCGAATCGCCGTCCGACCCGCCGTCACGGCGACCGATCGGCCCGTCGTTCCGGGTCGATCGGTCGGGCACGGCGGCGCACGCCTTCTCCCAAGACCTGAAACGGCATGTCCACTTCCTCGACGGCCGCGATCGGACCGCGCAGGCGGTAGAGGTCAACCCGGTCGACGATTGCGCCGCTGACCCCAAACGACCGAACAAACTCAAACGCCGGACCTCGGACCGCCGTTCGAAGGTGCCTGGCCGCGGAAACGCGGGTGCCTTCGTTGCCAACCTCGACGGCGACCCATCGACACCCGCCGCGCTGCGTCAGAATCTCGACGACCTCCTCCGGCGAGGCCGCGAACTCCGCCAGTCGCCACGTCCTGTCGACGGCCCAGGTGTAGAGCAGTTTGTCGGCGAGGGCGACCCGCCGTTGGAACCCCGGATCGCCGGCCATGACCCAGAAGGTGAACAGGGCCGCGTAATCGCCGTCGTAAAAGTAGGCGTCGTCCGGCGCGACGCGGGCGAGAAACTCGGCCACGTCCCTGATCCCCTTGACGGACGGCACTCGGACCTGAGTCACGCGCCACGTCTGTCCGGCGATGAGGGCGGCTAAAGCGACGGTCACCGGCCATCGGCCCAGATGGCCGCGCCGCAGCGCGGCCAGCCGCTGCACGGCCACCAAAACGCCGATGGCCGCGAGACTCAGCAGCGGTGGCAAAATCGGCAGGAGGTAGCGCGGCTCGCGCCCGCGCTTTACGGAAAACGCCACGTACACGACTCCGAGCCAAATCAATGCGAATGTCGTCTCGCGCCGCCAACGCGGTGACCGGAGGCCGATGATCGCCCCGGTAACCGACAGGACGATGACATGTGAGCCGGTGAGTTCGGACAGGTGCTTGCCGTAGTACGTCCAAGCATCGAGCTTCAAGAGCCGGCTCGGCGCGTACACGGATAGCAAGACTTGCGCCGGTGCCCAGGTCGCCGCCGCAGCCAGGATGGCCAACACGAGCGCAAGTCCGACAGCGCCCCAGAAGACCGCTCGCTTCCACGGAAGTCTGTCGCGGTAGAACGCGACGGCCCAGGCACACCAGACGGCGACCACAACAGCGCCCGTGTAGTAGGTCAGGATCGTCGCGGTGCTAAGGGTGGCGGCCGCAACGGCGTAGGCGTTGGCCCGTCGCCCCGTCGGCGTCTCCAGGGCAAGTCGACCGTAGTACAGTGCCGCCAGCCCGAGGGCGAGGGCGGGAACGTTGAGTACGAGCGTGTTCGACCAGACCACGATTCCCGGCAGCGTCAGAAACAACGGGCCGGCTAACCCGGCCTCGGGCGACACCCACCGCTGCAACCACGCCGTCAGGAAGAGGGCCGCCATCAGTGCCGAGGCAAGCACTAACCCCTTGCCAACGTAGGGCGATGGGCCAAAGACGCCGAACGCCGCGCCTTCCAACAGATAGAAGCCCGGCGGGTGGACCGACGGGGCAATGACCGGATACCGCGCGAAATACCGGTATGCGAAGTCCAAAGGGTTCGTCGGTCGAGCGAGGACAACGTCCTTCCAGAATAAGCCGGTGGCGGCGTGCCGCGGCGCGTCGCTCTGGTACCAAAGCCCGTCGTTGTCCCATTGAGCGGCGCAGACGCACAGCCAAACGGCTATCACGAGTCCGTACTGCCACAGTCGGAGCAACGACTCCGATGACCAACTCGCCGACGCGATCGCGCGGTGACTATTGCTGCGACCGGACATCAAGCGGGGACATCGTAGCCGAAGCGCGAATGAGCGGGGCGGCGAATGCGGTCGATCCGTTGAAGACATGCCGGCTCCCGAAGGCGGCCTGCGCGGCGACGATCCGCACCATCGCGCCGTTGGGCCGGTAGAACTGCGCCACCGTACCGCGTGCGATCAGGTACTCCGCGGCTGGGGCCATCTTTTCCCAGCCCGACCGGGCGACCATCGTCCAATTCGTGGGTGGCCGGATGCCGCCGCCCGTAAGCGGCACGCCGTTGACGAACAGGATGCCGCCCGGGTGGGCCCGCAGGATGAAGTGCCCCCGCGATCGGCTCAGCCCCGATGCCGCCCGGGCAGGCAGTTGCGCTAGCTCAACTGCTTGGCCGCCTTGCCGGCACGGTAGCGTTCGACGCTGGCCCGCACCTCCATCACCGCGTCCTGGGCCGGTGCCCAGCCCATCGGCTCGACGTGCGTTCCCTCGAGTTGCTTGTACGTTGCGAAGAAATGTTCGACTTCGCGCAGGTAGTGCGACGGCACGTCGCCGAGGTTCTGGAACTCGGCGAACAAGGGGTCCGAGTGCGGCACCCCTAGCACCTTGTAGTCGGCGTGGCCGTGGTCCTTCATGCGGAAGAGTCCCACGACGCGCGTCTCGATCAGGCAGCCGGAGAACGTCGGCTCGTTGACCATGACCAAGACGTCGAGCGGGTCGCCGTCTTCGGCGAGCGTCTGCGGGATGAACCCGTAGTCGCCGGGGTAGTGGCTCGACGAGTAGAGGTAGCGGTCGAGGCGGATGAGGCCGGTCTTCTTATCGACCTCGAACTTGCTACGACGGCCCTTGGGGATTTCGACGATGGCGTGGACCACCTTGGGGATGTCCGGGCCGGGCGGGAGGTCCATGAAGTCGAGTCGCAGCATTCGGTTTGTCCGCAGGTCGGAAGAGGTGCGGACATTTTATTGGCGAGCGTCGAGGCGTAAGCCCGACGTGGAAGTTTCCGTCACTTCCACGTCGGGCCGACGCCCCGACGCTCGCCGGCGCGTCACGGCTTCGGCGGCGTCGGCCCGCCGCCTGTGACGCCGAGCATACCTCCGCCCCCGCCGACGGCCCCCAGCGCCCCGTTGCCGCCGCCGAAGCCGGTCCCTGGCACGAGCATCTGCGGCGGCGGGTCGCTCGTCGGCCGCTCGGCCTTCTCCAACTTGTCGGCGTTCTTCGGGTCGGTGACGAAGTAGACGTTGTGCAATGGCACGGGCTTCAGGTCGGCCATCTCGGCGAGGACTTGCAGCGCCTTGAAGAGCCGCACCTGCTGGAGCGTCAGTGTCACCGGCGTCTTGCCCTTCTCCTTCTGCCGCACGTCGAGGACGACGTTGGCCCCGGTCTGGTCGGCCAGGTCGCGCAACACGTCGGCAAGCGGTTGGTCCTGCACGTCCACCGTCACCCAATCGCCGAGGACTTGCTCTTCGAGCAATTGCGGCTCGATGAACGGCTCGCTGTCCGGCGTCCGGCCGTAGGGCGTCTGGAACGCCGGCACGATGGCGACCTGGTTGTTGCGGGCCAGGAACGTCAGGCGCATGTTCTCGATGGGGCCGCCGCCGACCTCCTGATTCTGCTCGACGCGCAAGGGAGCGATGATGCCGCGGAGAACCTCGCCCAGCGTCAACCCCTTGGCGCTATCGATCCGCACTTCCTGCTCGTACAGCTTGAACGGCAGCGCGTAGGGGTTGATCCGCAGGAACGGCACCGGGTCGATGCGGATGCTCACCTTGTACTTCTCGCCGAAAAACTCGAGCGCCTCGCGGAGCGGTAGGTTGTCGATCGGCTTATCGATGGTGACAGGCATCTGAAGCTTCGCCCGAATCTCGCGCGCGGTCGATAGTCTGGTGACGATCTTGGCGTCGGCGACTGCATCGGGCGGCGCGCCCTTCTTGGCCTCCGGGGCCTTGGCGTCCTTCTTTGGCGGGTCGTCGGCATTGGCGCGGAAGGTCGCGATGCCGCCGGTGCCGAGGGTGCAGAGGACCAGCAGCACGCCGGCTGCCCACTTGATTTGATTCAGGTACATGACGTGCAGAACCCCTTGAGCCAGGGCCGCCGCGGATGCGGGAATCGCTGCCGCGGAAGCCGGGTGATGGGAGGCGAAGGCAACTGCGGCCCGGACCACCGGTCGCACCGCCGCGGCCGACAGCTCGGCCGACGGCACCAACAATTCTTCCAGGGCAACGCCGGCCGCCGCCGGTGCGAGGCCACGCTTCGCGAGCCGGCCCCGCAGCCGCCGCCGAGCTTCCGACAACCGCGAATCGACGGTGCCGCGCGGGCAGCCGATCTCGGCCGCCGCCTCCGAGTTGCTGCGGCCCTGCAAGTAGCACAGCACGACTGGCAGCCGGAACCGCTCCGGCAGCCGCAGGACTTCCTCGTCGAGAACGGTGCGCAGCTCGCGCACGTCTGCCGACTCGTCCGCGGTCGCCACATCGTCGATGAGCGTCGCGGCTTGCCGCTTCGCGGAGCGCGCCCGGGCCTTGAGCGCCGCATGACACGCCACGCGGTACAGCCACCCACCGAGCGCCCCCCGCACACTGCCGGCCTTGCGGGCCAGCGCCAGGAACGTGGCCTGAAAGGCGTCCTCGGCATCCTGCTCGTGCCGCAACAGCCGCCGGCAGACGCCGCGGACCATCGGCCCGTGACGGAACACGAGCAGCTCGAACGCCGCCTCGTCGCGCCACGCGGCGAACCGAGCGAGCAGCGCGGCGTCGTCGGTGCCCTCGGCTTTGTGCAGGCCGACGATCAGGTGCTGGATGGCCCGGCGTAGCGTGGATTCGGCCATGCGGAATATGATCCCGGCGGGGGCGGATTGCTTCGGATTTTTTTCCGACCCTGGTATACTACCCCGGTTCGCGACGCTTCGCAGAAGCGTTCTGCCGCGACGCCGGACGCTTCGCGAAGCGTCGCGAACCGAGGAACCCGCCATGCCGCACGTCGAATACCTGACCACCCGCCGTGACTTCTTGCTCCGCGGCGGCACCGGCTTCGGGGCGCTCGCGCTGGCGTCGCTGTTGCAAGAGGGCCGGGCCGACGAGCCGGCGTCGCCGCTCGCGCCGAAGCCGCCGCACTTCGCCCCGAAGGCGAAATCGTGCATCTTCCTGTTCATGGAGGGCGGGCCGAGCCACATCGACACGTTCGACCCGAAGCCGACGCTCAACGCGCTGGCCGGCAAGCCGATCCCGAAGTCGTTCCGCAAGGTCATCACCGCGATGGGCGAGTTCGACTCGCCGCTGTTGGCCAGCCCGCGGAAGTGGAAGCAACACGGCCAATCGGGCCTGTGGGTGAGCGATTGGCTGCCGCACATCGCGACGTGTGCCGATGACCTGGCCGTCATCCGCTCGTGTGTGTGCGACGGCATCAACCACTCGGCCGGCGTCTGCCAGATGAACTCCGGCTCGATCCTCGGCGGCCGGCCGAGCCTGGGGTCGTGGGTGACGTACGGCCTCGGCAGCGTGAACCGCAACCTGCCGGCGTTCGTGGTGATGCAGGACAACCCAGCCACGATCGTCAATGGCCCGCGGAACTGGTCGAGCGGATTCATGCCGGCCGTGTACCAGGGCGTCCGCGTGCAGGGCGGGGCGGAGCCGATTCCGAACCTGAACGCGCCGCCCGGCGTGACCGCGGCCGACCAGCGGGAGAAGCTCGACTTCCTCGCGCAACTCAACCGCACGCACGCGGCCGACCGGCCGATGCAGACCGAACTCGACGCCCGCATCGCCGCCTACGAGCTGGCGTTCCGCATGCAGGCCGAGGCCCCCGGCTCCGTCGATCTGGCGCAGGAGACGGAAGAGACGAAGGCGATGTACGGCATCGACCAAAAGGAGACGGCGTCCTACGGCCGGATGTGCCTGTTGTCCCGCCGGCTGGTCGAACGCGGCGTGCGGTTCGTGCAGCTCTATAGCGGCGCGGGCAGCAAGTGGGACGCGCACTCGAAGATCGAGAAGAACCACACGGAGCTGTGCAAGTCGATGGACCAGCCGGTCGCGGCGCTGCTTAAGGACCTGAAGCGCCGCGGCTTGCTCGACTCGACGCTGGTGGTGTGGGGCGGCGAATTTGGCCGAACGCCGATGTCGGAGAAGGGCGACGGCCGAGACCACAACCCGACCGGCTTCACCATGTGGATGGCCGGCGGCGGCGTCAAAGGCGGGCGGACAATCGGCGCAACCGACGAGGTCGGCCTGCACGCCACCGAGGAGCGTCTGCACGTCCACGACCTGCACGCCACGATCCTTTGGCTCATGGGCCTGGACCACATGGGCCTCGTCTACAAGTACAAGGGCCGCCCCGAACGGCCGACGATCAACGAGGGCGAGCCGTACAAGAAGATCGCTATCGCATAGAAGACAGAGGACAGAGGACAGAGGACAGAGACAGAGGTCGGGGTCGGTCTTCAGCCCCGAAGGGGCGGCCTAGCGCAGCCCAGGGCAACGCCCTGGGGACCGACCATGCCCAATTCCGTCAGCCCTGAAAGGGCGAAATAGGTCGCCCTTTCAGGGCTAATTGGTGGGGCGACGTCTTTCCCCAGGGCGTTGCCCTGGGCTGCGCTAGGCCGCCCCTTCGGGGCTGAAGGCCGACCCCGACCTCTGTCCCCTGTCCACCATGCCTTGGGCAGAGACGGGCCGTCGTGTTGCCACACCCCGACGAGACGATTGCCGCCCTCGCCACCGCCCGCGGCCCCGGTGCCCGTGCCGTCGTCCGCCTCAGTGGCCCCGACGCTCTGCGGATCGCGCTCACGTTCTTTCAATCCGATCCCGCGCCGGAGTCCGGCCGGCGCGACTTCTGGTCGGGCGCGCTACGGCTGCCGACCCTGCACTCGCCGTTGCCTGCGGACCTGTACCAATTCCCCGGCCCGCGGTCGTACACCGGGCAGGACGTGGTGGAGTTGCACACCGTCTCGTGCCCGCCGCTGGTGGACCGGCTCGTCGCGGAGCTGTTGAACGCCGGGGCACGCGCCGCCCGGCCGGGCGAGTTCACGCTGCGGGCGTTCCTGGCCGGCAAGCTGGATTTGCCGAAGGCCGAAGCCGTCCTCGGCGTCATCGAGGCCGACGACGACGCCCAACTCCGCGAGTCGCTCGCCCAACTGGCCGGCAACGTCACCCGCCCGCTCGACGGCCTCCGCGACGACCTGCTCAACCTGCTCGCCGACGTGGAAGCCGGGCTGGATTTCGTGGACGAGGACATCAGTTTCGTCGAGAAGTCCGACGCAATCAATCGGTTGGCAAAGGCGCTGGCCCAGGTGACGTTGGTGCGGAAGCAACTCGACGCCCGGGCGCGATCCGACCGGCCGTTCCGGGCGGCGCTCGTCGGCCGGCCGAACGCGGGCAAGAGCCGGCTGTTCAACGCGCTCGGCGGCGACGCCATCGTCAGCGACGTGCCCGGCACCACGCGCGACTACCTGACGCTCCGGCTCGACCTCGGCGGCGTCGCGGTCGAGCTGATCGACACGGCCGGCCGGCAGTCGCCGCGCGATGCCATCGACGAACAGGCGCAGCAGCTAGGCCGCGGGGCCGCGGCGTCGGCCGATCTGTTGCTGGTGTGTGTCGTCGCGGGCACGGAGCCGGATGCGGACGAGCGCGACGCCATCGCCGCTGGCGGCATCGCCGTGGCGACGCAGTGCGACCGCGCTGCTGCGCCGGATGGCTGGCTGGCGACAAGCCGCCGTCACCGGGCAAGGCTTGGACGAACTCCGCACTGTTAGCGAATCGCGCGCGGTCGCGCCGCGAACCGCCGTTGGCCCCGAGCCTGAGCCGATGTCGGCACCACGTCGAGGCGTGCCTGACGCACTTGCGGGCGGCGCACCAGATCGCGCTCTTTGATGACCCGCCGGAAATCCTCGCCGCCGAACTGCGGGCGGCGCTCGAGGAACTCGGGGCGATGGTCGGCGCCGTGTACACCGACGACCTACTCGACCGCATCTTCTCGCGCTTCTGCATCGGGAAGTAGCGGTGTTTGCATCAGCAAATTGTCTTAGCTTTCGCACATTGCGGGCGAAATGGCAGCAATGCAGAGGCAACACACTGCCGGCCCACGTCGATGGGGCCTCGTATTTCGGCAGTCATGGCGAGCTGGGGGCGATGTTCTCCCGGCCAAGTAACTGGTTCACCCGACGATGGCACACCCAAGCGATGGGAAAATCCTGTCACGGGCGCCGGATTCTTGGCACAAGCTTTGCCAGATTTTCCATGGGAGGGTGGTCGCCGATGTGAGGAGTGAGTCATGGCACATATCGTTTCGACCGAACCGACGCCTGTCCGGCTGGGCTGGCAGCCGACCTTCACCGCCCAGCCCGCGTACCAGGCGTACCTCATCCTGTACGGCGGCTTCGTCGCCCTGCCGATCCTCGCCGGACTGGACAAGTTCTTCCACATGCTGGTGAACTGGGATCAGTACCTCGCCCCGTTGGCCACGCGAATCCTGCCCGTCACTGCCCATACCTTCATGCTCGTCGTCGGCGTCATCGAGATCGCCGCTGGCGTGCTGGTCGCTTTCCTGCCCCGCATCGGAGCTTACGTCGTGGCCCTTTGGCTGTGGGGCATCATCCTGAACTTGCTTCTGGTTCCTGGCTTCTACGACGTGGCCCTGCGGGACTTCGGGCTGTCGCTGGCCGCCCTCGCACTGGCGAGGTTGAGCCATGAGTTCGGCGGCGTGCTTCATCTCGGTTCTGACCGGCACTAGTTCCCCGGAGAACGCGCAGATGAGCAGGCACATGCCGACGTTCGCCGTCGCCCTGACCTTGTGCGGCGTGGTCATCCTCGCCGCCAACTTCATGCACAAGGCCGAGGGCTAGGCGGTCGTGGGAGAGAACGCGGCTCAGCGGCCCACGCGGGTCGCCCCGCGTACCGCACCGTGTGGTACGGAATGCCCAAACACCATTGATCTTGCCACTGGAGGTTACGATGGCCAACACCCGAGCGACGACGGGAGATGGGCCGATCACTCGGGAGCAGTTGATCGAACTGCTCAACGAGGATCTGAGCCGAGAGTACCAGGCGGTCATCGCCTATGTCGTGTACTCCCAGGTGCTCAAAGGGGCTGAGTACATGCACATTGCCCAGGAGTTGGAGAAGCACGCGGCGGAGGAGTTGGCACACGCCCTCGTCGTCGCCAAGCAGATCGACTACCTGGGCGGGATGCCGACGACGATGCCCAAACCGGTCAAGGTGTCCGAGGACGCCGCGGAAATGCTGCGGTTCGATCTGGAGAATGAGAACGAGACAGTCCGGAACTACCGAGAGCGGGTGCGGCAGTGCGAAGCCCTCGGCGAGTATGCAATGGCCGAACACCTCCGCGAGATTCTGGTCCAGGAGCAGGAGCACCAGATCGACCTAGCGACCGCACTCGGCAAGGATGTGGCCGAGGTCACGTCCCCGCAAGAGCGGGCGTGAGGGGGAGCAGCCGGGGCGGGACTCAATTGTCTGAGGCACCATGTTGGCCGTCCGAACCATCACAGACTTCTTGGAGCGATCCGGGTATGCGCTCACCCCGGCCTGCGCGCTGGCCCGTGAGTACGGTGCCCGGCCGGTCGCTCTTCAAGTCTACAACCTGTCGCCGGCCTTTGCCGCCGAGGGCGGTGATGGTCCCGGTCCCCGAGGAACTTCGGGCGGACGCAAACGAACGGCTTCGCACGCTCCCACTGCCGCGGGCCGACGTTCGGGCCGAGCGGCGGTTGACGGAAGGCATGTAATGCCGGTTTGGGTCGTCATCCCGTTCTCGGGGTATGTCACGCCCGGTCCTTGAGGCTGCGCGCGCCCATATGTTTCGCGCAGTGGGCACAGCAAAAAATGGCACCGTCCTGTTCGAGGCCGTGGCCAATCACCTTGCACCCGCAGTGCCCGCACGTCGGAGCCAGAGCGTGGATGGCGCACTCGAACGAGTCGAATGTGTGCGTCCGCCCGTTCATGGAGACGGTGAACGCCTTGTCGTATTTGTTGCCGCACACTTCACAGGTCCACATGGGGAATGCCCTCGTGTTTTCTCAGGAGGAGGTGCAATTAGCGTACCTGGCAGGAGGATTTTCCGGCGGGAAGTGGTCCGCCTTTTGCGGAGTCTTCTTTTGCCCGACAAGGTGCGAGCCATGAACCCGCCGTTGAGAGTGGTGGCAGGGATCGGCCTCGGGGCTGGCGGCTGTGTTCCGCTATTGAGGAGGGAGTCATGGTCCGGCGCAGACGACTGTTCCATGCCGATTCGCCCGTGACGGACGAATTGCTCGCTGCGGTGCGGGCCATCGCGCTGCCACTGCGGGCGTCTGCCGACCTCGACCCACTACTGGACCGGGTCGGCAACGCCCGATGCGTCCTGTTCGGCGAGGCGACTCACGGGACGAGCGAGTTCTACACGTGGCGGGCCGAGGCGACGAAGCGACTGATTGCCGAAAAGGGGTTCGCGTTCGTCGCCGTCGAGGGTGACTGGCCGGACTGCTACCGCGTCAACCGGTTCGTCAAGGGCGAGGGCGACGAGTCGGCCGAGGACGTGCTGAAGGCGTTCGACCGCTGGCCGACGTGGATGTGGGCGAACGAGGAGGTGGCGGCGTTCGCGCGGTGGCTGCGGCAGCACAACGACGGCCGCCCGGACGAGGCGAAGGCGGGGTTCTACGGGCTGGACGTGTACAGCCTGTGGGACTCGCTCTACCAAGTGCTGGGCTACCTGCGGCGGACCGACGGGGCGGCCCTCCAAGTCGCTCGCGAGGCGGTGCGGTGCTTCGAGCCATACGGCGAAGACTCCCAGCGCTACGCCAGGGCCACGCGGATCGTCCCCGAAACATGCGAGCAGGAAGTCGTCGAGTTGCTGCGAGCGGTGCGCCAGCGTAGAGGCGAGCCGGGGAGCGGCCGCGAGGCGCAGTTCGTGGCAGAGCAGAACGCGCTCGTGCTGCGCAACGCGGAGACCTACTACCGCACGATGGTCCGCGGCCAGGCCGAGTCGTGGAACGTCCGCGACCGGCACATGGCCGAGACGCTCACCCGACTGCTGACCCACCACGGACCGCGGGCGAAGGCGGTCGTGTGGGAGCACAACACGCACGTCGGCGACGCCCGGTTCACCGACATGGCCGACGATGGGATGGTGAACCTCGGGCAACTGGCCCGCGAGGAGTACGGCGACGTGGTGCTGGTCGGCTTCGGGACGCACTCCGGCACGGTCGTTGCGGGGTCGGAGTGGGAAGCCCCGATGGAGCGGATGCGCGTCCCCGCGGCGCGGCCCGACAGTTGGGAGGATGTGCTGCACCGGGCACACGTCGGCGACGTCCTGCTCCTGTTCGGCGACGGGGCCGACAGCTCGCTCGCCGAGTGGCGCGGTCACCGGGCCATCGGTGTGGTGTACGACCCGGACGCCGAGCGGCTTGCGAACTACGTCCCGACCGTGCTGCCGCGACGGTACGACGTCTTCCTGTACCTCGACCGTACGCGGGCGGTGCGCCCGTTCCACGTCCGCCTACACGAAGAGGGCAGAGTACCAGAGACGTTCCCGACCGGCGTGTGAGGACTATCCATGTCTCTGTCCGTGCTGTTGACGCCTGCTCGCGAACCGCCGGTTCGACCCGTGCGGCGGGTGGCGACGTGCTACTCGCTGTTCGATGCCTTCTTCCCACAACTTGGCCTCTTCGATCTGACCGAAGGCCTCTACGACCACCCCGACACGTCCTTCGAGCAGGCCCAGGCGAACCAGCACAACTACCTCCTCGACCAGATCGGTTGCGGTCCCGGCTTCCGTGTCCTCGACATCGGCTGCGGGTACGGCACCCTGTTGAAGCGAGCCGCGGACCGCGGCGCGAGCGGCGTCGGCCTCACCCTGTCATGCGAGCAGGCAGAACAGTGTCAGGCGGCAGGGTTGGAGGTGTCCGTCCTCGATTATAAGGCGCTCGGCCCGGAGTGGGATTGCCGCTTCGATGGCGTCGTGGCAAATGGGTCACTCGAACACTTCGCGCAGCCCGCCGATGCCGCGGCGGGACGCGACGACGCCGTGTATCGCCACCTGTTCCACACCGTTCACCGGCTGCTCGATCCGGACTCCCAGGCCCGGTTCGTCACGACGGCGATCCATTTCGCTCGCCGACCCGACCCGGGGGACATAACCCGGCACCCGCTGTTGGCGCGACCGGGGTCCGATGCTTACCACTTCGCGCTCCTGCATCGCGGGTTCGGCGGGTGGTATCCCGTACCGGGGCAACTGGAGCGCTGCGCCGAGGGGTACTTCGAGTTGGTGGACGAGGTGGACGGCACCGAGGATTATCGCGGCACGTCGGAGGAGTGGCTGGCGAGGGCGCGGCGAACGCTCGGGTCGCTGGCGGGGGTGCGCATGCTGCTTCAGTCGGTGCCCGTGTTGCTGCGTCATCCCGTGCAGTACCCGACGCTGTTGTGGTGTCTGTTGGTCAGCGAGTCGTGGAACTGGCAGTTCCGCCCACCGGCCCCGACCCGGCTGCTCCGCCAGACGTGGAAGTACCGGGCATAAGGAGGTGTCCGATGCTATTCCGAGATCGGGCCGACGCCGGTCGGCAGTTGGCCGCCAAGCTGACCCACTACGCCGGCCGGGACGACGTGCTAGTCCTGGCGCTGCCGCGGGGCGGGGTGCCGGTCGGGTACGAGGTGGCCGAGGGGCTGGCCGCCCCGCTCGACGTGTTCATGGTCCGCAAGCTGGGGGTGCCCGGCCAAGAAGAGTTGGCGATGGGGGCCATCGCATCCGGCGGCGTCCGGGTGGTGAACCAGCCCGTGGTCGATCAGCTTGGCATCCCCGACTGGGCGGTCAACGAGGTGGCCGTCCGCGAACGGCGGGAGTTGGAGCGGCGGGAGTTGGCATACCGGCATGGTCGGCCGCCGGTGGCGGTGCGGGGGAAGGTGGTGATCCTGGTGGACGACGGGCTGGCGACCGGCGCGACCATGCGGGCCGCTGTCGCCGCCCTCCGGAAGCTCGGCCCGGCCCGGCTGGTGGTGGCCGTGCCGGTCGGGGCGGCCGAGACATGCAAGGACTTCGAGAGACAGGCCGACGAGGCGGTGTGCGCCCATGAGCCCGACCCGTTCATCGGGGTCGGGATGTGGTACGAGGACTTCTCCCAGACGACCGACGAAGAGGTCCGGGAGTTGTTAGGAAGGGTTGAGACCGCCCGAAGCCGGTGAATGGGTGCCCCGGCACCCGGGAGGAGCTATGGCACGAGTGACGACCGACATCCGGCTGACGAGTCCGGCATTCGAGCCGGGACAGCCGATCCCGCAGCGGTACACCGCCGACGGGCAAAACCAGTCACCCCCGCTCGAATGGGGCGACCCGCCGGCGGGCACCAAAGGGTTCGCCCTGGTCTGCGAGGACCCTGACGCCCCGAAGGGCCTGTTCACCCACTGGCTGGCCTTCAACCTGCCCGCCGATGCCCGGGAACTCGGCCTGGGGCTCCCCAAGGATCTCCGGCTCGCGGACGGGACCGTCCAGGGCACGAACGGGTTCGGGACGGTCGGGTACGGCGGGCCGTCCCCACCGCCGGGCAAGCCGCACCACTACATCTTCCGACTGTCCGCCCTGGATGCGCGGCTCGACCTGCCGCCCAGAACATCCCGCGACGAACTGACCACCGCCATGCTCGACCATGTGCTGGCGGAAGGGGAGCTGGTCGGCACCTACGGTCGGCCAGGGTAATGACGACGGCGTTCCAATTCAACGTGCTGGGCGAGTCGCCGACGGGGTGAAACCCACCGTAGGCGGCAACCCGAGGAGGACGATCATGTTGGTGAAAGACGCGATGACCCGACAGGTGGAGTGCGTCGGTCCAGACGACAGCATCCAGACGGCCGCCGGAAAGATGCGGGATATGGACGTTGGCCCGATGCCGGTCTGTGGGACCGACGGCAAGCTGGCCGGGATGCTAACCGACCGAGACATCGCCGTCCGCGCGGTCGCCGCGGGGCATGCCCCCGCGGCCTGCAAGGTGCGGGACGTGATGACGCCGGGCGTGGAGTACTGCTTCGACGACCAGGACACCGCCGAGGCATCCCGGCTGATGCAGGACAAGCAGATCCGGCGGGTGCTGGTGCTGGACCGGGGCAAGAAGCTGGTCGGCATCCTGTCTCTGGGCGACCTGGCGGTAAACGCCAGCAAGGGTCAGGCGGGCGACACCCTGAAGCAGGTGTCCGAGCCGGCCAAGCCGCGCCGCTGACCGATCCGAAGGATGGCCGATGTGGGAGTCATTCCACACGTACCTGCTGCTGACGGCGCGGCTGTTGTTGAGCGCCATCTTCCTGGCCAGCGGGGCGATGAAGGTGGCCGACTGAAGATTGGGTTCGCTCCCGAAAGATCCGGCGAAGGCCATCCCCCACAGAACTCGGCAATGGAATGATCTACACAACTGATCGATGTATCTTTCCAGCAATACCATCCTCTCGGAAAATGCAGACATTGGCCGGCAAGCTTCATGACGAACTGACGTTTCGCGTGTCCCACTTCGATAGACCCTTGTCTGCGACGGAATTATTCTTGGAAACACACGGAAGAAGTATGGACGAAATCGCAGCGCTTGGCGAAGGAGCCGTCTGACGGATATGACGCGACTTCTGGAAGCGGCGGCCCTCGGCGATCGACAAGCCGCTGCGGAGTTGCTGCCGCTCGTGTACGACGAGCTGCGAAAGCTCGCCTACGCGCGGATGGCATCCGAACGGCCAGACCACACGCTGAACGCTACGGCCCTGGTCCACGAGGCATACCTGCGGCTCGTGGGTGACCAGCAATTCGAGGGTCGTGGTCACTTCTTTGCCGCGGCCGCTGAGGCCATGCGTCGTATCCTCGTTGAGAATGCCCGCCGCAAGTCGGCGGAAAAGCGCGGCGGCGGTCGTGTGCAGGTGAATCTCGCCGATCATCAGCCCGCGACACGAGCCAATTCCGACATCCTTGCCGTGGACGAAGTCCTCGAACAACTCGCGGCCGAGGAGCCGCAGGTCGCCGAACTGGTCAAGCTCCACTTCTTCGCCGGGCTGACTCTCGACGATGCGGCCACTGCCCTCGGAGTGGCTCCCCGGACCGCGTATCGCAACTGGCAATTCGCCCGCGCCTGGCTCTTCCGCCGGCTCGGCGGCAGCGAGTAACGTTTTTCCGGAACAATTCTGGCAGTAAACCGCCGGAAAGTGCGCATGGGACTGCGACGCCCCACGGGAGTGACTCATGCCAGACCCGACCCCCGACCGGAAATCCGTCTTCGGCCGAGCGCTTGAACTACCCGTCGCCGATCGCGCCGCATATCTCGACGCCGCCTGCGCCGGGCACCCGGCCCTCCGGGCGGAGGTCGAAGAATTGCTCCAGGCCCACGATGGGGCTGGTAGCTTCATGAACGCGGCACCGGCCCACGGTGCCATCACCGTCTCGGTCCCGGAAGGCGACCCGGAGCCGAATCGGTCGCACCACCCCGCAGATGGATACGAGGGGGCGATCGTCGCCGGGCGGTACAAGCTCCTTCAGCAGATCGGCGAAGGCGGCATGGGAACCGTCTGGATGGCGGATCAGACAGAGCCGGTCAAGCGACGTGTCGCGGTCAAACTAATCCGGGTCGGGCGGGCACCGGCAACCGGCTCTCGCCGACCAGTTGCACGGGTACCTCGTCCAGGCAGACGAGCGACCGCCGCTCGTCGTAGGGGCGGTGGTAGACCTCCAAGACGTCCTCCATCCGGGCCACGAACTCGCCGCTTGCCTGCTGCGGGATCACCCACTGCCGCCGCAGGTGTGGCATCAGCTCGTTTTTTTGAGAACCCGCCGCACGGCCTCGTCGCTGACCGACTCGAAGACTTCGAGTTCGACCAACTTGTCGGCCAACAGCTTGAGCGTCCAGCGGGCGCGGCCCGTCGGCGGCTCCGAGCAGGCCAGGGCGATTAGCCGCGCCTCGGCAGCGCCGTCGAACTTGCGCTCCCGGCTGGGCGTGTCCTGCGGCTTGTGGGCCAGTGCGGCGTCCAGGCCGCGCTCGACGAACCGCTGGCGGACCGCTCGACGGTGCGGTGGCCGCAGCCGAGGGCCTCGGCGATGCGGGCGGCGTCCCACGCCGGGCCGCCGCTGGCTTGGTCGGCCTTCAGGAGAATACGGGCGCGGGTCAGGGTGCGGGCCGACCGCTTGCCGGCCGACACAAGCCTCGCCAGGTCGCGGCGCTCGTCGGCGGTCAGCGTGACCAGGTACCTCTTCTGCGGCATGGTGGGCCTCCTACCGGGCAACCCCGGTAAGAAACGACTACCGCAAACGTCCGTCAATCCATCAGTGGCGCACGACTAGCCGTCCTCGGCTGACTGTTGCATGCCGCGTCCTAGGTCCGAGCGGGCTGCTCAGCTCCGTGCGGGCATAGAGCATGCTTCATGTTGGTGTGCGGGTCGTCAGTGTAGTAGGCACACTCCGTGTGCCGTAAGAGACGGCACACGGAGTGTGCCTACTACATTGACCACCCGCTACGGATACCCGAAACACGCTCTAGAAGCCGGTACACCTTCGGTCCAGAACACAGATAGAGTTGGCTCGAAGCCGGCCAGGCTTCGGCTGCTTACATGAACTCAGCCGCGATGCGGTCCAAGTCGAACGGCGTGATCCCGCGATCGACCGAGAAGACAGAGTCGGCGGTTTCGACTTCCAATACCTTCGTCCCGCGTGCCCGGATGTGCAGGTCGAAGAGCGTGTATAGGTCGGTCTTCCGAAGCTGAGTCAGCGCCCGCAGCATCAACGAAACGCCGCTCAGGTTGTTGTGGACGTTGTTCGCGAACCGCGGATTGCCGGCGAGCGCGATGTCCGCCCAGATGACCTCACGACCGACCAGGTCGAACACGGCCGGTAGGCACATCTTCGTGTCCGACGCGACATCGACCTTGTCGACCACAGTCTTCGGCTCAAAGATCTCCCCCGAGTTCGGCTTCTCGCGCGCCATCCAGCCGGCGAAGCACTCCGGCAGGTCGCAGTATGGCTGCTGGGTGAAGCTGTTCAGGCACATCACGACATACCGGATCTTCCGCTTCCGGCACTTCGCAATGTCGATGTCGATGAACTCGGCCGCGCCCTTCGGTGCATCCACGATGTCACCGCTGTGGTGCGCGCCGTAGTCCTTCAGGTTGTAGTAGGCGAGCGTGCTGATGAACCCGAGGTCGGCATCGTACATCGCCGCCGACAGGTCGAGATCCACCCGGCTCTTGCCGTTCTTCCACCAGATGAAGAAGCGCAGCGCCGCGCAGTCCGGCAGCGGCAGCCGACTTCCGCGAACGAGGGTCCGCAGCGCCTTCGACGCGGACCGCTGGGAGAACGGCACAAGGTAGCTCTTCAGGCGCTCGTCGAGGTAGCACCGACCGAGGGGCGGAAGGTTTGCGAACCGGTCGAGGAGTGTCCGCTCGCACACGGCCGACAGCTCGGCCGTCACGCTGGTCGGCAGTGCCGGAAGTGCGTCCCGCATGGCGAACACCTTCGCCACACTCCCCTTGGGGAAGAACGCTCGCAGGCCCGCCGGCTCGTGACGGTGCCGGAAGTGCGTCAGCACTTGAAGTAGCACAGGCGTAGACACCTTCTCGGCCCGCTTCGCGAACCGCGCGACGACTGCGCCAGCGTCTGCCGCGGTGCGCGCGAGGTGATCGAGTCGCCGGGCCAACTCCCCCGGCCGGGCGTCGAGCAGGTCCAGCACTGCGGCGGCGTCCTTGCGCAATAACCCCTTCTCGACCCGCGCGTTGAACGACTCAAACGGCTGGCCGTTGCGGAAGACGTCGAACGCCGCCGCGGTCTGCGGGAATCGGTTGGCGTACTCGCCCGGGTGCAGGCGCTCACCCAGCCGGACCCAGCGCTGCTTCCATCGAAGCATGTCCTCGGTGCGGCCCTCCGCGCGTTCGACCCAACCCAGGAGTAGCGCCCGCTCGGCGCGGCGGAACTGGCCGAACTTGCACGCCTGGGCGAGCGACACATCGCCGCCGCTCATCGCCACGGCAAGGCGAAGCACGTCCGTTGCGGTCTTGACGTGTGCCCCGAGGACGGCGTCGGCATCCGACGTGTTGTGAATCAGCTCCGCCCCGAGGAATGCCAGGTTCTCCTTGCACGGGATCTGGTCCGGCAGGAGCCGCTTGATGCCGTCGCGGTACTGCGCAACGAACCACTTCACGTCCTCCTGATCCTGCGGCGAGAACGGCGACTTCGACCGAGCCAGAACCGTGAAGACGCCCTCAAAGTCTTCGCGCGTGCCGAGGCGGATGAGCCGGAGCTTTGGCTGGTCTTCAAGCGGCTCGCGCTCCTCGGCCTCGGTCTCTGGCAGCTGGAGTGTCCAGTAGTGGAGGATGGCGTTGAAGTAGAGCTCCGCCTCGGTCATCTCCATGACCTGAGTCGGGAAGTTCGGATACATCGGCTTGAACGGGCGGTGAGCGCCGACCATCACCCGGAGGTTCTTGACCAATCGCTGATAGAAGGCGTCCACCTGGATCGGGCTCATCCGCTTGAGCCCTTCGACCACGTCCTCCGCGAGCAAGAAACCCAGCGACTCGATATTTTTCTGGAGGCTGGCGATGACGTTGAAGGGGGTCGCCCCAGCCCCTTCAGGGAGAATCACCTTTGAGCGCCGACGGAGGTAAAGGGCGTTCATGTGTGGTCCACAAATACGAAACGCCCCGACCGGAGCCCGGCGGGACGTTCGGGAAAATGGCGGAAAGCGAAGGCCCTAGGTTACCAGAGTGTAGAAGGAAGGACTTTCATAGCCGCCGAGTCAAGACTGTACCAGACGTTGGACACGATCGCAACCTTCGCGCCGCCGTCTATCCATCAGGACACCGCCGGGCCGGTGTCGGTTCGCAGTTTCGCGTGCCCAAAGCGCCGGAACGCTACAGGAACATCACACGCGGCAAGCGATTCACGCGCGGCACGCCCGGCATGACGTGACACGGAAAGGCCGCTTCTGCCTCGGCAAGTAGTTCTCACGGAATCGGCAGAACATGCGGAGACTCTCGCAAGCAGCCGACGCCGGCTGTTTCTCCGGTGAACGGCTGAGATCCAGGGCGGGGCACCGCGAGCTGGCATTCCAGTCGCCGGGGGACCCGGGCCGGGGTATCCTCGAAGCCATGGCCGACGTCACTCAAATCCTGTCCGCCATCGAGGCCGGCGACCCGAAGGCCCCGGCCGAGTTGCTTCCGCTCGTCTACGACGAGTTGCGTAAGCTTGCCGCTGCGCGACTGGCAGCCGAGCCGGCCGGGCACACCCTCCAGCCGACGGCCCTGGTCCACGAGGCCTACCTCCGGCTGGTCGGCGACGGTCGGCCGCGGGACTGGAACGGCCGCGGCCACTTCTTCGCGGCTGCCGCCGAGGCCATGCGCCGCGTCCTTATCAACCGGGCCCGGGACAAGCGCCGCCTCAAGCGCGGCGGCGGCCGCAGGCGGGTCGATCTCGATGCCCTCGCCGACCCCGCGACCGCGCCGGACGCGGACCTGATCGAACTGGACGACGCTCTCAGCCGGCTGGCCGGAGTTAACGCGCAAGCCGCGGAACTGGTGAAGCTCCGGTTTTTCGCCGGCCTCACTCTGCATGAGGTCGCCACCGCCCTCGGACTTCCGCCGCGGAGCGTTGACCGGCTGTGGGCGTTCGCCCGGGCCTGGCTGGTCGACGCGCTCGACCCGGTCTGAGCAGGGTCGAGGCATTTTCATTGGAATCGTTGGCGCACTTCCGCCCCGGACGGGGCACTGGAGTCTGACGCCCGCTGCAACCTTAGTTGCTGTGACCGGGCATCCCTCCTCAGCCGGCCCACGGGCCCAAAGGTGGACCATGAGAGTAAATCGCGGGTTGACACTGGCAGTCCTCATTGCGGCGATCGCGATCGCCGGGCTGACGGCGGGCGTATGGGGACAGCCTCAGCTTGAGCCGGTGAAGACCGCGACCAGCGTACTGTCGAAAGAAGACGATCAGGCCGTGCGGAAGATCGTCGCCGGGTACGAGGAGGCCTGGAACGCGCACGACATGAAGGCGCTCGCCAAGCTCTTCCGCGAGGACGCCGAGTGGGTCAACAAGGTCGGCATGCACTGGCGCGGCCGCGACGAGATCATGGTCGCCCACACTGCCTTCCACCAGACCATCTTCAAGAACCACTCGTATCGCACGGACGCCGTCGAGACCCGGTCGGTTGTTCCCGGCGTGGCCGTCGCCGTGGCCACGGAAACGTTCGACGGCTTCACGGCGCCCGACGGCCGGGTCTGGCCGAAGGCCCGAAACCGGCTCACGTACGTGCTGGTGAAGGGGCCGGAAGGCTGGAAGATTGCCCACGGCCAGAACGCCGAGGTGGACGAAGTGGCCGCGAAGCACAACCCCGTTAAGAACAACCGCAAGTAGGAGCCCCCGCCCGGACTGGTCCGAGCCGACACGAGGCAGCTGTCGAGATGCCGTGAACGACGCCGACGAGCACCTGATGACCGTCTTCACGGCCGCACTGGACTGCAGGACGGCCGAGGAGCGGGCGGCCTACCTGGACAGCGTCTGCGCCGGCACCCCGGGGCTGCGCGAGCGAGTCGAGGCGCTGCTCCGCGCCCACAACCGCGGCGGCAACTTCCTGGGGAAGTCGCCGCCCGATCAGACGGCAACGTTTGTGTTGGCCCCCGGACCCGGCGTCCGCTCCACGAGCCGGGCCTACGGCGAGGAAATCCGCCGGCTGCTCCGGTCCCGCCTCATCCTCGTCCACCTGTTGGCCCTGCTGTACGTGGCGTTGCTTAAAGCGCTGACCCTGTCCACGCCCGGTGGCAACAGCCTGACCCAGCCCGACCAGGGGGACCCCTGGACTTTTCTCCCGGTCTTTGCTGAGTGCCTGGTCGGGGTGGCTATCCTATGGCGTGTGCCGAGAATGAGTCTCCGGTCGCTACGCCTCTGGGAGGCGGCTCACTTCGTCACCGTCGTCGGTTTTTACAGTTGGCTCCGTTTCGAGATGCTGGCCCACACCGCCTGGACGGCCCCTGACCCTTTCGTCATGGTCGGCTTCTTTGGCGTGGTCACCCTGTTCAACTTCTCGGCCATCATCCTGTCCTATGGGGTCCTCATCCCGAATACCCGGCGACGCAGTTTGGTGGGAGTGGCGGCCATTATGGCTGCCCCCTTTCTGGCGGTCGTGGCTGCCGCCGTGGCCAACCCGGCCGTGCGGGACGAGCATGTCGTGCCGTTGTTCGTCCAGGCGGCCGCCCACCTCGCCTTCCCGGCGGCGATCGCCGTATTTGCGTCCACTCGCGCAGCCGCACTCCAGCGGCGGGCGTTCGAGGCAGAGCGGCGGGCCGAGCAGGTCGGCCAGTATGCCCTGAAGCGCAAGATCGGCGAGGGTGGGATGGGTGAGGTGTGGCTCGCCGAACACGGGCTGCTCAAGCGACCGTGCGCGATCAAATTCGTTCACCCGAACCTGGCTGCCCACCCCGAAACCGCGGCCCGGTTTGCGCGGGAAGTGCAGGCGGTCACCGGGCTGACCCACGTTAACACCGTCCGGGTGTACGACTACGGCCGGGCGGACGACGGCTCCTTCTACCTGGTCATGGAGTACCTCGACGGGCCGACACTGGAGGATCTGGTTCGGGAGGGCGGACCGCTCTCACCAGCCAGGGCCGTGCACCTATTGCGTCAGGTGTGCGGGGCGCTGGCGGAGGCGCACGCTGCCGGGCTGGTTCACCGGGACCTGAAGCCCGGCAACGTGATCGTCGCCAGCCTCGGCGGACAGCCCGATGTCGCGAAGTTACTCGACTTCGGACTGGTGCAGGACCTGTCCGCCGTCACCGACGAGCGCCTCACCCAGACCGGGACGGTGCTGGGGACGCCGGCGTACATGTCTCCGGAGCAGGCGGCGGGGGAGTCGGCCGTGGACGCCCGGGGGGACGTGTACAGCCTCGGGGCGGTGGCGTTTTTCGCCCTCACCGGCCGCCCGCCATTCCTTGGGAAGACCGTCGGCCTGCTCTTGGCCGCGCACCGGTCCGAGCCGCCGCCCTCGCTGACCGACCTCCGGCCCGACGTCCCGGCAGATCTCGCCACCGTCGTCGCCCGCTGCCTGGCGAAGGATCCGGCCGACCGCTACCCGGCCGCGGCGGCCCTCGACCGGGCACTCGGCCTTTGCGCCTGCGCCTTCGAATGGGAGGCGAGTTTGCGACACGATGTGTCAGTTTGAAGGATTGCCAATCCCGATGCGATCTTCGGTCACATATCCATGGTGTACTTCGTTCCGTAATGCAACGCGAGGTAGCCGACCTACGACACGCGTCTCTTTAGCCGCAGGAGCAGAATCAGAACAGAAAGATGTTTCCCTTTCGGACCCCACCCGCTCGATCACCACAGGGTCAAGTCGGTGGACCGCAAGCGTTGATGAAGCCGCTGGCCGGACGTTGAGCACGGAAATGGAAGGGAAATGGGTGCGCGGGATGCAAAATCGACAGCGACGCCGCATCTTTATCGGGACGTAGTCGCAACGGCGAGCGAGCAGGCCGTCATCCCCTTCGGATCGTAGCTCACCGGAGCAAGTCGCTCTCCGGCGTTTCAATCCGGCGGCTCCGGAATACGCTGACCGCATGTCCGACGTGACCCGCCTCCTGAATGCCGCGGCCGCCGGGGACCGGCAGGCGGCCAACGATCTGCTTCCACTCGTCTACGCTGAGTTGCGGACGCTCGCTGCGGCGCGGATGGCCGCTGAGAAACCGGGGCAAACGCTTCAGGCCACCGCCCTCGTCCATGAGGCCTACCTCCGGCTGATCGGCGATCAGCACTTCAACGGTCGCGGGCACTTCTTCGCGGCTGCGGCGGAGGCCATGCGCCGCATCCTCGTCGAGCGCGCCCGCGCCCGGCAACGGCTCAAACGCGGCGGCGGGGCATCGCGCGAGGAGCTGCGCGACGACTTGCTCGCCGACGACGACCGGGCGGACGAACTTTTCGCCGTTCACGATGCCCTCGACGAACTGGAGCGCCACGACCCCCAGGCCGCGGCGCTCGTCAAGCTGCGGTTCTTCGCCGGGTTTGGGCACGAGGAGGCGGCGGCCATGCTCGGCCTCGGCCGGCGGGCGGCCGACCGGCTGTGGCTGCTCGCCCGTACCTGGCTGTTCCGCGCCCTGGGCGGCGACGAAAAACCACAATTCTTGCAACCGCCGCGTGCAGACGAGGCTGGTTCGGCGCACTGAGGGCAGACGACACCGCATTGGCCCTCATCGAGGTGAATCCCGTGGCCGAGTGGAACCCCCAGGCGAACGACATCTTCGTGCGAGCGGCAGAGATCGACGCGCCGGTCGAGCGGCGGCTCTTCGTCGAGCAACAGTGCGGCGGGGACGCGGCCCTGCGCGCCCAGGTCGAGTCGCTGCTGGCCGCCGGCGGCAAGGTCGGCAGCTTCCTGGAACGGCCGGCCGTGCCCGCCCCGCCGCCGGACGGCGGCACGGCCGCGTACGGCCCCGTCACCGAAGGACCGGGGACGGTCGTCGGGCCGTACAAGCTGCTCCAGCACATCGGCGAGGGCGGGTTCGGCGCGGTGTACATGGCGGAACAGGAACACCCGGTCCGCCGCAAGGTCGCCCTCAAGATCATCAAGCTCGGGATGGACACCCGCGAGGTCGTCGCCCGGTTCGAGGCGGAGCGGCAGGCGCTGGCGATGATGGACCACCCGAACATCGCCCGCGTGTTCGACGCCGGGGCCACCGACAGCGGCCGGCCGTACTTCGTCATGGAACTCGTCCGCGGCGTGCCGATCACCGAGTTCTGCGACCGCAACAAGCTGCCCGCCGCGGAGCGGCTGCGGCTGTTCGTCACCGTCTGCCACGCGATCCAGCACGCGCACCACAAGGGCGTCATCCACCGCGACATCAAGCCGTCGAACGTCATGGTCACGCTGCACGACGGCGTCCCGGTGCCGAAGGTGATCGACTTCGGCGTCGCCAAGGCGACCGCCCAGCGGCTGACGGAGCGGACGCTGTTCACCGCCTACGGGCAGATGATCGGCACGCCGGCGTACATGTCGCCGGAGCAGGCCGAGATGAGCGGCCTGGACATCGACACCCGCAGCGACATCTTCTCGCTCGGCGTGCTGCTCTACGAGCTGCTGACCGGCACCACGCCGCTCGACGCCGCGCGGCTGCGGACGGCCGGCTACGCCGAGATGCAGCGGCTGATCCGCGAGGAGGAGGCCCCGCGGCCGAGTACGCGGTTCTCGTCGCTGGGCGGCGAGGCGACCGTGCTGGCGACCAACCGCGGCACGGACGCGAAGCGGCTGTCGCAACTGTTGCGGAGCGACCTCGACTGGGTCGTCATGAAGGCGCTGGAGAAGGACCGCAACCGCCGGTACGGGTCGCCGGACAACTTCGCCGCCGACGTCGAGCGGTACCTGGCCGAGCAGCCGGTGGACGCCCGGCCGCCGTCGGCGTGGTACCGGTTCCGCAAGGCGGCCCGGCGGAACAGGGCGGCGCTGACGACGGCCGCGCTGGTCGCCGCCGCGTTGATC
The DNA here is from genome assembly GCA_046350275.1 of Gemmataceae bacterium. Taxonomy (GTDB): domain Bacteria; phylum Planctomycetota; class Planctomycetia; order Gemmatales; family Gemmataceae; genus JAXMAS01. The sequence goes on from JAXMAS010000008.1 coordinate 143,616, forward strand.
GTCGGCACGGCGGCGAGCGCCTGGCAAGCGGTGCGGGCGACGGCAGCCGAGGCGGCCGCCCGCGCCAGCGAGGCCGCGGCGGTCGATCAGGCCCAGGCCGCGAACGCCGGCCGCGCGCTGGCCGCCCAGGAGAGTGCCCGCGCGGAGCAGGAGCGCGACGCCGCCGAGGCCGCACGGGCGGACCTGCGCCGCACCCTGTACGCCGCCGAAATGAACCTGGTGCAGTCCGCCTGGACCGCGAGCGACCTCCCGGCGGTGCTGGCCACGCTCGACCGCCAGCGCCCGAAGCCCGGCGAGCCCGACCTCCGCGGGTTCGAGTGGCACTACTGGGACCGCAAGTGCCACGCGGAGCTGGCCGAGATGACGCTCCCGCTGCGGCTTGCCCCGCCGACGGCCATCAGCCCGGACGGCCGGTTCGTCGCGACCGTCGCCGGGGCCGGCCAAGGCGCGACCCTCAAACTGCTGGATGCCGCGATGGGCCGGGTCCTGTCTTCGACACCGATCCCCGAGGAATCCAGACCCGGCTGGATGGCCAAAGGGCCGACGCGACTCGCGTTTAGCCCGTCCGGGACGCGGCTCCTGGTCCTCTGGCCGCGGGGGCGGTTGATGGTCCGCAGCGTCCCCGACGACCGCGTCCTGTTGGACAAGCGGGGCTTCTTCCGGGACGACGCGGCGGCCGTGAGCGACTCGCACGTGGCGGTCGCGCTGGCCGACGACGACACGCGCGACGCCGGGTTCCGCACGGCCCTGGCGGTCCTGCGGATCGACGACGGCACGGAGGCGTTCCGCCGCCCCGCCCCGTTCAACCCGCGCGACGCGGCGTTCAGCGGCGACGGACGGCGGCTCGCGGTGACAACCTCTTCAGCGGGAGACGATCGCCTTCAACGCTTCCAACTCGGCCAGCCGCTACCGCGGTATGCGGTCACAGCCCACGTGTTCGACGCCGGCACCGGCGAGGAGGTCGGCACGATCCCGAACCTGCCGACGTTCTTCCGCGCCCTGGCGCTCAACCGCAACGGCACCCGCCTCGCCGGCTGGCGCTCTCAGTCGGCCTTGTCCTCGGACGGCGAACCCGACGGCGGCGTCTGGGATACGAAGACGGGCCAGCGACTCACGAGTGTGGACGGCGTTCGGTATACCCACATGTTGGAGTCCGCGGCCCACCCGCCCCCGCACGTGGCTTTCAGCCCGGACGACACGCGCCTCCTGTGGTATAGCCCGTCCGCCGAGGGGCACCCGCGGGTGAGCGTCCGCGACGCCGCGACCGGGAGCGAGATCGTCGGTTACGACTCGGTCGCGGGCATCGACGCGGCGGCGGCGTTCGCCGCCGACGGGGCGCGGGTGCGGACCGTCGGCTACACCGGCGTCGTCAAAGACTGGCCGGTCCCGCCGCCGGAGCCGGAGCGTGAAAAGATGCCGATCTTCGTGGCCGCGGACCCGGCCGGCCGCCGGCTGCTCGTGAGACAGCGCACCGGTCCACGGGACGGATTCAAGGTCATCGCCTCGCTGCAACTCGTCCGCCCCGACGGCGAGGTGCTGACGCGGTTCGACGATCCGGCCCGAACCGCCGGGCGCATGTTCGCGGCGTTCGGCCCGGACGGTGGGTCGGTCGCCACGGCCGAAGATTCGGACCTGGGTGTTGGGGGGAGTCGAAACGGCCCGCTGGTTTGCGCCTGGGATGCGGCCACAGGCAAGAAGCGGTGGGAACAGGCGGCTCCCGGTGCCCCGGCAGCCATCGACTACACTTCGGACGGGCGGTGGCTCGGCGTGTTGGTCTCGCGGACGGGCAAGAGCGTGATGACATATCGCATCGCCACCTTCGACGCCGGCAGCGGTTCGCCCGGCCCGACGTTCGACGCGCCGGCGGCCCACATTACCCGGGGGGGGAGCGATGCCAGCCGCATCCCGTTCAGCCACGACGGAAGGCGGGTCGCCGTACTGGCCGCCGCGGCCGACAAGGACGCAATCGCCGTCCGCGAGTTGGCGTCCGGTCGCGAGGTGCGGACGTTCGACGGGCCGGCCGGGTTCCGCGCGACCGCGATCGAGTACAGCCCGGACGGCCGGCGGGTGGCAGCCGGGTTCACCTCCGCCACTGTCCCGAGGGGTGCTTTCGGGGCACCGCCGAGGATTCCCGAGAACCTGACGGGGCGGCTCGTAGTCTGGGAAGTCGGGTCCGGCCAGGAGGTCTGCTCGGCCACGTTTACCTACGGCCCGGTCCGGAGCCTGACCTTCAGCCCGGACGGCGACCGGCTGGCCGTGACATACTGGAAACCCGGACCCGATACGGGCGGCACGGTCGAAGTCAGCGTGTATGATGTCGGCCGCGGGGCGGAGTGGTTCCGGCTCTGCACCGGCGTGCCCGCCCCGTTCGCGCTGGCCTTCGACCCGGCCGGCCGGCGGATCGCCACCGTCACCGAAGCGCCCGCGAACCCGCGTGGGGTCAAGGTCTGGGACGCCGACACCGGCCGGGAGCTGCTCACCCTGCCGTCCGTGTTGCACGGGAGCGCGATCCGCTTCACGGCCGACGGGGCGCGGCTGATCGTCTGGGGCAGTCGGAGCGTTTACGCCGGGCTGCCCCAGATTTGGGACGCGACGCCACGCCCCGAGCCGAACCGACCGTGAGCGCCGTGACGCGCCCGTCGGACGTCGCCGCCGGCTACGCGATTCGCAGGCCCCGGCACGTTTCTTCGTAGGTGGCTTCGAGTTCGAGCGGCACGGATTGGTCGTCCGTCAGCCACAAGGGAAGCGTCGGCAACGGTTCGCCGACGACCAACTCGTAGGCCCAGTCCTCGACTCGCCACCGCCGGCCGGCGCGGACTCCCCGGCAAGACACGGCATAGATCGGGCTACCCGCTACCGCCGGCGGTGCCGCACCGAGCCGGTCGGCCAGTTCGGCATAGAGGTTGGCCGACCGCTCCGTCACCGGATCGACGACGGCGACGCACACACCCTCATGGAGCAAGGCGTGACACTTGGAGACGAACGCCTCACGGACTTCCGGCCGGTCCTTGTTGCCGGGGCTGACCAATTCGACCGCGGCCACCAGCCGTTGGCCCCGCTGGCAGTCGTAGACCCGGACCTCATACTCCGGTGGGTCGGGTTGCTCCGTATCCAAGAGAACGTTCGGACGGGCCGGTGACCAAGCAACGACCGCCCCGCCGTCCGGTCCGGTTTGCGACGGGGGTGGCGAATCCCGCTCGTAGGTTGCTACGTCAATTTCAACGGCGCTACCCAGGTGAACGCGCGGGCCGCAACGGTACCTTGGTGGGAGGCGCGCATTCAACTGGAAAGCGATCACTCCCGGCCACGCGCCGTGGACCTCTTCCCACGAAACGATATCGGTCATCGGTGGATGGAAGTGATCGCGGAGCGGCATGGCGGTACTCCTTTGCCCCGATTGATTCTACCCGGAACCCGGCCCGGACGCAGCATGACCGACGGCACGCAACTCCTCGAAGCGGCCACCTGCCGCCGGCTACGCGATCCGCAACAGCCGGCACACCTCCCGGTAGCTCGCTTCGAGCGGGAGTTCGACGTGGAGGTCGGGGCCGAGCCAGATGGGAATGGTCGGGAGCGGTTGGCCGACCGCCATCGGGTAGAACCAGGCGTCGAGCAACCCGCGGTGCTTGGGCGGCTTGCGGCCGCGGAGGGTGACGGCATACATTGCCGGGGGCGTCGGTGCCAGGTGCGGGTCGACGCGGCCGAGGCGGGTCAGCAGGTCGGCGTACAGGTTCGCCCGCCGGATGCTGACCGGGTCCACGAGCGACACGCACACGTCCTGGCTGAGCAGCGCCTCGACCTTGACGACGAACCGATCGCGGGATTCGCGCCGGTCCTTGTTCGACGGGCTGATGATCTCGATCGCCGCGACCAACGTCCGCTCGCGTTCGTCGTCGTACACCCGGACCTCGTACTCGTCCTGGTCGGGCATGTCGGCCTCGACGGTGAAAGTGGGGGCCAGGGCCGTCTGGGTGGCGGTGCCGCCGCCCGCCACGGCACCCCGGTCGCGGTCGTCGTCCTCGGTCGTGGCCACGTCGACCTCGAACGGGGAGCCGAGGTACACGCGCGGGGCGGCGTGAAAGCCGGGCGGCAGGAGGTCGTACAGGGTGCGAACGATCTCCATCGGCCAACCGCCATGAAGTTCGCTCCAATGGTGCTTGTCGTTCACCGGCGAGCGGAAGTGATCGTGCAGCGGCATGACGAAACTCCTTTGCCCCGATTCTACCCGGAACCCGGCGCGGACACAGCATGACCAACGTCACCCGACTTCTCCAGGCGGCCGGCCGCGGCGACGAACGGGCCGCCGCGGAGTTGCTGCCGCTCGTTTACGACGAGTTGCGGAAGCTCGCGGCCGCGCGAATGGCCGCGGAGCGCCCCGGGCAGACGCTCCAGCCGACGGCCCTCGTCCACGAGGCGTACGTCCGCCTGGTCGGGCACGACGGGCCGCAGGACTGGACCGGCCGGGGCCACTTCTTCGCCGCGGCGGCCGAGGCGATGCGCCGCATCCTCGTTGAGTCCGCCCGCCGCAGGAACGCCCTCAAGCGGGGCGGCGGCCGCGGCCGGGCGGCGGTCGACCTGGCCGACCTCGCGGCAAGCGAGCGGCCCGACGAGGTCCTCGCCGTGGACGAGGCCCTGGCCGGCCTCGCGGCGGCCGACCCGCAGGCCGCGGAACTGGTCAAGCTCCGCTACTTCGTCGGGCTGTCCCTCCCCGACGCGGCCAAGACGCTGAACGTGTCCACCCGGTCGGCCGAGCGGCTCTGGACCTACGCCCGCGCCTGGCTCCGCCGGGCCATCGAGAGGCCGTAGCGGGCAACCGGGCGGTGAATTCGGAAAATGTTGGCGGGGTTGCGCCCTAGTTTTCGCACTGACGGACGGACTCCAACCTAACCCGACCCGCGAGGCCTAGCCATGACCGAACGGTCCGTCTTCCTGGAAGCCCTGGAAATCCCCGCGCCGGCCGAGCGTGCGGCGTTCCTGGACCGCGCCTGCGGGGGCGACCCCAGGCTGCGGGCAGCGGTCGAGGGCCTGCTCGCCGCCGAGGCCCGGCCGGGTAGCTTCATGCGCCGCCCGGCCGCCGGGGACGGCACCGCCGACCTGCGGCCCGCTGAAGGCCCGGGGGCCCGGGTCGGGCCGTACAAGCTCCTCCAGGAGATCGGCGAGGGCGGCATGGGCGTCGTCTACATGGCGGAGCAGGAGGAGCCGGTCCGCCGCAAGGTCGCGCTCAAGATCATCAAGCCGGGCATGGACTCGAAGCAGGTGGTCGCCCGGTTCGAGGCCGAGCGGCAGGCCCTGGGGATGATGGATCACCCCAACATCGCCAAGGTGTTCGACGCCGGGGCGACCGACGGCGGTCGGCCGTACTTCGTCATGGAACTGGTCCACGGCGTTCCGATCACCGAGTACTGCGACGTCAACCGGCTCACGCCCCACGAGCGGCTCGGATTGTTCGTCCCGGTGTGCCAGGCGATCCAGCACGCCCACCAGAAGGGCATCATCCACCGCGACATCAAGCCGTCCAACGTCCTCGTGACCATGTACGACGACAAGCCGGTTCCCAAGGTGATCGACTTCGGCGTCGCCAAGGCCGTCGAGCAGCGGCTGACCGAGCGGACGCTGTTCACCCAGTTCGGGACACTCGTCGGCACGTTCGAGTACATGAGCCCCGAGCAGGCCGAGATGAACGCCTTCGGGGTCGACACCCGGAGCGACGTGTACTCCCTCGGCGTGCTGCTGTACGAGCTGCTGACCGGGACGACACCGCTGGAGCGGCAGCGGCTGCGGACGGCGGCGTTCGGCGAAGTCGTACGGCTCATCAAGGAGGAGGAGCCACCCCGGCCCAGCCTGCGGATCAGCACGTCGGGGGCGCTGGCGAAGGTGGCGGCCGCCCGCAAGACGGAGCCGGGCCGACTCTCGACCCTCGTCCGCGGGGAACTCGACTGGATCGTGATGCGGTGCCTGGAGAAAGACCGCACCCGGCGGTACGACACGGCCGTCGGCCTCGCGAAGGATGTCGAGCGCTTCCTGCGCGACGAGCCGGTGGAGGCGTGCCCGCCGACCTTGGGCTACCGCGTGCGGAAGGCGGTCCGGCGGTACAAGGCGCAGGTCGCCGTGGCCGCCGTCCTCGGGCTGGCCCTGGTCGGCGGGATCGTCGGGACGACTTGGGGCATGGTCCAGGCCCGGCTGGCAGAGGGCGTCGCCCGCGCGGAGGAGCAGAAGGCCGTCGCGGAGCGGGTCGAGAAGGAGAAGGCGCTCGCGGCCGAGACACTCGCCAAGCAGGCCGAGGCCGACGCGGCCGGCCGGCTCCAATCGTCGCTCGCGGCCGAGCAGCAGGCGACCTACGACATGACCATCCCGGCGGTGCAGAAGGCGATGGAGGACTGCGACCAGCCGCGGGCGGCCGAACTGCTCGCCTCGTGCCGGCCCGAGCTGCGCGGTTGGGAGTGGGGCTACCTGAACCGGCAGTTCGACCGCAACGCGATCACCCTCCGCCCGTCGTTCGGGCCGGGCCGGATCGGCTTCGACGCCGCCTACCCGACGCCCGACGGCCGCGAGCTGCTCGTCCTCACCGCCCACCCCCTCGGCCTGCACGCCCAGCGCTGGGAGACGGCCACCGGCAAGAAGGCGGCGGACAACGAGTTGCTCCTGCCGGCCACGAAGGGCTTCCGCTGGTACGCGGTCAGCCCGGATCGGCGGCTCGTCGCCGTGTGGGAGCCGCCGAGCAACTTCGTGAGACGCCGGGGCGAGCAGGTGGACCCGCGGGTGCCGAAGACGGTGCCCGCGTCGGCCCGCAGCGTCCGCGTCTACGACCTCCGAACCGCGGCCCTGGTGGGCGAACTCCGCGGGCACACGAACTGGATTTACCACGTCATCTTCACGAACGACTCGAAGCAGGTCGTGACCGGCAGCTCCGACCGGACGATCCGCTTTTGGGACACCGACGGCCGGCCGGGCGTCGTGTTGAACGGGCACACGAAGGCCGTCGCGCTGCCGCTCGCCTTCACGCCGGACGGCCGCACCCTCCTCGCCGCCGGCCGCGACTTCAAGCTCGCCACGACCCGCGGCGCGTCACGGACGATCGGCAAAAACACTCCGGCGGAGCAGGCCACCACAGAGCGCGACGAGTGGTTCGCCTGGGACCTCGACACGCAGACGCCGCGGACCAAGGGCGAACTCGCCGCCCTGCCGCTGGAGAACTTCGTCGGCTTCGACCCGAACGTGTCGGTCTCGGCCGACGGCCACTACGCCATCCTGCCCGACTGGGTGGTGAGCGCTGTCGTCGATCTGACGACCGGCCAACGGGCGGTGCCGTTGGGCTGGCACACCGAGCCGCTGGGCTTCACCGCCCGCGGCACGCGGGTCCTGTTGCTCGGCGGCGCGGGCATCGTCACGACCGTCGACCTGGCGGCCCGCAGGCCGGACGCGACGTTCCGCCTGAGCATCCCGACGGGGGACGTGCTGGAAAACCTAATCATGGGGAACGGCACACACGCCTGGGACTGGAACCTGAGCCGCGACGGCCGGGTCCTGGCCCTCGGCCGCGACGGCGAGCGGAAGACGGTGATCGTGAACGCCGACACCGGCCGGGAAGTCGGCTTCGTCGCCGACAAGCGGACGGCCCTGATTCCCGGCAACAAGCCGTTCGTCGGCGGCCGCAACCACGAGCGGACCATCGCCGAGAACGGGAGCTTTTTCACCTCGTCCGACAGGTACGGCGAGATCAAGCTGTGGAAGCTCGACCCGGTCCGGCCCGCGTTCGACGTCGAGCGGTTCCGGCAATTCGTCCGCGACCGCGCCGAGGGCAAGGAGCTGCCGGGAACGGCGCTTCGCGGCTCGGCCGTCAGCCCCGACGGCCGGCTCGTCGCGAAGCGGGTCGTCTTTCGGGCGGACGCCGCGGCCGAGCGCGCGGCGCAGGTCCGGGTCGAAGTCCATGACCGCGCGACCGGCGCGCTGGTCGCGGCCGGCCCGCGCTACGACGCGCCGAGTATCGACTACCTGCGGTTCGACCGCGACGGCCGGCGGGTTGCCGGCTTCGTCGTGACATACGTCTACGGGGGTCCCGGGGGGCAGATGGTCACGGCCGGCGAGTACACGCCCACGGCCTGGGACGCGGCGACCGGCAAGGAGTTGGCGAAGGGCAAGCCGTTCGTGGCTCCCCACGGGAGCGGGTCGCCGAACACGCCGCAACTTGTCGTGAGCGACGCCGGGGCGGTCCTGGTGGCGTCATTCGTACCGGACGATCCGAAGGTGCCCGCCGCGCTCCAGAAGGGCCACTGGCAGATCGAGGACCTCGGTTCGGGCCGGCCGCCGGTTGCCTTCCCGCCCGCGAGCGACCGCGTCTTCCAGTTCGGGCCGGGGGCCAAACTGGGCGCGTTTTTCGAACACGGGCCGGGCGGGAAGGCCATCGAGCTTTGGGACCTCCAGCGGCGCACGGTCGTCTGGACGATCCCCGGCGCGGACAACCCGCACCAGCAGACGCACGGCGTCTTCAGCCCGGACGGCACCCGGCTGTTCACCTTCGACGGTCAAAACCTCGGCCACGCCGACGCGAGCGAAACCCGCCGGGCAGTGTCGGTGACGGTATGGGACGTGACCGGTCCGACGAAGGTCGGCTCGTTCGCCCCGCCGGCCGAGGCGCTGACCACCTGGCCGCGGCCGGTCGGCCGCGACGGGTCGCGCCTCCTTTGCGGGGACACGGTTTGGAACGCGACGACCGGCCGCGCCCTCGTGCGGGTGTCGGACGACAGGCTTTCCAGTGGCCCGCGGTCGCAGTTCCGCCGCGGGTTGGACCCGGACTTCGTGACCGACCTGCTGGCCGAACCGGCCGGGCGGCCCGACGTGTGGAAGCCCGAGCGGACGGTCGGCCAAATGCTCGCGGAGGCCCGCAGCCGACTGATGGCGACGTCAAACCGGTACGACCCGGCCAAGGCGCTGGACCTCACCACGACGGTAGCCCAGGCGTACCCCTCGGACCCCAACGTCATCGCCGTCCACGGCGAAGCCCTGCTCCGCGCCGGCCGGCCCGCCGAGGCGATCCCCGTCCTGGAGCGGGCGCTGCGGACACACGACGGTTCGTCCGGCCCGGTCGGCGGCCACGCCATCTGCTTCCACTTGGCGCTGGCGTGTCACGCGACCGGTCGGGAGCAGGACGCCAAGGCCCGCCTCACCGAAGGCGTCGGCCGCCACGTCATGCAGATCACGCTCGAGGAGTCCTCGCGCATCCAACGCGGCGAAGAGCCGGACGCCACGCCGGTCGGTACCCCGCATGCGAGCATGAGCGAGGCGGCCCGCGCGCTGGGCGTCCCGGTGCCGTCGCTCGACCCCGCCGCGATCACCCGCGACAGCGACGTTCTGTTGCGCGAGAGCCTGATCCTCCGGGCGCAGACGCTCGCCACCAGCGGGCGGACCGACGAAGCCCTGCGGATGGCGGAAGAGGCCGTGGCGAACGAACCGCTCAGCACCCACCTGGCGTACAACGCGGCGTGCGTCTTCGCCCTCGCGGTGCCGAAGGCGAAGGCCGACCCCGCCGCGCAGGCCCGCCACGCCGACCGAGCGATCGCGCTCCTCAAGCGGGCCGTCGCTCTCGGCTGGGACAACGTGGACCACATGAAGCAGGACACCGACCTCAACCCCCTCCGCGGCCGCGACGACTTCCGGACGCTGCTCGCCGATCTGGAGAAGGCGGACCCGCCGCGACCGTGACGGAACCGGCTCGGCGGGTTCACCCCTGTCGTGGCCGGCGGGAAGTCTCAGAATAGGTGCGACGCTCCCGGCCCCCGGCTGGGGTGCCGTTGCCCAGACCGACCTTTCCCGAGGTGACGCCATGCGACTCTCTCCCGTCCGAATGGTGGCCGCGGTTCTGATCGTGTACTCGCTTTCGCCGACGGCCGATGCGGACGACCCGCCCAAGCCGCCGATGACCCTGACGGCCCAGCAGGACCGCCAGCTCATGCTGGACCAACTGAAGATCCCCGCCGCGGCAATGCGGCGAGGGCCGAGCGGGATGAACCCGCAGGCCCCCGATTTCCAGAACACCGACGAGGCGAAGGCCAACCCCTGGCCCCATCTTCCCGAGATGATGGTCACCAAGAGCCGCAAGCCGATCGACTCGGCGGAAGCATGGTGGAATGTCCGCCGCCCCGAGATTGTCGAGTACTTCGACGCTGAGGTCTATGGCCGGATGCCCAAGGAGATACCGAAAGTAACCTGGGAGATTGCCCCGCCCAATGAGGGTGGAGGCAAGGCCGGCGGGTTCGGCGGCTTCGGCGGAGGAGGCGGACCACCCCCAGTCCCGAGTGTGACGAAGCGGCTGGTCGGTAAAGTGGACAACGCCGCGTATCCGGCGATCTCGGTCAACATCCAATTGACGCTGACACTCCCGGAAAACGCCTCCGGGCCGATCCCGGTGATGATGGACTTCGGTGGCGGCGGCGGACGCAATCAGTACCTGGCCAAGGGCTGGGGCTATGCCCTCGTCAACCCCGGGAGCATCCAGGCGGACAACGGTGGCGGCCTGACGCGCGGGATCATCGGCCTGGTCAACAAAGGCCAGCCGCGGAAACCCGACGATTGGGGATCCTTGCGGGCATGGGCCTGGGGCGCGAGCCGGGCGCTCGACTATCTGGAGACCGATCCGGCGGTGGATGCCAAGCAGGTCGGCATCTCCGGATTGTCGCGCTATGGCAAGGCGGCCCTCGTGGCGATGGCTTACGAACCCCGGTTCGCCATCGGCCTGATTGGCTCATCGGGTGCGGGCGGGGCGAAGCTGTTCCGCCGGAACTTCGGCGAGCAGGTGGAGAACCTCGCGGGCAGTGGCGAGTACCACTGGATGTCCGGCACGTTCCTGAAGTACGGCGGCCCGCTCGCCCCGTGTGATCTGCCGGTGGACGCTCACGAACTCATTGCCCTCTGCGCGCCCCGCCCCACTTTCATCAGCTACGGCGCAATCACTGGCCCCGGTGCGGAGGGTTACTGGGTGGACCAGAGAGGCAGCTTCATGGCCGCCGTGGCCGCTGGCCCGGCCTGGAAGTTGCTCGGTAGGAAGGACCTCGGCACGACCGAGATGCCGGCGGTCGGGACCGCGCTGGTGGACGGGGAACTGGCGTGGCGGATGCACAGTGGTGGGCACACGACGGCACCAAACATCGAAACCTTCGTCACCTGGGCATCGCGGTACCTCAAGGCTCCGCCGGCCAAGGTTCCGGCGGCCCGGGTCCCGACAACTCCCGTCGCTCGCGCCGATGCGAACTCCCGGACGGCCCACGCTCAGCTCCTCGAAAAAGCCAAGACCGGCCGTATCGACGTTTACTTCGTCGGGGATTCGATCACGCGCCGTTGGGGTGCGACCGATTATCCTGACTTCTTGGCCAACTGGAAGCAGAACTTCCACGGCTGGAATGCGGCCAACTTCGGTTGGGGCGGCGACACGGTCCAGAACATCCTCTGGCGGCTGCATAACGGCGAGTTGGACAAGGTGAACCCGAAGGTCGTCGTCATCATGGCGGGCACCAACAACATTGGGTCCGCTGGGCGGGCGGGCGACGATGATGCCAAGATCACCGACATCGCCGAGGGCCTCAAGGCCATCCTTGGCGTGTGCCAGGAGAAGGCACCGGCCGCGGCCATCATTCTGATGGGCATCACCCCGCGGAATGACAACCCAGCCGCCAGGGCGATCGTCGATCGGGTCAACGAGAAGGTCTCGCAGTTCGCTAACGGCAAGACGGTCCGGTATCTGAACATCAATAACAAGCTAGCGGACCACGAGGGGAAGCTCCTGGATGGCATGTCGCCCGATCGTCTGCACCTGTCGGCTAAGGGGTATCAAGTCTGGGCGGACGCCCTGAAGCCGGTCCTCACCGAACTCCTCGGGCCACCCGCCAAGGAGGACCTCGCTCCACCCCCCACCGGCGATCCGAGCGCAGCCAATCGGGCGACTGCACCGTCCAAGAAATGACCGCCGGGCATGAGCCAGCACGACGCGATGCCGGTGTGGGCGCGGCTGGCCACGGTGTTTGCTGGAGCCGCTTCTTCGTGGGCAAGTACGGCACGTAGCGGCGGTCGGCGCGAGGTTGGGTCGGCTAACGGGAGGGGCCGCGCGACTCGAACACAAGGCTCATGCACGTCACCCCGGACTCCGCCTTGTGGAGTTCCGACACTTCGACCGCGACCACGCGCTGCCCGCGACCGCGGATGACGTCCGCGGTCGCAGGGTATGCGGTACTGACGAGAACGACGCCGGGCAGGCGAAGGACGTTCGCCCCCGCCGGCTCCGTAGCGGGCACGTCTACCAGCCGTAGACCTACAAACGGCTCCGCCTCGACCCAGGCCCGATTGACCAGAATCGTTTCGTCAGCCACTACGCAGGCCGCGCTCTTGAGGTGCAGGCACCCCGACACACGGACCGCCCGGACGGCGTAACCAAGAGGATCGACGATATCTTGCAGTGCCCGCAGCCCCGACTCACCGGTCCGACCGGACTGACCGACATACAGCGTCCGGCCGACGCGAAGGACATCCCCGCCCTCCAGGAATGCATCCGCCGGCAGCCGGGCTAGCCGCCGGTAGGGTGCGAGCGCGGCCTCGACCGCCGCTCGTTCGCCGCGCCGGGACGGCGGAGCGGGCGAAGTCACGACCGCCACCTCGTCGAGAATCACGGCCAAGTCCTCAACGAACACCCCGTCGGGATGGACTGGGTCCGCCAAGAGTTCGATCACGCGGACGCCTGCCTCCCGAAGGGCCGCCTGATATCCGCGATGTTGAGCCACGGCGCAATCGATATCGATCGGCTGCCGCGGAAGATGCGTGAGTTCGCATTGAGCAAGTTCGGCACCGGGGGCGCGGGTGATCGCTGTCAACATGTGAGGCTTCCCGAGTGAGTTCCAATTCGTCGGATCGCGCCGGTGCAACCGGGCTACGCGCCGACCTCGACCGAAGCTACTCTTACACTTCGCTCCACACGCAATCGCCTTCCTTCATATGGTCCGTAGCCGATGTCCCAATTCCTTGGCGTCTATCCCATCTCGGGCGAAGACCTGACCGCGCTCCCCGTCAAGGCGATCGGGCCGGCCGTGGTGTTTTACCAGACCGTCCTCGGGTTCACCGTCGTCTCCCAGGACGCCACTACGGCCGTGGTCCAACGCGATGCCGCCCAGCTTGGGCTAGTCGCTCAGCCGAACCACGCCCCGCGTGAGGCCGGCTCCTGCGCGTTCTCCGTGACGGACCTCGACGCTCTCCATGCGGAGCTGGCCGCCCGCGGTGGCGCGCCGGGCCAGTTCGGGATCGACGAGTGGGGTGGAAAGAAGTACCGGACATTCTTCCTGCGCGAAGACGAGAACGGCTACTGCTACTGCTTCCACTGTCCGGCATCGCGCGAAGCGTGACACCATTCGGAGAACCAATCATGCCACGCTCAGTGACGACGTTTCTGATGTTTGAGGGGAAGGCCGAGGAGGCAATGACCTTCTACGTATCCTTGTTCCCGGGGTCCGCCGTTACGCAGATCGAAAGGTACGGCCCCGGCGGGCCGGGTCCCGAGGGGTCGGTCAAGAAAGCCGACTTCATCCTGGCCGGGCACCGGATGGCCTGTATCGACAGCCCGATGAAGCATGCCTTCACGTTCACGCCGTCCGTCTCACTCTTCATCGAATGTGAGGATGAGGCCGAACTGGACCGGGCGTTCGCCGCGCTCTCGGAGGGCGGAGCGGTACTGATGCCGCCGGGCAACTACGGGTTCAGCACGAAGTTCGTCTGGCTCAATGACCGCTTCGGAGTATCGTGGCAGCTCAACTTGCCATGAGTGCGTGCGGTCGCCGGCGATCACCACCCGAGATTGGCTGACATCATGCCGGCCCGCAGCGCCGGGATGTCCCATAGCCGTACGAAGCCGCGGGCATCGGCGACGGCAAGCGCCATACTGTCCGGGTGGAAAGCCAGCCCCACCACGTTCGCCAGGCCGGCCGACCATCGAGCCCGCTCCGCACGAGTCGCCGCGTCCCACAGGGCGATGTCGCCGCCGTCGCTGGTAGCGATCAGCGCGTCGTTCACCGCGACGGCGATGACCTCGCCGACGTGCGCCTTCCACCGCGCCGCCTCGCGCCACGGCTCGACCTCGTAGACGATGACGTTGCCCTCGGCGGTGCCGGCGAGCAGTCGGCCGGCCGACGTCCACGCCACGCCCGGCGGGCTGGACCCGCCCGTCTGGCCCGACAGCTTCCGGCCGGTCGCCGCGTCCCACACGGCCAGGCTGGCGTAACCGTGGGCGGCGACCTTCGACCCGTCGCGGCTGACGGCCAGGCCGAGGTACTGGCCGCTCCCCTGGTGCCACGTCGCCACCAGCTTCGGGCCGTCGAGGTCCCAACACTCGACGCGGGACTCAGTGGTCCGGCTGTCGCGGCCCGGCTCGGGGGGCGCGTAGCCTTCCCAGATCGCGACCGCCCGCCGCCCGCCCGGCAGCACGGCGATGTCGCGGTAGCGGCCGGCGTTCGGTTGATTCGGCCAACCGTGATCCGGCCGGCCGGGGAACTCGATGACCGGCCCGCCGGCACGGGTCAGCGGCACCGGCGCGAGCGGCTTGGGCCACTGCTCGACCGGGAACGACCGGCGGCCGCCGGCCGGGTCGAAGAACGCCGAATGCCCGTCCGCGACCAAGCCGTCCCGCCGCAGCACCCGCCGGCCGGCGACCCGCTCGACCCGCCAGAACCGCCCGCCGCCGGCCAGGGCCGAGCCGTCGGGGGCGAACGTCAGCCCGCGCACCGGCGACGGCGACCGGTCGACCGCCGGACCGTAGGCGACTTCGTACACGCGGACGTGCGACGCGGCCGACTTCGAGTAGCTGTTCTCGATGTTCTCCTGTGCCGCCCAGCCGATGCCGCAGGTCGCCGCGAGGTAGCGGCCGTCGGGACTCCACGCCGGCTCGCTGTGCTGCGACAGCGTCGTCAGCAGTTGGCCGGTCGCCGTGTCCCACAGCCGCAGGTCGCCGCCGTGTTCCACGTCCACGGCTAGGATCGTGCCGTCGGGCGAGAATGCGGCGTACCGGACGCCGGGGGAGTTCGGATCTCCGGCCGGCAGCCACGCCCGAACCTGGCGGTCCGCCAGGGAGAACACGCCCATCCCCCACGGCTCGGCCGCCCGCGGGAACGCGAGCAGGTCGCCGGCCGGCGCGAACGGCTGGGCCAGGACCGACGCGCCAGTCCCGCCCGCCGGCAGGTCGGCCGATTTGACCCCGCGGGCCAAATCCCACACGACTGCCTGGTATGGCGGGTCCCACCCGGAGAGGACGGCGAGGCGGCCGTCGGGCGACCACGACCGGGCCACGAATCGAACCGGCGTCGCGGCGGTTTCGCGGCCGTCGGCATCCCAGCGGCGCAGGCGACCGTCGGCGTCGCGCGTCCATAGCCCGCCGTCGGCATCGAACGCGGCCGGGTGCCCCGCGCCGGCCAGCGTTCGCGGCGGGCCGTCCGTCAGGTCGAGGACGACCACGTCCGCCTTGCCGCTCGCACACGCCAACCGCCGGCCGGCGGGGTCGAATACCTGCGGCGCGCGACCGGGGCCGAGGTCCGTCTCGCCGCCGCGGGGGTCCGCCAACACGACCCGGCCGGCCCGGCCCAGCGCCACCGCCGGCCGGGTCGGGTGGAACACGAACGGCTGCCACAGGTCCTCGCCGACGACGCCGGCCACGGTTCGCCCGGTCGCCGCGTCGAAGACGCGCACCCCGTCGGCGGTGGGGATCTGCTCCTCACCGCGGAACACTTTGTCGTTGATGGCGAACAGGGTGCCGTCGGCGCTGAAGCGGATGCGCGGCCCCTCGCCGCCGGTGCGTTGGACCCAGGCCGCCTTCGTCTTCGCCACCTCACGGATGCCGAAGAGACTCGCCGCCTCGGCGGCCTCGCGGCGGGCCTCGGGCGTCGGCCGGCCGGCGGCCAACAACGCCAGGGCCGTCCAGCGGTTGCCGGCCAACCGCTCGGCCCGGGCGCGGGCCAACGTTGCCTCGGCCAGTCGGCCTTCGGCGATGCGGCGCTGCTCGTTCGCGTCGTCGCGCTCCCGGCCGGCGGCGACGGCCTCCCGCTCCGCCCGCCGGTACTGCGCCACGCCGACGCCGACGCCGACGCCGACGGCCAACGCGAGCGCCGCCAATAGCGCCGCGATGGCCGGCCGTCGCCGCGCCCACTTCACGGTGCGCTCGACGACGCCGGCCGGCCGGGCCTGGATCGGCTCGTGCCGCAGCCAGCGCTCGAGATCGTCGGCCAACGCCTCCGCGGAGCCGTAGCGGCGCGACGGGTCCTTTTCCAGACACTTCATCGCAATCGTCGCCAGGTCGGCATCCGCGTCCGCGGGTCGTGCCGGCTCGCGTTCCATCACCTGCAAGAGAGTGTCGAGCGGCGTCTCCCCCGCGAACGGCGGCTTGCCGGCGAGGGCCTCATAGAGGATCGCCCCGAGCGCGTACACATCGACGGCAACGGTGAGATACTTGTCGGCCCGCGCCTGCTCCGGGGCCATGTACGCCGGCGTGCCAAGGATCGCGCCGGTCTGCGTCAGCCCGTCGCTGCCGCCGACCCGCTTGGCTAGGCCGAAGTCGGCGACATAGGGGACGACATCGACGACCGAGAGCGGTAACGCCCCCGGTCTTGGATCGGACAAACCGGCGGCGTTACCGACCCCGCTCGCCAGAAGGATGTTGCCGGGCTTCAGATCGCGATGCAGAATGCCACGCTGGTGCGCGTAGTGAACGGCGCGAGCCACGAGGGCGATTAGCCTCGCCGTCTCTCGCGCGAAGGCCCGCGGCTCGTCCCGCGGCGTCTTCAGCCAGTCGCCGAGCGTGCCGCCCTCGATCAGCTTCATGGCGAAGAATGGCCGGCCCTCGTGCGTGCCGACCTCGTAAACCGGCAGTACATACGGGTGGTCGAGATGGGCGGCGGCTTCGGCCTCGCGGCGGAACCGCTCGGCGTCCCCGCTCAGGCTCATCTTGAGGGCGACGACGCGCTCGACGGCGGTGTGCTTGGCTCGGTAGACGACACCCATCCCGCCGCGGGCGATCTCACTGAGCAACTCGTACTCGCCGACCCGCCCGGTCGCCGCGGGCGCGTCGATTGAGCCGGCTGGCGGCAGTGTCGGCCCCTCAAGCGTCGGCGGAGCCGGATCTGGCGTGCGAGGCATGGCGAAACTCCGGGCGGCGACGCCATTAATGTACTTGCCGTGACCAACGCGCCGCCTCACAATGGCCGGCACGCCGAGGGAGGCTACACATGAAGCGATTGACTCGACTTGCGCTTTTACTCGTCCTCGGCTGCGGCGGGACCGGTCCGCGGATGGTCCCCGTCGAAGGAGCGGTCGCGTTCACCGACGGCTCATCCGTCGAAGTTCTCAAGGGCTACAACGTCGAGTTTGAGCGCGTGGATCGGATCGATGGTAAGCTCGTCAGTTCTGTCGGCACGTTGGCCGCAGATGGATCCTTCCGGCTGACCACGACGAAGCCTGGCGACGGAGCGTTCGAAGGCAACTACCGTGTAGTGATCGGTCCCCCGGCAACGACGGGCGACGGCCCACCACCGTCGAAGCATCTTCCGCCGAAATACGGCGCGTTCGACACCAGCGGCCTGACGACGACCATTGCACCGGGTTCACCACGGGTGATGCTAATGCTGGAGCGGATGAAGAGGAATTAGCTACAGATGGACACATGATAAAGGCAGATGATATCCACGCGACGTATTGGTATTCATCTATGTTTATCTGTGTTCATCGGTGGCCAATTCCTCTCCTCCGTTAGAAGTCGGTCGCGCTGATCGGCTTGCCGTCGTTGCGGGACGCGAGCAGGCCCAGCGTCGTGGTACCGATCGAGGTCTGCAAGCCGCGGACGCTGCCGTCGCCGAACGCAAATTGCACCACGGCCGTGTGGTAGCTGCCAAACACAACGCCCGTGTCGGTCGGCGTGCGGGCCAGGGCCGAGCCGGGGCCGGCCTTGCGGAAGGCCGAACCTTTGTCGCCGTTATAGGTCGAGCTGTCCCAGCCGCCGTAACCCCACTTGTCGATCGGCACATGCTTGTCGCCGATCATGAGCGTGTTCGACAGACCGTCCGGGCAGTCGGACGCCAGGCTGTACTTGCGGCTTCCCTTGCCCGTGTCCCAGTCGTTCTGACAGATGAACAGGCCGTTGGCCGGCTGGTTCGGGTAGGTCGGACTCGGTGCCCACCAGTAGTCGCTCTGGGTAGCGTTACCGCTGTCGCCGAACTCGCGAGTGCTGCCCGCGCAGACGGCGTAGTCGGCGAGCGCGCCGGGGTAGATGACGCTGGTCGCTTGGCCATCGCGGTAATCGCCCGCGGCGGTGTCGGTCGGGTTGCTGAGGTTGTCGTCGGCGGGACCGCGGCGAGCCGGGCAGTAGTAGAACCGGACCTTCATCTGCCGGGCGGTCGCGTTGGCCGCGTTGACGTAATCGACGTTGGTGTTCCACAGCTTATAGGCCGCATCCTGTTCGACGTAGGGCAGGATGGCGACGGCCCACGTCCACCGCGGGTCGTACCGGGTCGGCGGGATGGTGCCGCGGGCGTCGTTGTGGTTGTGCATCGCCAGGCCGAGCTGCTTGAGGTTGTTCTGGCACTGCGTCCGCTGCGCGGCCTCGCGGACCTTTTGCACCGCGGGCAAGAGCAGGCCGATCAGGACGGCGATGATCGCGATGACGACCAGCAGCTCGATGAGGGTGAAGGCGAGCCGGCGGGGGAATGAGGGGGAGGACATCGGCGGCTCCGCGCGGCGAAATAATGAGCGGCTTCTCATAATTAAGTGAAACGAGGCCAGCCGTCAACTTCCGCCGCCGCGGTCGGGGGGCGAGCGTAGCGAACGGGGCAGCCATCCGGCCGACGTTTTCAGCCCCGAAGGGGCGGTCTAGCGCAGCCCAGGGCAACGCCCTGGGATCAACGAGCGTAAATGTATTCAGCCCCGAAGGGGCGAAATAGGCCGCCCTTTCAGGGCTGATCGGTGTAGGCGATGTCTCTCCCCAGGGCGTTGCCCTGGGCTGCGCTAGGCCGCCCCTTCGGGGCTGAAGACCGCGTCAGCGGCCCACCCGCCGCGCCGCCGCGACCGTCCGCCACAGCCCGCGCATCCGCTCGCCCCACGTCGCTGCATGCCGCCAGGTCAACAGGCCGGTCAGCATATCCGCCATCGCCGGTGTCACCGGATCGAAGTGCGGCCGGAACGTGCCGCCGCGGGCCGCCACCACTTGCGGCGTCGTCATCGCGAGCAGCCCTTCCGCCCCTTGCGTCGTGCCCCAGCCGCTTCGGCCGCGGCCGCCGAACGGCGTCGCCGGGTGGCCCGCGGCCGCGATCGCGTCGTTCACCGTGACCAAGCCGACCCGCAACTTCGCCGCCAAGTCCGCCGCCCCGTCGTGGCCGAACACCGACGCACCGAGGCCGTAGGGCGATTCGTCGTGCATCGCCACCGCCCGGTCGGTCACGTCGAACGGCAGCACGGCCAGCAGCGGGGCGAACGAGTCCTCGCGGCAGACGGCCATCGCTGGCGTCGCGTTCAGCACCAATGTCGGGGCGAACTCGTTGGCGGCCGCGGACCCCGAGGCGGCCACAACCTCGCCGCCGCGCTCGCGAGCGTCGGCGACGAGCCGCTCGGCGTGGCGGATTTGTCCCGCCGTCGCCAGCGGCATCGGGGCGGCGTTCGCGAACGACTTGCGCAACTCGCCGACGAACGCCGGCTCGACCGTGCGGTGGACGAATGCCCGGCGGGTGGCGATGCACGTCTGCCCGCGGTTAGTCGTCGCGGCGAACCACGCGGCGCGGGCGGCCAGCGGCACGTCGGCGTCGGGCAGTACGAACATCGCGTCACACCCGGACAACTCCAGCGTCGAAGGCACGAGCCGTTCGCCGAGGCGGGCGGCCAGCTTCGCCCCGGTCGCGGCTGAGCCGGTGAAGACGACGTGATCGACGTCCGCCTCCGCCAGCGCGACGCCGGCCTCGCGCGTCGCCGGCAGCCGGACGAACAGGTCGGCCGGCACCCCGGCGTCGAGGAAGAGTTGGTGTAACGCCTCGGCACTCGCGGGGGCGACCTCCGACGGCTTCCAGACGACCCCGTTGCCGGCGGCGAGTGCCTGAGCGGCCTGCACGCCGTTGAGGAAGAGCGGGTAGTTCCAGGTGCCGACGACGCCGACGACGCCGAGCGGTTGGCGGTACACCACGTCCCGCTCGCCAAAGAGCCAGATGGGGCGGCGCGACTGCGGCACCTTGCGCGGGGCGAGGACGCGGGCCGCGTCGCGTTCGAGGAACCGCACGGCGTCGGTCAGCGGCAGTAACTCCGCGGCGACGACCTCGCCGGCCGGCCGGCCCAGGTCTTTGGCCACCGCGTCGCACAAGGCTTGCCGCTTCGCAACGACGGCGTGCCGCACGGTTCGCAGGATGCCGAGCCGCTCGCGCATCGGCCGCTTCGCCCAGTCAGCCTGTGCTGCGCGCACGGCCGCGGTTTCGATTCGGTTCATGCCGATTATCCTATTCCACATGAACATCCCGCTCCTGACTGCTGACCTGCCGGGCACCGCTGGCCGCATCAAAGTCGAACTCGACGATTTCGAGGTCGAGGAGGTACCTGCGTACGAGCCGTCGGGCATCGGCGATCACCTGTTCCTGTGGGTCGAGAAGCGCGATGTCGGGGCTGAGTACTTTGCGAAGCTCCTGGGTCGCAAGCTTGGCGTGCCGCCGAACGAGGTCGGCACCGCGGGCATGAAGGACCGCCGTGCAGTGACGCGACAGTGGGTGTCGGTCCCTAAGACTGTAGAGCCGCGGCTCGCCGAGATCGACGGCGATGGACTGACGCTGCTCCGGGTGAGTCGGCACGGCAACAAGCTGCGGCCTGGCCACCTGCGCGGCAACCGCTTCCGTGTCCTCGTCCGCGAGGCCGACGCGGCGAAGGCCGAGCCGATCCTGGCCCGCTTGCGCGAGAGTGGGCTGCCGAACTATTACGGCGAGCAGCGCTTCGGCCGGGAGGGCGAAACGGTCAACCTGGGGATGGCGATGCTGAAGCGCGAGCGGACGCCGCGGGTGAACCCATTTCTGCGGAAGCTGGCTCTATCGGCGGCGCAGTCACAACTATTCAACGACTGGCTCGCCCGCCGACTGACGGATGGCCTATTGCGGACGGTGTTGGCCGGCGACGTGCTGGCGAAGTGGCCGGTCGGCGGCATGTTCGTCTCAACGGACGCCGCGGCCGATCAGCCGCGGTTGGCGGCGCGGGAGGTGGTCCCGGCCGGCCCGATGTTCGGCCGCAAGATGTTCGCGTCGGCCGCCGTCGCCGCCGAGCGCGAGGCCGCGGTGTTAGGTGATGCGGGCTTGGCCGTCGAGGCGTTCGCCGGCTTCGGCAAGCTCGTCGAAGGCACCCGACGGCACGCGCTGGTATACGTCGATGAGCTGACGGCGACGGTGGAGCCGGACGGCTTGCGGTTGGCGTTCGCGCTGCCGGCCGGCAGCTACGCGCCGGTGCGGCTGCGCGAGGTGATCAAGCCGACGGTTGCGGATGCCCCGTAGGGTGGGCCGAGTGGAGCGAGGCCCCGCGAACCGCCGAGACGCTTGCGGTTCGCGGTGGGCCTCGCTCCACTCGGCCCACCCTACAAGATTTCAAGCCGGCAAGGCGTGAGCTACTCCCATTCCGGGGTGTGGTAGCCGGGGCACGGGTCGGCCGACCCCCAGTCGATATCGTACTCGCCGAGCGCGACGTAGCGGTGGAACGACGACCACGGGTAGTCCCGGACCCGCTCGACCAGGCCGTGCTTGACCGGGTTCCAGTGCAGGTAGTCGAGGCACCGCTTCAGGTCGTCCGCGTCGCCACAGGTGTGTTCCCAGAACCGACGCTGCCAGACGGCCCGCTCCCGGTGCCGCTCCCGCGACGCCGACCTCGTTCCCTCCGGGCCAACTTGGACGACGTAGTTGCCGGAGAACTCCCCTTTGATCTGCGACCAGCGGCCCGAGTACTTGTCGTCGCCGGGCGGAAGCGTCCAAACGGTATGGAGGTGATCCGGGAGTAACGCGAAGCCGACGATCTCGAACGGCCGCTTGACTCGGACGGCCTGAATCGCCTGCCGCAACAGCGTCCGTGCCGATCGGCTCGCAAATATCGGACGACGCTCGTGCGCAACCACCGTGAAGAAGTACGTCCCACCCGGCACGTAGTTGCGTCGGTAGTTCGGCATGGCAAGATAACCCCGTAGGGTGGGCCGAGTGGAGCGAGGCCCACCGCGAACCTGCAAGAGCCTCGGCGGTTCGCGGTGGGCCTCGTTGCCCTCGGCACACCCTACAAGTTATTACAAGCGTCGAGCCGTCACCCCCGCGGCCCGTCGAGCAACCGGCTCAGCCGCTCGCTCAGCTCGTCGTCGGCCGTCGGCGTCCAGGTGAACTCCGGCGGCGGCTTGAAGCCGCCCTCGCCGGTGAACGTCGCCGTCGGCACCGGGCACAGCGACAACACGCCCAGCACCTCCGTCCGCTGCCGCAACTCGAACGTCGTGACTTGAGTGAGGTCGGCCGCGTCGAGCGTGCCGGGGGCGAAGATCGTCGGGCCATCCGTCACCAGGACTTGCTGCTCCTGCAACAGTGGCGGCCGCACCGCCCCCGGCACCTGGGCCAACACTTGCAGCGTCGCTAGGCCGGCCATGCCGGGCTCGCGGCTCGACACCAGGAAGCACGGGCCGACGCGAGTTGCCTCGCCCGGCGGCGGGGCCTGTCGCCGCAGCGACACGCCGTCCTTCGGCGTCTCGACCACGAACCGCGTGTCCGAGACCCGCAGCGATTTCTGGAACGCCGCCAGCGAGATCGCCCGCACCTTCTGCGTCGCCAGCACCGCGTCACCGACCCGCCACGTCGCCGACCACGTGCCGATCCGCCGCGGCACCGCTGGCAGCGCCGCCGCCACCAGTGCCTGTCGGCCGGCCAACTGCGAGCTACACAGCGGCACCGCCACGTCGAACGCCTTGCCGTCGCGCTCCGAGCGGAACTCGACCCGCAGGCCCAAATCGACCAAGGGCGCGAGGCTGGTCGGGCTGACGAGCAGGGCGCTGGCGAACACGCCCTTGCACTGCGTCGCCACAAATGTCTGGCAGGCGACGCTCTGGTCGCCGACACGCACCGTCATCGTCGGCAGTTGCAGACGGAGGTTCCGCTGGAACTCGGCCGCGTCGAGGACCGGCAAGTCGAGCCTGCCAAGGACGCGGCCACGATAGAGCAGCTCGGCCGTCGTGCCTGCTGGCGGCGTCGGAAAACGGAAGAACAAGTGGTAGCGATCGACCGCGTCGCCGCGGCGGAGACTGTCGGCCGGCAACGGCTCCCGGCCGGCCAGCCGCAGCGAGTAGTCGGCCTTGCGGCGGGCGGATTCGCGCAGGCCGAGCGTCGCCTCGACCAACACGGCCTCCGCGTTCCACGGGATCGGTTGGCCGTGCAGCGTCAGCCCAGCCTTCTCGTAGCTGTGGGCGAGGGCCTGCGACTGCGGGCCGAGCCGGTAGAGCGGCAAGAGGTCAGTCATCGCCCAGTCGCGCCAGCGCTTGATCCAGGGCCACATCGAGGTCCTCCGCCGCCAACTCTGGCGCGGCCGGTGCCCCGCCGCGGCAGATCAAGCACTCGGCCGCACGCGGGATCTTGAAGCGGAACGGGCGGAACGGCTCGTCAAAGACACCCTCCACGCGCTTCAGGGGGAGCAAAAGCGTCGTGAACCCGGGGTCGTCGCCGGCGATCAGGTCGAGCGTCGCCAACGCATGTAACCCCGCGACCGCGGCGATCGACGCCTTGCTCGCGGGGACGGTCGTCTCTTGAATCGCGGCCCCCGGCTGGGAGTAGTCGGGGGCCTTCGAATTATCCACCGTGACGGTCCGCTGCAAATGACTCGCCACGCAGCCGTAGCACGGCCCGCCGGGCACGAAGCGGTGGACGAACCCGCCGATGCCGCCGGACAACACCTCGCCGAGCGTCCACGGCTTACCGGCCCGCCGCATGAGCAGGTCGAAGTGGAACTTCGCCGGCTCGTTGTCAGCGGCGCAGACGCCGATGTCGCATGCCGTGGCGGCGTCCTGCAGATCGGCCTGCACCTTCGGGTCGAGCAAATCGCACGCCATCACGCGGATTTCGAGGTCGGGCCGCCGCTCGCGGAGCCACTCCGCGGCCAACTCACCCTTGGGCCGACCGACGGCCGACGCGGCGAACAGGTGGCGGTAGACGTTGTGCGGCTTGTAGGCGTCCGGCTCGACGAGGGTGACGCGGGTGACGGCCTCTTCGCGCGCGACCGCGTCGAGGACGGGCATCCCACCGGAGCCGGCACCGACTTGGAAGACGTGAGCCATCGGCCCTCCTGGCGAGCGTCGCAGCGTCAGCGCGACGTGATTAACTCGCCCACGTCGCGCGACGCTGCGACGCTCGCCGTCACTTCGCTTCCGGCAACGGCCACTCGCCGGTGTCGTGCCAGATCTCGTAGCACGCGAGCCACCGCCACGCGGCCTGCACCGCGAAGACGCATGTAAACGTCGCCGGGTCCCAGCGGCTCGTCGAGCGGGTCGAGCCTTGCCGCCACAGGCAAAGCGTCTGCCCTTCGAGCAGGTGCGGGCAGTGCTTCAGCGGGGTGACGACGCGGGTCTCCGGCGGCACCGTCGGGTAGCTGGAGAGCAGGCGCGTCTCCACCTGGTAGACGTTGTGCCCCGGCTTGAGCTTGTACCGCAGCACCAGCGCCGAGCCGAGCGGCGAGACCACGATCTTGAACGCCGGGTCGCGGCCCTCGTTGTAGCGCTCGATCACAGGGATCTCGACGCTCAACAACCGCCGTTTGCCCGCTTCGCTGTCCAATAGCCCCATGTCGCGTCAGTATCGCGGCCCGGTCTTCAGCCCCGAAGGGGCGGGCTAGCGCAGCCCAGGGCAACGCCCTGGGGAGAAACCGCACCCCACGTTCATTAGCCCTGAAAGGGCGGCCTAGATCGCCCTTTCAGGGCTATCCTCATCCGGCGACTCTGACCCAGGGCGTTGCCCTGGGCTGCGCTAGCCCGCCCCTTCGGGGCTAAAGACCGAGCCGCCGATCAATAGTGGCACGGCACCGACTTGATGGCGTTGATCACCTCGTCGTCGGTGACCTCCTCGCTCGCGCCGAGGAAGCTGGTGTCACGGCGGTCCATGAGGATCGCCCGGCCGCCGTCGGCGTTGCCGCGGAGGGCCGTAATCAACGAGCGCCGCTCAGTGTCGTTGAGGGGTCGGAAGTCCATGGTCTGCTCCCTTCCTAGATGCATGATGCCGGGCGAACCACCGAACTCAATCCCGGGCGGCCAACTCGGCCATCAAAAGGTAAAACCCCTGATCGACCCGGGCTTCTCCTAAGTCCGCTGCGAACAGTTCGCCGCCGCGGACCAGGTAGTAGCGCACCTCTTTTCCTTCCAGCAATACTTGGACCGCTTCGCCATTCTCGGCCAAAGGTACCGTCGCCGCCAGCGCTGGCCCATGCCGGCCTTGCACAGCGGCGAAGCTGACCTTCGCCTGCTGTCGCGCGAGCCGGTCGAGCCGCTCGGCGTGCGCCTCGACCTGGTCCCACACCGGCCGCAGTGGCAGGGCCAGGTCCGGCCCCAGCGCCACCTCGACCGACACCGGGCGGTAGGCCCGGTCGCCCTCGGCCAAAGCATACCAGGAGAAGCACAACTTCTCCAGGCACTGCCGGTGCGGCTGGGGCTGCCAGCCGACGCCGGGCGTCGGGCCAGGCTTGGCGTCGGCCGTGCCGATGCCGAATACTCCCTCACCGCCCCGCAGGTGGCCGACCCACTGGCTGTCGCCGCGGAAGTCCCCGTCGCTGGGGTGCCGCAGACTGCCGGGGTGGGTGTGGACCACGCCGAGCATCGTCAGTCGGCGGTCGGCCTGCCGGACGATCCGGCTGCCGAGCGCCTGGGCGGTGCTGTTGAACCGAACGTGCGCCTGGCCGGCGTGCCGCTCGGCCCCGGCCGGCAGCGTCGCCAGGGCGACCGCCTCCGGCCCGTCGCGCAGGCCCAGCAAGACCCAACCCGTCTCCTCCTCGCCGCGGTCGCCGGCCCGGTGGGCGGCGTACTCGTCGAAGAGCGTCCGGCTGACCTCGGCCGTGAGCCGCAACCGTTCGACCGGTCGCGGGGCCTTCGGCGTCGAAGCCGGCAGGATCGGCCGCGGCGTCTGTGGCGGCTTGGTGGCGCGGCGGTAAAACTCGACCGCCTCGCCCGCCCAGCGCCGCCACAGCGTCTTGACCGAAATCGTCCGTGCCCTCCTGATCGCGGCGGACGATGGGCCGCCCAGTTCGCTCTTCACGGTAGCGGGGCGGCCCGTACTTGTCAAACGGTCTTGGAACAACGAATGCACACAAATAAATCTATCCGTCGTGGCAGCGACCCGAGTCCGCGTGGGGAGCGACCCGGTACCCGGTGCTGAGTACTCGGTACCCGGTACTTCGCCGCTCCCCTCGCGGACTCGGGTCGCTGCGTCACGACGGCTTACAGCAGCCAATCGAGCCGCCGGGCCGGGAACCCCTCGAACGCCGACAGCGCCCACGAATCGCCCTGGCCCAGCATCCGGTCGCAGACTTGCGCGTCCACCCAGAAGGCGTTCCGCGGGTGGTCGCCGAGGCCGACCGGCCCGCCCGGCGTCGTGGGCCCCCAGCTCTGCAAGCAGCACAGCCCCGGCCGCTTGCCGGCGGTCGCGCCGACGAAGCACATGCAGTGCGCCCAACTTCCCTGCGGCGAGCAGAAGCCATCGCGGTCGCGCGTCATCGCGAAGCCCTGGTCGCTGCACACGGCCACGGGGTAGCCGTTGGCGAGCGCGGCTAGCGCCTCGTCGAAGCTCTTGACCAGGCTCACCGTCTTGACCGGGTGCTTGCGGGCTTCCGGCTCCAGGTCGCGCGGCAGGCCGGCGTCGCCCCACTCGCGTGCCCGCTGCGGGCTGAACGCCGTCAGATCGACGGAGCCGAACACCTTGCGCGGCAACATGCCGTAGTCCTGCACGGCCTTCGCCGCCCACGCGCCGGTCGAGCCGTCGCCGTCGATCCGGCCACCGCCGACTTCGACGCGGGACAGCGCGTAGATCGACTCGCAACTGATCGCGCTGTACGCCTCGGCCTCGTTCTTCAAGGCGATCTCGACGCACTGCAAGTACTCGACGGCGGCGCTGAACCCCTCGCCGACGCAGCAGCCGACGCCATCTTGATCGTGGGCCGGCAGGTGGCCGCCGGTGACGCGCCGACACGCTTCCCACAGGTAGACGTCGCCGTCGGGGGGCGCGGCGAGCAGGTGCGCGGCGGTGTCGGCGAAGTACGGCCGCGGCAGCGCGGCGAGGACGGCTTGTATCTCCAAGGGGAGATGGTGCCACCCGAAATTGGGGATCGACGTAGGGACCATGGATGAGTCTCGCTGGATTGCGGTTCGCGACGCTTCGCAGAAGCGTGCGGGGGATCAACGCAGGGCATCGAGCGCCCGCGCCGCCCGCTCGAACTGCGCCCGGCACAGTTCGCGGGTCGCGGCGTCGAGCGGCGCGGCCGGATTAGTAGGCAGCTTGGCGCGGAACTCGGCCGCGAGGACGGCCCGCACCCGCGGCAGCGCGTCGCCGGCGAGCCGGCCGGCGATCTCCCGTTGGAGCGCCGCGTACAGGTCGCCGACCGTGGCCGACGAGCTCTGCGTCGCCACGGTCGCCGCGACGCGGTAGAACCCCGCCAATGCGTCACGCTGCCGCCCGCGTTCCGGCGACGCCTCCCCGTCCCACGCGGCCCTGAGCGCCGCGGCGAATGGATCGGGCGGCTCCGGCGGCGGGGGCGGCGTCGGCTCTTCCAATCGCACGACGCAGGCGACGGCCTCGGTCGGTCGGCTGCCGGCCGCGGCCCAGGCGTAGAGCGTGTACCGGCCCGGCTGCGGGGCGCAGAAGACGACCGTCTTGCCGTCCGGCGTCGGCCATAGGTCGGCGACACTTGGGCCGGCGCAGGTGTGCCAGCGGACGAGCGGGGCCGGCGTCTGAGCGGTCACGGCGACGAGCCGCCCCGGCCGGCCGGTGACTTCCGGCGGCAGCCGCAGTGGCGGTGGGTCGACGGGCCACAGCAGATACAGCACGCCCGCCAAGCCGCAAGCGGCGATCGCGGCAATCGCAATGAGTCGTCGGGTCATGGCGGCACCTCACGGGTCGGGGAACGCGGCGGAGTGGCGGAGCAGGTAGGCGCGCTGAAACTGCATCGGCGTGCCGCGGGCGACCGTCTCGAACCCGACGACCACGTACCGCGTCGCCCCGCCGCTGGGGACGCGCACCTCATCGCCGTCGGCGTAAGTCATGGCGTCCGCGCCGGCGGTGCGGCTGCAGCCATCGCAGAGGTCCACGCCCGGCTGCACGTCGAGGGTGTGCGTCCAGTGCGGCCCGTCGGTGATCGTTGGGCCGCCGGGGCTGATGCGGCACGGCACGCCGGTCGTCAGCGGCGACGCCGCCCCGAACGGGCGGTAGATGTCGCAGGTGGTCGTCAGGAAGATGGGAGTAATCATGGTGGCTCAGAGGGGTGGGACGCGGTAACGGTTGAGCAGCCGGTCCACGTCCGGCGGCGTCGGCAGGCCGGCGATCTGGTCCTTGGCGAAGATGGCCGTCGCCCCGCCGTACGTCTGCTGCGTCACGTTCTGGTAGCCGGCCGCCACCTGCGTCTTGACGTGCCGATACCAGTGGCCGACGAGCAGCGCGTACGCCTCCTTCACGTCGGCCGGCACGGCACCGGTCGCCGTCGCGTACTCGACGCGCACGGTGCGCGGCGCGCCGTCCCAGCCGCCGGCGAATGGCGTCGGCAGGAACGTGCCAATCAACGACTGGATCACGCCCCGGTCGGTGTGAACGACGTAGGCCGTGGTCGCAAGCTCCGTCGTCGAGCCGAAGCCGTAGCCGACATCGACGCGGAGGCTCGTCACCGACTGCACCGGGTAGTTGCGCAGAAAGACGAACCCGGTCGCGCCGGGGTGGTACTCGGTGAACGACCCGCCGGCGAAGTCGCGAACGCAGTGGTTCGCGACCCACGCATCGGCGGCGTCTTGCAGCAGGCCGATCAGCGTGTCGTCGGCCGAGCCGGTGATGCCGAGACGGGCCTTCACGTTCGCAAGGGTGTCGAGGGACATGGTGGTGTGTGTGGGAAGGGGTTTGCGCAAGCCCACCGATGGCAATCGGTGGGTCGCGCGGGGGCCGCCCACCGATTGCCATCGGTGGGCTTGGGGGGAACTACACCTGCTTTTTCTGCTCGCCGACGACGACCGCGACGATGAAGCTCGGCGACGTGCCGGTGACGGTGCCGACGTAGCGGACGTACCGCTGCGTCCGGTCGAATGCGATCGCTTGCACGTTGTCGGCCGAGCCGACGGCCGTGAACGCCGCCCCGCTGACGTCGGCCCACGTGCTGGCGTCGGCCGACTCCTGCACCTTGCCGGCGAGGCTCGGCGACGTGCCGCTGACGGCCCCGACCTGTTGGATCGCGAAGCACCGGCCGTCGCCGTGGATCAGGTCGATGGTCGAGCCGGTGACGGTACTCGTCGCCGTCCGCGGCGTCACCCCGGCGAGGGTCGTGACGTTGTTCGGGATGTCGTGGAGCTTGGTGGACATGAGAACCTCCGGTGTGATGAGTGGATGCCCCCAAAGCCCACCGATGGCAATCGGTGGGAAAGGCGTCCCACCGACCGCCGTCGGTGGGCTTTGGGGGACGTGTGATTACCCGACGACCAACTGATCGCAGACGACGAAGCTCGCCGCGTGCCGCGGACCGGCGTCGATGTGCTGGATGCCGCGGAGGCACGTCTGGTCGTTGACCAACGCCGTGTCGCCGAGGCCCGACGCGAGGAACTCCATCACCCCGAGCCGAGCCACCACCCAGTCCGGGAAGTGTCTTATCCAATCCGGGAGGTGTCTTTGTGCTTGAAATACGCTTGGTTTCGACACGTCCGGCGTCGAGTGCATAGAATAAATGCACGGAATTCGCCCAGGGACTTCCGAGGACCCGGACCATGGCCCGCGCACCGCGCGTTTGGTTTCGCCGTCAAACCGGCTGGTACATGACGACACTGAATGGGCAGCAGGTGAAGCTGTCGAAGGAGCGGAAGGAGGCCGAGCGGGCCTTCCACCAAATCCTCGCCACCGAACCCGAGCCCGAGGAGACCGGGGGAGTCAGGCCGTCGTTCAAGAGACTCGCCGACCTTTTCTTGGACAACTCGCTCCGCGAGAACGAGCCGGGCACCTGGGCCGTCCAGCGGTTCTACCTGCAATCCTTTTCCGACCACGTCGGCAAAAAGCGGGCGGCGGACCTCAAGGTGCATCACGGCACCGAGTGGATTGTGGCCCACCCCGAGTGGAGTTCCTCGACGTGCACGACGGCCCGGAAGGTCATCCGCGCCTGCCTCAACTGGGCGGTGGACCAGGGGTACGTCCCCACGAACCCGCTTCAGAAGTTGAAGCGCGGCGACTTCACACGGCGCGACCGCGTACTCTCTCCCTCGGAGCGGAAGCGGATTCTCGGGTGGCTCACGGGCGACATCCGCGACTTCGTCTACACGCTCGAACAGACCGGGGCCCGGCCGTTCTCCGAGGTCGCCGCCATCACGGCCGACATGGTGGACTTCAAGGCGGGCACGGTCACGTTCTTGAAGCACAAGAACGCGAAAAGGGGGAAGCGGCGGGTGATCTACCTGACCGGCCGACTGGTCGCGTTGTTCCGGAAGCTTGCGCTCAGGCATCCCGAAGGCCCTCTCTTCCGAACCCGAACCGGCCGGCCGTGGTCGAAGGGCGTCGTCCTCAAGTGGATGCGGAAGGTCGAGTCCGCGCTCGACATCCCCCGGCTCACCCCGTACGCCTGGCGTCACACGATGATCACCGACTCTCTCGCGAAGGGGATGAGCGCCGACATCGTGGCCGAACTCGTTGGCAACAGCCCCGCCACCATCGCCAAGTACTACAGTCACCTGGACCAGCGTCAGGACGTTCTCCGGGCGGCGGCGCGGCGGGCCGTGAGCTAGTGAATGTGTTTCAAGTCGCCGTCGTCCAGCGTTCCCGGCTCGATGCAACACTCTTCGAGGAATCGGGCGAGGTCCGACTCGTCAACAAGAATCTTGCCCCGCTTTGCGTGGCCGCCGAGTCGGTAGTGCCGTAAGCGTCGCTCCTGGCAACATTGGTACAGGAGCGATTCGGAGACGCCCACGGACTTCGCTGCCTGTCGGATCGTGAGTTTCATGGCGCGTCTGCCTGGTATCCCTCTTCGGTTTGTCTCGGCGTCATCGACCCCGCCTAGAAGGTGCTTTTCTTGCGTCTTCACTTCGCCGGTCGGGACGGCGGCCCAGGTGGTCTCAGTCACGTCGTCGGGAAATCAGTCGATCGTCTCAACGCCGCCGTCGAAGAGCCCGCGGCTGATCTCGTTGCCGAACACGGTCCAGCCGGGGACCGCCCGCCGGCCGAAGAGTTCCAAGTACGGGCCGGGCGAAACCCGCTCGATGAGGTCCCGCACCCGCTCGGGCTTCGTGCTGTGCGACCCGCGCTCGGCGCAAAGCCAGTTCCGGACGGACCGGTCTCGGACCCGGAGGCCGCCCCGGACGCCGAGGAGCAGGAACTCGGCCGCCGCCCGCCAGTAGTACCCGTTCCCGTAAGTTGGCTTCACCCAGACGAAGATGCTCTTGTAGGTGAAGCCCCACGCCTCAAGGACCGCCTTCGCCTCGAAGAGGAACGAGTGCGGGGCCCAGAGGTGAAGGTGGCACTTTGGCGCGGCGAGGTCCGCCACGGGGAGGCGGGCGACCTCCTCGACCGCCATCGTCCGGTAGTGGCGGGACGCGGCCCCGCGGGGCGAGCGGTCGTAGCGCCAGGGCGGGTCGGCGTAGACGCAGCCGAACCGGAGCCCCCGGCGGCGGAGGGCCTCGAAGTTGCCGGTCATCGCTCCCGCGGTCGTCATCGCTGCCGCCAAGGCTGGCGGTCCCGTCGAAGGATTCGTGTCAGGGCGTGTCCGGCTGCCGGACGGCGGGCGCGGTCGCGCCCGCTCGCGGGCCAGCGACTCCTCGAAGCGGGCGAGGGCATCGGTCACGATGGGCATCACTTCGCGGTAGGCGTCCTGCCGTTCCTCTTCGCGGAGGAGCGGGGCGAAGACGCCGAGGATTTCGATTGCCGCCCGGTGGGCGGCGTCGTGCTTCAACCGCTCGTACACGGTGCCCCCTCGCGGTAGACGCCGCGGCGGGGAGGGACGCTGCCGGCCTCCCCGCCGCCGCTCGTCAGTTGCAGGACGGCCGGCCCGCGACGCGGGCCTTCGCGACCTGCTCGCGGTCCTCGTCGTCCACGCGGTCCAGGACCTTCAGAATGAAGTGCGTCAGGTCCGCGGCCGGGGCCTCGGCCGCCCGGCCGGACCGGACGAAGGCGAGGATGGCGTCGGTAATGTCCGCCATCGCCGCGTCGCTCACGGCGAGCTCCGGGCGGATCACGACCCGCCCCCCGTAGCCGCCCGCTGACGCCGGGCCTCGCGGACATGTTCGGCGAGGATTAGCATGTCCGCCGCCGGGTGCGGCCCCTTGAGCGCCAACTGGCAGACCGCCTCCACGTTCCGGAAGTGCTCCTCGGGCAGGGCCGCCAGCGCCTGGACGCGGGCGCGCGCCTCCGCCGCCCGCGCGCGGGTAGCGGCCGGGTTCTCGGAGCGGAGCCTCTCCGACGTGGACTCGGCTTTCAGCCGGTCGGTGAACCCGTCGAGCGCCTTCAACATCCCCTCGAAGGAACGCTTGTAGGAGTCGAGCTGCGTGAGGTAAGTCCGGCGGAATTCGAGGGAGCCGCCTCCCGGGTAGAGTTTCAGGAATCCCTCGACGTCGCCGATGAAGCGGGTGGTCTCGCCCAGGAACTTCTCCATCCGGGCCGTCTCGACCCTCATGGCGTCGAGCCTCCGGACGCGCTCCTCCATGACCGGGATGAGCCGCTCGCAGTTGTCGGCGAGGTCCAGGACCCGCCGCCGGAGTTCGGCCGTCTCGTACGTTTCGGCCTTCTGCCGGTACGACTCCGCCGCCAGCCGGTATGCGGCCGGCGCGTCGAGGAGCGCCTTGCGGAGGCCCTCGCACGCCTTGCGGAACTCCGCTTGCCCGGCGAGCGCGTCCTCGGCGGAGACGCGGACGATGGCGATGAGCTTCTGGAACTCCTCGAAGGTCCGGTCTTGGCTGGCGGCGTTTTGAACGGAGAACGCCCGGACGGCGGCCGCGGTGCGGTCGGCCGCCGCGGCAAGTTCCTCCTCCCGCCTGGCGATGGTGTCGGTCGTCACCTGTGCGAAGACCTCCTTCGGGGTCGGCGGGTCGGCGGCCCGCGCCCGGAGCGCTACGGGTACCACGGCGAGCATCAAGGTGGCCATCAATCGTCGCATCGAAAAACTCCTTCAAGAAGGAACTGGGTGACTTAACGGAGAAGCTTCAAGAGTGCCGGCCGGGGCGGAAGCTTCAACGCCTCGGCGTCTCTCAACCCGAACGGCCGGAGTCTCTGGTGCTTGGGCGGGCGGGGCGGGTTCGGGACGAAGTCGATCGGCGGACGGATGGCGAGCGCCACGTCCCGAAACTTGGTCTGGAAACGATAGGGCGGGGTAAACGGGTTCAGGCCGTAGCCCACGATCTGGTCGAGGTCCCAACGGGCCTTCGGCAGAGCCATCACCTCGTCCACTGTCGCGAGTTCCCGGCGGACGACGGAACGGTTCAGGCTCCGCGTGTACGAACGATTGCCGCCCGAGTAGTTCCAGCTTTCGCCCCAGGTGGACTGGATCACCTCGTGGCCGCCGATGGTCTCGCTCGCGTAGCGCGCGGACTCGATGGAACTCGTGACGAGAAAGATCTTCGTGCAGAGGTTTCCGAGGAGTTCCCGCGACACGTTCCGCCCGAAGACGTGGTCGACGCCCATCACCTGCTGCGAGCCGGCGAAGAGTCCCGAGCCGGACGAGCGCCCGCGGAAGGCCGTCGTGACCAGGGCTTCGGCCGGACTTCGGGCGCCGGAGTTGGCGCTCGCGGTCCCGGTGTTCCACAACCGGAACTCGTCAAAAATGAACAGCGTCCGGTCTTCGGTGTCCTGGCGGCGGAGCGCGGTTTCGCTTAAACGTTGGACGATGAGTTGATGAAGGCCCATGATCGCTGCCGTGGCGGCGGGGTCGTAGCCCAGGACCAACACACCTTCCGAGTTTTCAAATTCCGAAACGGAGAACCGCTCCTTGGTCCGCGCTTGGCACGCGGCGACCACCCAGTACTTTGCGAGGCATGACTGGAGCGTCGAATGAACGGACCGGCCTTCGCGGTTGTCGTCGAAGTATTTGGCGAACGGCCTCGTCTCGGGAAGTAACTTGAGAATCTCGTGGAAAACTTTCTGGTTTGCGGGGCCCGCGACGAGTTCCGGGATGCCCCACGGCCCGCCGAATCGTTGGAGGGTCAAGATGTAGGCGAATAGTCCGAAGCGGGCCGCCGTATACCAGAACGCGTTTTCTGACCCACCGCTCCCTTCAGACACGATCATCGTCGCGAGTTGCAGCGCGTCGGCGGCCGTGCGGAAGTCCTTGTAGAGAGCCCAATAGACGGAATTCGCGGCGAGGGGCTGGAAGTACTGGACCAGGACATCCGGCGGGAGCATGGTGTACCACTTCCCGAGGAGCGCACCCTTGTCGTCGAAGTCCACGATGCGAGTCGCACCGCATCCGGACCCGATGAGCGGCGCGATTGAGTAACGAAGCCGGTCGAAGAGACTCGACTTGCCGGAACCCACTTCGCCCTGGATGTAGCCACCTAACCGAAGGCACTCCAAAGGCTGCCGCATCCCACCGAGGTCCACGCCCCGAAAGCCGTGAGGAACCTTCTCGCCAGCGAATTGCCGCGCGGCCTCGATCATCTCCTCGGCCGTCGCCTGGTGGACGAGCGTCTGGCCGCGGCGGTGTGTCACGTCGGCGGGGATGACAGGTGGCGCGTACCGAGACTCGGCACCGAGGATTTTGTTCGCGGCGTCGTAGATCTCCTTCAGGGCACTTGTGCCGATTTCGATGAGGTCAATCACGTTTGTTGCTCCGTCGATGTTTAACGGGTGCGCCAGAACAAGCAGCCGACCCCGACCGCCACCGTCAGGAGCCAGGGCGGTGCCGCAAAGACGATGCGCACGATGAACACGCCGGCCGCTGTGGCGAGCGCGGTGACGAGTTGCGCGATTGCACGGAGCGCGGGCACGGGGTCCCGGGGCACCGTCCGAGGTGGCGGGACGTCGAGGAGCAGCGCCGCCGGCGCGGGCTCCGGTTTCATGGCGCTAATGGCCTGCCCGAATTCGGGCCGGAGGAAGAAGGCCGTAACAAGTAAGTGGGCGGCGAGAAGGAGGAGAAGCGGCGTGAGCCAAAGCCGGGTGACCCAGAGTCGTAGCCAGGTCCAAGGAGGTGCCTCGGGTCGCCGCTTCAGGTTTCGACGCGCCGCCTCGAACGCGCATGCCGCGGCAATGGCCGCCACCCACCAGCATTCGGGGCAGTCGAGGGCCGGGTGAACGGTCGTCACGGCCACTCCAAGTTGGAGAGGCCCGAGAACGGTGAGGAGAGCATATGCCAGAGCTCGCGGCATGACGGATACCTCGTTAGCGCGCGAAGCGCATCTCGTGGTCCACGACCGGTCGCCCTTCCTGGACCGGTCGGGTGACTCCGTCCCGGTTCAGGTCCAGGAGTTGCGGCAGGATGCCGGAGATTCCCTTCGTGGCCCCGTTCACGGGCTCACGAAGGATGACCTTCGCGCCGCACCGCCTGGCGTGCCTTAGCAGTCGTTCGAGTGACTCGGTCGGGATTCGGTCGAGGCCTTCGACGTCGTAGACCGTCCGCGCCTCCACTTTGGCGGTTGGTTTTCGGGCTTCCCGGTAAGCTTGCTCCGCCGCCTTCAGACGGGCTTGGATGCCGCCGCCCGATTTGCAGGCCGTCTTGAAGGCGTCAAAGTGCGCGGCGAGCCTCGGCCCCTTGTCGAGGGACTTGAGGAGGGTGTCGATGGTCTCGGGCCGGACGACCTCTCGATGCCGGCTCCAGGTCAGGTAGTCGTTGGCCTTGCGCGCCGGGTCGCTCGTCGTCTTGAGCCGGTCTTTTTCCGCGAGGGCTTGCGCGTGTTTCAGGGTTCGCCGTTCCGCCTTCCAAACGGATTTCGTCGTGAGCGTTTTCGAGTCGTTCGATTGATCGAGGGCGTGGGCCTCGTTCGAGCGGACGATGTACTGGGCGCCGGCCAGGACTTGCTTGGTCGAGAGGTTTCTCCCGATCGCGGAGAGGACCGCCTCGACCTGGAGCTCGAGCTCCGAGACGTTCGGCTTCATTCGGCTCAGCTTCTTGAGGGCCGCTTCGGCGTGCTTGATGGCGCGGAACTCGGCCGAGGCGATGGACCGGGCGAACTCCTTGACGGGCCGGCGGCGTTCGAGGCGCTCGTAGGAAAAGTTGTGGCGGGCACCCGTCCGCTGCCAGCCGGCACGGAGGTCTTGAACCGTCCGCTTTTCTTTCCGTGGCTTCTGCCGCTGGGCGATGACCCACCGGGCCTTCGGCGAGTGAAAGCCCTTTTGCGTCATCTCCTTCTTGATCGCCTCGGACGCGGGCGAGAGGTCCCGGAGGAGCGCGTCGAAGTTCCCGGGCAGCACCGCGCGGTCGCCGCGGCGTTCGACGCGGAGCCCGAGCCGCTTCGTCACCTGGTTGGCGAGTTCCAGGTTCAAGACGGCGTTCAGGAGCTTTTGGTCCCGGTAGAGCTTCGTCGCGTCGAGGGCGCGAACCTTCCCCGACTGGAGGTAGGCGAGGTTGTTTATCGTGATGTGAACGTGGCCCATCGGCGCGCCACCCCACCGCGATTCGAAATCGGGGTGGATGGCCATGAGGAGCTCCGCCCGCTCCTTCCGCTCGCCGCCGTGGCCGAGGCGCGTCCAGCCGTAGTTGTCCTGAATGAAGTTGCCGAGTGCCTTGTAGGCCTCGAGCTTGGACTTCTGAAACTTCGCCCACTCCGGGTCCGGCGCGAGTTCAGGTAGCTTCATCGTCCCGTCGAGGGTGCCGACGACCTCGATGACGGGGACTCGGGTCGGGGAGTCGTGGTTCTTGACGAGGGGCTTCCCGCCGTGGGGCTCCCGGCCGTGCCAGAGGTTTACGAAGTGGCGCGGCAGGACGTCGGTCAGGCCCAGTCGCTCGGCCACGGGGCCGTGCCAGAAGGACTTGGTCCACTCGCCCCGGTCCCGGTCGGGGTCGATGTAGTAGTGCGGTCCCTTCGGCTTGTTTAGGAGCGCGGTCATTGGTCATAGACCTCCTTCAAAAATGCGTCTGTCGCCGTCTCGTCGAGGTCGGGCGACAACGCCACAATCACGGCGAACGCCGCCCGGCGGGCGGCGACGAAGGCGGGCGGGATGATGCTGGCGCCGCGTAGCCCGGCCAAGGTCAGGTCGCGGGCCGCCTGGCCGGCGGACTGGCCGCGCGCGTCGGCGTAGGCTAGAAGCTGCCGATGCTCGTCGGCCGTGAGGCGGAAGATCACTTGCTCAGCGCGGGGCTTCCCCACGGGACTCTCCTAGCGTGCGCCATTCGTGCGGCGCGTCTTTCCAATCGAACTCGCCAGGTGCCGCCGGCCGAAGTCGTGGCCGGTCGGTGTGCGTTGCGGTGTCGGCGTGCCGGACCTCGGGGGCGGATGTCCGGAGGCGGATGAACGGCACGACGGTGAGCCCGGCGAGGATGATCGCCGTTCCGGCGGCCTTCCGGCGGACGTCGGGGCGTGCGGCCCACGCACGGAGTTTTTCGTGCGGGCGGCAGGCGAGGAGCCACGCTCGCGCCGCATCGATGTTGCGGCTCGCCGACCGGAGGTAGGGCCGAATCGCGCGGTAGGTGTCGGTCGTGGTGAAGGTGCCCGTGAGCCAGTTCCCTTGCAGTGCCCGGCGTTCGATGGCGTCGGCCCACTGGGTCAGGGCGTCACGCCACTCGTCCGCTGTGGCGCGGGCCGTCGGGGTGGCGTGGCCGTCCCGGAACGTGCGGTTTGCGAGTTCGCGAATCTTGGCGGGCAACGAGTGAAACGGAAGGCCGTCGTCGACCGGAACCCAACCCGCGGGCAGGGGCGACACGGGGGCGTGCGGAAACCAACCTTGCTTGATCCACTCCCCAAGGCTCTGGGGTCTCCGGCCGCGGGCGATGTTTTTGGCAGTGAAGGGGTGTGCCGCCTTCACGAGTGTCCAAACGATGCACGCGAGTGCGAACAGGTCTTCTTCGCGCGTCCGCGTGACGCCGCGAAGGTTTTGGCCCTGGAGTTCGGCGGCGAGGTACGCGGCGACGCCAACGTCCGTCGTGTACGTCGTGGCGCGGCCGGTCCGCGGGTCGCGGGCGGTGAACTGATAGCTGTCGGTGTCGATTGCGGCGACGTCGATCTGTTGTGGCAGGCGGCCGTCGGGTGCGATCTCGACGAGCCAGTTACCGGGATTAAAGTCGCCGATCACCAGGTTCGGAGATCGAAAGATGGCAAGGACGATGTCGGCAAGTTCGGCGACGACCCGGAGGCGGTCAACGAAGGTGAGGGAGACCTTTTGGTGTCTTCGCGACGCCGCCGTCAAGATCTCGTCGAGGGTCACTCGGCGGCCCGGGACGCGCTTCATCTCGATGCCGAGGAACTGGCCGCCCGGGCGGTCGTAGACCCGACCGAGCGGCCAGACGACACGTCGGTCCGGCGAGGGGAGACGGCACTGGAGGCCGAGTTTCATCTCCCGCCCGGGCGTCCGGAAATTGGCGTGGTAGATCTTCACGACCCGCGCAGGCTCGCCCTGAACTTCGCGAAGGTCGCCCTCGCCCCCTGCGGCAAAGGGCCGCGGGGAGAGCGTGACCGACTCCCCAGTTCGCTCAAGGAAAGCCTGCACGGGGTGAACCTCACTTCAGACGAACCGGAGCCCGGCGGTCAGGTCCGGTGCCTCGGCGACCTCGCCGGGCTGCGATTCCGAGGCGCTCCGAATGGCACTCGCGAGCCACTTGAAGATCTCCCGGTAACCGGTTTCCGGCTCGGAGGCGTGAATGACCGGGGTCGAGCCCGAGATCGCCCGGAGGAACGCGCCCGGCTCTCCGGGACCGCACTTGAACGTGATGACGTTTAGCGGCGGGCGGCCCTTCCTCAGTCGCTTCACGTCCTCGACACCCTTTCGCGTTTCGGCCGGGGACTCG
Organism: Gemmataceae bacterium; assembly: GCA_046350275.1. Lineage (GTDB taxonomy): Bacteria > Planctomycetota > Planctomycetia > Gemmatales > Gemmataceae > JAXMAS01. The sequence goes on from JAXMAS010000008.1 coordinate 182,724, forward strand.
TTCTTGGGAATACCGTCCGTGATGACCGCCATCATGATCTTGTTGATCGGCCGGCCGGCCGCCGCCGATGCCGCCATCTCGTCTTCGATCTGTTCGCAGGCGCGGCTCGTCGCGCGGCCGAGCGGCGTGCTGGAGCCGAACCGAAACTCCCGCTCGACGAAGTCGGCGGCTGGAACGAAGGGCGTGACGGACAACCAGGTGTTGACGAGCGACAGCCGGACCCCGAAGGCCGTTAGCGAATCGTCTCGGAGGTACCGGGAGAGGCCGTTGAAACCGCCGGTCACTTCATCGGCGTACGGGTACACGGAGCCGCTTACGTCCAGGACGATGACGGCGAGGGTCGTGATGACGTGGTCGGCGTCCGGCGCGTCGTCGTCCACTTCGGGCGCTTCGTCGTCCGGGGCGGGTGGCCGCCAGGGGGCGGCCTCGATGTCGTTCGACTCCGGCGGCACGAGGAGCTTCGCGAGCTCCTCGGCCGGGTCGGCCTTCGGCCGGCCATTCTTGCCTGTCCACATGGTCATCTCTCCGTTGGAATTCGGGGCGAATGGGTTAGTGCGTCGGCCTCCCGTTCGGAAAGGGCACCCCGGGCGCGGCCAGCTTCTTCGGCCGGCCGGGGGGCCTCTTGGCGGGGACGGGTTGTTCGGTCTGGGTGGGAGCGATTTGCGGTTCGGACTCGGGGGCGAGGGGCATTGGTGCCTCCTCGGCGTCCAGGGCGGCGAGGACTTCGCGGGCGGCGGAGACGTCGAAGCCTTCGGCTTCGAGTGCTCTCAGCTGAGCATCGTCACTCCGTCGCGCGGACGCCCTTACGAGGGCTTCGCACAGCTGCTGTTCGCGGCTGATCCACCAGAGGAAGAGGCGGAAGAACCACACGGAACACCTGCCTTTCGTTCGGGCGAAGAAGGCCGCCGAGGGGTCTGCTACTCGTGCCGACCGCGCGACGGCTTTATACCTCGTGAGGTATAATACCTCATGAGGTATAAAGCGGCAAGGCCGCTCGCGAGGATTTTCCTTCCGGATGGGAGGAAGGTCGGATTTGGCTACGTAGCCTGCAGCGTGGGGTCGCCGAGGGCCGCCGACGGTTAGGGCTTCGGCGACTCTAATGGCTGTTGATCAGGCCGCCGCCGCCGTGGTACTCTCCCGCCCGTGCTTCACGCGGATCGCGCCCGGCGGGCAAGTGCTTGCTCGTCGCCACGTCCAGCCGACCCGGCTCCGAACAGGAGGGACAAACGACCGCGTAACCGGCACGATCCAAAATCGACTGAACCCTGTCCACAAATGCACGGGTCTACATCAATCGACTCGAACGACCGGTCCCGCAGTTCGGCGAGAATTGTGCGTACGCCGTTCACCACGGGGTCGCCGACGCGGTCCAGGTACTTTTCGAACGCCCCGAGCAGCTTGAACGCGCCGGGAGTGTCGAGGCCGCTCACCTTACGGATTGGCGGCCGGGGCAAGCTGGTCGCGTCGAACGCGTCAAGCACTTGTTGGAGGGCCGGGTCCGTCACGCAATCGGGTTCTTGGGTCCTTGCTGGGTATGTTGAGCACGGTCAACATTCCCCAGCTCCAGTCAAACCCTCGCGGAAGCGCCCAGGAGTTGGCGATACCAGTCGGGCGCGCTCCGTAGGTCGCGGGCCACAGGCGGCCGAGCGGGCCGAGTTCGCCGAGGTCGAACGCCTCGCCGAAGGGACACGTGGCAAGACGATCGAGGTCCGACTCGAAGGCCGCATGGAGCTCGCAACTTCGCCCCAACGCGGGCCGCTCCGCGGTGGCAGCCCCACGCGGTGCCAGGGCGTATTCGGCCGCCGACCGGGCGTTGGCGAGCCATCGCGTTCGGGCTGCGGGTACAAGAAGGGCAGTCCTTCCAGGCCTTGCGCGGCCGCCGTGCCGGCACTCCAAGCAGCCGACGGCAACTCCCCCGCTTTCCTGTCGAAGGCAGAGGCGAGTCGGGCGAACTCGCGGTATAGGCGACCGGCTTCCGCCTTCACAGCTTCGTGCGGCGCGCCCGCGCAGAAGTCGTACGCGGCCTTTAGAGAGTCTCGACTCGCCCTCAGAAGGTCCTCGAAATCGGGCGTGCTGCCAGCTTCTTTTTCGACGAGGTTCAGTAACCCCAAACACGGAGCACCGACCGGGCGGCGAAGGCCACGACCCTTTTTGCGGGCGGCGCGTCAACCGAGGAAGAAACGGTCGGTCAGCGCTCGAACCGCGTCGGCGGATCCGGGCGCACGGGCGACCAGTTCCTGCTGCTTCGCAGTCCCGGCCCAGTCGCTAGGAGCCTTCGTCGGCATCGGCTTCGCATGGTCTCGGGGTTTGGGCTTCGGACGCAATGAATCTACACGACGATTCTACCCGGTGATGGTCGAGGCGGAAGAACCACACGGGCGGGGAACGAGCGGGAGAGATGCGTCCCGCCGGATCGAGGGTCCCGGCTGACGCGCTTCACGTCGTACTCGGCGATCTTTGATCCCCCTCCGTGGGTCGTGGCCCCGCCGTGTGACGGATCGACCCGGTGGGAAGGTACGACTTCATCACGACGTCCAACTTGCCCGTTTCGGAACAGGACGGGCAGACGACCGCATAACCCGTGCGGTCTAAATTCGACTGGACGGTGGCGATGAACTCGCGGGTTTGCTCAATCCTTCCGAAGGACTGCTTGAGGAGGTCCGCGAGCACGATGCGAACGACGGCCACCACCGGGTCGCCGACCCGATCAAGGTACGATTCAAGCGTGCGCAGAACCTCCAACCCCTTGGCGGGCGTGAGGCCGCTCAGCTTGGTGATCGGCGGCCGCGGGAGCTTCGCACCGTCAAAGGCGTCGAGTGCCTCTTTGAGGGCCGGGTCGTTCGGCCAGGGCTGCGGTTCGTTCGTCGGCATCGAGACGACGGTCCGACAATCACTGTCAGCTAGTCAAACAATGCGGTCGGGCCTTCGGCCGCTGAATCGTCCGGCACCCCGCTCGCCTCCGGACGGCTCCGCCCGCACGGGCCACGCCAGGCAAACAGCCGCCTGTCATGTCCGTGCTTTTCGCTCCGCCGCCCTCGGGAGTCGCGAAGGCCGCCGGACCTCAATGAGGAATCCGGCCCGGCGGGCCGGATGCGGTTTGTTTGTCCTTCGACCGGAGGGTGGGGGTCGGGCGGTACCAGCGCATTGCGGGCCGCCCGACCCCGCCCTCAGCCGAAGGACCTGCTTTCAGCAGATGGGTGCCGTGGCGGGCCTCATTAGAAGGAATACGCCCATGGTACTGCTACGCCACTTTTTTCGCTCGGAACCGTCGTCGCCACACCCGCCGCCGTCTACCTCGGCAATCGCCCCCGAGGACATCACCGCGGCCCTCGCCCGCCACCTGTCCGGGGACTGGGGGGACGTCGGCCCAGACGACTGGGCCGAGAACGAACTCGTTGGCAGAAGGAGGGCTTTCGCCTCTTCTCGGTCTACCGGACCCGGGACGCCCAAATTCTGGATCATCACGGAAGCCGACCGCTCGGTCACGACGGTGCTCCTCCCCGAAGACTACTAACCGCCAACGCGGGCCGGGCAAGACGCCCGGCCCCATCCCGAAAAGGATTCCGACATGACGCCCATACTACGACACACCAAAGGCCCCTGGAGAAATGACACCGGGTTTATCGTCGCCCCCGACCCGACCGGCAACCACCCCGACATTTACGTTGCCGAAGTCGCGCGAGAGGACGACGAGGGGCGCGTTGCCTGGTTCGACGAGCAAGTGGCGAACGGTTACCTCATCGCCGCGGCCCCCGACCTCTTCGCCCTCGTTGGTCGGCTCGCCGACGGCGGGACGCCGGTCGCCCAATTGATCCGGGACGCACAATCACTCGTCGCGGCGGTCTGCGAAGACCCCGTGCTATTCGTCCGGCCCCCTTCGCACGCCGACGATGAAGCGTCCGACGCGACGTTGATGCAGAGCATCCAAAACGACCCGTGCATCAGCCCCGCGGACTGGCCCACGGCCTACCGCGCGGCGACGCGGGGGAAGCCCAATTGGTGGCTCGCCGTCGCGGACGACCTGGAGCCGACCGAATCGCCCGGCGGGCGCTCTCCCGCCGAGGCGACGGACGCAAAACCCGCGCGGGGCGACACGCCCGCGCCGTCACGGAAGGGGGCGAAATGATCACCCTCAAATCGTTCGAGCGGAGCCCGAACCTCGCGGAACTCAGGGTGAGCTACAAGCGCCGCCGGAAATCGCAGGCCGGTCAACTCGCCATGCCGTGGTTCATCGCCTCCGCCGTCACGGCGGAGGCGTACCTCCGGTCGGTGTGGGACCGGGACACGCTGGAACTCGTCGAGGAGTTTTTAGTCGTGTGCCTGAACGGCGGGCACGAGGTCTTGGGGTGGGTGAAGGTGTCCCGCGGCGGGTTCGCGCACGCGGTCGTGGACCCGCGGGTCGTCTTCGGCGTGGCGCTCCAGGCCGCGTCGTCGGCGATCATCGTCGCCCACAACCACCCGGGCGGGACGACGAAACCGTCACCGGAAGACCTGGCCGTCACCCGGCAACTGGCCGCGGCCGGAAAGCTCTTGGGCGTGCCCGTCCTCGACCACATCATTCTGACCAAGGACGCCTTCCTCAGCATGGCGGAGGAGGGAATTCCTCTGACCGCGCGAAATCGGCCCCGCCGGGGGCCGATTCTTTCACCGTTTCCGCGTCGTCCGTGCTACGGTCGCGCATGCTGAAAGCCTACATCGGTATCGCAGGCCCGAACGGCCTCGAAGTCCTCCGACCCGAAGATGACCGCACCGCCCACGCCTTCGCCCGCCGCGTCGCGACGGGGCGTGACCCGCGGAGCGTTTGCCTCTGGGCTGTCCTTCCCGACCGGGACGCCTGGGAGGCGTGCCGACTGATCCGCCGCGGCGACACCCTGGCCGCGCTCACCACCCTCGACCGCTCGGCCGAGCGCGTCGGCCGCGTGCTGCCGCCCGAAGCGCACTGAGGACCCCGCCCCAAAATCACCGTGACCGTTCCCGGTTGTAAACGCCGACGATTCGGTTCGGTCAGGTCCGTGGGTGCAAGGGGAGAACACTCCTGCACCACAACCGTTACCGCGTTTACGTCCGTCGCGGTCGAGCGGTTGCAACGTTTGTAAACGCGGTGGGCGTCGCCCGGAGTCAGGCTTCGAGGGAGCCGAGCAGGTCTTTCACTTTGCGTTCGATGAGGTCACGCACCTCCCGAAACTTTTCGTCGGGGAGGTCTTTCGGGTCGGGAATGTTCCACTCCTCGCGTCGGGTCGCGTCGACGAGCGGGCAGGCGTCGCCGCAACCCATTGTGACGGCGATGTCGATCTTCTGCCCGTTGAACTGATCGAGGGATTTCGAGCCGTGGGTCGACAGATCGTACCCGACCTCCTTCATGAACTGGATGGCTCGGGGGTTTACCTTGCCGGACGGTTTCGAGCCCGAGCTATAAGCCTCCACGGGATCTCCCCCTTGGATGCGGGCGAACGCTTCGGCCATCTGGCTTCGGTTCGCGTTTTCGACGCAGACGAAGAGAACCTTTTTCTTGCTCATGTCATGCCTACTCGGTAATGGGTGGCAGTTCGGCGAGCCAGGCGAGAATTCACCGCTCGATCTGGTCGCGCACGTCGCGAAACTTGGCGAGTCGCTCTTCTTCGCTCCCGACCTTCAACGCGGGGTCGTCGAAGGGCCAGTAGAGACGCGACAGGGCACCGGGCCAGACTACGGGGCACATTCGTTCGGCCCGGTCGCAGACGAAGATGGCGTGGTGGGCGGCGATGCGCCCGAGGAACTCTTTGACGCTCTTCGCCCTCTGCCCTGATACGTCGATGCCCGCCTCGCGCATCACCGCCACGGTGAGCGGGTGGAGTTCCCGTCGGTTCGAGGCCGGCACTGTATAGGCGTCGAAGCGGTCGGCCGCGTACTTCCGGAGGATCGCTTCAGCCATCTGGCTCCGGGCGGAGTTCGCGCTACAGAGAAAGAGGACGCTTTCTCTTGGCGACCTCCCGCTTTGACTTCCTTCGTCGCGGTTGCCCGTCACGCCGGTTCCGCCTCCCTGGGTTTGCAGCAGCAGGGTTCCGCCCGCACGCAGCGACAAGTGAAGACGGCAAGGAACGAGCCGAGTGCCGGCGCGGCGAGATAGACCCACAAAGATTCGAGGCGGCCCGAGACGAGGGCCGGGGCCAGGGAGCGGGCCGGGTTCATGGACGCACCGGAAATCGGCCCCGCGAAAAGCGCCTCGAACGCGATGACGGAGCCGACGGCGACGCCGGCCATGAGACCCGTTTCCTTCGCGCCCGCGGAGACGCTCAAAATGACGAACATGAGGAGCCAGGTGAGGACCACCTCAAGGACGAACGACTGGACCGCACTCCCGGAAGGTACGGTGGACCCGAGTGTTGCTTGGTTCGGAAAAAGCGACCGGAGGAGAGCGCTCGCGACTAGTGCCCCGCCGCACTGGCTCAGGACGTAGGGAAGGATTTCTCTGGCGGGAAACCGCCGCGCGGCGAAAAACCCGAGCGTGACGGCCGGGTTCAGGTGCGCCCCGGAGACGTCGCCGACCGCGTAAATCATGGCGAGGACGACGAGTCCGAACGTCAGTGCCACGCCGACGTGCGTGACGGTCCCGCCGCTCACCTCGTTGATGGTGATGGCCCCCGTTCCCGCGAAGACAAGCGCGAAGGTCCCCAAAAACTCTGCCGCGAGCTTCCTCATCGCGTCATCCTTTGCGAAAAAGCAACTTGCTCATCGGTGCGAAGGGCGGGATGCCTCGACTCCTGCGCGACGCGAGTCCAGACGAGGTGGACGCGAATGACGGCCGACCGAACTTCGGCCCGGCGTCCACCTCGTTTGGGTTCCGGCGTCGCTCGTCACGGCACGTCCGCGCCCTTTAGCGCGAAGACCTGGACGCTCGCCGCGTATTCGTTCACGTCGTATTTCCGGAGTAGGGCTGCCAGGCCTCCGTGGACCGTGGCCGCACTTTCCTCGCAGCACGCAGAAACCCCTCGGGCCTCCGCACTCGTCGCCGGCGTGCAGCAGCCGACCTGGGCCGTGCCCGACGTTTCCTCGCAGCGGCGGCATTCGGTTGTTCGGTCGTGATCATCGGGGTGAGCAGCCGGCTCTGGTTTTCGGACCTTCGCGTAGGCGTCTAGATCCTTCCCGGTGTCCACGACGTTCACGGCCGAATCTGGCGGGCCTTGAGCTCGTGCGCTCGTACTCCTCGAACGAACGCGCCCGCGATGCAACCCACGTATGCGAGGAGGCTCTGGGCGACCTCCAGCGGGAGGGCTTGAAGCCGCGATGTCGCTCACGGCGAGACGACGCCGGGCTTCAGCAGCGCGGAACACCTCCCGTAGTACGGCCCCTTTATCCGGGGCGAGGTTGATGGGCGTACCGGCCGATCACGCACCGATACCGACCCGGGCAGGGGAGGTTGTCGATGGTGGCGAGGTGGGAACTCGGCGTTCGAGAGGCCCTGCTTCGCCGCGTTCTGCCGGGCGCGGTCGATCATCTCCGGGGTCATGTCGATGCCGACGGCCTTTCCCGTGGGCCCAACCTTTTGGGCGGCGAGGAGGACGTCGAGGCCGCCGCCGCACCCGAGGTCCACGACCGTCTCGCCGGGCCGGAGGCTCGCCGACGCCGTGGGGTTGCCGCAGGAGAGGCCCATGTTCGCCTCGGCGGGAATGGCCGCGAGTTCCTCGGGCGTGTACCCGAACGCCTCGGCGACCGCGCGGACGCCCGCGTGGTCGCTCGAAAGCTCACTCGCCGCGACGGCCGCGTATTTCGCGCGGACCTCGCCGAAAACGGTTTCGTTGGACATGGCTCCTCCCATCGTGTATCGCCGATTTACGATGATCGGCGAAAAAAAAACCGCTACAACTCGGCGATGAGCGACTTCAGCCGCGCGACGACGGCCGGGTTAACGCAGTAACAGACCTTCGGCCCCTCGACTTCGCCCTGGACGAGTCCCGCCTCCTTTAGAATCTTCAGGTGCTGCGAGACCGTCGATTGGGCGAGGGGAAGCTGACCGACGAGTTCCCCGCAGACGCACGCCTCGTTTTGGAGAATGCGAAGGATGCGAACGCGGGCCGGGTGGGCCAGAGCCCAGGTGAGCTTCGCGACCTCCTCGTCCCTCGCCCCACTTTTCGGCGGAGCTGGGGCGGTCAGTTCGTCCGGCGAAACACAACGCCTTCGCGCCACGGGATGCTCCTAAATCGTTTATCTACGATTGACGATACGCTTCAGCGCAGGAACGGTCAAGGTGCCTACCTCCCGCGGGTGCGGAAGGACAACTTCCATTCAGTTTTGACACGGCGGCACGCCTTCGCGTAAATCGGCCCCATGCCACACTCACGGCTCATTCTCGTCGCAACGCCCGTCCTTCTGACCCTCCTTGCCGTAGCCCTCCGCCGGGCCTGGCTTTGGCGGCTCCGCCGGAAGTTTTTTGACCCGCTCCCCGACGCCTACCCGTACTACGCGCGGCGGGCACTTCTCACCCGAACGGAACTCGCCTTCTACGAGACTCTGCGGGATGTGGTGGGCGGCCGATTCGCCGTCTGCATGAAGGTGCGGCTCGGGGACGTGATCGGCTGCTCGGACGACGCCTGGAAACTGGGCTACGGGCGGCTCATCGCGCAGAAGCACCTGGACTTTGTGGTGGTGGACCCGAAGACGACCAAAGTCGTGGTCGCCATCGAAGTGGACGACCGGTCGCACGCCCATCCAAAGCGGCAGGCGCGGGACCATTTCGTCGATCTTGCGATGCGGGCGGCACGCGTGCCGCTCCTTCGCGTGCCCGCCGCAAGAGCCTACCCGCCGTCTCGGATTCAGCAGGCGCTCGCTGAGGTCAGCGTCGCGGCGTAGTCCCTGCAAGCCGCCCGAAGATTCTGTAGCTGCCGCAGACGGTTTTCTCCGATGTCGAGATGCGGCAAGCAGTCGGGATGGAAAAATCGTGGCCGCCTTGGCATAAGCCTAGGGCTATGATGGCGAAGGCCGACGCTGTTGCCAGTGGTGCCCAAGACCTCCGAGATTCCCGGTGGCAAGCAGGCAAGGTATAATGTACAAAAGACCAGTTCGTCCGTCCTTTTCCTGCCCGGAGTGATTACACGGAGGGCCTGTGCCGGCAAACTGAGCGAGGTTCAAGATGGCGACGGCGGAACAAATCAAAGCGCTCCTCACGAGCCACATGGAGGGCGACGACCAGCGGTTCCTCGCCATCTCCATGCAGGTCGCCGCCCACGCCGCCAAGAAGGGTCAACCGAAACTCGCGCAAGAACTCCGCGAACTCATCGACAAGGCGAAGGCACGGCAAGCGGGCGAGCACGCCGCGCGGCACCCGGTCCCGATCGCGCGGGCGACGGGCGAACTGGCCGGCATGCTTTCGGTGGCCTATCACAAGGCTCGCTTCTCCGACATGGTTCTTCCAGAAGCCCTCCGCGACCAACTCGGCCGCGTGGTGACGGAATACCGCCAACAAGGAAAGCTCCGTCAGCACAGTCTCTCGGCACGACGCAAACTCCTTCTCGTCGGCCCGCCCGGCTCCGGGAAGACGATGACCAGTTGGGCGCTCGCCGGCGAGCTCGGGCTTCCCCTCTTCACCGTGCAACTCCACGGCGTCATTACCAAGTACATGGGTGAGACTGCGGCGAAGCTCCGGCTCATCTTCGACGCCATGCTCAACTCGCGGGGCGTCTACTTGTTCGACGAGTTCGACGCCATCGGCAGCAACCGCGGGAACCCGAACGACGTTGGCGAAATCCGCCGGGTGCTGAACTCCTTCCTCCAATTCCTCGAACAAGACGATTCCGACAGCCTCATCGTCGCCGCCACGAACCACGTGGGAGTGCTGGACCAGGCGCTGTTCCGTCGGTTTGACGACGTGGTGCGCTACGAGCCACCGTCGCCGCCACTGGCGAAACAATTGATCGAGAACCGACTGAGCGTGTTCGGTGTCCATAGCGTTGACTGGTCGAGCGTGACGGCCGCGACCGAAGGGCTGAGTTACGCCGAAATCGCCCGCGCCTGCGATGACGCGGCGCGTCGGGCTGTCCTCGAAGACCTGAGCGGGATTTCCACCGCGAGCCTTACTCTCGCCCTGAAGGAGCGCCAAGCGATCCGACAGGTTTGACCCCACAGCCACCCGTTGCCATGCCACCCCAAGAGAATCTCCGACACGTCCGCCTGCACGGCTATGCGGCGACCGAGCGCTATACCTCGCCTAATCGCGGAGGCTCGGGTAGTTTCCAGATGCCGCCGCGCGAGCGGCAGCAGCACGGCGCTTCGCTCGTCAATCAACTCCAACAGGCGACCGACGAAGCCCGCGCCGGCCAAGGTCAGAATGCACAGGACCACCTGTCGACCGGCGTAAACCTTGTGTTCCGGAGTGAGCCCGACTTCGAGCTCGCGGTGAAAAGCCTGGAAGCACAGGCGCACGGCATTGAACTCGTCAACGTGCGCGAGGACCAAGGTGCCGTCTTCGCCACCGTCTTCATCCCTTACGGGAAGGTCGCCTACTTCTCCAGGAAGTTCCAAAAGTATCTCGCCGAGGACGACAAGCGATCCGGGAGGCCGAAGAATCAAAGGCTCGTCGAGAGCATTTCGCAAATCAAGCGGGCGGTTTTCGAGTCGTTCTGGACGGACGCATCGGAGGCATTGCCGCAAGCCGGGGAGCAAATCTGGTGGGAGGTGTGGCTCCGGACAGGCCGCGTCGCCGACCTCTCGCTCAACGTGTTCCGCGTCGAGGCGGCGCGGGTCGGCATGCCCGTGGGGCCGCGGCACATCACCTTCCCCGACCGAGCCGTCGTCGTCGCGTTCGGAACTCAAGGCCAGATGGCCCAATCGGTGGAGCTTCTTGACGTCGTCGCGGAGTTGCGCCGCGCGAAGGAGTGCCCGACTACGTTCATCAACATGACGCCGCGGGAACAAACCGCGTGGGCGGCGGCGGCGAAAGAACGTGTCGTGCCTCCCGCACCGGATGCCAACTCAGTTTGCGTCCTCGACACGGGAGTAAACGCCGGGCAACCACTTCTGTCGCCCGCCCTGTCTTCCGACCACGTCCTCACGAGCGTCGGCGGCAATGCCGCGGACCACGACGGCCACGGCACGGGGATGGCGGGACTCGCCCTGTACGGAAGCCTTGCTGAGGTGCTGACGGGCGACGGCCCCATCTCGCTGCGACACCGACTCGAATCGGTCAAGATTCTCCCGCCCCCGAACGCCGAACCCACGCGGCCGGACCTCTACGGCGCGGTAACACTGGAGGCCGTAGCGCACATTGAGTCGGTTTGCCCCGAACGAAACCGGGTGTTTTGCATGGCGGTCACCGCCACCGATTCGCGCGACCGCGGGCAGCCGTCGTCGTGGTCGGCCGAGCTCGACAAGATTTGCTTCGGCGAAGACGAGGCCGAGCCGCGACTCGTGTTTGTGTCGGCAGGGAATACGACCTCAGAACTCCGGCACCAGTACCCGGACTCGAACTACACGGACGGCATCCACGACCCCGGCCAGGCCTGGAACGCGACGACCGTCGGCGCATGCACCGAGCGGGTGTCGATCGAGTCGAGCGATTTCGTCGGCTGGACGCCCGTTGCCCCGAGCGGGGGATTGAGCCCGTGCAGCACGACCTCACTCGTCTGGAACGACAAGTGGCCGCTGAAGCCCGACATCGTCCTGGAAGGCGGGAACAGCGCAATTAACCCCGCAGACGGCACCTCGGATACGATTGAAGACCTTTGCCTCCTCACGACCTCGCGGGACGCGAGCGGGCGATTGTTCGTGGGGACCGGGGACACGAGCGCCGCGACAGCACTAGCGTCCCGCATGGGTGCCATCATCCAGGCCGAGTATCCCGACTACCGGCTCGAAACGGTGCGTGCGTTGCTCGTCCACTCGGCCGAATGGACGCCGAAGATGGGAGAGGAGTTCCCGAAGAATAAGCAGGGGTGTCACCGGCGGCTTCGCTGCTACGGGTACGGCGTGCCGAGCCTGACGAGGGCGCTGTGGTGCGCACGGAACGCATTGACGCTGATTGCGGAGGCAGAGTTGCAGCCCTTCGACAAGGAGGGTGACCGGGTGAAGACCCGGGACATGCACCTTTACTCGCTCCCCTGGCCGATTGACGAATTGCGTGGCCTTGGGGAAACGCCGGTGACGATGCGGGTGACCCTGTCGTACTTCGTCGAGCCGAGCCCCGGCCGCAAAGGATGGGCCAATCGGCATCGGTACGCCTCGCACGGGCTTCGCTTTGATGTCAAACGTCCGGAGGAGTCGCCGGCGGTCTTTCTGAAGCGGCTCAACCAACAAGCGCGCGAGGAGGACGAAGGCGGCTCGTTCGGAAGCGACACTCGCGAATGGACGCTTGGCGACAGGCTCAGGACGCGAGGCTCGGTCCATTCGGACTGGTGGACCGGGACGGCCGCGCAACTCGCCGACTGCGGGACCATCGGGGTCGTGCCCGTCATCGGGTGGTGGCGGGAGCGACCGCACTTCGAGCGATGGACTCGGAAAGCGCGGTACAGCCTTGTTGTTTCGGTCCACGCCCCAGGGGTCAACGTCGACCTCTACACACCCGTTTTCAATCTCGTTGCCGTAAAGACGGAAACCGAAATCGAAACCGAATGACCGACGGCGGGTTCCGATGGGCCGCAGCGCCCGAGTCCCCTTCTCGTTTTCCGTCGTTGACGGTTGAAGATAAAATCAGTTATCTTCGGCCAAACGTAGGGGGCCTTTGGGCAGGGGACTTGTCGAAAAAACTGGCTCGGGTGGTGCTTCGTCGGAGCTGCTGGTCGAGCGGGTTTCGTGCGAGCTGCCGCCGATCCTGGCCGGTCGCGTCACACCGGAAGTCGAAGGTCAGGTCCGTCAGTTCGTCGATTCCGTCGCCGCCATCTACGACGCATGGCTCGGGCGGCGGAACAGCCGGCACACGCGGCGGGCGTACGACCAGGATGTCATGTGCTTTGTTCGGCAGTTCCTGAAACTCCAGTGGCCGGACCGGGCGTCCGAGCTGCTCCGCGTTTCGGTCCAGACGGTTCAAGCGTATCGCGATTGGCTCGTGGACCAGCGGGCCGCGCCGAAGACCGTGAACCGTCGGGTCTCCTCGTTGTCGAGCTTCTACAAGTACCTCGGTGCCGCCGCGGCCGAGATGCGGCTGCCAATCGTCGTCCCGAACCCAGCCCACAGCCAGTTCATCCCGCGGGCCGGCTCCGACCCTGTTGACGAAACCCAAGCCCTGACCGCGGCCCGCGCGCGGCAGCTCATCGCCATGCCGTCCGGCGACGATATCCTCGACTATCGCGACCGGGCCATCCTGAAGGTCTACCTCTACACGGGCATCCGCCTCGAAACCGGCTGCCGCCTCAAGGTCAGCGATTTCCACCAGGACGAACACGGAGCGACGCTTCGCATCGCCGAGAAAGGCGACAAGCGGCGGAAGATCGGCCTCCACTTCGCGGCGGCCCAGGCCATTCAGGAGTACGTCGAAGCGGCAGCGCTGGCGGGCGGCCCCCTCTTCCGACCGCGGAAGAACTCGCGGAGCGGGAAGCTCGCCGACGGGCCGCTCAGCCCGGTCGCGATGTACACACTGATTCTGGGCTACCTCGCCCGCATCCCGAAGGCGATGCGCGAAGTGGAATTCCCGGACGGGACGACGGCGACGCGGTGCATCTACACGCCGCACTCGCTCCGGGCGACGACGGCGACGCTGCTCCTCGACGCGGGCGTCGATATCCGGAAGGTGCAAGAACTTCTCGGCCACCGCCACGTCACGACGACACAGATCTACGACAAGCGGCGGCGGCAGGCCCACGAGGGGGCATCGCACGACATGCCGATTTGACCGCATCCCGCGGCCCCGGACGATGCGTGCGCCCGTGTCCGAGATCGGTTACGGTGTGGTCGCACACCGCCGTATTCACCGTAGTCAGGAGAATCAGCCCATGAACGGGATCCTCGCGTCGACCCTCTGTCTCTCCATCGCCAACTCGTCGGCGCGTGCCCCGCGCGGACGAATTCGCCTCCAGTTACGGTTGTGCGTGGCGAGCCGGTCGGACCGCATTTTCTGGAGATTCATCGGGACGCGGGCCGAAAACAAGGACTGGCGCTAACCCGGTCGGTCCTCCGAGGCGGAAACGGCCTGCCTTCCGCCCGCCCCGAGGAATAGACGAACGGGATTGTCATGACGAGACCGCGGACCCGAACGGCTCTGTCTTTTCTATTGCTGTCCGAAATCGTGTGCGTCGGTTGCGCGTCGGTTGCCGAACGACATTCGCGGCTCTTGTCGGAGTCCCGCGTCGACCCGGCACCGGCTGCCGCGAGTCCCGTCGCTTCGGAACCTGTCGTTCCGGCAACGTTCACCGAGCCTGCCTCTCCGGCCCGTCCGGCCGAGGACAACCCGCTCGCGAGACTCTCCGAACTCTCTTCCGACACTCTGGTCGCCGAAGTCCTCGCCCGAAACCCCTCACTCGCCCAAATGGTTGCGGCCTGGAAGGCCGCTTCCGCCCGCTACCCCCAGGTCACGTCGCTCGACGACCCGATGTTCGGGGCCGTCGTGGCACCCGCGTCCATCGGCTCCAACGACGTGGACTTCGGCTACCGAGTCGAGGTCTCGCAGAAGTTCCCGCTGTTTGGGAAGCGAGGACTTAGGGGCGAGAACGCGCTCGCCGAGGCGAGTGCGGCGGGGAATGACGTGGGGGCCATGCGGCTCGAAATCGTCGAGGCCGCGAAGCACGCCTTCGCCGAGTATTACCTCGTCGGGCGGGCGCTGGAGGTGAACGAAGAAGGGCTCCGCCTCCTCGGCGACTTCCGCGCGAACGCGAGGGAGCGTTACGAGAAGGTCCAAGGGGCGAACGAGCAGGACATTCTTCAAGCCGATGTCGAACTCGGGCGGCAGCGGCAGCGACAGATCACCTTGGAGCGGATGCGGCGGGTGGCCGTCGCCCGTATCAACACGCTCCTTCACCTTCCGCCCGATTGTGCCTTGCCGCCGCCGCCGAAGGAATTGCACGCGGACGGCGTAACGCCCGGGGGAGCCGAGTTGCGTGCTTTAGCTCTCGCACGACGGCCTGACCTAAAAGCACTCGCGGACCACGTCCGCGCCGAGGAGGCGAACCGCGGGCTGGCCGACCGCGAGTATTACCCCGACGTCGAGGTGTCCGGTGCTTACGACACCGTCATGGGGAACGGGCCGACTCGGGACCTGGCACCCCAGATTGGTGTGCGGCTCAACGTCCCGCTCCGTTTTGAACGCCGGGCCGGGGCCGTCGCGGAGGCCGAGGCAAAGGTCGCCGGACGCCGCGCCGAACTCGCGCGGCAGACGGACCAGGTCAGTTTCCAAGTGCAGGAGGCTTACGAGCAGGTGGTCGAAAGCGACAAGGTTGTGGCCCTCTTCGAGGAGAAGATCCTCCCCGCCGCGCGCGCGAACGTGAAGGCCGCGCAGTCGTCCTACGTCGGCGGGAGAGTTCCGTTCCTGAGCCTCCTCGAATCCGAGCGGAATCTGGTCGACCTCCGGGACCGCTACTACGAGGCCGTGGCCGAGGCGTTCCGCCGCCGCGCGACGCTGGAGCGCGTCACGGGCGGCTCGGAAGGCGGCACGCCCGGTTCACCCGATTGCACTTCCTGTCCGCGACCGGCTCGGCCGTGACCCGAACTCGGCTCCCGCTTCCGCGCGGCCGACCGCTTCACGAAACGGTCGCGGGGACCGAAACGGGGCTTTCGACCCCGCTTACGATTTTCCGCGTTCCGTCCGCGTGTTCGGGGTGCAGCTTCAGCCACCTGGCCCGCCTCACCCAGTAGAAGCGCACGGGGAGGAAGATGTCTACGACCTCGTCCGAGATGAGGAGCCCGCCCAGGACCGGGACCGCCATCGGCGCGATGACTTCGGCCCCGACTCCCGTCGCCCAGAGCATGGGTGCGATTGCGATGATGGCAACACCCTCGGTCAAAAGCTTCGGGCGGAGGCGGTGGACCGCGCCTTCGATGACGGCCTCGCGGAGTTCTTCGAGCGAACCGATTTGTTCGAGGCCGCCCCGCTTCTCAATCGCCTCCCGAAGGTAGACCAGCATGATGATGCCGGTCTCGGTCGCCATGCCGAAGCAGGCGATGTAGCCGACCCACACCGCGACGCTAAAGTCCATCGGCGGAGCCGACCAGCCGTACGTCAGTTTCGGGAAGAGGAACTGGAAGAAGGCTCCGCCCGCCAGGGCCTCCGGGACGGCGAGCATCATAAGTCCCGCGTCGGCCAGGTCTTTGTAGGTGAGGTAGAGGATGACGAAGATGAGGACGATGACCGCCGGGAAGACGAAGCGGAGCGTCTTCGCGGCCCGGACCTGGTGCTCGAACTCGCCCGACCACTCGATGTGAACTCCCTCCGGGAGTTTCACCTTCTGCGCAACGGAACGCTGCGCTTCGTCCACGAAGCCCACGATGTCCCGCCCGCGGACGTTCAAGGTCACGTAGGTGAGGAGCTGCCCGTTCTCGCTCCGCATCATCGACGGTCCTTCGACGATGCGGACGTCGGCCACCGCCCCGAGTGGAATCTGGAGCGGCCCCCTCGCCCCTTGCCCGTGACCGGGTGCCGCCGCGTGGCCGGCCTCTGGGCCTGCGGTTGGAGTCGGTACGGGTGCCGTCCCGGAACTCGGTTGGCCCATGCCGCCGGATGGGGCTTCCTTCATCGACGCCCCGGTCCCGCTCACGAGGAGGCGCTTCACCGCCTCCTCGTCTTCCCGCTCCGAGCGCGGGTAGCGAATCCGGACCGGGAACCGCTCCCGGCCTTCGACGGTCTGCGTTACCGTCTGACCGCCGAGTGCCACCTCGACCGTGTTCTTGAGATCCTCGACGCTCACCCCGTAGCGGGAGGCTTTGCCCAGATCGACCGCGATTTCGAGATAGCCCTTTCCCATTACCGGCGCGGCGATGACGTCCCGGGAGCCGTTCACGGGTTTCAACGCCGCTTCGATCTCTTTCCCGACCCGGTCAATCGTCGCAAGGTCCGGCCCGAAGACCTTGACGCCGATGTCCGTCCGGACGCCGGTCGAGAGCATCTCGATCCGGTTGATGATGGGCTGCGTAAAAATGTTGGTCCACCCAGGAACCTGGAGGACCCGCCCGAACTCGTCGTCCACGAGGTCGCCCTTCGGCCCGCTCTGGCGGTGCCAGAGAAAGACCGAGGAGGCGAAGGGTTTCGCGAGCTCGTCGCGGAGGGAGACGAACGGCCGAAAGACCTCGGCCGAGGAGTCCCGTCCGAGTTGAGCCTTTCCGGCTTCCGCCGCGAAGCGCTCGGCGTCCGGCCCGTGCGGCGCGCCGCTAAGAAGTGCCACGCCGTTCGCCGACTTCACGACCTCTTCGATCGCGAGCCAGGTGTAGGCCTCGACGCCCCGGTCAAAAAGCTGCCAGTCGATCTCCTTCACCCGCGCGTGCCACCGGGACGCACGTTGCTCCGTCACGCGGCGAAAAACTTCTCCGGCGAACGTGTGTGGCCCCGCCCCGAACGCCTGAGTCGTTTGGCTGAGGAGGTCTTTGAGGAGCGGTTCGTGAAGCGAGAGTGCCAAGACGGGGTCGTCGACCGCGCCCTCCGCCTTAAGGCGACGGGCGACGTCACCACTCAGTCGCGTCGCGTCTTCGAGGGAGGGGTTTCGAGCGAGGGACGGGCCGTAGTCGGCCGAGAGGAGGTCCGCGAGCCGCTCGACCTCCTTCTCCTCCGAACGATCCACCGCCCAATGAAGGTGCCCGGACTCCCGCATCCGCCGCGTGATTTCGCTCACCGCGTCCCGGACGAGGAGCGGGCCGAGCTCCCGCTCGAAGGAGCGGAAGCGCTCGACCGCGAGTTCCCGCATGGTTTCGTCGTACCGCTCGATGGCCTTCTGCGTCGCGTCCGTGAGGAGACTGTCCCGGTCGTCCTCGTGCGGTGCCCGAAGGACGTAGCCTTTCTCTTCCAACGCGGTAAGGACGGCACGGCTCTGGCGACGCGCGTCGTCGTAGCGGAGAACCCGTTTCGGCCAAAACTCCTTCGGCCGGAAGTTTACGAAGGTCTCGACCATGTCGAGGGGTGCCGGGTCCGTCGGGGTGTCGGCACGGCCCGCCTTCCCGACGACCGACTCGACTTCGGGGAAGCCGCGGAGGAGCGCGTCCCGAGCTTTGAGGTCGTCGGCCGCTTGGGTCAGGCCCGCCCGCGGCACGGTGACCGGCATGTCGAGGGTACTCCCTTCGTCCAGGGCCGGCATGAAGGTGACGCCGATTTTTGGGAAGTGGTACGCGACGAGCCCGAGGAGGGCGAGACTCAGGAAGGCCGCGACCTGCGAGCGGGTTCCGTGGATGAAGGCGACGGTGAGGACCGTGACGAACGCCATCACGAGAAGGAAGGTCGACTGGTGCGCCGCATCGGAGGCACCTTGGCCGACGAGCGCCTGAAGCGGGAAGATGCCGGCCGCCAGGACGAGAAGGACCGCAAACGCCCACATGACGAGGTTCCGCCGGGGAAGCGCCCAGGCGAGGACCGGCTTATAGATGTGGATGAAGCTCCGGACGATCCAATTCTCCTCCTCGCTCCGGAGGCGGCCCTTGACGAAGGTCGGGATGAGGGCCGGGACGACCGTCACCGAGATGAGTGCAACGCCGAGGAGCGCGAAGCTCTTCGTGAAGGCGAGCGGGTGGAAGAGTTTCCCCTCCCGGCCTGAAAGGGCGAAGACTGGGATGAAGGAGATGAGCATGATGAGGACCGAGAAAAAAATCGGCCGGCCGACGGTGCGGCAGGCGTGGATGACGGTCTCCCGCGTGTCGCCCGACACCTTCCGGTCCCCGAACTGCTCTTTCAGGTGGTGGGTCGCGTTCTCCGTCATGACGATGGCCTGATCGACCAAGATGCCGATCGAGATCGTGATCCCCGCGAGCGACATGATGTTCGCCTGGATGTCTACGATTCCGAAGCGGCGGAGGAGCCAGGTCGTGGCGAACGAGAAGAGGACCGAGAGCGGGAGCGTCACGCAGATGACGAAGGCGCTCCGGAGGTGCATGAGGATGAGGTACACCGCCACGGCCGCGATGATGATCTCCTCCAGCATCGCGCGGGTCAGCGTGTGGACCGCACCCTGGATGAGGCGCGTCCGGTCGTAGGCCGGGACGATCCGGACCCCCTTCGGGAGCGCGGGCTGGATTTCCTGGATCTTCTCCTTCACGCGCTCCGTCACGGCGAGCGGGTTTTCGCCGTAGCGCATGAGGACGACCCCGCCCGGCATTTCGCTCCCGTCCTTCTCGAAGACGCTCCGCCGGAACTGCTGGCCGAGTTGCACGGCCGCAACGTCTTTCACGCGGACCGCGGTGCCACCTGGGTCGCGCCGGAGCTCCGTGTTCTCGACATCCTCCTTCCCGCGAATCCAACCGACGAAGCGGACGAGGTACTCGGCGTTATTCTTCTGAATGACGCCACCGCCCGCGGCGTAGTTGCTTTTTGAGACTGCGGAGTAAACGTCGGCGAGCGTAAGTCCGTAGGCGCGGAGCGCCTCGGGCCGCACGTCGATCTGGTATTCGAGGGGTGCGCCCCCGACGGTCGCGACTTCCGAGACGCCCCGCGCGGCGTTGAGCTGCGGGACGATCTGGTACTTGTTCACGGCCCAGAGCCGGGCCGGGTCAACGGGGTCCGAGGGGCTCGCCTCGACCGTGTACCAGAAGATCTGACCCAAGGCCGTGGCATCGGCCGCGAGGCGGGGCGAGACGCCCTGTGGGAGGAGCGAGCTCCCGCGAACCTCGTCCAGTTTTTCAAGGACCCGCTGGCGGGCGAAGTAGAAGTCGATTTTGTCCTCGAAGATGATGGTGATCATCGAGAAGTTGAACTCGGAGGACGAGCGGACGGTTCGGACGCCCGCGAGCCCCTGGAGCTTCAAGGACAGGGGGTAGGTCACCTGGTCCTCGATCTCCCGCGGGCTCCGGCCCATCCAATCGGTGAAGACGATGACCTGGTTTTCGCTGAGGTCCGGGATGGCGTCGACCGGGGTGTTGAGGGTGGCGTAGACGCCGAACGCCGCGAGCGCCGCCGCGGCCACGAGGACGAGGAAGCGGTTTCGGATGCTGTACTCGATCAGTCGCTCGATCATGGTTTTCCCCTCGCCCGTTGCCATGCCGCGATCATTAGCGTTTTGCGATCTGCGTCACGACGTATCCCGCCCCGTCCTTCCGGAGCTTCGCGCGGACGGCGTCGCCGACCTGGAGACCTTCCAGGGCCTTTGCGTCCGCGACGCGGAACTCCATCGTCATCGCCTTCATGAGGCCCGGGATGTCCTCGTGGTCCAAGGTCACGGACGGCTTTTCCCGGTCGAGGGCCGTCACCTTCCCGTTCACGTCGTAAAGGTTCTCAGCCGCCTTCTTACCACTCTCCGTCCCGGCGCTGTTGCACCCGGCCGTCACGGCGGAAAGGGCGACGAGCCCGGCAACGAGGAAACACTGAAACACTTTCACGGGAACCTCCTCATCACTCGTTAGATGGTGGGGGCGGAAAGCTCGGACCGAGTGGGAACAGGAAGCGCTAACCCCAAGTACCCCGACCCTGCCCGGCCCCGCCCCCGTCGTTAGCTTCCTTTCCCGGCGGCTTCGGCTCGGGCCTTGGCCCGGAGTTCCTCCGCCACTCGGAGCGTCCGAACCGGATCCTCCTTGGCACCGTCCTCGCAGCCTTCGCAGCAGAGGAAGATGACTTTCCCGCCGACCGTCGTGCGGTGCGGTCGGCCCATCGACCCGAGGCGGTTCTTTGGCAACACGGCACAATACTTCTGACCCTCCGCGAGTGCCCGGTCTTCGGGCGAAAGCACGGCGAGGGCCGCCCTGATCTTGGCGTCGTCAGCCCCCGCGGCTGGAGGAACTTTCGGGGGCACCGGGTTCGGGCCGGGTTTCCCCTTCAGCTCCGCCACCTTTTTGATTGTGGCGTCCGGGTCCTTCAGCGCCTTCTCGCGGCACCCGTCGCAGCAGAGGAGGACTTGGACGTCCTTCACCGACACCCGAACCGGGAGCCCCATCGAGCCGAGCGGCTTTCCGGTGACGGGACAGAGGCGCTGCGCCGCGGCGAGCTTTTGGTTCTCCTCGCTCGCTTCGGGCGGCGTCGACGGGCGGACGGCGGGCGTCGCGGGCGCGTCCTTCCCGCCCGAGCCGCCGAAGTAAATCGAACCGGCTGCCGGGTTGAGCCGCGTCTCGGCATCGACGAGGAAGGAGCCATTCGTCACGACGCGGTCTTTTGCTTTGAGGCCGGAGAGGACCGGGTAGAAGGTGCCGGGCGTTCCCTGTTCCGCCATGCGGGGGCCGAGGACGACCGCGACCCCGTCATAGACGTTCGGCGAAGATTCCCGGTAGACGACCTTCACGCTTCCGGTGTCGATGACGGCGTTCTCCGGCACGGCGAGGAGAAAGCCCTGGTCGAGCCGGGCGCGGGGGCCATCCGGGTCAACCTTTTCCCCCTCGGCGAAGAGGTTCATGCCCTGGGGCGGGACGCCGATTCGTACGTTCGCGTACATCCCTGGGCGGAGCCGGTGCCCTGGGTTCGGCAGCTCGAAGCGGGCGGTGAGCGTCCGTGAGCTTTCGTCCAGGTGCGGGTAGACGAACGTGAGTTTTCCCGAAAACACCTCGTTCGGGAGGGAGAGGGTCGTGGCACTCGCGATGAGCCCCTCGCGGAGAAGTCCTTGGTCGGACTCGTACACCTGGGCTTCGACCCAGACGGTGTCGAGGTCGGCAACGTCGTAGAGGGGCGTCCCCTCATCGACGTAATTCCCCTCGCGCTGGAACTTCTTCACCACGTGGCCGCGGATGGGGGAGCGGATGACGAGTTGCGTCGTCACCTTCCCCGTCCGGACGAACTCGTTGACCTGCTCGTCACCCAGGTCCCAGAGTTCGAGCCGCTTCCGGGCCATCGCTTCGAGTTCCTTGTTCCCGGACTTCCGCGCCTTGATGAGGTCGTCGAGCGTCACCGTGAGTTCCGGGCTGTAGCGAACGTCCAGGGTCGCGAGCTCCTCGCCCTTCTCGACCAGTTGCCCGGTGTAGTTCACGTTGAGCTTCAGGATGCGGCCCTTCTGCCGGGCCGCGATGTGGCGCTGCGTTGTCTCGTTGAACTCGACTGAGCCGAGGGCCGCGATCTCTTTCCGGAGGGGCCGGTACTCGACCTCGGTCGTCTGGACACCGGCCAAGACCACGCGGTAGGGGCTGAGCTGGACGCGGCTCACCGTCCCCGCCGGGAGAGGCTCCGCGACCCCGGACCCTTTCTTCCGCCGGGCGAGATCCATGTGGCAGATGGGGCACTTTTCCTTCGCGTTGTCCCGGACGATGTAGGGGTGCATCGGGCAGAAGAACTCGACCTCGGCCGACGCCACCTCCTCCGTCCCCGCGAGGGGGCGGGTCCATTTCTCGTAGTAGTTGTTGAGCGTCTCCCAGTAGGCGAGGAGCGTGCCCACGGCGACGAGGATGGCGACGAAGCGGAGCCTCGCCTGGACGACCTTCAGAACCTGCCACGTCTTCCACCAAAAGCCGTGTTGTGGATCCCCGCCCTCGGGATGCGGTGGATGTGTGGTATCGCCGTTTGCCATGACCAAGCTCCTCGCGTGCGAGCGCGCCGCTCCGGGAATCTGCCGCGGCGGGCGTGCGATGATTGAGAGACCACTCCTCACGGCTCGACCGGACTCCTCGACGGTGCCGACCGAAGGCACGCGGAGGGTAAGTGGTCGAGCGTGGCGCGTCACCCCGCTCCGGTGAGCGGGGCGGCGCTCGTTCCCACCTGTCGGTGGTGCGAGAGGAGGCGATCAGATCAAGAAATGCCGGAAGAGAACGAGGAGGTCGGGAGGAGGCGCGTGGCGAGGAAGTTCCCACGGGACGGTGACGGCCTCGACGCGAGAGACTGCGTTCCAGATGGGGGGAAGGGCTACGAGCCAAGGGCCCGAGGCACTGTCGAGGGTGAAGCTACTTCCGCCGGACGACGGGAGATACGCCTCGCCCGGGGCGAGGGATTTCTTGCAGAGGGTCTCTCCGGAATCAGGAGCGGTGGAGGGCTTATTTCCGGAACTCCGCTCGCCCCCTCCGCAGCAGCATTTTCGTTCTGATGCAGGCGAGGACGGCGAGCAACAGCCGCCGCCACAGGGGCAGTGCGAGGGAGACGCGGTGAGGAGGTGAGACTTTGCCGACCCGGTCGGGCACGCGCAGGCGTACCGGGGCAAGGCCGCGACCAAGGTCATGACCGCGGTGACCCACACGCCGAGAACGCGAATTGTCCTGCCCGATCGGCCCATGTCTCAAATCTCCATTCTCATTCTGCGCGCCCCGTCACCAATTCGCAATCCGAGTCTCTTGTCCGTTGTCTTTTGTCGGAACGCTTTCCGGCCGGCTAAAGAGTGGCCTTCCGGAGCCGGAGGGCGTTTCCGACGACGGAGAGAGAGCTTAGGCTCATCGCCACACTAGCCCAGACGGGACTAATGAGCGTCCCGAAAACCGGGTAAAGGACCCCCGCCGCAACCGGGACGGCCAGGACGTTGTAGACGAAGGCGAGGAAGAGGTTTTGACGGATGTTTCGCATGGTGGCCCGACTCAGACGCCGCGCGCGGACGATGCCCCGGAGGTCACCGCGGACGAGGGTCACGCCTGCACTCTCCATCGCGACGTCTGTGCCGGTCCCCATCGCGATTCCGACCTGCGCTTTCGCGAGGGCCGGCGCGTCGTTGATGCCGTCTCCCGCCATCGCGACGATGTGACCTTCCCGCTGGAGGCGTTCAACGGCTTCACCCTTCTGCTCGGGGAGGACCTCGGCGATGACTTCGTCGATGCCGAGGTCCCGCGCCACGGCCTCCGCCGTGACGCGGCGGTCGCCGGTCAGCATGATGACCCGGATGCCGTCCGCGTGGAGCGCCCGGACCGCTTCCGGCGTGGAAGCGCGGACCGGGTCGGTCACACTGATAAGGCCCGCGAAGCGACCATCGACGGCGACAAGCACCACCGTCTGCGCCGCACTCGGCGTACCCGTCTCCCCTTCCCCTGGGTGAAGGTTTTCGGACCGGATGCCGAAGTCGTTCAACAGTGCCTGGTTCCCGACCGCCACCTTTCGCCCCTTCAACGGTTCCGACAACGCCCTTGCCGGTCCGCGATTCGAAGTCGGTCGCACCCGGGACGGAAAGCCCGCGACCTCGGTCCCCTTTACGATCGCCGACGCGAGCGGGTGCTCGCGCGTTCGAGGCCCGCGGCGAGGCGGAGTACCTCGTCGGGGTCAAAGCCGGTGGCGGCCTGCACGTGATCGAGGCGGGGTTTCCCTTCGGTCAACGTCCCGGTCTTGTCCACCACCAGGGTGTCCGCCCGGTGGAGGATTTCGAGCGCCTCGGCGCTCTTCACGAGGACGCCAACTTCGGCACCGCGGCCGGTGCCGACCATCACGGCCATCGGGGTCGCGAGTCCCAAGGCGCACGGGCAGGCGACGATCAGGACCGCGACCGCGTTCACGAGTGCGTGCGCGAGTCGGGGTTCCGGGCCGACGGCCGCCCACACGATGAACGCGATGACGCTGACGAGAAGCACCGCGGGGACGAAGAACTGGGAGACGCGGTTCACGAGCCGTTCGACCGGTGCCCGGGTCCGTTGGGCCTCGGTCACCATGCGGACGATCTGCGCGAGGAGCGTCTCCGCGCCAACCCGCTCCGCGCGGACGAGTAGGCTCCCGGTGCCGTTCACCGTCCCGCCGACGACTTTGGCACTAGGCTCCTTTTCGACGGGGATAGGTTCGCCCGAGACCATCGACTCGTCGACGGAGCTTCGACCTTCCACGACGATTCCGTCCACGGGAATCTTTTCCCCGGGTCGAACCCGAAGGAGGTCGCCGGGTCGAACGAGGTCGAGGGCCACATCCTCTTCCACACCGCCGGGTCGGACGGCCCGCGCAGCCCGCGGCGCGAGGCCGAGCAGTTTTTTGATGGCACCACCCGTCTGGCCGCGGGCGCGGAGTTCCAAGACTTGGCCGAGGAGGACGAGGACGGTTACGACCGCGGCTGTGTCGAAGTAAGGTTCCACCGCTCCGCCCATCGAGCGGAAACCTTCGGGAAAGAGCCACGGAACGGCCGTGGCGGCGACGCTATAGAGGTACGCAGCACCAACCCCGAGCCCTATGAGCGTAAACATATTCGGGCTCCGGTAGACGACCGACGCCCAGGCGCGCTGGAAGAAGGGCCAGCCGCACCAGAGGACCACGGGGGTCGTGAGGAGGAGCGACACCCAGTTCACGATTCGCATGTCGAGGACGTGGAGTGGCCGGCCGGGCAGCATGTCGGCCATCGCGACGAGAAAGACCGGGAGGCCGAGGGCGAGGCCGACCCAGAAGCGGCGGGACATGTCCCGGAGTTCCGGGTTCGGCCCTTCCTCGACCGCCACCGTCCGCGGTTCGAGCGCCATGCCACACTTCGGACAGCTCCCCGGGTGGTCGCTCACCACCTCGGGGTGCATCGGGCACGTGTACTCGACCTTCGTGGTCGGCACTCCGCCCCCGACCGGCTCCAGGGCCATGCCGCACTTCGGGCAACTCCCAGGGTGGTCCTGCCGCACCTCGGGGTGCATCGGACATGTGTAAGTAGTCGTGCCTGGGCCGCCGGTCGGTGCGCCCGCAGGGCCGTCGCCGGCAATCAGTTTCGGGCGGAGGTATTGCGCGGGCGACCGCTCGAACTTCTGTCGGCACGACGCAGAGCAAAAGTAGTAGGTCGTCCCCCGGAAGTCGCTCCTCCCGGCCGCCGTCGAAGGACGGACATCCATTCCGCAGACCGGGTCTTTCACCGTCGCTTCGCCGGGGCCGTCGGGGCGGGCGGGATGTCCGGTCGTACCGGTACCGGGTTCATCGGGGGCCGGATAGCCGGCGCGCGCCAGGACCGCGGCGAGTGCTTCGCGGCTGGCACTCGGGCCGTGATCGACGCGGACTGTCTTTCCGGCAATGTCCACGCTCACGCCGGAGACGCCCGGCACCGCGCCTAAGGCGTCGCGAATGGTCCGCGCGCAGCCTTCGCACGAGATCCCCGGAGCCGCGAATTTGGTTTCCATGGCGCACCTCGGTCGGGCTGGCAGGTTATTTGAGGAACCGGGCGAGGACGGCCTGGACTTCGGCGAGGAGTTGCTCCCGGGTCATCGGCTTCGTCTTGGCGTGTGCGGATTCCGTGCCGTGGCCGAGGACACATCCCTCCAGGTGCCGGGTCAGGACCTCGAGTCCCAGGGCGTCGAGCGCGGAGCGCACCGCGGCGATCTGGTTGAGGACGTCAACGCAGTAGCGCCCCTCCTCAACCATGCGCTGGATGCCGGCGACCTGACCGGCGATCCGGTTCACGCGCGCCTTCACGGATGTTGACCCCTTCCGGCCCATATGCGTCCTCTACAACATACCCCCCTGGGGTATGACTGAAGTCATGGTATACCCACCCGGCCGCATCCGACAATCGCCATTGAGGCTCGCTGGGCTACCCCGGCTTCACGGGGGCAGCCGTCAACGAACTGGAGCGGGCCGCTAAAGCCTGGCTCGAAACCCAATAGGAGGAGGTGTCCGATTAGCATCAACAACACCAATCGTGTGTTGAGGCTTGCGTGCGCTGTGCCGAAGAATGCGAACACTGCGCCAACTCGCGTCTGAGCGACGAGAAGGCGGAAACGATGGCGGAGTGCATCCGCCTCGACCGGGACTGTGCCCAGATCTGATGAACCACCGCGGCCTTCATGAGCCGCGGCTCGCAATTCACCAGCGACGTTTGCCGCACTTGTGCGAAGGTGTGTGACGCCTGCGGTGCCTATGCGGCAAACACAAGAATGACCACTGCCAACGCTGTGCCGACGCCTGTCGGTACTGCGCCGACGAATGCCGCAGGATGGCTTAGTGCAGCGAATGCGGACCCCGATGCGGGCGGTACGGTCGTCACGGCGCGTGGCCGCCGAGACCGAGGCCCGCGAGGTGTAAAACGACAAGCAGCAGGACCAGGACGACGACCCCTCCAAGCACGTACACCCGGCGTGGCGTGCCGGCGGTCGAGCGGACCGGCCGAACGCGGGTGCCGTCGCCGGTGCCGCCCCGCTCTTGGTGCTTGCGCCGCCCGTACCCGGTTCTGCCCCATGGCTTGTAAACCGACAGTGTCGTGGCCACGAGCAACACCAGCAGGGCGGCCCCGGCATTGGCCACGAGTTGAATCCTCAGCCCGCGGAGATCGGCACCGGACAATGTCGTCTCCGCCGCCGTGCTTGCGACGCGGGCAATGGGCTGCATGTGCAGCAGCAAGACGAGGCTCGCCGGGATGGTTATCAGGAGTTTCGCCACGACCCAATAGTGCCGGAACAAGCCCCAGGCAGTGCCCAGGGACTGCACGAGACCCGTCAGCGGCGAAGCGAGGCTCAACGGGACGATGACGAACCAGGCCGTCAACTCCATCGCGAGATAGGCGGCACGTACCTTCTGATCATTCTGACTTGTCAGACCGGCGACCGCGAGGGTCAGGAAGCCGGCGACCGCGCCGAACCAACCGACCGAAGACGTGACGTGCGCGGCGAGCGCGAACTTGCGCAGGCGGGGGGGCATGGTCATCTCGGCTCTGCCCTCACGGTCGAGTTGATTCGTATACCCTCTAGGGGTATGATACTCTGCGAAGGTTGGTTTCCAGGCGGATGAGCAGCGAAACGAAAGAAATCCGGTAGAACCACTTCGGAACCCGAAAAGCGACGGCCAATGTCGCCCAGTTCCGATGGTCGAACCTGCGGCGGCTGTTGGCCCGATCCGACGCGCTGACCGTCGTCGCGGGCGGAAAGCCGGGTTGCCTTTTTTCGCGTCCCGGCCGATGATGGGTGTCGTAGGTTGCGGAGACGACGAGCGAAAGTTTGGCGAACACGAGGTGTAGGGCCGTCATGGTTCGCGTTGGGCTGACGATTTACCTGGCGTTCTCGACGGTGGCGGGGCCGTTGCTCTGCTGCTGCACGACCTCGCGCCTGTTCGCCGGCCTCTTCCCATCGTCCTTCAACTCGTCGGAGGCCGGACGGCCGGCGATGCGGACGTGCTGCCAAGCCGCCCGCGTTCAAGTCCGCGAACCGGGAGTCGCGTTCGACGGCGCGGCGCGGCCGCCGGCTGGTAATCCTACGAAGTCCCCCCACAAGCAGTGCCCGTGCCGCGAGAGTACACCCGAACAGCCGACCGCGCTTGCGGCCGGCTCGTCCGACAACGCGACGACCCTGGCCCGCCTGTTGACCGAAATCCCCGACGACGCACCGTGGACGCCCGCGATCGCTCCGGATTCACTGACGGTGCCGACCGTTGTTCGCGAGTGTCCTCAAACGGGTCCGTTTCTGACGACCCGAGAGTTGCTGCGCGCCCACCACGTCTTGCGCTGCTAATCCCCTTTCCGCATCGCCGACCCGCCGCGCCCTAACCGGTCGCGCCGTAGCGTCCGCGCCTACCCGACGATTTGCGTGTTGATTCGAGGGATTCGTCCGCCAAGTCCGAGGCGACTTCGGTGCGTCCCGCCGCTCGTTCCCGCGTTCCGCCCCTGAATGGAGGTCTTTCGTGATGCGCACGTTGCGTTACTTGGCCGCGGCACTGGTCGCCGGGGTATCGACCTACGCCATCGGTTGCAACGGCCCGACGCCGCCGGCGGTGAAGGCCGTCGCACCGTCCAAGGCGGTCGAGGCAAAGCCGAAGGGCGACGAGGAACACGCCCACAAGCCCGGCGCTCACGGCGGCATCCTGGTCGCCATCGGCCGGGACAACTACCACGCCGAGGCCGTTTTCGAGAAGGGCGGCGTCCTGCGCCTCTACACCCTCGACAACGACGAGGCAAAGCTACTGGAGGTCGAGGCCCAACCGCTGACCGGCTACGTCAAGGTCGAGGGCGGCGCGGAGGCCACGTCCTTCGTTCTCAAGGCCGAGCCGCAGCAAGGCGACAAGGCCGGCCAGACTTCGCAGTTCGTCGGCCACCTGCCGCGCGAGATGTGGGGCCAGAAGCTCGACGTAACCATCCCGAGTCTCACCATCCGCGGCGAGCGGTTCCGCGTCGGCTTCAAGTCGGTGTCCGACGCCTTGCACGCCGACGAGCCGATGCCGGGCAAGGTGTCGAACGACGAGGAAAAGAAGCTCTACCTGACCTCCGGCGGGAAGTACACCCTGGCCGACATTCAGGCCAACGGCAACGTCGTCGCGTCGGTGAAGTTCAAGGGCGTCCAGGCGTCGCACGACCTCAAGCCGAAGCCGGGCGACAAGATTTGCCCCATCACGCTGACTAAGGCGAACCCGAAGTTCTCTTGGGTCGTCGGCGGCAAGACCTACGAGTTCTGCTGCCCGCCGTGCGTGGACGAGTTCGTGCAACTCGCCAAGGACAAGCCGGAGGAGATCAAGGAGCCGGAGGAGTACCGCAAGAAGTGATTCGGCCGCTTTCGGCCGGCACGAGTGCGGTGCGAGCGGTTCGCGCCGCCAACGGGTCGCCCGTCGGATCGGAGGGTTGAATCGTGGTGACGAAGTTGTTGTGCAGTCTGGTCGCGGTGGCCGGACTGGCGGTGAGCGGTTGGGCGTGGAGCGCGTCGCGCATGCCCTCGGACGCCGGTTGCTGCCAACCGGGTGCCGAGTGCTGTTCCGCCGGCTCGTCGTGCTGCGGCGACTGTTGTGCGGCCGACGCCGATTGCCGCAACCCGCCGCAGGCGTGTTGCGGGGCGACGAAGGCGACCGCGGCCCGCAAGGGCTGCTGCCAGCCGGGGGCCGGCTGTTGCGAGAGCGGGTCGGCGTGTTGCGCCGACGGAGCCGCCAAGTAGACGCGAAAGCGGCGACGGCCCTGGGGCCGGGGGTTCCCCGGCCCCAGGGGTCGCGGCCAACGGGTCGGTGAACGTCCCCCGGCCTTCCCACTCAACGTCCCGCAGGGAGAAGAACAATGTGTGACTGCAAGCGATCCTGGCTGCCGAGTCTGACGGTGGTCGTCCTCGGGGGTGCCGGCTTGGTGCTGCTCCAAGGCTGTACCGGCGGCGCGAACGATGCCGCAACGAAGGCCGCGAACTCGCCGCCCGTCAAAAACGAACACGCCGGCCACGAAACGCACGACGCGGACACTGAGGTTTTGGCGGAACGGGCCAAGCTCAGTCCGGAGGACCAGCGACTGGTCGCGGCGCAGGAGTACTGCGCGGTGGTGGACGGCAGCCGCCTCGGCGCAATGGGGCCGCCGATCAAAGTGATGGTCAGGGACACGCCCGTCTTCGTTTGCTGCAAGGGGTGCCAGAAGAAGGCGCTGTCGGACCCCGACAAGACGCTGGCAAAGGTTGAGGAACTCAAGGCCAAAGTCAAGGCGGCTCAGCCGCCCAAGTGAGGACTACCACCGTGTTGAGACTTACTCCGATCTTCCTGGCTGCCGCCCTGGCCGGTTGTTCCTCGCGGCCCGCTCCCGAGGTCAAATCCCACCCCCACGGTGGGCACGAGGCGGGCCACACCGCAGCGACACTGATGGTGCAGGCCGATCCGGCTCGGCCGGCCGCCGGACAGCCGACGACGCTAAAACTCATGATCCACGGGGCCGGCGGGACCGCGGTCAAAGACTTCGCCGTCGTCCACGAGCAGAAGGCCCATCTCATCGTCATCCGCGACGGGTTGGACCAGTTCGCGCACCTGCACCCGGAGATCGACGCCCAAGGCAACATGACGGCCCGGTACTCGTTCCCGACGGGCGGCAACTACCTGTTATTCGTCGATTACCAGCCGTCCGGAGGTGAACAGGCGACCGCGGCCGCGCAACTGAGCGTCTCCGGCACCGAACCGCCCGCCCCCGAACTCAAGCCCGACGTGCCGGCCGTCGTGACGGGCGACGGGTTGAACGCCAAGGTGAGCGTCGCCGGGGCGAAGTCCGGCGGCGAGGCCACGGTCACGTTCGATTTGACCACCCCGGCGGGCCAGCCGGCGACCGACCTGCAGCCGTACATGGGGGCGATGGGACACCTCGTCGTCCTGAGTCGCGACGGCAGGCAATACGTTCACGCCCACCCGGTCGAGGGCAAGCCGGCCACCGGCAACGTCGTCGCGTTCATGGCCCACTTCCCCGAGGCCGGTCTGTACAAGGGCTGGGGCCAGTTCCGAAGGGGAGACAAAGTCTGCGTCGTCCCGTTCGTCGCCAAGGTGGATTGACCGACCGTGTGCCCGTGGGGCGGGACCAAACCGCTCCCGCGTCAGGAGGTGTCCCGTGATCCGGCCGACGCCGATTCGCACCGCCCGCCCCGTCGCCGTCGCTGCGCTGCTGACGGCGGCCGCCGCGTGGCTGTGGGCGCACGAGGGCCACGCCCCGCTGCCGTCGCGCGGGGCCAAGGTGGACGTCGCCAAGGGGGAAATCCTCCTCATTAAAGACGCCCGCTCGGCACTCGACGTGCGATGGGCCGAGGTCGAACAGCGGGCCGTGGACGACCGCATCCTCGCCTACGCGACGCTCGTCACGCCCTGGCAGCGGCACGCCTACGCCACGTCCCGCCTGCCTGGGCGGATCGCGCGACTCCACGTCCAGGCCGGTCAATCGGTCGCCGCCGGACAGGTGTTGGCCGAGGTGCAGAGCCTGGAACTGGAGAACCTCGCGCTCGAACTACGCAACGCGCAGAACGACGTGCGCCTGTCCGAACGGGTCGTCGCGCAACTGGCCGACCCCAATTCCAGCGGGGCCATCCCCGGACAGACGGTCGTCGAGGCCCGCAGCAAGCTGCAACAGCAGCAGAACGCCCTGGACTTCGCCCGCGCCAAGTGGCTGGGCCTCGGCCTGTCCACGGCCGGCCTCGAATCGTTGTTGGCGACCGGCGAATCGCCCGTGCGGACCCTCCCGGTGCGTAGCCCCGTGGCGGGGACCGTCATCCACGCCGACCTCACCGCCGGCAAGGTCGTCGAGCCGGCCGAACACCTCTTCGAGGTCGTGGACCTCTCGAAGGTCTGGGCCAAAATCGGCGTGCTGGAACGGGACATGCACCGCGTCGCGGTCGGCCAGCCGGTGGAACTGCAACTGACGCCGTGGCCCGGCGAGGTGTTCCGAAGCACCGTCCAGGTCCGCGGCCTCGCGCTCGACCCGCAGACGCACCTGAACGCGGTGTGGGCCGAGTTCGAGAACCCGCCGGGGGCCGAGCCGCGGCTGCTGCCGGGGATGGCCGGCCAGGCGCAACTGATCCTCCCCGGCAAGGCGACGGCCAAGACCGTGCCGGCGGAGGCGGTCCTGGGCGAAGGGGCCGAGCGGTTCGTGCTGGTCGAAGTCGCCGGGGCCGCCGGCGCGTCCCAATTCCTTAAGCGGAACGTCGTGGTCGGCCGGCAGGCGGACGGCCGGGCCGCGATCGAAGCCGGCGACATCTTCCCGGGCGACCGGGTCGTCACCCAGGGCGGGCACGAGTTGGCGGCGTACTTCGTGCCGGGCGTGCTGCGGCTGACGCCCCTGGCCCGGCGGGGCATCGGGCTGGCCGTCGAACCGGCGGCGGAGCGCGTCGTCGAAGAGGTGGTCGAGTTGGACGGGGCCGTGGACGTCCCGCCCGACCGGCGCACAACCGCCGCCGCGCAACTGGCCGGCACGCTCCACGCCGTCCTCGTCGACCGCGGCCAGCTCGTCCAGCCGGGACAGGTTCTCGCCGAAGTCGTGAGCCTGGAATTCCAGAATATGCAACTGGAACTCCTGAAGGCCCACCTGGAAACACAACTGCTCGAAGGCAACCTCGGGAGGTTCCGCGCGACCCAGGGGACCGTCGCGCAGCGGCGCATTCTGGACGCGGAGAGCGCCGTCAACGGCAGCCGGAACCAACGGGCCAACCTGCGGCGGAAGCTCGAAAGCGTCGGCCTCACGCCCGCCCAGGTCGATACGCTGCTCGCCGACCGGAAGGTGATCGCCACCCTTCCCATCCGCGCCGCGGCCGGCGGAACCGTCGTGGGATTCGACAAGGCGCTCGGCCAAGCGCTCAAGTCCGACGAGCCGGTGTTCGAGGTCCACGACCTCAGCCGCCCGCTCGTCCAGGGCTACGTTTCCGAACGCGACTTCGGCCGCGTCCGCGCCGGGCAACCGGTGCGCGTGCGGCTCACCGCCGACCCGGACTTCGTCGCCGACGGCACGGTCGCCCGCAGCGGTCGCGTCTTCGGTCCCGAAAGCCGGACGCTCTCGGTTTGGGTCGAAGTGCCGGCCGACCCGGCCAAGCCGCTGCTTCACAACCAACTCGCCCGCCTCACCTTGACCGTGGGGAAGCCGGCCCCGACCCTCTCGGTGCCGCGCTCCGCCGTCGTTCGCGAAGGGACGCAATCGTTCGTCTTCGCGGAAACCCCCGACGGCGTCTTCGAGCGCCGGCCGGTCGAAACGGGCCGGGCGGACGACCGCCGCGTCGAAATCCTCGCCGGCCTGCGGGCGGGCGAGCCGGTCGCGGTGCGCGGGGTGTCCGAGTTGCAGACCGCCTACGCCGGCCTGCGGTGAGGAACCCGCCATGCTCAATTACATCCTGGCGTTCTCGCTCAAGAATCGAGTCCTCGTCCTGCTCGTCGCCCTGCTGGTCGTCGTGTACGGCGGCTACCAGTTGACGCAGATGCCGGTAGACGTGTTCCCCGACTTGAACCGGCCGACCGTCACCCTCCTGACCGAAGCGCCCGGCCTCGCCCCGGAAGAGGTCGAGGTGCTGGTGACCCGGCCCGTCGAGTACCTGCTGAACGGGGCGACCGGCGTCCAGCGCGTCCGCTCGGCCTCGGGCATCGGCCTGTCGGTCGTGTGGGTCGAGTTCGAGTGGGGCACCGACATCTACCAGGACCGCCAGGTCGTCGCCGAGAAGCTGCAACTGGCCCGCGAGCGGCTGCCGCAGGGCGCGAACCCCGTGATGGCCCCGATCTCGTCCATCATGGGCGAGATCATGCTGCTCGGCGTCCGCTCGACGGCGAACCCGAAGACGCCCGCCGAGCGCGAGCGCAAGGCGATGGAACTGCGGACGCTGGCCGAGTTCACGCTCCGCAACCGCCTGTTGGCCGTCGAAGGGGTGTCGCAGGTCACGGTCATGGGCGGCGTCCTCAAGCAGTACCAGGTCGTCACCTCGCCCGAGCGGCTGGCCGCGCAGAACGTGACGCTCCAACAACTCACCGAGGCGGCCGAGAAGGCGAACGTCATCGCCGGCGGCGGCATCCTCGTGCGCTCGCCGAAGGAGTCGCTCATCCGCATCAGCGGCCAGAGCCTCACCCTCGCCGACATCGAGGAGACGCCGGTCGTCTGGCGGGAGCCGCGGCCGGTCCTCGTCAAGGACGTGGCCGAGGTGCGCTTCGGCGGGCCGGTCCCGCGCGGCGCGGGCGGCGTCAAGGTCCGCGACGGCGACGCGGTGGCCGGCGGCCCGGCGGTCATTATGACGGTGCAGAAGCAGCCGAACGCCAACACGCTCGTCTTGGACCCCCGCATCGACGCCGTGTTGGAGCAACTCCAGCGGGACTTGCCGGCCGACGTGAGGATCGAGAAGCGCATTTTCAAGCAGGCCGACTTCATCCAGTCGGCCGTCGATAACGTCGTCGAGGCGATCCGCGACGGCACCGTCTGGGTGTTCGTCATCCTGTTCCTGTTCCTGTGGAACCTCCGCACCAGCGTCATCACGCTGACCGCCATCCCGCTCTCCATGCTCGTCACGGTGCTGGTCTTCCGCTGGCTCGGCGTGTCGATCAACACGATGACGCTCGGCGGCATCGCCGTCGCCGTCGGCGAGCTGGTCGACGACGCCATCGTGGACGTGGAGAACATCTACCGCCGGCTCAAGGAGAACGGGCAGAGGGAACGCCCGGAGTCCGCGCTCAAGGTCGTGTTCCTGGCGTCGAGCGAGGTCCGCAACTCCATCGTCTACGCGACGCTCATCGTCTGCCTCGTCGTGCTGCCCCTGTTCGCGATGGCCGGCCTCGAAGGGCGGATGTTCGCCCCGCTGGGCCTCGCGTACCTCGTCTCGCTCCTGGCGTCGCTGCTCGTCTCGCTGACGGTCACGCCGGTGCTGGCGAGCTACTTGTTGCCGCGGGCGAAGTTCATGGCGGAGCGGCGGGACCCGTTCCTGCTCCGTTGGCTCAAGGCGCTCGACGAGCGAATCCTGCGGATCGCCTTGCGGCACCCGTGGCCGATCCTGGTTTGCACCGCATTTTTGGCGTTCGGGTCGAAGCTCGTCGTCTTTTGGATGGGGTCGGAGTTCCTGCCGCCGTTCAACGAGGGGACGCTGACCATCAACGTGCAGACCGACCCGGGCACGAGTCTTGCCGAGAGCGAGCGCGTCGCCGGCCGCGTCGAGTCGCTGCTCCTGCAAGTGCCGGAGGTGCTGTCGGTGTCGCGCCGCACCGGGCGGGCGGAGATGGACGAACACGCCGAGGGCGTGAACTCGTCGGAACTCGACGTGCGGTTGCAGGACCACGAGCGGGTCAAACCGGGCTGGGGCTACGCATTCGTGCGGGCGGTGCCGGGACTTCACCGCCTCGGCGTCGATGTCGTCGGCCGGCCCCACGACGCAGTGCTGGCCGACGTGCGCGACAAGGTGACGAGCCTGCCGAACGTAAAGGTCAACGTCGGCCAGCCGATCTCGCACCGCCTCGACCACATCATGTCCGGCGTCCGCGCCCAGGTGGCCGTCAAGGTCGTCGGCCCCGACCTCCGCGAACTCCGCAACGTCGCCTACGACGCGCAGGCGCGGATGAGCCAGATTCCCGGCGTCGTGGACCTCCAGGTCGAACCGCAGGTCGAGATTTCGCAACTGCGGCTCAAGGTCAAGCGCCAGGAGGCGGCCCGCCACGGGCTGACGCCCGGCGACGTGGCGCGGCTCTTGGAGACGGCCTACAAGGGTAGGACCGTCTCGACCGTCCTCGACGGGGACCGCTACTTCGACCTCGTCGTCTGGTACGACGAGCGGTCGCGGGCCGATCCGGCCACCATCGCGCGGACCGTCCTCGACACGCCGTCGGGCCGCAAGGTGGCGCTCGGCCAGGTCGCCGACGTGCTGGACACGACCGGGCCGAACACGATCAACCGCGAGCACGTCGAGCGGCGGATTGTGGTCGCCTGCAACGTACAGGGCCGCGACCTGGGCGGCGTCGTCGCCGACATCCGGGCGGCGATGGCCCCGGTCGAGGAGTCGCTGCGGAAGTTGCCCGGCACCTACGGCATCGAGTACGGCGGCCAGTTCGAGGCGCAGCAGCAGGCGAGTACGCGGCTGTCGATCCTGGCGACCCTGGCCGTCGTAGGCGTGTTCCTACTCTTGACCAAGTGCCTCGACTCCTGGCAGGCGGCCCTGCAAGTGCTGCTCGTCAACATCCCGCTCGCGGCCCTCGGCTCGGTGATCGCACTCCTCGTCATCAACCGGCCGGACCCGGCGGCACTCCAGGCCGCGCCGTGGTGGCAGTGGCCGCGCGTCTGGGCGGCCGCGACGACGCTCTCGGTCGCGCACTGGGTCGGCTTCATCACGCTCATCGGCATCGTGAGCCGCAACGGCATCATGATGATCTCGCACTACATCCACCTGATGAAGCACGAGGGCGAGCAGTTCGATGAAAAGATGATCATCCGCGGCAGCCTGGAGCGCCTGGCCCCGGTGCTGATGACGGCGTTCGTCGCGGTCATGGGCCTCATCCCGCTCGTCCTCGGCGCGGGGCAAACGGGCAAGGAGATCCTGCACCCTGGCGGTCGTCGTCATCGGCGGCTTGCTCGACTCGACGCTGATGGACCAGATCGTCACGCCGGCCGTGTTCTTCAAGTTCGGCCGCAACGTCTACCGGCCGAGCGCCCGGGCCGCGCGCGAGGCCGGGGAGGCGGAGCGCCTCGCCGACTCGCTCTTCCCGTCCGACCCACATCGCAACGGAGTTGCCCAGGTTGCGGCGGAGTCGGTCGGCCGCGGCTCCCGTTCCGGGCCCGTCCCGAACGGGGCGGCGTCCCGCCCGCTGCATTCGGGGTCTCAAGGAGTCCCGCCGACGTGAACGCTTTTCCCCCCGCATCGGACGTCGACTTTCGCGACCCGGCGCTTGCCGACCTGGTCCGGGGTCTCGGACTGTACCACGCCAAGACGCCCAGCGAGTACGAGTGGCGGCTCCAGACCCGGCTGAGCCACGGCGTCTACCAGCAGCTCGTCAAACTGCGGGCCGAGTTGAAGTTGCACTCGACCGACATCGTGCCGTCCCAGTTCGCGGCCGACGACCAACGGTACTACCAGTTCCTCGACGCCCACCCGCTCGCCTGCCGCGCGACCGCCGAGGGCCGGCTCGGGTATTACGACCGGCTCCTGCCGCTCCTCGCCTGGACGCTCGCCGGGGTGCCGAAGGCCCGCATCCTCGACCTGGGGTGTTTCAGCGGCCTCTCGACGCTCTACCTCGGCCGCACGTTTCCGGACAGCACGGTGGTGGGGATCGAACGCTACCGGGGTTTTTATGAGGTCGCCGAAGAGGGCCGAAAGGCGGTCGGCGCGGCCAACGTTTCCTTCGTCCACGGCGACTACACCGATTTCCGGCCGGAGCGACCGTTCGACGCCGTGGTGTCGCTCCAAACGCTCCCCGGCTACATGCTGCCCTGGCTCCCCTCGGAATCGCCGGACGACTACCGCCGCGGCCGCCACCTCGCCGCCGAGATCGAGAACGCCTCGTCGCCCGCGCAGGCCGTACTCCGGTCGCTGGCGGCCGTCCGCTCGCTCGCCTCCCCGACCGGCCTCGTCGTCTTCAACGAGCGGCTGCACGGCTTGCCCCGGGCGCTGCTGTTCCACGCCCTCCTGGCCCGCACCGGCCTGGAGGTCTTACACGCCCACATGGTGGACTGGCACATGGCGGGCCAGAAGGCCGACGTTCAGACCTCGCCGCTAATCGTCGCCCGACCTTGCACCCCGCCGGCGAACGTCGACGAGGCGGCGGTCATCCACCTGTACACCCTGCCGGCCGGGTACACGGACCTGTCGGACCTGCCGGCCGCGCACAGCGTGACGTGGCAGGGGTTCGACGCCCACGCCAACTACCGCAGCCTTCCCGGCGACCGGGACGAGTTGGTCGTCGCCGCGGAACTCAAAAGCGGCCAACGGTTCCACCAGCACATGGGCGTGCTGGGCGGGCGGCTCGCGTACGTCTACCTGTGCGACACCATGGACCGCCGCAACCTGACTGTCACCCACACGCGGAACATGCGGCCGCTGTTCAAGACCGCGCGGGACCTACTCGCGGCGGCCCGGGCGCGGGGCGAGGTAGCGCGGGTCGATCCGGAGGACGGCAGCCTTGATTACGCTCTGACCAAGCGGTTTCGCCGCTACGAGCCGTAGCCGCTGGTCGGGCAGAGGGCTGGCCCAGACCCAAGAACGCTCGCCATCGATGACGATCGGAGGTTGCCCGCATGGGAACCGAGTCCGCGACGCCAGCTCTACCGCCGCTCCTTCGCGCGATGCGACCGGGGAACTGGGTGAAGAACCTGCCCTGTTTCGCCGCGCTCGTCTTCTCGGGGCAACTGTTCGTGCCGGCCCAGCAGTTGGCCGCCGGACTGGCCGCCGTCGCGTTCGCGCTCGCGTCGTCGGCCGGCTACCTCCTCAACGACATCGTGGACCGCGAGACGGATCGGTCGAACCCCCGCACCGCCTCGCGGCCAATCGCTTCGGGGGAACTGCCGGTGTGGCTTGCGGCCGCGAACGCCGTAGCCCTTACCTTCGCCGCGGCGTTTGTGGCCGCGGTACTCGGCCGGGACTGCCTCGTCACGCTGGCGGCGTACGCGGCGTTGACGGCCGCGTATTCGTTGCGGCTCAAGCGCACGGTCATCGTGGACGTCATGTGCGTCGCGCTCGGCTTCGTGTTGCGCGTGCTGGCCGGCGTCTACGCGGTCCGGGTGCCGCCCAGCCCGTGGATCGTCCTGTGCATGTTCTTCCTCGCCCTGCTCATCGGCTTCGGCAAGCGTAAGGCGGAGCTGGCGAGTCTCGGCGGCGGGGCGGCCCTCGCCCGTCCCGTACTCGTCAAGTACCGGCCGGCGTACCTCGACCTCGTTCTCGGGATGACGGCGACGTTGACGATCCTGACGTACGCGCTCTACAGCGTCGCGCCGCACCACACCCAGAGCCTGGTCGTGACCGTCGTCCCCGTCGTCTACTGCGTCCTGCGGTATGCGTACAAGCTGATGGTCGAGGGTCTGGGGGAGTCGCCGGAAGAAGTGATCCTTCGCGACCCAATGCTTTGGGCCGGGACGCTGGTGTGGCTCCTACTTTGTGTCGCCGTGTTGTACGGCGACTTGCGCCTCGTCGGCGAGTTCACGCGCGGCACCGGCCCGTAGCGGTACGGGCGTCGTCGCGCGAGTTGTCCGTTGTCGAAGACCATTGATTCGCCCGCGAACGGCCGCCCGGGACGTACCCGGTGCGGCGATTCAACCTCGCCCGTTTCGGAGGTGTTGTCATGACGCGATTGGTGATGGTTGCCGCGGCCGCAGGCATGTTGGCCTGGACCGCTCCGGCGGCGGCGGACACGAAGGTCGAGTTGAAGCACGTCCACATGTGTTGCGGCGGGTGCGCCAAGGAAGTCGCCGCCATCCTCAAGAAGGTCGAGGGCGTCACCGACGTTTCCACCGAGCAGAAGGCCAATACGGCCAAGTTCACCGCCGCGGACGCCAAGGCGGTCCAGCGGGCGCTCGACGCCTTGGCCAAAGGCGGCTTCCACGGCGACACGGGCGACAGCAAGGACTACGCCTTCAAGGACGACAGCGGGGTCAAGCCGGGCAAGGTGAAGTCGCTGACGGTGACCGGCTTCCACAACTCCTGCGGGGGCTGCGTCGACTCGTTCCGGGAGGCGATCAAGGACGTGAAGGGCGTGACCGGCGACAACCTGAAGGCCAAGGTCACGACCGCCGAGTTGACCGGCGAGTTCGACGCCGCCGAACTGGTCAAGGCGTTGAACAAGGCCGGGTTCCACGTCAAGGTCAAGCAATGACGGCATTCGCCGGACGCTCGGTTCGCGGCCCCCGGCACTAGGCCGGGGGCCGCTCCGTCCGCGACTTCGATACGGCCGCCGCCGGCCACTGGACCAAGTGTTTCCGCCCAGCGCCGCCAAGGGCGAGGCGCGTCACCGACGTGGTTTGCGGCACCGTGTCGTTTCGGCACCGCTCGTTGCCAACGTGGCACGGCGTCGCACTTTGACGCTGGCGTTCGGACCCTCGACGGAGCTGCGAACAGCGATGTGTCTCGTTGTTTCCGGACCCGTGCGATTTGGGAATTCGCGGTACGACATGTGCGATTCCAGAGGCGTCGGCTTGAGCCGACGGCACAACCCGCGCCAAGGCCGCACGTCGTCTCAGGCTCGCCCTACGGGAGACACGCGAATGAACCGGAACGCACTTCTGTCGTTTGCCCTGCTGGTTGGCCTGTGGACCGGGGTGAGCCCCTGGCTCGCCGCGGCACCCGACAAAGTAACCTGCTGCGAGAAGAGAAAGGGCTGTTGCTTTCGCGGACTAAGGTGCTGTCGAAACCCACACGCGATTAGGTGCTGCGCCCAGGGATTAAGTTGCTGCAATCATCTGGCAGCATGTTGCCGGGGCAAGTAGTGCCCGCCGACGGTTGCTTCGCGGGCGTGGCCCACCAAGCGAATGCGACGCGGCGCGAGTCCGACAACGCTGAGGCGGGACCACTCTTCCGATGCCGCGACCAGCGCAACGGTGCCGCGGCCGGCTTTTTTCGCGGCACATAATGTGCTGCAAACGGCCAAGGTGTAGCCCA
The DNA here is from genome assembly GCA_046350275.1 of Gemmataceae bacterium. GTDB lineage: Bacteria > Planctomycetota > Planctomycetia > Gemmatales > Gemmataceae > JAXMAS01. The sequence continues at coordinate 223,311 of JAXMAS010000008.1, forward strand.
AACAGGAGGCGGATCGTGTCGGGTGTTTCGGCACGACGAGGGCCGTGGGCTGACCGGCAGCTACAATGACGAGGACTCGGACACGTTCGCCCGTCCAGTTTTTTTTGCACAAATGTTCCGGGTAGGACTGACATTCTGTCTGGTGGTGACCACCGTGGCCGGGCCGTGGCTCTGCTGCTGTGCGCCCGACCGAATCGTCAGCCGGGCGTCCGCCGTCATTAGCGGTTTGGGCCACGTCCCCCTCAGGTGCGGCTGCGACAGCCGGTTCGGCCACCGTCCGGAGCACGGTCGCCAGGACCGTCACCCGCGCCACCCGATGCCTGAGCCGTGCGACTGTCTCATGGACGCGCCGGCCAAGGACGACTCCTCGGCCGCCGAGTGGACGGACGCGGCGCGGTTCGCTCGCGACATTTCCGAAACGTCGGCCTGGGCCAACAACGGCCTTGCGGCCGTGTCCGTCGACCGCACTCTGTCCCTAACCGCGGCCGACATGTGCCCGCGGGTGGCCTCCGCCTTTCCCCGCTTATGCGCCCGCGCCATCCTCTCGGCCATCCAACTCTTCCGCTGCTAACCGGCAGGGTTTCCTGCCGGCCGCCCCTTTCCGGTTCGGCCGCTGTCTCGTGCGCCGGGATCGCATCCCGGTGCGCCCCAACCCCGACCACAGCATAGAAGCGGCAACCGACAATCCGGGCCTACCGGCGGAGGATTCCATGGCGAAGCGACGCAAGGCGTGGCGACAACCCGGCCGGGCCGCGGAGCGGACGGCGCAACGGCGGCGGTGGGTGCTAATCTTCGGGGCTATTGCGGCCGCGGCGCTCGTTCTGCTCGTGCTGCTACAACCGCTGCCCTTCGGCGACCACGGCCACGCCGCCGGCACCCACGGCGGCACCCTCCACACGCTGGACGGCGGGAGTCTACACCTGCACGCAGAAGTCGTCGTCGGCCCGACCGGGGCGCTGCAAATCTACCCGCTCGGCGAAACCCCCGCGGACGCGATGGCGTTTGGGGGGAAGACCGTCCTCGCTGAGTTTCGGGCGGACGACGACCCGGAGCCGTCCGCGGTCGTCCTTCACCCCGATTCGGACGCCATTGGGGTTCCCGCGCCGCGACTGGTCGGGAAACTCCCCGGCGAGCGCTTGGGGCGGCAGATGCGGTTGGACGTCGCGGGGTTGGTCATCCAGGGCGAGTCGTACGCCCTTCACTTCGGGTGGAAGGGCGAATTGCCCGCGGCGGAAGTCTCGCGGCTTGTCGCCGAGGAGCAGCGCGATATCTATCTTCGGCCCGCCGGCCGGTACACGGACGACGACATCGCGGCGAACGGCCGGGCGACCGCGTCGGAGAAGTTCCGTGGCCTGAAGGCGTCCCACGGCCGGCACGACGCGAAGGGCGACATGCTCTGCCCGACCGCGCGGCTGCCCGCCGACCGCCGCTTCGAGTGGGTGGTCGACGGGCGAAGACTCCACTTCTGCTGCCCGCAGTGCATCGACGAATTCGTCGCCGCGGCCAAGGCCGACGTGCGACCCGCCCCGGCCGCCGGACACAACGGCAAAGACCCATGAACGTGCCCGACGTTTCGCCCGGATGAGGTGCCTGCTCGCCCGCTTCGTGAAGCGATTGCGGCCCGCCGCGGTGGCGGGCCATCGCCAGCGGTGGCGCGGTAGGTCCGGAATGGTTTCGGCCGGCCACGCCGGGTTTTCCAACGAGGAGGTCTGCGATGAACCGGTACGTGTATCTGTGTGCGGCAGTCGCCGCGGTTGGGGGCCTGTTGACCCTGGGCATGACGGGGGTGCGAGCGGACGACCCCCACGCCGGCCACCACGCCGAGCACTTCGCCAAGTGCGCCAAGGCGTGCGCCGACTGCCAACTCCAGTGCGACATGTGCTTCACCCACTGCCGCGGACTGCTCGCCGAGGGCAAGAAGGACCACGCCAAGACGGTCCAGACCTGCGCCGACTGCGGCGAGTGTTGCAAGCTGGCGGCAACCCTGTCGGCCCGTCAAAGCCCGTACGCCGCCCCGGCGTGCGAATGCTGCGCGAAGTGCTGCGACGACTGCGCGGCAGCCTGCGAGAAGTTCCCGAGCGACAAGCACATGGCCGCGTGCGCCAAGGCGTGCCGCGACTGTGCGAAGGCGTGCCGCGACATGGTCGCGATGATGAAGGGCTGACCACCGCGCCCAGACCGTGACGGCACAGGACGTTCCCATCGAACCGCGTCGGCCCGGATGGATTCGGGCCGATGTCGGTTCGGAGCCCGGCGATTCGCTACTTTTTTGCCGCGATTTGAATGGGTTTGCTCTGGTACTTGTCGAAGTCCGACCCAACCGGTCGGTATTCGCTTTCCTTCGCGACCGTCCTCATGGACGGTCGCGAACCGGGGGCCGCATCCGTCCCACCGCCTGTGTGGAACGGTGGGGAGACAATTGACATGGCAGGGGCAGCCGGGACACCCGAACACGCTCCACCGCCCATGATGGCGGAAGGACACGCATACACTCTCCGAACCGGCGAGGTTCTTGACCGGCTCGGGACCGACCCCGAGCGCGGACTGACCGAGGTGGAGGCCGACGGGCGGCGGGCAAGGCTCGGACCGAACGAGTTGTCCGAAGCCCCGCCGCCGCCGGTCTGGCGGAAGTTCTTGGCCCAGGTCACTGAGCCGGTGGTCCTCATCCTGCTCGCCGCGGCGGCACTGTCGGCCGGGATCGGGGAGTGGGCCGATGCGCTCGCGATCCTCGCCATCGTCGTCCTCAACGCCCTCCTCGGGGTGTACCAGGAGCAGCGGGCCGAACACGCCCTCGCCGCCCTCCGCAAACTCTCGGCCCCGGTCGCCCGAGTGATCCGGGACGGCCGGCCTCGCACCGTGCCTGCCCGCGAACTCGTTCCGGGGGACCGCGTCGAGCTGGAGGCCGGTGACTTCGTTCCGGCCGATGTCCGGCTGCTGACCGCGACCGGCCTGCGGGTCCAGGAGGCCGCCCTGACCGGGGAGTCAGAGCCTGTCGACAAGGACCCGGGTGCCGTACTCGACCCGGCAACCCCGCTCGGGGACCGGCGAAACATGGCCTACCTCGGCACGGTGATCGCCGGCGGGAAGGGGATCGCTGTCGTGGCCGCGACGGGGATGCAGACCGAACTCGGCCGCATCGCCGGCCTGCTCCAGCACGATGCCCCCGAGCCGACGCCGCTCCAGCGGCGACTGGGCGAGTTGGGCCGTACCATCTCCATCGGCTGTCTGGCCGTGGCCGCCGTGGTCTTTGCCCTCGAACTCACGCGCGGCACCCGGCTCACCGAGGTCCTGCTCTTGGCGGTCAGCTTGGCGGTGGCGGCCGTGCCGGAGGGGCTGCCGGCAGTGGTGACCGTCGCCCTCACCCTTGGGCTCCAGCGGATGGTCCGGCGGAATGCCCTGATCCGCAAGCTCCCGAGCGTCGAAACCCTCGGGTCGGTGACGGTGATCTGCTCGGACAAGACGGGTACGTTGACCCGCAATGAGATGACCGTCCGCGAGACCGTGGTAGCGGGCCGCCGCCACCTGTTCACCGGGGCAGGGTACGCCCCGAACGGACAGATCCTTCCTGCGGGGGAAACTAACCCGGTCGAGCCTACCGCAAACCCCGACTTGATGCTTGCCTTGACCGCGGCGGCAAGATGCAACTCCGCGCGGCTGCTACCCCGCGTCGATGGGGCCGGCTGGCAGGTGGTCGGCGACCCGACCGAGGGGCAAGTTGGTCGCCGCCCGCAAGGGTGGCGTCGAGTTGCCGGCGGGCCGGGTAGATGTCTTGTGGGAGATCCCATTCGACTCCGAGCGGAAAGCGATGTCGGTGGCCGTCCGGCACCCCGACGGTCGGGCCGCGATGTACACGAAGGGGGCCCCGGAGGTGATCCTCGGGAAGTGCGTCGCGGAGCGACGGGCCGGGCGACCGGAGCCGCTGACCGCGAAGCGTCGGGCCGAAATTGCCGAGGAGGCGACCGGGATGGCGGGACGCGCACTTCGGGTTCTCGCCCTCGCGTACCGGGAGGGTGGCGACCCCGAATCCCTGGGCCGGGCGGAAGAGGGCCTGGTGTTCGCCGGCCTGGTGGGGATGATGGACCCGCCGCGGGAGGAAGCCCGGGAGGCGGTCCAGAAGTGCCACGCGGCTGGTATCCGGCCGGTGATGATCACCGGCGACCACCCGGCCACTGCCCTCGCCGTCGCCCGCGAACTCGGGATCGCCCACGACGGCGACGCTGCAATGACGGGGGCCGAACTGGACCGCCTTACGGACAACGAACTGGCCGCCCGGGTGGTTGGGGTTGCCGTGTTCGCCCGCGTCGCCGCCGAGCACAAGCTCCGGGTGGTCCGGGCGTGGCAGCGGGCCGGGCAGGTGGTGGCGATGACGGGAGACGGGGTGAACGACGCCCCGGCCGTCCGGGCGGCCGACATCGGGATCGCGATGGGGGCCGGCGGGACCGACGTGACGAAGGAGGCGTCGGCCATGGTACTCACCGACGACAACTTCGCATCGATCGTCAACGCGGTCGAGGAGGGCCGCGGGGTCTACGACAACATCCAGAAGTTCCTCCACTACCTACTGGCGGGGAACGCTGGACTGGTCTTGTTCGTCCTCCTGGCGTCGGCCCTCGGGTGGCCGTTCCCACTGACCGCCACCCAGATCCTGTGGATGAACCTGGTGACCAACGGGCTACCCGCCCTGGCCCTCGGGATGGAGCCGCCGGAGCCGGACTTGATGAGGCGACGGCCCCGGCCGCCCGGGGAGCCGGTCCTGACCCTCCGCCGCGGGCTCCTCATGCTCATCCACGGACTTCTGGTTATGGCCGTCACGGCGACCGGGTTCGCGCTGGTGTACGATGGCACGCCGGAGAGCCTGCCCCGGGCCCGGACGATGGCCTTCTGCGTGGTCTCGTATGCGTTCATCTTCTACTCTCTGAGCTGCCGCAGCCTTCGGCGAACGGTGCCCGAGTTGGGGCCATTCACGAACCCTGCCCTCATCGGGGCCATCGTGGTGTCGTGCCTGCTCCAGTTGAGCGTGGTCACGCTCCCGTACGCGCGCCCAGTCTTCGAGACGGCCGCCCACTTCGCCTGGGAGTGGGCCTTGCTCGTCGTGCTCGCGCTGGCACCGGTGACCGTGATCGAGGTGGCCAAATTGATCCAGACCCGGCTGCGGCCCGTGCCCGTTCACTCTGGCCCCACGCCTGGGAGGTAATCCATGAATGCGGCACGCAAAGTCCTAACTGTGGCGATATCCGTTGCCCTCGTGACCGGGCTCCTCCTGGCCGTCGTGTTCTGGCCACGCGAGAAGACCGGAGACGCTGTCCCCGCGGGCGAATGGACCTGCTCCATGCACCCGCAAGTCCGCCGGCCCGGCCCGGGAAAGTGCCCGATCTGCGGGATGGACCTGGTCCCGGTCGGGCGGCTGGCTGCCGAGCAGTCCGGCATCGAGCGGACTGCCGGGGTCGAGACCGAACCAGTCGGCTACCGGGAACTGTCGAAGGAAGTGCGGACGGTCGGGAAGCTCGACTACAACGAGGCCCGGGTCGCGTACATCACGGCCCGGGTCGCCGGCCGGGTGGACCGGGTGTACGCCGACTTCACCGGCATCCAGGTGAAGCAGGCCGACCACCTGGTGGACATCTACTCCCCCGACCTGTACGTCGCCCAGTCCCAACTCATCCAGTCGCTCGACGCTCTGGGAAAGACTGGCGGGGATCCGACGTTCGCCCGGGCGAACGTCGAGGCCGCCCGAACCAAGCTGCGGCTCCTGGGCCTGCTGCCGGAGCAGCTCGCCGAGGTCGAAAAGTCCCGGCAGGTGAAGACCCACCTGACCGTTTACGCCCCGATCGGCGGCACCGTGATCGAGAAGACGGTCCGGGTCGGGCAGTACGTCAAGGAAGGCGAGATGCTCTATCGGATTGCCGACCTCGACCCGATTTGGCTGTACCTGGATGTGTACGAGTCCGACCTGGCCTGGGTCCGGTACGGCCAGGTGGTGGACGTGACCCTGGAGGCGTATCCGGGTGAGCCGTTCCGCGGCACAGTGGTCTTCATCGACCCGTTCCTGGACGACAAGACTCGAACCGTCCGGGTGCGGGTCAACTTGAAGAACCCGGAGCGGAAGCTGAAGCCGGCGATGTACGCCTCGGCGGTGATCCGGGCCCGCCTGCGGCCCGACGGGTCCCCCGAGCCGACAGGGCTTGAGGGGAAGTACGTCTGTCCGATGCACCCGGAGGTGGTCCGCGACGGCCCAGGCAAGTGCCCGGTGTGCGGGATGGACCTGGAGCGGGTGCCTGACCTCCGCCCGTTACGGCTGGCCGGAAAGGACGACCCCGCGGGCCACGCCGTGCACGACCACCCGCCGGCCGGCGCGGACAAGCCCCCGCCGGAACAGGCCCTCGCCGTCCGGGCCACCGCGGTCTTGAACACCGGCCGCCGGACGGTCGCGTACCGGAAGCGGCCGGACGGGGCGTACGAGTTGGTCGAGTTGGTGGTCGGCCCGCTGGCCGACGGGAAGGACGACGCGGGGCGGGTCACGGCCTACTACCCGGTGCTAAAGGGACTAAGGTCTGGCGACCGGGTGGCGGTTCGGGGCGGGTTCCTGCTCGACAGCCAGCGACAAATCGAGGGGATGCCCAGCCTGCTCTACCCCCACGGCCAGGGCCCGGCGAACCTGCACGCCGGCCACGGCGGACCGGTCCCCGCCGCCCCGCCGGGCGTCAATCACAAGCACTGACCGATCGGTGCACCGGGACACGAACATGAACACCAATCCGCGGCCGTCGTGCGGGGTCCCCACCCAGGGGCTCGGACCGGGCGGCATGGCGATCAAGGTTGGAGTGATGGGCGGGGCGTCGGACATTGCCCTGCCCGAACACATGGAGAAGGCTCACGCCCTCGGCCGGGTGGTCGCGGCCCGCGGCTGCGTGCTCGTCACAGGAGCGTGCCCTGGACTGCCGCTGGCCGCCGCGTGTGGGGCGAAGCAGGCCGGCGGGCTGGTGGTCGGGGTCTCGCCGGGGGTGAGCCTGGACGAGCACCTCGGCAAGTACGCCTCGCCCACGGCCTTCCACGACGTCCTGATTTACACCGGGAGCGGGCTGATGGGCCGGGAGGTCATCAACGTCCGCACCTCGGACGTCGTGGTGATCGTCGGCGGCCGGAGCGGCACGCTGGGCGAGTTGGCCATCGCCTACGACGAGGGGAAGCTGATCGGGGTTCTCACCGGGACGGGCGGGATTAGCGGTTTGGTCGCCGACATCCTGGCGGCGTGCGGCAAGGACACCGGGTCACGGGTCGTCTACGAGACCGACCCGGAGCGGCTGGTTGACGAGTTGCTCCGGCTCCACCCCATGCCCCCGGCACCGCCGGGACCGGGTGGAGTGGTTGTGACGGAGCCGACGGTCGAGGACCCGGTCTGCCGGATGCGAATTCTGCCCCAGGCGGCGGCGGCCGAGCGAGTCCGCGACGGCACCCGGTACTGGTTCTGTTCCCGGGCGTGTGCCGAGCGGTTCGACGCCGGGCAGCCCGCGGATCGTGTGTGAACGCGGTCGGGCATGCGGCCCACGGAACGACGGGAGAAGGTCATGGTGGCGGCGGTCATCGGCTGGTGCCTGAACAACCGGTTCCTGGTTCTGCTCGCATCCGCTGCCGCGGTCGCGGCCGGGTATTACTGCCTGACCAACACCCCGGTGGACGCCATCCCGGACATCGGGGAAAAGCAGGTCATCGTGTTCGCCGACTGGCCCGGCCGGTCCCCGGAGGACATCGAGAACCAGGTCACCTACCCGCTCACCGTGAGCCTCCAGGGCACCCCGGGGGTTAAGTCGATCCGGTCCATGTCCGGGTTCGGGTTCTCGATGGTGTTCGTCATCTTCCGGGATGACGCCGACTACTACTGGGCCCGATCCCGTGTACTAGAGCGGATGAACGGGGCCGCCACCAAGGTCCCGGCGGGGGTCACTCCGGTTCTCGGCCCGGACGCCACCGCGCTGGGCCAGGTGTTCTGGTACACGCTGGAGGCCGCCGGGGCCGACCTCGCCCAATTGCGTTCGCTCCAGGACTGGTACGTCCGCTACCAGCTCCAGGCGGTCGAGGGCGTCTCCGAGGTCGCCAGCGTCGGCGGCTACGTCAAGCAGTACCAGGTGGACGTGGACCCGAACAAGCTCCGCGCCCATCGGGTCACCCTGCCGGAGGTATACGAGGCGGTCCGCAAGAGCAACATCGACGTCGGGGCGAAGACGGTCGAGAGCAACGGGTTCGAGTTCTTCGTCCGCGGGGTCGGGTTCGATCGGCGTCGAGGACGTGGAGAACGTCGTCATCCGTCAGGAGGAGGGACCCCGATCTTCGTCGTCGCCTCGATCACCCCTCGGCCCGGAGTTCCACCGCGGGGCGGCCTACGGACAACGCCGGCCGGGAGGCGGTCGGCGGGGTCGTGGTCATGCGGTACGGCGAGAACCCACTGCGGGGTGATCCCGAGCGGGTGAAGGCGAGAAAATCGTCGAAATCGAGCCGGGGCTGCGGGCGACCGTGACCGACGGACGGCAGGTGCCAGTTGGGGTCACCCGTTCTACGATAGGACCCGTGATCGTCAACGAGACGATCGACACCCTGCGTGAGGCACTGACCGAGGAGTCGATCCGCCGTCGCGGCGGTCGTCCTGATCTTCCTACTCCGCGTCCGCAGCTCGCTGAGCGAATCCCTCCCCACCCTGCCGCTGTCGGTGGCGCTTGAGCTTCATGGTCATGTACTCCTCGGGGTGGACAGCAACATCGTCTCTGGCCGGCGTCGCCATCGCCATCGGCGACGTCAGCGACATGGGCATCTTGATGACCGAACATTTTATGGCTGGCCGCCGGCCGCACCGGCGCGGCGGGAGGTGGTGTACAGGGCGCGGTCGGAGGTCGGCCGGCCGATGGTGACGGCGGTGTGGGCACGATCCTCTCATTCGTCCCGGTGTTCGCCCTGACGGGGGCCGAGGAAGATGTTCCGGCCGCTGGCCACACCAAGACGTTCGCCATTGCCGCGTCCATCGTCCTTGCCCTCACCCTCGTCCCGGTGCTCTGCTCCTTCCTGCTGACAGTCGCGGTGGTTGCCAGCGGTCGCTCCTCGTCGGCACTCGGGACCGGGGTGTTGTCGGCGGCGGCATTCGTCGTGCTGGACCACCCAGCTTCGGGCCGGGCCGCGGGTGGACGGGTGGCCGACGGCCGTCGGGTCGGGCTCATGATCGCCGCCGTGGTCTACCGAATGGGCCGGGAGCGGATGACGAACCTGGAGGACAACCCGGTCGGTCGGGCCATCTCGGCCGTCTTCCGCCCTCTCCTGCGGTGGGTGGTGAATTACAAGCTCGCGTTCCTCGTGATCCCGGTGGGGCTCGTCCTCCTCGGCATGACCGTCTGGCTCGGGTTCGGCCGCATGGCTTACCCGGTCCAGGCCGGGCTCCGCGCGATCGGGCTGGACCCGAGCGGGAACGCCGGGTGGGAGCGGATGCGGGCGACATTCCCGGGGATCGGCCGGGAGTTCATGCCCCCGCTCGACGAGGGGTCGCTCCTGTACATGCCGTCGCTTCTGCCGTCCGCCTCGCTCGCCCAGGCCCAGGAGGTGATCGCCCGCCAAAACGCGGCCATTCGCGGGATCCCGGAGGTCACCAGCGTGGTCGGGAAGATCGGCCGGGCGGAGTCGGCCCTGGACCCGGCCCCGGTCAGCATGATCGAGACGATCATCCTGCTGAAGCCGGAGGCCGAGTGGCGGCAGGTGGACGACGGCCGGGGCGGCCGACGGTCGATTACCAAGACGGAGATCCTGGCCGAACTCCAGTCGAAGACCGCCGTCCCCGGGGTGCTGCCGACCTGGCTCCAGCCGATCCAGACGCGGATTGTCATGCTCCAGAGCGGGTTCCGGGCGATGATGGGGGTGAAGGTTCACGGGGCCGACCCGAAGGAGATCGAGCGGGTCGGCCTCCAGATCGAGCAGATCCTCAAGCGGGTGCCGGGGGCGACCGACGTGGTCGCCGACCGGATCGTCGGCAAGCCGTACATCCGGTACGAAATCGACCGCGTGGCGATGGCCCGGTACGGGGTGAACGTCCGGGACGTTCAGGACGTGATCGAGATCGCCGTCGGCGGGGAAAACCTCACGACCTCGGTTGAAGGACGCGAGCGCTACCCGATTCGGGTCCGCTACCCGCGCGAGTTGCGGGAGCGGTTCGACGACCTGGAGCGGGTGCTGGTCCCGACCTCGATCGGGGGGCACGTCCCGATCAGCCAGGTGGCCAAGGTCCGGTATGACGTCGGCCCGCAGGAACTCAAGAGCGAGAGCGGGCTGCTGGTCGGCTACGTTACCATGAACACCCGGGACCGGGACGAGGTGAGCGTGGTTGAGGACGCCGAGCGGCTTCTCCAGGAGGAGAAGCGGCGGAGCGACGAATTGATAGCGGCCGGGCGGCACGAGGAGGCAACCCTGGTCCTGCCTCCCGGATACTACTGGAAGTGGGCCGGGCAGTTCGAGAACCAGCAGCGGGCGATGGCACGGCTGTCACTCCTGGTGCCCCTGGTCCTGCTCGTCATGTTCGTGATGCTCTACCTCGGCCTGGGGAAGTGGTGGCTGGCGCTCATCGTGTTCTTCGGCATCCTGGTCTCGGCGTCCGGCGGGTTCGCCATGCTGCTGTGGTACGGGTCGAACCTGAGCGTGGCGGTGTGGGTGGGGTTCATCGCCCTGTTCGGCGTGGCCGACGACGCCAGCGTGGTGATCCTAAGCTTCCTGGAGGACCGGTACGACGAGGCCAAACCTGCCGACCCGGCCGCCCTCCGCAACCTGGTGGTCGAGGGGACGCTGACCCGCATCCGGCCGCTCCTAATGAGCACGGCGACGACGGTAGTCGGGCTATTGCCGTTGTTCCTGACCTCCGGCCGCGGGTCAGACGTGATGCAGCCGATGGCGATCCCGAGCGTCGGCGGGATGTCGGTCCAGCTCATCACCTTTCTGACCGCCCCGTGCCTGTACTGCCTGGTTATGGAGTGGAAGTTCCGCCGCGGCCTGATGGTGCCGCGTCCGACTTCGGGGGCGGCACTGGCGACTCCGGAAGGCGACGGGGCTGCGGGAGCGTCTGATCCGCCTTCGGGGGTGTAGCCGCTAGCCCGAGAGCGCCGGTCGCCCGGTCCAGAGCGGCCCGCCGGCGGAGGGCCTCGGCCGATGCCTCGAATTGCCGGTCCCGGAGTTCGACCAGGTTCCGCTGGGCGTCGATGAGATTAAGGAACGGGACGTTGCCGACTGTGTAATCGGACATCGCCAGTTCCACATTCCGCCGGGCAGCCGGCAGGGTCGTCTCTTTGTACAGGGCAAGAACCTTCTCGCTCTCCGCCGCCTGTTCGTAGGCCTCCTGCACCTCGAAGTTGACGCGATCAATCACCCGAGCCAATTCCGCCCGCCGCTGGGCGAGGCGGGCTTGGGCCTCGGCCACCGCCCCACCGCGGCGGAGATACCGGACGGGGAGGTTCGCCCGCACCCCGAGCATCGGCCGGAGGGCCTTCTCGGGCGACTGCCACCAGGCGTCGTAAGCGGCCATCACCTCGAAGTCCGGCTTGTACTCCCTCAAGGCCAACTCGACCGCGGCCTCGTCCGCGGCGGCCCGCTCCCGGAGGGCTGCGACGTCAGGCCGGCGGTCGACGGCCTGGGCCCGAAGCTCCGCGGCCGGGGACAGCGCGGGGAGGGTGTCGAGCTGCTTTGGGGGCGAGGGGAGCGGCTGGTCGGGGGGCAGGTGCATGAGCGTATTCAGCCGGGCCTGGGCGACCTTGCGCTGCCGGTCCAGGGTAAGAAGCCGCTCCCGCTGGCGGGCGATGGCGACCTCGGCCTGGAGGGCGTCCTGCTGGGACGCCTGTCCGGCCTTGAACCGGGACAGGGCGTTCTCCCGGAACTGCCCGAGAAGTTTGAGGTTCTCCTCGCCCACCTCGGTCGCCCGTCCGACGAGGAAGTAGTCGGCGAAGGCCGACCGGGCCGCCTCGATGAGTTGCAGCCGCGTGTCCTCAACCTCGGCCCCGGCGGCGTTGGCCTCGCGCAGGGCGTTCTGCCCCCGGAGTTCCCGCTTCCCGCAGTACGGGACCGCCTGGGACACCTCGATCCGGTACGCGAAGTCCACGTTGGGGCTGCCGATCGAGCCGGGGCCGACGAACCCCCCGACCCGCGGGTCTTCGAGGGACGTGACCTGGGGGTAGCGGGCGGCGGCCGCCTGCCACGCGGCGGCCATCTGGGCCACCGTCGGGTTACGGGCGAGGACGCACTCGACGACGGCCGCCTCGGTCAATTCCGCCGCCCCGGCCAAGGGGCTCGACTGGGAGGGGGGAGGTGCCGGGTCAGCCCGCGGAGTTTCGGCCGTGTACGACGCCTGGTGGACACCGGTTGGCGGAACTCTCTCGGCCCACGTAACCGCGGTTCCCCCGTAATCGAACATGTGGGGGGCCGGCCGGCCGGGGGACGTGCAACCGCTCAGAAGGGGCAGCCCGGTCATGCCGACGGTCCAGGCCCGCCGCCAACACCGGATTGCCCCCGACCACGGCCCGTATCTCATGGGTCTTCCCCAGATCGCGGGTTCCGGCGACCACGTCACCGTTTGCCACGACCGCTGCCGGACGCCCCGGACTACGGAGTATCTCCCCGGTCTCTTGAAAGATTATCGACAATTTGAGGGCCCTGCCTTGACAGTTCCCAGGCCCATCCCTCTCGACCCATACCGATGTCTGGCCCTTCGTCGTCCACCCACTGAGCAGGGCCTGAGGCGGGTCATCCTTCGCGCGTTCGACGTGCCGCTCGTGCGGATGCTCGCGCCCAACGCGCAGGCGGTCCTCGAGACCTGTCCATGACGGAGGGCTGTCGCGCCGGTCACGTGGCTCGCAGCAGGCGAAGGCCGTTAAAGATGACCAGGAGTGACGCGCCGGTGTCGGCCGCGATGGCGGCCCAGAGCGAGGCATGGCCGGCGAAGGTGAGGACGACGAAGACGGCCTTCACCGCAAGCGAGAACCCGATGTTCTGGCGAATGATGCCGAGAGCGCGGGAGTGACCGACCAGCCACAGGCTTCGCGAGGTCATCGGACATGAGCGATGTCCGCCGTCTCGATCGCGGCGTCGCTCCCCGCCGCGCCCATCGCGATCCCGACCGTCGCGCGCCCGAGCGCCGGCGCGTCGTTCACTCCGTCCCCGACCATCGCGACCTGGCCGTGCTTCGCGACGAGTTCTTCGACGGCCTGCACCTTGTCGGCGGGGAGGAGTTCGGCGCGGACGTCGTCCACGCCAGCCTCTCGTCCAACGGCGCGGGCCGTCCCCTCGTTGTCCCCCGTCAGCATGATGACGTGCTTGATCCCCTCCTTGTGGAGCATCCGCACCGCCTCCGCCGTGGTTGGCCTCACCCGGTCAGCAAGTGCGATGAACCCACAGACGTGTTGGTCGTTCCCCACCACGACCACCGTACGGCCTTCGCGAGACAGCGCCTCCAGCCGCTCGTGAACGTCGGGCGTCTCCTGCCCCCGCTCCTCCAGATAGCGGTGCGAGCCGAGCCAGTAGGGCTGCCCGTTGAAGCGGCCGGTCGCGCCCTTTCCTTGGACGACCTGGTAGTCTTCGACAGGTGGCGGCGACACCCTCCGCTCCTTCGCGTACGCGAGGATGGCGCGAGCGAGGGGGTGCGTACTCTGCGATTCAAGTGCGGAAGCTCGGGCCAACAGTTCGGCTTCGTCGTGGCCGCTCATGGGGACGACCTCGACGACTGCGGGCCTGCCCTCCGTCAAGGTCCCCGTCTTGTCGAGGGCGACGGCCGTGAGCCGCGCCGGCACTTCGACGTAGAGTCCCCCTTTGATAAGGACGCCATTTCTGGCCGCCGCGGCGAGTGCGGCGACGATGCTTACCGGTGTCGAGATGACGAGGGCACACGGGCAAGCGATGACGAGAAGGACGAGCGCCCGGTAAAGCCACGCCCCCCACGCGCCGCCGAAGAAGAGCGGCGGCACGACCAGGACGGCGAGGGCGAGGCCCATGACGACCGGGGTGTAGACGCGGGCAAACCTCTCGACCCACTGTTCGGACGGCGCGCGGCGCGACTGCGCGTCACCGACCATGCGGATGATGTGGGCGAGCGTCGTGTCCGCTGCCGCCTTCGTGCTTTCCACTTCGAGAGCCCCGTCGCCGTTAATGGTCCCGGCGTAGACTTCGTCGCCGACGTTCTTCTCGGCGGGGATGCTTTCGCCCGTAATCGGCGCTTGATTGACGGCACTTCGCCCCCGGACTATTCGGCCGTCGAGCGGGATCTTGTCGCCGGGCCGAACGGCGAAGCGAGCGCCGACGGTCACCCGGTCCGGCGGCACCGCCTCCTCTCCGCCGCCTTCTTTGAGAAGGCGTGCGATTGGCGGGGCGAGGTCCATGAGGGCCGCAACCGCTCGCCGCGCGCGGCCGACGCTCCAGGATTCGAGGGCGAGTGACAGCGAGAAGAGGAACGCGACGGTGGCCGCCTCCAGCCACTCGCCAATCACAACGGCACCGACGACGGCCACCGTCATGAGGAGATTCATGTCGGGGCGCGTAGCCGGCGGGTGCCACGCCTTCAGCAGCACGAGCCGCACCCCGGCCGCGAGGGCGAGGGCGGCCACAAGCTCTTCGCGGCGGCGGGCACGGCCGCGTCGCCGAGCCCCTCCGATCCGAGGGCGTCCCGAAAGCTCCCCGCGAAAAAGGCGTGAGTAACGAGTCCGGCCAGAGTCAACGCGCCACTGAGAGCCGTAAAGACGGTCCGCTCGCGCCTGCGCCAAAAGCCCTCGGCCTCGCCGCCCTCCCGTCGCTCCCGCCACGGCTCCGCCGTCATGCCCGTCCGGGCGACTGCCTCCGCGATCTGTTCGGCCGACACGTCCGGACCGCCCGGCAGAACGGTCATCGTGCCGTTGAGGATGTCGAAGGCCAGTTGGTCGCCGCCGCCGACCAACGGCCCGACCTCGCGTTTCAGGACGGCGACCTCCTCGGCGCAATCCATCCCCCGGATTCGGAACCGCTCTTTCGCAGCCATGTCGTTCCCCTTTTCGTCGGCGTTCAACTCGCCCCCGACGGGCGTCGGACCCCACGTTCGCCGAGCCGTTCGACCAATCATCTTTATTCGCCGAGGCTACATCTTGAATTAGTTTATCCAAATTCAATAATTAGCTTCGACTAATCTCGCCACTTGCACCGTACCGAGAGGGTAGAGGCATGGGACGTTCCGCATCGGTCGACAGAACGCTTTGGGTCAGGCGCGGATTTACGCTGATCGAACTCCTGGTGGTGATCGCCATCATCGCCGTCCTCATCGGCCTGTTACTCCCGGCCGTGCAGAAGGTCCGGGAATCGGCGGCCAGGGCCAAGTGCCAGAACAACCTCAAGCAGATCGGCCTCGCCCTGCACAACTACGAGTCGGCGTACCGCGTGCTGCCGGCCGGGTACGTCAGCACGCCGAACGTCGGCTACCGCGACGCGCAGACCGGCGACTGGGGGCCGGGCTGGGGTTGGCTCGCGATCCTGCTGCCGTTCGTCGAGCAAGAGCCGCTCTACAAGTCGCTACGGCTGGACCTGCCGTGCTGGGACGCGGCCAACTCGGCCGCGGTCAAGACGCAGGTGTCCATCTACATCTGCCCGACGGCCACCAACGACGGCCCCACGGTCGGCGTGACCGACATCGCGATGAACGTCCTCAACAATGCCGTGTTCGCCCGCGCCAACTACGTCCACAATGTCGGCTGGAACGACATCTGGTCGTCGCCCGCGACCACCAACTACGACGACCCGTTCTACGGCTGCAACGGCGTCATGTACCGCAACAGCCGCGTCAAATTCGCCGACGTGACCGACGGGTTGAGCAACACCGTGTTTGCCGGGGAGCGGACGCCGTATCTGGCGGACGCGGTGTGGGCGGGCGTCGTGCCTGGCGCGAAGCACTACTCCTACAACGAGTACGCCAGTTCGGGAACCGGCGGCACGGGCATCAACTACGACAACGCCGGCAGCTACGTCGGGGCCAACAGCGGGCCGTCGATCTACGAAGACCCGCAGATCATCCACCCGCCGAATTGGCCGGGTGGGCACACCGATCAGATGCACTCCCAGCACAGCGGCGGGTGCAACATCCTGATGGGCGACGGTTCGGTCCGGTTCTACGCTGACGGCGCACGCTTTTCGGTCTTCCAGGCCCTGTGCAGTCGCAACGGCGGCGAGGCCGTCGTCGAATAACCACGTCCGCGGGAGGGCATTTCCATGCGATGGCAACGGATGATCCTGGCCGCCGCGACGGTCGCCGGCCTTTTCGCGACGGGGTGCAGCGGGCCGACACCCGAGACGCGGGAGAATCGCAAGCAGTTTGATTTCCTTCTGACGGCCATCACGCTCAAGAAGCCGAAACTGGTGGAACAGAGCGCAGGCCGGATTGCCGCCCGGCATTCGTCGGGGAAAATCTCCGACGGGCGCTACCGCGAAATCCTGGAGGTCATCGCCAAGGCGAAGGCCGGCGATTGGCCGGAGGCGGAAAAACGCGGCTACGAGTTCCGCGACCGCAACCCGTTCTTCGATTGACCGCGAAGCAGTTACTTTTTCGACGGCAGTGCCTCCGGTGCGGATACTGGAGGCCACTGCTGTTCGAGTGTCAGCCCGGAAATGGCACTCGCCGCCTTCCAGGCGTCGGCGAGCGCCCGCACCCGCTCCAACTCGGCCTGTCCGACCGTCCGCTGGGCTTCCAGGACGCGCAGGTACTCGAACTGCCCGCCCTTGTACGCCTTCTGCGACAACTCGAACGTCTCGCGCGCCTTTGGGACGATGGCGGTGCGGTAGCGTTCGGCACGTTGGCGGGCGGACGCGAATTCGCGGAACGCCGTCGCCGCCCGTTCGGCCAGCTCGTTCTCCACGCGGCCGACTTCCTGGACCGCTTGACCGACCTGCGCCTCGGCCGCGCGGATGTTGCCCTGGTTGCGGTTCCACACCGGCACCGGCACGCTGACGCCGAGGGTCCAATCGTTCGAGCGGTTCTGGTTCTGGCGGACGTAGCCGCCCGACACGGTGACGTTCGGCACCGGCTCGACCCGCGCCCCGCGCGACCAGGAGTTGCCGCGGTCCACGGCGACGCGGGCGGCCAGGATGTCCGGGTGGTTGGCCAGCACGCACTGCCGCACGCGCTCCAGTTCATACGGGGGCAGCGGCATGTCGATGATCGAGTAGGGCGTCGATGGGCAGGGCGTGGACGCCGGCCACGGCCGCGAGCCGGCGGTAGGCGGCCGGCAACTCGCGGAGCGTCGCGTCCCGGTCGGCCTTGAGCCGCTCCAGTTCGACCTCCAATTGCACGAGGTCTAGCCGCGCCGACAGGCCGCTCTCGACGAGCTTGGCGCTTTGTTCGGTGGACTGCTCCGCGAGGCGGACCAACTCGCCCAGCAACTCGGTGCGGCGCTGGAGCGCCATCGCCTCGAAGAACGCCGTCCGCACGTTCGCCAGCAGCGTGAAGCACTGCGAGTCCAGCGCGAGGGTTGCCTGATCGACTTCCTTCGTCGCGGCGGCGCGGTCGAGTTTGAGCTTTCCGCCGGTGACGATCTCCTGGCTGACGAGCGGCAGGGTGTTGACTCCCTGCGGCCCGGTGCGGTCGCCGAGTTCGTCGAGGTTAACGCTCACGGTCGGATTCGGGTAGAGGCCAGCCTGGAACGCCTTGCCGCGGGCGGCCTCGACCGCCAGGGCGGCCTTCGCCAACAGCGGGTGCTGCTGGAGCGCGACGCCGGCGATGCCGTCGAGGCCGACCGCCGCCTGTGCGGTGACGGCCGAGGGTTTCGCGTCGGCCACCGGCATCGGCGGGGGCAGCTTCGGGGCCGCCTCATCGGCGGCGCAGGCCGTGCCGCCCACCCACCCGATGACGGCAAGTTGCAAGGCGCACGCACGATGGAAGCGATATCGTCTCATGGCACCGTCGTCCTGATCCTCGGCGGAACTGGTCTCCGCCGGACGGGGCAGCGTCCTCCCGATCCGTGGGAGCCGGCGCGGCACTTTGCCGCGTGGTTCGATTCCGGCTTAGCCGGAATGCAAGGGCGGGCCGGGCGGCTCCGACCGCCCGACCCCAAATTGGTCACGTCTTCGGCTTGGCCGTGTAGGCCGTGCCCGTCGGCGTTTCCAGCTTCGTCGGAATCTGATCGCCCTTTTCGAGCGTCTCCCACAGTTCCTTCGGCGAGACGGCCAGGTTCGGCTTCGGCGTCACCTTGATGGTCTTGGTGTCCATGAACGCCTCGGCCCTGGCGACGTACTTCAACTCGGCGAGCTTATCGACGAGCTTCTTGGCGCAGCCGGCGCAGTGCATGCCCGGCACGGTGATCGTGTACGCCGGCGGGGGCAGCGGAGCCTTCGCGGGCGGATCGCCAGCCCTGGCGGCGGCCAGCCCCGCCAGAAGCGCGAGGGCCATCAGCGGATTGCGAATGATCGTCACAGTCTGTCTCCTTACAACCAAACCCACCCCCGGCCGGACCGACGTGGGCCGGCCGGGGGCGGATCGTCCGTGACGGAGCGGCACGCGGCTACTTCTTTTCGCCGGCCTTGCCGTCCTTGGAGTCGCCCTTCTTGGCCTTCTCCTCGTCTTCCGTCGGCGGCGGCTCCTTGCCGTACTTGGCCCGGTACTGCGCCGCATACTTCTCCTTCAGCGACGGGTCGCACAGGAAGCACTGGCTCTTGGCCCGGTCGTGCATTTCGCACCAGTCGCCCTTGGCCTTGCACTCCTTCGCCACCTTGGCCGAACACATGCTGCACTCGGCCTCGGGGATGCCGTGTTCGTCGCACCACCAGCCGCTGTGTGCGGTCGCCTCGCCCTTTTCCGCCGGCTTCTTGGCGTCGGCTTTCGGCTTGGTCGCGTCGCCGCCCGTGCAGCCGGCCGCGAACAGGGCCAGGCCCGCGCACAGGCACAGCCCCGCACCGGCCCGCGTCAGCAATCTCGTCATCGAAGTCTCCTCCTCTAAACGTGGGTCAGTCGCGACGGGGCACCCGCGGAACCGTTCCGCGATTCGACCCCGACCAACTCGCCCCCCTCCTCTTCGCCGTCGTCGGTCAGGCCGAGCAGGCCCGCGACCGCCGCGTCGTTGAAACGCAACACCTTCACGAAGAACCAGTGCAACCCGTGGGCGATGGCGTCGAAGAACAGGTACAGGACGCGCAGCACCAAAAGCGACATCAGCATCGCCCCGATGACGCCCCCGATCACCACCGTCGCCAAAGGCCGCTGCACCTCGGCCCCCTGGCCGGTGGAAAGCGCCATCGGGAGGAAGCCGAGCGACGCGACGAGCGTCGTCATCAGCACCGGCCGCAGCCGCGTCACCGCCGCCTGCCGCACCGCATCCTGGACGTTCAGCCCCTTGCGGCGCAACTGCCGGACGTAGCTCACCAGGATCATGTCGTCGAGGACCGCGACGCCCGAGAGTGCGATGAAGCCGACGATGGCCGAAATCGATAGAGGCATGTCGCGGAGCCACAGTGCGATGATGCCGCCGACCCAGCCGAACGGCACGCCGGTGAACACCCTCAGCGAGTCGATCAGGTTGTGGTAGGTGAAGTAGAGCAGCGTGAAAATCAGAACGACTGCGACCGGCACGACGACGGCCAGCCGCGTGCGGGCGCGTTCGTAGTTCTCGAACTGACCTCCGTACTCGATGAAGTAGCGGCCCTTCGGCAGCTTGTCTTCGATGTCGCGGAGCTTCTCCTTCGCCTCGGCGACGAAGCTGCCCATGTCGCGGCCGCGGATGTTGCTGGTGATCGTGATCCGCCGCTGGCCCCACTCGCGGGTGATGGTACTCGGTCCCTCGACGGTCTGGATCGTCGCGAGACGCGCGAGCGGGATGCGCTCACCGCTCGGCGTTGCCACCAGGATCGACCCAATGGCGGCCGGGCTGGAGCGGTACTTCTCCGGCAGCCGCACGGCGAGCGGGAAGCGCAACTGACCTTCGACGACGTCGCCGACGGGGAAGGTGCCGACGGACTGCACGATGTCGAGGACGGTCTTGGCCGGTACCCCGTAGCGGGCCAACTCGTCCTGCCGGAGCGCCACCTGCAACACCGGCTGGCCGGTGACTTGCTCGACCGACGTGTCGGCGCTGCCGTCGATCTGCTTCAGCACGCCCTCGATTTTGGCGGCTTCTTCGGTCAGCACCTTGAAGTCGTCCCCGAAGAGCTTGATGCCGAGGTCCGAGCGCACGCCGGACACCATCTCGTTCATCCGGAGTTCAATGGGCTGCGAGAAGGCGAGCTTCTGGCCGGGGTAGACGCGAAGCTCCTTCTCCATCAGCGTCACGAGTTCCGTCTGCGTCTTCGCCTTGGTCCAGCGGTCGCGCGGGTGGAGGATGATGAACATGTCGGTGAGTTCGATTCCCATCGGGTCGGTCGCCACCTCGGCCGTGCCGACCCGGCTCCAGACGTGGCGCACCTCGTCGGGGAATCGGGCGAGCAGGAGCCGCTCCATCGCCGAGTTCATCCGGTTCGACTCCGACAGGTCGGTGCCGGCGAGCCGCACGACGTTGACCGTGAGCGCCCCTTCCGACAGGCGCGGCACGAACTCGCTGCCGAGGTTCGGCGCGACCATGCCGAATGAAAAAAACAGTACGCACGCCGCGATGGTGACGACGGCAATACGGTGGTCCATGCAGAGTTTCAGGATGGGGTTGTGGATGGCGTGCGCGATCCGCATCGGCAGCGGGTCGCGCTCGACGATCTTCCGCGGCAGAAAAATGCTCGCCAGCACCGGCATCAGCGTCATCGACAGGACCATCGAGCCGACGAGGGCGAAGATGACTGTCAGCGCCATCGGGCGGAAGAGCTTGCCCTCAATGCCTTCGAGCGTGAGGATCGGCAGGTAGACGATCATGATAATGAGTTCGCCGAACAGCGTCGGCTTGCGGACCTCGACCGCCGCGTCGCGGATCACGTCGATCTTGCGCCGGCCGCGCAGGTCGCCGTGGGCGATGTGCCGGACGCAGTTCTCGACCATGACGACCGAGCTATCGACCACCATGCCGAAATCGACCGCGCCGAGGCTCAGGAGGCTCGCCGCGATGCCGAACTTCCACATGCCGGTGAACGCGAAGAGGAGCGACAGCGGGATGGCGACGGCGACCACGGCGGCCGCCCGCAGGTTGCCGAGGAAGGCGAACAGCACCGCGACGACGAACAGCCCGCCCTCGAACAGGTTCTTCCGCACCGTGTCGATGACGAAGTCCACCAGTTCGGTGCGGTCGTAGACGATTTGGACTTCCACGTCGGGCGGCAGGCTCGGGCGGAGTTCGTCGAGCTTCATGCGGAGCGCCGCCGAGACAGTCTTCGAGTTCTCGCCCATCGTCATGAAGCAGAGGCCGAGGACCGCCTCGCCGCGCCCCTGGAAGGTGACGGAGCCGCGGCGGATTTCGGAGCCGACCTCGACATCGGCCACGTCTCGGACACGAATCGGAACGCCGTCCTTGGCGGCAACCACGATGCCGCGGATTTGCTCCAGGTTCGCCGTCCGCCCGAGGCCGTGGATGAGCAGGAACTGGTTGTTCTGCTTGATGCCGCCTCCGCCGACGTTCTTGTTGTTCTTCTCCAGCGCCTCGACGACTTCCGCGAACGTCAGTCCGTGCTTCAGGAGACGGTCGGGGTCGATGCGGGCCTGGAACTGCTTCTCGTAGCCGCCCCAGGCGTTGACTTCGGCGACGCCCGGCACGGTGCGGAGCTTCGGTCGGACCGTCCAGTCGTGGACGGTGCGCAGGTGGGTGAGCTTCTCGGCCCGTTCCGACTCCGTGGCCTTCGACAAGTCCCAGCCCTTGAGGCTCACGACGTAGTGGAACACCTCGCCGAGTCCGGTCGAGACCGGGCCGAGCTTCGGCCGCTCGATGCCGGCCGGCAGTTCCACCGTGTTGAGCCGTTCGGTGACGAGCTGGCGGGCGAAGTAGATGTCGGTGCCGTCGGCGAACGTGGCGACGACCTGCGACAGCCCGAACTTGGAGACGGAGCGGAGCGATTGCAGTTTCGGGAGCCCCGAGAGCGCCTGTTCGACCGGAAACGTGATCTGCGTCTCGCACTCTTCGGGGCCGAGGGCGGGTGCGGTCGTGTTGACCTGGACCTGGACCGGCGTCGTGTCGGGGAAGGCGTCGATGTCGAGGTGTGCGAGGGCGAACGCGCCGGCCGCGGCGAAGGCCACCGCCCCTAGGATGACCAGGAAGCGGTTCCGGAGCGACACGTCGATGATCCAGTTCAGCATCGGACGGTTCCTCGGCGGGGCGGCGTACTCCACGGGCCGCTCACTTGGCCGGGGCGGACGCATCGGCCTTCGCACGTTGCAAGTTGATTTCCGCGTCGAGGCGAGCGACCTTGGCCCTGGCCCTCGCAAGGGCCGGGGCCGACGATATGTCCACGCCCTTCGCGGAGCGGGCTTCGTATGCCCTTGCCGCCGCGACGATCTTTTCGAGTACGGCGACCCGGTCTTTGTGCGACTCGCAGAGGTCGAGTTCAGCGTTCAAGACGGCGAGGTGTGCCTGGTGCAGACCCTCGGATGTCGTCGCACCCAGCCCGAAGGCTCGGGTCAGCTCCTCGTGGATCTGCCGTACCGCCGCGAGGCGTTCGGCGAGCAACTCCTTGACCTTGGGGTCAATCATCCGAGCGGGCGGCTTGTCCGCCGCCGGTTTGTCGCCGCCGGCACTTGCGCGAGGCCCTGCCCCCCAAGTGACGGCCGCCACGCCGGCCACGAGCGCGGGTAGGGCCCAGAGAATCACGCGGATTCCTGCTGACGAATTTCGCACGGCCGAACTCCCTTGCGACGACGGCACGGGCTGCTCGCTCGTCGTCCATTATCAGACTGGGGTCGGAATCGAACCGACCGGGCCGCCATGCCGGGCGTCCCCAGCGGGGTTGAAACCCGCGGGCGGCACCAGCCGCCTTCGCCAGTCGTCTCCCGTCACTACACCCAATCGGGACGGTTCGCCGCGTCCCCCCGGCTTGTCGAAACGGCCCGACCGGGCCGTCAGTGGTCGTGGCACCCTCACCCCGCGCCGAGGTTGTTCTTCAACAACTCGCTCCGGAAGATGCCGCTGTTGGCCGTCGCCACCCATTCGCCCGGCACAAGGCCGGCGACGATCTCCGTGACCGGCCCGGTCGCGGCCACGTCCTGCGCGGCCGGCCGCACCTTGCGGACGTGGAAGACCTTGTACTTCGCCGTCTCGAAGTCCTTGTCGCGGACGAAGACGACGTTGCAGTCGCCCTCCCAGTGGACCGCGTCGCTCGGCACGACGACGGCCTTCGGTTCGGTTCGCAAGACGACCTGCGCGGTGCCGAAGGTGTTCGCGTGGTGTCGGCCGTCGGCGTTCGGCAGATCGACCCGCACCGCAACCGTGCGCGTCTTCTCGTCGGCCGCGGGGCTGACCCACACCACCTTGCCTTCGTCGCCGCTCTCGTGGCCGGCGTGGCGGAATCGCACCGCTTGGCCGCGCCGAATCTTGCTCGCGTCCTCCAACCGGGCGTGAAGCGTCAGCCACATGCGCGTCGGGTCGGCGACCGTGAACAGGGGCGTCGCCGGGTCGGCCCGCTCGCCGGCCGCGGCCGAGCGGGCGATCACCTCACCGTCGAACGGGGCGACGACGGCGAGCAGGTTCGTCGATGCCGTCGTGGCGGCGAGCGCGCGGGCCAGTGCATCGGGGAGACCGAGGAACTGGATGCGGGCCGCGAGTTCGGCGGGCGCGAGCGAGCGTACCTCCGCCGCCGGGACGGGCAGGCCGAGGTTGCCGAGGGCCTGTTCGGCGGTCAGAAGCCGCACCTGGGCCTCGTCCAGTTCCGCCTCCGACTCCTGGATGCGGCGGTTCGGGATGCCGCCGGCCGAGTCGCGCTGCGCCGCGAGCGTCTGCCGCTTGAGGTCCAGGTGCGACCGGGCTTGCAGAAGTTCGGCCTTCGCGCGACCCACTTCGGCGGCATCGACGAGGGCGAGCAGTTCGCCGCGTTTCACCTTGTCGCCGATTTGCCTTTCGACCCGCCAGACGGTGCCCGGCACGCGGGCCGAGAGCCGAGCGACCCGGTTCGGGTCGTAGGCAATTTCGGCGGGCGCGGTGACGCCCTCGGTCACGGCACCGAGCCGCACTTGGGCGACTTCGATCCCGAGTTGGTCGAGCGCCGCAGGGTCGTTGATCTGAATGCGACGCTGTTGCAGCTTGCACTTGCTGTTATTCTCGGTCCGCGGCGCGAACGCGAGGGCCGCGTCGGCGCGGGCGAGGTCGTCCGCCGTCACCGTTGGCACTGCCGGCGTCTGCGCAACCTCGGGGTTGCACTGCGGACACTCGTGGACGCCGTGGCGGCGGCACCAGCCGCGCTCCTTGGCCGGGGGCAACTGGCCCTTGTTGCACTCGACGCAAATCGAGTCGGGGACGCCGTGTTCACCACACCAGTCATCCTTTGCCGGGCCGGCTTCGCCGCGGAGCTCCGAGAACTTCGGCAGGCTCCAGCCGGTGTGCCGACCGAGCGCAACGACGCCGGCGACGAACGCCAGGGCGAGGGCGGTCGCGGCCCCGTGGCTGAGGACCTTCAGCGCCCGCCGCGCTAACGTGGGCCGCTTCGGCGGAGCGCTGGCCGGCGGTTCGAGGACGCCGACGCCGTTCGGGTGATCGGTCATGGGGTCGATCCTTTCTCAGTGCCGGGCCGGAGGGCGGTGGAAAGATTGGCACGCCGGAGTTCGCCGAGCAGCATCCGACTGCCCCCGGCCGCGACGATTTCGTTGAGTTTCAGCCCGTCGAGGATTTCGACATCGCTCTCGGTGGCGGCCCCGGTGCGGACGACGCGCACGCGAAACGCCTTCGCGCCGCCCGGCTTGAGGAAGTCGGGGTCACGGACGAACACGACGCTTTCCCCGCCCAACGTGTGGACAGCCTTCGGCGGGACCACCACCGCGTCCGCCGCGGTTCGCAGGACGACGCGGCCCCGGCCGAGCGTGGACGCGCGAAGTTGCCCGCCGTCGTTGGCCAGTTCGGCGCGGACGGGAACCGTGCGCGTCGTCTCGTCGGCCGACGTGCCCACCCACGACACCGTGCCGGCAACTTCCGCGGTCGATCCGTCCGGCTTGAACAGGACCGATTGGCCGACCTTCACGCGGCGGACGTCGTCCGCGGCCACGTGCAGCGTCAGCCACATCCGCCGCGGGTCCACGACGACGAACAGTACCTTGCCCGGCTCGACCGTCTCGCCGGTCACGACATCGCGGCTCAGCACGACGCCGGCGAGCGGGGCGCGGACCGGCAGGAGGTTGGCCGTTGTCGGGTCGCCGGTCACGCCAAGCCCGCGCGTCCTCCGGACGACTTCGTCCAGCGAGATTCCCTCGTAGTCGGTGGCCCGGACGGAAAGGCCGAGGTTGACGAGTGCCTGCTCGGCCGCCGCGAGGCGGACCTCCGCGTCGCGCAGGGCGGCTTCGGCCTCACGCTGCTGCTGCTCGGGCACGGCGCTGCTGGCGCTGCGCACGCCCGTGGCCGCTTTGCGCTTGAGCCGCACTTGGACGAGCGTCTGTTGGAAGTCCGCCTTGGCTTTCCCCACGTCCGCGGCGTCGATGAGCGCGATCGTTTCGCCGGCCTGCACGGGGTCGCCGACGGCCTTGTCGATGCGGTGGGCGACGCCGGCCGCGCGCGACGAGAGCCGCGCCGTGGCCCGCGGGTCGAAGGCGAGTTCGCCGCTGGCGAGAACCGCCTCCGTCATCGCGGCCTTCCAGACAGGGGCCACCTCGACGCCCGCCTTGTCCACGGCCTCGGCCGAATCGAACGTGACGGTCGCCCCCTTACCGGGGCCGGGCGTGACGCGAGCGACCTCCGACTGACCCGTCGTTTCGCGGTCCGTCCCGTGACGGCCGAACCCGAGGGTCCATTCCGTGGAATGCCCCCAATAGCCAAGCCCGGCGAGCAGGCCGACCGCGGCGACGGTCGTCAGAGACCGGACGGCGCGGCCCATGAATCCCGGTTCGGATTCCGGCACGGCGTTCGGGCCGTCGTGGCCCGCCCCGCGCGTTTCGGTAGCGTTCATGCGGCACCTGTAAGCGGGCGACCGCGTACGGCGGTAGCCAACCGGCCATGCGGAAACGGCGACGGTGTGACAGTAGACGAAGCGGGTTACGGCGCAGTCAGGGGGCGGCTGCCGCGCTCCCAACGAATGAGAGTGCGATACCCGATTCGGAGTCCACGAAGTGCCTGTCTAAATGACCAAAGAACAATGCGAGAGGAAAAGTGGCGGTGCTAGATGGGTGGCGTTCGGGCGGAAAGAAGCGACGACGCAAACCGGCTGCGCAACTACGCGAGTCAGCCAATCGACCGCCGGAACGTCGAGGGCCGACTTCGGACCGGGCAGGTGCGAGACGTTACGAACCGCGGCCTCGACCGACGCGGGACACCCAGGCGGATGGTCGGTAGGCGCAGGGGTCGGTCGCCCGGAGTCGGGGCGTCGTTCCTTTGGAGCGCTCGTCGGCTCGGACCGCTCGGCATGGCTGGCGTTCGAGGTAGCCCGGCGGCAAGCTGCACAGGACGGCTTGTTTTCAGCGCTCGAGTCCGTGGCAATTTCGTCGGCGTGGGCTTGGCCGCACGGCACGAACTGGCAGACGCACATGCCGGGCGGCACGAGCTGCTGTAGTCCGAACAGGACGATCGCCAGAAACCGGAACATCGAACAACGTCCCTCTTGGGCCGAATAATTAGTTATTTCGGCTACTTGGAGTGTACGACTTGAGCAGGGGGCACGTCAATTCGTGGAACCGACGTCGTCGCGGGACAAGGTACGTTCCGAATCCCTGACTTTCGACCGTCTTGCTCCGGCGTGGCGATGCAGCCTAGAAACGCAGGGGCTTTCCAAATGACCCGTCATAGCGGCGAGTCGGAAAGAACACGCGAAAATGTCCCGATTGACTCATCGACTCCAATGGGACATAATTACCCGACGGGTCGAAGATGCCCCACGAACTGAAGCTCCCCCGCCGCCTCAAGGCCCAGGGGTGGAAGGTCAAGATCCGGGAGAAGGAGCGGCTCGAACCCCCGCACGTGACCGTCATGTGCAAGACGCGGGAGTGGCGGGTCAGCCTCCGAGACGGCGAGTTCCTGGTGCCTCCCGGGGGGAGTTGGAACGACATCCCCAAAGCCGTGCGGGAGATGGTGGAAGCGAATTGGCAGGCGCTTCAAGCGGCCTGGGACGCGAAATACCCGACAAACCCAATTGCGAGCGAGGAGGACGGCGATGACGAAGACACCTGAGAAGACGCGCCGCTTCGCCTTCCTCGATTCCGCGACGCGCTCCTACACGGAATACCTCGGGGCCGGCGTGTACCTTTGCCGCACCGCGGCCGAAATCGAAAAGGTCTACGACGAAGACCCTTCGGGACTTACCTGGGTCTCGTGGACCTCGGCCTTCACGGACACGCTCGCCAAGACCGTTGCCCGGAGGCGGGCGGCGCTTCCCCGCGCCGCAGTGCGTCGGCACGAACGGGTTCTTACCGTCGGCTCCCCGCGGCCGGAGAGCCTCGCCACGCTCCACGGGCTTTTCCCCCAAATCGTCGGCGACAGCCCAGGCTACCGGTGGCTCCCGAAAGACGAACTGCTCGAAGCCCTCCTCGCGAAGCGCACCGACCGGTCCGAACTCCTCCTCGCGGGGGCGACCGACCCCGTCACGGAGACCGTCACCTTCGTCCGCGGGAACTTCGACGTGCTGGTCGTCCCCTTTTCGGAGTTCGGGCCCTCCGGCGACGGAATCGCGCCTGACTTCTCGAACATCCGCGTCACCGACTACGGCCGGACGATCGCCTTCGGGGATTACGAGGCTTCGGCCGACGCAATCCTTTACCGCGCCGACCCGGAATACCGGAAAACGGCGAGGCGGCAACGAAAGGAATCGGAGCGGAGTTTTGGGGCGTCACTCTTGAGGCTCCGGAAGGAGCGGAAGCTCAAGCGGAGCGACTTCAGGCCGCTCGCGGCAAAGACCATCGCCCGAATCGAGAGAAACGAGATCGGAAAGCCGCACGGGGAGACGCTTCGCGCCATCGCAGAGAAGCTCGGCGTCGAAGCAGAGGACATCGCCACTTACTAGCGGGGCGTAGGACGGCGAACGGTCCCCCTCCGAATCGATTTGCGCCCGCCCCTCTTCCGCGGCCGGAGGGGCGGGCGCACGAGACGCCTCAAGCACGCTTCGCCTTCGCGAGCCCAGGCGGAATCAGCTTCTTTCGGCCCGTGAGGGCCGAAGTTCCCCGGGCCTTCTCCTTCTTCGCCTGAGCCTTCTTCGCCCGCGCCTGGTCGTGCGCGTGGCTTCCCCCGTTAGTCACCGGACACCTCCCGAGTCGAACGGCCGAATTGCACTCTTTACGTCACCGTAACGTAAAGGCTGTAGACCCATCGTATGCACCCCCCGAGAGTCGTTCAAGCGAGCTTTCGGATTTCGCCCATCGCGTACGGGGTGCCGACGCTTTGACTGACGTGCTTATGGGCTTCGGCCGGCGGTTGGGAGAGGTCCGACGGAAAGCGGGCGTGTCCCAGGAGCGGCTCGCCGACCTCGCGGGCCTTCACCGTACCTATGTGAGTAGCGTCGAGCGGGGTAAGAGGAACATCTCACTCTTGAACATCGCCCGGCTAGCGGTGGCGCTCCAGGTGTCCCTCGGGGACTTGATGCCGCCCCTCCCGAAGAGCGCTAAGCCCCAGGGTCTAGGAGAATGACCGGGCCGGGGCCGGCGAGGAGCCGGCCGGCCCGCGCGTAGTATTTCCGGAGCGCGTCCCTGGACCCCCAGAAAAAGAGTACCGCGAGGAGCCAGTACGGCACGCCGCCCCGGTCCGTGGCGTGGCCGCCGTCGGCAACCGCCCAGACGAGGGCCACGACCATGTTCGCGTAGAACTTGTAGTACCAGTAATGGATCTGGACCAAGAGTTCGTACGCGGCCGCGTTCTTTTCGAGGCGGGCGAAGTCCCACTCGGGGGGCCGGAGTCCGGTGCGGTGGTGGAGCGTATCGACCACGAGCCAGCGGACGGCACTCACAGTCAGACCGGCTGCGACGGCGGCAAGCGTCCCTGACACTAGGCCTGGGAGCGACGGGGCGTTAGCCCCCCACGCGGTCGAATTCGCCGCGAGGAACGGGAGACCCTGAACCGCCGTGAACCCAGGTAAGACGTAGGCGATGAGGAGGCCGAAGTTGTTGATGGAGCTTTCGGTTGAGGCCACGGGCCCGGAGGTTACCAACCGCCGCGGGGTGGAATCAACTGCGTAATCTCTTAGCCCACTTTTTTCCGGGCTTCACGGGGTGGGGCCGCCCGGAACCCGCCACAAAACGTTGCGACTTTTCTCCGGCCGCCGTGCTATACCCCTTCCGGCAACTTCCCCAATCGACGTTCCACGGTAGACGACACCCCTCGACCGCTCCCGCGGCCTCCGGCGAAGCCCGCCGGCGGCCGCGAGACCCGGTGGTGCATTCAAACGGTTCTAAAGAAAGGAGCATTCGCATGGGCGCGGGCCGACCGCCGCCCCGGCCGTCCGACGACCGTCCGCTACCCAAGGTGGCGCTCGGCGACATCGTCCGGCTGTACGACGCCTACGTGCCCGTCCGCGGGGCGGACCGGCAGGCGGGCCCCTTCGGGTTCGGCATCGTCGCCGAACTCCTGACCGTCCTCCCGGACGGCCGGACGCGAAACGCGAGCCTGTACCTCTACGACCCCGCGCGGCGCGAGATCTTCCTCGGGCCGAACGGGATCCCGGAGTTCGTGGACCACCACGGCTCCGAGTTCGAGCTGTACAAGCGGGCGGACGAGCCGGGCTACTCCCCCTCGTCCGCTGACCTTCGCCCCTCCCTTTCCTACGAGGTTGACTGACATGGCAAGAGATCGAGCCCGCACCGCCCCCCCTGCGCCGGCCCCCCGAAACGGGCCGCAAGGCGAGGAGGGCAACCGGCCGGCTTACGAAGTCCGGCTCGGGCGGATTAAGGCCACGGTCTGGCGGAACGTAAGTGACTCCGGCCCTTGGTACAGCACGGTCATTTCCAGACTGTACAAGGAGGGCAACGACTGGCGGCAGAGCGACAGTTACGGCCGCGACGATTTGCCGCTCGTGAAGAAGGTCGCGGACATGGTCCACACCTGGATCTACCAGCACGGCCACGCGGCCCTCGAACAGTGACCCGGTTCGCCCTCACGTCTTGAGTTTTTTCCGAGACCCGAACGCACCACCCGGGTCTCACCTGTCGGTTCGTTCCCGTCGATTGACCGGCCCATTCGCCCCCGAAAAGCCCCCCGGCCTGAACCCCCTCCCGCTCCCTCCGGCTCTGGCAGACTGCGAAAGGCATTCCCCCTTCGCCCGGCCCCGGCGTGCCCCGAGGCTGGGGGAGAATTCGCACGCCCCCTTGCGGCCGTTCGCACCGCCCGCCGGCTGACCGACTCGCCGCCCTCGCCTCTAGTCGCACTCGGGGGCCAGGCTCCGTGAACCCCCGAGTGCGACCGACGGCGACGGCAGCGGCGAACCGGCCCGGCCCGTCACCCGCCGGCTACTACAAGGCGCACCCCCTCACCCGCACCGGCACTCGCCGACGCAGACGAGGCAGGGGGACGGGTCGGGCCACGCGAAGGGAAGGACGGGACTGCGGCGGAATCGCAGGGCGGACGCGGGGACCGGCTCCAGGCCGCCCGCGAATCGTTCGCGGTTCACCGCGCGGAGGACGGACAGGAGTTGGCTCCGGATCGGCGCGTACGGCTCGAAACGAAGTCGGCCGAGTTCCGCCGCCAGTTCCTCGGCAGAGCGGCGGCGGGCGACGGCACAAAAATAGGCTTTGAGGTTCCGGTACTCCCCCTCCTCGATTCGGACGGAGGAGTGCCAGGAGCCGCCACCGCGGCACTGGCGAAACCCGATAGAGTGGCCGTGGAACTTGATGGGCACGCGGCGGATGTCCAAGACCCGCGGCCCCTCGACTTCGTAGAAGCGGT
The DNA here is from genome assembly GCA_046350275.1 of Gemmataceae bacterium. Lineage (GTDB taxonomy): Bacteria > Planctomycetota > Planctomycetia > Gemmatales > Gemmataceae > JAXMAS01. Next base: position 254,219 of record JAXMAS010000008.1, read on the forward strand.
GCTTTCCCATGGTGGCGACGAGGACGAAAAACCGCCCGTAGCGGAGGTAGTGTACGTTCGCGAGGCCGAGGGACTTCCGGCGGTAGCGGGTCCAGCGGGACAGGTGAATGGCGTACTTCTCGACGAGCGTCCGGTCCACGGCCGCCGGGTCCTTCCGCTCCGGCACGTCGCCCGTCACGTACCACCAGTAGCCGTGGGTGACGTAGGCGACGCTCAACTGTTGCACGAAGCCGGCGACCGTCGTCGCCTCGCAGCGGTAGTCCGTCATGCCCCCTTCCCGTTGGAGGTTCTACGCCCGAGGGGCGAGGACGTGGCTGATTTCGCGGCCCAGCCACCAAGCCGACTAACCCTCGAACACCTCGGACAGCGAACCCTCGGACGCCTCGACATCGGGACGCCCAGACCTTGACTTCAAACCCTCGAAATACACCCGCAGCCGTTGAACGACTCGCAATCGGTCTCGTGGCGCAAGTCCCCCGCGCCACATTCCAGAATTGCGGTTGCTCAATGTATAGGGCGTTGCAGGAAAAACCTCCGATGGGCGGTGGTGGCTCGAAAGAGACACCTCACCCGTCCACCGTCGTTTCGCTGTCAAAGGACGCGGCCCGACTTCCGTCGGACGGCCTCGTTTGACCGCTTGGGTCCCTTACGGGTTCCCGGCAGCCGGGGGGGACGTCAATTGTCCCCCCGGCGCGCGGAACGATCACCGAGCCAGGCTGTCTGGCCAGTCACCCCTTTCGTCGTCGCACCGTGCCCGGCACCACCCGTAAAGCACGCGAACGCCGCCCCCACTGCCTTGCAGGGACCGCGCGGGCTTCCGCCCCTCCTACTCAGGGCACACTCCCCCACTCCGGCGTTTCAACCACCCGGCAGACCGTGTGCCGGGCACCGGGGAACGACCCCCGGCGGCCTGAGTGGTTCCCACGTTAGAGCAGAGTCTTCACCGATTGCGTCACGTCGCTAGAAGGTTTTGCCTTCGGTTCTCACGCCGTATGTGCGGGGCTTCCGCCCCGGCATAGTTTCGACAGACGTGGTCTGCCATTTCGGGGGGCCGAACGTGGAAGCGCCCCCTTACCCGTCGTCGTGAGTTGTTCGCGGTTCGGCACCGTCTCGCAGTCGGCATCACCGGCAAGGGCTTGCGCCCCTCTCGTGGTTGAGCTCTTCGCCGTCGGCCGTTTCGGCCGAACGCCGGGTCCGGTCGGACCCGGTCCTCTCCTGTCGCCAGGGAGGAACTCCCCACGCCGGCCAAGGTTAAACGGACCTGACGGGACTTGCACCCGAATTGCCCTTGAGGCTGTGGCCCGAGTCCCCCGGGGGGATTTTCACCGCCTTTGACCCTGTCGGCCTTTCGCGCCGCCGGTTGGGCACCGGCACCGAAAAAGGTGTTTCCGTGTCGCCCCCGCCCGGGGGCAAAACTCCATCGGATAGAACGTTCAGATTCCCGCCCGCCCGCGACAAGCGCGAGCGGGCCATTACTTGAACGAGCCTCCGTCGAACCGGACGAGCGCCTCTCGACGCATCCGGCTCTACCGGCACAGCACGTGACGGACGTTACCCCGTCCCCTTCGCGCGGTTGGTGGCCGCGCGGTCCGGGCGTGCTGGCCCGACTCAGTAACGTTGGAAAGCGGCTTTCGCTCCCGACGATCACGGCATCGCTGCCGCCCGTCCCGACTACCAAATGCGTATCGGAATGTCATGGCATTTTTGGGGGTTGACCGATTGCCGACACCTGCCGTAATGCTGGGGTATCGGGAAGGAAAGTGTTCCCGGAACGGCCCGGTAACCGAAACGTCGGCGTTTCGGCCGGGCGAACCACCAGGGGGGCTATGCGGGTCATCGCGATCGTGAATCAGAAGGGGGGAACCGGGAAGACGACGACGGCCGTGAACCTGGCCGCGGCCCTCGGCGAGAAGGCGCGAAAGACCCTCCTCATCGACCTCGACCCGCAGTACTCGACCACCACTTGGTACGCCGTCCCCCACCCCGGCCGCGGCGTCTTCGACCTCTTCGCCGAGCCGGCGAAATCGAAGCTCCAGGACCTCATCCACCCGACCATGGCCGAGAACGTGTCGCTCGTGTGTTCGTCCGCGTGGCTGGTCGGCGCGGAGAAGGCGCTCTCCACCGAGCCGGGCGCGGAGACCATTCTCCGCGAGAAGATCGGCGACCTCCCGAAAGGCTCCTTCGACTACGTCCTCATCGACTGCCCGCCGACCCTGGGCATCCTGACCGTGAACGCGCTCACGGCGGTGAAGGAAGTGTTGGTCCCGGTCGAGTGCCACGTCATGGGCCTCCAGGGGCTCGCGCAGCTCCTTCAGACGGTGGACGTGGTGCGGAAGCGGCTGAACCCGGACCTCCGGATCACGGGCATTTTGGCCTGCCGGGTGGACCAACGGACGAACCACTCGGGCGAGGTGATGGAGAAGCTCCGGTCCCGGTTCCCAGACCTCACTTACAAGACCGGCATCCGGGAGAACGTGCGCCTGGCCGAGTGCCCGTCGATGGGGGAACCCATCACGAGCTACGCGCCGACGAGTTCGGGGGCCGAGGACTACCGGACACTGGCCGACGAGATCATTCGACAGGAAGAAGCGGAGACGACCCACTATGGCAAAGCAGCAAACGGCTAGGACCACCATCAAGAACGACCCGTTCGCGACGGTCATCCCGATGAACGGCGACGCGGAGGCGGAAGCACCGGAGGAAGCGCCCGCGGCCCAGTCCGCACCCCCACCGCAACTCGTGGCCGCGCAGCCGTTCCGAAGGCAGAAGCTCACGGTCCACCTCCGGACCGACCTCGCGGAGCGGGTCAAGAACGCGGCCTACTGGAACCCCAGGCTCACCATCGCCTCCATCGCCGAGATGGGAATCTTCCACGCCCTCGAACTCATCGAGAAGGACCACGGCGGCCCCTACCCGCCCCGCGAGGAAGAGCTCCGCGGCGGCCGGCCGATGAAGTAAGGCCGTCGTGCCGAAACCCAGGAATGCTGGAAACCCCGGCGTTCTGGAAACGACCCCGTTCCCGCAAGCCCACCGTTCCCTCCCTCCCGCAACGCCCGGCATCCGCCAACGCCACCCATCCCGAAACCCGCCCTTTCCCGGTTGGCCCGCGTTCCCGCCTTCCGGCTTCGCCGCATCGCCGCCGTTCCGGAAACCTCGGCGTTCCTGTAATAGACACCTTCCCGAAACGTCCGAATTGGCGGGCAAGCCGCAACCCTGTCGTTTCGGCAATGGAGGCCGTGCGCCTTGGCCGACGATACACCTTTCCCGCAAGTCTGGGCATGCGGCCATTCGTCAACTCAGGCGTTGCGGAAAGGGTGGGATTGCCGACTTGCCGAAACACCCTGCTTGACGAAACGTCGGGGAAGGGGAAACGCCCAGGAAGGCGAAAGGTGTTCGTTACCACGTTGCCGGAACGCACACCGCGCGGCGTTCCCGAAACGCGGGCAACGCCCGAAACCTCAGCGTTCCAGGATTCCCGGAACGGCGGAACGTGGCAACGCAAGGGTTGCCGCTTCGCGGGAACGCGGTATTGGCGGAAACGTGGCATGGACGGCCTTGCGGAAAACCCGGCGTTCCCGCAACCACGGCGGGCGTACTCTCAGCGAAAACTCGGCAATTCGGGGATGCGAGGAGGGCGCTAGCCGGACCCTGACGGCCGTGGCGCGGCCAGGAAGGCGGAATCGGGGCGACCCGCACCCGAGGGGTGGGCGAACGTCCGTTCGGGGCGTGGCGGCCGTCCTGGTCCGTTGAGCGAGGCGGCCGTCGGCGGCGGACTGGTGGCATCCGGCAGGGGAGGGATAACTTTTGACCCTTCGTGCTTTCACTCGCGGGGTTCGTGCTTTTACTCGCACCCTTCGTGCTTTCACTCACCCGGCCGGGGGGCCGGTTCGTGCTTTCACTCGCGGGGGAGGCGGTTCGGCTCGTGCTTTCACTCACGGAAGGGGGGCTAACCCTTTGGCCGCGAAATAGATCTGGACTCGTAAAGATCAATGATCCTAAACTCCCAATGGATTAAACAAATGCATTGATGAGCCCCGCCAAGGAAAAGACCCAACCCGAAGCCATCGGAGCCATCCTCGCCGGGATCCTACGGCGCGTTCCGGACCTGAAAACGGGAGCGCCGGAGACCCCGTCCGACGCCGGCGACCGCGGCGATGACGGCGAGGAGGCCGAGACCGGCGCGGCCGGCCGCTACGACTTCGACCTGGCCGAGTTCCCGCTCTTCCACTTCTACAAGCAGAGTCCGGGGCGCGAGGACCGCGCCCCCTTGACCTACGCCGACACCATCCGGGGGCAGGACGGCAAGCCCGTCCCCCGCGAGTGGAAGGCTTACGCCGGGCCGTTCGGGTTCGGAGGCCCGAGTACCCACGTCCTCCTCTACGACTTCATCCAGCTCTACTGCGAGCAGGGCTGCTGCGGGAGCCAGATCCAGTTCGGCACGCTCCGGTCCCTCTTCCTCCGCCGGGGCGAGCGGAACCCGTCCGCCCGCGACTACGCCCGACTCCGCCGCGACATCGACGTCCTCCGCGGCTACGACTTCCACTGCAAGAACGCCTTCTGGGACCGGGCGAAGCGGGCCTACGTGGACATGAACTGGCGGCTCTTCGGCTCCGTCTTTTACTTCAAGGAGCGGGCCGACAGCGACCAGACCCAACTCCCGTTCGGCTTCATCGAGGTGAGCGGCGTCTTCCAGCAGATCGCCAAAACCCGCGGCTTCTTCGCGCTCGGCTTCGAGAGCAAGCTCTTCTACGGGATGAGGCCCCTGGAGCAGCGGCTCGCGGTCTACCTCGCGAAGAAGTTCGTCTCCCAGAAGCTCCACCGGCGCTTCGTCGACGACCTCGCGCGGGCCCTCCCCATCGGGGCCGCGCGGCCGACCGACGTGCGCGTCGCCCTCAAGAAGGCGGCCCAGGGCCTCCTCGACAAGAAACTCCCCATCCTCGAAGCGTTCCGGGTCGAGAAGTCGCGGGACGGCCGGTTCCTCGCCGAGTTCACGCGGAAGGCCGCGCCGCGGCAGGACGCGGCCGTCCCGGCCTACGCCGCGGCCAACCTGACCCCCGCCATCCTCGCCCTCGTCGACCGCATCGTCCGGGCGACCGGGAACGCGGACGACCGGCCCTGGTGGACCCAGTGCGCCCTCCGGCTCGGGCCGGGGCCGGTGGGCCGGGCGCTCGGGCAGTTGAAGGAGGCGCGGCAACTGACCCACGTCAAGAACCCGGGCGGCCTGCTCACGAAGATCTTCAAAGACATCGCGGCCGAGTCGGGCGTGAGCCTCAACTGACCGGGAGGGAACTTTGGCGGACCGTGGCAAGGAGGAACCGACGCGACGCGGTGACGACGGGCCGGAGTTTGACCCGGACCACCTCGGAGACCCCGAGGTGTACGTCCCCGAGCCGGAAGGCACGTTCGACCCGACGCTCATGCAGAGCATCCAGAACGACCCGTGCATCCACCCCGGCGATTGGCTCGCGGCCTACCGGGCGGCGGTGCGGGGCGAACCCAAGTGGTGGCTCGCCGCCGCGGACGAGCCGCGGTCGGACGACGAAGGCGTCCGCGACGCCACACCTCACCGCCGCGAAAGTTCTTGAGACGCCCGCGCCGTGGGTGCTATCTGAGTGCGCTTAGTCACGCCGTTCATGGACGCTAGGGGTAGAAGGGGACGCGCCCACTCTTCGAAGCTTCGAGGGGTGGACGACGCAAGAAGGGTTTTCTTGCCCACCGCTTCGTGCCTTGTGGCAACGGGGGTGAATCATGGCGACATCAGCACTCGTCCTCCACCGGGGGGCGCACTCGGTCACGGCCGAGGAACTCCGGGGGTACCGGCCGCCGGCATCGGAGGGGCGCTGGCACCCGATCGCTCACGCGCGCGTCCTGGAGGTCGTGGGTACGACGCTCCGGGAGGCGGGCTACGAAGTCAAAGGCGAGCGCCTGGCACTCGCGCGGGACGGGCACCGGTTTTTTGGGACGTTGGACCTCGGGACGCCGCTCGGCTCGGGCGTGTCGCTCGCGGTCGGCGTCCGGAACTCGACCGACAAGTCGTTTCCGCTCGGGTTTTGCGCGGGGAGCCGCGTGTTCGTGTGCGACAACCTGGCGTTCCGGTCGGAACTCCTGGTCCGCCGGAAGCACACGCTGAACGGCGAGCGGAACTTCGTCCGGGCGATCGGCTCGGCGGTAACGACGCTCGCGGGCTTTCGGGAGTCGGAGGCCGCGCGGGTGCGGCGGCTCCTCCACACGACGCTCACGGACGACCAGGCCGACGCGCTCATTCTTCGCTCCTGGGAGCGGGGCATCGTCGGCGCGCGGGAACTTCCGCGGGTCTTGAAGGAGTGGCGGACCCCGTCCTTTGAGGAGTTCGAGCCGCGGACGGCGTGGAGTTTACTGAACGCCTTCACGGGGGCGCTCCGCGACCGCGCGGCAAGCCAGCCCGCGGCCTACGCCACCCAGACGATCCGCCTGAACGGGCTCCTCACCTTTCGCGGTGAGGCGGCTCAGGCGGCATAGGTTCACGCGCGAGGAGTGCCGGCGTGGCTTCCGGGCCGCCGAGCAAGCCTGCGCGAACGCGGGCGTCCACCGCCTGGCGTGGTTCTTCCGACACGTCCGGGGGTACTACCGCGCGGTAAGGCGACAGCAACGGGCCGAACTAGAGGGCACTCCGCCTTGAAGCGACGGGCGGTGTGGGCCGATTACCGATACGGTTATTTTTGGGAGGTTGTTCGATGCGTCGTTCAACCTCCTCGTTCAATCCGTGAACTACTCGACGTCCACGACTTCACCCTTCTCGTTGACCTCGACCTCCCGAACTTTTCCCCTTTTATTCTTGCCTCGGATCTCGTAAACGCCGTTCTTCTTCCGCCACACCTCGTTGAACGTCACGTCCGGCAATTTATCCTGCGCCACCTTCAAGAGGGGTGCCGGCAATTGCTCGAAGGGGATAACCGTTTTACCTGCGGCGGCGTCGCCACACCCGACAATCGTCAAGGCCAGGCCGGTGCCGAGGGCCGCCAACACGACGAGAGAAATGACGGTCACACGCATCAGAAGTCTCCCCCCGCCGTCTCGCCGCCCGCCCGAGTCGAGAGGGCCTTGAACACTTTCTCGTCCACCGACGACGAGAGGAACTGGACGTGCCCGTCGGCGAACAGGAAGTTCACCCCTTGCCCGTGCAAGCTGTAGAACTGGTTGCCCTCGCTGGTCGGGACGCCAGGACCGTTGCCGTCGCCGGCGTGCCCGAGGACCATGTTCGAGGCGTTGTCCACGACCGGCGGGGCCGGAGAGCCGGGCGGCGGGAACTGGCCGGCCCCCGTCACGGCACCGACCCAGGTCGCGGTACACAATGCGAACGACCGCTCCCCCGCCATGATGGTCGCGCTCGTCCCGTCGGTAATGTCTTCGACGGACACTTTGCTGTTCCGGAAGAAGATTCCGTCGCCGTCCACGCCGGGTTCCGTCGAGCCGAACATGCCGACGTAGTTCGCCCCAGCCACGTCGCAAATCGTTGCGGTCGGCGTCCCGGACGGGCCACGCCGCACGGCCCCCCAGGATTGGGGCAGGTTGTCAGAAGGGCAAACGAACGCCTTGACGAACGTCACCCGCGCGGTCGCGTTGGCCGGGGCCTCGATTGGCTGAGCGAACTGGACCGTGCCGTACAAACTCTGCTGCTCCATCTGGGGCAGGATGAAGGACGCCCAGCCCCAGCCCGGCCCGGTATCGTTCCCGGCACCGTCGAAGTTGGAAACGTATCCCGGCGGGAAGGACTTCGCCGTGTCGTGGTAGTCGTGCAAGGCCAGGCCGACCTGCTTCAGGTTGTTCGTGCAACTGGCCCGCGCCGCCGCCGCCCGCACCTTCTGGACGGCGGGCAGCAGGAGCCCGATGAGGACCGCGATGATGGCGATCGCCACCAAGAGTTCGACCAGCGTAAAGCCGCTCGGTCGCGGGCGTCGTCCCTGCCCGCACGGCCCGGCATCCGTCGTCATGTTCGCTACCCCCTCCCGCGGGCATCTGACCCACTTATACACGGGCCGGGTTACGGCAGGGTGGCGGCCAGGTAACGATTTCGTTACCTTCCGGACGGCGGCAGGGTCTGAGGACGGGGCGGACGTGTTACGTCCTTGGGAAACGCATACTCACGCGGGTTCCCCGGCCGAACTCGCTCGCGAGCTCGACGGAGCCGCCATGCAACTCGACGACGCTACGCACGATGGCGAGGCCGAGGCCAATGCCGCCCGGCGACCGGGCGGGGTCCGCCCGGTAGAATCGGTCGAAGACGTGAGGCAGGTGGTCCGCGGGAATGCCGCAGCCGGTGTCGGAAACGAAGACCCGAAAGGCGTCCGCGTCAGTCGTGTAGCTCACGACCACGGACCCGCCGGGCTTCGTGTGGTCTAACGCATTCGCTACCAGGTTACTCACGGCGCGGCCGAAGAGCGAACGATTCAGATCGACCTGGATTTGCTCACTGCCGGAGACGGTGAGCCGGACCCCTGCCTCTGCGGCCCCCGCCTCGAAGAATTCGCAGACCGTGGCCAGTTCGCCCCCGACGTCGAATCGCTCTCGACCGACTTGCGTCTTCGGGTTCTCGGCCCTCGCGAGGAAGAGCAGGCTCTCCACCATGCGGTTTAACCGGCCGACCTCCTCGAGGTTTGAGGCGAGGACGTCCCGGTACTCGTCCGGCGTGCGGGGCCGGGTGAGTGCCAACTCGACCTCACCCCCGAGACTGTGAAGCGGGGTGCGGAGTTCGTGGGCGATGTCGGCCGAGAAGCGGGAGAGGCGGTCGAAGGACAGCTCCAGGCGGTCGAGCATCTGGTTGAACTGGCCGGCCAGGGTGTGTAACTCCGCGGGGAGGCCGTCCGGGGTGATGCGTTCGCCAAGGTTCGACGGGCGGATGCGGGCCGCCGTCTCCGTGATCTCGTGGATGGGCCGCATGCCCCGGCGGGCGATCTGGAATCCCGTTGCTACGCACGCCACCAACGCCCCGCCCAGGACTAGGACCAAATTCTTCCGGTACTCGGCCAGAAGCTCGGCCTCGGGGCTGTGGTCCATTCCCACCTGGATGACGCGCGACGAGGCGTCCGGCGGTCCTGCCCCGACCGTGACGGACATCAGACGGTAGGAGCCGCCGCCATCGGAGCGAACATCGGTCCCTCCGCCCGGCTCGGCCGTCGGGACCGGAAACAGCGACGGCGGCAACACCCGGTCCATCCCGGGCGTTTCGACGAAGACCCGCCCGTCGCGGTCGATGACGCGGGCGTGGACCCGCGTATTACGGCGGGCCTCCCACTCCTCCCGGACCTCCCGCCGGGCCGCCGCCGTGTCGCCGGGGGTTTGTTCCAGCGCCGCCCGGAGTACCCGCACCTGGTCGCCGAGCGACTGGTCGTCCTCGCGGTTCAAGTTGCCGACCAAGGCCCAGTAGAGTAATCCCGTGGCGGCGAGGATAAGGCCGAAGGAGGACCCGGCGTACCAAGCAGTGAGTCGGGTGGCGAGGGACCACTTGGCCGGGCGCGGGGTGATTCCGGTATCAGGCTCGGTCTTCGAGGACATAGCCGACGCCCCGGACGGTGTGGATGAGCTTCTTCGCGAACGGGTCATCGATCTTCGACCGGAGCCGCCGGACGTGGACGTCCACCACCTTCATGTCGCTCGCGAAGTTCAGGTCCCAGACCTGCTCGGCGATGAGGGTGCGGGAAAGGACCTCGCCGCCCCTCCGCCCGAGGAGCGACAGGAGGGCAAACTCCTTGGGCGTCAGGTCGAGTCGCCGCCCGTCCCGCGTCGCCTTGTGGCGCACCACGTCGAGTTCCAGGTCGGCGACCCGGATCGTGTCCGGCTGGCGGGCCGGTCCACGGCGGAGGAGGGAGCGGATGCGGGCCAGCAGTTCGGAAAAGGCGAACGGCTTGACGAGGTAGTCGTCCGCGCCGAGTTCCAACCCCTTCACCCGGTCCTCGACGGCGTCCCGCGCCGTGAGGAACAACACCGGGGTGTTCATTCCCTCCCGACGGATGGCGGTGAGGACATCCCATCCGTTGAGGTGGGGCAGCATCACGTCGAGGATGACGAGGTCGTAGCTCCCCGTTCGGGCGAGGTGAAGGCCGTCGTCACCCGTTTCGGTACCGTCGACGACGAAGCCGTTCTCCTTCAACCCCCTGGTGACAAAGCCGGCATTCTTCGGGTCGTCCTCGATGATGAGCAGGCGCATTCCGACTCACCTTCGCCAGCGTCCGCCACAACCCACGGCGATCGGCACGAGACGGAGAAGATTATACGTCATCGCCGGCTGCCGGGTCACATTCCTCAAAGCCCGGCCCTCCTCGCGTCCCGACCCTGAGCGTGTGCGACCGCGCGGACGCTCCCGCGCCCACAGCCATCGGCTAACGCCGGTCGGCATTCCCGCGGGGCGAATCATCTTGCGCTTCCGTCTCCCGAAGCGCTACCGTCCTCCCCTGCCCGAACCAAGGTTCCGAAGGGGGTTTTCGATGTCCGCGAAGAAGTCCGTTCCGCTGGCCGACCGGCTCTACTCCTGGAGCCACTACGCCGCGGTCGCGAGGATGGTGCGCTACGAGACGCTCCTCTACGAGGACGTGAAGCCGTACGTCGAGGAACTCGGCCGGAGATTCGGCGCGGAGAAGGTCCGCGAGGCCGTCCTGGACGTGTGCCAGACCAACTGGCAGGAGCAACCGGTGACGATCGCGCTCCGGGCCGAGGTGCGGAAGCACTGCTTCCAGCTCCTCGGCCCAGCCCCGGAGCAGGAGGACGAGTTCTACCGGCACCCGGGTGGCCAGCCGCGCGAGCGGCCGCCGAAGAAGTTGCCCGACGCGATCGCCTGGAAGGCTCAAGGCGGGGACTCGGCCGGTGCCCGTCCGCCCGAAGTTCCCCGGCGCGACCGCGAGGACGTTGCGGCGGAGCCGCCGACGCACAAGCGGGAGGGCGAAGAGGGGGCCGCGTCGTCCGAAGTCCCGACCGGCGAAGCGTGCGAAAGCCCACTCGCCAGACTCGCCGACGAGCGTCTGGTGAAGCGCTACCGTAACGCCCGCGCGGCGCTGCGGTTCCACGACAAGCAGTCTGAGACGGCAGCCGACGTACGGCGGTCGCTGGCGGAACTGGTCGCGGAGTTCGACCGCCGCGGGCTTGAGGTTCCCGGCCGCAAGACGAGGTTGTAGCAGGGCTCCCGCCCCCCGTCATGACGACGTGGGGGCACTCCGCCTTTCGGAACGCACATCGCCCCGGAGTTATGGTTCGCCACATGCGGGCTGCTCGGGACCGTGCGCAGAACGCCACGGGAGCCGAGGCGATTCCGTTCCGATTGCTGGGTACGACGGGCCATCGGTAACCGCTCGCGGTTCGTCACTCGTTGGGTGCGACCGCAGGACGGCCGCGGACAAGCATTCGACCTGCGGTTGTACTCGACCGCGATTCCAAAGGCCGACCGGAAGTTCATAAGCCGAGCCGCTAGGGCGCAAAGGGGGAAGCGATGTCGACCGTCTCGTTCACGGAACCTCGGGTGCCGGCTTCGAGCCGCGCCGAGAACTGGAACCGCGGGTCGTCGAGGTCGCCGGTGCCGGTCCGGCCCCGCGGCCGGCGGGGAGGGACCGGATGGGGATCGTGATGGCCGCCTTTTTCGCCTGGGCCTTGGCCGTCCGGGAGTACCCCGTCCCGGCGCTTACCCTAGTCGCGGTCTGCCTCGTCCTCCGCCACTGGCCGTGCCGCCGCGGGCCGCACTTCTAACGGAACGACGGCCCGGCGACGAGGCCCAGGTTGCTCGCCGGCACGCCCCGCGCACCGACGGCACCGGCTGTGGATTCCCGTCTATCGCCCGGCGGTGTGGTCAGGCCGGCCAAATGAGGCTGATCACCTGCCCGTACCGCCCCAGGGGAATCGCCACCTCGTAGACCGACTCCGCGATTCGGCTCGTCCTCGACCCCAACCAAGCCTCGCCGTCCACCACCTCCGCCTCATCGGGGAGCGGCTCGCCGCTTCGGTGAGCGCCCGCCACCACCGCACCCGCCCGTTCTCCGTGACGACCATCGTACACCCGTCCTCCCCAACCTCGACGAAGCGGACGACCGTGTCCGCCAAAAGGTCCGTCGCGCTGTCGGATCGGTTCTACTTCTGGGAGCACTACGCGGCGGTCGCGAGGATGGTCCGCTACTACGAGACGCTCCGCTACGACGACGTGAAGCCGTTCGACTGAATTGCTGAGATCCGTGATCGTCGGTTGACCGCAGCGCACACGCCCCTCGCGCGACGATTGTATCCCATGCTACGCTCGACCCCAGGGGCCAAGCGACGCCAAAGGTTCAAACGAAAGGGAGATGCTGATGATCCTGGGGATTTGCAGGCACTGCGAGACGAGGCCCGTCAACGGCGCGAGCCTCTTCTGCTCGCCGGAGTGCCGCGCGGAGTTCGCCAAGACGATGCCGGAGTTGATCGAATGTAGCGACTGCGATGCGCAGGCCGACAGCATCGCCGAGGCCACGGCTGCCGGGTGGACAGAGATCGACCCGGACCCGGAAGGCTACTCGTGGAACTATTTGGGTCTTTGCCCCGAGTGTCGTGCGGTCGAAGAGGCCGAGGACGCGGAGGCGTAGGAGCTCACCGGAGAGGTTTTGCGTCGCCCACCCTCTCCCGCGCGAGTGAAAAGCATCCCCCATCACCCCGAAGCGACGTTGTAATCGTCTGGCCGGTGGCCGAGTCGGCAAATGCCGGACGCTCGTCAAAGCGTTCTGGGCCTGCCTTCCGGACTCGCCCGTCTCTACGCGCCCATTTCGCGAGGCTATACATTCAACTGCGGATTCCAGGGACCAAACCCGTAAAAGAAATTCGCCCGCGGTCGGCGAAACGGGATGCACGGAATCGTGCACGGAATGACATGGATTTCAGCCCAAAAGGGCGGAAATCATGGAAAGTATGGAAGCCAGAACCGCCACGATTTCCCGCAAAATAGCCAGTTTTCGCAGGATCTCGACTGTCCAGTCCGGGAAGTAGCCGAGCAGGACGTACGTCAGGTCCGTGCCGCTGCCCTTCGTGCGCGTGTTCGACACCTGGCCGGAGCGGACGACCTTGGTGCCGTACAGCTCGACCGGCGGCGGGTCGGCCGGCATCCGCGACGGGTGGAACAGGAACGCCCCGGCCGCGTCGCCGCCCGACACCGCGTCGGCCCGCCGGTTCATCAGCGCGGCGAACATCTGCTTCCGCATCACCCACGCCGTCGGGGCCGACACGGCGTCCGGCAGCTTCGACTCCATCAGGGCCACGTCCTGCGCCTCGAACGTGTCGCCGTCCGCCCCCGGCGTGCTGGCCGAGTGCGAGCGGATGTCCGAGTAGGTGAGCAGCCCCTTGATCTGGGTGCCGCCGGTGCCTTCGAGCATGGCGAGGTCGGCCTTGAGGGCGGCCACCCGGGCCATGTCGAGGCGGATCAGCCCCTCGGCCGACGGGCTGGCGAACCGCAACAGCTCGTTGTTGACCTTCACCAGCACGCCGAGCTTCTTCGCCTGCAAGTCGAGGCTGCCGGTGCCCGGCGTACTCTCGGTGACCGCCGCCGCCTCGCCGACCCAGTAGGCCGTCGAGCCGCCGGTCTGCTTCGGGAACTGCAACCGGCCGTTCGGCGGCAGCGCCACCTCCTGCGCCCCGGCGTTCGCGAACACCTCGAGGTTGCGCTGCAACTCGACGAGTTCGCCGAGGGCCGGGAAGCCGACGAGGCTGCCGCCGGCGAGATCGTTGATGGTGCCGAGCGCCTTGGTCTTGCGGGCGATCCACAGCGCCTCGTCCGGGTCGAACCGGCCGGCGTCGGCCGTCATCTTGGCCCGCACCTCGTCGCGGAGCGCCCGGCCGTGCGGCTCGAACGCGGGGATGTGGTCCGTCGAAAGCGGCACCAGGAACGACTGGTGCCCGCAGTGCGGCACGAAGCCGTAGCCCTGGTACAAGTCGCGGAGTTGCTGGTGGACGTGCAACTCCTCCTTGGCCTGATCGGGGCCGACGTAGCCGAGGGCGAACGCCGCCGCCTTCAGCACGCTGTAGCCGGCCGAGTCGCGGCCGACGGGGCCGGTGGTCGCCCACGGCACCCGCCGCTCGACCCGCACCGGGCCGAGCGCCTTTTCGACGGCGCTCGACGCTTGCCGCTCGATGTACGCCGTCAGGTCGGCGCGGGATTGGAACTTCTCGTCGGGCACGATCGTCACGGTGTCGGACATGGTCTGTTCTCCAACGGGTCAGGGGGAAAAAGCGGTCTTCGGTTCGCGACGCTTCGCAGAAGCGTGTCGTTCACGCCACAAGCTCGCCGAACGGGTCTTCCAGCCACGCGAGCAGCCGGCAATCCGTCACCAGCCCCTTCTCGACGGCGAGCGTGAGGGCGTGCGGGTTCTCGGGGATCGGCACGGCCGAGTACTCGATGAGGTCCCACTCCTCGATCCGCAGCCCGCGGCGGCCGGGCCGCGGCGTCACCCGCCGCGGCAACATGCCGACCGACCAGCCGCGGAGGACGCCCTGCTCGTACAGCCGGAACACGTCCTCGGCGAGCGGCACCCCGGCCGCGAACTTCGTCACCGCGACGACCCGGCCCGGCTGCACGTCGAGGCTGACGCAGTGGCCGACCGGCGGCATGTCGCGGCGGTGCGCCCACAGGACGACCGGGTTGAGCAGGTACTCGTCGCGGTTGGCCAACCCGGTCGGCACCACCACGTCGCCGGCGCGATCCGGCGCGGGGGTGCTGATGGCGGCCGTCACGGTGCGGGCGGCGCGGTCGATGGCCAACGGCGCGGACGCGGTGGCGCGCAGGTGCATGACATCCTCGGTGGTTCGCGACGCTTCGCGAAGCGTCAGTCCGGACGCTTCTGCGAAGCGTCGCTAAACGTCAAAAACGGCTCGTCGAACCGGCTATCGGCGTACGGCTCCAGCCCCCGGCCGCGGCGGATTTCGTTGACCGTCCGCAGCCCGGTGCGGACGTCGAGTTCGTCGTCGGCCCGCCGCTCGGCCTGGTTCCGCGGGCTGCACGGCGGGAACGCGATGGTGACGCCGTACCGCCGGCCGAGGTCGCGGGTCAGCGTTTGCGCGATCAGGTCGAGCTTCGGTTGAACGGTCCCCTCGCAGAACATGGCCCGCGCGCCGAACCAAATGTCGGCCCCGAGGCCCAGGTTCTCGACGAGTCCCGCGATCGGCCCGGGCACGCGGAACAGTGCGAAGATTTCGTCCCGCGTCATCCGCGACGAGTTCAGGTAGTCCATCTCGGCCGGCGACAACGTCCACGGCGACGCCCGCAAGCCTTGCTCCAACACCAGCGGCCGGTGCCAGTTCTCGCGGCCGCCGAACCGCGATTGGATCGTCTCTTCGAGCCGGCGCACCGTCGGCTCCGAGAGCGCTTGCTCCGTCTGCAACACGACCCCCGGCCGTTGGCCGAGGTGGAACGCCTGGTACCGCGACCGCTGTAGCTCCGTGTTCGCGTCCACCGTCAGCGCGTTCGCCTGCAACGGCGACAGGCCGCGGTACGGGTCGAGCGGGTTCGGGTACTTCAGGTGGATGATCTCGTCGGTCGAGAACGTCTCCGGGGCGGAGCCGGGGGCGCAGACCTCGTAGCCGCGGAGGAACCGCCGGGCGTCCGGCACCGGCCGCACCCACGGGCTGGGCACCACCCACAACTCGCCCGGCAGTGACAACGCGGTGTCACCGGCCGCGAGCGGCGCGAGGTACCAGTAACAGTTGCCGGTCAACTCCAAGTAGACGGTCGTCAGGTACCACAGCTCCCACGGCGTCGTCCACGGGTTCGGCGCGGCGAGGAGTTGGGCGAGCGGGTGATCGGGGCCGAGCGGCTCGCGGTCGTGCGTCGCCGGGCCGGTTGAGCGGTACAGTTCGGGCGTCTGCCCGGCGACGGCCTGCGCGATGGCGTTGACGGCGGCGTAGACCCACGACGAGTATTGGCGAAGCTGCTCGGCCGGGTCGTCGCGCCACCAGCCGGCCGGGCGGGCGGCGGGGGCGAACAGCGTGGTCAGCCGGTCGGCCGCCGCCGGGCGGGCTTTGAGCAGGCGCGTCAGTCGCGACCAGACGGACATAGGACACCCTTCGGGTGAAAGTTCCAAGAACCAAGAGCCAAGAACCAACCAGAACCGAGGTTAGGCGTTGCCTTCGTCCCTTGGTTCTTGGTCTTTGGTTCTTGGTCCTTCCGCCGCAGGCGGCTTGCGGTAGCCCAAGCTCAACAGGACGTACAGCACTTCGCGGCAAGTCGGGAATGGCCGATGCTCGCGACGTCGGTAGCGCTCCATCGCCATCAGAAACTCCCGCTCCTCATCGGAGTAGTCGCAGCCCTGGAAGTTCTGCTCCGGCCCGACGACGCGCGGTTTCAACATCGCAGGCGACCTCGACGGGAGGAGAAAGCGAAGTGACCGGGCCGGGGGTCGCCCGGGCGTCCGCCCCCACGGCCCGGCAAAGGACAGGCTTCAGTGCGGCCCCGCGGCCTGCTTCAAGAACGTGCGACTGCGGACGTATTCGATCACCACCCAGGCGTTGGCCGCGAAGACGAATGCGGCCGCGATGCACTTGGCCATCGCGTCCTGCAGCCCCGGCACGTCGTCGGACTTGACGAGGCCAATGAGCGCGAGCAGGGCCAGCAGTTGGCTTGCGGCCGTGGTCCAGAACTCACTCGTGCGGAATCCGCTACGGATCATTTGTCGGCCCCTTTCGTGACGGCGTGCTTGAGTTCGCGCAGGTCAACCCGCAGCTCACGGACTTCGTCGCGGAGTTGGACTCGGGCCGCCTCGGCGGCCCGGGTGTGTTCGGCTTCCAGTTGCAGGAAGGCGCTCAGGTTGGCCCGTAGTTCGACGACCTCGGCCCGGAGGGCGTGGAATGACGAGAGGCCACCCACGGCGAGGGCGAGGACAGTCAGGCCATGTCCGATGAACGGTGACCAGCGAGTTGGCGTCGGGGTTGGCGGTGCGAGCAACATAGGACGACTCGTGGATGAGTGTGTTCATTTGTACACTAATAGTGTTAGGGTCGGATCTGTGGTGTGTCAAGCGGATTTGTGGAAAAAAAGTGACGAGGCTGGTTCCCGCTTGGGAGAATGGCCGCTCAGTGACCCGCCGCCAGCCGGGTGAGCCGGGCGGCCGACCACTCGGCCGCCGGCCGTACGTCGGCCTTGAGGACGCGGCGCATCTGCTCGACAGCGGTCGCGTTCTCTTCGGCCGTGTTCGACGCGGTGCCGTCGGCCGGGACGATCAGCTTCAGATCCCGCAGGTAGGCGTCATTGGCGGTGAACAGGACGCAGATGTTGCCGGCGATGCCCCCGATCAGCAGCGTCTTCGTGCCCAGGTAACGCAGGAGGGTGTCGAGGGTAGTCGAGAAGAAGGCCGAGTGCTTCGGCTTGAGGACGAAGTAATCGTCGTCCGCGGGCCGCAGCCGCTCGACGAACTCGCGGCCGCGGCGGTCGGGCTTCAGGCACTCGGCCAGGACGGCCTGGTGGTCGGAGCGCCAGCGGCCGAAGTTGTCATTACCGTAAATGACCGGCAGCCCGGCGGTTTTGGCGCGCGCCTTCAGACCGGCGAGTTGCTCCGCAACCGGGAGGGCGAAGCGCAGCAGGTCGTCGGCCTCCGGGAAGTCGAACGGGTTGATGACATCGACCAGGAGCAGCGCAGCCGCAGCCTTGTCGGGCGCGCTGCCGTGCAGGTCGGGGTTGGGCTGGCTCATCGCTCGCCCCGGCGGCGTTCGTCCGCGGCGGCATCGGCGGCCGCGTCGGTGGACTCGGTGTCGAACGGCGAGCTATCGGCCCCGCCGGCCGCCTCGTCGGTGCCGTGCGGCTGCGGCCCATAGGGCGAGCCAAGCGGCTCGCGGTCGTCCGTCTTGTTCGGCGTCGGATTCGTTGGAGTCATGGCAGCACCTCCGGGGCGGCGGAGGAACGTGTGCAGCCGGCGTGCCGTTACTGGTCCTTCTTGAACGTCACGCGGTCGTACACGTCGGCGAGCTTGAGGATCACGCCGATACTTTTGACGATGACCTTGCCCTTGAGGCCGAGGACGCGACGGTAGGTCCACGTTTCCTTATCGACCCGGTGAAAGTGTTCGACGCACGGCCGATCCTGGGCGACGAGAATGTAGTCCGTAAGCGTGGGGTTGTGCGTCTGGTAACGGTCGAACTTGCCGCCGCGGTCGAACGTTTCCGTAGCCGGCGACAGCACCTCGATGATCACGTTCGGGTTCAGGACGGTATTGCGGTCCTCCTTGAGGTACTCCGGCTCGCCGCAAATGACGACGACATCCGGGTACGAATACATGCCGCGGGCGCTGCGGCGGGAGGCCGAGATCGGGCCGCTGCGGACCCGCGTCTCCTTGAAGCGTGCCCGGCACGGCGTGCCCTTGATTTGGGGGTGAAGAGAGCCGACGAGGTTCGTGGTGATGTCGCCGTGTTCCGGGCTCTCGGTCGCCATGGCGAAGATCTCGCCATCGACGTAGAGGTGCCGGTCCTTGGCGGCGTTCTCGAACGTCAGGTACTCGGTCTCGGTCATCGGCTTCGTCTTCGGCAACCCCATCACGCGTGCCCTTCCCCGCGGCATCCTACGGTTCGGCCGCACCGCGTCGCAACCCCGGTTGCCTCAATACGCCGGCCGCGTGATCGGCCCCTCGTCGCTGACGAGGCCGCACAGCGCCGCGTCGTACAGCACCGGCCGCATGTCCCGCGGCTTGCCGTCCACCGTCAACGCCCGCTTCATCAGCCGGACGCCGTGGCTGTAGTCCACGTACCAGTTGACGTGGACGACCGTCAGCGGCTGGATCGGCGTACCATCCAACTTGTGCCAGCCGAAGATCGCGACGCGGTTCGGCTTTTCGGCCACGCGGTTCGTGACGACCACATCCTTCTTGATGCCGGCGACCAGTTCGCCGAGCGGCTTGCCGGACCGCTGCTCTTCGATGATCGCGTTGTGGCGGACGAACGTCGGCACCGCCTCGCGGGCCTCGGTCAAGGGCCGTGGCTCCAGTTTGACCGTCGCGGCCTTGTACACGTCTTCGGCGACTTTCCGCGTCGGCAAGGCGCAGCCGAAGGCGTCGGCGACCCGTGCGGCGGTCATCGGCGTCATCGGCACCCGTACGAAGTCGGCGTCGCTGCCGACGGCGAGGTAGTCGGGCATCACCTCGTAAGTCGCCGTGTGGTCCTTGCCGGCCGCGTCCTTCGCCGTCACTGCGATCGGCTTGAACCGGCGCAGGAAGTCGGGCAGGTTGCCGCGGAGCAGCTCGGCGGCGATGGCCTCCTCGCGCTCGGCCCGCGGTAGGTCGGCGATCTTCGCCATGAAGGCCGCGCCGCCAATGGCGTCGGCCGGCCGCGGTGGGATCGCCGGGGCCGGCTGCACCCATTTCGTGTATGCCCGCGGGCCGCCAAAGGTGCCCCAGGCGGCGTCGCTCAGGCCGCGCAACAGGCCGTTCATCTCGCCGACCAGGACGGTGTGCAGAATCTTCGTTTGCGGATTGGCGTGGACGATCAGGGCCAGCCGGCCGTCGAGGGCCGTGCGCGTCGTGAAGTCACCGGTCTTCGATTCGGTCAACTCGACATCGTTGGCGAACCGGGATCGCATCCGCTCGGTGGCGCGAAAGGTGCCGCCATCGGGGCCGACGACCAACTTGCCGTTCAGTGTGATGTTGCGGTCGTCATAGGCGATGACGACGAGCCGGCGGGCGGCGTCGCCCTTGAGCCAGGCGAGCAGCTTGTCGCCGTGTTTGTCGGCGTCGGCGTAGCTGTAGTTGGCGTCGAGGAAGACGATGCGGCGCACGTCGGCCGGGATTGTGTCGGCGGCGTTGATGAAGCCGAACAGGAAGCTGCCCCCGCCGCTGTGGCACGACAGTTCGACCGCGTCCACCTTCGGCAGCCAACCGCGCACCGCCGCGACTGCCTGGACGACGCGGGCGGGGCTGTCGGCGTACTTCCTGCGCCACGCCGGCCAGCTCAGCCCCTCGGCCTCGAAGCACGCCAGGACGACGTTTTCGCCGGGCGTCACCTCGCGCAGCCGGCGGACCTGGGCGGCGACGTGCTGGATGTCGAAGTGCCAGTCGAGGCCGTCGGCCGGGCCGCAGCCGAGCGTCTGCTCGATCGTGTTGCCGTTCGGCGTGGCGAAGACAACGAGCCGAGTCGGCCGCTTGGCGTCGAAGTCGCCGGCCACTTCGACGAGGACGCGGACGCCGTCGCCGACCCACTCCTCGCGGACCTGCTCGCCGAACCACGCGCTGCGGCGGAAGCCCGGCAGGTCGGCGGCGGGGGTCGCAGCGGTGAAAAGTAAGGTGGTGAGGAGAACGCGGAATCGCATGACGAAACCTCTGGCTTTAACGAACTTGCCTGCGTCAGCGGCAGGAGTGAAGTGTCCGGCGACTCGCACCTGCTGCCGACGCGGGCCGGTTCGCCAAATCGCGTTCGCGCTTGACGCGCGGCAGCCGAGCGACAACATTATCTATGTCCAACCCTGCCACCCCGGCTACGGCCGAGCCATCGACTCGAACTCCATGCCAACGACGCGATTCCTCACCTTGCTTGCGCTCGCCTTCGCAGTTGCACCAGCCGGGGCGGATAGCCCGACGCCCGGTGAGCAAGTCTACCGCAAGCGCTGCGCGTCCTGTCACGGCCCTGACGGCGAGGGCACGAAGACCTACCCGCACCAGCTCACCGGTGACCGCACCGCGGCGCAGCTTGCCAAGTATATTGCCAAGTCGATGCCGGAGGACGACCCTGGCACCTGCGTCGGCGAAGAGGCCGATGCGGTCGCCGCGTACCTGTACGAGAAGTTCTACTCTCCGGCCGCCCGCGAGAAGCTGAAGCCGCCGCGGGTCGAGTTGTCGCGACTCACCGTTCGCCAGTACCGCAACGCCGTCGCCGACCTGGTTGGCTCCTTCCGCGGCCCGAGCCAACTCGATGCAAAACGCGGCTTGCGCGGCGAGTACTTCGACGCCCGCGGATTCCGCAACGACAAGCGGGTCATCGACCGTACCGACCCGGTGGTGAACTTCGACTTCGGCACCGATGGCCCGGCCGACGAAGAACACTTCGACCCGTACCAGTTTTCGATCCGCTGGAGCGGTACGGTCCTGGCCGCGGAATCGGGTGAGTACGAGTTCGTCGTTCGAAGCGACCACGCCGTGCGGCTGTGGGTCAACGACCTGAACAAGCCGCTGATCGATGCGTGGGTAAAGTCCGGAAGCGACATCGACTTCAAAGGTACGATCGTCCTACTCGGCGGCCGGAGTTACTCGCTGCGGCTCGAATTCTCAAAGGCCAAGCAGGGCGTGGACGACTCGAAGACGAAGAAGATCAAGCCAAGGGTATCGGCCTCGGTCGCACTGCTCTGGAGGCCGCCTCAGCGCGTGCTGGAGGTCATCCCGGAACGTCACCTGACGCCGGGCCGTGCGCCCGAAGTGTACGTCCCGCTAACGCCGTTCCCGCCAGACGACAAGAGCCTCGGCTGGGAGCGGGCGACGGCCATCTCGAAGGCATGGGATGCTGCCACGACCGACGCCGCACTCGAAACGGCCGGCTACATCGCTGCCCGGCTGCCGGACTTCGGGGCGCGGGACGAGGCGAAGGCCAAGGCGTTTTGCGCCAGGTTCGTGGAACGTGCCTTCCGCCGGCCGCCGAGCGACGAGTTGAAATCGCTCTACGTCGAGCGACAGTTCGAGGGTCGAGACATCGAGTCGGCGGTCAAGCGGGTCGTGCTGCTCACGTTGAAGTCACCGCGGTTCCTCTATCGCGAGGTGGATGGTGCGCCAGCCTACGACACCGCTTCGCGTCTTGCGTTCGCCTTGTGGGATGCGCCGCCGGATCAAGCCCTGCTCGACGCGGCCGCCGCCGGCAAACTGGCCACCCGCGAACAGGTCGCGAAGCAGGCCGAGCGCCTTCTGGCCGACCCGCGGGCAAGGGCGAAGGTCCGCGAGTTCTTCCTTCAGTGGCTCAAGGTCGATCCCGTGCCGGACCTGACGAAAGCGGCCAGCTACGCCGGTTTCGATGCCTCAATCGCGTCCGATCTGCGGACATCGCTCGAGCTATTCCTCAACGATGTGGTGTGGGGCGCATCGTCCGACTTCCGACAACTTTTGCTCGCCGACGACCTCTATCTCAACGGCCGGCTGGCGAAGTTCTACGGGGCCGATCTGCCCGCCGACGCGCCGTTCCAGAAGGTGGCACTCGACGGCGGGCAGCGCGAGGGCGTACTGACGCATCCGTACCTGATGGCCACATTTGCGTACACGGCCACGACCTCGCCGATCCACCGTGGTGTCTTCCTGGCGCGTAGCGTCCTGGGCGTAGCGATGCGGCCGCCGCCCGAAGCCGTCGCCCCGCTCGCGCCGGACCTGCACCCCCAACTGACAACCCGTGAGCGAACGATCCTCCAAACCAAGTCGCTGGCCTGCCAGTCGTGCCACAGCACCATCAATCCACTCGGCTTCGCGCTGGAGCGGTTCGATACTGTGGGCCGGTTCCGTGCGACGGAGAACGGCAAACCCGTCGATACGACCGGCAGCTACCTGACGCGGAGCGGTGCAGTCGTGACGTTCGCCGGCGTCCGCGACCTGGCGAAGTTCCTCGCGGACAGCCCGGAGGCCCACGACGCGTTTGTCGAACAGGTGTTCCACAACCTGGTGAAGCAGCCGGTGCGGGCCTACGGACGGGAGAAGCCGGCGGAGCTGCGCAAGTATTTCACCGAGAACGGCTACAGTATCCGTAAGCTGATGGTCGAGATTGCGACCGCCGCTGCGATTGAAGAACCAAGAACCAAGAACCAAGAACCAAAGAAGAACTGACGTGGCGACGAGCCAGCGACAACGGACGTACGATCTTGGCGAGCGGACCTATGAGTTCGCCCCAGATGTCCGTAGCCTCGTCAAGAAGACGCCACGAACGATCGGCAACGTCGAAGACACGAAGCAAATAGTTCGGTCGTCCGGTTCGGCCGGCGCGAACTACATCGAGGCGAACGAAGCTTTGGGCGACAAGGACTTCGTGTGCCGACTCAAGATCGCGCGGAAAGAAGCCAAGGAGTCACACTATTGGCTCCGGTTGCTTGACTTTGAGCGGCGGCCCGACCTGGAGCCGGCTCGCGCGACCCTGATGCAAGAGGCGCAAGAGTTGGTCCTGATATTCAGCGCGATGGTCCGGAACCGAACCGAACAATCGTAGGGCGTCTTCGGTTCGTGCCATTTTGGTTCTTGGTTCTTGGTTCTTGGTTCTTGGAGTTTCGACAGATGACGCGACGCGACTTCCTGCGCGACCTGGGCCTCGGCGCGGCGGCGCTGCCGTTCGTGCTGAACCTGCCGAGCCTCGGCTTCGCCAACCAGGGCAAGCGCAAACAGCGGCTCGTCGTCATGTTCAGCCCGAACGGCGTCTTCCCAAAGGCGTTCTGGCCCGATGAGGAAGGCAACACGTTTACCCTCAAGGAAAGCCTCACCCCGCTGGAGCCGTTCAAGGACCGCACACTGACGCTGCACGGCGTCTGCGACAAGGTACGCGGCGACGGCGACAACCACATGCGCGGCATCGGCTGCCTCTTGACCGGCATCGAGCTATTCCCCGGCAACATCCAGGGTGGCTCGCACACCCCGGCGGGCTGGGCCAAGGGCCTTTCGATCGACCAGGAGATTCGCAACTTCCTCCAGAAAGACACCGCCACGCGGACCCGCTTCGGGTCGCTGGAGTTCGGCGTCATGGTCCCCGAGCGGGCCGACACCTGGACGCGAATGGTCTACACGGCCGGCAACAAGCCGGTCGCCCCGATCGATAGCCCGTACCAGATGTTCAACAAGCTCTACGGCCGGGCCAAGGACCGCGAGAGCCTGCAGGGCGTCCTCGACACGTTGCAAGACGACTTGAAGAAGGTGGCCGGCAAGGTCGGTACCGAGGATCGCCGGCTGCTCGACGAGCACGCCACGTTCGTCCGTGAGATGGAGAAGGAGCTGCGCGAAGACAACCAATCCGTCGGCCACGCTGTCCCCGCGATCGAGCCGGGCGTCCGGGCCGATAACGACAACATCCCCAAGCTCAGCAAGCTCCAGATCGATCTGATGGTGAACTCGTTCGTCAACGACTTCGCCCGGGTCGCGACGCTCCAGTACACGAACTCCGTCGGCGGAGCGCGGATGCGGTGGATCGGCATCACCGAGAACCACCACGAACTGTCGCATAAACCCGACACCGATAAGGAAGCCGTCGAGTCGCTGACCAAGATCAACAAGTGGTTCTGCGAGCAGATGGCCTACCTGGCCAAGCGGCTCGCCGAGACACCCGAGCCGGGCGGCGACGGCTCCTTGCTCGACAACACGCTGATCGTCTGGACGAACGAACTGGGCAAGGGCAACTCGCACACGCTCGACGACATCCCGTGGGTCCTGGTCGGCAACGGCCTCGACTTCAAGATGGGCCGGTCGCTCAAGTACAAGAAGCTGCCGCACAATCGGCTACTCATGGCGCTGGCCCACGGCTTCGGCCACCCCATTCCGACGTTCGGCAACCCGGACTACTGCGCCGGCGGGCCGCTGCCGAACCTGACTTAGAAGAGAGCGACAGAGGACAGAGAACAGAGGACAGAGGACAGAGAACAGAGGACAAAGGACAGAGGACAGAGGACAAAGGACAGAGGGCAGACAGAGGGCACAGAAGAACCTCAATCGTCTGTGCCCTCTGTCTGTCCTCTGTCCTCTGTTCTCTCATTTCGGCCCGAACGCGGCGACCCATGCGCGAACTTAGCCGGTCGGATGGGCTGCAGCGGCAGCAATCGTTTTGGTGTGGCGCGACACTTTAGACTACGGTTGCAACGACTGACCACAGAATCCAAAAACTCGGAATAATCCGCGCGTCGGCCCAGAACTCCGGATTGACGACCGGCACTGGCCGATTATCTTCGAGGGCATCATCCCACCGGTCTACCCTGTCGAGACTGCCCCCATGCCCCGCACCTGGACGCTCACCCCGCGTAGCCTATTCAACGCCCTGTGCCGCCGAACCCGGCCCGTCAAGGGGGGGGGTCGCGCAGCGCCATGCGCGGCTGCGGCTGCTCGCCCTTGAGGACCGGGTCGTGCCCGCCCTCACCCTCCAGCCGGCCACGCCGTTCCGCGTGAACACCGGCGCGGCGAGCTGGCAGTTCTTCACATCAACCGCCGCCGACGCGGCCGGCAACACCGTCATCACCTGGACGACCGCCTTCGACTACGACGGCACCGGCAACAACGCCTACGGTCGGCTCTTCGATTCCCTGGGTATCCCGCGTGGGCCGCAGTTCCGCATCAATAGCTACGCTCCCGGCGACCAATACAGCTCCGGCGTGGCCATGACCCCGGACGGCCGCTTCGTTGCCGTCACCAATGGGCCGGGACCGCAGGGGCCGGGCATCTACTTCCGCCGCTACGATGCCGACGGCACGCCGCTCGACGCCCAGGAAGTTCGCGTCAACCAGTCGAGCGGTTGGGTCATCAACGCGACGATTGCCGCGGACTCCGCCGGCAACTTCCTGATCGGCTGGTCGAACTGGCTCGACGGCGCGTATTCCCAGCAAGCGTTCGCCCGGCTCTACGACGCCGACGGTGTGGCCCGGACGAACGAGTTCCTGGTCGAGCAGCCGGGGCTGGGCAACCCGTGGTCGTACTACTCCGGCGCAGGCTTCTCCGCCGAGGGCACCTTCGTCGCCACCTTCGGCGTCTGCGGCACCAACCTGGACGCGGACGGCTGGGGCAGCTACGCCCAGCGGTTCGCCTACGACCCGACGGCCAGTGGGACTGCGGCCGTAACGGCGATAGGCGGTTCGATCCGGCTGAACGCACAGACGGCCGGCAGCCAGGGTGGCTACGCAGCGGTCGCCCTGGACGGCAGCTTCGCGGCGTTCCTCCAATCGGACGCGACCGGCGACACCGACGTGTACGTCCGCCGGTTCAACGCCGATGGCACCGCAATCGACGCGGCCGACACGCGGATAAATGAGGCGACCGCCGAAAACCAGTACGTCGCCGGCGCGCAATACGACGCCGCGGGCAACCTAACAGTGATGTGGCAAACGCAGCACGCGAACGCGACATGGGACATCTACGCCAAGGTCCTGTCGCCGGACCTGACGCCGTTAACGGGCGACCGACAGGTCACGCCGGTGAGCGAGCCGTACCACCCGTGGGCAGGCGGCTCGTTCGCCCTGGGGCCGGACGGCAGCTTCATCGCGTCCTGGTCAAACTGGGGCGGCGACGGCGACGGCTGGGGCGTCAGTGCGCGCCTATTCGCGACGGACTACAGCAATATCGTTCCCGTCGTCACCGCATATGTCGTCGACCCGACGGCCGCGTTCTGGAACCAGCGGGTGGTCGACGCGAACTTCAATCTCCTGGCTACGTACACCGGCGCTACGACCGGTGGGTATGTGTTCAAACGTAGCGGCGACATGACCGTTTCCCTGACCGTCGCCTACACGGTTGGTGGCGATGCGGTCGCTGGCCGAGACTACGAGCCGCTGTCCGGCACCGTGACGTTCGCGCCCGGCGAGTATGAAAAGGGCGTCCTCGTCCGTGCCCTACAGAACGCCCCACTCCTTGGTGACAGCCGCGACGTTCAGCTTACGAGCATCGCGTACAACGGCTCCTACTTTCCCGTCGCAAGCACTGAACTCCGTGTGACGATTCGAGAGTGCGATTTGGGCCAGAACATCTATACGACCTCCAATTTGATCTTTCCTCACGATGTCTCGATCTATCCCGTCGATACCAGGGCGGCGGAATTGCCTGGAGAGTCGAGTACGGGCGCAGTCCTACTCATCCGCGACCTCGAGAACTTTAGCTACCCAATCACAGTGAATTACACCGCGGATGGTACTACTGCCGATCCCGTGGCCGACTACGTGCCTCCACCGGGCCAAGCCTCTTTCGGCCAAGGCGTCCCGCTGGTGCCTGTGACCATCTTGGCTGTGAACGACACTATCACCGAAGGTGACGAAACGGTCGTCGTGCGGATCGGCCCCGGCGTGGATTATACGGTCATGTATCAGGGGCCTGAGGGCGTCTGGATTGGCGACGATGAATCGTACAATTACGTTCCGTATGCCATGCCCGATACATACGATGTTTCCTGGAACAACGAACCGGAGCTGCGCAACCGACTCACCGTCGGTGGATGGGGTGTACTGTTCCTGGACAACGACCCGGATCACGATTGGCTGACGGCCGTGTTGGCCAACGGCCCTTCCCACGCCTCGTTCTTCATGCTCTTCTCCAGCGGCCGGTTCGTCTATGTTCCCGAGCAAGGCTTCATTGGCGACGACACGTTTTCCTACCAGGCCAGCGACGCGATGCACGTCGGGCCGGCAGCACAGGTGACGATCCATGTCGGAAACTGGTCGATGTCGCTCGTCGGCGATACGAACCGCGACGGCGCGGTAACGGATGCGGACAAGCTGAACCGCAGCCGATGGACGAGGAACGCGGGAGCGATCTTCGCCGTCAACCACAACGACAGCGACGGCAACCATGTACCGGACGCCATCGATTTCGCCGACAGCGGCCGCCCCACCGGCGAGAATCGCACGATCCAGACGGCCGATCGCGCAGCGCAACTCGCTCCACTACGCATCACACGCACTGGCACGCTGCCGAGCAACGCCAAGGTTGTCCTGCGAGTCGGCAACAAGAGCCAAGCCCAAGCAATTCACCTTTTCAAAGCGAGGGCAGTCGATGAGGTAGCGATTCTTGGCCGGATCGGGGACCGGGCAGTCGGGGGCACGCCTGCACCGACCGACGTGGATATCACACCGACAGTAGAAGCACAGCAGACTGTCGAAATGGGGCTGGAAGGGCTGTTGTATCGTTTCATTGCGCCAAGTTCTCTGTCGTTCATTCAGTTCGATGGCTACATCGATCTTTACTTGGAAGTGACGAGCAACGTGGGAGGTATAGTTCTTAGCAGCGATCACGTGAGGATGAAGGTCGCGCCGTGGATGCTGCTGTCGAACCAACAGGCGTCCCAAGAGGTTTGGGCAGTCGACGCCAGCGACTTCAATGCGAGCGTTCGGTTAAATGCTGCGGCCAGCCCGGGCTACTACGGGCTGGACAACTCCAACCAACTCCATACCTACCCGAACACATTTCAGCAAAGCCTGTGGGCCCAGGATCATGCGGAGATCGGATACACCCAACGGCCCGGTGGCCCCAGGATTCACGAGACGTTGCGAATGCCCTACCGGGGGGAACCCCTTCAACAACCGGGGTGGGTCAAGGAGTACTTGCTCGGATACCACAGTGGTGTCTTCCAAATCGGCAGGGATTTCTTGGATCCGCCAACAGGCACCGGTGGTTCAGGGGACTATGGCGGAAACCTGGAATTGATGCCGCCAACTCCTAACGCCCCCCTCGGGACGATCGTGGTTGGAAGCACGATGTCCACGCCACTCCGTCGGTTCTTATGGTCTCAGGACGTACAGGGACTCATCACCCTGCCGACGAAGTGGTTACAGGTTGGTCATATGGACGAGGTCGTCAGTTTCGACCAGGTCGCGAATCGAGTCATCATCGCCGACCCGGTGGATGCGTATGCCCAAATGCAGGCCATTCCGGTTGCGGACCGCGGCAAGTCGGTGTTCTTTGCGCCGGGGAATACGCTTGCCGGAACTGTTCTCGTGCATTCGGCGACGAATCCGACCATTCGCGTGTTGACGCAGATCGATCTGTCGGGGGCCACGGGCGCGGACTGGGCGTATATCCGGATTTACGATAGTGGGTCTTCAGGAGCCAAAGGCCAGATCGGCTTGATCTCTGCTTGGGGGAACGGTTGGGTCGAGGTGAGCCAAGTGTGGGATACGACCTCGAACATAACCACCAACCAAATCGTCGGCGATATCTCGCCTAGTTTCTATAGATGGACTAACGATGTTGCCGCACCAGCCGCACCATTCGAGACGCATTGGTTTCGAGAACCGGGAATCGACGACAAATTCGTCTTGCTCCAGCGCTCGTTGACCCTTAGGAACGGGACGCCTGCGGCCGTGACCGTTCAGGAGGTCCTGGCCGATCCGAGTTTTTCAACCGTCAACATCGAGGGCGTGAAGGCGAACATCGACGAAATCAAATACATCCTTAACACGGCCGCTGGCGGCCCCAGCGTATTGTCCTTCGTCTCTGTACCCGATCTCTTTTTCGGCCGTCCCGCCGATGCCCAGGCGTTCAACGGCAGCCGCAGTGCATACGCCTTTGCTCCCGGCCTCGCCAACGTGCAGATCATCGCTGATCAATACTACTTCCCGCGTCCCTTCGCACCGCAAAACGCGGGCGGACAGGACATCTTCGAGGCGGCCGTGCGTTCACGGCTGGCTGGTGGCCCTCTGTCTGTGCTTTTTGTCGATGATTGGAGTTCCTACCACAACGGGTTTGGCGAAGTCCACTGCGGCTCGCTGGTCATGCGGGCGATCTGGGACATCGACTGGTGGACCTACTGAGCGCGATTCTAAGGAGACCGGCGATGCACCTATTCCAAACCGTGCTGGCCTTGACCGCGTGTGGCGCGCCCCCCGCGGATGCCGGCCCGCCCCTGCCCTCCGCCCGCGCTAACGCGGTTTACACCCGGGCGCTGGCGGCCCTTGAGGACATGTACGTGCCGATCAACCCGAAGTCAGTCAAGCAGGCATACGCGGAATTCGCCGGGGAACTCGACAGGTTGTTGGACGCCTTTGGCGAGGACAAGATCGAGCAGGAGAAGAGGGCGGAGCGCATCGCCCGGACGGAGGGCCAGTCATTGGCCGGCAAGCTCGTCGCCATCGCCTTGGACCGGCGGCGACGGCCGGAACTCTATGAGGCTGTGGAAAACGAATACGGGTCCGTCGCTACAGGTGTGAAACCAAAGGGCACTGGCGCTCGCTTTGACCCTGGTCGCCAGTTCATCAAAAAGAAATTCATCGATGAACAGTACCGCTTGGTCTGGGAATGTCGCCTACTTGCCGCGCCAGCTGCCGCCGAACGGCCGTTCATCGGTGGCGGTGTGTCGAAGGTAGGCGATGTCTCGGGGATTCACATGCCACCGACACTTGAGGCTCTGGTGCGAATCGGCAACGAAACCTCCGCGATTTCACTCGTCTTTTTTTTCCGCCACGCTTGTCGGGATGGTGACGGACCATTTGGGGATATGCCGAACATTGAGGATGCGCTCGAAGTCATCGAGTCCTTACCTACCGTGAACGGACTTCGGGCGGTTCTTGCGTGTGCCGAGTGGTGTGAATGGAACAAGGGTGGTGCGTTCGCGCCCAACGGGTTCCGGCGTGAATCGCCGCCGGCGGCCTGGGTCAAGGACTTGGGGTCGTCAACGCGACCGGACAGGGACAAGTGGCGCAAGGCGTTAGCCGAGTTGCCGGAGGACAGTCTGTCCGAGCGGCAGCGGGAGATCGTCCGGACGGCGAAGAAGGTCGCGGCCACCCGGTAACATCGACCGGCCGACGACCGCGAACGGCTCGACGTACACCGCCCGGAGTGAAGCCGGCGAAGTGAGTCGGCGGCCGCACCCGACCTTGCCGCGGCGGCGGGTTCGCGTCAGGATGGGGCGATGCCGCGTATCGTGCAACTGCCGCCGACCGTCATCACCAAGATCGCCGCCGGCGAGGTCATCGAACGCCCGGCCAGCGTCGTCAAGGAACTGCTCGAAAACGCCGTGGATGCCGGGGCGACCCGCGTCGAGATCGACCTCGATGCCGGCGGCACCGAACTCATCCGCGTCGTGGACAACGGTCACGGCATCGCCCCCGACGACCTGCCGCTCGCCTTCGCGAGCCATGCGACCAGCAAGTTGCGAAACGCCGACGATCTTTTCCACATCGGCACCCTGGGCTTTCGCGGCGAGGCGCTCGCGTCGATCGGTGGCGTCGCCCAGGTCGAGTTGCAATCGCGCCCGCCCGACAGTGCCGACGGAGCGGCTCTATCGTGCCACGGCGGCGAGCTGTCGGCGGTGCGGCCGTGGAATGGCTCCGGCGGCACTCGCATCGAAGTGCGGCACCTGTTCTACAACGTGCCGGTGCGGCGCAAGTTTCTCCGCACCGTCTCGACGGAGCTCGGCCACATCGTCGAAACCGTCACGCGCCTGTGCCTGGCGTATCCGACCCTGCACGTCGTTTTGCGGCACAACGGCAAAATGGTCCACGAGGTGCCGGCAACGGCAACGCTGTTCGACCGCCTCGGCCTATTCTTCGGCCGCGACATCCAGAACGCCCTGTACCAGATCGAACCGACGCCCGGCCCAGCGCAGCTCACCGGATACGTCGCCGACCCGTCGGTCGAGCGCGGCAACGCGAAGTTGCAGTACCTGTTCGTCAACGGCCGTTGGGTCCGCGACCGCTCGCTGGCGCATGCTGTGCAGGAAGGCTACCGCGGCCTCTTGATGACGGGCCGCTACCCCGTGTGGTTCCTGTTCCTTGACCTGCCTCCCGATGCGGTCGATGTCAACGTCCACCCGACGAAGTCGGAGGTGCGGTTCCGCGATTCGCAAGCCGTCTTTCATCTGGTGCTGGCGATAGTGCGCGAGCGGCTGCGGCGAGCAAACCTGACGCCGCGGATGATGCCGCCGCGCGAAGACTCGGTGATCAGCGATCGGTGGCCGGTGATCGGTGAAGACCGCAAGACCGGCGAACCATCGGCGGCGACGTTTCCGCTTCCCATGCCTCCGCAAATCGGCCCAACAGTCGCCCCGCCGATCACCGGTTCTTCCCCGATCACCGATCACCGATCACCAATCACTGATCACCCAGTTTTCACCGATCACCGTGTCTTGCAACTTCACGACGCCTACCTGGTCGTCGAGACGCCGGAGGGCATGTTGGTCATCGACCAGCACGCCTTGCACGAACGTATCCTCTTCGAACAGCTCCGCCGCCGCATCCGCAGCGGGGCGCTCGAGCGCCAGCGCTTGCTGATTCCGGAGCCGATCGACCTGCCGGGCGAACAGGCCGGCCGCGTCTTGGAATGCCGCGACGCCCTCGCCGAACTTGGACTGGAAGTCGAAGACTTTGGTGGCGGGACCGTGCTGCTGACCGCGTACCCGGCACTCCTGGGCCGAGTGCCACCGACCGAAATCTTCCGCGGTGTCGCCGACGTGCTGGCCGCGAAAGACCGCCCGCCAACCCGCGACGCCCTGTTCGAGCATGTCCTGGCCACGATGGCCTGTCGCGCCGCGGTGAAGGCAGGCGATCGGCTGACGCCCGAAGAGATCGCATCTCTGATCGCGCAGCGGGCCTTGGCCGACGATACGCACCACTGCCCGCACGGCCGGCCCACATCGCTGCTCTTCAGCCGTAAAGAACTCGACCGCCAGTTCCGGCGCATATAACAGCAGCACCCACCCAGGAAATCCCACCGATGACAATCGGTGGGGCACAAGGAGGAACCATGCCCCCCGAACCGCAGCAACAACAGCCCGCGGCCGAAGACACGTCCATGAATTGGGTGATGGTCTTTTGGCTGTTTGCCTTCCTCACCGCCGTCCTCTTTGGTGTCGGGGCGTACCTGTACAACTGGTTCGCCGGAAAGTGACC
The DNA here is from genome assembly GCA_046350275.1 of Gemmataceae bacterium. Taxonomy (GTDB): domain Bacteria; phylum Planctomycetota; class Planctomycetia; order Gemmatales; family Gemmataceae; genus JAXMAS01. The sequence continues at coordinate 286,686 of JAXMAS010000008.1, forward strand.
GCAGGCCTATAATCGTAAGGTGACACTCCCGTAGGGTGGTACGACCGCAGGGAGTGCCACCACCAAGCGCACCGAGCGTAGTGGTGGCCTCCCTGCGGTCGTCTCCTACGGGCCCGTTCGCCGGAGACGCACCGTTGTCCGACCCGAGTCCCGACCCATCCAAGGCGCTGCCGCCGGTCGTCGCGCCGTCCGGCCGCTACATCGCACAGATGTTCCTTGTGCCCGGCCTGATCGTCGCCGGCGCGGTCGTCCTGCTGCTTGGCTTCAGTTGGCTCGCCGGCGGCGTCAAGTCGCGCGACAAGTTCCTCGCCGACCTCGCCAGCCCCAACCCAGACATCCGCTGGCGCACGGCGAGTGATCTCGCCCAGGTCCTGACCCGCGACCCCGACCTGGCCAGCGACCCGGTCTTCGGCCTCCGGCTCGCCGACCTGTTGCGGCAAGCGCTCGGCGACCTGGAGAAAGCCGAGGCGGCCGCGGCCGTCGCTGGCCTGGAAGGCGACGCCGCCACCCGCAAGGACCGTCAGGACGCTGAGGCCCGCCGGGCTGCGGTGCAGTACCTCGCGGCGTGCGTCGGCAACCTGATGACACCGGTCGGTGCCCCGGTCCTCGGCGAATTGGCGAAGAAGAGCCCGAGCCGCGACCCGAAGACCGATGCGCTATTGCGTCGGCAAGCCGTCTGGGCGCTGGCCGCCCTCGGTAGCAATCTCCGCAAGTACGCCGCCTTGCCGGAAGCGCGGCAAAAGGAGATCGTCGCCGAGATCGAGGCCGCGGCCGACAAGCCGGAGTATGGAGCGGCCGCCCGTCAGTCGGCCGACTTCCTCACCAAGCGGGCCGCGTTCCCGCCGATCGCCGCGCTGCTGGCCTGCTCCGAGGCCGACGACCCCTTCCTACGCAAGCAGACGGCCCTGGCCCTGGGCTTCTGGGACGCGACCGCGGAGGAGAACAAGCAGATCGACGCGGCCCTGATGCGGCTGGCTCGCGACGATGGCCACGGCACCTCCATCGAAGTACAGAAGGGCGACTGACATGCGGACGACGATCACGAATCGACTCCGGAACGAGCCGCGAGCGTTAGCGAGCGAGTCGGCCAGCGCTCGCTTACGCTCGCGGCTCTTATTTGTCGTCCTTCTGTTCGCCGTTGGCTGCCAGAAGGCGACGAAGCCGCAAACGGCGATCGCAGCAACCGGCCCGGCAAGTCCGGCTGGCTGGGAGGTGCGGTACAACGCCGCCCTGGCCCTGGCCCGCCGCGGCAGCGATAAGGCGACCGATCCTGTCATTCTCGACACGCTCAAGGAAATGCTGGACGAACCGCAGCAGTTGCGGAACTTCCGCACTCGACTCAAGGATGGCCGCGAAGTGCCCGACGATCAGGCCGCCCGCGAGACCGTCGTCGGCACACTGCGAGCCGTCGCCGACTTGCACCGCAAACGGCCCGACGCCGATATCGCCGCCCTGCGACCCGTGGTGGCGAAACTTGTCGAGAGCGAAAATCCCGTCGTCCGCACCGAGGCGAAGGCAACGCAACTGGCGATCGATCACTAAAGTGGTACGACCGCAGGGTGTGCCACCGCGGAGCCTCAGGGGGTTCGTAGTGGCACTCCCTGCGGTCGTACCTACTTGGTGTGTAACTCCTTGAGCAGCCGCACTGCCGCATCGATGAGCATCTCGCCGCCGCCCATCGCGACGCGGGTGCTCACCACCTCGTAGTTGCCTTGCGCGTACGCCCGCCGGGCCGGCACATACCCGACCGACCCGTTCGCTAACTCCGCGACGACGGTGTGCGCGAACGGCGAATCCTGCTTCACAGCCCGCCCCAGCTCGGCGAACATCTCGCCCGGCAGCGACACCCACGCCACGTCGCTCCCGAGCGCGATGACCTGCACCTCGACCTCGTGCGGCTCGCCCTTGCGCTCGGCCACGTCCAGCGCCTTGAACGCGGCCACTTGCTCCAAAAACGGCACCTGGCCCGACTTGCCGTCGCCGCGGCGGGCGATGACATCCTTCGCCTTGGCCACGTCCTCGACCGTCACCGGCGGCAGCGGCAGCTTTACCAACTCGCTCCTCACCCGCAGCCCCGTCGCCGCGACGGGTTGCAGCTTCGGCAGCGTCCGCAGCACCTCAGCCCCGAGGATGACGGCCATCCGTGACGCCTGCTCAAAGCCCTTTTGCGACTTGTCGTCCCAGGCGACGTTGACGTGGTTCACATCGCCGCAGCAGCCGGTCGTATACACCGTCTGCAATCCCGGAGCGATCGACTCTTCGAGTAGCTTCGCCAGCACGCCTGGCAGATCGGCCGAGAACTTGGTGCCGCCGACGGTGTCGAGGTGGACGGCGTGGTTGACGTAACAAATCGCCGGCTTCTTGCCCGGCGGCCCGAAGGTCAGCACGTGAACGTCCGGGTCGATGCCGCCGGCCGGCTTGACGATGCGCGGGTTGCCGACGCCGGGGTTCCAGCCGACGGTCCCGTCGGCCATATGGTAGCGGCGGTTGAACGCGATGCCCTCCTCATGGCCGCGGCCGACTTTGGCCTGCACCGGCTGTCGGGCGGCGTCGGCCCGCTTCACCGCATCAGCGATCTTCGCGGGTAGTTCCTCGGAGTAGCGGCGGGCAAGGTCGGTGCCGGCGTCGAAGGCATCCCGCAGCGAGGTCGTGGACAGAACCGGCCCGGTATGCGCGTGCGTCGCCGAGATCATGACGTGCCCGCCGGGGATGCCGGTGAGCCGCTCGACCTCGCGGCGCGCGGCCATGACCATCGGCCGGTTGGTGCTGATGAGGTCGAGCGCGACGAGCGCGACGCGGGCGTCGCCGACGCCGAGGACGAGCGCCTTGGCGTACAGGTCATCGTGGATGCCGTCGGCCGCGCGGCTGTAGTAGTACCCGGCCATGGACGTGCCGAGCGGCGGCGTGATGACCGTGGCCGCGGCCCCAGCCGTGAGATCGGCGGCGACGGCCGGGGCGGCGAGCAAGGCGGCGAGGAGAACGGAACGCATGGGGCACCTCTCGCTCAATGGCGCGGCGACGGAAGGAATCGGTTGAGACGGACTACGGCTCGACGCCGACGGCCGTCAGCACCGCCTTGGCCACCGCGTCGGGCCGGCCGTACTCGCTGTTGGTCATGACCGCGACCGCCCGACCTTCGTGGGGTAGCACGATCAGTTGCGTTCGTGTTTTCTCCTGCGCCCCACTGTGGGCAACCGTCAGTCGGCCGTTCTTGTGCTCGACCTGGAAGCCGAGGCCGTACGTCGTCTCCTTGCCGTCCGCCGTCTTCTGAGGTTCCCACATACGTGCTGCGGTCTCGGGCCGGAGCAGCTTGCGGTCGATCAGTCCTGCGCCGAAGCGAGCCATGTCCGCGACGTTCGAAAGATACCCACCGCCGCCTAGCTTCCAGCTCACGTCGGTGTCGGTGGAGCGGGCGATCTCGTCGCCCTTGCGGACGTAACCGACCGCCCGACCGGAGATCGCCTCCCACTGGTAATCGGGCCGGAACGACTCCATGCCGAGCGGCCTCGCAACCCGCTCGAGCACCTGGTCGGCGAACGTCCGGCTGCCCGCTCGCTGCACGACCGCGCTCAGGAGGATGTAGCCGTGCGTCGTGTACGAGTACTTCGTGCCGGGTCTGGCAACGAGCGGCGAGTCCTTGAATGTGTCGAGGGCCGTCACCACGTCGGCGAACGGGTGCTCGGCATCGTATTTTCGCTCCGTGACGACCACCTTGCCATTCGTGTAATGGACGATGCCACCCTGATGGCAGAGCAGTTGTCGCACAGTGATGGTCTCGTCCTTCTCAGGAAACTCGGGAACGTATTTGCGGACGTCGTCGTCGAGGCCAAGCTTGCCCTGTTCGACGAGTTGCATGGCCGCGATGGCTGTCACCGGCTTCGACACGGACGCCCAGCGAAAGAGCGTCGCGCCGGTGACCGGGACATAGCGCTCGCGGTCGGCAAAGCCGAAGCCACGGGCATACGCCAGTTGCCCATCCGCGACGACGGCCACGGCTACGCCGATGAGCTTCTGCCGCTGCATCTCGGCACCGACCGCCGCTTCCACCGCGGACACCTTGGCCGCGTCGAGACCCGGAGCCTGGGCTAACAACCGCTGTGCAAAGACGAGGAGGAGAACGGTCAGCGGCGCGAGACGTCGCATGGAGAGGCTCCGATGGCCGAACGGCGGGAGGCGAGACGGCAGCGGTTCTGTGGGCGTATCATAGGGATAAACCGCTCGCCTCACCCCAATTGGGTCCTCATGGCAAACCGCGCCACTGCGCCCGCCCGCATCCTCGTCGTGGACGACGAGGCGCTGATCCGCGACACCTTGGCCGAGTACCTCACGCAGGAGGGCTTTGCCGTGGACACCTGCGCCTCCGGCGAGGAGGCTCTCGAACGCGCCGCCCACCGCCGGTACGATGTCGCCCTCTGCGACGTGCAGCTCCCTGGGATCGACGGAGTCGAGACGCTCGAACGGCTGCTCAAGATCAGCCCCGAAACATTCGTCCTGCTCGTCACAGCGTATGCGACGGTGGAGAACGCCGTCGAGGCGTTCCAGCGCGGAGCGCACGACTACCTGATGAAGCCGATTCTGCTCGACGAGGTTCTCGGCAAGCTACGGCGGATGCTCGAATACCGTGACGTGTTCCAGGAGAACCAAGACCTGCGCCGCGAGCTGAACCGCCGCGACGCCCCGGACACGATCGTCGGCTCCTCCGCAGTCATGCGCCGAGTCTTTGAACTGGTCCGCAAGGTTGGCCCGACCCGCTCTACCGTCCTCATCACCGGCGAGAGCGGCACCGGCAAGGAGTTGATCGCCCGCGCCGTCCACCGGGCCGGCCCGGACCCGGACGCCCGGTTCCTGGCCGTCAACTGCGCCGCCATTCCGACCGACCTGTTGGAAAACCAGCTCTTCGGCCACCGCAAGGGGGCGTTCACGGGGGCCGACCGCGACTCGGCCGGCGTCTTCGCCCACGCGGGGACCGGCACCGTCTTCCTCGACGAGATCGGCGAATTGGCCCTGGCCACCCAGGCAAAGCTCTTGCGGGCCATCGAGCAGAAGGAGGTACTGCCAGTCGGGGCCAACGAACCGATGCGCGTCGAGACCCGCGTGCTGGCCGCGACCAACAAGGACTTGCGGAAAGAAGTCGAAGCCGGCCGATTCCGCGAGGATTTGTTCTACCGGCTCAACGTCGTCACGATCGACTTGCCACCCCTGCGCGAGCGGCGCGACGACATCCCGGACCTGGTCGAATTCCTGTTGGCCAAACACGCGCGGGACTTGGGCAAGCGCTTTAGCGGCGTGTCGCACGAAGCGATGCAACTGCTGCGGTCGGCCCCGTGGCGCGGCAACGTCCGCGAGCTGGATAACGCCTTGCAGCGGGCAGTGATCCTGGGTGAAGGCCCGCTCGTCACACCCGTCGATTTGCCTCCGGACCTCGCTCCCACCGAGAACGACCCCGAAGCAGTGGACGATCTGGGAGAAGCGGTGCGGCGCTTCGAGCGAAGGCATATCGGACGCATCCTGCGCCAGACGCAGGACAAGAAGGACGCAGCCAGACGGCTCGGTGTCGGCTTGAGCTCGCTTTACCGCCGCCTCGGTGAACTCGGCATCCCGCTCAAGGTCGAAGAGTGACGACGAACGACCGAAACTTCGAGGACAAGCTCGTGACTGCCCTCACCAAAAGCTTATCGACCTACGCCATCCGCCGGCTTCTTCCGGCCGACGCTCCCGGTCTCGTCGAGTGCGTGCGGGCCATCTACGGCACCAGCTACGTCCATCCCGAGTTGTACGACGCCGAGCAAATCGTCCGTTTGAATGACGCCGGTGAACTGGTCTCGTTCGTCGCTCTTGACGGTGACGGGCGGGTTGTCGGTCACTATGCCCTGGTCCGGCCGCGGCCCGGCGGGCTGGCCGAGACCGGCGAAGCGATGGTCTTGCCCGAACATCGCCATCACGAGCTGATGGACCGCATGCGCGAAGTGCTGGAGGCCGAGGCGGCTCGACTCGGCGTCGCGGGGCTATTTGGCCATCTGGTCACCAACCACGTCTTCTCGCAGCGCGTTGTCGAACGCTTCGGTGAAACGCCGTGCGCCGCCCTGTTCGGCTGGTCGCCGCGGACGTTTCACAACATGGCCGAGCCGCTCGCGCAGCGGTTGACGACGCTTCTGTACTTCAAGTACCTGTGCCGCCCGGCGTCGGTGCCGGCGTACTTGCCGGCGTACCACCGCCCGATCTGCGAGCGGGTCTACGGCCTGCTCAGCGTGGGCGTGGAACCGCAGGCCGGCACCGCAGCGAACTGCATGGGCGAACTCGTGGCGGACTTCCGCGAGGACCTGGAACGCGGCGGCATTCGAGTGACGCGGGTGGGAGCGGACACGCCGACAGCCATCGTCGCAGCACGGGACCAACTCCGCGGGCAAGGGGCGGAGGCTGTTTTCCTTGAACTGCCGCTGGCCCAGGCCGGCACCCCGGATGTGTGCCGGGCCGCCGAGGAGGCAGGTTTCTGGTTCGCCGGCATCGCCCCAGGCTTCGCGACCGACGGGGATGCACTGCTTTTACAATGGCTGGACGTTACCATCGACATCCACGCGCTTCAGATCGATCACCCCATTGGACGGGAGTTGGCCGAGTACGCGGAGCGCGAACGCGAGCGCGTGCAAAGCGGCGCGGCGGCGGACTGAATCCGATCGCGCGCGATTGATGGAACGCTTGCGAGACAAAGGCAGTTGATCCCTGCGGACCTCGGACCTGTTGCACACAGCACCGGCCGACGACCGACACCGCGGCCACGTCGTAATGCCGGGTTAGCATCGACCTGGCTGTCACGTTCCCTCGGCGTCGGGCATCGCGGCCGACGATTCACCATACGCGCGAGTGCGATCAACGAACGCCGCGGCGATCAACAGGGCGTATCCCACGGCCGTCAAGGCAGTCTGGGCGAGGGCGAATACGCTCGCAAGCTTTGCACTCATCGTCGTCATCCGCCAGCTGTAGAGCAGGAACGTTCCGGCGCTGTTGAAGAGCAACAGCCCGGTACCGAGGGCGACGAGGAATGCGGCTCTCGCGTGCCGCCGGCGGCGTATGTGTGCGAGCAGGAAGCCGCAACCCAGCACGACGTACTGCGGCAATTGCGTCACGGCCAATCGCGCAAGTTGGTCCTCGTACGATCCGCCGGCCCACATGGCTTGCCGTCTCCTAGCTCCACGGGTGTTGGTTGGGGCATTCTATCCGGGCCTGGCCGACCCCGCGTCCGGTGCGTACGGGCGAGTGCGCTCGACGAAGACAGCGGCGAAGATCAGGGCGTACGCCGCGGCGACCAGCAGGCCGTGGACAAGCTGCGCGACGCGCTGCCAGCGATCGATGTCGGGGCTACCGCCGCCGGCGCCGATCAGGGCCGTGACGAGCCATCCGTAGAAGACGAAGGCCGCCAACGACTCCGCCGCCATCAGCCCGACGCCGAGCATCAAGAGCAGCGACGCCGTCGGGTGCCGGCGTCGGCGGATCAGGGCCAACAGGAACGCGCACGCGATGACCGCGTAGACGGGCGATTGAAGGACCAGGTGGCCGGCCCACATATCCCAGAACGAATCGCCGGCCGTCATCGCGTCTCCTCGCAACCCATGCGGGCGTGCGGAGCATCATACCCGCCCGGCCGCTGGTACAATAGGCCCGACCCATGCGGCGAGCGTCGAGGCGTCAGCCCGACGTGATGGAGACTTCCACGTCGGGCTGACGCCTCGACGCTCGCCGGTTCGGAGGAGTGCCGATGACGACGAGGCAGACCGCCGACTACTTTCCGATGCCGGAGCGTCCCACGCCCCCTGACTCGGTGGCCGACCTGCTGGAACGGCTCGGCGGGGTGCCGGCGTGGCGCGTCCGCATGGTGCCGCCGCCCGGCATGGCGACCGAGGCCGATGTCGTCGAGATCGAAGCCCGAACCGATGTCATCTGCGAGTTAGTCGATCACACGCTCGTCGTCCGCCCGCCGAACTGCCGCAACTCGTTCCTGATGATGCACGTCATCTGCCGCGTGATGGGTTACTTGGACGAGAACGACCTCGGCATCGCCGTTGGCGCGACCGCCCCGATCCGCATCCCGAACGGCAACGTCCGTTCGGCCAGCCTGCTCTACATCCCTTGGGACAACATGCCCGGCCGCCGCATCCCGTCGGAACCGATCACGTCCGTGCCGCCGGCGCTGGCCATCGACATGCTGACCGCCGACAACACGGCCGCGGAAATGGCCCGCAAGCGCGCGGACTACTTCGCGACCGGCGTGAAGCTGGTTTGGCAGATCGACCCGGACGCCCGCACCGCACAGGCGTTCGCCGGCCCCGACGTGGCGGTCGTCCTCGACGACGCCGGCACGCTCGACGGCGGCACCGTCCTGCCCGGCTTCGCGCTCTCGCTCGCCGACTTGTTCGCCAAACTCGACATCAAAGCGCCATCGGCTTCGTAACCCTCGGAATCACCATGCAACTCACCCTCGACTACGGCCGCACCGGCCTCCGCGTCAACTTGCCCGACGACCGCGTCGTCGGCCCCCTGAGCATCCGCGACGCCGCGCCGCTCGCCGACCCGGCCGCGGCCCTCGCCGGTGCGCTCGCCCACCCCATCGGCACCCGGCCGCTCGCCGAGTTGGCCCGCGGCAAGCGGGACGCCTGCGTCGTCATCTGTGACGTCACCCGGCCGGTGCCGAACAAGCTCATCCTGCCGCCGGTGCTGCGGACGCTCGAAGCGAGCGGCGTCCCGCGGGACCGGATCACCATCCTGAACGCCACCGGCCTGCACCGGCCGAACGAGGGCGACGAGCTGGTCGAGATGGTCGGGGCCGACGTCGCGGCCAACTACCGCATCGAGAACCACTACGGCCAGCGGCTCGACGAACACACCTACCTCGGCACCACGCCGAACGACGTGCCGGCGTGGATCGACACGCGGTACGTCACCGCCGACCTGAAGATCACGACCGGGCTGATCGAGCCGCACCTGATGGCCGGCTACTCCGGCGGCCGGAAGGTCATCTGTCCGGGGCTGGCGGCGCTGGAGACGGTCAAGGTCTGGCACGGCCCGCGGTTCCTCGAACACCCGAAGGCCGACTGCGGGAGTGTCGAGGGCAACCCGGTCCACGAGGAGAACACGCGGATCGCGCGGCTGGCCGGGTGCGACTTCATCGTCAACGTCTGCCTCGACGGCCAACGGCGGGTGACCTGGCTCGGGGCCGGCGACATGATCCTGGCGTGGGAGGCCGGCGTCCGGTTCGTCGAGAACATCGTGAAGGCCCCGGTCAAGGAGCCGGTGGACGTGGTGGTGACGAGCTGCGCCGGCTACCCGCTCGACACGACGTGGTACCAGGCCGTCAAGGGGCTGACCGGGGCGCTGCCGATCGTGAAGAAAGGGGGCACGATCGTGCTGGCGGCGTCGCTGAGCGAGGGGCTGGGGTCGCCGGAGTTCCAACGGATGATGGCCGAGAGCCGGTTCATGAAGCGGTTCGCGCCGGGCGGCCGCGAAGAGCCGGGGCCGGACCACTGCGAGATGGACGAGTGGCAGCTCGTGATGCTGGCCAAGGTGCTGGCGCACTGCAAGGTGAAGGTGGTGTCGGACGGCCTGCCGGGGGAGGTGTTGCGGGCGTGCCACGTGGAGCCGGCGGCGACGGTCGAGGCGGCGGTGGCGGCGAGCCTGGCGGAGTACGGCCCGGCGGCGCGGGTGGCGGTGGTGCCGAAGGGGCCGTACGTCCTGCCGTGCGTGGCGGCGTGAGCGAACCTGGGAGCCGGATCAGGTATCATGGCAGCAGGCAGAGGACATCGGCGGAGGGTTGGGTGATGGGCAAAACGAAATCCCCGAAGAGGTTGGTTGCCGGTCATGAAGCGGAGCGCGACGAATGGGTCGCGGCGGTTGAAGCGCTGGTCGCCGAAGTCGAAGGTTGGGCCTCCGGCTGGCAGGACTGGGCGACCCGGCGCGTCCCGAAGACGATTTCGGAAGACCCGATCGGGACGTACACGGTCCCGCAACTGATCATGCAGTGCCCGGCCGGCCGAATGCTGCTCGATCCCGTCAGCCGGTACGTCGCGGGCGACCGAAGCGGGTTGATCGACCTTTACGCCATGCCGTCGTTCGACGCCGCGCGACTCGTTCGCGACAACGGCGTATGGGGGATCCACCTTTTTCTGACCAAGAAGCCGGTTCGGCGAAAGTGGACGGAGCGGGCGTTCTTGAAGACCGCGGCTGAACTGTTCGAATTCAATGGGTAAGCGCAACGACCTGTTCCGACGGATCGTGGCCGTCGAGCGGGAGTACACGGCCCTGCGGTTGGCGGGCGATCGGTTGGACCGCGACGCCCGACGAAACGCCACGATTTTGGACGCCGACGAACTGACGCCGCGCGACGTCCGCGACGCCCGACGTAGCCTGGAACCGACCTACCTGATTCGCGTCTTTGCGGTCGCCGAGGCCGGTTGGCGGGACGTGTGGCTCAACTATCTACGCCGCCCGAGCCACCCGCCGACGCGGACGCTTCTCGATTCGCTGGCCGCACGATTCCGCGTGTCCCAGGGGTGGCTCGCCGACGCTCATGAGGTCCGGGCGTACCGCAATTCACTCGTCCACGAAGGCCGTGAGGCCGTAACCGTCGTACCGTTGGCGGCGGCCGTCCAACGGTTAGGTCGGGTCGTCAGCATGCTCCCGCTCGACTGGTGAACATCACGCACTCTTCCGCATCGTCAGCGCCCGACGCTCGGCCGGCTCACCGCGGTAGACCCGCCGCAGCCGCTCGCGGTTCAGCCCCAACACGCGGTCGAAGCGGCTCAGCTTCAGGCCCTCGATGCCGGTGTCCTGGTCGGCCAGGTTCTCCAGCATAAAGATGTCCTTCTTGATCTCGACGTCGGCCTGCCATCGCATCAGCCACTTGAACAGGCGGACGCCGCCGGCTGGGCCGGGCCACCGCGACTTCACGAACACGAACGACGTCAGCGCGGTCTCCGTCGCGCTCAGCGGCGAGAAGAAGATGAAGAACTTCCACTTCACCATGCTCTCGGCTCCCGAAGCAGGGTCGATCCATACGTGCTCGTAGATCGAATGCGGTGGCGAGAAGTGGGTCGTCCAGTCGTCGTAGAAGTGGTCGGTCTTGCGGATGCCGAGCAACTTGCGCAGCGGCCACATGACGCCCTTGGCCGGGCCGACGTTCACCACCCGCACCGTCGTGTCCGTCGGCTCGAACCGCACCTTCACCTCGTGCATCCGGTCGAGGTCGTAGCCAAAGAAGCCGTGCGTCGTTGGCGTGTGTTCGATCTCACAGAAGTTGTCCATCACTAACTCAAGCGGGGCTTTGATTCGGTGATGCAACGTACAGGTCGGGTGGTAGCCGGCCACGTCAAACTGCGGGAACGCCGAGGAACTGCCGGCCCCGCGGACCCACACGGCCCCTTGCTCCTCGCGGACCTCGTAGCTTGTCGCGCAGGCCGTTAGCTTTGGCGTGCCGGGGCTTTCGCCGGCCCCGCAGCGCGTGAACGTCCAGCCGTGGTAACGGCACTGGAGCCGACCGTCCACGACGTCGCCGAGGCTCAACCGCATCCGCCGGTGCGGACATACATCGTCGAGGGCCGCAACCCCTTCCGGTGTGCGAAATAGGGCAATGTCGTACCCATCGAGCCGGACGGCGACGGGTTTGCGGCCAAGATCGCAACTAAGCAGCAGCGGATGCCAATGGTCGAGGACGGACATGGCACGGACCCCCTACCGCGGGCGAACGAGCGCCGCGGGCTATACCCATCGGCCGCGCGCTTGTCCAGTCCGTGCGGACTGGGTAAGCTGAGTAGACTTTGCAGGATCACAAAAGCCCACCGGCGGCGGCCGGTGGGACATACCCACCGATTGCCATCGGTGGGCTTTCTGCCGCTCCCCAACCCATGAGGGACTTCCATGAAACGACTTCTCTCTCTCGCAATTGGTGCAACGCTCGGTGTGTCGGGCGTCATGACCGCCCAGCAGCCGGCACCCGCACCGAACGCGGCCCCGGACATTCCAGCCGCCGTGCTCGCCAAGCTCGGTGGCGGCGGGGGCGACGACGACGGCCCCGGCAAGAAGTACGAAGACTTCGCCAAGCTTACCAAGGGCGCGAAGGAGTTCGATGGCCTCTTCAAGATGTACCTGAAGGACGATCACCTGCTCGCCGAGATCGCCCCGCAGCAGTTCAACACGTCGTACCTCGCGCCGATGGCTGTCGCCCGCGGTGCCGGCTCCGGCGGCACCACGCTCGATGACGAGCTGATCGTGCTGCAATTCAAGCGCGTCGGCGACAAGGTCCACGTCATCCGCAAAAACACCCACTTCCGCGCCAAGAAGGGCACGCCGGAGGCCGCGGCCGTCGAAACGACCTACGCCGATTCCGTGCTGATGGCCCTGCCGATCCGCAGTATCAACCCGATGCGCGGCGCGGTCGTGGTGGACTTCAACCAGATCTTCTTCGGCGACTTCGCGCAGCTCGGCATCGGCTTCCTCGACCCGAACCGGACGACCTGGCACAAGGTCAAGGCATTCCCGCGCAACGTCGAGCTCCAGGTCGCCGCCACGTTTGCCGGCGGGCGGATGGGCCGTCGCGGTGGGTCCGACGCGGTGATCGACCCGCGCGGCACCACGGTCGTCCTGCACTACGGCCTCGTCGAGATGCCGGAGCCGGGCTATACGCCGCGGCTGGCCGACGACCGCATCGGCTACTTCATCACCGCCGTCAAGGACTTCTCCGGCGACAAGCCCGACACCAATTACGTCCGTTACGTCAACCGCTGGCGCTTGGAGCGGGCCGACGGCACACCGTGGAAGGAAGGCGGCAAGCTCAGCCCACCGAAGAAGCGGATCGTCTACTGGATCGAGAAGTCCGTGCCCGACGAGTTCCGCGCCGCGGTGCGCGAGGGCATCCTCGAATGGAACAAGGCGTTCGCCAAGGTCGGCTTCCGCGACGCCATCGAGGTCCGCCAGCAGGAGAACGAAGAGTTCGACCCGGAGGACATGAACTACAACACGTTCCGCTGGATCACCAACGAGGGCGGCTACGCCATCGGGCCGAGCCGGGTGAACCCGTACACCGGGGAAATCCTCGACGCCGACATCCTCTTTGACGCCGACATGGTGCGCTTCTACAAGCGCGAGGGCATCATCTACCGGCCGGACGCGCGGGAGGCGGCCAGCACGATCCAGGCGGCCCGCCGCGGCTGGCTCTTGCCATCGGCCGACGCCCTGTTCGGTGGCTGGGACGACCGCGATACGCCGGCCGCGCGCCTGCGGTTGTTGCAACGCGGCCTGTGCCAGTGCGCCGCCCACAAGTCGAGCGAACTCGGCTTCGCGATGACCGTCCTCGCCGCCCAGTTCAACCTCAAGCCGGGCGACAAGGTACCGGACGAGATGATCCAGCAAGCCGTCAAGGAGACGGTCATGCACGAGGTCGGCCATACGCTCGGCCTGCGGCATAACTTCAAGGCCAGCACCATGCTGCCCAACGACAAGCTGCATGACCTGGCCGAAACCCGCAAGGAGGGCCTCGTCGGCTCGGTCATGGACTACAACCCGACCAACCTCGCGCCGAAGGGCGTCAAGCAAGGTGACTACTTCACCAGCACCGTCGGGCCATACGACTACTGGGCGATCGAGTACGGTTACAAGCCAGACGCCTCGGCCGACGACCTGGCCAAGATCGCCAGCCGGTGTGCCGATCCGAAGCTCATCTACTCGACCGACGAGGACCTGTACGGCTCGGCCGACCCACTGGTCAATCAGTGGGATCTCGGTAACGACCCGATGAAATACGCCCAGGACCGCGCCAAGATGGCGTCGGACCTGATGAAAGACCTCGCCGAGCGGGTGGTCGAGAAGGGTGAGGGTTATCAGCGCGCTCGGCAGGCGTTCGGGATGCTCCTCAAGCAGTACGGCGATGCCGCGTTCCTGAATGCGAAGTTCGTCGGCGGCGAGATGATGCACCGCGACCACAAGGGCGACCCGAACGCCCGCGACCCGTTCGTCCCGGTGACCGCGGCCAAGCAGCGGGCGGCCCTGACGTTCTTGCGCGACGGCATCCTGACCGACGCACCGTTCCAGTTCCCGCCGGAGCTTCTCCGCAAACTGGCGGCCGAGCGCTGGATGCACTGGGGCACCGAGCGGACCGTCTTCGGCTCGAGCGTCGAGTACCCGCTCAACGAGCGCATCCTGGCGATCCAGCGGGTCGTCCTCGATGAACTGCTCGACGCGGACACGTTGTCGCGGATCCAAAACGTTGCAACGCGGACACCCAAGGGCGAGGAGCCGCTCACGCTTGCCGAGGTGTTCCGCACTGTGACCGAAGGCGTCTGGACGGACCTGCCCAATGGCAAGCCGGACGACAAGAAGCCAGCCGCGTCGGTGGTCCGCCGCAACCTACAGCGCGAGCACTTGAAGGATCTGTCAGGCATCGTGCTGGGCGAGAAATCCGGCCAAGCCAATGTCGTGGCGCTCTTGATGGGCGGCGCCGGACCGACGGCAAAAGTGCCGGCCGACGCCAAGAGCCTGGCCCGGCTGCACCTGCGGGAGATCGGTGCCCGGATCGACAAGGTGTTGATGGCGTCGGCCCCGCCGGATGACACGACGCGGGCACACCTGGAGGAATGCAAGGAGCGCATCGCCAAGGTGCTGGCGGCGTCGATGACGGCGAACGATTGACCGAGGCAGATGCCCGGCGAGCGTCGAGGCGTCAGCCCGACGTGGAAGTACCTGCTGCTTCCACGTCGGGCTGACGCCTCGACGCTCGCCGGACGAATAGCGCCGCCCCCGCGGCCAACAGCAACACATGCGTCGGCTCCGGCACCGGCGTCCATTGCAGGCTCACGCCGCCGCCGGGTGATGTCAGCGTCGCAAACGTACCAAACGCGGTCCATGCCGAATTGTCGATCACGAAGTTCGTCGCCCCCGTCGCGCCGGTCGTCAGAATCACGTCGGTCCACGTCTGCGGCGTCGCCCAGATGCCGGCACCGTTCGGCACCGTCGCGGTACCAATAAACGCCGGCACGAATCGTGCCCCGGCCGTCACGCTCAGCGTCGTGCCGGTCGCGTCGATGCGGTCCCAGTTCGTGCCAGGATTGGCCGTCGAATTGGCGGCCAACTCCCAGAAGTACGCGCCGCCCGCGGCAAACGTCACGCCGCCCGAAGACGTCAGCGTGCCGACGCCGACGCCGGGCGCGATCGCACCCGTCGCATTGACCGTGAT
This sequence comes from Gemmataceae bacterium, assembly GCA_046350275.1. Taxonomy (GTDB): domain Bacteria; phylum Planctomycetota; class Planctomycetia; order Gemmatales; family Gemmataceae; genus JAXMAS01. The sequence goes on from JAXMAS010000008.1 coordinate 301,900, forward strand.
AGCTCCGGCGACGGAACCGCCGCCGGCCAGAACGCCGGTCGCGCTACCCGCCGCGCCGCCGACCGCAATCGTCCCCGTGCCAGTCTTCGACCCGCTCACCACCAGCGACCCGGCTGAGATCGTCGTCGTACCGCTGTAGGGGCTGGTGCCGGCCAGGGTCAGCGTGCCGCCGCCGGCCTTCGTCAGCCCGGTCGCCGTGCCGTCGGTGACGGCCGTCAGCGTGTAGTTGCCCTGGCCGGCCGTCGTCACGGTACGTGCGCCGGCCGCGCCGCCGAGTGTCGTCGTACCGGTGAATGCAAGGCTGAAGGCGTTCGAGACGGTTTCGGTGCCCGCCGACGGGCCGAAGGTGAAGTTGCTGTTCACGTTGACGGCGTTTGCCAGCGTGCGGTTGCCGCCGCTGGGCATTAGGGCTGCCGCCGCCGTGATCGTCACCGGGCCGGTGCCGAGGGCCGTGTCGCTGCCCAGGACGGTCGTCGTGACCGAGGCGAGCGTCGTGCCACCCGCGTAGTCGTTCGCCCCGTTGATGACGGTGATGCCGGACGTCACCGCGAGCGTGCCGCCGCCGGTGATCGGGCCGTTGAAGCGGAAGCCGCCGGAGGTCGTTGTCGTCAGACTGAGCGTCGTCCCGGCCGACACGGTGAATGTGCCCGTGAACGTGGGTGCGCCGCCTTGCCCGCCGTTGTCGAGCGTGACCGAGCCGGCGGTGATCGCGACGTTGCGGGCGAACGTCGTCACACCGTTAACGAACAGCGACGTGCCGCCGGCGTAGGTGATGTCGCCGCCGGTCACGCTCGGCGTCGGCGGGGCTGTGCCGCTATTCTCGCCGTAGGCCAGCACGCCGCCGTTGACCGTGATCGAGCCGGTGTAGCTGGCGTTTTGCGTGAAGCGAAAGGTGCCGGTGCCGCTCTTGATCAAGCCCGCGGCCGTCAGCGTACCGCCGAAGTTACTCGACCCGTTCGCACCGCCGACCGTCAGGGTTCCGGTGCCAAGGTTGACCGTACCGGTGCCGCCGAGTTGGTCGGTCGCCAGGCCTTGGTTGCCGGAGAAGTACGCGGCCCCGGACTGCACGTTGACGGCCGTCAGCGTGCCGAAGGCGCTCGGCGCGAGGGCGTTCAGACTGCCCTGCTGGACGTTGACCGTGGCGACCGTCGGCGACGCGGCTTGGAGGGTGAGCGGGCCAGTCCCGGTCTTGTTGAGCGTGTTCGTCCCGGCCGCCAGCGGCACGCCGACGGTGGCCCCGGTCCCGACGGCCATCACCGACAGGTCTTGCCCCGCGCCCGCGGCCAGCGACCCGGTGCCGGCGATGAGGGCCGACGGGCCGAGGACGAGGTTGCCGCTGGTCAGCGTCAGCGCCGCGAGGGTTTGAACGGTAACGTTGGGGTTGACCGACACGGCGTTCGCCGCGGTCGCGACACTAATCAACTGGGGCGTCGTCGCGATGACGTTGCTCGTCGCCGTCGAGCCGGTGAAGGTAAGCTGCACGCCGAAGTTGCCGTTGTCGGCCGGCACGAGCGGCCGGACGTTGACGACGCCGGGCGACTGCGTGTTCAGCGTGACCAGCCCAGCCCCGGTCGAGTCCTGTCCGAATGCGCCGACGATGACGTTATTGACCAGCGCCGGTGTCGTCGGTGTCGGATTCACGAAGCGAAACTCGCTGGTGTTCGATCCCGTGCCGATGATCCCGAGCGAATCGAACACCACTGTCGAGCCAGCGTTGCGGACTAAGGGGTTGGTCGCGCCGGCGGTGTTGAAGACGAGCCGTGAGGTGATCGCGTTGGAGTTGGGGACAACGACACGGACGACGCTCCCGGTGTTTGCCGTCAGCACCAGTTGGCCGAGCGACTCGGCCGTGCCCGTTGAGAATCCGCGCAGTTCGAGGATGCCGCCAGCCAGCGTCGCCGGCACCATGTTGACGCGGTTGTTCGAATTCGCCCCGGTCAGGCTGTCGAGGACCAGCGTTCCACCTTCGTTGAGCGTGATGCTACTCGTCTGGGTCAGCGCGCCCGCGCCGACGAGCGTCAGCGTGCCGCCCGGCTCGGCCCGTGTCGTCGCGCTTCCGACGACAGTCGGGCCGGAGTGTGTCGAGATGTTCGCCAGTGTCAACGTGCCGGGGCCAGTCTTGAGCAACGTCGCGGCGGCGGTGCTCGTCATCAGGCCGTTGAGCGTCAGCGTCACACCGGTGGGGGTGGCGAACTCGACGGTTCCCGACCCGATGAGCGAGATCGCGCGGCTGGTCGAGAACGAGGCCGTCGGCCGCAGCGTGGCACTGCCGCCGGCGGTCGTCGAGCCGATGACGAGTCGCGTATTCGTGCCGAGCCGGGCATCGGAATCGACCGCGACGGCCCCGCCGTTGATGGAGACCAGCCCGCTGTAGCCCGTGTTGGTTCCGCTCAGCGTAATTGTCGCTCCGCCGCGCTGCGTGCCGTCGCCAAAGCCGTTGAGAGACAGCGGACCGGAGCCGGTCAGGTTGCCGGAGTAGGTCAGCGTCGTCGAGCGAGCCGAGCCGGTGGCGGAGTTGCTGCCGCCAACCGTCTGGCCCTGCAGCGCCCCACCGGCGGCACCGACGACAAGGTTGACGGCCAGCGTGTCGGTCCAGCCACGGAACGACAGGCCGCCGCCGTTGAGCGTCACATTCGTGCCGAGTTGGTTGCCGTTGGTGACGATGAGCTGGGCACCGGCCCCGGCGACGCTCGTCGTGCCGCTCAGACCGGGCGAGGCCGTCGTCAGGATGACCTCGCCGGGCGCGGCGGCGGTGCCCGTGCCGGCGAACGTCACGCCACCCGTGCCAGTCAGCGGACCGTTGAGGACGAGCCGATTGCCCACGGAGGTGACGACACCCTCGGCCGCGCCGAACGCGATGCCGCCGAGTTGGGTCGCGACGTTGCCCAGAACGGCCCCGCTGCCGACCGTCAACGTCGCCGACGGTCCGGCCAGGCCGTAAACGCCGCCCGCGGCCGTTGTGATGGCGAGTGAGTTGATCGTCACAGGCGCGTTAACCGCCGAAGAGGGTGTCGTCAGTCGGTAGTTCGTCGCGGGTGCGCCATAGCTGACCGGCACGACCAATGGCGCGACCTCGGTCGTCGCGTCCAGCGGACGAACGCCGGTGGCCGCGTCGTAGGTGGCGAAGCTGTCGCCGGCTCCGGCCGCGGTGCTGGCCGCAACAACCCACGGCACGATCGAGCGCGTCGTCGTATTAGCAGCCCCGCCACCGCCGACCAGGGCCGACGCCGGAGCGACCCCGTTGATCTGTGTCAGGACGACATTGCTGACGTTCACCGTCGGAAACGCCGCGGTGCCGAGCGAATCGCCGCGGACGCGCACGACGCTGCCGGCCGAGCGCACGAGGTTGGCAACGGTGAACGCGGCCGCCGAAGTCGTTTGGGCGTCCGCCGTGAACGTCGGGAAGCCCGAGGCAGTGACAGTGCCGAGTTGCTCGTTGACATCGCTGCCGGCGCCTGTGGGCGAGACGAGAGCGAGAACACCGCTAAGAGCGACGGGCGTCGTGTTTCCAATGCGATCCACGTTCAACCCGGTCGTGGTGCCGAGCGTGACGGTCGCCAGCCGGCCGATGGCGAGTGAGCTGCTCGTCGCGATGCTGCCGGCCGGGGCCGCACCACTGAGGGTAAGTGTGCCGGCGGTGACGACGGTCGCTCCGGTGTACCCGACCGTGCCGCTGAAGGTGACGCCGGCCGGCGCGGGCGCGATGCCGTCGCCGATCTGCACACCGCCCGCGCCACTGACGGTGCCACTGAACGTGATGGCACTTCCGGTGGGAATGTTGGCCGTCCGGCCGGTGTTGATTTGCACGGCATTGGGCAGGCTGATCGTGGTGCTGGCCCGCAAGTTGCCCGTCGCGGCCGGTCCGGAGCCGGTCGTGTCGAAGACGAGTGTGCCGCTACCGAGAGCGGCCGCATTGCCGAGCGACAGACCGCCGGCTTGGAGCAGGACCGTACCGGTCAGTGTGTTCGTCCCCGTCAGCGCAGTGACACCGAGAAAGCTCGTCGTGGTGCGGTTGATCGTCAGACCGCCCCCGCCACCGATGGGGGCGCTGATGGTCAGCACGCCGTCGCCGGCCCCTTGAATGCCGGTGACGATGCTGGCGTCGAAGGTGCCACCCGCGGCAGCCGAGATTGTCGCGGCTCCGGGGCCATCGAACTGAATCGCCGGCGTGGTCCCGGCAAACACGAGGGAACTGGTCGCGTTGATATCGAGGATGATTGCTGATGCCGCTTCGTTATTGAACGTCAGGCGGTTCAGCGAGAACGCGCCGAGGTTGTGCGTGGCCGTGTAGGTCGAAGCGAGTGGATTCGCGAAGACCAGACTTGTGACGTTGCTGCTCGTCGGCGGGTTGGGCGAGCTACTCCAGTTGGTGCCGACGCTCCAGAGATCGGTGGCGAACGAGGTCCATGACTGGGCGACGACACGGGTGGGCACGAGCAAGGTGGCAAGGACAATGGGCAGCCAATAACGCACGGCGACGCCTCCAGCATCTGTGAGATTACTATGAGAGGAATCTGATTGTTGATCGACGTCGCGCTGGCGTCAAGCGTAATCGGGGAATTTTCGGATGGAGGAGCGTAGAATGCACGCCATGCGAGCCGTCATCCAGCGCGTCAGTCGGGCCAGTGTAACCATTGACGGCGAAGTCGTCGGCTCGGTCGGTCGCGGATTCCTTGTACTGCTCGGCATCACGCATTCGGACACGGTGTCGCAAGCCAAATGGCTGGCCGAGAAAGTCGTCAATCTGCGTCTGTTCCCCGACGACGATGGCAAGATGAACCGCTCGGTCGCGGACGTCACCGGCGGCGTGCTAGTCGTGAGCCAGTTCACGCTCTACGGCGACGCCCAGAAGGGCCGTCGACCGAGCTTCATCGCCGCAGCCCGGCCGGAGCAGGCGGAGCCGCTCTACGAGGCGTTCGTGAATGGCATCAAAGCCTTTGGCGTGCCAGCCGCGACCGGCCGCTTCGGGGCGTCGATGCAAGTCGAACTCGTCAACGATGGCCCGGTCACCCTCATCCTCGATGCCGATCAAGCCTCGTAGCGGCTCGGCTGGACGTGCCAGATTGTCGTAGCGATTGACACTCCGGCACGGTTCGGCGACCACGTTATCATCATTTTCTCGCATTTCTGCCCGTGTATAGGCAGTTTGTCGGCATCCCCGGAAACGGCACCGCGATTGCACTATATCTCCAAGCCCGGCCATGAGTTCGCATCTGAGAGGGGGTGGGTTATGATCCGCACCGTCCTCGTCCCGCTCGATGGGTCAGTCCTGAGCGAGCGGGCGCTGCCACTAGCAGTGAATGTCGCCAAGGCGGCCAACGCCGAGTTGAAGTTCGTGCATGTGGCTCCAGAACACAACCATGTTGCCCACCCTCTGCCGCCAACGGCCCAGGGGTATTTGGACCTGATGACCTATAAGGTCCGACAGATGGCCGGCCTGCCCGCGACGAGTGCGCTTCTGCACGGCCCGGTCGCCGAAACGCTCGCCGAGAGCGCGACCGGACTGAAGGCCGACCTGATCGTCCTCAGCACTCACGGCCGCGGCGCGCTGTCGCGAATGTGGCTCGGGAGCGTCGCCGACCAGCTCATCCGTCGCACAACAGTGCCGGTGCTGCTGGTCCGGCCCGGTGAAGAACCGCGGCCTGACGCCGTCGTCGCACCGCGCGGATTCCGGCGGATTCTCATCGCACTCGATGGTTCGACCGCTTCAGAAGCGACCATCGGTCCTGCGGTGGAACTCGGCCGGCCGGCGGGTGCGGAGTACACACTGCTACGAGTCATCGAACCGATCTGGGGCGTCTCCGGCGACGGAATGGCTTATCTTCCGAGCGCCTACGACGGCCAGCTGTTCGACGAATTGGTGAAGCAGGCAGAAGCCCAGATGAATACCGTCGCCGAGCGGATGCGCCGCGACGGGTTGACGGTTAAGACACAGGTCGTCGTCGGCGAAGCGCCCGCCCCGGCGATCCTGGAAGCGGCCAAGTCGGCCGACCTGACAGTGCTTGCGACGCACGGCCGCAGTGGAGCGGCTCGCGTCTTCCTCGGCAGCGTTGCCGATAAGGTGGTCCGCGGGGCGGATGGGCCAGTGCTGCTCGCCCACGCGACTGGTCCATAGGGGTCGGTGGTCGGTGGCTCATCGAGTTGGTTGCCTGTTAGGCACCGACTCGAATGTGAAGACCTGTGTCTTAAAGAGAGGTGTTCCATGTTGCTAACCAAACCGCGTAAGCCGATGCTTATGAGTCTGACGGCCGCGGATCTGATGACGCGCAACGTCGTTTCGATTGCCGAAAACGCTTCGCTCCACGAGGCCGTTGCGTTAATGGCCGACCGCGGATATAGTGGTGCACCAGTCATCAACGAAGCCGGCCGACCGGTTGGCGTCCTGACTCAGAGCGACGTGTTGACGCACGATCGCAACAAGGTGCGATATGCGAAGCCGGTGCCCGAGTACTACCAGCGGGCCGATCTACGGTCCGCGACCGGCGAAGATGTCGCAGGCTTCCAGGTCGAAGCCGTGGACCGCACGCCGGTCCGCGACGTGATGACGCCGGTCGTCTTCTCCCTGCGGCCGGACGCGCCGGCTCGACTGGTGATCGAGGAGATGCTCAACCTGCACGTTCACCGCATGTTCGTGGTGGACGACGACGGTGTGCTGGTCGGTGTGATCGGCACGACGGACATTCTGAAGAGACTGTTGGACTAGGATCGCGACGCTTCGGCGAAGCGGCAACGGAGCGTCCGAAGGAGGAGGGCACTGCCATGCTCGTCGAACACGAGGAATCCCTTCGCCTGGATGCAATTATCGCTCACCGCGTAGGCTGGCAGATCGATGATCTGCATGTCTACATCGACGGCGAAAACGTCGTGCTGGAAGGCCATGCGAAGACAGGTGGCGCACGGGCCCAGGCCGAACGTGAAGCAGCCGAAGTGACCGGCTTGTCAGTCGACAACCGCCTCGTGGTGGGGTGAGACGACACTACTAACCGCCAATCGCTCGCCTGCATGAGACCATTCGGCGTCTCATGCAGGCGAGATTGTTGCGGTCGGTAGGTGTCTTTACGCTTGGACGCTCAGGAATAAAACGAGTTGAGCGTTGAACTCTGGCAGATCGTCGGAGCCACGGCCGGTAAGTAGGTTGCCATCCACCACCACCGCTTCGTCGCGGTAGGTCGCGCCGGCTGCGCGAACATCGTCGCGGATGCCGGCCGCACATGTTAGCGTTCGGCCCCCGAGCGCTCCGGCACTCAACAGCAATTGCGGAGCATGGCCGAGGGCCGCAATCCGTAGTCCCTCGTCGGCAAAGGTGCGGGCCACGTCCACGGCTTCTTCGCGTAACCGCAGCAATTCCGGGGCACTGCCGCCCGGTAGCAGCAGCAGATCGTACTCGCTCGGATTGGCCTCGCGGATCGGCATGTCGCTTTCGATCCGATAGCCGTGCCGACCGCTGACCGGCTTGCCTCCGGGGCTGGCGACCGTCACCTCAACGCCTTCCTCCCGCAGCCGGAACCAGGGGCAGAACAGCTCTAAGTCCTCGAAGCCCTCCGCGATTAAAACGAGTGCTTTCACAAGTGGATCCCCGAACGGAACGATGAAGAATGAGAGAAGCTGGAGAAATTGTACCGCGCCACCCCACCCTTGGGAAATGGCAAGGGGCCGGTGCCAGCCGTAGCCGCGGCCGGCCGACTTCGGTCGCCCTCCCAGGTCGAGTAATTCCGGCTACGACGGAATCGTCACTTCGGGGCCACAATCTTGCGTCAGAGTCGATCCAATCGCGCCGTATTCACGGCCACACCGGGCACGTAGGGCATCGTGATATCGACGATGTCTGCGTAGCGAATCGCCGCAGACGACGGAGCCAAACGACCTGGGCACAAGCTACACTCGCAGAATCCAGTCGCTTCAGCTTGGATTGACCCGCACCCCTAACCGCTCGCCGAGCGATGCAAACGCGGCACACCACTCCGCGTCGCCCGACGCTTGCCGGGCCGGATACTCGGTCTGCAACAGGTCGTAGAACGCATTCTGAGCGGCCCAGCAGTCCGTCGGGACTTCAAGACCCGCGGCCCGAGCCAAGAGCGCATCGGCCAGATCAAGCGTAGCGATGTCGTTGGGGTTTGCGACGATGCGAGCCAGGAGCCGCTCCGCACAGCCGCGGAGGGCGAACGCCACGCCACCCTGGTCGAGCGGCACGCCGAAGGTCCGCACCGCCTCGGCCAACCGGCCGACCTGCTCCGGGTCCGGTTCGTCGGCCGCCAGCGCCCGTCGTAGGTCGCGGTTCAAGATGAAGGTCGCCGCGGTGCGGAAAGCCGGCAGGCCGGGCCGGTCCAGCGCGGCCAGGAAGCGCATCGCGGGGCCATTCGTCTCGACGACCTGTCGCAAGAGCGCCTCCATCGCGGCTTCCGTCGGCTCCAGAACCTGCTCCAGAATCTTCCGCTGTTCATCGTGGAACAGGCTGCGCAGCGAATAGGCCGCGGCATCGTACTCGCGGTCGAGGAGGCGCACAACCTCGGGCACGTCGTAGCGCTGGAAGGCGTCTTCCAGTGACTTGCGCCGCGCGTTCTCGTCGGCCGCGAATGGGCGGACGCCGCCGGACAGGTTCGTCTCGCCGAAGTGGACGGCCGCGAACGCGAACGTCGCGCTCTCGCCCGTCACCTCGCTCGTCACCGTCGCCCGGCCGGTCGTCAGCCGGGCCTGGTTGACGGTCGAGTTGCGGACGTCGTCGCTGACAGCCGTGTAGGCGTCGAGCCGCGACGATTGTGGGTAGTTCTCGAACAGCGAACTCACCGCGAAATGGGCGGCGACCTTTGCCAGATCGACGCACGACGGCTTGACGTAGCGCTCGTAGGCGCGGCGAGCATCCTTGAGCATGGGGATATTGCTCGGGGCGAGCGCGAGCTTCGTTAGGAATTCGCCTTCGAGCGACCGGCCAGCCAGCCCCTCGGCCAGTTGAATCACGCGGGCGGCGTACTTCAGGATCTGCGTGCCTTCGAGGCCAGACACCTCGTCGAAGAACCAGCCGCAGCTCGTGTACATCAAGAGGCAGTTGCGCTGGAGTTCGAGCCAGCGGCGAGCCGTCACCTCCTCGGCCGCGACGAGCGACCGGCCGCAGTGGCGGTCGAAGAACGCGGCGGCGGTCGCCGGGCGGCGGTCGAGAACCAGATCGATGGCGTCGTCGCGGGCGGCCCACGGGTCGGCAAACAATCGACCGGCCCCGCTCTCGTACAGTGCCGCGGCTTCGTCGCGCAGCCAGTCGAGCGCGGCCCGCAATGGGCCGCGCCACTTCTGATGCCAGTCGCCGCGCATTCGGCAGCCGCAGTCGGTGCTCCACCGGCCGACACCGTGGGCGCAACTCCACGACGACACATCGTGCAGCTCGGCCTCTGCGACCGGCGGGTGCCGATCCAGGTACTCGCCGTAATTCGTCAGCGCCACGTCGGCATCGGCGTCGATGGCAGCAAGCGCATAGGCGAGGGCCATATCGCCGTGCGCGCTGTGGTGGCCGTACGTCTCGCCGTCGGTGGCAATGTGCAGGAGTTGCGGCCAATCGCGGGTGTCGTTCAACCCGCCGAGCAGCCGGGCGGCGAATCGCTCGCCGCTTTTGAGCAGCCCCTCGAACGCGACCGCCTGCGACACCGGGGCGTCGTAGAAGAACAGCACGATGGCCCGATTCGACGGCAACTTGCACAGGTAAGGCCGGGTCGGGTCGATCTTGCCGCCGGCCACGTCAACCCAGTCGTTGCCCGTGCCGCCCATCAGGCGAAATCGCTTGGCCTGGTGTGGCGACAGGATGGTAAACCGGATGCCCGCGTCGGCCAGTACGTCGAGCGTGGCGAGGTCGGTCGCCGTCTCCGCGAGCCACATGCCTTCGGCCCGCCGGCCGAAGCGGCGCTCGAAGTCGGCGAGGCCCCAGCGCACCTGTGTCCGCTTGTCGCGCTCGTTGCACAGGGGCATGATCGCGTGGTTGTACACCTGCGCGAGCGCGTTGCCGTGGCCGGAGAAGCGTTCGCGGCTCTGGCGGTCGGCGTCGAGGATGGCGGCGTAAGTTGCGGGGTCGTGCTGGTCGAGCCAACTCAGGAGCGTCGGCCCGAAGTTGAACGACATGTGAGCGTAGTTGTTGACAATGCGGACGATCCGGCCGTCGGCGTCGAGCACGCGGCTGCGGGCGTTGGGGGCGTAGCACTCGGCGGCGATCCGCTGGTTCCAGTCGTGGTACGGCTCGGCCGACTCCTGCCGCTCGACGGCCTCGAGCCAGGGGCTTTCCCGCGGCGGCTGATAGAAGTGCCCGTGGACGCAGACGTAACGCGGGTGAGGCATCGGATCATTCTACGGCCGACGGCCCTTCGGCGTCGGCCTTCCCCGCCGTGCGGGAGACGGGTATCCTGCCAGGGGGGCCCCCGG
>JAXMAS010000009.1:0-282027 GCA_046350275.1 Gemmataceae bacterium
ACAGGCACTTCCCGGCGATCTTCGCTCGCTACTCAGTGGATGTCAATTGCAAGCAAGTAGCACGGGCCGGAACGATCGATGGGTGACGGAGTGTCGTTTAATCTCAATCGGGCACATCTCGACACTTTTGCCTGGATCGGAGTTTACTTGGCCGCACGCCACGCGCAGCTTTCGGTGCAGCCGATCCCCGAGCCGCGAGTTATCTGGGAGAAGCGGAAAGGCCTCGGACTTGTCGGCGACGAGAAAGACGACTTGATCCGCCTTGGCCGGGGCGTACACGTCTACCTACAGGCGTAGGGCGTCCCGTTTGATCCTCTTTGGATTGCCTCCTCATGAAGCGACTCGTCACCGCCGTCGTTTGCCTGGGACTCGTGGTAACGCCGCTGGCCGCCGACGAGCCGGGCAAGCATCTCAAGCTCCTGTTCCTTGGCGACAACGGTCACCACCGACCGGCCGACCGGTTCCGCCAGCTCCAACCAGCCCTGGAGAAGCGCGGCATCGAAGTGCTCTACACCGATAAGATCGACTCCCTCAACCCCGAGACCCTTGCCAAATACGACGGGCTGGTGGTCTACGCCAACACGACCCGGATATCGCCAGCCCAGGAGAAGGCACTTCTCGACTACGTGGAGAGTGGCAAGGGCTTCATCCCGTTGCACTGCGCATCGTACTGCTTCCTAAACGCGCCGAAGTACATCGAGCTGGTGGGTGCCCAGTTCCGTAGCCACCAGACTGGCACGTTTCGCACCACGATTCCTGCGCCGGACCACCCCATCATGAAGGGGTTTGGAGGGTTCGAGAGTTGGGACGAGACGTACGTCCACACCAAGCACAATGAGAAGGATCGCACCGTTCTTGAGTTCCGTGAGGAAGGCGGCGTCAAGGAACCGTGGACCTGGGTGCGGACTCAGGGCAAGGGGCGGGTCTTCTACACCGCCTGGGGTCACGACCAGCGCACCTGGGGTAATCCCGGCTTCCTGAACCTCGTGGAGCGGGGCATCCGCTGGGCGGTCGGTCAGGATCCTGGGGTCGTTCCGGCGTTCAAGGCTCCGGCGGCAGGCTCACCAGCGGCGGCGACGAACCCGTTCGACAGGCCTTTCACCGTTCCCGATGCGACGCCGAAGCGGACAGACGCGAAGCCGTTCGAATACGACGATGTCGGCAAAAAGATCCCGAACTATCGCCCTCGGGGCGGGCAGGGCGAGCCGCTTAGCCAGATGCAGCGGCCATTGCCGCCGGAGGAGTCGATCAAGCACATGGTCACTCCGAAGGGGTTTCACGTCGAGCTATTCGCCGACGAGAGTCTGTTCGGGGGCGGCAAGCCGATCTGCATGACCTGGGACGAGCGCGGCCGGCTCTGGCTCGCCCTGACGGTCGATTATCCGCACGACCTTCAGCGGCCCGGGCAGGGGCACGACCGGATCGTGATCCTTGAGGATACCGACGGCGACGGCCGGGCGGACAAGGTCACGACTTTTGCCGAGAAACTGTCGATCCCGACGAGCATCGCGTTCTCGCGCGGCGGCGTCCTCGTCTTCGATGCCGGCCAGACCGTCTTCCTCAAGGACACCGACGGCGACGGCAAGGCCGACGTGCGCGAGGTTGTCCATAGCGGCTGGTCGCTTCGGGACACGCATGGCGAAGTGAGCAACATGCAGTACGGTCTGGACAACTGGATCTGGGCGATGCAGGGGTACAACGACTCCCAGGTGACGGTTGGTGGTCAGAGCCATCGCTTCCGCCAGGGCTTCTTCCGCTTCACACCGGACGGATCGAAGCTCGAGTTCCTCCGCTCGACCGATAACAACACCTGGGGCCTGGGTCTGTCCGAAGAGGGAATTTGCTTTGGTTCGACAGCAAACCGCAATCCGAGCGTGTATATGCCGATCCCGAACCGCTACTACGAGGCGGTCCGCGGGTGGGCACCGTCGCTCGTCCTGCGGATGATCTCTGATACACACCTCTTCAAACCTGTGACCGATCGAGTGCGTCAGGTGGACCAGCACGGCGGATACACGGCCGCTGCCGGAGCGTCGCTGTATACGGCCCGTGCATACCCGCCTGAGTATTGGGACCGGATTGGCTTCGTCAGCGACCCGACGGGGCACTTGACCGGGGCTTTTGTCTACCGCCCCGAGGGAGCGAACTTCCGGTCCACCAACGCGTTCAACTTGCTCGCCAGTGACGACGAGTGGACATCGCCGGTCATGGCTGAGGTGGGGCCGGATGGCAATGTCTGGGTCATCGACTGGTACGCCTTCATCGTCCAACACAACCCGACTCCGGCTGGATTTCAGACGGGCCGCGGTGCAGCGTACCAGACCGATCTGCGCGACAAGAAGCACGGTCGCATCTACCGCGTCATCTACGACAAGAACAAAGCGCCGGCCAACGGCGCACTGTCGCTCGCCAATGCGACGCCGGAAAAGCTGGTCGAGACGCTCGGGAACGACAACCTGTTCTGGCGACGTCACGCCCAACGGCTGTTGGTGGAGCGCGGTCAGAAGGACGTGTTGAATGCCCTGTATGCTCTCGCTCGCAACGTAAGTCAGGACGAGATCGAGCTCAATGTCGGTGCGATCCATGCGCTGTGGACGATCCATGGGCTGGGTGCTCTGGATGGGACCACGGCGGAAGCAACCGCGGTGGCGACCGCGGCGCTCAGGCACCCGTCAGCCGGCGTGCGTCGGAACGCCGTGCAGGTCTTGCCGCGGACGCCGGCGTCCACCGCCGCCGTCCTCGCTGCCGGCCTGCTCGACGACCCAGACCCCCAGGTGCGACTCATGTCTTTCCTGGCGCTAGCCGACTTGCCGGCGACGCCGGAGGCGGGCAAGGCAGTTGCAACGGCACTCGCCGAACCGCGGAATTCAAGCGACCGCTGGATTCCCGATGCTGTCACCTGTGCCGCGGCCAAGAACGCGGACCAATTCCTGATAGCCCTGGCGCGCCTGCCGCGGCCAGCAGAGCGGGCGGCGCAATCGGTCGCTGCGACCGTGGCTGAGCACTATGCCCGCAATGGTGGTTCGCCTGCGATCGGTGCCATCATTGCAAGCCTTGCGGCCGGCGATGTCTCGGTCGCCGACGCTGTGATCCGGGCATTCGCTTCGGAGTGGCGGCGGTCCGAGCCACCGACCCTGAACGAAGATCTCGAACAGAATCTGGACCGGCTGGCAGGCCGTCTGTCGCCAGAGCGGCGTGGGTTGCTCGTCAAGCTCGCCACGGCGTGGGGCAGTAAACGGTTCGAGAAGTACCTCGCGGAGGCGGCCGGGGCGCTACTCGCTAAAGTCAAGGACGAAAGCGCGTCCGGCGAGCAGCGGGCCACTGCCGCTCGCGAGTTGATCGGCTATCGCTCCGATAAGGAAACGGTGCAGACGTTGCTCGACCTGGTTACGCCGCGCTCTCCGCCGGAACTGGCGGTTGGCGTGTTGCGGGCGGTGCAGGAGAGCAATGTCTCAACCGCGGGTGGGCTGATTCTGGAGCGGCTGCCCGGTCTGACGCCGGCTGCACGCAAGGCCGGAGTTGCCGTTCTGCTGACCCGCCCCGACTGGACGCGAACGCTGCTCGACGAGATCGACAAAGGTACTGTTCCGTTCGCAGACCTGTCGCTGGAGCAGAAGCAGGCGCTGGCCGTCCATCCGGACCAACGCCTGCGGAACCGTGCGACCGCGCTCCTACGCCGCGGCGATGCCCTGCCCAACGCCGACCGGCAAAAGGTGATCGACGAGATGACTGTCGTTACCAAAGAGAAGGGCGACGTCGCCGCCGGCAAGCAGGTATTCAAGAACAACTGTGCGAAATGCCATGTCCACGGCAGCGAGGGTGAGCGCGTTGGCCCGGACTTGACTGGGATGGCCGTTCACCCGAAGGAGCACCTTTTGACGGAAATCCTCGACCCGAGCCGCAGCGTTGAAGCGAATTTCCGCATCTACACAGTCACGACGACGAAGGGACAACTGCTGAGCGGCCTGCTCGCTTCGGAGTCGCGAACCTCCATTGAGTTGATCGATTCGGAGGGTAAGCGGAAGGCGCTGTTGCGCGAGGAGATCAACGAGTTATCCGCATCGAACAAGTCGCTCATGCCGGATGGGTTCGAGAAGCTGCTCAGTCGCAAGGACTTCACGGATTTGCTGGAATTCCTGACGGCGCGGGGTAAATATCTGCCGCTGGCGCTGGATAAGGTGGCCACGATCGTCAGCACCAAGGGCATGTTCAACAGCGAGGACTCCCGCCTCGAACGGTTGATCTTCCGCGATTGGACGCCGAAGACTTTTGAGGGCGTGCCGTTCCAGTTGGTCGATCCGCAAGGGGACCGCGTTCGCAATGTGATCATGCTGTATGGGCCGCAAGGCACCCTGCCGCCAAAGATGCCAAAGACGGTCAGCTTGCCGTGCAACGCGCCCGCCAAAGCGGTCCACCTGCTCAGTGGCGTCAGCGGCTGGGGCTATACTGCTTCGGCCAAGGGAACGGTCTCCATGACTGTGCGCCTGCACTATGCGGGCGGCGCCACTGAGGACCACTCTCTGAAAAATGGCGAGCAGTTCGCGGACTACATTCGTCAGATCGATGTTCCCGGCTCCAAGTATGCATTCAACCTCAACGGTCGGCAGGTTCGCTATCTGGCGGTCGAACCGAAGCGCAAAGACAAGATCGAGCGCATCGAGTTCGTCAAAGGACCTGACGACACGGCACCCGTTGTGATGGCCGTTACGGTGGAATCGTTGGAGTAATGGAACTCCTGGCGGATCGCGTACGAGACTGGTTGCGCTCCGGCAGTCGGGGTCGCTTCAGCGTGCGGCGTCCGCGTGGCGTGTGGCCAGCACGTTGGCTGAGGGCGATGTCGGAAATCCCTCTTCATTGACCGGACATGGGTGAGCCCTATGACGCGAGTCTTGTTCCTTCTCGTTGCATTCGCATGCCTGTCCGATGCCCACGCACAGGATGTCAAACGCAACATCCCCTACGCCGACCCGGCGCACGAACGCCAGGTACTCGATGTCTATTCGCCGCGGGGTGCGAAGAATCTGCCGGTAGTCTTCTGGATTCACGGCGGCGGCTGGCAGGCAGGCGACAAGACGGACGTTCAGATCAAGCCGCAAGCATTCATGGATAAGGGGTTCGTGTTTGTCTCCACCAACTATCGGCTCTTGCCCAGCGTCGATATGGCGACAATTGTGCGCGACGTCGCGAAGTCCGTCCGCTGGGTCCATGACCACATCGCCGAGTATGGTGGTGACGCGACTCGACTTCTCATCATGGGCCATTCCGCTGGTGCCCAGCTAGCCGCACTCGTCTGTACCGACGACCGCTACCTGAAGGCCGAGGGCCTGTCCCTGGCCATCACCAAGGGCTGCGTTCCTGTCGATGGCGACACGTTCGACGTGCCGGCCATCATCGAAGTGGCAGAGACACGGTGGCGTGTCCATGGTTTGCCACCCGCGAAGTTCGGTCACCGCGAGAAGTTTGGAAGCGATCCAGCCAAACACCGCGACTTCTCGGCCGTCACGCATGTGGCCAGGGACAAGAGCATTCCACCGTTCTTGATTCTCCATGTCGCCGGCCATCCCGACACGACCGCGCAAGCGCAGCGGCTGGGCAATGCGCTGAAAGCTGTTGGCGTTCCTGCCACCGTCTTCGGTGCCAGGGAAACCACCCATAACAAGATCAACGCAGACTTAGGCCTACCCGATGATCCAGCTACAAAGGCACTCTTGGAATTCCTCGGCAGCGCTCTCAAGAGATGAACGGCGGCCGGTCGGCCGTACTCCTTGTTGACTGCCGTAGAGGTGCTGGTGCAATGCAGCGACGCACGTTTCTGGGGACGGCTTTGGCCGTCGCCAACGCATCACCTCTATTTGCAGACCCGCGCGGCGGGCGCTGGGACGATGCGGCCGCCATCCTCGAGCAGGCCACGGCCGCGAAGCAAGTGGACGCGGCCGTTCTGCACGTCGTTCAAGGCGATGAGTCGTTTACCCGCCACTTCGGCAAGGCGGCTTCGGGCGATGCGATGTTTTTGCTGGGCTCCATTTCCAAGCCGATCAATGTCACCGCCGTCATGACCCTCTTCGACCAGGGAAAGTTCCAGCTCGACGACCGTGTGAAGAAATACTTGCCCGCCTTCGTGGGCGACGGGCGGGACCAGGTGACGATTCTCCATCTGCTTACGCACACGTCAGGCTTGCCCGACCAGGTGGCCAACAACAACCAACTGCGCAAGCAAAACGCGCCGTTAACGGAGTTCGCTGAACGAACCATTCGTACGGCCCTCGATTTCGTCCCCGGCTCGCGATACCAGTACTCGAGCATGGGGATCCTGCTCGCCGCGCGGATCGCGGAACACGTCAGCGGGATGGACATCCGCACGCTCGTCGACCGCTCCGTCTTTCAGCCGCTGGGCATGAAGCACTCGGCCCAAGGACTCGGGCGATTCAAGCCGGACGAGATGGTCCGGTGCCAAATGGACGGTGCCGCGCCCGAAGCGGGCGGCGGTGATCCGCAAGCCAAGGACTGGGACTGGAACAGCCCCTACTGGCGGAGCCTGGGCGCGCCGTGGGGCGGGACGCACGCCTCCGCGCCCGACATCGCCAAGTTTCTCGATGAGTTCCTGCACGCCCGCGGCAAAGTCGTCAAGTCGGAGACGGCGCGGCTGATGATCGGGAACCGCAACCCATCGGGCTTCACCCCGCGCGGGTTGGGCTTCGACGTTGGCAAGACGTCCGGTAGTCCTGGGTGCTCCGAGCAAACCTTCGGCCATACCGGCTCGACGGGCACACTTTGCTGGGCCGACCCCGCGACGGGGACAATTTGCGTCGTTCTCACATCGCTGCCGCGGCGGGCGACGCAGCGCCACCCGCGCGAACTCGCAGCCGAGCGGGTTGCAGCTGCCGCTCGCCGCTGACTGCGCCGGGCCGGTGGCCCGCTCGAGTTGGCCACACTGCCGCTTTCGACTGGTTTCACGCCCGCCCCGGCGTAACGACAAATCACCGATCACCCGGCCGACTTCTGAGTGGCCAATGAGAGGCCGCGCAAGACCAGTTTACCCCGACATTCTCCTCTCGTCGGATGGCTCGGGCGAGCCGCGGAAGAGCCTGAGCCGCCGACCGAAATCCCCCAATCGCCCGCAAAGGAGAACGTCCCCGTGCTTTCCCTCCGCACCCTCGCCCTGACCGGACTGTCGGCCGTCGGCCTTACCACCGGCGCGGCCCGCGCGGACTGGTACCACGACCACCATCACCTCGACCATTACCGGCCGGTCGTTCACTACCGTCCGGTGTGCCCGCCGCCTGCACCGTGTCCGCCTCCGGTCGTGAGCTATCGCTCGGTGTGCCCGCCGCCGATCGTGGCCGTCCCGCCGCCCCCGTGCGGCCCGGTCGTCCGGCCGAGCTTCTTCCGCGCCTCCGTCGCCGTCGGCCCGCTCGACATCCACATCGGCGGCTGCCGCTAATCTGTGAACCAACAACGTCCCCCGGGGCCGCTACGCGGCGGCCCCGGGGGCGTGTGCTAGAGCATGCTTCACGTTGGTGTAGCGGGTCTTCAAAGTAGCAGGCACACTCCGTGTGCCGTAAGAGACGGCACACGGAGTGTGCCTACTACTATGACCACCCGCTACGGATACCCACAACACGCTCTAAATGGCCGAGCGAACCGAATGATCTCTTTCGTCATGCCGATTCACAACGTACAAATGTGCCTCTGCAGCGCTGTGCGATCTACGAGTCCACCCAGACCGCGGGCGAGCCATGCGAGATCGTCGTGGGCAATGACGCGGTCCCGCCCCGCTATGGCGGATCGTTCGGCCAGGTCATGCGCCGTCCAGCAGGCCCAGCCGCTTGCGCACGTCCTCGTTGCCCAGGTCGTGGAGTTTCTGCCGGAGCGCCGCGGGGTTCAGTTCGGTCCACACCAGCCCGCACGCTGCGCACGCGGCCGCCTCGCCCGGGACCGGCACTTCGGGAAACTGGAAGCTCAGGGAGAAGAGCCGCAGCTCCTCCGGTCGGAATCCGAAACGGACTTTCCTCTGGCTGAATGACCCGTGGACAACCAGTGCCTTGCCACACCGCGGACACTGTTCGCCATCTGTCATAGCTTCGCCCTCTAAGTCCCCGGTAACTCATCTCGTCCCGCTCTGCCTGCGAGCCTGTCGCCATGCGAGTGTCGCGCCGTAGCTCGGCTCTGCCATGCAGGCTTACACCGGGCGGAGAGAGCGCACGACGACCCACCCGCCGGCGACGAACAGAAGTAGAATCACCAGCGCTGTGGACACTGCCAGCGCCACGAAGGCCTGGGTCTCGACGCGGGCCTGGGCCAACAGAATCTCCTGGCGCTCGTCCAGGTGAGCGATGAATGAACGCAGGGCGTCGGCATAGCGCTGCTTCGCCGCGCGGTAGCGGGCACCATTGAGAATCTGCCACGCATCTTTCGCCTTGGCGTGCTGGACCCGCTCGAATGCCTCGGTCTCCATCGCGACCAACTCCTCGTTGGCCGTTTCGACATCGGTCAGCCGTTGCCGCGCCTCGGGTGCCAGTCGCACCGCCTCCGCCAGTGCCGCGTCCAACGGCGAGATACTGGCGTCGTAGCGATCCTTCCAGGAGGCGTCGCCCGTGGCCGACGCCAGGAGCGCCGACGAGGTAAGTACCTCGTCCAGATACCGGATTCGGCCGCTTAGCTCCTGGAGCGGACGCTGGACCTGGTTCACGTCGGCGATGAGGCGGTAGGATCGGTAGGAACTCCAGGCCAGGCAGGTGCCCACAACGAGCAGCATGGTCACACCAGCCAGGAGCACGAAGGACAGGCCCGGGTGCCGCCGCGCCCAGCGCCAGGCCCGCTCGACCGGTCCCAGTGGACGGGCCTGGATCGGCTGGTCGGCCAGGTAGCGGCGCAGGTCCTCGGCCAAGGCTGCGGCACTGGCGTACCGGCCGGCGGGTTTCTTTTCCAGGCACTTGTGACAGATGGTCGCCAGGTCCTGGGGCAGCCGGGGCTGGAACACCCGGATCGAAACCGGGTCCCGCGTTACGATCGAGTTGATCGTCTCGAGTTGGCTCGGGCCGTGGAACGGGAGTCGGCCGCTCAGCATCTTGTACAGCACGGCACCGAGCGAGTAGACGTCGGTGGCGGGCGTCGCTTCGCGGGTGCGGCCGGCCGCTTGTTCCGGGGCCATGTAGCCGAGGCTGCCCATGATCGCCCCTGTCTGCGTCAGGCCGTCGGCTTCGTCGAGCCGCTTGGCGAGGCCGAAGTCGGCGACTTTGGGGATGCCATCGTCAGACAGCAGCACGTTAGCTGGCTTGATGTCGCGGTGAACGATACCCGCCCGGTGGGCATGGTGCAGCGCGTCGGCCAGCGTGGCGACCATCTGGGCGGCTTCGCGCGGCGGCTGCGGTTGATCCTGGATTCGCTCGTCCAGACTTCCGCCGGGGCAGTATTCCATGGCCATGAAGGGCCGGCTATCCTCTTCGCCGACCTCATAAACCTGGATAATGTTGGGGTGCTGCAATCGAGCGGCCGCTTCGATTTCGACCTGAAACCGCAGCCGCTCGGCGGCACCGGCATGCCCCCCGGCCAGGACGACCTTGAGGGCGACGAGTCGCTTGAGCCGCCGGTCCTGGGCCTTGTAGACCACGCCCATGCCCCCGCGGCCGAGTTCCGCCAGGATGTCGTAGTTGGCAATCTTCTCGCCAGCGAGTCGTTCGGATTTCGCCCCGGCCGTCGGTTCGACACGCTCGCCCGCGCTGCCGAAGGCCGCGGTTGCATCGCTGGTGTCGGGCGCGACGGGGGGTGTGTCACGGTCGAGGATCGTCGGTAGTGGCGAGACTCGATGCGGAGGGGTTATGTCTTGCGTGACGTTCGGGTCCCACGGGTCCGCCGAGTTTGAAGTTGACGACACGCAAATCCCTCGTTTGCCAATCTCAATTGGCCGGTGCCGGCCGAGGCTCGAATCCCGGAGAACCAAGGCCACTCCGGATTCATGCCCCCCTGTCGCTGCCATCCGACCGGCCGCCGGGCGATGGCCGGAACAGCATCCCACCCACGAGTCGGCCGAGAACGCCCCCGAGGCCGGCCACGGCCAAGAACGCAATCAGCCCTGGCCAGAATCCGGGGATGTCGACCAGGGGTTTGATGACAAACAGGCCAAAGGCCGCGCCAGCGGCGGTCCCCACCCCGGTGGCGAGTCTGACCCGCCAGTCGTCCCGGCCGCCCGGCCCCGATTGCTCATCACTCCCCATAGTCACGCCCTCCCGAGGCAGAACGCTCAGCATCAGCGGCGCGAGAATCGCATCCGTCGCATGCCGCTGAAAGGCCGCAAGCGTTCATGCCTTCTCAACCGCGGTCTTAACATCGTTTAGGTCTTGCAGGACGGCCTTTTTGATCACGCCCTTGAAAAAAAGCCTCATTGGGATCGACATCAAGGTTGCAACGATACCTTGAGGCTTGGACTCATGACACTCTGACAACGTCATGCCGCCACTGCTCTCGGAGATTCTCTTGGTGGTTAAGAATACGAAACCACCATCTTCGGCTCGGGTTTTGTAGAACTCGTTCTCAGATGCATCCGTGATCCACTTTTCCGCAGTCGCTGGCTTACCGAATAGCATTCGGGTCTCGCGCCACCTGAGTCCTACGATCCCCTTGGCCGGTTTTTCGAGAATCTCAATGCTCTCGATTCCGCTGATGATATCCGAGGCGTTTTCGATGTTGGTGATTGCAGCCCAGATCGCGGGCTTAGATCCGTGGATGGTTACCTGTGTTTCGACAATCACGGTGTGCTTCCTACGGTTCGAGTGATGGTCTGTGGGCCATGGGCCACACGGCGCGTCGATATTGGCGGCGACGCGAGTCTGTCGGCAAAAGGAATCCATGCAAGCCGTGGGGCGTGGTAGTGCGAAAGCTGCCTCACTCGTCCCACCACCCTCGCGCAACGAGAGGCTTGCCATGACTGCGACTCCGTCGACAGCCACCATTCTGGCCGTCGACGTCAGACGGTTCAAGAGTGTCGCTTGCGTGAACGAACGGACTACCCGCACCGCGATGTTACACACTCTCGACACGGGCCGAGCTAACTTCCCGCGGCTGTTCGCTTGTCATCCAGCGGCGGAAGTCGTCGTCAACGCGCGTAGCAATGCCGGGTGGGCAGCCGACCTCGCCGCTGAATGCGGTTCGCGGACTGACTGCAGTTCAAAATCGGCTTATCTCATCCCGGGCCAGCGCTGATGACCGTCAGCGAGAAATTAGACGGCGCCTTATGCTGCTTCGCTGCCCGCTTCGCCCTTCGCCTCGTGGTGGCCGCGCGATGCCGAACAGACTTGTCGGTTACGCTTGTGGTACAAGCGGGTAGAGTCGGGCTTCCTGGATCGGCACACCCCCAAGGTAGGGACGCCGATACCCACTAATGAGCGGTCCCGCGTGCTTGGGGGCGAATTCGACTAATGCCTTACCGATGGCATCGTTCGGCGAAACGAGTTTGATATCGAAAAGGTCGATCGGTAGCGGCCCCTTATCGACGAGGTCCTTGTAGATCGGGTTCAGTTTTCGATATGCGGCAGTTGGGCCTGGAGCATCGACCAGCGGCGACACAATGTACAGATACCACTGACCGCCTTCGTCTTCCTTGATCCAGCCAGCGGCCAAAACATCGAACCCAGAGGCGATCAGCGCAGCAACCAGCTTCTCACCGGCGTCGATGGTTTCGACTACCAACGTGTCTTGATCCATGGCAGTACTCCGTGGTCGGCGTCGGTAATGGCATTGTACAGATCTTGGGCCTGAACAAGCGTCTTGCGTTGATAGCGGCTTTGTTCGGACCAGTCCTTTACGACTTGCCAGTTTAGGTTGAGAGCGGCGTCACTTTGGATGTCTGAGGAGTAATCGGCTTCGAGATTCGCGAGTTTGACCAGAACCAAAAGGTCGTGGGTGAAGCACTTCGTTGCAAACGCCTTGTCCGGATAGTCGTACAGGTGCGTGAGCTTCGCGACACATGCCTTGAGAGCGCATTCGACAGCGTAACCCGCCAAATAGTACGCGCCGTCGGGCTTGCATGCGTTCACCAGTACGCCCGCTTCTTCGATGCGCACGTCCGCAAGTTGTTGGAAGTCAACCCGGGTCACAATTCCACTCCCGTGACGCCTCGGTCGAGCTACGAAGAAATCAAGGAGTTCGCTGCCGGGAAGCACTCCGAGTCACCGGATTCACTGTATGATCGTCGGCGCCGCGCTGCCGGCCGAACAATAGCAATCACCCGGCCCCCGCGCCCATTGCCACCGGCCGGCCTTCCCGGTTCGAGCGGTAGATCGCCGCGAACAACTCCACCACGGCCCGGCCGTCCTCGCCGGTCACCAAGGGCGGCCGGCCCTCCCGGATCGCGCGAAGGAAGTCCTGAATCTGGAGTTGATGGTAATAGGTGGTGGCATCGATCTGCGCGAATCGCGCCCGGTCCTCGGCCTGGAAGGCCGCGAGTAAGTGGTCTTCGCCGGGGACGGTCCAGACGTCGGTGAGCGGCGGCTCGGCGATGGCCGTCACGCCGGCGATGAACGTCGCGCCGCGGTCCGTCTCCACGCCGACCGACGCGCCGCTCGTCCCGTGGACGTGGACCGTCGTGCGGATGCCCGGCTTCTGGGCGACGCTCGTCACGATCGCGCCCAGTCCGCCGTTTCGGAACCGCACGACGGCAACGGCCGTGTCGTCCACCTCGACGCCGGGGTGGTTGACGTTGGCCCAGTAGCCGCTCACCTCGGCGGCCGGCCCCATGAACCAGAGCAACAGGTCGAGCTGGTGCGGCGACTGGTTGACGAGGACGCCGCCGCCCTCGGTGTCCCACTTCCCGCGCCACGGGTCGGACTGGTAGTAGGCCGGCTCGCGCCAACTGTACATGGTGAACACGCCGAGCGGCCGGCCGGCCGATCTTGCCGGCGTCGATGGCCGCCTTCACACGTTGCACCGGCTCGAAAAACCGCCGCTGGCTGATGACGCCCAGCCGGACCCCGGCCCGGTTCGCCGCCGCCAGCATGGCGTCGCAGTCGGCCAGCGTCGCGGCCAGCGGCTTTTCGACCAGCACATGCACGCCCGCCTCCGCACAGCGGATCGCCGGCGCGGCGTGCAGCGGGTGCGGCGTGCCGACGACGACCGCCTCGACCTTGGCCTCGCGGAGCATGGCGTCCACGTCGGCGTAGCCGCGGGTGCCGTAGCGGGCCGCGAACGCCTTTGCCCGCTCCGCGCTCACGTCGCACACCGCCGCCAGTTCGGCTTCCGGGATGCCCCGCAGCGCGGCCGCGTGGATTTGGCCCACCTTGCCGCAGCCGATCAGGCCCACGCGCACCGGCGTCACGTCAGTCCCCCGGGAAGTACTTGGCGCTCATCCGCCGCAGGAAGGCGAGCGACTCGGCCATCTCGTCCATGCCGTTCATGCCGTCCTCGATGCTGACCCAGCCGCGGTAGCCGTGCGCGGCCAGGGTACCGAAGATGGCGTCGTAGTCGTTCAGGCCCTTGCCGGTGACGCCGTGCCGCAGGTTCGGCGAGTACCCGAGCGTTCCGTCGGCCTGCCGCAACTCGTCCAGGGAGGTGCCCGCCGCCAGGTAGCGGTCGCTGGCGTGCATGCTCACCACGCGGTCGGCCACGGCCCGCAGCAGTTCGACGGGGTCATCGCCGGCCACCAGGGCGTTGGACGGGTCGTACTGGACGCCGAAGTGCTTGCGATCCGGGATCGCGTTCAACAGTTCGAGGAACACGTCCTGCTTCTGCGCGAATTCTGGGTATGCCCAGAAGCCGTCCTTGTAGTGGTTCTCCAACCCCAGGACGATGTCGCACTCCCGCGCGACCGGCAGTACCGCTTCAATACAGCCGACCACCCATTCCAGCCCCTGTCGGCGGTCGAGGCCCGGGTAGCGCTGCCCGCTCAGCACGCGGCATACGGCCCCCGGCCCGCCCAGCCGCCGGGTGACGCGAATCATGTCCGCCTCGCGGTCGATGGCGCGCTTGCGACCGTCCGGGTCGGGGTTGGTGAAGTCGGGCGAGCAGCAGAGCATGGGCATGGCGAAGCCGGCACCGTGGATGGCCTCGCCGACCCGGTCGAGGTAGGCCGGGTCCAGGCTGGTGAAGAAGCCGTCGTACATCTCCAGCCCGTCGGCGTCGAGTGAGCGGGCCATGTCGATCCAGTCGAACACGGACATCGACCGCTCGCCGGCGATGCGGTCGAGATAGCACTTCGGGAAGGCGGAGAGCTGCAAGGGCATAGGACGCTATTTCCTCCGGCGAACACGAGCCGACGCCATTAAATGCTCCTCTGGCTTTGCATGTCATACGGCTCGCCGGGCTGCCGATGCCTGCCGACATCCCCAAGCCGTTGCTATTCTCGCAGTCTCCGTGCGGAAAGGGCAATCGTTCGAGGGTGCTGCTCGGCAAACACTTGCCGCGATTGGCCCGCCCGACAGAATAGCTGCGGCCTGCCTTGAAACTCCCCCGTTGCCCGCACCTTGGTTGGAGGACGAATTCGCATGACTATCTGGACCCGCGCGCTTGCTACGGTAACTTTGGTCGGCATCGCGCTGACTGCTCGTGCGGCCGACAAGCCGCTCGCCGAAGGCACGAAGGCTCCCGACGTCGAACTGAAGGCCGTTCAACTTGAAAAAGCACTTCCCGATATGAAGGACGCGAAGACGTTTAAGCTGGCCGACTTCAAGAACAAGAAGAACGTCGTCCTGTTTTTCTACCCAAAGGCCATGACGAGTGGCTGCACGAAGGAATCGTGCGGGTTCCGCGACGTGTATGCCGACCTCGCCAAGCACGACACGGTTGTGATCGGCATCAGCACCGACAATGCTGACGATCAGAAGAAGTTCATCGACAAGGAACACCTGAACTTCCCGCTGATTGCGGACCCGGAGAAAAAGGCCACGCAGGCGTTCGGCGCGCTCAACGAGCGCGGTATGGCATTTCGCTATACGTTTGTGATCGACAAAACCGGCGTGATCCGCAAGACCTACCTAAAGGTCGATCCGAACAAGCATCCGCCGGAAGTGCTGGAGTTTGTGAAATCGATGAAGTGATAAAAGCCCACCGATGATTGTCGGTGGGCTTCGCGACGCACGCCCACCGACAATCATCGGTGGGCTTTTTCGTTAACTGAAACTATCGGCTCATCACCGTGACGTTTCGAGCTTCACTACCACGGACGGTCAACTGGTTGTGGTACTTATTGTCCACGTACACGTACCAGCCGCCGGCGGGCAACGAGACCTGGAATCGGCCGTCCGCGTCTGCGGTGGCCGGCGAGCGATTCTCCAGGTTGGTGGCGCTCACGAACGTCACCTTCGCTCCGGAGCGGGGCGAGTAGTTCGTCAGCACGACCTGGCCGGTCAACACCGATGCCGGGGCACCGAGCGACGCGACATGCTCCGCCTTCACAGGCGGCGGAATCGGCGTCGAGCGACGCGATGGCTGCGACGGTGGGATAATGGTTGTCTTCTCCTCGGTGATCTGAGCCGGCGGAGAGATCTTGAACTCGCTGGTCTCCGAGCCCGGGTTGGTCGCGCCGGGAACCAGCGGTGGCGCTGCCGTCGAAGGCACAGCCGCAACGGGGGCCGGCGTCGGGCACGAGGGCAACTGCACTTGCTCCCAGTAGCACGACTGACGGTAGCTTGTCACGGGCTTGTAGCTGATGCGGGCCACGTAGTTCGTCACGGCGTTGCACTGCGAACGCAACCGATACGAAGTTGTCGGCGTCGCGACTTTCTGGCAACAGCCCGAGCAGGGGTCGTAGTAGGAACTGTAGTAGTAGCTCGTGACCGGCTCGTAGTAGTACGAGGTCCGGTAGCTGGTGACTGGCTCGTAGTTGGTCACGGCCTCGTAGCTCGTAACGGGCTGGTAGTACGACCGCTGGACGTAGGCGGTCTGCGGCTGGCAACAGTTGTTGCTTGGGCATGCCGGAGCCGCGTTTACGACGATGGGCATAAGGACGAAACGGACGGCTTACGGCATTTGTTGCATGTGACCTGGAAGACATTGTTCCAGGCCGCTGGGGCGAGCTGCGGCGCGAGCATCAGCAGGCTCAGCGCCCAGCCGGCCGGGCAGCCCCGCGAGAGTCTCATGGCGTCATCTCCTGTCGGTATGCGGCCCGCCGGTCCCGGCGACCTTTGCCGGGATGCCGCGGCGTGGCCGTGGCGCAACTCCGCCGACCGTGAGCCGGCGTTCACTCCATCGTAAGTCGTCTGCACGGGCGATCAACGCAACCTGGCGGTCCACGCACGCCTGGATTGGCAGGTTGGGCTGTACAATCCGCAAGGTCGCCACCCTCGTCGGGAGATTCCCTAAACTGTGGGTTGAAAAGAGTTAAGTTGGGAGGTTGCGGGTCAACGCGAAAGGCCCACCGACAGCAGTCGATGGGCCTAGATTTGACGTTTATGGGGTCGTGGCTGGTCTAGGGAAGTGTGGGGGCGGCATCGCTCCCTCGGACCAGGACGACGGTCGTTTCGGTGCTGGCTTGGACGAGTCCGACGATTGTGTCCACGTTCAGCATATCGCTGATGCGGATGATCGACGTTGCGGCAAGTATCATCGCACACACACGTGCGGTTCGCAGTGTCACGGCCAAGCCTCCGGGCGAAATACCTCTATCAGTTAGAACGTAGGCGGGAGGGTGTGCGGACGTGCGAAAAGCATCGGGCCGCTCTACCAACCGGACGGCTACCCGCCCGACTAGGAGAACGGCCCTACAGTCAAACTCTTCCTATCGCGATCGTTTAGACAGCGGCTTTGAGCGCCGCCATGGCCGCTTCATAGTTTGGATGCGACGCGACTTCGGGGACGTATTCGACGTAACTAATCGTTCCCGACTTATCCACTACGAACACCGCGCGCGACAAGAGTGGGAGCGGCAACCCTTCGATCAGAACGCCGTAGTTTTGTCCGAATGAGTGGTCGTGGACGTCCGAGAGATTCTGGATCGTCGCCACGTTTTCGGCCGCACAGAACCGCTTTTGTGCGAACGGCATATCCAGGCTGACTGTATACACGGCAACCTGGTCTTTGAGGCCCGCAATCCCTTCCTCGAACTTCTTCGTTTGGGCGCTGCAAACCGGGGTATCGAGCGATGGGACGACACTGAACATGCGGGCCTTGGCCGGCGTGTCAGCAATGCCCGTCAACGTCAGCGATCCGGTAACGCACTTGAAATCGGGGGCCTTGTCGCCCGGCTTCAATTGGGGGCCGACCAGGGTGTACGGATTTCCCTTAAACGTCACGGCCTTCTCGCGCTTCGTCATTCGGTGCTCCTTCGGAAGTGTCGTGCCATCTTCACAATACGCAATAAAGGCGAAAAGCCCACCGATGGCAATCGGTGGGCCTTATGGAAGGTCGCCTGACCCATAGGGCAATTGGTGGCCTTTCGCGCGTCTGTCTATGCCAGCATCTTCTCGACCACCTTGCCCTCGCGGAACAGTTGCACGGGCCGGCCGGTCGGCGTTTGCAATTCCGTGTGTGGGTTGATGCCGAGGCAATGGAAAATCGTTGCGGCAACATCGTCCGGCGACACTGGATCGGTGGCGGGCACTGCGCCTTGCGAATCGGTTGCTCCATGGAGGTAGCCGCGCTTGAGACCGCCACCTGCCAATAGCACGGCCATCGATCGCGCCCAGTGGTCGCGACCCGCGCGGGGGTTGATCTTTGGCGTCCGGCCGAATTCGCCGGCAACGTAGACGATGGTTGAATCGAGCAAACCGCGATCGTCCAGGTCGGCGATTAATGTCGAAACGGTTTGATCGACCGATGGCTGCAGGCTGGTCTTGTGCTTGGTAAACGTGCTGTCGTGAGTGTCCCATCCGCCGAGACTCACCGTCACGAAACGCACACCGGCTTCGACCAGCCGTCGGGCGGCGATCGCACCGGTGCCAAAACCGGTCGTGCCGTACTTCTCGCGCAGCGCCTGGGGTTCCTCGCCGAGATTGAAGGCACGCTTGGTCTTGTTCGATCGCAGGATTTCGAGGGCTTGTTTGTGGAACCCGTCGAGACCGTCGGTCACATCGCCCGAGTTATCAAGCGCCTTGAGGCCCGTGTCGAAGCTCTTGAGCAAGTCATCCCGCTTCGAAAGATCATCGAGTGTGAAGCTCTGGGGCAGTTGGATGCCGCGAACACGCAGGTTCATCGCGGCAGCGCCCTTCGCGTTGCCACCCGCTCCTTCGACGAAGAACGGATTGTAGCCGGTACCGAGATACCCGGGCCCACCGGCTTTGCCGCCGCGGAGATCACCGAACGAAACGTATGGCGGCACCCCACGCTCGACCGGTAGCAGTTTGGCTGCGACCGAACCCATCGACGGGAACTGGAGGGCGGCTGTCGGCTTGTTGCCAGTGGTCATGAAGTTGGTGGCGAATTCGTGCGACGGGATCGTGTGGGCGATCGACCGCACGAGCGTCACTCGATTCATCACCTGAGCCATCTTCGGCATGTGTTCGCTGATCTCGATACCCGCGACCTTGGTCGGGATCGATTTGAACTCGCTGCGGATGCCTTCGGGCGCATCGGGCTTGATGTCCCACATGTCAATGGTGGCCGGACCACCAGCTAGCCAGACCATGATGACCGACTTGGCCTTCTTTGCGGCCGACTCTGCCTTGCCCTCGGCGCGGGCCTCGATCCGCAACATCTGCGGCAGGCTCAGCCCGAGCAAACCGGTCGAACCGATCTTGAGGAAGTCGCGACGATAGAAGCCTTCGCAGTCGGTCGGTCGCATGACACGGTTCCTTTCAATGACACCCACCGTTTGCCATCGGTGGGCATTCGGGGGTGCCTTAGTGATTCAGGATAAATTCGCGAGTATTGATGAGCGCCCAAACGGCGTCCGTCAGTGCCGCATTCCGATTGGGTGCCTTGGCCGCGTATCGAGCGAAGGCCTCCCGTTCGAGCTCTGTGGGAGGGCGGCTGAGGGTCGCCAGGAATAGCTCTTCCACGGCTTCGCTGTCCGGTGTCTTCGCCTTGACCAACTGGTTGACGCGGTTGCCCGCCGTGGTCAGCTTTTGCATGATCGCCGGGTCGGTCATGCGGTAGAGCGTTTGCGGCAGTGCCGGCTCCATCGTGCGCTCACAGTCGCAGGCGCTGGTCCGTGCCGACTTGCCGAAGATGCGCAGGACGTACGACAGATTGCCATTCTGGATGCGGGTTGCTCCGATCTCGATCATCTTCGCTCCAGCCGGGGCCTCGGTGCCGAGCGACTCGCTGACACCGAGTGCCGCGTTGAGCATATCGACCACGACTTCAGCCATCACGGGGCGAACGTAACCGCGAGCATAGTTGTTCTTGTCGTACTTGTTGGTTGCGTTGGGCGTCGAACTCACTTGGTACGTTCGGCTGGCGAGGATTGTCCGTTCCAGGTGTCGCATGTCGTAGTCGTGGTCGATGAACTCCTGCGCCAAAGCATCGAGCAAGCGGGCGTTGGTCGGCGGGTTTGCCACCGAGAAGTCATCGACAGGCTCGACCAGCCCGATACCGAGGTAGTGCGCCCAGACGCGATTGACGAAACTCCGGGCAAAGTACGGATTGGTCGGACTCCGCATCCAACCGAAGAGGGTGCCGCGAACGTCCTTACCGGCTTCGAGAGGCATCTCGGGCCCGCCGAGCGCTTTGGGAGTTAGCGGCTGGTTTGTTTCGGGGTGCGTGAGGACCTTACCGGGCTGGCCCTTGGGCTGGGCTTTGGGGTTAGCGTTCTTGCCCTTGGCTGCGGGCGACGAGACGTTGGCGAGGTACAACTCCTTGATCGTGTTCAGCCGATTGGCATTCTTCGGCTCGGTGGCCGACTTGCGCTCGTCGTTGACTTTTTGGGCGATCGGCCGGACTTCCGGCGACAGGTTGAATGCGACCTGTGCGAACAAGTTGGCGAACGCCCGGTAGTCGGCCTGCGTCCAGCGGTCAGTTGGGTGTTTGTGGCACTGAGCGCATTCCAGTCGCACACCGAGGAATGCGACCGCGACCTTCTCGCCCCATTGTTCCAGTTGCACCTGTCCTTGGCGTCGCCAGAACAGGTCGAGCGTTTTGCGATCCCTGTACGACTCGTCGAATCCCTTCTCCAGCGCCGCATCGGACTTGTTCGTCTGCTCGATCCACTCCTCGGGCGTCCGTCCTTCGCGGCTGGTGGCCGTCAGGATGTCGCGCACGATATGGTCGTACGGAACATTGTCCTGCACGCGCTTGCGAAGCCAATCGTGCCACTGCTGGCTACGCTTCGGCTTAAGCTGTTGCGGCTGCTCCAGCATGTCCGTCGCATTCCCAGTGATGTCCGAGAACTTCGTCGCCCATAAGGCCGCATGAAGTGGATGCGCGAGCAGTTCCTCAACCTTGCGTGTCCGTTTGTCGGGCGATGTGTCGGCGAGGAACTTCCGAACCTCATCGGGCGTCGGCAAGTTGCCGATGGTGTCGATTGTGACCCGACGCAGAAACTCCGTATCGGACGACAACTCAGACGGCACCATGTTCAGCTTCCGAAGCTTGGCGAGTACTTCGCGGTCGATGAAGTTGACTTCGGGCACTGTCGGATAAGTGGCACCTGCCGGCAGTGTCGCCGGGACCAACACACGCACGGCTTTGACGATGCCGCGATAGCTGATCGTCAGGCCGGTGTCGCCGGGCTTATTCGCTTTGACGTGACCATAGCCGTCGATATCCGCAACGGCGTCGTCGTTGATGCGAAAGTCACAGAACGCTGTGACGATCTCGTCCGGGCCTTGTTCGTACTTGGCACGGACCGTGATTTGCTTCTGGCCTTTGACCGGAACGAACACGTATTCCGGCGAGTCGAGGACGAGGTCACGAACGACTCCCCGGCCCTTGGACCATGTCGCTCCGGCCGCGATCCACTCACGCAAGATCGCATATTGCCACGAGCCTTTCGTCAGCCGCACGCCACCATCATGCGGGATGCGACCGGACGCTTTGGACAACAAGACCGAATCGTCGGGACTGACGGGGTTGACCCGCCGTCCGAGGTGGTCGCGTGTCAGCCAGGCGAAATCCTTGTCGGGGTCGAAGCCGAACAGACTTAGGCGGAAGCCGTTCTTTCCCTGAAACGAACCATGGCACGATCCGCCATTGCACCCGGCTTTCGAAAAGAGGGGCATCACGTGGCGCTCGAAATCGACCGTGCCGACCGGCTCGCGTCCGGGCACGTTGATGTCGGCGAAAGTCGCAGGTCCGAAAGCGCTTAGGGCGAACACAGTCAGCGCGCATACGCGATTGGCTGTCATGCCAGAGGCTCCCATGGGGAGAGGTGGGCGGTGGCGGGGCGGGGTCGGCAGTAATTCAACCTCTTTAGCTAAAGGAAGTTTCGCCGAGCGTTAGGCGGTGGTCAAGGAAAAAGCCGCCGAATTGACGGCCGACATCGCGGCGACGACAATGGCCCCGCCCGTGGCACTTGGGGTCGTAGCCATGACGTCTCTCCTCCGCGCTGTCGTCGCGCTGGCACTTGTCTGCGGTCTCGCTGCCGCCGATGCGCCGAAACCGCACATCGTGTTTCTGCTGTCGGACGATCAAGGTTGGGCCGACGTCGGTTGGCACGGCGGCGAGATCAAGACACCGAGCCTGGACAAGCTGGCCGCCGCCGGCGCACGGCTCGAACAGTTCTACGTGCAGCCCGTTTGCTCGCCGACGCGGGCGGCGTTCATGACCGGCCGCTACCCGATGCGGCACGGCCTACAGACCGGCGTC
Source organism: Gemmataceae bacterium (assembly GCA_046350275.1). Taxonomy (GTDB): domain Bacteria; phylum Planctomycetota; class Planctomycetia; order Gemmatales; family Gemmataceae; genus JAXMAS01. The sequence goes on from JAXMAS010000009.1 coordinate 21,670, forward strand.
GTCCGCCCGTGGGCGCAGTATGGCCTGCCGCTCGACGAACGTACGCTGCCGCAGGCGCTCAAGGACGCGGGCTACGAGACCGCGATCGTCGGAAAGTGGCACCTCGGCCATTTCCGCCCGGAGTACCTGCCGACTTGCCGCGGCTTCGACCACCAGTACGGTCACTACAACGGGGCGCTCGACTATTTCACCCACGTCCGCGATGGTGGCTTCGACTGGCACCGCGACGACAAGGTCTGCCGCGACGAGGGCTCCTCGACACACCTGCTTGCCACCGAGGCGTGCCGTCTCATCCGCGAGCGCGACAAGGCAAAGCCGCTCTTCCTCTACGTCCCGTTCAACGCCGTTCATGCGCCGCACCAGGTGCCGGACAAGTACATGGAGCCGTATGCGCACTTAACCGGCGAGCGCAAGAAGTACGCCGGCATGGTCGCGGCGATGGACGAGGCTATCGGCCAAATCGTCGCAGCCCTCGACGCGGCCGGCATGACCAAGGATACGCTCATCGCATTTTCGAGCGACAACGGTGGGCCGGCTCCGGGCCGGGTGACGAGCAACGGCCCTTTGCGGGCGGCCAAGGCGACGGTCTACGAAGGTGGCGTCCGCGTACCGGCGTTCGCGACCTGGCCGGGCAAGATCGCGCCCGGCGTCGTCAACGCCCCGCTGCACATGGTCGATTGGTACCCGACGCTTCTAACGCTAGCCGGTGCGAAGTTGGAGCAGCCGTTGCCGCTTGACGGCCGCGACGCCTGGCCGGCAATCGCCGGGGGTAAACCGTCGCCGCACGACGCCATCCTAATCAACGCCGCACCCAACAGCGGGGCCATCCGGATGGGCGAATGGAAGCTCATCCTTAACGGCGGTCGCGCCGGCGAAGACCCGGACGGCGAGGGGACCGCCCAACCCAAGGCGAAAGCCAAGGCCAAGGCGAAAATAAAGGCCGACGGCAGCGAGACAGTCGAGCTATTCGACCTCGCCGTCGACCCGAACGAGAAGACCAACCTCGCGGTCAAGCACCCGGAGAAGGTCGCCGAGTTGCGGGCGAGGTATGACTCGTTCGCCAAACAAGCGGTGCCACCGAAGGCGAGGCCGAAGGCGGCCGACTTCCAGACGCCGAAGGTGTGGGGCGAGAAAGACTAGTTCGGTTCGCGACGCTTCGCGGAAGCGTACCTGCGGAAGCACATTTCTGCGGAGCGTCGCGCACCGGGAGACACATTTTGATGCGATCATTCATCGTGCTGCTGCTCTGCGCCGCACCGCTCTGCGCCGCTGAAAATCCGAACGTCCTGTTCATCGCGGTGGACGACCTCCGCGATTGGGTCGGCTACCTCGGCAAGAACCCGCAAACGAAGACGCCAAACATCGACCGCCTGGCCGCCCGCGGCCTCGCGTTCACGCGGTCCTACTGTGCGTCGCCAGTCTGCAACCCATCGCGAACGGCGCTCATGTCCGGGATGCGAGCTTCGACGACCGGCGTCTATGAGAACAACAACGATTGGCGCACCGTCATCCCCGAATCCAAGACGCTGACGCATGCCTTCCGGCAAGCCGGTTACTACGTCTGCGGTGCCGGCAAGATCTACCACGAGGCGTACCAACGCCGCGGCGATTGGGACGACTATCTGGAGCGGCCCGGCGGCGACCCAAAGCCGACTGGCAACGATGGCGTCGGTGGCATCAAGTTCGCTCCGCTCGATTGCAAGGACGAGGACTTGCGCGAGTGGAAGGTAACGGGCTACGCCATCGACCAGCTTGCCAAGAAGCATGACAAGCCATTCTTTCTCGCCTGCGGCCTCTTTAAGCCGCACATGCCGTGGAACGTGCCGCGGAAGTACTACGACCTGTTCCCGCTCGACACGATCAAGCTGCCGCCATACCGGGCCGATGACCTCGCCGACGTGCCACCGGCCGGCGTCGCGATGGCGAAGCCAAAAGGAGACCACGCGCAGATGGTGCAGTCCGGCCGGTGGAAGGAAGCGATCCAAGGCTACCTTGCCGCCATCGCCTATTGCGATGCGATGATCGGCCGCCTGATGGACGCCTTCGACAAGAGCACCTACCGCGACAACACGGTGGTCGTCTTCTGGTGCGACCACGGCTGGCACCTCGGCGAGAAGGACCACTGGCGCAAATTCGCGCTGTGGGAAGAGACGACGCGCTCACCCTTAATCTGGTCGGTGCCCGGCCTGACGAAGCCGGGCACCGTCTGTGACCGCACTGTCGATTTCATGACCGTGTTCCCGACCCTGTGCGACGTGTGCGGCATCCCGACGCCGCCGCATGTCGAGGGTAAGAGCATCAAGCCGCTCTTCGCCGACCCGAAGGCCGTGTGGGACCAGCCCGCAGTGACGACGTACAAGTTCAAGAACCACGCAGTACGAACGGAAGGCTGGCGCTACATCCGCTACGCCAACGGCGACGAGGAGTTGTACGACGAGTTGGCCGACCCGAACGAGTGGACGAACCTGGCGGCGAAGCCGGAGTACGCCGCGAAGAAGGCGGAGTTGGCGAAGTTGCTGCCGCAGTCCGACGCGGCCGACATCGGCCCCGCCCCCGACCGCCCGGCGAAGGCGAAAGCCAAGGCCAAAGCGAAGGCCAAGGGCGACGAGTAGCGACGCTTCGCCGGAGCGGCCGGCACGGTACAATCGCGGCCAGGGAGGACATATGAGCGAACAGGCACAATCCGTGTTACAAGCCGCCCTGGCGTTGACGGAGGCAGAACGCGGTGAGTTGATTCGCCGACTTGAGGACAGCATGCCGCTACCCGATGGCGAGGATTTTGATGAAACGGCGTTCGCCGCGGAATTGGAGCGTCGCCGGAACGAGTGCTTCGACGGCACCGACCCTGGCGTCCCGTGGTCCGAAATCGAGACAATGATCCGGGACGAACTCGATGCCGGTCCGCGACGTTGACCTGTACCGCCGGGCACGAACAGACTTCCGCAACGCACTGCGGTGGTACTCCACCTATGCCAGCCGTCGAACGCGGCCCGGTTCGCCGACGCCATTCGCAACGCAGTCGTTGCCATTGGTGCCTCGGCCGAGTCGTACCTGGTCGAACGGCTCGACGTTGGGTGGCTGAAGCTGCGGAGGTACCCCTACCTGCTCTATTTCGTGATCCTCGACGACGACCGCTGTCGCGTCCTGGCCGTCGCCCACGAGCGCCGCCGCCCGTGACGGTGACCGCCCGCAACTTTTCACGTGGCACCAGCTGCGCAAGCTGCGGCGGGTACGGCGTTCGGGGAGAAATCGCCCACTCACGCCGGAGCCGCCGGTGCGCCATACCGTCCGTCCGTTCCCCTCGGCATTCGCCCGCGCCGCCGCCACGTACCTCGCGGCCGCCGGGCTGCTGGCGTGGGCCATGCCGTTTCAGCCGCGTTGGCGGATATCGACGTGGGCCGAGGAGCGGCTGCATGCCGTCAGCCCGGACGGGCGGTACGCCCTCCTGGAAGGCTACCCACCGGACGCGCACGTCAACATCACCGAAGACGGCGCGGGCCAGACGGCGTTCGTCGCCGACCTCGCGACCGGGCGGCTCACGGTCCTCGGAGACGACCCGAAGACGTTCCTACGCACGCAAGTCCCACCCGCTTTGCTTGCCGACGTGGCCCGCGACCCCGACCTCTTACGCCGGTTGGAGGCCCAGGCCGCCGAAGACGCACTGGTCGCCCCTGACACGCCGTGGCGTGTGGAGTGCGTGGCATCGGACGGCCACTATTGGGTGTACATCCCCGAACCGCCGAAGGGGGCGCGGGGGCTCGTCGTGCGCGAGGTGCGAACCGGCCGCGTCGCGCTGACCGTGCCGGGGGCGCTGCAAGCTGCGCTCGGACCCGGCACCGCGGTGTCCGTCCTGGTCATGGCCGAGCGCCCGACGGGCGGGGCGTCGTTCCGGTTCGAGCATTGGGACGCCGCGGCCAGGCGGAAACTCGCGTCGTGGCCGCTCCCCGATGAGTTCACCATGCCGCACCTCACGCGCGACGGCCGTTACCTGCTGAACAACTTCCACGACGCCGCCAAGGTGCGGGCCATCGCGACCGCGACGCGGGAACCCGTGGCGGTCCCCAACAGCCTATTCCCCGAAGTCTGCCGTGACTTCGACGACGTGTACGCCCACGGCACCTTCGCGAACGGTGTCGGGCGTCAGACGCTTCACGTTTGGCGGCCGCCCGCCGGCGCATGCCGATCGGTGACTGCCCCGCGCGGAACCTCGTTGTACGCTTGGGCACCGATAATCGCGGCCGACGGCTCGGCGGTGGCCGTGGTCCGGCACGCCGACGTGCCCGTCGACTGGCCCTGGCTCTGGCAGACGCTCGCCCGGTACGGCGTCCGATTGTGGTCGTCGTGGGACCTTCTCGTGGTCGATGCGGCTACGGGCCGTGAAGTGGCACGACTGCCCGATGCATCCGCGGCCGCGTTCACCGACGACGGCCGGTCGCTCGTCGTCTTGGGTGGCGATACGCTTCGCGTCCACGACTGGCCGCTCCGCCGGCCGTGGGCAATGATTCTCGGCTCCGCCGCCCTGCCGACGGGAGTGTTCGGCCTGCTCGACTTCGCCCAGCGCCGTCGCCGCGGCGAGCGTCGGCGATGCGTCACGGGCCACCTTTCCCCGGCACCTTCGGCAGTCCCTTGGGTGGCGACACCGGTGGGGTGGGTGCCGTCTTCGGCACGGCCGGGCCTGGTGTTGGCACGCGGTTGCCGGAGATGTTCAACGTGCTGTTGTTGCCGACGTTGATCAGCGGCCGGCCGTTCGGATCGCGCAAGCCGTTGAACGCGGCATGAAGCCGCTGGTTAAACGCCGCGTTGGTCAGGAACGTGTTCATGTCGTTCGCGCCAAACGTTGGGATGGTGCCGAACTGGGCCGCGGTCAGCGGGAGGGTCGCGGTGCCATTGACAAAGTTCAGCCCGCTCAGCGGAATCGGCGCGAAGACGCCGTTGGTGCCGAGAACGGCGTACCCAAGGCCGTTGTCGCCGTACACCACGTCCTCGACGCGGCCGGCGGTCGAGCCGTCGCTGAGCGCCACGTTCGTCCCCATCACCGACGACATCCGCCGCATCGCCTGTGGGGCCAAGGCGGGAACCGCCGGAGTCGTCGCCGGTGGGCCTGGCACGGCCGGCGGTGGAGCCGAAGCCGTCGACGGCGGCGCGGCGTTGCCCTCGCCCCGCTTCAGGATGATGGTCACCGGCGGCTGGCCGACTGTGGACACCGTTCCGGTCGTCGTCCGGGCGATCGTGTTGGACGACGTCGGGGTGTTGCCGGTCGGGCCGATACCGGTGCCAGTCGCGGTCGCCGCGGACGGGTCGCCGATGGTCATTACCAGGTAGTCGGCTGTCCGGACGAAAACGCCGCTCGCCGCTCCGGGCACGCCGGTACCCGAGGTGCCAGCCGCCGGCGTGCCGGGACCGGTTTCGGTTGGGTCGCGACGGCTGCCGGCCCCGGCCGCGGCCGGAATGGCCGTTAGGGTGCTCTTCGGTCCGAGGTCGAGCCGGATGGTGCCGTGCATGGCCGCGGCCCCCGGCAGGGTGAGCGTGTTGTTGTGGATCGCCACCGACCGACTGGTGTCGGACAGCGTGGCCGGCCGGCCGTCGATCTCCATCGCGACAACAGTCCACACGCCGTCGAGGGCGGTGCTGACGGGTGTATCGGGAGCGGGTTGGCCCAGGGCCAGCGCCGCCGTCATGAGCACTGCGTTCATGGGTTGTCTCGCGTGGCCCGCAGTGAAATGCGCACGAACGTACCCAGGCCGTGCAGTACCGTCGGCGCGCAGCCCATCGTCGACAGGCCGCGCGGGATTGAGTTGCAATTTGCGTGCCCTTAGGCTCGGCAAGCGTCGCAGCGTGAGTGCGACGTGGAATTGGCTTAGAGCTTCCACGTCGCGCTCACGCTGCGACGCTCACCGGGATTGAGGTTCAGACGGTCGCCAGGGGACGCGACTTGAGTGCGAGCGCGAACATCACCCACGACCAGCCGTGGAACAGCAGCTCAAGGCCGAAGCAGAAGCCGATGAACCACAACCCCGACGCCGGCCATTCCTGAATCAACATCACACCGAGGACGACGCCGATCAAGCCGTTGAGGAATACCCAGCCCCAGTTCGGGAACCGCGACACCACCGACGCGATCATTTTGATGACGCCGCCGGCGACCAGGAACGCCGCGATGAGCAGCGTCAGCTCCGCGGCGGCCCGCAGCGGGTTCGCGAGCATGAAGCAGCCGACCACCCCTTGCAGCACGGCGAACAAGAGCAGCAGGAAGAAGCCCGACCAGCGCCGGGCCGTGAAGGCGTACAACCCTTGAAACACGGCCCCGATCACGAGTAGGGCACCGAACACCTTGACGGTCGCGTAGGTCGCTACCCACGAACTGCTGATCGCCATCGCGCCAACGACGATCTGCAACAGCCCGAGCGCCAGCAGCCAGCCCCAACTCTTGCGCAGCTCGTCGAGGCCCACGTAGGTGTTCGTCACAGCGGCATCCTCCAAGGTGTGCGGCGGCCCCGGTCACCACGACGGCGCGGTCGCCGGGCGTGTTATACGAATGCCACCGCGGTGGGGCGTCGCTAGATTCAACCGCAGCCCACCGACACACCCGTGGAGACGCCACCGATGCGCCGACCGTTGCTCGCGTTGTTCCTCTTCGCCCAAGTGGCGGCCGCTCAAGAGCCGCTGCGCACCGCCGGCGACAGGCCCATCGACATCAAACACATCCGCCTCGACCTCAAGGTCGACCTGCCGAAGAAAACCGTGGACGCCACCGCGACCATCGCCTTCGCCCCGACCCGGATGCTGACGACGTTCGCGCTCGACGCCGTCGAGTTCGAGGTGAAGGCAGTCAAGGTGGCGAAGGGCGACGCCAAGCCGTCTGACGCCCCGTTCGCACACGACGGCCAAAAACTCGCCATCGACCTCGATCCACAGTGGCCGGCTGGGCAAGCCGGCACCCTCACCATCGACTACCGCGTCCGCGACCCGAAGGCGGGCCTCTACTTCTTCGGCCCGACGCCGACCGACCCCGACGTGCCGTACACCGTCTGGAGCCAGGGCGAGTCGATCTACAACCGCCACTGGTTCCCGTCGCTCGACCATCCCGACCAGAAGCAAACAACCGAGATCGTCGCTACCGTGGCCGACGGCTACGAGGTCTTGTCCAACGGCAAGCTCCTGTCGAAGAAGCCGAACGGCGACGGCACGGTCACGTTCCATTGGAAGCAGGACAAACCGCACGTCGCCTACCTGGTGACGCTGGTGGTCGGTAAGTACGACATCGTTCGCGAGGACTGGCGCGGTCGGGAGGTCTCGTACTACGTCCCGGCCGGTCGCGGCAAGGAGATTGCGACGACGTTTTCGCGCACCCGCGAGATGCTGGACGTGTTCAGCAAGCGCTTTGGCGTCGAGTATCCGTGGGACAAGTACGCCCAGGTCGTCGTCGAGCAGTTCGTCATGGGCGGCATGGAGAATACGAGCGCCACGACGTTGACCGATAGCGCCCTGCACGACCAACGGTCCTTGCTCGACGGCGACGCCGATGGGTTGATCGCCCACGAGCTTGGGCACCAGTGGTGGGGCGATCTCGTGACCTGCCGTGACTGGGCGCACCTCTGGCTCAATGAAGGCTTCGCCAGCTATTGCGAGGTCATCTGGGACGAACACCGCCACGGGCAGGACGCGGCCCAGTACGACCTATGGGCCAAGGCGGGCGGGGCGAAAGCCGGCGGCAAGGACCGGCCGGTCGTCGACCGCCGCTACGGGTCGCCGGACTCCATGTTCGACGGCCGGGCGTACCCGAAGGGCGCGTGGGTGCTGAACATGCTCCGAGCGCAGCTCGGTGACGACGTGTTCTTCAAAGGCTTGCAATCCTATGCGACCGAGCACAGGCATAAGAGTGTCGAGACCATCGACCTGCGCCGGTCGATGGAACAGATTAGCGGCAAGAACCTGGAACGCTTCTTCTATGATTGGACCGAACGGCCTGGGCACCCGAACCTCAATGTAAGCGTGTCGTACCTGCCCGACACGAAGCAGCTGAAGGTGGTGGTCAAGCAGACGCAACCAGGTGAGCCATTCCATTTTTCGCTACCGATGGACATTTACGCCAGCGGCTCGTCCCAGCCGATCCCATTCAAGCCGGAAGTGACGGAGAAGGAACATACGTTCTTCGTCAACGTGCCGACCCGGCCGCGGATGGTGCTGACCGACCCGAGCCAGACCGTCCTCTGCGACCTGAACGAGGACAAGGGCCGCGACCTCTGGACGGAGCAGCTCAAGGCCGCACCGTCGGTGGCATCGCGGCTGCGGGCTGTCGCCTATTTCGGCAAGACCAAGCTGCCGGCCGACCGCGACACCCTGGCGACGGCGCTGTTCGACGAGAAGTTCTACGGCGTCCAACGGTCCATCGCTGGCGCGCTCGGCGACATCGGGGGCGACGTGGCCCGCGACGCTTTGGCCAAGGGGCTGACGCTGCCGGACGCGCGGGTGCGTTTGTCGTGCGTTACCGAACTCGGCAAGTTCCGCAAGGACGAAAAGGCCATCGCCGTTGTGCGGGGCAAGATGAAGGATGGCGACGAGAGCTATACCGTCGAGTCACAGCTCATCGAGTCGTATGCCCGGCTCAAGCCGGATGACGCCATCGCCATCATCCTGCCGAACCTCGCGAAAGAGTCACGGAACGAGGCGACGCGCCGGGCCGCACTACGGGCGCTCGGGGCGACGCAGGACTGGGGCGTCCTCGACACGCTCGTCTTGTGGTCCGGCAAGGGCAAGCCGGCGACGTGCCGGGCCGGCGCGATCGCGGCCATCGGCGAGCTGGTCCGCACGGCCAACCCGACCGAGGATCAGCAGCAGAAGGTGACGAAGTTGCTGGTGAGTTACCTCGACGGCGAGGGCCGGCAGGTCCGCCGGGCCGCGGTGACGACCCTGCGTGAGTTGGGCCGCTCGGCCGCACCGTCCTTGCCGGCGCTGGAAGCCATCGCCCGGCATGACCCCGACCTGCGCGTGCAGGAAGCGGCGAAGCGGGCCGCGGAGGAGATTCGCAAGAACGCCCCGGTGCCGCTGGAACTGACCCGGCTCAAGGACGAGCTAGAGAAGCTCCGAAAAGCGAACGCCGGGTTGCAGGAGCGCGTCGATAAGCTCGACAAAGCGGAGAAGAAGAACTGATGAGTCCGGTTCGCGACGCTTCCGAGAAGCGTCGCGAACCGCACAATCCGCGCACAGCGACCGCCGCGGGGTCGACAGCAGCGAAATCGTCTGGTTCTTGTCCCCGGTGCTGGACGACGGGTATAGTGGATGAAGCCCCGTCGTGCGCCGTGAGGTTCCTGCTATGCTCCGTCGGCTCCGCTGGATCGCGCCCGCCACCCTAGCATGCTTCGTTGGTATCGCGCCGGCTCAGACGCCCGGTCCCAACGAAAAGGTCGCCATTCCGCGTGTCAACGTTCAGGACAAGGAAGACGTTTGGGCGCTTCAGTTGACGTTTAAGGGACCGCGCGTCATCGAAACCGAGGTGCCCGGACTGGGTCGGAAGAAGGTTGTGTACCTCTGGTACCAGATTGTGAATACGTCGGACAAACCTCACACGTACATTCCGGAATTTGAAATCGTAACGCTCGACCGCAATACCTCGCATATGGACCAGGTGATGCCGGCCGTTCAGGCCGAGATCGCTAAGCTCGAAGACCCGACCGGCTTTCTGAACATCAAGAACTCGGTCACAATCTCCGCCAAGCCAGTACCGCCGTCGAAACCGGGGGCGAATCCGATCCCCGTGACCGGCGTGGCCATCTGGCCAGATGTCGCCGAGAAGGCCGGCGACACGACGCGTTTCAGCATCTTCGTCAGCGGCTTGTCGAACGGCTGGGACGACAAGGACGGCAAGCTCCGGCGCAAAACGCTGCAACTCAACTACCGTCGCTTGGCCGACGCTGCACACCAGGATAGCGAGGCCATCAAGTTTGAGAGCCAGGCGTGGGTGTATCGGGCCACTTCCGTACCACCCGTGCAAATCAAGCCGATCGCCCCTGAAGGGCGCTAAGAGTGATGGAGTAGCCAGCGGGGCGGCGGATCATCGTGGAGCAGAGTATCAGGCTCTGCTTCCACGACGATCCGCCGCCCCGCTCGCCTTTTTGGACCGAATCTCTAAATTGCCTCTTACGAATCCAGCTTGGAATTGAAGGAGGGCGTTCGCGCCATGGCACATAAGAAGGGGCAAGGGTCGGTCCGAAACGGCCGCGATTCGAATTCCCAGCGGCTTGGAATCAAGGCCTACGGCGGCGAATCCGTTACGACCGGCAGTATCCTCGTTCGGCAACGCGGTACAAAGTATCACCCCGGTCGCAACGTCGGCCGCGGCAAGGACGATACGTTGTTTGCTCTGTCCGACGGAGTTGTGTTGTTCGATCGTCAGGGCCGCCGCATCAATGTCGTTGCGGAAGCTCCAAAAGCCTGATTTGCCACCTATCGAGTCCGCTCGCCGACTCCGGTCAGAGACGAATCCCACCAGAGGGTTGCATTGTGGACTGCGGCCAGGATGGCTACGGTCCACAATGGAACCCTCTCGGCGATTTTACACCTGGCACATTTCGACCTATAGTTCAGCCGGCATCCCATCGTCAGGAAGTCAACCGCAGCTGGTTTGTCGCCGCGGCATCCATGGATCGCTATGCGCACGCTTCTCCGATCCTCGCTTGGCCGGGCCATTTGGCTATCGCTTGGCCCCATGTTCGCGGTCGGCAGTGTTGTGCTGTTGGTCGATGGTGTCCGACTTCGCCATTTGATAAAAGAGCGCGAGCGAGTTCATCCCTTCTACCTCGAAGTCGCCGATTCGGTGCTGGAACTCGACGAGGGGCTAGCTGCACGAACGCGCGACGCCGGTGATCGGGCGGCCGCAGCCCGATGGGCGGAGCGGCGCGATAAGGTTCGCGAGAACGTCAGTGAGTTCGCCGCGGTCGCCGATGCGGCCCCCGACCTACCGATTGCAGCGTGTGCGGCCTATGTCGAGCGGAAAGTCGATGCCGCCGGTGCGACCTACGCTCAGATAATCTCCTCCGCCGTATCGCCAGTCGATCGGCTACGACTGGAGGCGGACTTTACGAGTGCCATTACGGACGCCCTCGGCGAACTTCGGCGCTTCTATCCTCCGCTGCGCGGTTCGCTCGACGAACTGAGCCGTCGGCTTGATGTTCGCAATAACTTCCTCACCGCAGCCGTGCTCCTGGCCTGCGCGTTCGCCCTGGCATCGACGGTTAATGGGACGATTCTGGCCCGTTGGGCCGACCGACACGAACGGGCCGAAGCAAAAGCTCGCCGCAAACAGCAGTTCATCGAAGCGGTTGTGGGTGCGATTCCGCAGGTACTGTTTGTGTACGATTTGCTCGCCAATCGCTATGTGTTCGGCAACGCGCGGCTTACGAAGGTCCTTGGCTACACCAACGATGATGCCAAGCGGCTTGGCTCCGATCTGCTAGCCCAATTGATCCACCCGGACGATAAGGCGAGGCTGCAAGCCCATTTCTTCCGTTGCGCCATCAGTCAGCCCGGCGAAGTGCTGGAGCTGGAATACCGCGGCCGACACGCGGACGGAACGTGGCGCTGGCTACGGAGTCGAGATCTCATCTTTGAGCGCACGGCCGACGGGCGGGCCAAGTTGCTGCTCGGAGCGGCAGATGACATTACGGAACAGAAGCGGGCGGCACACGAGTTGGCCGCGGCCCATCGACGGCTCAAAGCCATTCTCGATGCCGCGACGCACGTTTCCGTCATCGCGACGGATCGGCATGGCACAATCACAACGTTCAATGTTGGAGCGGAACGGCTCCTGGGCTACGCTGCGGCGGAGATGGTCGGAACGAAGAAGCAGGATCGCCTACACGTTCCATCGGAGATTGCCGAACGCCGAAGGCCATGAGCAATCTGTTGCGGCGGGATGGCTGGGGGCACTGACTGCGATTATCCGTCCGGCCCGGTGGGCCGGGCACGAAAGCGAGAGTGGACCTGCATCGCAAGGATGGTGCCCATCGTGTGATGAACCTTATCACGACGCGCAACGCGCAGCCCGAATGGCGCGCTTAATGGCGGATTCCTCGAAGTTGGTATCGACGTCACCGAGCGGCAACCGCATGAAAACGCTACGCGAAAGCGAGGCACAGCACCGGCTGCTGTTCGAACGCAACCCACACCGATGTGGGTGTTTGACGCAGAACACTTCGCTTTCTGGCGGTCAATGAAGCGGCGGTCGCCCATTGCTGAAATTTACGCGCGAAGTGCAAGGCGTCGATCCTCGACATTCGACCGCCCAGCGAGGCCGAACGGCTACGACAGTTCCTGGCCGCTCCATTCCGGCCCGGCCATACCGGTGTTTGGACATACCTGCTCAAAGATGGCCGTGAGATCGAATGCGAGGTGACATCGAGCGACGTGACATTCAACGGTCGTGCGGCGCGAATGTCATTGACCTTGGACGTGACGGCACGACTCGCAGCCGAAGTCGCTTTGCGCGAGAGTCAGCAGCGCTATCGCGATCTCGTCGAGTTCACGCCGATCGCAATCTGGGAAGAGGATTTCACGGCTATCGGCGTATGGCTCGATGGTCTGCGGGCTCGCGGGGTCGCGAACCTGCGGGACTACTTGACGACGCACGAGACCGAAGTCGCGACGGCATTGGCCCTGGTGCGAGTCAACGATGTCAACCGGGCCGTACTCGAACAAACCGGCGCGTCGTCGAAGGAAGAGTTGCTCAACGCGTTACCGACGCTCTTCACCAACCGTACGCTCGTCGTGTTCGCCGAGGAACTCGTCGGCTTGTGGGAGGGCCGCGATACGCTTGAGTTACAGTCGAGCGGTAAACGGCTCGACGGCACAATCAGCGAACTGATCCTACGGCTGCACATACCCCGACGCGGCAACGTACCCGATCTGAGCCGAGTCATCTTGACCGGAACGGACGTCACCGCGCGCGTGCGCGTTGAAGAGGAACTGCGCGAGAGCCGGGAGCGATTTGAACTGGCCGTCCGCGGCTCGCAGAACGGCATCTGGGATTGGCAGCGCGACGGTGATCGAGTCTACCTGTCACCGCTATGGAAGGAGATGCTCGGTTACGTTGACGGTGAGATCGCCAACGACTGGAGCACGCTACAATTGCTGGCCCATCCCGATGACCTCGACCAGATGCGCGAGACGTTCGCGGCCTATGTGGATAACCGAATTCCGCGATTCCGTGCAGAATTGCGCATGAAGCACCGCGACGGTTCGTGGCGTTGGCACCAGTCCACGGGCGAGGCCCTGCGTCGACCCGACGGTAGCGCGTATCGAATTGTCGGATCGCATATCGATGTGACCGAACGACGGCAGGCGGAAGAGTTGCTGCGCACGGCGAAGGAAGCGGCCGAGGCGGCCAGTCGCGCCAAGGGCGAGTTTCTTGCCAGCATGAGCCACGAAATCCGCACGCCGATCAACGGCATCCTGGGCATGACTCGCCTGGCGCTCGATACGTCACTGGACGAAGAACAGCGCGATTATCTCCAAACGGTGATGACATCCGGTGAGGCACTTCTGACCGTCATCAACGACATCCTCGATTTCTCGAAGGTCGAAGCCGGCAAACTCGAGTTGGAGGCGATTCCATTCGCGCTCCACGAGACGATCGAGGGGACTGTCAAGACGCTGGCCGTTCGTGCGCGCGAGAAGGGCCTAGAACTTCGGTTGGAGTTCGGCGACAACCTGCCGCGAAACGTTGTCGGTGACCCCGGTCGGTTGCGACAGATTCTGCTCAACCTCCTCGGCAATTCACTCAAATTCACTGAGTGCGGTTCGGTGACGATCCGGGTCGATCGGTCCGGCACGGTGATGCCAGGGATGGGGACAGCCGTCGATCGCGTGGTGTTTACGATTTCGGACACCGGGATCGGTATACCGAGTGACAAATTGGCCGCGATCTTCGAACCCTTTGCTCAGGCCGACTCGTCCACGACACGCCGGTATGGTGGAACGGGGCTGGGGCTGTCGATCTCACGACGACTTGTGGAACTGATGGGTGGCACGATTGAGGTCGAAAGCGAATCCGGCGTCGGAAGCGTCTTCACGTTCTCGACGGTGTTTGGGCGGCCGACGGCCAAGTCCATTGTCGAGCTTCCAGCCGCCCCAACCGATGGCACGGGTCGCTCGTTGAGCGTTTTGCTCGCCGAGGACAATATCGTGAATCAGCGATTGGTCGTCCGCTTGCTTGAGAAGCGGGGCCATCGCGTCACCGTTGCCGGCAATGGGGCAGCAGCCGTCGAGGAGTGGCGTGGGAAGGACTTTGACATCATTCTCATGGACGTCCAGATGCCGGATGTCGACGGATTCGAGGCCACCGCGTCCATCCGCGAGCAGGAAACTGAGGGTCAGCGAATTCCGATCGTGGCCCTCACAGCCCACGCTCTGAAGGGTGACCGCGAGCGCTGCCTGGCAGCCGGTATGGATGGCTACCTCACCAAACCGATTCAGCCCGCGGACCTCTACAAGACACTACACGAATTCGCCGATTCCCCAGAAGTCCTGCAGCGAGCGTAGCAGGTTCCGCCCGTCATTCGAGAGCAGCACGAACGGCCGCGGCAAGGTCGGCCGGTCGGTAGGGCTTGCCCAAGAAGCCGTACACGCCCGGTTCACCGAGTGCTGGCGCTTGTTCGGCCGCGTAACCACTCGACACCAACACACGCACGGAAGGATCGATCGCAACCAGCCGTCGGAGCGCATCCGCACCCGAGAGTCGTGGCATCGTCAAGTCCAGCACGACGAGTGCCACGCGACCCCGCTCGCGCACATAGACTTCGATGGCAGAAAGGCCATCTTCGGCCGTTAACACGGAATAGCCCTGGCGCTCCAGAATCTGCTGGGCGACGCCGCGAAGTGCCGGCTCGTCATCCACAAACAACACGGTTGCCGGAGCCAGTGCAGACGCCGCTTCACTCGTTGCGACTTTCGATTCGGACGGAGCCGGCTCGCTGCTGGCAAGATAGATGTCGAAGGTCGTACCTCGACCCAACTCCGTCGTGCATTCAACCCAGCCATTGTGCTGCTGCACAATTCCGTGAACCATCGCCAGACCGAGTCCGGTGCCGTGGCTCGGTCCCTTCGTCGTAAAAAACGGTTCGAAGACGCGGCCCACGTTCTCGGGCGCGATTCCGGTGCCGGTGTCGCTAACGCGTAAGCGAACGAATCGTCCTGCGCGTGCTCCGACATGGCTGCGGGCGTACGCCTCATCCACCGTCACCGCGGCGGTCTCCAGGGTCAGTGTGCCGCCATCCGGCATCGCATCGCGAGCGTTGAGGCAGAGGTTCATCAGCACTTGCCCGATCTGCCCGGGATCCGCCTGAACCGCGCCAATTCCTTCACCGGATTGGATGATGATTTCGATGCGGGGATCGATTGTTCGACGCAAGAGCGCAACGGTTTCGGCGACGGCGGCATTCAGATCCGTCGGCGCCGTGATGAGCGGAGTCCGGCGGGCAAAGCCGAGAAGTTGCCGCGTCAATTCAGCCGCCCGCCACGCGGCTTTCTCCGTTTCCGCGAGCAACCCGATGGCGGGATGCGTGGAGCCGATCATCTCTTGCGCCAGCGACAGATTGCCGAGCACGGCCGTGAGGAGATTATTGAAGTCGTGGGCGACCCCGCCCGCGAGGCGTCCCACGGCTTCCAGCTTGCTGGCCTGGCGCAATTGCTCCTCGAGTTGCCGCGGCAGCGTTACGTCACGATAGACGCCGATGACGCCACCGACGGTCCCGCCAGGGACGATCAACGGCGCTCGGCGGATCTCGAACAGTGCTTTGCGGCCATCGGGGTATTCCGTCCATTCCTCGGCGACCTGCGGTTGACCGGATTCCAGTACGACGTGTTCGACCGCCGCGTTTGCGCGACCGGCGTCCGTACCGAACACCGCGCGATCGGTGGAACCGACCATGGCGCGCTCAGGCTTACCGGCCAATGCCTCAAACGCCGCATTGCACCCCAGGTAGTGGCCGGCTTTGTCCTTCAGCGTTATGGGGTCGGGCAGGGAGTCGATGAGGCCGCGCAACAGCGAGTGCTCGCGGGCCAGTGCTTCCTCGGCGCGCGCCTGCTCAGTGATATCGGTGCATGACGCGACCATACCGACGATGTGGCCACGCTCGTTGCGCAATGGCATGGCATTTCCGCGGATCAGCGAGCGCGAGCCATCGGGCCGCGTCACAAGCCGGCGTACCCCCGTCACGGCTTCGCCACCCTTCAAGACACGAAGGTCGACCCACTCGCGTTCCGGGATTTCGCCGCCATTCGGCAGCCGCAATTGCTGACGACAGTCGGCCCATCGCAAACCAATCAACTCGGTTCGCGGACGCCCCATGACCCGCTCGATGGCGGCATTGACCAATCGTATGACGGCGTCCTTGTCGACGAAAACGATGCCGTCGGCGACCGCCTCGAGCACGCGCTCAAGTTGTTCCTGACCTGTGCGGATACTCTCCAGGAGCGCCCGCTGTTCGGTCCGATCGCGCGCGGTAATGAGGCCGATGGGCTTTGGCGCGACGTGCAATCGTGTGACCGTCAGGCTGACCGGAACCCATCCACCCGCTTTGGTCCGGAGAAAGAAGCCATCGAAGCCGTGCAGATGGAGGTTGGTATGTTGAGCGGCCCGCCGCAGCCGGGCGGAGCCGCCGGTTGCTTCCGGCCGAAACAGGTACGATGCGGACAGACGCAGGAGATCCGTGCGTTCATAGCCGCTGAGCCGTGTAACGACAGGATTGACATCGAGAATGGCATCGCTCTGCGGATCGACGAGGACGAGCGCGTCACCGGATTCTTCAAACAGCGCATGAGCCAACTGCGAGAGATCGGTCGATGGGGGACGCATGTCTGACATGAGTGCAATTCGCGACGAGCGGCGAGTAAAGTCCTCTCTTAACAATGACATACGCTACACGAAGGGACCGTGGAAGGGGTCCGAGCGATTGCGCTCTGCCCGACCTTCCTTTTGTGTCGTCCCCTGATATTGGGCAGAAGTCGCAAAGTCGGCAAGTTTGGATCGCGGCGGCGGTTCGGAACGACCGATACAAATGGCGTCCGGGCGGCTGGGCGCGCCAGGGGAGTTTCGGCCCGCCGAGGAATATCACGGAGGATTGGCGATGAAGGGATTCGTCGCGAGAGCCGCCGCAGCGGCAACTGTGGCCGGCGGCCTGTCGTCGGGCGGGTGCTACCACTACCAGAAGTGCGTCGATCCGTGCTGGCCTGAGCGCTACAACTACACAGCACGCCGCGAGGTGATCAGTGCCTTCGCACCTCAGGTGCAGAACGGCCATATCCTCGACCAGACGCTGTATAACTACCACTTTGTCGAAGGGACGGGCGACTTGACCGAAGGTGGTCGAGCCTCGCTGGATACCATGATGCGCCGTCGTCCGGCTCCGGACCCGCGAGTGTTCCTCGCGACGGCGCGGGACATCGGGTACGACCCGAAAAACCCGGACGATCTCGTCGCGAAACGTCGCGAACTGGACGAGAAACGGGCCGCGGCCGTGCAAGCCTACTTGATGGCAGAGACGGCCGGCCGACCGCTCCAGTGGGAGATCGTTGTCCACGACCCCATGCCGGTGGGCGATCACGCCGATCCGGTCAATCGCTCGATCCGGCTGTACCACAACGCTTCGTCGGGTAGCCTGTTTGGCGGGGCGTCGGCGACGACGGCCAGTTCGACAGGAGCCAGTGGCGGCACCGGTGCGGCTGGGGCCAGTCAGGCGTCTGGCGGCCAGCAAGGCGGTGGTCAGCAGGGCGGCGGCGGCCAGCAAGGCGGCGGCCGCTAGCGAACTGACTCCAGGCAGAAGCCGGAGAGCCGGGGAGCCGGAGAACTGGGGACAAAGGACAGAAGCCCACTGTCTTTTCCCCCTTTTCTCCGGCTCCGCCGCTCCCCGGCCTTTGCCTTGTGCACTGCCAATTCCTGCGCAATCAAAAAGAATGCTACAGTTCACATGCCCGCCGGCGCAACCCACAGGATCGGCACTGTGTATCGACAGCCCCGTTTTCATCGCCTAGCCGCTGCGGCACTCGTCACCGCGTTGGCTCTCGCCGCCGTTTCTCCCGCAGCGCCACCCCCGCGACCGGTCGCAACGCTGGCTGAGACCTTCAGTTGGAGCGAGTTCGTCAAGTTCTGGAAGAAGCAGCTCGGCAAGACATCCGGCATCTTCGGGACAGTGTTCATGGTCGGGGCCGGTGCGTTCCTAATCATCCTAAGCAAAGGGCGCAAGCTGTAACGGAGGCGTCTTCCAATGACTCGCAACCCGCGCCCAGTGGTGTCCGAATGGGACAGCGCATCCGCCCCAGAAGCGCCAACATCGCCCGAGACATTGCGTGAAGCCGGCCTCAACCCGGGTCTGCTTCACGACATGATTCTCCGAACGCTCTACCAGAGCGGCGTAATGCTCGGCCTCGATCTCGCCAAGTTCCTTTGTCTGCCATTCAAGATCGTCGAGGAGGGAATTCGCTTCCTCAAAGACGAGAAATGTGTCGAAGTGACGGGCGGCGAGATCATCGGGCGCGTGTCATACCGTTTTGCCCTGACGGACCTCGGCCGGCGAAGGGCGCAGGACGCCGCGACACAATGCGCGTACGTCGGCCCCGCGCCCGTGCCACTCGAAGACTACGTCGAACAAACGTATCGTCAGGCCGTCACGGGACTGGCGTGCAATCCCGATACGTTGCGCTCGCACTTCTCGCATCTCGTGTTGAAGGAAGACCTCTTCAACGCAATTGGGCCTGCCATCATCTCGGGGAAGAGCGTCTTCATTTATGGGCCGCCGGGCAACGGAAAGACGGCGATGGCCCGCGCGATCGGTGACTTCATGAACTCGGCCGGCGGGTCAATCTATGTCCCGCATGCGATCCAGGCCGAGGGCGGCATCATCACGATCTACGACCCCTCGTTGCACCAGCTCGATGACGAACGTCATGGCTCGGGCGACGAGACTGACGCCCGAATCCGGGAGCTACTCAACACGGGTACCGTCGATGCACGGTGGGTGCGAATTCGCCGGCCCGTGATCGTGACCGGCGGCGAGCTGAATCTCGACATGCTAGACCTGCGCTACAACGCGGCCGCGAACTTCTACCAGGCTCCGTTGCACGTGAAGGCCAACGGCGGTGTGTTCCTGATCGACGACTTCGGTCGCCAGCTCGTCAGCCCGAAGGAGCTGCTCAACCGCTGGATTCTACCTCTCGAAGACCGGCATGACTTCCTGACCGTGGCGTCAGGCAAGAAGTTCCAGGTGCCGTTCGAGCAGCTCATCATCTTTTCGACCAACCTCGATCCGAAGGACCTGGTGGACGACGCCTTCTTGCGGCGAATTCGCCACAAAGTCCAGGTTCACGCCCCGAGCCGCGAGGTGTACGAGAAAATCTTCGGCGCCGTGTGCAAGCGGCTCGGCATGTCCACATCCGCTGACTCGATCGAGTACCTCTACAACCGCTACTACAATCAAGGTCGCACACCGCGAGCCAGCGACTGTCGAGATTTACTGGAGATCGTCCAGTCGATATGCCGATATAGGCGGCAGCCGGTACACCTCACGCGCGACCTCATGGCCGAAGCGGCTTCGAGCTTCATCGCAGAATTCTAAGGGTTCACCGTCTGCCAGCGGTGGGCTTGGGGGTCGAACATGGACGTTCGCTGGTCGCGGCTCTTGGCCGGCAGTTTCCTGTGCGCCGCGGTTGGTTGTATGGGCACGAACGTCCGTCAGCCGTCGCTGCCAACTTCGCTACCGCCATCGCCCATGGCACAGGGTGCGCAACCAACACAGCCCCCGCGGGCTACCCAAGTAGCCTCCGCGCCCGAGCCGAAGCCGGGGACCAAGCTCAAGCCGTCCACGATCGTCACGATGGGCGCGTTGAAGGAGCAGGCGGCCGACGACAAGGACCGTTCGCCCGCGGAAGCCGAGCAGTATCGCTATCAGGCCCGCATGGAGTACCTGAGAGCGATCCAAATGGACCCCAAGTTCGGGTCCGCCTACATGGCTCTGGCCCACTCGTACGTATCGACCAACGAGCGCGACAAGGCGCTTGCGACCTTCAAGCGCGCTGCCGCCGCCAATCCGACCGATGGGACCGTGTGGTTTGAGCAGGGGGCGGCGCTGGCTCGCTGGAAGGAATGGCCGGCGGCTGTCGAAAGCCTACAGCAAGCCGTCAAGCTCGATCCCGAAAACAAGATGTACGCCAAGACGCTCGGGCTGACGCTCGCCCGCGCCGGACGCTACGACGACGCGTATGCGACGCTTGCCAAGTGCCTGAGCGAAGCCGAGGCCCGGACGAACATTGCCCGGATGTTGAAGCACGTTCAGCAGCCGGAATTGAGCAGGAAGCAGACGGAGCTAGCACTCAAAGCCAATCCCGACTATGGCCCGGCGCGCGAGCTGATGAACGAGTTAACCGGCGTCACGCAGGCCACCGTTCGCGAAGCCGCACCGACGCCGCCTCCGACGCTGCCCGCCTCCGTTGCGAGTCAAGCGCAACCGGTTGCCAAGCCAACGGCCGGTTCCCGCGTCAAGCCAGTATTGCTCGATCAGCCAATCGCTCCCGTGCGTGTCGGCTCTGAGTCGTAGCCGTCGGAATCATCCGCTTGGGTGAGCCAGGCCGACTGCGCCGATAATGACCGCACCGAATCAGCGATTCTGAAGGAAGGGTCAGCATTTTTCTGGAGTCCCCCTGGACCCACCGAGGTATGATGGGCGTGCCCACCCCGTCCAGGGTCTTTCCGTGACCGATCGCGACGCCTTCCTCGCCTCGATCGCCGCCGCGCCCGATGACGACCTGCCGCGGCTTGTGTTTGCCGATTGGCTCGACGACCGCGGCGATGCCGATCGAGCCGACTTCATTCGCAAGCAGATTGCGGGTCAGCCTTCGGCTGCGCCACCCGAGGAATGGCTCGGTCCCTTGGCCCGCTACATCTACCACGCCGAGTATCGTCGGGGGATGCCGGAGCACCTGGTCCTCTCAGCAGAAGGTTGGCTCCGCAACGGCGAACGGATCCGTCGCATCGCCCCCGTGCGGGGTGTGTCCTTGCTGGGCGCTGGCCGGTCTCTGAACGATCTCGTCGCCGGCACGCACTTGCGTGGACTGAATGCCCTTCACCTGACCAACGCGATGCTCGCGGACGATGGCGTCGATCTGCTCGCTCGCTGCCGTCACCTGACGACTCTGACAAGCTTGCGCCTTGGCCACAACGACGTAAGCGACGTCGGTGCGGCGGACCTGGCCGATAGCCCATTCCTCGGCCGATTGGAATCGTTGGTCTTGCGCGATAACGGCATCTCCCTGGCCGGGGCCATGTTTCTCATGCACTCGAAACGGCTGCCACGGTTGAAGTCGCTGGACCTGTCGGCCAATGCGATTAACGCTGAAGGCATCGACGTGATCCGCCGGTCACGCCTTGCCAATGCGATCGATGTCGATGTCAGCGAACAGCAGCCACCCATCCCGTGGTCGCGGCGCTTGTTGGCCGCGAAGTGAGGCTGTTTCTCCTCCGCGCCGAGCGTTGCGGGGGAGGGGAGAAAGGCACCTAGCCGAACCGATCCGGAGACACCACCTGCACGTCGATCGTTGGCGTCTCCTCCGATAGCATTTGCCCCACCAGCTTGCCCGTCACGGGCGCGAGGCTCACGCCCATCATCGCGTGCCCGGTCGCCACGATCAGGTTGTCGTACCGTTTCGTACGGCCCAGGTAGGGTAGTCCGTCCGGCGACACAGGTCGTAGACCACGCCACGGTGTCACGTTGGCGAAGTCGTCGGGGCGGAACGCCGGGAAGTAGCGCGGCACGGCGTTGACGATTCCCCGCACGCGGGCCGGGTCGATATCCTCATTCAGTCCCGACATCTCCATGGTGCCGCCGAACCGCAGTGCCTGCCCCATCGGCGTGACAGCGATCCGCGATTCGACGCAGATGGAGCAAAGCCGAGGGAGTTGGCGTGGTTCCGGCAGCATCAGGCTGTAGCCTTTGCCGGCTTGCATGGGTAGGCTCAGGCCTATTTCGCGTGCAACGGCCGACGACCAGACACCGCCGGCCAGCACAAACTCGTCGGCCGTGATCTCACCGCGATCGGTGACGACGGCCCGCAGCCGTCGGTCATCGACCGTGAAGCTCGTGACTTCCGCACCCCAGTGGAAATCGCACCCACCGGTTGCGAGCCGCGATTGCAAGCCAGCCATGAGCCGCGGCGGCGTCAGGTGGCAGTCGCGCGGGTAGTACACCGCACCGCACACCTCCATCGTCACGGCGGAGTCGAGCTTCGCCACCGCGGCGGGGTCCAGGACTTCCGCCGGCACGCCCAGTTCCTTGGCCATCATCGCGACGTGCGCCTCTTCGTCGAGCGCGTGCTGCGTCTTGCAGAGCATCAGTAGGCCGTCACGGACGAGGCCGAAGTCGTTGCCCCACGCTTTGGCGAGTCGCTCGTACTCGGCACGGCTGGCGAGGTGCAAGTCGCGTAAGACCGGGGCCGCCGTCCGGACATGCCGGGCGCTCGCCGACCGCCAGAACCGCCAGCCCCACGCGAGCAGGTCCCACGAAAGTCGCGGGCGAACGTAAAACGGCGATTCAGCATCGCCCATCCATTTGAGCGCTTGCCATACCGCTCCCGGCGCGGCCAGTGGGACGAAGTGGCTTGGCACCACCATGCCGGCGTTGCCGAACGAGCAGCCGTCGCGGTCCGGCCCGTGGCGATCAATGACGGCGACGCGGAAGCCGCGCTCGAGCGCGGACCACGCGGCACACAGGCCGACCACGCCGCCGCCGATCACCGCGACGCGCTTCGCCATCAACGGATGCCCCACGCGAACGGGTCGCGGTCGTCGAGGATCAACGAACCCATCGCGGTAATGTACGCCGCGCCCGTAATCGTCGGCACGATGTGCTCGCCATCGCTGCGGTAGCGGCCGGTGAAGCGCGTGCCGAGGACGCCCGCCTGCACCCAGTCCACGCCGTCGGCCAGTTTGCCGTCGGCGGCGAGGCACGCGAGCTTGGCGCTGGTGCCAGTGCCGCACGGCGAGCGGTCGTACGCCTTGCCGGGGCAGAGGACGAAGTTGCGGGCATCGGCCCCGCCGGGGTCCGGGCCGAACAGTTCGACGTGATCGACCTCGGGGAACTCGACGTTGACCGCCTGCCGGATGCGCCAGGCGATGTCGGTCAACCGCTCCGCGTTGGCGACCGTCAGGGCCTCACCGCCGGCGTCCGCGAGGAAGAACCAGTTGCCGCCGTAGGCCACATCGCCGACGACCTCGCCCAAGCCCGGCACGGCGACGCGGACGCCGGCCGCCTTGCGATAACTCGGCACGTTCTCGACCGACACCGAGGCGTCCGCGTGCAGCTCGGTCGTCACGACGCCGACCGGCGTCTCGATGCGGAATCGGCCCGTCCGGAGTTGCCTGGTCGCGGCCAGTGTGACGATCAGGCCGATCGTGCCGTGCCCGCACATGCCGAGATAGCCGACGTTGTTGAAGAAGATGACGCCGGCCGTACACGATGGGTCGCTCGGCTCGCACACGAGCGCGCCGACCAGCACGTCGGACCCGCGCGGCTCGTTGACGATGGCCGAACGAAACGCATCGTGCCGGTCGCGGAAGACGGCGAGCCGCTCGGCGACGCTGCCGCCGCCGAGGTCTGGCCCGCCGGCGACGACGACACGCGTCGGCTCGCCGGCGGTGTGGGAATCGACGACGTGGACGCTGTGCATGGCGATCCGCGAATGGCGAGCGTCGGGGCGTCAGCCCAACGTGCTTGCCGCTACCACGTCGGGCTGACGCCCCGACGCTCGCTGGAGTTACAAGCGAGGCCGTTTCTCCAATGCTCGTCGGATCACCGCCAGCACGCGCTCGCGCTCATCGCCCTCCAGCGGCAGTCGCGGTTCGCGGACCCACTCGGCCCCGAGGCCGGCTTCCTGCACCGCCAGCTTGATGTATTGCACGAACTTGACGTGCGTGTCGAGCTTCAAGAGCGGGTAGAACCAGCGGTACATCGTCCGCGCCTCGTCCCACCGGCCGGCACGCGTTAACTCCCAGAAGTGCTGATTTTCCCGCGGCGTGGCGATGCCGGAGCCGGCCACCCAGCCGTCAATGCCGAGGATCGCCGATTCAAGTACGAGGTCGTCCACCCCCGTGAAGATGGCATAGCGGTCGCCGACTTCGATCCGAAGCTCGGTGATCCGGCGCGTGTTCGCCGAACTTTCCTTGATCGCAATGAGGTTCTTGATGTCGGCAAGCTCGGCGAATTGGCTCGGTGCGACGTCTACGGTGTAGCCAACCGGGTTATTGTAGAGCATCCACGGCAGCCCGGTGGCTGCGGCGACGGTGCGAAAATGGTGGAGCGCTTCACGAGTGTCGGCCTTGTAAACCATCGCCGGCATGACCATGAACCCAGCCGCGCCGAGCTTCTCGCAGTCACGGACATATCGGCATGCCGCGGCCGTACTCATCTCCGCGACGCCACTCAGGACCGGCACACGCCCGCCGGCCGTCTTCACGGTCATCTCGACGACGCGGCGTTTCTCGTCGGGGTCGAGTGCCTGGTTCTCGCCCAGAGAGCCGCACATGACTAGCCCCGTAACACCGGAGTCGATGAGGGCGGTGATGTGGCGGGCGGTCGCGTCGAGGTCGAGCGACTGATCGCGACGGAACTGTGTGGTGACTGCGGGGAACACGCCCCGCCACTGCGGCATGGTCATGGTGCGGCTCGAACCACTCTACGGGACGCCTTGGGAACACCGTCAATGTAGAAGCCGCCTCCCGGTTGGGCTGGACATTTTGGGCGCGACTGGCGATAGGACGCCGCATGGCCCGAAATCTCCTCGCCATCCTCGCCACGGCTTGCGCCACGGCCCTTTCGCTGGCGCAGTGCGTTTCACCATCGGACTGCCCGCCGCCGGCCGACCCGACCATCAAGACCGTGGCCGGCATCGGGCCGGCATTGCCGCCCCCGGATGCGGTGCCACCGTCCATGCCGCCGCCGGTCGCAGAGGCTCCGGCCGTGTTGCCCCCGGTGACCGACGCGCCGCCCCAACCGAAAGGCGATGGCGACACCGACGTTTGGGGTCTCATCGAAAGCTCCGACGAGTACATGCTCTGGTGGCTCAAGCCGGGCCCGTTGCCACTCATCGCCACGCGCAACCGCGGTGGTCTACCATTCGTCGGCTCGCCGGCGACCCGCGCGCTGATCGGCCCCAGCAACATCGACCTTGGCGAACAAGGCGGCGCACGCTTCAGCACGACGCTTCCCATCGGCTCGACGCACGATTACGGCATGCAGTTCAGCTACTTCTTCCTCGGTACCCGCACGACCACACTGCTTGCGTCCGGGACCACCGATGCAAACGGGGCATACGTCGCCCGGCCGTACATCGATGCGCTGACCGGTCGTGAGGCGCTGGAGTTGATCGCGGAGCCGGGCGTGCGGGCCGGCGAGTTGCGAGCCGCATCGAGTACTCGATCCCAGGGCATCGAGTGGAACCTGTTGGCCAATCTGGCCCGCGGCACGCGCTGGCAGATCGACGGGCTAGCCGGGTACCGCTTCCTGATGGTCAACGAAGGATTGCACATCGGTGAGCAGACACTCACATTCGACGCGGCCGGGGCGACCTATCGCGTTCGCTCCGACCAGTTCGACGCGGACAATCGCTTTCACGGTGGCCAGTTTGGCTTGATTTCCGACATTCGTCTCGGACCGATCTTTCTGGCGGCAACGGGCAAGCTGGGCATCGGCCAGATCACCGAAGTCGTCAAGGCGGGCGGGCAGACGGGCGTCCTCGCACCGGGCCAGCCGGGCGTGATCACCCCGGGCGGCTTCTACGCCCTCCCATCAAACTCGGGCCGCATAGTTCGGGAGGCTTTCGCACTGTTGCCGGAGGTGCAGGCCCGGCTCGGCGTTCATCTGGGCGACCACGGCCGACTGTTCGTCGGTTACGACTTCACCTACCTCAGCGAAGCCGTGCGGCCCGGCGACCAGATCGACCGCGTGCTAAACCGCACCGGTGATCCACTCGGCCCGGACCGACCCACGCTCGCGGTACGAACGAGCAATCTCTGGCTACAAGGTATCACCATCGGTGTCGAAAGCCGCTGGTGACGCTTACCCACCGCCGTACTGCCCGCAAAACTCATGAACGATGCCGCGTAGGCGGTCATCGAGCCGGGCCAGCACGGGGTCGGCGATCTCGGCCGGTACGCCGCCGTAGAACGGCTCGGCGATCGCGCCGGCGATGCACGCCATCGTGTCGGCGTCGCCACCCAGCGAGATGGCGTTCCGCACCGCGTCCTCGAAGTCCGTGGACTCCAGGAACGCGACGATCGACTGCGGCACCGACCACTGACATGACACGTCGAACCGATACGTCGGCCGGGTTTGCTCCAGCGTATCGTCGAGGAAGTATCCGAACTGCGTCTCGACGTAGCGACGGATGTGCTTCTTGCTCTTGCCGGTGCGGGCGAGGAACACCGCGGCCGCAACCGCCTGGGCACCGCGGACGCCCTCCTCGTGGTTGTGCGTCACGTCGGCGGAGCGCTTGCCGCGTGTCGGCTCGGCGTCCGCCAGTGCGGCACGGCGTAGTAACTCCGCACGCAGAGCCGGGGTGATCGGTTGCCCTTCGAATTCTTCCACGAGGCTGTCCCAGAGCGCCTGCGCGAGCGCGAAGCGGTCCTCGGGACTGAGGGAATCGATTCCCAATTCTTCCAGCGTCGGCCGCATGGTGAACTCTCGTGACGGCTTCACGATACCAGGGCGGGCGACCGCTCACCAGATGACCACACCGCCACCCGCCTTAGTCGCTCTCTGAACTGCACCGAGGATGTTTTGAATGCGGAATCGCAATGAGTCGCCGTCCGCGACAGCTTCCTCAGTGAACAAATCCATGTTACTGAGGATGCGATTCGCCTCTTCGCGAAGGTCCGTCAAAGCGGCACCTTCGACGTACAAGTCGCCCTCCACAAGAGAGGGAAGCAAGCGCAGGTTCAAGGACCTTGCCGCCTTGCCTCCATAGAACGTCGTTCGGTAGACCTCAAAGCCGGCCAGTTCCTGTCCGTGGTCCTCCGGGTCGAGGAACTGCATCGCGCCGGATTCGTTCCGCGTATATGCGTTTACTAAAAGGCTCATGTTGTTATCGTTGCATCGGGCCTTTGCCAAGCCATACGAGGAGTGACCGGACATTGCTCTGTCGACATCTTCATATTTGAGGGCTTTTTGGGTGGGGCGGATTCAGCGCTTCGTAGGCAAATCTCACACCGCCGGCCCGAGGATGTCGACAGAGCATGCCTACTACATTAACGCCCACGACACCGACATGAAACGCTCTCTAGTATTGCCGGGCCAGCCGGATCTTCACGCGACGCTCGCCGAGGCGACCCGTCATCTCCAGCGTCCGTTCGTCAATGAACGAATACGACCCGACGAATGACGATCCAGAGGCCGGGTCGTTGAACGTCAGGGTGAGCAGACGCTCCTCCGGGCCAACGGTGTAACGGAACCGCTTCGCCGCCGGACTGTCGGCGTGTTTCACCGACCCCACGGCGACTCCCCGGACCTCGCGCTCGAAGAACACCTTCGTCCAGGGCAGCGCCTTCTCGTCGGGGGGATCGATGGCATTGACCCGCGCGACGGCCCACGAGCCGCTCAGCGCGGTGGGCACCGAGTCGGCAAGCAGGACGAACGCGAATGCATGGGCCGTGGCCAACAGGAAGCCCCCGACCTGGACCACGGCGAGGCCGGCCCGGGTCTGTGGCGACAGCACGCGGGGCGGCGCAGGCCGCGGACCAAACGCCTTGTTTTCGAGAAACAGGGCCGATAGCCGTGGGAAATCGAGGCCGATGAGGTAACAGGACAGAATGAGGTAGCACGTCGAGTAGAGTTTGACGGGAATGTTGTGCGAGTAGTTGAGGAACGCGACGTTCGTCAACACGGGCAGTAGCATGCACGCCCCGAGCGTCGTCGTCCGCCGAAAGAACAGGAGACCGGCCCCGACGAACTCGGCGAGTCCGAGAAACAGCGTGTAGGCGTAGGAGTAGCCGGAGAATCGCCAGGTCAAGGCCATGCCGGTCGCCTGTCCCAACGGCACGTCCAATGCGGCGAACGGCAGGCGGAATTGGACCTGAAGAAGTTTCGTGGCCCCGTAGATGGGCAGCACGAACCCTAGGCAGCACCGTGTGAGAATCTCGGCAATGCGTTCGACCTTAGGCAAGGTGGCCGCCGGCAACGGCCGTCGCCAGGCCCACGTTGCGGCGACTACGCTGCCCGCAACCGCCAACGCGACGACAGGCATGTCGGTGACTTCGAGAACTCGGACGTCGGCCAGACCCACAATGTCGAGAGTGTAAAGCAGGTTCGCGACAATCAGGTAGACGCTCAGGAGGCCCACAGCCATACCGAGCAGGTAGCGCAACGGGGCTGGCATGCCAGAGCGTGTCGGCTGCTCGGAGGATTGCGTCATAAGTCCGTCATTTGAGTTTGTCCGGCCCGTTCGATGTGTTATTCCGTGGTTTAGCGCCCCGGGCTCACGCCTGCGATGCCCGGACCCAACCACGCCAGCGCCACTGCCGGTAGCGGTAGAACACGGCGGTGAACAGCCATACGAGTGGGGTCGCGACTCCGGCCCGTAGTTCGATTCGGTCGGTGTAGAGACACTCGTCGGCCGCTAGTGGCTGGACTTGCAAGTGGTGCTTCCACGATTCGATCAGGCCACCGTGTTCGCGGGTTTCGATTTCCATCCGGGCATCATCCACCCGCACCACTTCGACGGTGTACTGCGTCGCCGGCCCGATCCCGAACAGGCGGACACCGGTCGTCAGGGTCACGCCTTCGGTGAACAGACGCGCCGGCCAACGGTCCACATCGGTAAAGCCCACCATGCCGCGGGTGACATGCAAGAACGTGTCCTTCCGCAAAAGTAGCTGCCAAACAACGTCTGCCGGGGCGCGCAATCGGACGCTCGCCTGCACCGTCGCCTGGTCGACGATCCAGGCGACGACCGCGCTGACCAGCGAGTACTGCCCGAGTGTCTGTAGGGCCCAGCCGATGGCCTGGTTGGTTGATGACACGGCAGCGTCCTCGGGTGGGACTGGGAGGATGGACGTATCGTACCGTGAGCCGTGTTCGATCGCTATGCCTTCGTCCATGACCACGACACTGCTGGGCTGCCTGGCTACCGCTTGTTTGCCAAGTCGCTCCTCGTCGACCCGTCGCACGGCATTACGACTTACGGTCCTTGCATTCGCGCGCGGGCCGTCAGGTAGCCTCAAATGTGGGACTTGCCACTACGACTTGCAGAAGACCGACCGCCATGACCCACTGTGCCGCTCAGGATTGCATCGGTGCTCCGGTATCATGCTCGCGAGCGACGCCACGGCGGCCGTCGTCGTAGTGGCCAACCGGAGTGCCGGCGAAGTCCGTTTCATAGCGACGCCGGCCCAGGGTAAACCGCAGCAATACACAGTTGCATCAAGTGACCTTGCCGTGGTGCCAACGACAGGGCCGGTCGAGATCGCGTTCGACGTGGGTAAGGAACGCCGCCGCTATCAGCTGGACCCGGATACCGCCTATTACTTTGGCGATCACGCGAAGGGCCTCGACCTCCGCGAAATCCGCATTGGTGCCGCCGGCCAGGGGCAGCCGTCTCGGCCGTCACCTTTGCCCGACAAGGCGTCGCCGGCGCAGCCCCGAGTGTTGACCGTCAAGATCCTTGTGGACCAGAAGGAACTGATGGCTCGGGCGGCGTGGGAGAAACGCTTGCGTGCTCGGCTCGACGCGGTGTCACAGACACTGGAGCGAGTCTGCCGCGTCAAGTTGAAGGTGGTGGCGACCGAAGAGTGGCAATCGAACGAAGCATTGACCGACTTGCGCGAGTCGCTGGCTGACTTCGAGCGCAAGGTTAAGGCTCACCCCGCTCAGTTGGCCATCGGCTTTACGAGTCAGTCGTTGCGCGAAGCCGAGGAGAATCGGTCCGGGGTCACGCGGGCGGCCCTCCACGACCGCATTCTCATCCGCGAGTGGCGGCCAGCCACCGAGAGTGGCCGGATCGACGTGCTGCTGCACGAACTTGGGCACTACCTTGGTGCCACTCATAGCCCCGAACCCGATTCCGTTATGCGGCCTCTCTTGGGTGACAACCCACGTGTCCGGGCGAACTGGCGTTGCAGTTTCGACCCCGTCAACGCACTGGTCATGAATCTCGTGGCCGACGAGATATTCGACCGCGGTATTCGCCACCTGGGCAAGGTCGCCCCCAGCACCCGCGAGCGACTGCGCCAGATTTATGAGGACCTCGCCCAAACACTGCCCGATGACCCGACGCCGGACCAGTACCTGAACCTCTTAGGGCGCGCAAACGACTGATGGAGAGCGATTTTTTTCACATTTTTCGTCATTCTTTCGATAGGGAGTCACTTGCTAAGGTCCGATGGTGGGGCAGGTTCCGCCACGGGGCTTGCAATCGTGCGCCAAACAACGAACAATGAAGGTGTACGAATGAGTCGACGCCCCTGGAATGCAAAGGAACCCCGATGAACCCGTACAGCTCCTTGTGCGACGACTTCGGAGTCTACATTTATCTCAATACCAAGATGGAGTTGCCGCAAGGACGAGAGACCGTACTTCACTTCTTCGATACGCTTCAGAAACAATACCCGCGCATGACCGATTTCGAGCGGCGCGAGAGCGGGGAGTTCGTTTTGGAAGAGGATCGCGAAGGCGGGAGTTACCGCTGGGTGACGATCGAAAACCGCCGACTGTGCTCGGGTTACGTCAATCCACCCACGGTCGAAGACGCGGATGAACAGCACGAACGCGTCCTCGAAGTCGCGCCGTATCACCTTGACTTCAACGCCTTGGATATCGAAGCGCTCGATACGCTTTTCGTGTTCGATTTCAACTACTCGGGAAACCACGACGAGGTCGTGGCCGAGGCGCTTGCAATGGGCAGCCCGCTGGAAAACGTGATTGGCATTCCTGGCTCCCGCGTGCTGAACTTCGAACCATCGCTGATGATGGCCCTCGATGAACATTGCCGAGTGCAGGCCCGGTTGAGCGTCGAAACGCGGACAAACGCTTATCAGGTGCGGACGGGCCACTTCCCGGAAGTGCCAATCAGCGTGTACTTTACGATCCGTCAGTACTGGGGCCGGCAGGCGTTCAAGACGTTTGTCGAGTCATATCAGAACCAGCGACGCATCTGCCAGGAACTGGTCGAGAGCCACGTCATCCCGGCCGTAATCCGTCCGCTCCAGCAGACGATCGCCGCGAAGCAGTAGCCACGAACGAAGCGAGCATCGCTGCGTCGGCCCGATATGAGTGTCAAACTCATCGAGCCAACGTAGCGATGCTCGCTTCGTCAATGTGGCGTTCGGCGCTGCTACGCCCGTGGTAGCGCCACCGTAAACGTCGCCCCACGGCCGGGTTGCGACGTGAAACCAATCTTGCCACCGTGAGCTTCGACGACGCTTTTGCAGATTGCCAATCCCAGCCCAACACCGCCCGACGCCCGCGACCGGGCGGCATCCGCTCGATAGAAACGCTCGAAGACCCGCGGTTGATCGGCTGCCGGGATGCCGGAGCCCGTATCCACCACTCGCAGAACGATGCCATCACGCTCGACTGCGAGGGTCACCGTCACTTTTCCGGCGCTGGGCGTGTGTCGCAGAGCATTGTCGAGCAGATTCTCTGCCACCCGGCCGAGAAAGGCCGCATCGCCCGACACACGGACCGGCTCGTCCGGTAAGTTGGCGCTAAGATCAATCCCAGCCCTCTGCGCCACGGGGAGATATTGGTCGACAGCTTCCTCGACGATCGATCGCAGGTCGATAATCCGCTTACTGAAATCGAGTTTGCCCGCGTCGGCCCGCGCCAGCGTGAGCAAACCGTCCACGAGTGAACGCATTCGCTTGGCCGATCGACGCACCTGTTCCAGAGCATCGCGATACTCTTCGTCTGTCCGCTGGCGGGCCAAAGCCGATTCGGCATGGGCCGAGAGCACGGCAAGCGGCGTGCGCAATTCGTGGGAAGCGTCGGCCGTGAATCGCACCTGGCGTGCGAAAGACTCTTCGAGCCGAGCGAAAGCCCCGTTGAGAACGTTTGCCAGACCAACCAACTCCACATCCAGCGCGGTGGTATCGATGCGCTGGGACAGGTTCGTCGCCGAGATCGCCGCGGCCGTGTCGGCGATGGCGGCGACGGGGCGGAGGATCCGCGATGCAATCACCCAGCCGCCGGCCAGGCCGACAGCCAATGCGATTGCACTCCCGGCCGCGAGTTGCCAGGCGAGCCGACGCAAGTCTGCCATTTCGCGCTCGATCGATCGGCCGACGCGAATCAGCGCGTTGCGCGGTCCGACCGCGAATGCCTCGCGGCGTCCGCCGAGCGAGATGCAGTAGGGCTCACCGGGATTGGGAAGTGCATAGTTTGGGATGTCTGGCCGCGGTGGCGCTTCCGTGGCATCCGACGCCTTGATAATCGACCCATCGCTGCGCCAGATGACGACATCGACAGGCTCGTCGTCTTCAGGGCCAGACGCACCACGAGGTTCCAGGTCGGGTGGCGGCATGCCCAACGGTCGCAGCCCGGAATCGGTGCCGACATTCGTCCCCGAACCGTCCCTCGGCGGGGGCCCACGTTTGCCGCCTTTTCCCGGCGGTCCCTTGCCATCTTTTGGCGGGGGGCCTCGGCTTGGCGGTGGGGGAAGTGTACCGTCGATCACATGTCCCGGCATGCCGCGCAACGTTGCGTCGAGGTAGTTGGCGGCGGCTTTCAGACGGTCGTCGATGCGACTCAGACGCGCCTGTCGGGTCTGGACATAGACGGCCGCGGCCAATCCCCCAACGACGATCAGGAGGACGACCGCGTACCATACGAGCAATCGAGCACGGATCGACCTAACCATCGATGACGTATCCCAGCCCGCGCCGCGTCTGGATGAAGTCGCGACCGAGCTTCTTACGAACGTGCGAGACGTGGACTTCGACAAGGTTCGAGAGGCTGTCGTCCGTCTCGTCGAACAGGTGTTCGTAAATCTGCGTGCGCGAAACGAGTTCGCCACGGCGCAGGGCCAACAACTCAACCAGGGCATACTCGCGAGCCGTCAGGAAAACCGATTCCCCGGCGCGAGTTACACTTTTCGATCGCGTGTCGATCTGCACATCGCCGATCGCAAGCACGGCGTCGGCCTGTCCGACGGATCGGCGGATCAACGCACGAAGCCGGGCCAGCAATTCCGAGAGATCGAACGGCTTGGTGAGGTAGTCGTCCGCACCGGCGTCGAGGCCATGTACGCGGTCGGCCACGGCATCGCGGGCCGTGAGCAATAGCACCGGCGTCTTCTTGCGGCGACGCAAACGAGCGAGTAAATCGAGACCGCTCAGCCGCGGAAGCATCACGTCGAGGACTACTGCATCGTAGTCCCAGGCGGCCGCCTTGTAGAGCCCATCCTCGCCGTCCGCTGCTTCGTCGACCGCGTATCCCGCCTCACGCAATGAACGGCCAATGACTCGTAATAACTCCGGTTCGTCTTCGACGACGAGGACACGCATGCCAATGATCCCATTGGGCTGACCGCGGCTACACGGGCGATTACATATCGCAATTGCCCGTATACCCGCGGTTGGCATTTGGTCTACTCCGGCGGACGGTCGGGACGGTCAGTGCCGGACTTCTCGTCTCGCGGCGGCCCTTTGCCGTCCTTGCCCTCGCCGCGCTTACCTTTGCCCTCGCCCCTGCCACCTTGGCCCTTGCCCTTGCCTTCGCCGCGACCCTCCTGGCCCGGAGGGGACATGTTCTCGATCATTCGCATTTGATCCGCGGTAAGGATCTTGCTGAGCTTCTCTTTGACTTCCTTCTCAAGAGCGTCGAGTTGCTTCTGTTGATCGTCCGAGAGTTGCAGTTGGTCACGGGCGAACGGTGGGAGCAACTGCCCTAGCTCAAAACGTGGCCGACGACCGCCTTTGCCGTCGCCTTTGCCACGTCCGAAGCCTTTCTCGCCTGGCGGCTGGCCTTTCTCTTTACCATCAGGCGGCTGCGACGCCGCCGTCATCGCAAACATGCCGAAGACGGCCACAGCCGCGACGACAACTGGCCAACGCTTCATAGACAACTCTCCCACGGTGATTCGGACCTGCCTCTAACATATTCGCCCGACCTTAAGAAAACGTGAACCTCCGATCCCGTGCACACTGGTTCGACCTCGGTGATCGATCGGCCCCTACCGGTCGATCACCGAGGCTCATCCGATTAGGCAATTGGTCAGATAAAGATCGTGTCATTCGTTGGGTCATCGCCAAGGAACACCACGGCTGCCGTCGCCTTGTGACCGGGGCCACCAAGCTGCGGGGGTAAGGCGGGTCGTGGTGGCGTCGCCTCTCCGAAATCCTGGCGATCGATCGTTTGTCCGCGCGTAATCTGCACAGTACGCGTCGCCGATGTCGTCCGTACGACGCCGGCTGGAAGCACCTCGCGGACGGTGTAGGTTCCCAGGTCGAGCCCATCGAAGCGGTAACCGCCGTCCGTGGTCGTCACTGTGGTTGCGACGACGGAGCCGTCTTCGGCGAGGAGTTGCATCACTCGGCCGGAGACGCCGCGCTCGCCGGGGTTCGATCGGCCATCGCGGTTCGCGTCAGCGAAGACCTGTCCCGTGATCGATGCTTTGAAGAAGAACACGTTGTCCTGCAGGTTCCGCAATGTCGTGTTGTTCTTGGTCACCGATGCGAGCGTGGTCTGGCTGACCGTCGCAAGGTCCGGCCCGGTCAAGTCGCGCTGATACCAGAAGCGATCACCATCTCGAAGCCGCATGAACTGGTCGGCGACGATGCGAGCAAATGTCGGCCCGAGGCTGCCACCTGCAATGTGGTCCTCAGCCAAGCCGCCAACCCAAACGTCGATGTTGTTCACATTGCCGTAGAGCGATTGCAATTGCCGCTGAAGGGCCACGTTCGACGTGATTTGTGCGAAGGATGTCACACGCGGCAAGCCAACGGAAGCGCGGATGGTGTTGTAGTCCGCAAGGCCATGATCGCGGCCTCGCTGGATATTGAGGGATGCCAGGTCCAGTCCACCCTGACCCGGAGAGCCAAACAGGAAGTTCCGGAGGCTATCGACGACTCGAGTGTCAATTTCTTCTGCCTTGTCGGATGCAAGGTATTTGAGGATGGGATCGATGCCGGTCGCGCCGATCAGACCGGGGTTGAACAGCGCGTCTTTGAGAGCCACGGCATCGTGAACCTCCACGCCTTGATCGTTCAAAAACTCGACGTCGTCACCCAGCATCGAATGCCCGAAACGGAATGCCGCCGCGGCGAATTCGTTCGAGATGCCGGGGTTGACGTTCGGGTTGTAGCCCGTGTACGGACGTAGCGCGTTTGGCCCGAGCAGTGCTGGCAGGAATTCGTTGTAGGTGATGGTCTGGATTTCACCGATGACGATCCGGCGAGCACGCTGATAGATTTCTTCGTCCGACAAGCCCGGCGTTTGCTGAGCGATGCGCGCAGCGATTCGATTGTGTTCGCGGACGAACAATGTTTGAATCGCAGTCAATTCGATGTTTTCGTTCGCGCGAATATCGCCAGCGACGTAGAGCTGGTCGGCGGGGTACTGGTGCGTATCGTTGGCGTTCGCAAGGCCGGCCGTGTTGTACGGCAGCATGTTACCGGTGCTCGTTTTGAGCAACCCGCCGCGGCCAGTACGTAGCGCCGCAGCCCGCGCCGCGTCGGAGCCGTAAACCATCGATCCGTCGAGGAACGCAGTGATCGAGTTGACCTGCTGGCGTGGGTTCGTCGCCGATGTGCCGGTGGTCGAGTCGTACGCCGAGCGGCTGAGCGGGATAACTTGTGTGCCGGTCAGGGTCGGATCGAAGGACGGATCGCCCGTCGGCACTGCGACATTGAATGACTGCCCTGGACTAGCCGAGTTAACCAGATCGAGGTCGTGGTCGATGAATTGCCCCCAGGCGTAGACGAAGTTCGACATCAGTCGATCGTTCTTGATGTCATCAGCCGGGTGTGAGACCACGACGTTGCTGATGGCTCGAGCGCTCGGACGGGTACTTCCCGTCGGCGTTGAGCCATCGGTGTACGCGGCGGCTGAAAGGCGGATGAGATCGACGTTCGTTGCACCCCAGGCAGGATGCGCGACATTGGTGCCAACACCATCGATGGGCCGGTAAACGGCCGGGACGATGCGATCTTCAAGCGCCACGATGGGCCTTCGGAGCGGCGCGATGTGCCGCCGTGTGTTGGGGACGAACAGGGTGGAGAGCCAGCGCGAAAAACTCATACGAACCTCCAGAAGTGTGACGGGATGGGAAACCGACAACAGCCCGCGATGGCCGCTGTGACCTTCGGGCCGATGATTCACTCCGCAATGCCGTAGAACTGCCGGCCATCGGCGATCGATGGATGGGCGGATCGCGCAGCGGCAACGAGTACGAGCATCCAACGTCGGATCATCGGCTCGACTCGTTCAGCCCCGCCTCTCCCCACGGATGAGGACAGACAGATTGCGCGATGACAGATTCGCTCACGGAACTCTCATACGATACGGCAGCAACCTGAAGCGAAGGTGAAGTCAAACCGGAATCGGCGCGATAGAACGAGCCGCACTGCCCGCCATACCATTGCCGAGGACGCTATGCGACTGCTCGCCGTCTGCCTCACTGCTGCGCTTGCTGCTGCCGCCCGCGCCGACGCGCCCAAGCCGCTCGTCAAAGATCTCCCGAACGCAGCCGCAGTCGCGGTCGGTCCCGATGGCCGAGCGTACGTCGCCGTTCACGGAGAGCGTGTCGATAACCAGAGCGGTGCGATCGTCGTCGTCGAGAACGGCAAAGCCAAACCCGTCGCCACCGGTCTGAACCGACCGAGCGGCCTCGTGCCTTTCCGCGGCGGTTGGCTCGTCACTGGCTTAAACGCGCTGTATCGCGTTGGGCCGGACGGCAAGGTCCAGACGCTTGCCAATGAATCCGCGTTCAAGCGGGAGAAGGTCGATCTGTCGAGCCTTTCGGTGGACGAGGGGAACAGTGTCTACGTTCTCGACACTTTCGAGTTTCCAACCCTTTACCGCATCGACGTTGGTGGCGGCCGAGGACCCGCAGTCACAGTGCAAAAGGTGACCAAACTCGCCGGTCTGCACGAGGATTGGCCCAACCTTCGGCCGCTCGAAGGGTTGGCGACCCTGCGGCAGGCCGTTCGTGACCATGTCACAAGCATGAAGGTTCGCAACGATCCGAAGCTCGTAATGACCTCGATGGTTGCCCGGAGTTGCAACTTCAACGCCTTCACCTGGGACCATTTCGGCCGACTGTTCTTCGCCTTCGATGGAGCCATCCACGTGGTGCCGCGGCCCGGGCTCCGCCCGGTCGAAATCGCGAAGGCGCGAGCCGACGCGATTTGCCTTGGGGCTGATGGTAAGGCGTTGCTTGCCCTCGACGGCCGTGACGGCACCGTCACTGCGATCCCATGTCGCGTACCGGGGCACGAGGTCGATACGACCCCGTTGCCGCTCGAGACCGAGGTCGTCTTCGCCGACCTCGACTTCGCCGGCTGGAAGGGCGTGACCGATGCCGGCAAGACGAACCCGCTTCGGCCGATCGTGCTGACCCACGCAGGCGATGGCACGAGTCGCATCTTCGTCGCCACACAGCATGGTGTGATCCACGTCTTCGACCCGAAAGCGGCGAAGACCAAGGTCTTCCTCGACATCAGCGATAAAGTGCGCTACGACGACAGGACCAACGAGGAGGGATTTCTCGGCCTGGCGTTCCACCCCGACTACAAGACGAACGGCGAGTTCTACTGCTTCTACACCGACAAGACGAAGCGGTTGGAGAATATCGTCGTCCGCTTCCGCGTCAGCAAGACCGATCCCGACCGGGCCGACCCGGCTAGCGAAGAAGAACTGATCCGCATCTCGCACAAGTATTGGAACCACGATGGCGGCACGGTCGTCTTTGGGCCCGACAAGATGCTCTACATCGCCCTCGGTGACGGTGGCAGCGCCAACGATCCGGATGACAACGGGCAAAACCTCAACAGCCTGCTCGGCAAGATTCTGCGGATCGATGTGGGCAAGCGTGGTGGCAGCACCGCCTATGCCATCCCCTCCGACAACCCGTTCATTGGCAAGGCGGACACGCGGCCCGAAATCTGGGCCTATGGCCTGCGCAACGTCTGGCGTATGGACTTCGATCGAAAGACGGGTCGGCTTTGGGCCGCCGACGTGGGACAAAACATCTACGAGGAGATCGACCTGATCGAGAAGGGCGGCAACTACGGGTGGAACCGGCGCGAAGCGACGCATCCGTTCGGCCCGAAGGCGAGCGGCCCTGACGCAAAATACATCGAGCCGATCTGGGAATACCACCACGACATCGGCAAGTCGATTACGGGCGGCTTTGTCTACCACGGCAAGGCGTTGCCAGAGCTCGACGGACACTACCTGTACGCCGACTACGTGAGCGGCCGCATCTGGGCGCTCAAGTACGATGACACCCAAAAGCGGGTTGTGGCGAATCGGCCGATCAAAGACAAGTCATTGCCGATCATGTCATTCGGCGAGGACGCCGCCGGTGAGGCGTATCTACTGACGTACTCGGCCAACGGGCAGGGGATCCACAAGATCGTGCGCTCGAAGTAGCGCGTTCAACCCTCTCCCGGCTCATCGACGGTGTAACCGGGAGAGGGCGAACGCCTCACTACCGTATTCCCGCGGGGTTCTTGCTGTTGAACTTGTTGGCACGCCATGTATTGGCGGTGCCGCCAGTGCCGGTGCCGGTTGACAGGTCGACGATGTCAGTTCCTTCGTTGCTCAGGGCAGCGTTGACGGTTATTCGATTGTCGGTTGCGGTGGCATCGAGGTGGATGCCGTCGCGGTGGTTTCCGAGCGCGAGATTGAGCGACACGGAATTGCCGGTCGCGTCCTCCAAGCCGATACCGTCCTGGCCGTTACCCGTCGACACGTTGCCGACGACCTCGCTGTCGTTCGAGCCAAAGAGGTCAATTCCGTTCAGAACATTGTTAAACGCCTTGTTACCGCCGACGTAGATGCTGGCGGCCGTGTCGAGTTCGATGCCGTAGTCGTTGCCGGATGTGAAGTTGCCCGTCACAGCGACTTTGCGAGTGTTGTAGACCAAAATGCCGATTCCCGCGACATTCGCCCCAGTGAACTTGTTGCCGCTGACTGTGTTGCCGACCACGGCTCCGTGAGCACCGTCGGATACCTGAATCCCATTCTGAGCATTCACGTTCGTTCCACCAACACCCTTCACAGTGTTGCCAACGATCTCTGCGCGCGACCCGTCGCCGATGACGACGATTCCACCCTTTTGATAATCCTCGACCGTGTTGCCGACAGCCGAGCCGCTGCCGGACTCGCCGGTCGCCAGACGGCCAAACTGGATGCCGACGCCTTGTTGCGTGCCGCTGAGCCGGCTGTCACGAATCGACAGTACTCGATTGTCGAGAATGTCGGCTGAGCCGCCGCCATCGACCAGAATCCCGTAGCGCAGACTATCGGCTGTGCCTGTGCCCGGACCGGCCACGGTGAATCCGCGGATCGTGACGTCATCGGCGCCATCCACGTGGACGAGTGACTTGGTCGCATCGGCCAGAGCACCGGTCGGCGTCGTGATCTTCGCTACGCCGCGGCCGGTGGCGGACAGGCTGATGCGGTCCTTGGCATCTGGAATGACGACCGACTCGCGATAGGTGCCGGCGTAGACCAGGATGCGGTCGCCGGCCTGAGCCGCGTTCACGGCGGCCTGGATGGTGGTGTACTGAGCGGATCGGAGTTGCATCCGGTCGTCGTCCACTGTGAGCGTCCGCGATGGCGTGACTCGATCTTCGAGGCACTGTAGGCGTACCTGCGTCGTTGAGCCGCGCACGACGCGACGTGACCGAGCGATTCGTACTGAGGAGCGCATGAGTTCGACCTCGCGATGAATGACGGGCGAATGACGAACGAACAACCCAGATTCGGGCACCGCCGAAAGAACGATTGGCGATTGGGCTGGGCGAGGCGACATGACGGGATGAGTCAGAGTGGATTGTGGTCCGCACGATCGACGGCGGCAAGTCAAAAATGAGAGAGGGTGTGGCGACGCGAGTCTAACGGCCGATGACGAACCTACGCGTGGTCTCGTTGTGTCCCTGCCGTAGAATGCCCTTTTTCCGTTCGACGACCCGCAGGGATTTGCACATGGCTGAGAAGATCACGCCGCGCGCGACCGACTATTCGCAGTGGTACATCGATATCGTGAAGCAGGCCGGACTGGCTGAGAATAGCGACGTGCGCGGCTGCATGGTCATCAAGCCCACCGGCTACGCCCTGTGGGAAAAGATGCAGCGGGCACTCGATGGAATGTTCAAGGCCACCGGCCACGTCAACGCCTACTTCCCGCTGTTTATCCCCAAGAGCTTCCTCGCCAAAGAGGAGGAAATGGCCGAGGGGTTCGCCAAGGAATGCGCCGTCGTCACGCATTACCGGCTCAAGGCCGAGCCAGGCAAGGGACTCGTCGTGGACCCGGCCGCCCGGCTCGACGAGGAGTTGATCGTTCGCCCGACGTCCGAGACGATCATCTGGAACACCTACAAGAACTGGATTCAGAGCTACCGCGACCTGCCTCTTTTGATCAACCAGTGGTGCAACGTCGTGCGATGGGAGATGCGCACCCGACTGTTCCTGCGCACGGCCGAATTCCTTTGGCAGGAGGGTCACACCGCCCACGCCACGGAGGCTGAGGCCCGCGAAGAGACGAAGACGATGCTCGAGGTCTACCGCCGCTTCGCCGAGGAGTGGATGGCGATGCCAGTCTTGACCGGGCCAAAGAGTGAGGGCCAGAAGTTCCCCGGCGCGGTCGAAACGCTGTGCATCGAGGCGATGATGCAGGACGGTCGCGCGCTGCAAGCCGGCACCAGCCACTTCCTGGGCCAGAACTTCGCGAAGGCGTTCGACGTGACCTTCACGAGCAAGGAAGGCAAGCGCGAACACGCCTGGGCGACGAGTTGGGGTGTCTCGACCCGGCTCATCGGCGGCCTCATCATGACGCATTCCGACGACAACGGCCTGGTTGTACCTCCGCGCCTCGCACCGACGCATGTCGTCATCTGCCCGCTCGGCAAGACAGACGCGGAACGTTCGGCTGCCGTCGCCGCTGCGCAGAAACTTGCCGAGGAACTGCGCGCCCGGCCGCGGGATGATTTCTACGGTTACGAACCGATCGCTGTGAAGGTGGACCAGGACTTCGACAAGTCGCCGGGCTTCCGCTTTGCGGAGTATGAACTGCGCGGCGTGCCGGTGCGCGTTGAGCTAGGTCCGAAGGACTTGGAGAAGCAGGCGTGCGTCCTCGCCCGACGCGACC
Organism: Gemmataceae bacterium; assembly: GCA_046350275.1. Taxonomy (GTDB): domain Bacteria; phylum Planctomycetota; class Planctomycetia; order Gemmatales; family Gemmataceae; genus JAXMAS01. The sequence goes on from JAXMAS010000009.1 coordinate 63,010, forward strand.
GGCCGGGCAAGGAGGGCAAAGAGATCGGCGTTCCGCTCACCGCCGCCGCCGATCGCATCGACACTCTCTTGCGCGACATCCAGACGGGCCTGTTTGAGAAGGCGAGGACGTTCCGCGACGCTGGCATCCGTTCCGTCGATAGCTGGGACGAGTTCGTCGCAGAAATCGAGAAGCCGGGCTTCCTGATGGCGCATTGGGATGGCACGCAAGCAACCGAGGACGCCATTCAGGAGGCGACGAAGGCGACGATCCGCTGCATCCCGTTCGGGTTCCCGGTCGAGCCGGGCAAGTGTGTGAAGACGGGCGCGCCGTCAACCCGCCGTGTGGCGTTTGCGCGGGCGTACTGACATGGCTCGCCCTTGCGGCTAAGCAGCTGCGTGGCGAAGATAGGTGCATGAGTGACCCAGCACCAGGCCGCCTGCTCGCCGTCGGCGACATCCACGGGTGTGCGCATGCCCTCGATCTGCTTCTCGCCGACATCAACCCGCACGGAGCGGACCGCATCGTGGCGCTCGGCGACTATGTGGACCGCGGCCCGGACTCCAGGGGTGTTCTCGATCGACTGATTGCTCTTCATCGCCGTGGGCTGTTGATCCCGTTGCGAGGCAACCACGAACTGATGATGCTGCGTGCCCGCGACGGCAGGGAGGAATCTCGCTACTGGATGACCTTTGGCGGGGCCGAGACACTGGATTCGTATGACGCTCCTGGTCGGGCCGCCTTACTCGACGATGTGCCGGAGTTGCATTGGCACTTCCTCGAAGATCTTTGCCACAACTACTATGATGCGGAAACGCATTTCTTCGTGCACGCCAATGCCGATCCAGCCCTTCCGCTCGACCAACAGCCGGAACGAGAATTGCAGTGGAACGGCTTTGACGACCGCGGCCCTCATTGCTCGGGCAAAGTAATGGTCTGCGGGCATACGCAGCAGGCCAGCGGTTGGCCGCGGTCCACGGAACATGCCGTTTGCATCGATACCCACGCTTACGGTGGTGGTTGGCTGACCTGCCTCGACGTGGCGACCGGCCACTTCTGGCAAGCGAACGAACGCGGTCAGCGCCGCACCGGCAATCTCGCGGACCTGATTCCTCACTGACCCGGAGAGACGGCCATGCGACTCGCGATTCCCCTGTTCGTCGCATTTACGGTTACAACGGGCTGCGCGCTCAAGGCACCGACAACGCCAGTTACGGCCACGGCCACGGCCACGGCAGCAAAGCCGGACTTACGCACTTGGACACGGGACGAGGTGGAGACTTTCCTTTGTTCAAAGTACCGTGACGACAGCGTCAAGTTAACGGCAGGTGCAAGCGGCAAGTATACCGGCACCCGGCGCTCGCCAGACGGCACGGCCACAATGCCACTGACCGTGACGGTCGAGGCCGACCGCGTGATCTGCGAGGTCAAGGCACCCGGTATGACCATGCACGACGTGGTGCCGTTTGAGGGTGAGATTAAGTCGAACCTCGTCGAACGGTAAGAATTTGGCTCACACCTGGTATTCACAGACGCCACTGGTCCGTCCCGCCACGGAGATCGTGCTTGACCGACACCACCCCTGGCCCTGAGTTGCCCGACCTCTATTCGCTCTTTGCGACTGGTGTTCCGCCACCCCACGAGCTGCTCGCGCCGGCCGACGTGCCTGAGCCATACCGCCGGCTTCTCGTCCACGACCACCACATGACCGTTACTGTCGAGGAGTATTACGGCAGCAAGGTGGATGTGCGCGTTCTCGAACGCCGCCGGGACGGCGATCTCTACTGCCGCAAGATTCTGCTCGCGCTGCAATCGGACGGGCGGGTCGTGCAATCCGGCGTCGTGCGCATTCGGCTGAGCTATTGCAGCGAGCCGGTACGGGCGGCGATTCTCGAAGAGAAGACTCCGCTTGGACGAATCCTAATCGAGCACGATGTTCTGCGGCGGATCGAACCGACCGCGTTCTTCCGTGTGACGCCCGGGCCGTTGTTGACCAGCCTGTTTGGCCTGTCAGAGCCGCGCGACACCTACGGCCGGCTGGGCATTATCCACTGCGACGGTCGGCCGGCCATCGAGCTGCTGGAAGTCCTGGCTCCGATCCCCTGATTCGAATCGAGGCATCATGGAGTACGTCAACCTCGGCCGCACCGGCGTCAAGGTGTCCCGCATCTGTCTCGGGTGCATGACCTACGGCAGCCCGGCGTGGCGGCCGTGGGTGCTGGACGAGGCCGCCAGCCGGCCCTTCTACCGCCGTGCCTGGGAAGCCGGCATCAACTTCTTCGACACCGCCGACATCTACTCCGACGGCGCGAGCGAAGAGGTTCTCGGCCGGGCGCTCCGCGAACTGACGGTGCCGCGCGAACAGGTCGTCATCGCGACTAAGGTCTTCTACCCGATGGGGCCGGCTGCGAACGAACGCGGCCTATCGGCCAAGCATATCCGCCACGCTATCGATGCGAGCCTCCGGCGGTTGCAACTCGACTACGTGGACCTGTACCAGATACACCGCTTCGACCCGACCACGCCGATCGAAGAGACGCTGGTCGCTCTCGACGCTGTGGTGAAGGCGGGCAAGGCGCTATACGTCGGCGCGTCGTCGATGTTCGCGTGGCAGTTGGCGACGATGCTGCACACGGCTGACCGGCTCGGGCTGGCCCGGTTCGTCACGATGCAGAACCACTACAACCTGATCTACCGCGAGGAGGAGCGGGAGATGAACCCTCTATGCCGGGCCGAGGGCGTCGGACTGATCCCGTGGAGTCCGCTGGCCCGCGGCTTCCTGGCCGGCAACCGCCGCAAGGCCGACTTCGGCGAGACGAGCCGGGCGAAGACCGATGACTACGCCCAGAAGATGTACTACGACGACTCGGACTTCGCCGTGGTCGACCGCCTGACCGAAGTCGCGGCCAAGCGAAGTGTGTCGAACGCCCAGGTAGCGATGGCGTGGCTATTGCACCAGCCGGGTGTGACCGCGCCGATCGTCGGGGCGTCGAAGCCGCACCACCTCGACGACGCGCTCGCGGCGCTGACGCTCAAGCTCGACCCGGCCGAGTTGAAGGCGGTCGAAGAGCCGTACCGGCCACACCGCGTACTAGGTCATACCTAGCCGCTCGTAGTCGCCCGGCGTGTTCATGTCGCGCACGACGCCGGCGTTCGTCACTGGCACTTCCAGCGTGTCGGCGGCGAACCGCCGGAGGTAGGCGTCGATCCCTTGCCCCGCCGGCATGGCCCGCAGGCCAGCGACGAGCGACCACGCGACGAGCACCGGATGGCCGCGTCGCCCGTCAAACGTCGGCACGAGAACGCCCTCGCCGCGCCACGCCGCGATCAATGCCCTTACCGCCGCCGCGTCGAGTGTCGGGTGGTCGGCCGGGCACAAGAGCCAGGCGTCCGGCGGGCCGCGGTCGCTGAGCCATGTCAAGCCGGCTTCGACGGTCGCCCGCATGTCGGCCGTCGCGTGCGGCAGTTCGTATACGTCGGCCCCGGCCGCGGTGGCGAGGGGGGCCAATTCGGGGACGTGCGGGCCGACGACGACCAGCACGCGGTCCACGCCACCGACGCGCAACGCGGTAATGACGCGCTCGATCACCGTCGTATTTCCGAGTGGCAGGGTCAGCTTCGGCCGGCCCATGCGGGCGCTCTTGCCGGCGGCGGGGACGACGGCCGCGATCACGTCAGCCTCCCCAGATTGCGGCGGGCGATTAGCTCGGCAACGATGCTGATGGCAATCTCCGGCACCGTCCGCGAGCCGATGTCGATCCCGAGCGGGGCCTTCACCCGCTCGAGCGCCGCCGGCCGGACGCCGCGCGCGAGCAGGTCGTCGAAGATCAGCCGAATCTTTCGCTTGCTGCCGATCATGCCGACGTACTCGCACGGGCTGTCGGCCAGGTGGAAGAGCGCCTCCTCGTCGTGGTTGTGGCCGCGGGTGATGATGAGCGCATACGTCGATGCGTCGAGCGTCGGCACGATCTCGCGGAGCGTCGCGCCGATATCACCGACGAGGCGGCGGCTCGCGGCCGGGAAGCGGTCGGGGCCGGCGTATCTGTCGCGGTCGTCCAGCACCCACACATCGAAATCGACCTCGGCCGCGAGCTTCGCGACGGCCTGCGAGACATGCCCACCGCCGACGAGCAGCGTTGTGACCCGCGGCGGGGCCGGCAGGTAGGCGATGCCGTCATGAGTCGCCGGCCGCGGCCGCTCGGCCAGCGGTGCCAGGTGCGCCGCCGCCCGGTCCCACGCAGGGTTGGCGGCGAGGTGCGCGGCCGGCGAACCGGCGGCGTCGAAGAGGTAGCGGTCGCCGGCCGTGGCGTCGAGGGCGATCGCCTCAGTAAACCCGCGGCCTGCGTCGGCCTGGACCTTGAGCCGACGGTAGTAGTCCGCGGCCGGGTCGCCGGCGGCGAGCGGGTGGGCGAGAATGGTCATCCGGCCACCGCAGATCAGGCCGTCGTCCCAGCCGTAGTCGTCGTCGAGGTTGAACGACAACACGGCCGGGCCGGTGCCGGTGTTGAGTGCGTGGAGCGCCCGCCGCTTGACCTCAGCCTCGACACAGCCGCCGCCGAGGGTGCCGGCCTGGGTGCCGTCGGCGAACGCGAGCATCGCCGCCCCAGCCTTCTGCGGCGTCGATCCGCGGGTCGCCACCACCGCGCAGTAGACGCACGGGACGCGGCGGTCGAGGGCAGCGGTCAGTTCGGCCAGTAACTCACGCAAGGCCTACGCCCTCCGTCTCGCGACGCTTCGCAGGAGATGCCATACCGCGTTGCGGCCGAACGCATACTTCGGTCGGCTCAGTCTTCGTCTTGCTCCAAAGCGCTGGCCTGCCAATACTCCGCGTTGGACAGCACCCGCTGCACAATTGACCGATCTTCCAGCGCGGCGACTTGTGGCACAAACTCGAGATTGTGGTGCGAGTGCCAGCCGTCGAATCGGAGCGCCGTAGCTTCCACACGAATGATTGCCCCATCCAGACAGACGTACCGGCCGCCAACCTCGACATCAGCAAGCAGTTCTTTCATCGCAGCCACCCAGTTGGCGATGTCCTTCTGGGCTGGCTCCTTTTCCCATTTGTTGGTGAGGTCGCGGCGAGCCAGATCCTCCCACGACTCGTCGACCAGCACGCCCCGCGCGAAGGTGAATGCCTTCCGGCATTCGATGCATGTAAACAACCAACCGCAGCCACACCACGGACAATCCATCTGGGGCGGAAACGTCACAATCGCCCGGTTGCACTTGCAATGGCAGACGAGTTCGGGGCCGTCCTTCGCAAGGTAGACGTGAGACGCCATCAGTGATCCTTCGATGAGGCCGAACTGGCGATCAGCCTGCACTTCGGCGGCATGTTACCTGCGCCGGCAATGCACGAAGCTTCGCCGGAAGCACTTTACAGGCACCAACAGGATAGTACGCCGCACCAGCGGTACATGGCCACTACCGGGTGGCCGATTCCGCCACGCCCATTAGCCGATCTTCACCCCTCCGGCACCAGCGGCCGCGATCGCAGCCGCGTCCCCGTCGCCGCGACGACCGCGTTGCCGACCGCCGGTGTTTCTTCAGGGCAGTTCCATCACCGCCTTCAGGCACCGCGCGATCTCACGCATTGCCGCGTCCGAGAGGTAGCCGACCGTGCGGTGGACGCGCGCCTGTTCGTAGGTGGTCACGTTCAGGCACGACGCCACGCACGGCTTGGTCAGCCCCGACGCCGTTTCAACGGCGGGGTCCAGAAAGACTTCCGTGTCGGAAATGCCGTGGCGGGTGCCGGTGATCTGGACCAACACGGTGTCGTCGAGAAGGCCGTTGAGGGCATCGTTCTGGACCACGACCGCCGGCCGCCTCTTGAACCCCGTCATGTCGGTGAAGTACCAATCCACCTCGACGACGTCGCCGCGGGTCATGGGGCTTTCCGGATGAGGTCGTCGTCGGCCGGGTTGTCCCAGTTGCGGTTGAACGGCCGGGCGATCCCGCAGGCCACGTCGTAGACCTCCTGACGGATCAACCGATACCGCTGCCCGGTGCGGGGGTCGACGACGACGGCCGGTTGCTCCGGGCCGTCGAGCGCCTGCTGCTGTTCGCGCGTGAGTTCGATCATACTGGTCCCCGACGTGCGACGCGTACCGCTTGCATCCTACCGGATCAGTCCGGCCGGCGGAACGTCAACCGACCCGCACCCCCTCCGGCACCAGCGGCAGCGCCCGCCGCCGCGTCCCGGTGGCCGCGAAGATCGCGTTGCCGACGGCCGGGGCGATGCCGATGATCGGCGTCTCGCCGGCCCCGACCGACGGCAGGTCCGGCCGGTTCACCAGCACCACCTCGATCGCCGGCGCGTCCTTGAACCGCGGCAGCCGGTAGTCGGCGAACGACGCGTTCAACACCTTGCCGTCCGCGAAGTCGATCTGCTCGAACAAAGCCCCGCCCAGGCCCATGACGATACAACCTTCCACTTGGTTCTTCAGGTGGTCCGGGTTCAACACCGCCCCGCACTCGAACGCGGACACGGCCCGCACGACCCGCACCTGCCCCTTCGCGATCGCGACCTCGGCGCACGTCGCCACGAAGCTGTTCTTCTCGGTGCCGCACGCCAACCCGTAGCCGCGCTCCGGCGTGGACTTCGCGGCGGCCCAGTCGAACCGCTGCGCCGCCGCTTCGAGGACGGCCCGCAGCCGCGGCTCCCTCAGGTTCTTCAGCCGGAACGCCAGTGGGTCCATCCGGACCAGCTTCGCGAGGTCGTCCATGTGCGACTCGCGGGCGAAGACGTTGGCCGTGGACGCCAGCGCCCGGTACGACCCTTGCCGCAGCGGCGAATCGGTCGCGTGGAACTCCTGCTTGCGATTCGGCACGTCGTACGGCGTCGCCAACGCGGAGCCGCCGGAGTTGTAGTTGTGGAACTCCCACGCCGTCAGCGCCCCGTCGGCCGCGACGCCCGCGTTGATCTCGATGACGCCGGCCGGGCGGAAGTACGCCCACGTCATCTCCTCGGCCCGCGTCCACACCAGCTTGACCGGCTTGCCCGCCGCCTTCGCCAGCCGGGCCGCTTCGACGGCCGCCTCGCCGGTGTGCTTGCCGCCGTAGCCCGACCCCATGTCCGGCACGATCACCCGCACCTTGTCCGGCGACACCTTCATCGCCCCGGCCACCTCGGTGCGGACGCGGAACGGCATCTGCGTGCCGGTCCACACGGTCAGCTTGTCGCCCTCCCATTCGGCGACGGCCGCCCGCGGTTCCAGCGGCGTGTGGGCGATGTACGCCACCGTGTACCCGGCCTGGAGCGTGAACGCCGCGGACTTCAAGCCGGCCTCGACGGACCCCTGCGACCCGCCGCCGCCGCGCCCGCCGAAGCCGCCGCCCCCGCCGCCGCGGCCGACGCTCTTCTTCAGATGGCCCCACAACTCCTTCGCCGACACCTGCGGCCCGCCGGACGTCCACTCGGCCTTGAGCGCGTCGCGGGCCTCGGCCGCTTCGTGCGAAGTCGGGGCGACGACGCCGACGAAGCCGCCGTCGCGGACCACGGTCACGCCCGGCAGCTTCTCCGCGTCCGTGGCGTCGAGCGACACCAGTTCGGCCTTGAACGCCGGCGGGCGCAGTACCGCGCCGAAGAGCATCCCCGGCCGGCGCACGTCGGAGGCGTACTCGTGCTTGCCGCTGACGAACTCCCGGCCGTCCACCTTCGGGACCGACGTGCCTTCGACCGTCCACTTGTCCGCCGGCGTGGTCGCGGCCGCGGACACTTCCTTCGTCAGCCGCTTGCCCTTGGTCAGCCGGCCGAACTCGAACGCGGTGCCGTTCGGGCCGACGACCTTGCCGCCCTCGACGCGGAGCGCTGCCCGGTCGAGCTTGCCGTCCTCGGCCGCGATGTCGAGCAGCGCCTCGCGGGCCGCGGCGGCGACGCGGCGAAGGTTGGCGGCCGTGTCCGGCGTCGTTCGGCTGCCGGCCGTGCCGCCGTCGTCCGGCACCACGGCCGTGTCGGCCATCACCAGCTTGATCCGGGCGACCGGCGTGCGTAGCTCCTCGGCCACGACCTGCGTCAGCGACGTGCGGATGTTCTGGCCGATCTCGACCTTGCCGGTGTAGACGGTGACGCCGCTGTCCTCGCCGACGTGCAGCCACGCGGCGATCTCCCCGCGGCCGGCCGCCGCCGCCCCCGCCGCGCTTGCCCGGCGGCTGCGCCCCGAGCCGGTCGGCCAACAGCGCGACGACGACGCCGGCCCCGGCGATGCGGAAGAATTCCCGGCGGTCGAAGTCCCACGCGGCCGGCTCCCGCAGCTCGTACCGCTCCGGCTCGGCCAGGTACTCGTCGAAGGGAAGGTGGCTCATTTCGCACCCCCGTTCTGCATCGCGGTCGCGGCTTGTTCGATGGCCCGGACGATCCGCCCGTAGGTGCCGCAGCGGCAGACGTTGCCGTTCATGCCGCTGACGATGTCGTCGCGGGTCGGCGTCGGCCGCTCGCTCAACAGGCCGACGGCCTGGACGATCATGCCCGGCGTGCAGTAGCCGCACTGCATCGCCCCGCAGACGAGGAACGCCTCCTGGACCGGGTGCAGCCGGTCGCCGTCGGCCAACCCCTCGACGGTGCGGACCTTCTTATTCTCGACGGTGCCGACGCGGGTCTGGCACGACCGCACCGGCTTGCCGTCGATGAGGACGGTGCAGGAGCCGCAGCGGCCCTCGCCGCAGCCGTACTTGGTGCCGGTCAGGCCCAGGTCGTCGCGGAGGACGCTGAGGAGCGTCCGGCGGTCGTCGGCCGCAAGCGCGTGCGGCCGGCCGTTGACGTGCAGTTCGCGGATGACGGGCATGACGTGATCCTCCTTCTATGGTGCGAACCTACCCCGACGAGGATGGAATTTCAATGAGGGCAAGCGAGCCTTTGCTTTCACTCTCCATCTTCAGCTTTGAAAGCGGCGAGAGGATGTGAGACGTGGGTCGCTTGGTTGTCGCCAGATGGCCCGCGGCGTAACGTGACGGCACGTCGTTACGAACCGCGTTCTGAGGAGCCTCTCATGTTCCGCGCGCTACTCGTCACTCTATTCGTGCCGGCCGCGCTCTTCGCGCAGGCTCGGCCACAGGCCATTGTCTCACCCGAGATCACCGCCGACGGGAAAATCACTCTTCGCTTGAGGGCCCCGAAGGCCGAGAAGGTTACAGTCAATGCCGATCTGCTCCGCGCCAATCTCAACTTGAAGACGCCAATCGAGATGGCCAAGGGTGAGAACGGCGTCTGGTCCGTAACGCTCGGCCCGGTTCCGCCGGCCATCTATGAATATGCCTTCGTGGTGGACGGCGTGACGATGACCGATCCCAACAGCCCGAATGTGTTCGGCAACCGTCAAGGCTCGCGCGGGTTCCTTGAAGTGCCCGGCCCGGCCGGGTCGCCGCGGGCTGACGAGTGGCGCAAGGTTCCGCACGGGGCGGTCCACTCCCACTGGTACGATTCGTCTGCTGCCAACGGTGCCCGCCGCCGGGTCCACGTCTACACCCCGCCCGGCTACGAGAAGGGCACTCAAAAGTACCCGGTCCTGTACCTGCTGCACGGCAGCGGCGACAACGACTCGCACTGGACGCTGCTCGGCCGGGCGAACGTCATCGCCGACAACCTGATCGCCGACGGCAAGGCCGTGCCGATGCTAATCGTCATGCCTGACGGTCACGTCCCGACCACCGGCAGTGAGCGTGCGGCGGCGACATCGGCGTTTGAGACGGACCTACTGAAAGATGTGAAGCCGCTCGTCGAAAGCACGTACCGCGTCGATACCGACCGCTCGAAGCGGGCGATCACCGGCCTGTCAATGGGTGGTGGTCAATCGCTGCAAGTCGGCCTCAAGCACCCGGAGGACTTCGCGTACCTGGGCGCATTCAGCGCCGGCATCCGCAATCCACCGGGCCTCGACGACCCGGCCCGGCTCAATGACCGCTTCAAGCTGTTCTGGATCGGCATCGGCAAAGACGACTTCCTGCTGCAAGCCAACCGCGACTTCGTGAAGAAGCTCGACGAGGCGAAGGTGAAGCACGAGTACAAGGAGACAGCGGGCGGCCATCGCTGGGACGTGTGGCGGGCATACCTCGCCGAATTCATGCCGCGGCTGTTCAAGGATTGAGAGGAGAGTTATCCGCAGATTGCGGTGATGGACGCAGATTCCAAAGATAGAAGACAGAGGACAGACGACAGAGGACAGACGACAGAGGACAGACGACAGAGGACAGACGACAGAGGACAGACGACAGGTACTGAGTACTGGGTACTCGGCACCTAGTTTCCTTCCTCTGCCTTCTCATCTGCGTCCATCACCGCAATCTGCGGATAACTTCCGCGGAGGCTGCCATGCACGTCCTGCTCGGCTCCGGCGGATTCCGCACGCCGGAGCGGATCGCTACGTTGACCGCTGCGATGCGGTCGTTCTTCGGCCCGATTCGCCGGCTCGTTTTCGTGCCGTACGCCCTGGCCGACCACGACGGCTACGTCCGCACAATGCTCGACCGCGGCACAAACGCCGACTACGAACTCGTGGGCCTGCACACGTTCGCGGACCCGGTGCGGGCCGTCGAGGAAGCCGAGGGTGTCTTCGTCGGCGGTGGCAACACCTTCCGCCTCCTCAATCAACTCTACCGCTTCGGGTTAGTCGATGCCTTGCGGACGCAGGTGCAGGCCGGGCTGCCGTACCTCGGCGTTAGCGCCGGCTGCAACGTCGCCTGCCCGACGATTCGCACAACCAACGACATGCCGATCGTCCAGCCGCCGAGCCTCGACGCGCTTGGCCTGGTGCCGTTCCAGGTCAACCCGCACTTCTACACCGGGCACAACCACGTAAAGGATGGCGAAGAGTTCGTCCAACACTTCGGTGAGACGCGCGATGAGCGGCTGCGCGAGTTCCACGAGGAGAACACGACGCCGGTCGTCGGGCTGTGGGAGGCAGGCTTATTGCGCGTCGAAGCTGGACGCGTCGAACTGACCGCGGCTCCTGCCCGCGTCTTCCGCCGCGGGCAGGAGCCGGTGGACGTGTCGCCGCCGGCAGAGATCGGCGCGATGTTGCGGTGACGGTCCGCTACGGCCGCCGCATCCGATTCGGTAGGGTGGTAGCAGGAGTGCCGCACGACCCGGAAGGCCTTCCTGGGTCGTGGCGGCACTCCCTGCGGTCGTACCACCCCACGGGGTTCAATCGCGGCCGCCCCACGCCCGCCGCATCAGGTCCAGCCAGTTGCCGTGCATGACGCCGCGCACGTCCTCCGCCGAGTAGCCGCGCCGTTCCAGGATCGCCGGCAGCTTTTGCAGGTCGGCGATGGTGTCGAGGTCGGCCGGCGATTGCTCTGTGCCGAAGCCGCCGTCGAGGTCGGTACCGATGGCCGCGTGCTTCGCCGACCCGGCGATCTGGCACACGCGGTCGATGTGGTCGGCCACGTTTTCGAGCGTCGCGGTGCGGCGGACGTTGCCCGGCCCCTGGCCGCAGTTGGGGTCGAGCATCCAGCAATCGAGCGCCGCGCCGATTACGCCGTTGCGTGCGGCGATCTTGCGGACGTCGGAATCACGCAACTGCCGCTGGCGGTCCACGAGCGAGCGGCAGTTGTGGTGGCTAGCGAGGACGGTGCCGCCGAACAGGTCGAGGGCCTGGTCCATCGCATCGTCGGCCAGGTGCGTCACGTCGAGGATCATGCCAACCCGTTCCATCGCCTTTAACAAGGCTGGGCCATCGGCGTTCAGCCCGCCGGGGGTGCCGGTGCCGTGGCTGTACCGGCCGTTGCCGTAGTGTGACAGGCTGACGATCCGCAGCCCGGCCTCCCACCACCAGCCCACATCATCGGGCGATAGAATCGGGTCAGCCCCTTCCATGCTGATGACGAACCCGAGGACCGGGGCGACCTCCGGCGGGATGACTCCAGCGGCGGCACGGTCGATGGCTTGCAGCCAGCGCTTGGTGTGGACGGCGAGGGCCGGCCAATCCGTGAGGATGCGCACGTGGCCGCGGCGTTCGAGGGCGCGGTAGTAGGTGAGTTGCGCGACGGCCATCGCGTGGGCCGCCTCGGCCGATTCGTAGCCGGATTTCGGGATGAAGCCAAGTTGCACGCCGTTCTTGTCGTGCCGGGCCAAGAGCGTCGCCGAGACGACGCCGACGCGTCCGTCGCGCAGGGCCGGCAGGGTGACGGTGTTGCACCCGCGGCCCGGCCCGTTGTAACCAGCGTCAACTTCGCGGCGGCGTACGTCGGCGACGGGCCGAGTCAGGTCGCGGTTCCATTCGAGCGCGTTCCACGCGAGGTCCAGGTGCCAGTCGAAGATCAACATCGTTTAGCGACGCTTCGCGGAAGCGTCCTCCCTGTCGTCGTAAAACGTCCGCGTCGGGTCGATGACGAACCACATCGACGCGGCCAGCAAGAACGCCCAGGCGAGTAGCGCGAACAGCGTATTCCAACTGTACCGCTCGACCACCCACGCTCCGACGTACGGCTGCACGACGTTGCCGAGGTTGCCGAGGTTGATGAGGCCGGTGGCGACGCCGGCGTACCGGCCGCCCACGTCCACGATGCTCGCCCAGTTGGCGGCCTGGCCGAAGTCATACGCTGCCCCGGCGAAGCAGAGCAAGGCGACCGCCACGTCGGCGTTCGGCGCGAACCGCACAGCAAAAACGGCCGACGCCGCGGCGAGGCAGCCGCAGATCGGGAACACAGCCCGCGCCAGCCGCTTGCGGCCGGTGCGGCGGACGAGCCAGTCGCATAGCCAGCCGCCGACGAAGCAACTGAGGCCGCCATAGAGGAGCGGCTGTTTCCACAGGCTCTCGGATGTGTCGAACGCGACACCGTGAGCTTCGAGCAGATACCGTGGCATCCAACTGACGAAGAACGACCAGCCGAAGCTGCCGAAGACGTATAGGAACATTAGCGCCCACAGGCTCCGGCTCGTCGCCAGGGCGGACCACACGCCGGGCGGCAATTGGCCGTGGCCGGTCTCCGCTGTCGGCCGGCCCTCGCGGATGAGGGCCAACTCGGCATCGTTGACTGCTCGATGGTCAGCTGGGTCGTCGCGGAACCACGGCGTAAACGCCAGGCACCATACGACGCCAAGCAGCCCTGCCACGGCGAAGCAAAGCCGCCACGACGCCGCGTCCTCGAAGCCCGGAACCGGGTGCGCGTCGAACCAGCGCAGAAGCACGCCGATGAGTAGCGGGCTGAACGCTCCACCCCAGCGAGCCGCAAGCCAGAGCATGCCCCCGGCTCGGGCGCGGACTTCCGGCGACAGCCACGTAGCTTGTACGCGGGCCATGTTCGGGTACGCTCCCGCCTCGCCGGCCCCGAACAACAGTCGAATCGCGAGCAACGTGGTGAAGCCAGTGGCGACGCCCGTCAGGGCCGTAAACAAGGACCACGCCAGGACGACGCGTGTGAGCGCGAGCCGGGCACCGTAGCGGTCGCCGAGCCAGCCGGCCGGAATCTCAAAGACCGCGTAGGCCAGCCAGAACGCACCGAGAATAATGCCCATCTGCGGCCGGGAGATACCGAGGTCGGCCTCGATCAGCGTTTGCAGCCGGACGATGCACACTCGGTCGAAGTAGGTCAAAAACGACAGCGCGAGCAACAGCGCCAGCACGCGGTAGCGGACGAGAGTCGGCGGCGTTGTGTCGGTCATGGTCGCCTCTACCGCAACACCGTCTCCGCCATCGTGGCGATCAGGTCCTTGCCAAACGCCCGGCGGTCCTCGACGGTCGGCCGCCGGCCGAGCTTCTTGCTCGTCGAAATCCGCTGCTCCATGAGCACGATCGGCACCCGCCCTTCGCGCCACAGCGCGTTCGACGTGTTGCTCGGCGATGCCCCGACCCGCAGCTCCGGCGTCGCGGGGTCGAAGCTCGACCCGGCCCGCAGCGCCTCGTGGAACGCCCGCAGCCGGCCGAGCGTGGCCGGGTCATCGGCCTGGGTTTCCAGGTACTCGTTCGTCTCGGTGTTGTGCATGTTGACCATCAGGTCGATGGGCCGGCGCGCCATGTACGCCAGCACCGTCTTTTTGGCGTACCAGATTTCCGGCATGAGTCGGAGCGACTCCTTCGCCGACAGGCCGGTGTCTGCCCAGTGGCGGTTCACGTCGTACCCGTTGGCGTTGAACCGTACTCGGCCGGCCGCGCAGCCGTCCGGATCGACCATCGGCGAAAACTTCATCACCACCCGTTCCCGCAGCCGCCGGGCCTGCTCGTCGTCGGACGCCGCGAACCGCAGAGCCCCGTCCATGACGTAGGACGTGCCGGCCTCCCAGGCGTGCTGGCGGGCCATCAGCCAGACCGTCTTCTTACCGACTTCCGGCGTGGCCGGGTCGGTGACGGTAACTTCGTGCAGGTCGCGGCCGCCGGCCGACTTGCCGATCACCTCGACAAAGACGTGCGGCGACCGCTCGACATCGGTGAGCAGCCTGGCCAGGTGCCGCGGCGCGTACGGCTGAATGTGCGCGACCCATAGCGAGTCTCCGGCCGGGCGGACGTGCAGCGTCGCCTCCTTGGTCTTCGCGTCCCAGTCCATCGCTGGGAAGTGCCGCCAGGCTTCGCCGTCGTCGCTGAAGACAGGCACTGTATCCGCGGTCATCGCAACGGCACCGGGCTTGTCGTTGTACTCGCCGACGAAATCGTGCAACGTGAGCGTCAGGTCGCGGCCGCGGGCGTGGTCGATGCGAAAGAAATACCAGTTCGCCTGCCGGTTGCGACCGCGCTGATCCTGCTGCCCGGCCACGGCACAGCGGTAATGGTTCGGCCCGACGGCCTCTACCCGGCCGAGCGAGCCGCCCTCGAAGTTGGTGTTGAACGTAACCTCCGGCTCCCCGGCGACCAGGGACGAGCCACAGATGAACACAGACAGCGCAGACAAAGACAGGAATAACAACGTCTTCATGGATTCATCTGTGTTCTCGGTGTTCATCTGTGGCTTCCTCTTATCCTTTGCGGATCGGGTTGAACCCGCCCTCGGTCCCGGCCGGCGGGAACGGCGGCACCGGCTTGCCGAGCCGGTCGATGCCCTTCGCCTCCTCCGTCTCCTCCGTGACGATCTTCCACGACCCGCCCATCTCCCGCATCGCTCGGTAGTCCGTCGCCGTGTACTTGATGGCGAGGTGCGGCGTTTCGTACGTCGAGTCGCCGCGGGCGTGCGACTCAACGACGGCCTCGACGATGCCCGTTGTCAACAGCGTCCGCTCGATCGGGTACGGTGGCCGGCCCTGGCGGAAGTGCGTCTGGATCGCGTGGGACAGCGCCTTGAACAGACAGCGGTTCCGCCACGGCCCGACGTAGAAGTTCGTGACGAGGGGCTTCGCTTCCCCCGCAACGCGGCAGCCGAAGTGCCAGCGAGTGCCGTCGCCGGACACCTTCAGGGCCAGCCCGCGCAGGCCGTCGCGGTAGTGGACCATGACGCCCCACGGCTTCGACTCCCAGAACTTCTCGAGCGTCGGCTTGCCGGCCTTGCGATCCTCGGCGTCCCATGCGGCTTGCAAGATGTCCGGCGACCACTGCCGGCTCTCGGCCGCTTTTCGTAGGCCGTCGGTGGTGAGGTACTGCACGCGAGCCACGCCGGTCTCGCCACCGGCCCGCGACTCGACCATCGATTGCAGTACCTCCAGGGCGTGGAAGTCGTAGGAATCGAGTCCACCGCCGTGTGTGGCAATCGCCTCCGTGACCTTCGCCCCGGCCGGCAGTTCCAACGGCGGGATGCGTTGGGCCAGTGGCACCGAACTGCCGGCCATCAGCGGCATCTTCAGCTCGCGGGCCGTATCGTACATCGCCTTCGCCCAATCCCAGCGGTAGGAGAGGTGCTTGTCGTTGAATACCGGCACCGCCCGGCCGCTCTTCCGCATGACGGCCGCGATCTCGTCGAAGAACCGCTTCCGCGGGTACTCGCGCTGGCCCTTGGCGTTGGTCGGGTACGTGCCGTGTTCGCCGATGCTCAGAACGGCATCGACGGCCAATTCCTTGCCGCCGAGCGTCAGCGCCTCGGCGATGGTCGGGAAGACGGGAATCTTGTACTGCTTGGCCACGTCCCGGCCCATGTCGCGGCCGGCCGGGAATTGGTCGCCGAAGAAGCTCACCACGTCGCAGCCGGAGTCCGTCACCTGGCCGTTGAAGTAGTAAGGCTCAAGGAAGTTTTCGAGGATGACGTGGGCGTGGCTGCGGTAGGTGAACTCGGTAAAGACGGCCGCGACCTTGGGCCGCTTTTCGCCGTCGGCCCGGCCGATCGCGGCGGTGGCTGCGAGCGCGGCGGCGGAGCGGAGGAAGTCGCGGCGGTGGAAGAGATGCGTCATATGCAGGCTCCTCGTGTAGGTGGTCGAGCGTCGAGCGAGGGCCACCGCGAACCGCAAGGGGCTCCCGATGGTTCGCGGTGGGCCTCGCTCGACGCTCGACCTACCCTACGGCTTACGGCCCCGGACGCGAACCGTTAGCCAAATGTCGGGCGGGGTCGCGTTGAACTCGCCGAGCGGGGCCGCCGCGAGCCGCACCATCGTGGGATCGCCCTTCGCACGGCCGCGGACGCGGATGCGCACCGTCGCCGAGGATTCCCCCTCGGCCGTCAGCCGAAGCGTTAATTGGTTGTTCGGCCCCGCGGCCGTCTCGGACCGCACGCCAAGTGGCAGTCCATCGACCGACAGGTCCACATCGCCGGCGAAGCCGTTTAACCGTTGGAGCGTCACCGGCACGTCGAGCGACTTGCCGGCGTCGAGCGCAAGCTGGTCGGCCTTGAGCGCGAGCGCGAAGTCCGGCGTCGGCGGCACGAGGCGGAGGCGGTAGGCGTGCCGCGGCCCGCCGTCGCCGAAGCGGTCGCGGACGGTCAGTGTGTACAGGCCGTTCGCAGGGGCGGTGAATGCCAGTTCGGTGTCACGATCCAATCCGGGCGGCTCGGCTCGCGTAAGTTCCTTGCCCGCGGAGTCGGCGACGGCAATGACGGGAGCGACCGGCAGCCCGAGCGACGATGACTCGACATGAGCCACGAGCCTTTGCCCCTTGTTCGCGGTGAAGACATAGCTATCGATTGCTTGCGGTTCGCGCAGCCGGCCGGAAACTGTCACCGGCGACGCGAGCGCGTATGGCTCCGCACCCACGGGCCGCGCAACGCAAGCGTGTCGCTCGATCAGAACGCGGACGGAATTCGCGACCTCGGGATGAAACATCACCGGGTCGTCGGGCTTGACCGTGAGCGCCTTCGCCGCGGCTGGCACGTTCCACCCAATGACCTCGACCTTCTCCGGGCCGTCGCGGGCCACGGCGAGCGGCCACGGATAGTCGGCGTACCCGCTGGTCGTCAGCGTCAGACGGTAGACGTACGCCTCGCCGCCGGCGAAGCGGATCGAACTATCCGGTGTGGCCGGGAACGCGAACGCGCGGATGACATAGGAGCCGTCCTTCGGGGCTTCGAACGCGACGAGCGGGTCGAGGCCCGTGTGGTCGTTGTTGCTGGCGAGGACGAAGCCGTCGGCCGACGCCACCTGCAACACTCCGTCCATCGGCGACCGCAGCGTCGTGTTCGCTTCAAGGGCGGCGACGAGGGTCTGCCCCTTCTTGAGCGGTACCGCGTAGCAATCGACATCGCCGTTCTTCTCCAGCCGGCCATTGACGACGCAGGGCTTGTCGATCGGTTGTGGCTTCTTCGGGTCGTCGTTTGGCTCCTGCTCGCGGACCTCCGGCAGCGTGCCGACGACGAATGGCCGAGCGCCGCTCACGCCGTCATCGTCGGTGAGCCGCAGCCAGTAGACTCCGGGCACCGCATCGGCGGCGACGGTCACAGTCAGCTTGCCCTTGTCGGCTGCGGCTTTCGCACTCACGCCGCGGCCGCTCACCCACACATCGACGGGCCACTTCGACAAGGTGCCACCCGTCGCCACCTCGATGGTGGTGCCGCGCTGAGCGCCGGCGGGGAACAAATAGGTCGGTGTCGGCGGAGCGGAAATCGCTGGACTCACCATTGAGCCATAAAGAGCACTGAGAAGGCAGACAGAGAGGGTCGAACGCAGTCTGACACATCGACTCTGCATTTGTCTTCTCGGTGCTCCATCGGGCTTGGTGGTTGGCGATTTACCCCATCAATTCGTGGATAGGAGTCGGGTCACTGACGAGATGAGCAGGGCGGCCGTTCGGTGCATACAGGATCTTGTCTGGGTCGATCCCGAGTTTGGCGTACACCGTCGCGGCGAAGTTCTCGGGGGAGAGCACACGATCCACCGCGGCGTAGCCTTTCGTGTCCGTCGCGCCGACAACCTGGCCTCCGGGTGTACCACCGCCCGCGAAGAGGACTGACATCGCGTTGGACCAGTGGTCTCGCCCGACGTCTTTATTGATCTGCGGGGTCCGGCCGAACTCGCCGAGGACGAGGACCAGCGTCGTGTCCAACAGACCGCGCTGGTTGAGGTCGGCGATCAGGCCGGCGACGGTCTGGTCAAACGTCGGCAACCGCTTGGCCAGCGCGTTGAAGATGTCCTTGTGGTGGTCCCAGCCACCCTCGTACAACGTGACGAACGGTACGCCGGCCTCAACCAGTCGTCGGGCCAAGAGCGCACGTTGACCAAACGGCGTGCGGCCATACGCATCGCGGATTCGCTCGGGTTCGCGAGTCAGGTCGAAGGCGGCTTGGGCTTCACGCGACGACATCAGGTCGTAGGCCTGCGTGTAATGTTCATCCAGCGATGCGGCCGGGTCGGCTGCTTGGGAATCGAGCGTTCGTTGTAGGCGGTCCACCTGCGATCGAAGCTCTTTGCGGTCCGCAAAACGGCCTTCGGCGAGACCTCGCGGCAGGGCGACGTCGCGGACGCGAAACTCCGCGGTGTTGGGATTGTCGGACACGACAAACGGGGCGTACTTCGCGCCGAGAAAGTTCGGGCCGCCAGATCGCGACATTTCCGGCATCGAAAAATAGGCGGGCAGTCCGGCCGGCGCTCCGCGCTCCTTGGCTGTGACAGAGCCAAGGCTCGGGTGGAAGCTGACGAACGCGCCGCAACCGACAGGAATGCGCGGCGGTGCTCCCGTCATCATGTAGTGATTGCCGGCCCCATGGTTGCCCTGATCGTGCCGGATCGACCGCACAACGGCGAGTTTGTCGCCAATGGCCGCGAGCTTCTTTAGATGCTCGGAGATAGAAACGCCTGGTGCCTTGGTCGGAATCGGCTTGAACTGCCCTCGAATTTCAGCCGGGGCGTCGGGCTTGGGGTCGAACGTCTCGTAGTGCGTTGGCCCGCCGTCGAGCCAGATGAGGATACAGCCGTTGGCCCGCTTCACAGGGACGTCAGCCGCGCGGACGCGGAGCGACTGGACAAGGCCGCCACCGAGCAACGTGCCGAGACCAAGGCGCAGGCAATCGCGGCGGGTCAGACCGGCACAGTTGGTGTAGCTTGACATTCGCTTTCCCCACAAAGTCCACCGACGGCAATCGGTGGGAAGCTTCCGCGTACCTCACCGACTTGCATCGGTGGGCCTGGGACCGTCAGTCCTTGAACACAAACTCGGCCGTGTTCAGTAGCGCCCACATCAAGTCTTCCGACGCCTGACGGCGCGACACACCCTTCTCGGCGAACAGCCGCTCGCCGATGCGCCGCTCCTCTGCGTCCGGTAGCCGCGAGTAGGTCGCCAGGTACAGTTCCTCGACGATCTCCGCCGGCGCTTTTTTGCCCTTGGCCAGCGCTGCAGCTCGGCCGTCGTCGCTCGTAATCTTTCGGTGGACATTCGGCGCATTCATCAGGTGAAGGGCCTGCACGACGGTCGTGTCGGCCGAACGCTCGCACGGTGGGTCCTGATTGGGGTCGGGTCGACCAAAACTGTCGAGGAAAGGCGAGCGGCCGCGAACAGTCCATAGCTCCATCGCGCGCGATCCAGTTGGCATGGCCTCAAATGACTCCGGAACACCGGTCACGTCACTGATGGCGTCGAGGAGAACTTCCGCACGTAATCGCTGACGGTAGTGTCGAGAGTAATTGCGGTGGTCGCCGGCATTCGCACCCACCGGCTTCGACGATAGAGCGTAGACCTGTGAGGTCATGATCATCTTTAGCAGTTTCTTGAGGTCACAACCGTTGGATCGGAAATCGGCGGCAAGAGTATCGAGCAGCGGACCATTCGACGGTGGATTCGTCGCCCGGATGTCATCGACCGGGTCCACGATTCCGCGGCCCATCAGGTCGGCCCAGACGCGGTTCACGATCACTTTCGCAAACGTCGGATTCGTCGGCGATGTGACCCAGTCCGCCAATACATCCCGAGGATCGCGACCGCCGATATCTGGTGGTTCAGCGGCCAACGGCTTCGGTCGCATCGTCGTTCCAGTGACCGGGTGCTTCACCTCGCCCTTGGCCGCGAGCGTCAATGCCTCCTCGCCGCCGGAGATCGGCGGCGACAGGCCGGTGCCGACGTGGCCCAGGCGGCCGAAGAATGCGGCCAGGCCATAGAAGTCATCCTGACCCCACGCTTCGAACGGATGATGATGACACTTTGCGCAGTCGAGTCGGACGCCAAGAAACAGTTGGCTTACGACCGACGTAATCTCATCGGGTTCGCGGCGATCGCGGAAGACGACGGTGGCACCATTCTTGAACGTGCTCCCCTTCGCAGTCAGCAACTCACGGACGAAGCGGTCGTACGGCAAGTTGCGACGAAAGGCATCGCGCAGCCAAGCATCCAGGCTGTAAACCGCCTTGATGCCAACGCGATAGGGATTTGGCCGCAGAAGGTCCGCCCATTTGTTGGCCCAGTAATCGGCGTACTCGGGTCGCTCCAGCAGGCGGTCGATTAACTTCGCACGCTTGTCGCCCGCCGAATCGGCGAGGAAAGCTCGCGATTCGTCGGCGGTCGGCAGTCGGCCGATGACATCGAGGTACGCGCGGCGCAGAAACGTGTGATCCGCACATGGCTCCGAAGGCGGCAGGTTGAGCCGGCGGAGCTTATCCCAGACAGGTCCATCGATGCTGTTGGCGCGCGAAAGCTTGGCGTAGGCCTCCGTGGGTGCCTCACCGGGAACGGGCAAGGCAACGCGGCAGACCGCGAAGCACTCCATGAAACGAGCCATAATGGCCGCTTCACCGGGCAATGGGCCGGCTGCGATCTTCCCGTCCGCGTCGACCGCGGCTAGCACGCTCTCGTTTGACTGAAACGTCGAGAGACTGGTCACATCGGCCGTTGAGCCATCGGAGTAATGCGCTGTAACGCGAATCTGCTGCTTGCCGCCCGCACCAAGGACACACTCGGCTGGATCTGCGACGATCCGCACGAGTTTGGGTGCACTTGGGGGCGTTCGTGGCATGCCGGCAACAAGCCAGGATCGCATTGTCTCATAGGCCGCGCCGGTCAATCGCTTTCCGCCGCCGTGCGGCACCTCGGCAGCGGCCTTGCGAAGTAGAAGGCTGTATTCTGGAGCCGCCGGAAAGACACGCCGTCCGCGGGCCTCATGTGCGATCGCGTGATAGTCGAATTCGGGGTCGAAACCGAGTAGCGAGAGTTGAAAGCCATTCTGCCCCCGCGCCTTGCCGTGACACGCCCCGGCGTTGCAGCCAAACCGGTTGAGCAGCGGCAACACATCGCGCTCAAACGTCGGTATGTCGGCCGCGATGGCCGGACCGGCGATCGCAAGCACCGCGACTGCAATGGCAATTCGACGCATGGCTGACGGGCGGTGGGGGAAGGCGATTTCTTTGGCGGGTCTCTAACAACCATAACCTCTTTGGCTACTTGGGACAAGCCTGCGCCGCCGGAAAGGCTCAACGTTCGTAGAAATTGCGCGAGACCAACCGACTTCTGGAGAACCACCATGCGATGCGGTACACGTTTGTGGGTCACTCTCGCCATGCTTCTCGGATCGACCGCCAACGCCGCGGATAAAGATGCACGCCTCTACGAACTACGCGTCTACTATGCTGCACCAGGCAAACTCGATGCACTACATGCGCGTTTTCGCGACCACACGTTGAAGCTATTCGAACGGCATGGCATGACGAACATCGGCTACTGGGTGCCGGAGTCGAACCCGGACAACCGCCTCGTGTACTTGCTCGCCCACAAAGACCGCGACTCGGCGACGGCCTCGTGGAAGGCGTTCATTGCCGACGCGGACTGGCAGAAAGCGTACAAGGCATCGGAGACGAACGGCAAGTTGGCGGCCAAGGCTGACGCATTCTTCCTGACCGCGACCGACTTTAGCCCCTCGCTCGCCGCTGCGAAGCCGGGCACCGACCGGGTCTTCGAGTTGCGGACGTATGTCACGCCGGCCAAAGGACTCGATGCTATCCAAGCTCGCTTCCGCGACCACACCATCAAGCTGTTCGAGAAACATGGGATGACCAACCTCGCGTACTGGTCGCTCGCGAAGGACGACAAGGCAACGCTTGGCAAGTTGTTGACGGACGTGGCACCGGCGGGACAGGAAAAGTTCGAGGGCGACGCGAAGTTGCCGGCCGGACCGGTGACGCTTGTGTACTTGCTGGCCCACGACTCGGTCGAGAAGCGAACGAAGTCGTTCGACGCCTTCCGGGCCGACCCGGACTGGACAAAGGCGCGCACCGCGTCGGAGGCAAAGGCGGGCGGGTCGCTGACGCTCAAGGACGGTGTTAAGTCGTTGATTCTGAAGGCCACCGATTACTCGCCGATGAAGTGATCGCCCGGGTGAGCCTGCCCCCGCCGATGGGCAGGCTCATCTCGTCTCAGCGCAGGCCAGTCGCGTTCAGCTTCCGATAGTACGTCAAGTCGAGGCCCGGTCCGCCGCCATCGAAGAGCCGCACACGCAGTTTGACCGAGACGATGTCCGGTGTCGCCGCTGCGGACCGTCCTTCGGGTCGTGAGAGGTACACAACCACTCGCGATGTCGAGTCGTCATGAACCGTCAGCCCTTTTTGCGACAGTGCATCGCGGAGCATCCGCGTGAGTGCCGCATCGACATTCAGACCCAGGTCGGGATGAATCACGACCGGCTCCAGCCGGGCGGCCGCGATTTGCCGGTCGGCAGCTTCGATCGCGACGATGCTTGCGATGTCGGCGACCAGTTTCTGCGGAGAGCCATCGTCCTCAACGACAGTTGGCGTTGGTCGTGGTACCAGTGTGGATGCGCTCGAGTCGGGGCCGGTTGCACCGGCGGCAGAAACCGGCGTCGTCTGCCCTCGGTCCCAGAACCACCGGGCACCGAGTAGAGCGATCACCGAGCACGATGCCACTCCTGTGGCCGCAATCTTCCTACGAAGGTTCCACCAACTGCCCTTCGGATTCGGCAAATCACTGCGCAAGAGATCTAGAACCTCGGACGCCGAGGCTGGTCTCTGCGATGGGTCCTTGGCGAGCAAGCGATCAACGGTCGTAGAAAGTTGAGTTGGCAGGTCAGGACGAACCGAAGCCAGGGAGGGCGGAATGTAGTCACCGACGGCCTTGAGTGTGGCCAACAGCGAGTCCCGCTGGAACGGCGTCGCGCCCGTGGCCATGCGATAGAGAACACAGCCAAGGCTAAACAAATCAGTGCGGCCGTCGAGTGGCCGACCGTCAGCTTGTTCGGGCGACATGTACGCCGGTGTGCCGACCAGCGTGCCGCGGAAAGTCGAAAGCTGCTCACCACCGTCGAGCGATCGCGCCAGGCCGAAATCGAGCAGGCGGACGCGTAAGCCGTTCTGCCGAGTTTCGAGCCAGACGTTGCCCGGCTTGATGTCGCGATGGATCAGTCCGGCGCTGTGGGCGGCCGCCAGCCCCGCGGCGACTTCCCGGGCCACTTGCAGGATTTCCGCCGCTCCCAGCCGTGGTTCGTGTCGCAATCGGTCGTCGAGCATGACTCCGGTCAAAAGCGGCATGGCAATGAACGGGACACCGTTCGCCTCATCCACGCGGTAGATCGGCACTACATTGTCGTGGTCGAGTTTTGCCGCACTACGGGCTTCACGCAGAAACCGCGATCGGGCCTCAGTTCGTGCCGCCAGTTCCGGCAACATCACCTTAATTGCGACGTAACGATCCAGGGCCACTTCGTCGGCGGCGAAAACTGCTCCCATTCCGCCCCGGCCGAGAAGGCGTAACACGCGGTATCCGCCGATTCGGCCGATTTCGTCCGGCCCTTCAGGAGCCGTGAACAGCTTGTGCAGATCCGCGTCCCCAACAGCTGTTTCACCAGAGGGCAATGTCGCGTGCCCCGTGGTAGCCGACGACGGAGCACCGACACGCAACGCGGCTGGTCGCGTTGGTTCGGAATCGTGGCCCGACGGTGGGGGCGGGTCGTTCATGCGAGCGATTGTACTCCAGGAGCAGAGCATGTCGCAACTCACGCCAATGTGAGAGGCGGCACGGCGGGAAGTATATAACGGCGTAAAGGGTGTAAACATGAGTGAAGCGACAAACCCCGCACCGCTGCGAATTCTTGCTGTTGGTGGAAGCCTACGTGTGGAGTCCGGCAGCACCCGGGCTTGTCGTATCGCTTTGGACGCTGCCGCGGCCCGGGGAGCAGAGGTGCGCTTCTTCGATTTGCGGACCGCTGGCTTGCCGCTTTATAGTCCCGACGCTGGCCCCGACGAACGGGTCCAAGCCGCCGCTGCGGCGGTCGTATGGGCCGATGCCTACCTCCTTGCCAGCCCGGACTACCATGGTTCGATGTCTGGCGCGATGAAGAACTTCCTTGACTATCACTGGGAGGAATTCGCCGGAAAGTTGTTTGGCTACATCTGCGCAAGTCACGAGAAAGGGCTGACCGCGATGGACCACATGCGCACGTCTGTGCGGCAGTGCTACGGCTGGAGCCTGCCGTACGGCGTATCGGTCTACCGCGAGCAGGACTTCGACACAGTCGGCGAACCGACACCCAAGCTGCGGGCACGGTTGGACATGCTTGGCCGGGACATCGTTGTCTATGGCCGGCTCCTCCGGGTGCAGTTTCTGCAAGACGCAGGTGGCAAGGCCGCCGACTCATTCGCAGCACGGTACAAAGTGTGATGCGATACGGTGGCTCGTCGGACGGCCATTGGGTACAATCGACCAGACTCACCCCGCCCGGACCCACCCGCCATGCAAGTCATCCGCCTGTCCGCGTACGTCGCTCTTAGTTGGACCGCCATCGCCGCCGCCACGCCGGCGAACAAGGCTGCGCTCGTCGATTACCTTGGTACCAAGTCTGCGATTGCGTGCCGAACGTGTCACGTTGGCGAGATGCCCACGGCCGATGACTTCGAGCACAACGCCTTCGGCCTTCGTCTCGTCGCACTCCGCAAGGAATTGCGGGCGGCCGGGAAGCCAGTCGATCTTCGAACTCGACTCGAGACAGCAGCCGAAGAGGATAGCGACGGCGACGGGACGGCGAACCTCGTTGAACTGCTCACTGGCCACAACCCTGGCGACGCCGCCGACCGGCCGACGGCAGCCGAACTGCGCGATGCCGACACGTTGCGGTCGAAGCACCGCAAGCACCTGGCCGCGTACCCGTGGCAGCCGTTCGAACCGGTGCGTCGTCCCACAGTGCCTGCCATCGGCGAACCGCACCCTGTCGATGCGTTCCTCGAAGCCGCGCGCCGCGAGCAGCAAGTCATCGCCCGCCCACCGGCCCCAAAGTCGGTGCTATTGCGGCGCGTCTACTTGGACCTGATCGGCCAGCCGCCGACACCGGCGGATCTCGATGCGTTTCTCGCCGACGATGCGCCCGACGCTTTCGACCGCGTGGTGGACCGCCTGCTCGCCAGCCCGCAATATGGCGAGCGCTGGGGTCGCCACTGGATGGACGTGTGGCGCTACAGCGACTGGGCCGGCTATGGGGCCGAGGTTCGTGAGAGCCAGCCGCACATCTGGCGATGGCGCGATTGGATCGTCGAGTCACTGAACGCTGACGCTGGGTACGACCGCATGGTCCGCGAGATGCTCGCAGGCGACGAAATTGCGCCGACTGACCCCAGGGTCCTGCGGGCGACCGGCTATCTCGTCCGCAACTATTACAAGTTCAATCGCAATTCGTGGCTCGACAGCACGGTCGAACACACGGCCAAGGCGTTCCTCGGAATGACGCTCAATTGCGCCCGCTGTCATGACCACATGTACGACCCGCTTTCGCAGCGAGACTATTATTCGTTTAGGGCGTTTTTTGAGCCGCATCAGGTCCGCACCGATCGCGTTCCGGGCCAACCAGACCCGACCAAGCTCGGCCTCGTTCGCACGTACGACGTGGCTTCTCCGTCACCGACGTACTTGTTCACGCGAGGCGATGACAAACAGCCAGACCAGTCCCAGCCGTGCCCGCCGGCGGTGCCTGCAGCGCTACGAGGTCCGGCCCTTGGGGTCGCCCCCGTGCCGCTGCCGCCCGATGCTTCACACCCCGACCGGCGCGCGTTCGTCATCGACGACGCGATCGCGTCCCGGCGGAATGCCGTTGATGGTTCGCGAGCCGCGCTCACGACCGTCCAGCGAAACCACGTGCGACTAGCCATCGCAGCACTCACACTACCCGCGACAACCCTCCTGGCTGACGCTCGCCCGATGACCGTCGCACAAGCCGACGTGCTGGCCGCCCAGGCGTCGCTCGCAGCCCTGGAAGCGACATTGCAAGCGGAGGAGTTCGAGATCGGCGGACGGCTCGCAACGCAGGAAGGCAAACGCGCTGCCGAGCTGGCCACGTTCTCCCAGCGCCAGGACGCGCTGGCGACCGCACGTCGCAACTTGCTTGCCGCGGAGGCCGCGCCACCGACGTCCAGCAAACGGGGTGCGGCCGCGCCAAATCTCATTGCATTGCGGGCGGCAGTCGCGAAAGCCGAATCCGACTTGCTGCTGCCTCCGTCGGCCGAGTTCGTACGCCGGCCGCAAAGCGTGTATCCCACAATTAGCACTGGGCGGCGGCTGGCGCTGGCTCGGTGGATTACGGATCGCGATAACCCCCTCGCGGCGCGTGTTGCTGTAAACCACATTTGGGCTCGTCACTTCGGGCAGCCGCTCGTGTCAACTATGTTCGACTTTGGTCGAAACGGTCAGCCACCGACGCATCCGGCTCTGCTCGACTGGCTCGCCGCGGAGTTCGTGGAGGGTGGTTGGAGTATGAAGCGTCTGCATCGGCTCCTGGTCACGAGCCGAGCATATCAACTGGATTCCCGTCCCGACCCTGCGTCGGCGGCGCTCGATCCCGACAACCGCTGGTATTGGCGAATGACTCCGCGCCGCCTAGAAGCCGAGGCCGTGCGCGACAGCGTGTTAGCCATTGCCGGCCGGATCGACCCGACGATGGGTGGTCCCGATCTCGACCACGCGACTGGATTGACGACGTTTCGCCGCAGTCTCTATTACAGGCACGCAAACGAGAAACAAATGACCTTCCTGTCGGCGTTTGACGCGGCCAACGTCAACGAGTGCTACCGTCGCCACGCCAGTATCGTCCCGCAGCAAGCCTTGGCATTGGCGAACAGCTCATTGGTCCATGAAAGTGCGACGGCGCTTGCGAATCGGCTGACGACGATCGACGATGCCGAGTTCGTTCGACAAGCGTTTCAGCACGTCCTTACACGGTCGCCGCACACCGACGAAGCCCGCGATTGCGAAGCGTACTTGCGGCAACCGGGAAACAGCCGCGACGGCCTGGTCCGCGTGCTGTTCAAGCACCACGAGTTTGTCACGATTCGCTGATACTGGAAGCGCGGGCTGCCGGCGGCATCATCGCTTCTCGGCCTCTTCGCCGCTCGTCAATTCGCGACGCGGGCTAATGTGTGGTTTCGCGCGATCGGGGCCATCTCCGCGTGGTCCAAGCCACCACGCGAGCCGTTTGACCTGCCGCTCGACCTGCGGACTGAGCTTACCGGTCTCGGTCGCAAAGCTCGCCTTGATGTCCGCGAGTTCCTTGGCCGAGAGCTTCCAACTGAGGGCAGCGTCGGTGCCGCACTCAAAAGCGACGGTGGTAAAGAAGGCATCTCCCGAGGCTCGTCCCGGCTCCGGTGGGTGCGAGTTGAAGGACTCGCCGATTAGGTCCAGCAGTTCGTCGTCTCGGTAAAGTTGACCGCGGGCATAGCTTGAGAGCAGTCCTTCGAGAGGGGTGCTTAGCCCAGCCAGGGCGGAAAGCCATGGCTCCGGCGGCCGCTTCATCTGGTCGCGGGATACCATGACGCCATCTGGGGCGGCCATCTCGTTCTCGGCGTTCTGCACGTACCTGCGGGCATAGCCGGTGCGGTACGCACGTACTTCGACGACTGCGACGCCCGAAGTGTAAAGTCGCACGGCCTCGCGATGGCGATGCAACCACAGTGCCGCAACGTTGACGCCGTAGTTATCGAAGTAGCCAGCATCCACGACCCGCCGTGGCGGCATGGTCGGCAGGCTGACACCGGGGCTGACGAACGGGAACGAAGCGTTCATGCGCGCGGCCGTGCCGACCTTAAACTGCGCCGCGTTGGGGAATAGCCTGCCGAACTCCAGGGCGGACAGACTGAGCAGCCGGGATTGCCGGGGACTTGTGAGATTGGTTTCCGGCGACAGGCGATCGGCGTGGGCCTCAGTGATCTCGTGCATGTCCAGGTTACTGACGATCAGCCGCCGGGCATCTTCCACGAGCATGGGAGTGAAGATCAGTGACGGCCGCTCGCCGGTGCGTTCGCGTGCGGCCAAGTCGCGCAGCGGTCGGGCGAGCGGCGAGGAACCATCGGGTGCGAGCGCCGTTGCGTACCACGCATCTTCGAGCGCTCGGCCGCGGTCGAATTCGGTCTGTTCGTGAAGGAAAAAGTGAGCCGAGTCGTGTAGGAGCATCGCTTGCACGGCGGGGCTGAGGAAATCGTGGGCCAAGCAGTCAACGGCGCTAGGATCGCCAATGCCGTGTGGCCGCTCAAAGTCGGCGGCGTAGTAGGCAGCCCCGACCATGCCACCGGACGCCCCGACGCACAGTCGTATGCGATCACGGAATGTCGGTAGGTGCCGTTCCAACCCGTCCAACACGGCTGCCGCCCAGCACGCAGCCCGAATACCGCCGCCACTCAGGGAAACGACGACGAGCCGCGGCTTCGCCCCTGGTCGATCGGGATGAGCCCGTTGCCATCGCTCGCACATCGCCTTGAGCGGCTCCTCACCTGGGATCAGGCCAATATCCCTCGGTGGGTCGCCAACGAGCGTTCGGTAGTGATCGGTCGTGCCGTCTGTGTCGATGGCAACCAGGCGAGTCGGCGCATAGTCAAGGCCCGGAAAGCTCAGCTTGTAGGGGTTCCCGTAGTTCGCCCAGAAGAGCAATGCGATGAGCCCCAGGACGAGGACGTGATCGACATCGCGCAAGTGGTACGCGACGAATCCGAATGCGGCGTTGAAGAGAGCGAATAGGACACACAGAACAACGATGGGCGGAATGACGTGGCCAGCTTGGAACGCGGCATGGGCGCTGCCTGTGGCGACCACCAGCGGAAGGAACGCCAAGGCTGCATAGGCGTGCAACCCTTCATCGACGGGCCGGACCTTGCCATCGATCACGCCAACGATCTCGCGCAATAGCGCCCGGACTTGCGTACTGGCACCCAGGCCGAGCGCCTCACCGACGCCGAGCAGGATGACCGCCGCGATTCCGCCGGCTGCGATTCCAAGAAATGCGGAGCCAAGAAGCAATCGCCCAGCGGCAGCCCAGACGACAAGACCGACAGCCAGTGCGACCAGGCTAAGACGAGCGAATCGTGTTGTGACGACATCGTCGTCCGGTGGCCGGTCGCCGAAGAGCAGCCAGCGAAACGGCGGCCACGCTTGGACGGCATGTCGGGGGCCACATTCGCCAATAGCGACGAGCGCGGCTAGCAGAAGCGCTGTCGTGAGCATGCCCACGGGCAACGGCCAGTGCATGAAAAAGGCCGCTGCGAGCGCGCTGGCGATCAGGAGTTCCCATATGGCGAGCGTGACGAGGGCGTGGCGTGTTTGACATGCTTTGCGGCCTCGGCCCCAGCGAGCCCATAGACCCAGGCCAACCAAAGCGGCTCCGACCAAGCTGCCAGCAAACACAGCGATTGCCCAAGGCCCTCCCGGCAGCTCGGCGTCCGAAACGGTCACCAGTCGTCGGCCCGCAAAGGCGAGGACGAGTGCGGGCCAAAGTGTACCAATGGTTCCGACAAGGCCGGGCGCTGGATCGTCGGTGTCGGGGTGGCGGCGGGTGGTTCGACGGTGCAGGACGAAGCGCAGGAAGAGAATCTGCGCAAGCAGTCCGCCGACCGCGAGGCCGTTGAGGAACTGCACGTCACCGCGATCGTCCCACACGAGATCATCGAGACCCAAGTCGGTGCCGACAACGCCCCAGGCGATCAGGGCGAGTAGCAATACCTGCAAGTGCAGAGGCAGGTACTTGCCGAGGAAGCCCAGCAGGTCGTCGAGTCGAAACAGCCCGCGGCGCGAAGGGGCTGTGGGGGCGGGGGCCAGGTCCGTGGCCATGCGTCGGCTCCGTGCGGCGGGCGTCGAGTTGCCCAGCTTACCGCAAAGGGCCGATCCGAGGCAAGGTGGGGCGGCAAGTCGGGCGATGCCATTTACACTTCATTCGCATCGACCAGGGACAGATGCGCGTCGTGACGAGCCATGGCGAAGATTGGAATCCTCACCGGGGCAGGTCGCAAGTCGAAGCTCCAGGCGGTGGTGGGGGCCGGTGAGCAAGGCACAATCCTCTTCATCGCACCGCATGGCGAGCGGTCACTTCTTGGCCGTCCGCGCTGCGACGTGGGCCTTCGCCACGTCCCACATGTAGTGCCCGATGACGTACCGCTCGACCGCCGTCTTCATGTGGTCCAACGACTTCGCCGCGTCGCCCTCGGCCTCGTAGTTCAGGCCGACGTACAGGTGCGCGTAGAACCGGCCCTCCGTCTTGTCGCGCACCGGACTCGCCTCGACCGCGGCCAACACGTCCTCCGGCTTCGCCTTGCCGGCGATCAGGTCGAACACCTTCGGCATGTAATACCGCGCGTCGGAGCCGATCGGCAGGAGCTTCGTGCGGGCCTTCGCCGGGCCATCGACGCGGGCCAGACACAGGTAGTGCCAGAAGGCGTTCTCCACGTCGTTGCCGTAGACACGCTTGCCCAACTCGAACTGCTTCGCCCCGTCGGCGTACCGGCCGGCGTAGTACAGCGCGATGCCGCGCCGCCAGTGGTCTTCGGCACTCTTCGGGTCGAGGGCGATCTGCTTGTCGAAGTCGGCGATGCTCTCGGCGAACCGGCCGAGCTTGAACAGCTCGCCGCCGCGCAGGCTCAGCACCGTCGGCACGTCGGGCTTCAGGTCCAGCGCCTTGGTGAAGTCGGCGAGCGCTTTCTCCGCGTTGCGCTCGCGGACGTAGCTTTGGCCGCGGAGGACGTAGCCGGCCGGGTCGTCAGGTTTCGCGGCGATGACCCGCTCGGCCTGCTCTCGGAGCGACTTGGCGTCGCCGGTTTGTTGGGCCGGCGTGGCGGGCGTTAGCACGAGCGAAATCGCGAGGGTGCAGATGGTGGTTCGCATGGGGTGAACGTGCCCGTCTTCGACAACACAGGCAACGAGGGGCGATCCTGTGACGCCGCGACCCGAGTCTTCGAGGGGAGCGGCGACTCCTCCATCCCCCTCGCTCTGCTCGGGTCGCGGCGTCACGGAGCGTGTCTCCGAGGTTGCAGTGGAGCGCGGATCGTCCATAATACTGGGGGCATGGAAGACACTCCCTCCGCTTGAGCTACGACGCTGGCACAGTCGTAGTGGCCGGTGACGCCGGCCTCGCCACGACGCTTCCGGGCGTGCGGTTCGACGCGCGCGGATGGGCGTCCACCGCGGCACGAGGGCCGCTGCTACCGGCCCATCGTGGAACGGCTCCGCGAACTCGGCGTCCGGTACGCCGACGACGCCCGGCCGTGGGGCGGAGCGCCGCACGCCCTCCGCGCCACGACCGCGAGCCGTTCCCGCACCAGACCGAGACCGTCGAGACGTGGTGGAAACACCGCGGCCAAGGCGTCGTCGTCCTCCCGACCGGCACCGGCAAGACGTTCACGGCCGTCCTCGCCATCGCAAAGGCGGCCCGCCCGGCCTTGGTGCTGACGCCGACCATCGACCTGCTCAACCAGTGGTACGACGAGCTACTGCGGGCGTTCGGCGGGCCGGTCGGCCTCATGGGCGGCGGCCACCACGAGCTGCACCCGCTGACCGTTACAACATATGATTCCGCGTATATCTACCTGGAAAAGTGGGGCAACCGCTTCGGCCTGCTGGTGTTCGACGAGTGCCACCACCTGCCGGGGCCGACGTACGCCCTGTCGGCCGTCGGCAGCCTCGCCCCGTTCCGCCTCGGGCTGACGGCGACGCCGGAACGGGCCGACGGGCTGCACGAGCGGTACGCCGACCTGATCGGC
This sequence comes from Gemmataceae bacterium, assembly GCA_046350275.1. Classification (GTDB taxonomy): domain Bacteria; phylum Planctomycetota; class Planctomycetia; order Gemmatales; family Gemmataceae; genus JAXMAS01. The sequence continues at coordinate 95,195 of JAXMAS010000009.1, forward strand.
CCGGTCGTCTTTCGCCGCGAGATCAAGGAACTCGCCGGCGACTTTCACCGACTACCGCACCGAGCGGGTTTACGTCGATCTGTCGCCGGACGACCTGGGCGAGTACACGCAGGCGCCGAGGCCGTCTACCGCCAGTTCGTCGAGGCCCGCGGCATCTCGATGGGCCGACCCGAGGGGTTGCGGCGGTTCCTCCGCGAGTCGTACCGCACGACCGAGGGCCGGGCCGCGTTCCGCGCGTTCCGCGAACAGAAGCGGCTCGCGCAGCGTCGCCGGCCAAGCTCGACAAGCTCGACGAGTTGCTCGCCGAGAACCGCGGCGAGCGCGTCTACGTCTTCACGGCCGACTTCTTGCGCCACGGTCTACCAGATCGCCCGCCGGTTCCTCGTCCCGGCGATCACGCACCAGACGAAGGCGAAGGGCGCGCGCGTCCTCGAGCGCTCATTCGGGCGAGTACGGCGTCGTCGTGACGAGCCAGGTGTTGAACGAAGGCGTGGACGTGCCGGCCGCGAGCCTCGGCGTCATCCTGAGCGGGACCGGCAGCGTCCGCGAACGTCCAGCGGCTCGGCCGGCTGCTCCGCAAGTACGAGGGCAAGCAGGCCCGGCTGATCGAAGTCGTGACGCGGGGCACCGGCGAGGAGTTCACCAGCGAGCGACGCAGGCAGCACCACGCCCTACCAATGACTTCGGACTGCGACGCTTCGCAGAAGCGTTCCGCAGCATCGAAGGACGCTTCTGCGAAGCGTCGCGAAACGGATTCACCTATGCTCACGAGCAATTTAGTCCGCGTCCGCTTCCAACGGCAGCGGATCATCCAGTTCATCGACCACGCCGGAGCGCGACCCTCGAGACGGCCGAGCAGTTGCTCGACGTGTTCAGCAACCGCGACAGCGCGGCCGCGGCGAACTCGACGACGAACTCGCCGAGCTGTTCGGCGACGAGCCGGGCAACTCCTCCGGCAAGAGCTGGTCAAGCTGCTCGAAGACCGCTGCGAGTTCGAGGTCGTCGCCGACGCCACGCCGACCCGACGTGCGCGACCGCGGCGTTCCGCCGCGCGGCCGCGGCCCGGGCGGCGGGCCGTTCGACCGCGCCCGCCGTGCTGGCGCGGCCGAGGCCGAACTCGGGCTGGCCCCGGAGCGAGTCGAGGCCGGCCTGTTCGCCGACCTCAAGAGCGAGCAACGGCTCACCCACTTCGCGGACACCACGCCGGAACGGCCTGCTCCAGGCGTACAACATCCGCGCTCGCCCAGGAAGTGGTCTGCGGGCCGTCACGGTCACGGTGGACGTGCGGCGGGAGGCCGCCGGCCCGGCTGCGGCGGCTGTTCCGGCTCGTCCAGTTCCACCGGCTCGTCTGCGAGGCGACGGCCATCCCCGACGGCGTGCGGCTGCGGCTCGACGGGCCGATGACCTGTTCGCCGCGACGCCGTACAGCCTGCAACTCGCCTGTTCCCTGCCGGCCGTGTTGCAGTGCCGCGACTTCGAGCTGCGAGGCCGAACTGGGTGGGGCCGACCGCAAGGAGAAGACCTCGAACTTTCGAACCGCGACGGCCTGGTCGCCGACGCACCGGAGACCGGCACCTACGTCCCGCCGGAGTGACGATGTTCGCCGAGCAGTTCCGCAAGAAGGTCGCCGGCTGGACGCTGAGCGAGGAGACGCAGGTGTTCAAGCTCGGCGACGGCTTCTGGGTGCCGGACTTCCGCCTCGACCATGGGCCGACCGGCAAGGCGGTCCCTCGAAGTCCTCGGCTTCTGGCGGCAGTCGAGCGAGGCCCACCTCGAAGCGGCTCAAGGCGCACGCTCCGGGGCCGTTCGTGTTGGCCGTGTCGGACCAACTCAAGATCGACGACGCCGACCTGGAGGGACTGCCGGCCGAGGTGGTGCGGTTCCGGCAAATGCCGTTGCCGGACGAGGTGGCGAAGCGGGCAGCGGCAGCAGGTCGTGAAATGACCGAGCCGGAAGCGGAAGCGGCGGCTGTTCTCGCGAAGTGGCCGTCGCTTCCGCTTCCGGCTCGGACGAGCCGACGATCGGCTATTCCACGACCTTCGAATACGGCACGACGTACTTGTACCGCGTGTCCGATACACTGAACCCGGTTTGCGGTCCAGGGTTACCGCCACGGGTTGTCGTGACCGTCGTTCCGGCCGGGTGGTCGTACTGTGTCGCCGCAGCGAAGGCGAACGTCAGCTGGTTCGGCACGGTGGCCGAATTCAGGATCGCGCCCGAAACTGGGATTCTCTCGCGGCGAACTCCGGTATCGACGTAGATGACCTTGACGTTGCTCCAGAACGTCGCGTCCATCGAGGTCGGGTCGTACGCCGGGTCGTACTTGTCGGGCACAAACGTCAGCGTGAGCTGCGTCGAGCCGGCCGGAATCGCACCGCTCGACGTCAGATAGACAGGGCGATTCGGCGACTGCTTGAACAGGTTCGCGTCGAGCGTCGTCACCGTGGCTGGCTCGTCCATTCCGATATTCGTGCGGTCTACGACCGCGAACATCTTGTGCCGGATAAACGAGCCGTCGCGAGCCCGGATTTCTGCACCGAGCTTGACCGGCCGGGTCGTGTCGTCGATGACCTCGAAGAACCCGACGGTCAGGTAGACCTCGAACAGGTTGCTGCGCGTCGTCAGATGGCCGGCGATCTTTGTCAGGATCTCGTCGGTCAGGAACGGGTGCGTTTGGTTCTGGGTTTTCAGTGTACTCGCGGCATAGCCGCCGTTCGCGCCGGCAGTACCATTGGCGGGATCGAACTGTGGGTCGCCCGGTCGAACGTGCGGTGCCGCCAGTCCGACAAACGGCTTGTCGACCGTTCCCGTACCGCCGAGGTTCGACGACCGACGGTTCTGAATGGCGTTCCAAACGGAATCGACATCAGTCGCGGTGAAGTTGTTGCTGTTTTGCTGAGCGTCGCAGATTGCTTCCAGAATCTTCTTGTCCCAAATCGTGTTGATGTTGATCATTCCCGCCTTGCGGCCGCCCGAGGAGATCAAAGCGTTCGCGGGCACGGTGGACGTGCCACCCGTACCGGGCAGGTTACGCTCGCCGACGGTGAAGAACTCGAGCGCCCGGTAGATTCGAGCGTCCGGGTCGGTCGTCCACGGCGCGCGGTGTTGGAACTTGTTGCCGGTCTGATCCACGAACTGGTGAGTCAGTTCGAGGGGCTTGAAACCGCTAACCTGGAGGACTTCCATCGCATTGATCAGCGGTCGATTCAGGTGGATGAACCAATCGAACTGGCCGCTGTTCGCGTTCGAGTTGTGCTGGAAAAACGTATTCGCCGGCGTCGATCCGTTGCCCGACTGGTTGCCGACTTGCGTCGCTGCCATCGGATGCGCTCGGCCCGTCGTGGCCTTGTTGGCGCTAAACTCCGGCCGCGGCGTGAGCGGTACGACGGGGTTCGGGTTCTTGCCGACCTTGACCGCGTCGTGAACCGTAACGTTGGACTGGAAATCGACCACAATGTACGGGTTGTACGGTAGGGCCGGATTGATCGCAGAAGTGGCTGGGTCGAGCGGGTTCGGAGCCAGGTGTGGATTGGCCAACCGACGCAAGACGACGGTCAACGGTGCCTGGCTTGGCGGAGTCACGGCGTTGCTTACATCGAAAGTGAGCTGTCCGTTGTCGGCCTTTAGCGTCGGCGTCAACGATCCGGATGCCAGGTCGGCATTGGGACCCACGACATAGAAGCCCTTGTTGTAGCCTTGGACGCACTGTTGCGTCCCATCGTTGGGCTGAATGACGGTGACATCGAGCGGTACAGCCGGCGCTGGCGTGACGTTGGCAGGCGTGCCGGTGAACGTCGTCAACGAGCATTTTGGCGACGTCAGAGTACCGGTCACATTGTCCGCCTTGCGCAGGTCGGTGGCCGCGGTCGCGGAGTTGTACACGTCGATCCGATATGCGCCTTGTTGCTGACCGACCGATTGCAGAACGGCCGTATGCCGGTCGCGGTTGTTCAGGAAGCCAAGGCTTGTGTCGCCCGTCTCGGGCAGCGGATTGAACAACTCGGCGAAGATATTGACCTGGAAGCTCTGCTGGGCACCTTGGGTCAAGTCGTCGTCGCCCGATTTGTTGCGCATCTCGGCATAAAGCTCGTTCAGCAAAACGCGCGGTGCTTCAGTCCCGAAGACGTAATCCGCGGGATTGGTGGAGTAGGGACTGGTGAACCCATCGCGACGGACGAGGTTCTTGGCCGCCACCCAGTCGAATGCCGTTGAGATGTCGTCGTCATCGATGTAATCGACGATGTTGGCGGCCAGTTGGGCGAGGTAACGCAGCGCATTGTAAGCCTGCGGGTCGGACGGGGTCGCCGCCAGATTCGCTCCCGTCGCCTGGACGAGCCGATGGAAGATATCGCTCGCAAACGCCTGACGGTCGTTGCGGGCGATGTGGAAGCGATCGTTGGGCAGTGTGGGTGCCGCCGACAAGGTTGTCGGTGCCACAACGGTGTGCGTACCGGGTAAGTAGTACGAGGTCAGTGGGCGATTCATGTCGATCCGGCTCAGCAGCGGCACACGGCCATCGCGCGCCGGTGGCTGGGGCGTCGATGCCGTGCCATTGGTGAATTGCCAAAAGGCATCGCTGACTGGCTTCGGATTGAGGATCGCCGACAACTGCGCGTCGAACGACAGGGCCGTTCCCTTGGGATACAGCGCATTGTCCTGCAGGTCATACACCGCACCGTCGAGGCTCGCGGACATCCCTGGCACGTCGAGATCGTAGCTGTGTGTCGTGACCTGGAAGCGTCGCGACGTATCCATGTTTTTCGGCATCAGCCGGTAGAGGGCCGCCCGCATGTGATTCGTGCCGGAGGCGGATCCGTGCATGTATTGCACGTTCTCGCCAAGACTGAACGGCGCATCGCTGGCTCGCGGGCTGAGCGCGTTGTAGAGCAGGGGGTTCTTGGCCCGGGCCGCGGCGTTCAACAGGTCTTCGTAGCCGGGCTTTGAGGCGAAGTCCGGAAACAGCCGATACTGCGTGAGCGGCACGTTGAACTTGCGGGTGACCTGATTCTGCTGAGTGTCGTCGATCGCATCGAAGTCGACGCGAGCAATAAACGAGTGTAGTGCCTCTTGAGGCAACGCGGGATACTGGTCGAGCGTCGAGGCAGGAACCTGGTCGCTGGCGTATTTGCCGACCTGGAGATCGAACAATCGCTGCCATTCGCTCGGATCGGCCGAGGCATCGAGAACCTTGCCGAGATTGACCTCGTGTTTGCCGACGCCCTGGTTCGAGGCATGGATCGCACGCGGCGGCGAGCCGCCATCGGAGCCGCGAACGTTGCCGTGGACATTGACGTTGAGACGGCCTTCCATGTCAACAACTAGGAAGGCGAACAGCGGCTTGTATTTCTTGCCGTTGCGAGCGGTCAGGACCTTGTAGTTAAGGTCCATCCAAAAGCTATCGCTTTGGCCATTCGCGTTGTAACGGAATGCGCGCGCGCCCGACAGATTCTGCACGTCGCCGCCCGGATCGTTGGGCAGGGGGAAGTTGTGCGGATCGGTCGGATCGTTGTAGTTGTAATACATGTCGGCGGGCCGGGGCCGCAGGCTCATGTACTTGTAAGGGCCGGACGCGGGGTTGCGAAACGCGCTGCTGCTTGGTGCGTTGGGATGATCGAGCCAAAAGCGCAGCCTCGGGTCGGGCGTGCTGTAGTTTGTGCCGTAGGAGAAATCCGTCATAGTCGTTCCACCGGGCAACTCGATGGGCCGGAAGAACGATGGGAGCATGACCCAGGGCGTCGCATTGCCGTCGCCCTTGAGTGCGGCCAGAAACATGTTGTTTCGGTCGGGGAATGTGTACGGAACGTTGGCGCCGCCGGCGTACCGATTTGAGGTCGGCGAGGTGGACGCCGCACGCACGCCGATGCGTTCGGGGTCACGCACGAAGCCGTCTGTCTGGCTAAACGACGTGTAGTTGACAAGTTGATCTTCGCGGACGGCGCTAAACGCGTTCCGCTGCCCCGCCGAGAGCGTCGTTGCCGATGCCGGGAACGACATTACACGCAATGCACCGATGCCGTTGAACGGAATCTGGTTGAGAGTTGCATTCGGTGCCGCGTAGCTGGCTGGGTTGAAGGTCGTGCCCGACGAATACTGGTAGTTCCATCCATACGTCAGCCGGGCGAGGCTATGGCCGCGCAGGGCGGAGTAAAGATCCTCCCCATCGTCGCGGACATCGTAGACGAGTTGATTGAGGGCGTAGTTCATCAAAACGGTCGCGTCTTCGTCCGCCTTGTCGTCGATGACGGTTTGCGACTCGCGATAGATGCGCGAAGCGGTCGCTTCGGACTCGGCGTACAGCACGAAGCTGAGGCCGACGACGAGGAAGAGCGTGAGCAGAATCACAACGATCAGCAGGATGACGCCCTGCCGGGGCGGGGCGGTACCGCGGAACCGAGCCATGTGAAGACCTCCCCGAAAAGTGCGCCCTGGCCGAATGAATGGCGGCCGATCCGGCGCGAATTACACGTCCTGAATGACGGTGATCTGTCGCGTTTGCCGCGACTTGACATCCCAGATGCGGATTTCGATCTGTAACGCCCGCACGCGCACACGCAGCGGGATTGTCTCGACCTGTGGCGATGTGGCTGCGCCACTCGTGGGGTCTTTGAAATGCCCCTTGTTCCAACTGGCGCGGTCGGGATCGTCCCCAACATAAACGGCCGGCGAACCAACCGTACCGCCGTAATTATAAGCTGGCGTAACGCCAGAAGGTGCATTCTGCTTCGACCATGTGTCGAAAACCCGGCGGGCACCCAGGGTCGGGTTCTTACCCACCGGCAACATGCGGAACGGAATGTCGGGGCTGAATGTCTCGTTAGGGTCTGTCGGATAGGCGGCCGGGTTGACGAATTTGGTCGCAACGCCTGTGGTGACCGACGGCACGTCGTAAAGTACCTTGATCTGGAAATCGAGCACATCCGTCAGCAAAACATCGCCTGCCGCTTCCGGGCGAGAGGCCGAAAACGTCGCGTCGGGTTCCGGAGACCGTAGGCGGTTGTTGAGCGCGCGCGGCGCACCGGTTAGTGCGTTGGCAAGTGAACCCGTTGGCGGGTTATCCACACCAAGGCGGCGCAGTGGGTTGGCAACTGTCTCCGGAGTGTTGAAATACAGCCGTTGGTTAGCCCCAGGTTGACTGCGCCAGGTGCTGATATCGATGAAGCGTGTGTCGTCAGCAGGGATGCTGCTCGCCGGAATGCTTGGCAGACTCCACGGCGAATCGGAATCGACGAGCAACCGTTGGCGGCGATAGAGGGCATAGCGTCGGTACGGAGCACCACTGCGGGATGCGGCGTTGCTACCGTCGGTCGTCAGGGCCGGATTCCCGTTGTCGTCCGTGTACGGACGTAGGTAGTAACTGACCTCGACCCATGTGGTCGTAAACAGCGAGCCGTTCTGGGTCGAGCCAGCAACATTGATCGGCCGGCTGTTGTAGTCCGGCGTGCTGTATGGATTCAGCGTCGTGTCCGATGCTCCGTTGGCGAAACGCACGTCGGCGGACACAAATTCGTTGAGTCGCTTTCCGTCTAACCGGACCGTGAACTGAAGAGTGTGATCGACGGCACGGCGATGGCGGAGTGTGTTATTGTCCGGATCCATCCCGTCGAGGAAGTTTGTCGGGGCAGCCTGAGCCGTGCCTTGATAAATGTTGAAATAGCCCTTGCGCGGCGGCGTCCATCCTTCCAGATCGAGGCGCTGCCCGCTCAAGAATGGCGCGTGAATGGCATCTCCGTCGTCGGAGAAATGGGGACGCGTCAGATCCGTGCGGAGCGATGTGGCGACGGCCCGAAGTTTCTCCTGCATGTCGCCCTGGGTCTTCAGCGTGCGGAAGGCTGTCAGCCCTTGCTCGAATGCCGTGGCGAGGATGTACATCATAAAGATGATGAGCGCCGAACTCACCATCATTTCCACGAGCGTGAACGCCGATCGGCGGCGGTATGTCGTGAGGCGCATGGCAGATAACCCTCGGGGCGGACCTTAGTAGGTGGTCGGGGCCAGGTCAGCCCCAATCTCGCCCTTCTGGAAGACTTCGATGACCTTTTCCATGACGACGATGATTCGGCTTGGCGGCGGTGGCACGACAACCGCGGCATTGGCCTTTGGCGGCGGCGTCACATAGGCGAGCGGCGTCTGCAATTCGAGGTAGAACTCCGGCTGACCGCCGTTGACACCTTCCTCCACGTTCACGACGCGGTAGAAGCGACCTTGCGGCGCGATCTGACCTGTGCCACCAAAGATGGTGGCATCGAGGACCCAACTACCGCGTCGCACGGCTGGCCGCTTTTGAGTACCGTTGGCTCCGTCCTTCATGGCGATCGTGATGAGGCGCGAGTCATTCGCTCCGGTGGCGACGTATGCCGTCTCGGGGCTAGCGACATCAAGTGATCGACCGCTATAGACGATGACCGTCGCGTCGATCTTCCGCCGGTTGTTCATGTCATTGCGATTGCGGCGGAACATTAGCGACCAGGAATACCGGCCCAATCGTTCAATCGCCCCACCTGTGGTACCGTCGGCCGTGACGGGGAGACCATTCTTGTCGAACGTCATGTCATCCGTCAGGCTAAACTGCCGGAGAATCTCGGACCGATTGGTAACTTCCGTCCAGGGTGACGAGGTTGACGTCCCAGCCTTCTGGAAGAGCGGTCGTCGGGGAATGGCCCCAGTCACGGACCGTGGACCTTCGCCGACCGTGGCGGCATTCGGCTGGTTCTTCTGGAAGATGGTGTAGGTCTGCGTCGGCAGCCACCACTGGTTGTTCGCATTGCCCGACGCACGGTTCGCGTACCAACCCATCGGATCGACGATGACGGGATAGCTCGACTGATCTTCGCCGGGTCCGCTAATGGGCAGCGGCGTCATGTCGAGGAATGCCCGGGGAGCCCCCGATCCATTCGGTACGGCCGTGCCAGTTGGGAATCCGAGGCCGCCTGATGCGATACCTGGATAGCTGAGCGGATTGTTGTTCGAGTCGTCGTTAAAGTTTGGGTCGTCGAGCGCTGAGATGAATCGCTGATTCGACCGCGGATACTTGCGATTCGAGGTCTGCTCGCGGAACGCTGTCACTGTTGTCCCAGTCGGATATATCTCTTCACAAACTTGCTTCCAGATCACGCGAGCCAGGGCACCGCCGTTGGCGGCGCACTCGGCTGCTCGTTGGTCGCGCAGGGCTTGGGCCATCTGCGACGCGCCCAGTGGGAAGAGTGACAGGATCGCCAATAGGCCGATCCCCATGATGAAGATCGCGATCAGCACTTCCGTCAGCGTCACGCCGGTTCGGCGGTTCATTGATCGTGCCTCCCGTGCGGTCATTGCCCAGACGACTGGCTGTCCTGGGTGAAATAAAACGGATCCCAGGTGCCGCTTCGCCAGTCGAGAAGATTCAGAGTCTGTCTGCTGTTCTGCCGCGTCGTCGCGACGGGGTGCGAAGCGACCAACCCCGTGCGGGTATAGACGGTAATGAGCGTGTTGTCGCCTTCCGGCAGCGTACTGCCATCGGCATAATCCTTGGTCAGTTCGCGGACCCACAGGCAGACGCGGCTCGTGCCAAGCGACGGCCCCGGCGCGACCCAGCGCGACGACGCATCGAATACTAGGCTGGCGACCGCTCGGCCGGAGGGATCGAACATGATGTCGAACGGCACGCCGCCGCCCGTGTTCGCCATCCGCGGGTACATTCGATACCAATTGGGATTCAGCACGGCCTCGCGCGAAATGTCGATGCCAACGTCTTTCGGGAACAATAGCAACGGCTCGCCCGGCACCGGTCGGGCCTGACGATAGATGCGGTACGCGGCCGTGACCGGCGGCGGTGTGGTCGGGTAGCGAGTGACAGGAATCGTCGCCGAAGGCGGATTGTACGACGAGTGATCCGTGTAGGTTGGCTTGCGCGATTGCCGTGTCATCGGCGAAATCGGGGCGATCTGATCCTCGTCCTGGAACGTTCCGCCGATTTCAGCATCGAGTTCCACCCGGTAGTGCGCGAAGTTGTACTTCGCATAGTCACCGGCCCGGACGAATGTGACGCTCACGATTCGGCGCGGCTGGTTCGGGAAGATCTCGTAGAGATCGAGGACATCGCCTGGCTGAACCGCGGCGTTGCCCGTCGTCGGCAATTCGACTCCGGCCAACAGGACAAACTTGTAGCGATCCGGGGCCTCGTTCCGCCCCGCGGCCAGGCGAAGGACATCGTTGTCGTAAGGCACCATGATTGTGCCACCCGTGAACGCCGCGGGCGTTTCGACGTACTGGCACTCGCGAACGTATTGGGCCGTGGCCGGTCCGGACGGCGGGATCAGTCGTACACCGTAAGGCCGTGGGTCGCCTTCTGCGACCGAGCGAATGGCCCGTTGCTTGGCGATGTTGAGCCACGTTTGCAGCTGGCTAGCTCCCCGTGACGCCCGCTGGCGGTCTCCGAGTCGTGGGCTGACCGCGGCAACGAGGGCCATCAGCGCGACGAGGATTGCGACGACGATGAGCAATTCGATCATCGTCAAACCGCGACGGACGTTCGAGTGTCGATGTCGCACGGTTCAGTCCCCCCGCGCGCCGCTACGGCGCAGTCGGTAGCTGTAGAGGTTGTCGCCGGCCTGGTCTGGGTCGGAGATTGCCATCGTCGTCGCATCGATTCCCCAGAAACCGTCTTTGCCAGCCGAGGCGATGACGGGGATGAGGTAGCTGGCCGTCGGCCTCTGATCGACCGGATTCAATGCGTGAAACGTCGCCTGAAACAGGCCGCGCAGGTTGGGCGACGTGACGGCGGCCCAGTTGGGAGAGTATAGCGTACCTTCTGGATCGACGGGGTCGCGACCATTGAGTGGGAAATTGGTTATGTCGAGATTGACATAGGGCGGTTGGTTCAACTCGACGTTGGCTGTCGGGAAGTTGTAGAACCGCAGCGGGTTGCCCCAGGCATCCACCAGAATCCGGAACTGCTTGCCGCCAGCCGTGACCGTCTGAAGGGCCGTTGGCTCAATGATGTCGTCGAGACCGCTGGCCGCCGACATCCCGGCTCGACCCTGCGACAAGGCGAGATACAGAAGCGCCGACGATTCCCAGGCAGCGTTCGGCGTGACTCCCGAACAGGCCGCCAGGTACGTTGGCTTAGGCTGAAGGTTGGCGACCGATACGACCGCGCCGCCCGGATTGATCGCCTTGGCAAACGTCATCGGGAATTCCTGGGCGAGCCGACCCTTCATGTAGATGGCGCGAGCGCGACGCAGGTCGCCGCCGGCCATGTTGACAGCCCAACCGGGCACGGTATCGGAGCGGGCCTGATCGAGAACGGCTTTCCACTGCTGGTCGAGGGAACTCGCCAGCTTCTGGATGGTCGTCTCGGAAAAGCTCTTCATCTGCGATTCGCGCAGCGTGAAGACGGCCCCAACAACCAGCGAAGCGAGCGTGGCGATAATCGCCATGACGACCAGCAATTCGATCAGGGTAACGCCTGCCCGACGGGCGAGCCGGGCAGAGGCGGTGGTGCGGCAGCGCATGGCCAGTACATCTCCTGAATCAGTTGCTGGCGATGCCGAGCAGTGTCGGATGGAAGTTGGCCACATCGTCGTAGCCGTCCTTGTCAGCCGTGCCAGTGCCGCCGCCCCAGTTAATGCCGCCCTTTCCGAAGCGACCGTCGCGACCCGCACTGATGATCTGGAAACCCGTGGGGTTGGCGAACTTGGCCGTTACGCCGGTCGACGCAGCCCGCAACAGGTACGGCGAGACCCGAAACGTGCCAGTGGCACCCGTGTCGGTCTGATACGTGAGATCGACGGCCGTTGTCGGATAGTCGTTGCCACTCGTGGAGGAGCTGAAGTACAGGTACGGGGCCTTTCCGTAGACATCGATGAACGACGGGTACGGGAAGTCGCTCGTGGTCGAAATGACCTTGAGGCGTTCGGACGGGAACTCGTAGTAAGGGCCCTTTCGACCGGCGCTCGCGACCGGGGCCTTCATGGGGTCAGTTGCATCCGACGAAAACCCAGCCGGATCGCCGCCTACACCGTTTGCTCCGGCCCCTTCACGGTAGCCACCGAGAACAAACACCAAGACCTGATGGCCGGCCAGAACTCGCTGCTGACTGCCGGTCTGCCAGTAAGCTCGGGCCGTCGCTGTGTTGGCTAGCAGCGCTCCGTTGCCCTTCAGTCGCGGCCACAGGGTGGTAATGAACTGAGCCGACGCCTGGTCATTTCCCGGAGGCAAGGCGAGTGTGTCCGGTACATAGGGTACCTGGAAATCATTCTGGAATGACTTCACGGCATTTGTGAGTTGCGACAGTTCGTTGCGGCTCTTGACCTCGTCGCCTTTGACGATGGCCCGCACCACGGCGGCGGCCGTCAGCGCGAACAGGATGCCCAGGATCGTGATGACGACCAGCAGCTCGACCAGGGTGAACGCCCCGCGCGGCCGCGAATGATAAGCCCGACGCATCGATTGTCTCCCTCGGTTCTCGGTGAGCGGGGAGTGTCAACCCCCGCGGTCGATACCGGGGGGTTAACACCCCCCGCTCGCCGACGTTCTTTTACTTGCTCAACCCCTCGAGCAGCTTGATGAGTGGCAGGAACAATGAAATCACGATGGCACCGATGATGAGTCCGAGGACCACGATCATGAGCGGTTCCAACGCGCTGATAAGGCCCTTGACCAGGGTGTCCACTTCTTCGTCGTAGAAGTCGGACACTTTGAACAACATGGAGTCCAGGTCGCCGGTCTCTTCGCCGACCTCAACCATGTTGACGACCATGTCGTCGATCAGCCGGGACTGCTTGAGCGGCTCCGCGATCGTATCGCCCTCGCGGATCGACTCGATCACCCGCGTAAACATTCGCTCGAAGACAAGGTTGTCGCTTGTCTCTCTCACGATGGAGAGTGCTTCGATAATCGGCACACCGGAGGCTATTAACGTGCCGAGCGTTCTCATCGTTCTGGCGACGATGGATTTCTCCAGGATCTTCCCCATGAGGGGTATCCAGAGCTTGCACCGGTCCACGGCATACGCCCCGGACTTACTCAGTCGGATGAGTTTGATCAGAATCCAGAAGCACAGCGGGAAGAGCGGAAGCACCCACCAGTAGTCGGCGAACCACATCGAGGTCTGGATGAGCGTCTCGGTGGCCCACGGTAGCTTCATCTGGAAGTCGTCGAAGATCTTCTTGAACTTCGGAATGATGGCGACCATGATGAACGTCAGGATGCTGACGGCGACCATGATAACCACGGCCGGGTACACCATCGCACCGACGATCTTGCGCTTGAGCGTCTGAGCCTTCTCTTTGAAATCGGCGAGACGCTGCAAAATCACTTCGAGAGCACCACCGGCCTCGCCGGCTTTCACCATGTTGACGTAGAGTCGGTCGAAGCACTTGGGGTGCTTGCCAAATGCCTCCGACAGAGTTGAACCCGATTCGACATCGTCGACCACGTCAATGAGCGAGTTCTTAAGCACGCCCGGCTTCATCTGGTGTTCGAGAATCTTGAGCGACCGCAGCACCGGCAGACCGGCGTCTTGCAGGGTCGAGAACTGGCGCGTGAACGTCGTGAGTTGCTTGTTCGAGACGCCGCCGATGGTAAAGGTCGTGGACTTCTTGCGCTTGCCGCCCTTCGCCTTACCCTTGCCCTTACCACCCTTGGCCGCAGCCACGACGGTGAGCTTGGTGACGAAGTAGCCCATCTGCTTGATTTTCTGTTGGGCTTCTTCCTCGTTGAGGGCGTCGATCGAGTCCTTCACCTCGGACCCGGTCGTGTCCATCGCCTCGAATTTGAACGTCGGCATGGCTCGCTCCGCTCGCAGTGGTCCGTGATCCGCAGTCCGTGGTCAGGAAGACCCAAAGACCGTAGCCACCGACCGGGTTGTTTTCTCGCTGGCCACTCACCCCTGACCAAACATCATCCTTCGTCGTCCAACACCGTCTCGCGCACCACTTCGTCGATCGTCGTGATGCCATTGTGCAGTGCTTTGAGTCCCGCATCGCGGAGACCCTCCACACTCGTCTTCCGCATGTACGATCGCAACTGGTCGGTCGATGCTCCCTGGCTAATCATGTCGCGCAGGTCGTCATTCATGACCAGCATCTCGTACAACCCCGTGCGGCCCTTGAAGCCGAGGTTGTTGCATTTGTCGCAGCCGGCCCCGTAATAGAACTTCATGCCGCGAGCCTTGACGTCCTCAGGCTTCATCGACAGCTCGAGGAGTTGGTCGAGCGGTGGCTCGTATTCGGTGCGGCAGCCAGTGCAGATTTTGCGTACGAGCCGTTGAGCCAGGATGCCTTCCACCGTCGCCGTGATGAGGAACGGCTCCACGCCCATATCGCGTAGGCGAGTAATCGTGCTGGGCGCGTCGTTGGTGTGCAGGGTGGAGAACACCATGTGCCCGGTCAGCGACGCCTGAATAGCGATCTGCGCAGTCTCGAGGTCGCGGATTTCGCCGACGAGAATGATGTCCGGGTCCTGCCGCAGAATGGCCCTGAGCGCCGATGCGAACGTGAAATCAATCTCCGAGTTAATCGGAGCCTGCACGATGCCATCGATTTCATACTCGACAGGGTCTTCGGTGGTGATGACCTTGTCCGTGATCTGATTCAACTCGTTCAGTGCCGAGTAAAGCGTCGTCGTCTTGCCAGCTCCCGTCGGACCGGTCACTAGCGTGATACCGTTCGGCTTGTGGATCAGTTCGCGGAACGTGGCGAGGAGCTTTGGCTCCATGCCAATCTTCTCGAGGTCGAGACTCACGACCGTTCGGTCGAGGACGCGGATGACCACGCTCTCGCCGAACATCGTCGGCAGAATGCTGACGCGTAGGTCAACCGGGTTGCCACCGACGTTAAGCTCAATGCGCCCGTCCTGCGGTAGACGCCGCTCGGCGATGTCCAGGTTGGACATGACCTTGATGCGCGAGCTGATAGCCGCAGCCAAGTGACGTGGCGGCGGCACCATTTCGTATAGCACGCCATCGCAACGCATGCGAATCTTGTATTCGTCCTCGAACGGCTCGAAGTGAATGTCGGAAGCGTGGTCCTTGATCGCCATCAACAACATCATGTTGATGAGCTTGCGGACCGGAGCACTCTCGGCGAGTTCCATCAGGTCGTCGAGATCGATCGACGACTCGCGACCGCCGCGACCTTCGCCGTCCGTCCCGAGGGCCGCGATTAGGTCGAGAATGGACTCCTGCTTACCCGAGTACGCAATCTTGGCCGTCTCTTCGATGGCCCGCGAGTGAGACAGAACCGCTTTGACATTTTGGATGCCGAGGAAGTTCCGCAAGTCGTCGAGTGCGGCCATGTTGTCCGGATCGGACATGACCACCGTCAATTCGTCGTTCTCGAACTTCAGCGGCAGAATCTTGTAGACCTGCGCCATGTTCTCGGGGACGAGCTTGATGGCCTCCGGCGTTGGCTTTTGCTCTTCGAGATTGGCGATGGGCATCCCATAACGCTCGCCCTGCGCCTGAAGGAGCTGGTCCTCCGTCACGAGGCCCTTGTCGAGGACCACGCGCCCGAGCGGTTGGTCGTTGTTGCGGGCTTCTTCGAGTAGCGTCCAGAGGTCGGCTTCTTCGATGTAACCGAGGTCGACGAGAACCTGGCCAAACTTTCGGTTGCCAGCATCGGCTCCGGTCCACGCCTTGGTCCGGTGGGCTTCCGGAGCCGGCTTGGCCGCAGGTTTGGCGGCCGCCTTCGCGGGCGTACCGGGTTTGGCGGTTGGCTTGCCTGGAGCCGCGGCGGGCTTGGCAGCTGGCTTGCCGGCCGGGGGCGCAACACCCTTCGCGACCGGCGGCGTCGGCTTCTTGGGTGGATTCGGGTTATTAGGAGTCGGCGTCGCCATACTTCTTTCTCGCTACAAGGATTGTTGGATTCCGAGGTTGGGCCAGTGACGACGCCTCACCGCTTGAACGGCGGCTTACGTCGGGGTGGTGGCCCATCGTCCTCGTCCTCTTCATCCTCGTAGTCGTCGTCTTCCTCTTCGTACTCTTCCTCGTCGTCCTCAAAGATACCCTTCTCAGCGGCCGAGATACGGGCAGCCAACTCGTTCGGCTTGCTCGATCGCAAGAGTACCTCTTCTTTGTCGCACAGGCCGTCCTTCCACAGTTTGAAGAGGCTCTCATCGAGCAAGAACATGCCGTGCTTGCGCCCGGTCTGAATACTTGAGTCAATACGGTACGTCTTGTTTTCGCGGATCAGGTTGCGGATGGCGGGCGTCACGACCATCATTTCGTAGGCCGCCACGAGACCATCCGGCTTGCGTGGCAACAGACCTTGTGACAGCACGCCGATCAGCGCGGTGGAAAGCTGCGTACGAATCTGGTCCTGCTGGTCCTTGGGAAACACGTCGATGATACGGTTGATCGTGGAGGCCGCACCTGACGTGTGCAGCGTGGCGAAGACGACGTGGCCGGTTTCGGCCGCCTCGATCGCCGCGTGAATGGTCTCAAGATCGCGCATTTCGCCGACCAGGATGATATCCGGGTCCATACGGAGGGCCCGCTTGATAGCCTCCGGGAAGCTTGGCACGTCGACGTTAATCTCGCGCTGATTGACCGTGCACTTCTTGTGCTTGTGGTAATACTCGATGGGGTCTTCCATCGTAATGATGTGCCGGTCGTAGTTGTCGTTGATGAAGTTAATCATCGACGCCAGGCTCGTCGTCTTTCCAGAGCCGGTTGGCCCAGTCACAAGGAGTAGGCCGCGAGGCTGAACGATGAGCGAGCGAATGGCATCGGGCATGCCGATCTGCTCGAAGGTCAGGAATTGGCTCGGGATGCGTCGCATGACCATCCCGATCGTGCCCTTTTGCTTGAAGATCGCGGTACGAAACCGCACACCATCGGTGAACTCGATGGCAAAGTCGGCACCACCCTTTTCCTGAAGCTCCTGCTGACATCGGTCAGGCGTGATCGACTTCATGAGAGCCGTCGTATCGTCAGCGTCGAGCACCTTAGCGTCGAGCTTGCGCAGTCGGCTATGTAGACGGATGACCGGCGGTTGGCCAACCGAGATGTGCAAGTCACTCGCTTTGAGCTGAATGACGGTCGTCAGCAATTTATCGATCAGTACCTGATTGCTGGCCACGTTGGAGCCTCTCGGGGTACGACCGGCCGGCACGCAAGCGAAGGAATGTCTACAACGGGAAGGTACGCACCTTGCCCTGTCGCATTAATCCCCCCTGGCACGGAACGGTCAATGACTCGGGCGAAATATCGGAGCAGTTCGAGCGTACTACGGGACGGGCAAACCACACTTGGTCGAGTTGGGCGACCGTCCGAACTTCTGGACACAAGTTCACAATACCTCGTCCACAACCGGCGACGCCGCGACCCGGGTACTTCCGCGGGAAGTCCACGCCAATCGCTTCCACGCGCGTGCTCGGGTCGCGGCGTCCCGGTTGATCGTTGACCGGACCGAGAGTCCTAGTCCTTCGGCCTACATGGCAGTCGATTCGTGGTGGCAAATGCTCAGGACCTCGTCCAGGGTCGTAATGCCCCGAAGTGCTTTCCACAAACCGTCTTCCAACAAAGTTCTCATGCCTGTCTGACGGGCCTTGCGGCGGATCGATTGCGTCGGTTCGCGGTTGAACGTCATCTCCCGAATGCCACCAGACATGGCCATCATCTCAAAGATACCTTTGCGGCCGCGATAGCCTGTGTGGTGGCAATAACTGCACCCTTGTCCACGCATAAACGTGGCACCTTTCAACTGTTCGGGCGTATATCCAGCCGCCTTGATTTCGCCCGGTGGGGGCATGTACGACTCCTTGCATTTCGGGCAGACGAGTCGCACGAGGCGCTGTGCCATGATTGCGATTACCGAGGATGCGATGAGGAATGGCGGCACGCCAATATCTCCCAATCGCGTAATAGCAGAGGGCGCATCGTTCGTATGAAGTGTACTAAAAACTAAGTGTCCAGTCAGAGATGCCTGCACAGCGATCTCAGCCGTTTCTTTATCGCGAATCTCACCAACCAGGATGATGTTCGGGGCTTGCCGCAACATCGCCCGGATGATGCGGGCGAAGTCGAGCCCGATCTGGTGTTTTACTTCGACCTGATTAATGCCGGGCAGGTAATACTCGACCGGGTCTTCTGCTGTGATGATCTTGCGATCAGGCCTGTTGAGTTCATTCAGGGCAGCATAGAGAGTTGTTGTCTTGCCTGAGCCGGTCGGCCCGGTGACAAGAAAGATGCCGTTTGGCCGTTTGATGATCGTCTGGAAGCGCCGATGGTCTTCGTCCGAGAACCCAAGGTCCTTAATGGACACCTGAATATTGCCGCGATCCAGGATGCGCATGACCGTCGATTGCCCGTGAACGGTCGGTAGCAGGCTCACGCGAAGGTCGTAGTGGTTTCCCTGGATGGACATCTTGATACGTCCGTCTTGCGGTCGACGCTTTTCGGAGATATCGATGTTGCCCATAATCTTGATGCGCGACGTGAGTGGCGCAAGCAACCGTCGCGGCGGGCTGTCGCGCTCGACGAGAACGCCGTCGATTCGGTAACGGACGCGAACACGATCACCGAACGGCTCGACGTGGATATCGCTGGCTCGTGCCTTCACGGCTTCCTGAATGATGAGGTTGACGAGCTTAACGACAGGCGAATCGCTCTCATCTGCTCCGCCGGCCGCGGATGTCGCCTCGGTCTCCGTAAAGTCGATCTGCGTATCGGTAAATTCGCTCAGCATCGAGTCGACCGACTCGGTTTCACTTTGGCCGTAGTGGTTGTTGATTGCCTGGATGATTTCTTCGCGGTCGGCGAGGATGGGCTGGATGTCCTTGTTGAGGATGAACCGCAACTTCTCGATTGTGTCGAGATCGTTGGGGTCGGACATCACGATCTGCAGCGCGTTGTTTTCGTGGCTCAGCGGCACGACAGTGTTTTCACGAGCGACCGATTCCGGCACCATTTCGACGACGGCCGTCGGGATCGTTACTCCCTTCAGCTCGACGAACTGCATGTTGTGATGCTCGGCAATGCAGCGCA
This sequence comes from Gemmataceae bacterium, assembly GCA_046350275.1. Taxonomy (GTDB): domain Bacteria; phylum Planctomycetota; class Planctomycetia; order Gemmatales; family Gemmataceae; genus JAXMAS01. The sequence continues at coordinate 114,159 of JAXMAS010000009.1, forward strand.
TTACCTCGGCTGCCGTGGCATAGTTAAGCTTGACGAGCGCATCCTGAAGGCGGACGCCCGTTTGGGCTGCCATGGCCCGGGCTTCTTCGACCTGCTCGGGGCCGAGGATACGCTTCTTGACGAGTAGGGCCGCGAATTCTTCGCCACGAGCTTTACTCATGGGTGCTGTGTCTCCGGCACGAGGTCATTAAACCAACGGATGTGGGACCGCCAACGGCCCTCGTTTTCGCTCGGGGCGAATTGCACGCAACTATCTCAAGACGGGAACATTACGGCGATGCGTGTAGAGTATCGGCCCGCACGACGCAACGCAAGCAAAATGAAACGCCGGGTCGGGATTTTTCGCACCCCACCCGGCGTCCGCGATTCGATCGACCGTTAGCGCTTGACGGGGCCGCCCGTGGTTGAGCGCGGTCGGTCGATCAACAGCAGAAGCGTTCCGTCCTTCACGACCCGCAAAGTCGGCTCAAGCCCGGCGGTCGGCCGCTCGGCCCGGCCGACGGCCACGGGCACGTCCGTCCGTAGTTCGTCTGCCAGTCGCCTTAGTTCGACCTCCTCCGGCTTGCCATCCCGCAGACGGTAGCCGCGGACCGATAGGAGGGAGAAGGTCCGCCGAACCTCGGTCCCGTCGGCGGCCGGCCAGCGGAGGACCAGCCGGTCGTCGCTGTCGAGGGCCGCCCACGCGATGCCGGGCGACGGCCGTGGGTCGTCCGCCGACGCGGGCGCACCGCGCAGGTCTTTGAGCCACGCCGCCTCCAACGCCTCGACCGTTTCAAAGCCGTAGTGCGTCCGGCTCGCCGCGTCCCAGTCGCCCTTCATGCCGTCGCCGACGAAGCGGAGGAACGTCGGTCGGTCCTTCGTGGTGAGCAAGAACCGCGTGACCGAATAGCTCTGGGCGTAGACGACCATCACGTTCTCGACCTCGGTGTAGTCCTTCAGCGCGAAGAGCCGGCGGAGGGCGACGGCCTTGCGACCGTTGAGGTAGTCGCGGACCACTCGGTCGTGCATCCGCCGGTCGCGGTCGTCTTCACTCTGGAGGGCCGCGCCTTCGTCGGCCCAGCGGGGCACCGGGTAGCGGAAGTAGTGAGCGAGGACGGTATGCGCGACTTCGTGCGGCAGGACGCTCTGGAGCATCCGCTCCGTCTCGCCTTCGACCTGCATCGACAGAACCTCGTAGCCGCCCTGAAAGTCGTAGTTGAGCTTGGTGTTGCCGCCCGCCCCGCTCACCTTCGGCGAAACGTGCAAGGGGCACGGCCTCGGCCAGTCCGGCATCTCTTTGCCGAGCCAGAGCAGGGCGATGTTGCGGCGCTGCCGTTCGGCCTCGTCAACGAAGCGACGGGCCAATTCCGACGTCGGACCCGTCACAACGAAGTTGGCAGTTCGGACTGTGGCCTTGGCCCCAGGGGCGGCTCGCTCCTCACGCGGCGGGTCGCCATCCGCCGCGGCGCGAAACGTAAACAGGCCAGCGGGCGACGCGACGGCGACGATCAGGGCGATTACCTTGAGCTTGTCGGCGAGCATGGCGCGGACGACTCCTTTCGTGAGGGCGAGGATGGTGGCGGGGATAGCCTCGGGCGACCCCGCGGCGAAGGCAGCGACGTTGCGGGCGAGTTGTCGGACGAGCGCGGACGGCACGGCGGCGGACACTTCGCGGACGAGTAGGGCCGCGACCAGCCCTGCGGCCGGGCCGTAGCCGCGGCGCAAGAGCCACGTCCGCAAGCGATCGCGTGCCCGCGCCAGCCGCGTCGCGACCGTGTTCGGCGGGCAGCCCAGCCGCTTCGCGGCCTCGGCGTGCGGCAGCCCCTCGAAGTAGCATAGGACGACTGCCGAGCGGTACTTGGCCGGCAGGGCGGCGACCGCGGCGTCGAGCGTCGGGCCGAGGTCGGTATCAGTACTTGTGGTAGGCACGTCGGCGAGTGGCCGCTCGCGCCGTCGGGCCGCGAGTGACTTCGCCTTGAGAGCGGTGCGGCTGGCGACGCCATAAAGCCAGGGGCCGAGCGAGTCGGGCCGGCGGAGCGATGACGCCTTGCGGACGAGCAACAGAAACGTTGCCTGAAAGGCGTCGTCGGCGTCCGGCGATGAGCCGAGCCGGCGGCGGCAGACGCCGTACACCATTGGTCCGTGGCGGCGGACGATCGCGTCGAACGCTGACGTATCGCCGCCGAGGAAGCGGGCGAGCAATTCGGCATCGCCCGCACGGTCGGCGACGCGGTAGACGTGATCGAGAACGGCACCCAGCGGGCTGGCGTCCATGCCTCGACTCCTTCCTTGATCTTGCTCGTCGGGTTACGGCGCGGCCGGCTGTGGTGCCACGGCCGCCGGCAGTTGCAGGACGAGCGTGTCCTGCTTCAGCATCTTCAACAAGCCGCTATCGACCCCCGCCCCATCCGGCACGACAAACACCGGCGTCTCGCGGGCCAGCCGCTGCGCCAACTCAGCCGCCGTCAGCCGCCGGCCGCCGGCCTCGGTCGCCGTCACCTGCGGCAGTGGGTACGGGCACCACATTACCTTTTCGACCGTCTTCAGTCCACCGGCTGCATCCAACTCGCAGCATGACAGCCGGCAACGGACGGCGACGGTTCCGTCGGCCGCGACGGCGGCACTCGCGACCGGCGACGCGGCCGGCTTCATCGGCGGCGCGGCGGGCGGCTTTGGCTCGCCGCCTTCGACGACCACGATGTCGCCCGATTCGAGGATCACGTCCTCTGGCTTGAACGGGAGCGGCTCGCCCGACTTTCTCGACAGGGGGATCGTCGTCCGCTGATCGTCGCCATTGGTCCGCGGCCGGCGGCGGTGAATGACGACCGTCTGCCGGCTGTCGAGGGCGGGAAGCCCGCCGCTGCGGGCCAGGGCAGTCAACACGTCGTTCTCGAAGGCGGACAGGTCCACCGACGCCGTGGCCGCGTGCGGCGCGGCCACGTCCTGTCGCACGACCGTGACGCGGTGAGTGCGCGGCTGTGCGAGTGAGACGAGGACCTTGTCCTTACCCCGGTTCAACACGCCGGCCTTGATGTACGCTTCGCGCAGCAGGTCGCGGACTTCCAACAGCGTCTTGTCCCGAACTGTGAGGTCGTTGAGCAAGGGCACCTGAATCATCCCGTTTTCGAGGACCGGCACCGGCACGCCGAACGCCAGCCGGTTGCGGCCATCGCCGACGTTGAGTGGGGCGGGCACGCCGTCTCGCCCGCCCAGCACGCCCTCGATGTAGACGCCCAACACGTCGTGGGCGTCGAGCGTGTGTTCCGGCGGTGCCGGCCGACGTAACTTGGCCAGCGGTACCCCCACCCAATCGTCGCGCTGCATCGGCGGGACCGGCGGCGCGGGCGGCAGCGCCCCTTTGCCCGGCGGTTCGGCCGACGCTGGGCCGAACGTCCACGCCCCGGTCCCGGCCAGCCCGACGAGCGCGACCAACGTCAACGCCTTTGACCACGAATGGAACAGCATCGCCCGGCCCACCCCTTCCGCGAGAATTGCCACCGAACTCGGCACCGCTTCCGGCGTTAGCGCCGCCGTCCGGGCGACGAGCGCGGCCGGCACTGTACCTGGCGGCGCGAACGACGCCGGGCCGTAGCCGCGGCGGCCGAGCCACCCCCGCAGCCGGTCTCGCGCCCGCGCCAAATGCGTGGCTACGGTCGCCGGTGGGCAGCCGAGGCGCTTCGCGGCGTCCGCGTGCGGCAGCCCTTCCAGGTAGCACAACACGACCGCCGCGCGGTACTTCGCCGGCAGGGCGGCCACAGCCGCGTCGAGCGTCGGCCCCAGGTCGGCGTCCACCGAAGGCGCGGCCGCGTCCGCGAGCGGCGTCTCCCGCCGCGCTCGCTTCGCCGCCAGCGCCCTCGCCTTGGCGGCTGTACGGCGCGCGACGCCGAAGAGCCACGGGCCGAGGGCGTTCGGCTGGCGCAGGCCGCCGGCCTTGCGGACGAGCAACAGGAACGTCGCCTGGAAGGCGTCGTCGGCGTCCGGCGTGTCGCCGAGTAGCCGGCGGCAGACGCCGTAGACGAGTGGCCCGTGCCGGCGGACCAGGGCCGCGAAAGCGGCCGCATCGCCGGTGCGGAAACGCTCGAGCAGGTCGGCGTCGCCCGTGTCGGACGGCTCGCCGAGGGCGTAGACGTGCCCGAGGACCGCCCCGAGCGGCTCCATCGACTTGGCCCTCCTGCCAGATACTGCCCGGCGGGGGCGACGCCATTTCACTTTTTTTGATCCGGCTCGCCAAAAGGCAAGTGGTCGTTCATGCCGCCGACGTGATCGAGTGCGGCTTCACCGACAAGGACTCAAGTTGGCGACAAGTGCTCGCGGCTGAGGTGTAGGAGTCGATCGACGAGGGCGAGGGCTTCGGAATCTGCAACCTTGGCGGCATCCGCCTCGAAGAGCACTGCCGACGCCAGTTTCTGCTCACGGACAATTCGCGGCAACATATACGACAGGGCCGCGTCATTGGAATCGGTGAAGACACTCGGGTAGGGACCGAGATGAGCAAGTCCGGAGCGTCGCTTTTCCAGAAACGTGCCGATCGCATCGGTCGCGGCCTGCTCCGCTCGCCAGGTGTCGCAGCTTGTCGACGACGGCGCGATCTGCCGAGACGCCACGGCGGCACTTCGCGCGTATTGCAGGAGCGACCGGCTTTCGCGCACAATGGTCTGCAACAATTCACCTGTCGAAGCGTCGATCACGCTAGTTTCCCTCTTTCGATTTCGCCGGTGCCTTTAGCTGACCCTTCGCGGGACCGCCCTTGTTCTGGCCCTTCGCCGGGCCGTCGCCACGACCCTTGCCTTTGGCCTTGGCCGGTGGCGTGACAACGATGGCCTCCCGCTTGCGAAACGGCTGGACACTCTCACGACTGGCGGCCGTCACAGGATCGACGATCACGCCAAGAACGAAGACGGCAATGGCCAGCAATCCGGCATATGCCGTTGAGCTTACCGGAATTGTCAGAGCAGGTACCGGCTGGCCTTCGACGGCCTCCAGCGGTTTGTCGAAGATCATCGTCTTGAGAACGCGCAGATAGTACACCGCGCTGAAGACGGTGTTGATGCCAACGACGACAAGGAGGGTGTAGTAGACCGTACCGAGCCAGGGTGTCGGGCTGGCGGATGCCGATTGGCCCGCGTGGAAGATGGCCGCGAACACCTGGAACTTAGCGACGAACCCGGCCAAGGGCGGCAGGCCCAGTAAGCTCAACAGGAAAATACCCATGACCACTACGACACCGGGCGAGCGGTAAATCAGACCACGGTAGGCGGTAATATCCTCGGAACCAGTCTTGTTGCGGACAAACGCTACCACGGCGAATGCGCCCATGTTCATGAATGCGTAAGTCGCCAGGTAGAAAAGGACAGACTGTGCCCCTTCAGGCGTGAGAGTGGCGACGCCTGCGAGCATGTAACCGGCGTGGGCAATGGTCGAATACGCGAGAAGGCGCTTCATGTTAGTCTGGGCGTAGGCGGCGAGATTGCCGAACGTCGCCGTGAGCATTGCAAAGCCCGCCAGCGGTGCGCCAAAGTACCGGGCCAGTAGATAACCGCCGTCGGCCCCAGCCGGAGAGGCGAGAGCGAGCAGCAGTCGGCCGGTCAATGCAAACGCACCGGCCTTGGACGCGACCGACAGGAACGCTGCGACCTCTGCAGCCGCACCCTCGAACACGTCGGGGCACCAGAAATGGAACGGCACGACCGACAGCTTGAACGACAACCCGACGAGTATGAGCAATGTGCCCAGGACGAGCACGGCGTCCGGCACACCGCTCGTGGACTGCTGCGTGAGTACTGCCTCGTAACCTTTGGCCAAATCGGGCAGATACCCTGTGCCGAACTTGCCGGCAATCAGACTGATGCCGTACAGCATCACGCCCGAAGCGCCGCCACCATAGACGACATATTTGAGCGCGGCTTCCGAACCTTGCCGCTTGCCCTTCAGGAACCCGGCCAGAGCGTAGCTCGGTAGCGAAGCCATCTCAACGGCGATGTACGCCATTAAGAGGTGATTGGCGGACGCCATGAACAACATTCCGAGCGTTCCACCGAGCAGAAGCACGTAGAAGTCACCCGAATCCTCCCGGTCAGGGATTCCGGTCAGGAGGCTCAACAGAATCGTTAGTGCCGAGGTGCCGAGTATCAGCAGACGGGCGAAGCGAGTGAACGGGTCGCCAACGAGCAGTCCACCAAAGGTGACCGCACCTGCGGAATCGCCCAGAAACGCAACGATACAAGCGGTCACGACCGCCACGAGCGAAATCAGGCCCAAGTGCGTCCGATCGAACGCAGCAACGAGTCGGATCAACAGCAATGCAACGATCGCACAGCAGACAACTGCTTCCGGAAGGAAGAGGAGCAGGTCATTCTGAAGTTGCGACCAACCGACGCTAGGGAGCATGTATCGAGTCCTCGGTTAGCGGTGCTTTGCAGAGGCGTTCGACGAACGCTTCCACGAAGCACCGCTAAACGTTAGCGACTGAGCTTGGAGAGCGTCTCGACGAGGCCGGTGACGCTCGGCTCCATCCACGCCAGGAGCAACTGGTTCGGCAACACGCCCAACGCCACCGATGCAATCAGGATCGGCGCAGCGATCAACACTTCGCGTGGCGTCATGTCCTTGTAGTCCTTGTACGCTGGGTTCACACCCATGTAGACACGTTGCACAGTCCAGAGGATGTACGCCGCGGTCAGCACCACGGTGAGCGCGGCCAGGACGGCCAACACTTTCGAGTAGTTCCACGTCGCGAGTACGACGAACATCTCGCCGACGAAACCGCACATGCCGGGCAGGCCCATTGCTGCGAAGAAGATGATCGCGCTAACCCCACCGTAGAAGGGCATGGGCTCAAGTAGGCCGCGGAAGTTGTCGAGGTTGCGGTGGTGAGCACGGTCGTAGATGACGCCGACCATAAAGAACATGCCGGCCGAGGTAATGCCGTGAGCGATCATCTGGAACATGGCTCCATTCATGCCCCACGACCAATACTGCGACTTCGGTGCGGCCGACCAGACGGCAATACCAAGGATAACGTAGCCCATGTGGCTCACCGATGAGTACGCCACCAACTTCTTAAAGTCGGTCTGCGCCATCGCTGCGAACGCACCGTAAACGATGTTGATGACACCGAAGATCGCCAGCGGGTACGCCAGCGTCTCCGCTGCCCACGGGCAGATCGGGTAGGCGATCCTAAGGATGCCGTAGCCGCCAAGCTTGAGGAGGACGCCGGCCAGGATCATCGAGATCGGCGTCGGTGCCTCGACGTGGGCGTCCGGAAGCCAGGTGTGGAACGGGAAGACCGGCACCTTGATCGCAAAGCCAACAAACAACAACAGGAACATACCAATCTGGAACTTCCTGCTGCGGAAGAACGACTGCCCTTCAATGTTGTCTCGAGCGACCTTCTTGTCCGGGTTTACCGTCGCATTCACGGCTTCGCCCGTTCGGCCATTCAGATGAAGTGCCGCAGCCCGACCCGCCTTTGCCAAAACCAGCAGGTCGAATGTGTGAATCTCGACGTTCTTGACGCCAGGGCTTTCCATGTAATTGACGAACGCCTTCCGCGGTTCGAGTGCCCCTTGCGCTTTGGCGGCCTCCATCGCCTTTTCCTGCCGGGCTGAGGTCGTGTCCACGAAGTCAGCGACATTCGTGAAGTAGAACCCGAGCATCGCGATCAGGATGAAGACGGAACCGAGCAACGTGTACAGGAAGAACTTGATGGCGGCGTATTCGCGCCGCGGCCCGCCCCAGACGCCGATGAGAAAATACATCGGCAAGAGCATCACTTCCCAGAAGATGTAAAAGAGGAAGAAGTCGAGCGCCAGGAAGCACCCAATCATGCCCGTCTCGAGGAGCAGGAAGAGCATCAGGTAGCCCTTGACGTACTTCTCAATCCCCCAGGACGCGATGATGGCGAGAAAGCTCAAGGCGGTCGTCAGTAGCACGAGCGGCATCGAGATACCGTCAATGCCAAGGAAGTACTCGATCTGGAACTGCTTAATCCACGGCACTCGGGCGATCCAATCGTTTGCGGCCGGCTCCCCGCCGCCTTCGGTCGTGCCATCCGCTTTCATGACGACCCGCTCGGCCTTCGCCGCCGCGTCGGCGCGAGTCTCCAACGATGCCTGCGAGCCGGGCGTAATGACGCCGGGAATCTCGAGAAAGCCAGTGAAAACGATTATGCTCAGGCCAAGCGTCACAGCGGTGCCGACGAGGGCGACCCAGCGCATCAACTCCTCTTTGCCTTTGGGGATGAAGAGCAGGAGCAGCGCAAAGGCGGTCGGCGCGAAGATCAGCGCCGTCATCGCCTGCATGTCGGTTAGATTCATGTCGATTTCCCGCTTCCCGCCGAGTGCTTTCGGCGGGCTTTAGTCGCATATCCCTACTTCGCCGCCGCCAAACTTACGAAATACGAGAGCGCTGCGAACAACGTCACCGCAGCCAATACCAGGAACAACACGTAGCTCCGCAAGAAGCCTGTCTGCACGCCGCGCAGACGACTCCCAATCCAATAGACCGAGTTGCCGAGCACGTTGACCAATCCGTCGATGACACCCGCATCGAACTTGCCGTTTCCGGTCGCGAATCGCAACGTCGTCGCGGCTGTGCCGTCGATGAAGCGATCGATCGCGTTCGCATCGAACCGGCGGAACCAATGCGCTACGGTCAGCGCGGGTCGTACAACCACAGCGCTATACACATCGTCGAAATACCACTTGTTGACCAACAGGCGGTAAACGCCGGGGAACTGTTCCACGGCATCGGCCGGGTCGAACGAGCGACGGTAGTAGATCAGATATCCGAAGATTGCACCTACCCCTGCAACGGTTAACGACAGCAGCAACGCCACGGGGTGGACCCACCCGTGCTCATGATCCTCAAGGAGTGCTTCGACGGGCACGAAGTCGGCTGCGACCGACGCAGGCTCCGCGGCATGGAGTGTCTTGCCGAGCGCGCTCGCATCGGGGTTCCACAGCGGCCAACCCCACGCCACGAACAAGCTGAAACAGGCGAGAACGATCAGGGGCGTGGTCATGACCCGTGGCGATTCGTGAGCATGATCGTAAACGTGGTGGTCCTTGGGCTCACCCGTAAACGTCATGTACCACATGCGGAACATGTAGAAGCAGGTAATGCCCGCGGTCACGAGAGGCAGTACGAGCAGCAGGAAGTGCTTCTGGTGGACCTTGACGAAGGCGACTGCCTGGGCGACGATTGCATCCTTCGAATACCAGCCACTGAAAAACGGCGTTCCAGCGATTGCGAGTACGCCAACGAGCATCGTTAACGCGGTGATCCGCATTTTCGGGTAGAGGCCGCCCATCTTCCGCATGTCTTGCTGATGGTGGCACCCATGAATGACACTGCCTGACCCGAGGAATAGCAGCGCCTTGAAGAAGGCATGGGTCAGCAAGTGCAACAAGCCTGGTACCCAACCTCCGACGCCGAGGGCAAGCATCATGAAGCCGAGTTGGCTAATCGTCGAATACGCCAGCACCTTCTTGATATCGGTGGCAACAACTGCAATCGTTGCAGCAACAAACAGCGTGATGGCCCCGGTATAGGCAATGGTCAGCTGCACTTCGTAAGTGAATAACGGATAGCAGCGGCCGACGAGATAGACGCCGGCGGCGACCATCGTCGCTGAGTGGACGAGCGCTGACACAGGTGTCGGCCCTTCCATCGCATCGGGGAGCCAGACCTGAAGCGGAAACTGAGCGGATTTGCCGACGCAGCCGAGGAACACGCCCAGCCCAGCGACGACAAGTAGCCAGTACGGCATTGAGCGGTACTTGGTGCCTTTTTCGGTTTGCTGGGCTGGATCGACAGTGATCGTCGCGCCTGAGGCGTCAAACGCGTGCCAGTGACCGAGCTTGAGCGGGAACAGAACGACCTCACTGCCATCGACTGCGGTTTCCACTTTGCCGGGTTTCGTGTCGATAGGCCATGCGCGGACGAACCGACCGGCGATCGCTTCCGGCTTGTCGCCGTGCGCGTCGATCATCGGAGCGCGAACCTGCTTAAAAATGTCCTCGAAGTTGAGGGTGCCAACAGAGGTCCAGAGAATCATCAGCCCAATAATGAAGCCAGCGTCGCCGACACGGTTGGTGATGAACGCTTTGTTGGCGGCCGTGGAGGCCGTGTGCCGCTCGGTGTAAAAGCCGATCAGGAAGAAAGAGCAGGCCCCGACCAACTCCCACGAAACGAAGACCTGGAAGAGATTGTCGGCCAGTACCAGGTTGAGCATCGAGAAACAGAACAGACTAAAGTACATGAAAAACCGGCCATAGCGGCCGCGGCGCGTCACGTGAGCCAGGTGGTCGTCGACCCGGTCGCGCGTCTCGTCCTCCATGTAACCCAGTGCGAAAACGTGGATGAGCGTCGCGATGAACGTGACCATCGCGAACATAACCGCGGCGAGGTGGTCGATGCGATAGCCGAGTTGAAACTCGGTGGCTGGCATGTCACCCGGCAGGCTCAACTTGGCGAACGTCACTCGACCGGCCCAAGCTTCGTCGGCTTTCGGGGCCACAGTCTTCGAATGGTCGTGATCTTTGGCGTGCTCGTCGTGCTTGTGATCCGTGGCATGGGCGGCCCCGTGGTCGTGTTCGTGGCTGTGCACCGGGAATTCGCCGAGAAACCGAACGAGGCCGGTGACGCTCAAAAGGCACGAGCAGGCGATAGCGGCGGTCGCAACATAGGCACCACCGCGACCGGGATGATCGCCGCCCAGTAGCCAATAGAGCGATCCGCCCCACGAGTCCTTGTACGCGCGGCCAATGTTTTTCAGGCCGCCGACAAAGAGCAGTCCGATGAACGAGGCCAACGGGATGAGCGTGGCGAGCACATAGAGTTGGCCGGGCTCTTCGGCGAAGTCGAACATGCCTAGCCCCGGAGTTCTTCCGCCGTGTCGATGTCCACGGTGGAGTGGTTGTTGTAATAGTTCAGAACGATCGCCAGCGCGATTGCAGCTTCAGCCGCTGCCATCACGATGACGAATAGCGCAAAGACCTGCCCTTCGAGTTGAAAGGCTGGGTTATATCTCGAGAAGGCCACAAAGTTTATGTTTGCGCCGTTGAGCACCAGTTCCACGCCCATCAGCACGCCGATCGCGTTGCGTTTCACGGCCATGCACACCGTGCCGCAGACGAACAACAGAGCACCAAGGAGCAAGTAATGCGTCAGCCCGATCATGCGGCGACCCTCCGACGCTTGGCCCGAGCCAGGTAAGCCGCGCCGATCAACACCACGAGCAGATGCACCGAGACGATTTCAAACGGCAACAGGTACGAGACTGGCGTTCGCGGCTGAACGGTCTGCCCGGCAGGAAACCCCGTGATCGTGGCCTTCGGCGTCGCTTCCGTGATGCCGAGAAACGACTGGCCCAGTTGCACGGTGCCGATCGAGGTGGCCGGATCAATCGACGGACCTTCCGTTTCCGTCCAAAGGGCAAACGACACAGTTGAGGCAAGTACGCCGAAGAACAGGCCGCCGACGATCGTTGCGATCGCCCATTCCCCCGGTCCAGCCCGAAGGTTCACGAACGGCCCTTGCGCTGTGAGCATGACGCCGAAGACGACGAGAACCAGTGTGCCACCAACATAGACAATCAACTGCGTCGCCCCGACAAAATCCGCTCCAAGGAGGAAATACACTCCACACGTGCCAACCAGCGTGAAGAGCAGCCACACGGCCGCCCGGACGATATTCGTCGTCACGACGACCATAATGGCGCTGACCCCCGTCAGGCCGGCGAGCAACCAGAAAAAGGCGGCTTGAAGCGTCATCACATCCCCAAAAAATCCCACCGCTTACCGTTGGCAGGACTATTGAGCCCACCGAATGTCATCGGTGGGCTTTGGTTGCGTCAACTCACCTTGATCGGCTCCGCGTTTGCGGGCCGGTCCCAGCCCGGCGGCAAGTGTCCAGCCGGTGCGTCCGTGGTGAGGACCTTGACCGTCGCTAGGGCCGTTAGTCCGATGCACCCGGCTGCAATTACGTAGCTGATAATCGTGCGAGCCACCGGCGGGATCAGCAGTTGCCACAGGCAGATGCCGACCAAGAGCACACACGAGATGGGCAGCAGGTACTTCAAGCAGGTCATCATCACTTGGTCGATTCGCAAACGCGGCAGCGTCCACCGCACCCACATCATCACGAAGACGAGGAACCAACCCTTGAGGATGAAGACCACGACATTGATGAGATTGCCGAGCCAGAAGCCGAGGAATGACTCGCTTGGGTCGACGGGCAACAGGCCAGTATGCCAACCACCCAGGAACAAGAGCGTCGCGATGGCAGAGACGGCGAACATGCTGCCGTACTCAGCCATGAAGAAGAGACTCCAACGCAGCCCTGAGTATTCCGTGTGGAAGCCGGCCACGAGTTCGCTCTCGGCTTCAGCCAAGTCGAATGGTGCTCGCTTACAGCTTGCGGTAGCACACGTGAAAAAGACGAAGAAGGCCGCGAAGGTAAAGGGATCGTGGAAAACGTACCACTTCCAGAAGAAGCCGCTTTGTTGCTGGCTGATTGTGTTGAGATTGAGCGTGCCGGCGAGAATCACGGGGATCAGCACGCAAATCGCTCGCGGGACCTCGTAGCTAACGACTTGAGCCGCCTCGCGGATGCCGCCGAAGAGCGACCATTTCGACCCCGAGCCATAGCCAGCGAGGATGACCCCGAACACTTCGCTGGACATCACCGCCAGCATGAAAAAGATCGCGACATTCATCTCTCGCGCAACGATGTGATTGCCGAAGGGCAGTGCCAAGAATGCGACGAACGAGCCGCAAAACGCCACGTATGGCCCCATGCGGAACAGAAAATGATCCGCATCGCCCGGTATGATGTCTTCCTTGGCAATCAGCTTGACGCCATCGGCGAGCGTCTGGAGCCAACCGAACTTCCCACCGACGCGAGTCGGGCCTAGCCGGTCCTGAATACGGCCCGAAACCTTGCGCTCTGCCCAAATGAAGATGAGAGCGGATACGGCAACGAACGTGACCAGGATTGCGGCCGTAAGAACGGCGACGAGTATCGGTACCAACCAGGCGTATGAGGCGGGATCACTCCCAGCACCAGCCGTGGTTTCGCCCGCGGCGAGGGAGAGAATAGTGAGCGGCTGCACGTCGCAGTCCTCGGGCGGACACCTTGCGGTCGGTCACGAGTGGACGATACTGTATCTGCCGGTGCGAAGCGCGGCAAGAACTTCGCCTTCGTACGCTCACAGCAGTTAGTCGTCGGTCCGACGCAGAACGATTGGCAAACCCCAAGGACGGCCATGGTCCCGACCCGACACCTTCCCCTTTCCCGGCGCGTTGACTGCCTGCCGGTCGATCGTCGACTGCCGGCAATTTACCGTCTTTTGCCGCAGGAGGGGCGTGCCACGACCGCACCCCTGGTTCGCGATGGAAGGCTTGCGCGGTTGGAGGCGGCCCTGTTTTGCGCCGATGAGCCACTCGCCGCGCGTAAGCTCACGAGCCTGGCTGATCTCGCGGACGCAGCCGAGGCTCGTCAGTTGATCGATCGGCTGGGCAAGCTGTACTCCGATGAAGGGGCTGCGTTCCAGATCGAGGAGATTGCCGGTGGCTATCAGCTTCTGACGCGCCCGGCATTTCACCCGTGGCTCGTCCGACTGCGGCAAAGTGTGGGCGAAGCCAAGTTGTCCGGCGCACTCCTCGAAACACTGGCCATTGTGGCGTACCGTCAGCCGATCATGCGCGCGGACTTGGAAGGCATTCGCGGCGTCCACTGCGGCGAGTCGTTGCGGCAGCTCATGGAACGGGGCTACGTCCGCATCGCGGGCCGCGACGATTCGCTTGGCCGACCGGTCCTGTACGGGACAACAAAGAAGTTCCTGCAAGCGTTCGGCTTGCGAGATCTCCGCGATCTGCCGCCAGTAGGCGAACGCGGCTCGTAGTCAAAAGCTCGACACTTTCCACTCGCGGCGCACCCCGCCGTCGGAACCCAGAAGGATCATCTCGCGAGCAGTGATCGAGTTGACTCGATACGTGTACGTCTGACCCTGCATGTCGCGCTCCGTCGATGCCGTGACTTTGATGACGAGAACGCCATTTTCCAGCTTCCAACTTCCGCTCGACCGCGTTTCGCCGTCAAAGAGCTTCTTGAGTCCCTTTTTCCAGGTCCGTGTTGCCGTGAAGGAACCATCGGCTGTGAACGTGCTGTAGTGGACCTCGTCAGGGTTCTGGAATCCCCAGGTGCCAACCAGAAGCTTGCGCACGGCATCGTCGGTGAGGACTTGCTGGACTGGTGCAGGCGGTAGTGGGGCGGCGGCAGGTGCGGCAGGTGCGGTCACTCGGCGTAGCGTCATGAGAATTGCGTGCGAGCCAGGCTGCGATGCAAACTCACGGGGCCGGTCGGCGACTTCCGGTCCGCTGAGGCAAATGAGCACGGTGTCTCCGGTTTGGAGATAAATGCCTCGGCTGCCGACTTTGTCCGCACCGGCCAAATCGATGGTTGGCGGATTTACCTTGTCGTTGATGACGAACAGAATCGTACGCTTCTCGCTGGTGTTTGGTCGAGTCAACGCGATGGTCTGACCGGCGATTACTAGCATTCCACTCTTCGCGAGGGTCTCCTTGATGGCTGCCGGAGCAATGACCGCACCATCTTCAATCAGCGATGTGATCTCCCATGTTCCATCGAGCGATCCGGCACTTGCGCGCCCCACGGCAACGAGACAGCACATTATGGCAAAGCAGATTCGTACCATGAGAGACCTCCATTGCAGATCGACCCGCTTACGCTGCGGTCGAGGATGTACTCCAACACCGCTGGGATGATACGCAACTGACAGAACGATGGCACCGCGAAGGCGATGGACGCGCGAGGTTGGCAGAATGGCAGCTTTGGCAAATCCCGCATGGACACCCCAAGGCCGGGTGTCAATAATCACCCCATTCCACGTCTTTTCGGAGAGACCGCGATGGGAGATCTGTGTCTGGTCACCGGCGGAGCCGGCTTCATTGGCTCGCACCTGGCCGAAGCCCTAATCGCAGCGGGTCAGCGGGTTCGTGTCTTCGACGACTTTAGCACTGGTCTCCGCGAGAATCTCGCACATCTGCATCCTGCACCAGAAGTTGTGACTGGCGATTTGGGCGATGTCGCTGCGGTGTCGCGTGCGGTCGATGGTGCCGGCGTCGTCTATCACCTGGGTGCGCTCGCGTCGGTGGCCCGCAGCGTCGAAAACCCGCTCGCAACACATGCCGCGTGCACGACTGGCACACTCCATGTTCTCGACTGTGCTCGCAAGGCAGGCGTTCGTCGGGTGGTCTTCGCTGCCAGCAGCAGCGCCTACGGCGGCCTGTCGTCGCAAGTTGGGCAGACGGAAGATTTGCCGGTTCACGCGCTTTCGCCGTACGCTGCGGCCAAGTTGGCCGGAGAGTACTACATGGAGGCGTTCGCCAACTCCTTCGGGCTGGAGACGGTGCGTCTGCGATTCTTCAACATCTTCGGGCCACGTCAGCGGGCAGACAGTCCATATTCGGGTGTCATCGCCCTGTTCATTGCCGCGATGAGCGCTGGCAAGGCCCCGATGGTTCACGGTGATGGGTTACAGTCACGAGACTTTACTTACGTCGGCAACGCTGTTCAAGCGCTGATGAAAGCGGCCTCGGCTCCAGGGGTTTCCGGAAACGTCTACAACGTCGGAACCGGCAAGAGCGTCACTCTGCTCGACCTCGTGGAATCGCTCAATCGGCTGTTTGGCACGAAACTTGCGCCGACATTTGGCCCAACACGTGCCGGCGACGTGCGTTACTCGCTCGCCGACATTTCTCGAACCCGCAAAGACCTTGGGTACGATCCAAGCGTGAGCTTTGAACAGGGTTTGGAGAAGACACTTCAGTGGTATCGTTCCACACGTTAAGACGTCGGATGATCGGTTACTTTGTAATCACTTGTCGCTTCGATGCTTGACGTGGGCATTGCGAGCAAGACAATGGCAGCGAAGCCCGCACCCTCCCAGGAACTGACACATGAAAAAGTGGTTCGCGCTCATTGGTTTGCTCGCGCTCTTACCGGCAGTTCAAAGCCAGCCGCCGAAACGCCGAGTCGAGATCCAAACGGTCAAAATCGAGACGTTTACGGACGCAACGAAGGCCGGCCCAGATTTCGCGGTTCAGGGCGAGTATGTCGGCGAAGCGCCCGACGGCACAAAGATTGGTTCCCATGTCGTGGCCGACGGCGAGGGCAAGTTCTCGGGCAAGTCCTATAAGGATGGTCTGCCGGGTGACGGCTGGGACGGCACAACGACCTGGAAGCATTCGGGCACGACGGACAACGGCGTGGCGAGGATCGACAGCGAGCAGGCCAAGAGCATCTTCGAGAACGGTAAGCTCAAGGTCACGCTCAACGATGGCGGCACGTTTACCCTGACCCGAATCATTCGCAAGAGCCCGACCGAAGGGCAGAAGCCTCCAGCCAATGCGGTGGTGTTATTCGACGGCACCAAAGCCGATGCCTGGGAAAAGGGTGAACTGGTGGAGGGTAACTTGCTGAAGATGGGTGTGACGAGCAAGCAGAAGTTTGGCGATTGCACGATGCACGTCGAATTCCGCACGCCCTTCATGCCGCTTGCTCGCGGCCAGGCCCGCGGCAACAGTGGTGTGTATGTCAACGGCTGTTACGAAGTACAAGTCCTCGATAGCTTTGGGCTGGAGCCAAAGAACAATGAATGCGCTGGCCTTTATCAGCAGGCTGACCCGACGATCAACATGTGCTATCCGCCACTCTCGTGGCAGACCTATGACATTGATTTCACTGCTCCGAAATACAACGACGGCAAGAAGACATCGAATGCGCGGATCACGGTGAAGCACAATGGTGTCGTCGTGCAAAACAACGTCGAGCTGAAACAGGAAACACCGGGTGGTGTGCAGAAGGAAGCCGCCACGGGGCCGATTCATCTTCAGAACCACAGCAACCCCGTTTACTACCGCAACATCTGGGTCGTCGCGAAATAGGTCCGATTTCGCCGCGATGCGCGATCTCCGGCCTTCGTTGTCATGTTGGCCGGAGATCGCGGTTGGGAATTCGAAAGCCGCGCACGACTCACGATTGAGGAACCTGTGCCGGACGATCTGGACTACGGCCGGCTAACGCAGCGAAGCCTCATCGCGCTGTTCGTGTGTGCTGTGTTGGTCACGACCTGTTATTTCTACGTGGATCGAGCCGTTGCTTGGTTCGTGTTCGACAACGATTTTTCACGATTTCGCGTATTGCGCTGGCTCACCGAAATCCCTCCGATCCTCCAATCGTGGGCACCCGCGGTGATCGTCGCGGTCGCCATTCGTCGTGCCTGGGGACCACTTCGCCGATGGGAATGCGTCGTACTGGCATCGGGGGTCGGCATGGTGTTGGCCGACCAATTCCGCGAAACGCTGTCCTACGTGTTCGGCCGCTACTGGCCCCAGACGTGGATCGACAACAATCCGTCGCTAATCCGTGACCAGGCTTACGGGTTCCACTTCTTTCATGGCGGGATTGCCTACGGGAGCTTTCCGTCCGGGCATACAGCCCGGACGGTCGGCATCCTGGCACCCATCTGGATGGCTTACGCTCGCTTACGGTGGATTTGCGCTCTGGCGTTATTGGCCGAAGTGGCAGGCCTGCTTGGCATGAACTACCACTTCGTCGGCGATACCGTGGGCGGTGGCTTTGTCGGAGGCATCGTCGGCGCGTACACGGCTTATGCTTGTGGCGTCGTGAGGCCGCCCGTTCACCCAAATCGCTTTCGCAAATCCATAAGCGAAGACACCTGATGGCGCATCCGGTTATTTCGCGAGTTGTTCGCGGAGCCAGGCGGGGCGATTGGTCGTAATACCATCGACGCCAATAGCGACCATCCGTTTCGCCACGATGGGATCGTCCACGGTCCAGACGTCGAGTCGCAGCCCTGCGGCTTTGATCTTTGCCGCCAGCGCAGCATCGAGCGAATCGTCGGCTGACAAGTCCAGGCCATCCGCCTTGATGGCCTTTGCCTTGGCGAGAATATCCTCGGCCACAGGTGGCTTCTCGCCCTTTTTCGGCTTCAGGCTTACCAACCAATACGCGGGCAGGTCTGGGCGAGCCTTCTTGACCGCGGCAATCACGTCGGGGCTAAACGCGATCACGGGTGTCTGAGAGGGCTTGAGCTGGGATGCCATCAGCGTGCGATTCAACTCCGGTACGATTTCCGGACCACATTTGACCTCGATGAACAGCCGTTTCCCCGAAGGTACGTTGGCCAACATTTCGTCCAGAGTAGGCAACCGCTCGCCGGCGAATTTCGGGGACTTCCACGAACCAGCATCGAGCTTGCGCAGGTCGGAGAATAACCGGTCTACGACTTTGCCTTCAACGCCGGTCGTCCGCTTTGTGTCCTTATCGTGGATGACGACGATCTTCTGGTCCTTGGTTAGGTAGATGTCGAGTTCGGATGCGTCGGCTTTTTGTTCCCACGCGAGTTTGATCGCTGCCACCGTGTTTTCCGGCGCATCGTGTGATGCGCCCCGGTGTGCCACGATCTGCACCGCTGGCTCGGCAGCATTCAAGGACGGCGCAACGAGGAGCAGAACCATAAAGAGTCGGGTCATTGGAGGATCGCTTAAGGTAGGACAAGCAATTCGAGCAGTCAGCCGGAATCAGTGTGCTCCGTCCCGCCGTGTCTTGACGAGACGGAGCACCTTATCGAAGGAACCAGTCAACCATGAACTCGGCGGGCAATGCCAACGATGTAACCACCGCGGCCGTCCGGAACAAGCTCTGCCATATTATCGTCCGTCACCGACTCGGGAGCGGTGTGTTCCTTGGCCACGACCTCGCCAGTACTCACCAAAGCCCGGATGGCCGTGTCAAAGACAGCAGGCACGCGATATTCGGCCGGCAGATGGCGACGCAATTCGGCCAAGGGTACGGACGTGCCCTGAGAAGCCGTTGGTTCGATGTCCAACAACCCTTTCAGAATTAACTGTTGAACTTCGGCCTTGGGTGTTGGCGGGGTTGCGGGCACTTGGGGAGTGGCCGGTGCCGGCGTCGGATCGGGCGCAACCAACAGCGGGCGGAGCGATTCGAGGAGCTTGTCGGTATCGAGACCGGCCTTTTGGAAGGCCTCGGCCGCCCGACGAAGGCCATCCCGCGTGTTGCGACTCAGAACCTTGTCGAGAATCGCTGCGGCGTCGGGTGGATTGACCGATAGCTTCGTGCCGGCCTTGTGTAACCGCTTCGCAGCAAGGAGTTCGTCCAGGAACTCCAGGCGGCGCTTGCCGGGCCAGACTTTGGGAAGGCGTTTTTCCAGTTCTGAGGCAAGCTTGGTCGCAGTTAGATCGCCGTTGGCAAGGATTCCGTGGGCGAGTTCCTCGGCCACGTCATGCTCGGCTCGGGCCGCAAATCGCGGCGTTTCCTTTTCGTCCTTGGGCGACCACTTGTACAATCGGCCGGCTCGCTCGGCACCGAGGAGTGCATCACGTAGTTCCTCCTCGTATTTCTTGGAACCGGTGCCTTGGGGCTTCGGGAGCGCCTTTTTGAGTTCCGCAAACGTCAGTGGCCGCCCGGCGGCGCGAAAAGTCTCGACGACGCGGTCGGCGAGAGTAGCGGGCGGCGGAGCCATTACGGTCGCGGTCATGTCTCTCTCCGTGAAGGGGGACCGGAAGGTGTTTTCCTACCGAGTGAACCCGCCGTGGACAACCGTCTACCGACAGATTCGCGACTCGAACTGTTTCCTGAAAGCAGGCAATCGGTTAGACTTAACGATGACTCGATCCTTGGCCGGAGTCGCGAATGCAACTGACCCGTCGGTCCTTTTTGCGCACCGTACCGTGGGTAATTGGCGGTTCGGCCGTTCCGTTCGCGGCGGCTCAAGCAACCTCCGTCCGTGGAATCGATGTCTCGCATTGGCAGGGCACCATTAACTGGGCCAGCGCTCAGGCGTCTGGCCTGTCGTTCGCCATGTGCAAGGCGACGGAAGGGACGACGTACACGGACCCTACGTTCGAGACCAACTGGCGCGGCATGAAGGCCGCGGGCCTGATCCGTGGCGCATACCACTTTGGACGACCGCAAAGCGATGCCGTGGCCCAGGCACGATTCTTCGTCAACACGGTCCAACCCCAGAAAGGTGACCTGCAACTGGTCCTGGATCTGGAGCAGACCGACGGCAAAACGCCGGCCCAGGTTTGGGCATGGACGCAAGCATTCTGTGCCGAAGTGCAGCGACTGACGCTTCGGCCCGGGATCATCTACACTGGCTTCTATTTCTGGCGCGATAACGTCGGCAACCCGACCAACAACCTGAATTGCCCGCTGTGGCTCGCTGCCTACGTGACAAACCCCGCCAATTACGTCGCAGCGGCCTGGAGCACCTGGAGTTTTTGGCAGTACACGAGTTCGGGTACCACTCCCGGCATCTCGGGCAACGTCGATCAGAACTACTTCAACGGTACGACGACACAACTTCGATCACTCACGCTCGCGCGGTCAGTCCGGACACTGCGGTGAAGCTTCCTCGGCCTGGTTTCACACTTCTGGAGTTGATCGTCGCACTCGCCATCTTTGCTTTGCTCGCGGGACTGGCAGCGGCAGCCATCGGCTACGCGCGAGCGGCGGTCTTACGAACGCGCTGTCTGAACCACATGCGCCAGCAGGCCTTGGCAATACTCAGCTACGAATCGGGCCACGGACGATTGCCGCCGGGCGCAATCTCCGGGCCGTTCGAACCGTTGGGCGCGCCCGAGGGCGTGAGTCACGGCCTGTGGCCGGTGCTGCTGAGCCAACTGGGTGAGGATGTGCTCGCACGTCACTACCGCTTCGACGTGTCGCACGACGACGCCATCAATGTGACTGCGACGTCGTCTGCGATCGCTGTGTTGCGTTGCCCAGCCGACTCGACCGATCCACTCGGCGCAAGGCCGGCATGGGCCAACTACGGGCCGATCGAGGTCAATGCCTTTTGGGCGGACATCGGGTTGATCGAACCAGCCGCCACGTATGAAGGCGTGTTGCCCGTCAATGGCATGGTGAAGCTTAGCGACCTGACCGACGGTGCATCCCAGACGATTCTGCACATTGAGGCACCGGCCGCGAATCCGTGGAGTTCGCCGGCGACGATGGTATCGGCCCGTTTAGCTGTGGGCGTCGGTCGGCACCGTACCGGAGCCAACATTGCGATGGCCGATGGCGCGGTGCGGTCGCTGGGTGCCGACTTAGCGCTACGCGAATTGGCGAGGCTCGTGACCCGCGCCGGTGGCGACTGATTTAATCAGATGTGGTACATCAGGCCGCCGTCATCGGATTTGCCCCGCATCTTTAGCATTGGCTCTTCGAGCAAGACACGCGTGAAGGGCGCCACGCTGCGCGTTAGCCACACGTTTGAGCCAATCACCGAATGATGTCCGACAACCGTATCGCCGCCGAGAATCGTCGCGTTGGCGTACACGACCACGCCATCTTCGAGAGTCGGGTGCCGTTTTCTGCCGCGCACGATATTGCCGTCGCTGTCGCGAACGAACGAGAGCGCACCGAGCGTCACGCCCTGGTATAACTTCACGTCCTGGCCGATGACGCATGTCTCGCCGATGACAACGCCGGTACCGTGGTCGATGAAGAATCCTGACCCAATCTTCGCGCCGGGATGGATGTCGATGCCGGTCTTGGCGTGGGCGGCCTCGGTCATGATCCGCGGGATCAACGGCACGCCGAGGTTGAGCAGCTCGTGTGCCAGCCGGTAGATGGACACAGCTTCCAAGCCTGGGTAGCAGAAAACAATCTCGTAATGGCTGCGCGCGGCCGGGTCGCCATCGTAAGCGGCGCGCACATCTTCTTCGAGCGTCACTCGCAGGTCGGGCAACTTGCCGAGAAAACTGATGGCCTTTTGTTGGGCCATCGCTTCGTAGTCGACGTGTGGCGACTCGTGGGCGTATTCGTGCCGCATTGCCCGCGCGATCTGCTGTGTGAGCTTGTCGTGAAGCCCGTCGACGAGACCGCCGACATAGTACTCGACGTTGCCGATATGCAGATTCTGTTTTCGCGCATAGCCCGGGTAAAGTACATCGCAGAGGTCGGCGAGGATGTCGACGACGGCCTCACGGCTTGGCAGGGGCTGGTGACCGAGGTGATTGAGCCGGCTGCATTCCGTGTAGGTAGCGACGAGTGCCTCGGTGATTTCGGACAGCCCTTCCTTGAGTCGCACATCGGTCGCCATTGGCCCAGCTCCTCGACGATTCTCGCGATGCGTCATGGTAGGCGTCTGCGGCCGCTCGGTCAACGACGCCAACCAGTGGTATCGGCGCGGTCGGGCAGGAAATGCAGCGAAAATGGGGTATTTTGCACCGCCGCCCGGGATTACTCGGGGGCGGCAGGGGACTGCGCTGTTCGGACATCTGTTGCAGCCGTAATCTCATCCTGGTGGATACTCCTGCACGCGATCCTGGCGTCGAAGTCGTTCCGCTGCCGCGGGACCGGCTTGGGCCGTTCCTCATCCTGGGCGTGCCGAAGGATGCGACCGATCAACAGATCGACGCTGCGTGGGCCCAGCGCGTTCTGTGGGCACGACAGGGCAAGACATCGATTCCGCTCGGAGATATCCACTGGGCTCGCGAGGTCCTGCGCGACCCTGAACGTCGACTCCAGGCCGATGCGGCAAGCCTCAATATCGACACGGCGGCAGGCGACTTGGCTCGTCTAGGGCGGCTCTACGGCCTCAACCCCGAGCGGCCGACGTGGCAGCCAGTCGATCCCGAGCCGCCCGCCGACCCATCGGTCGTTATCCCCGACGCGATCAAGCTCCGGGCTGAGTTGCCAGCGCCCTCGGTGCCGGTCGAGTTACCAGGCGTCGCGCGTTACCTGGAACAGATTGTGGCCGAGAAAGTCGACCCGTGGTCGATCGCCCTTCCACCACACGTCGTTGTCGCGAGCAAACCTCCGAGCCATTCCAATGAGTGACATTCCCGGAACGGCGACGCTGGCGCGAGTGTGTGCAGAATTGATCGCTTTGCGCGAGCGGAACGATCGCCAGCACAAGCTGTTCGAGGAGGCGCTCGGACGACAGCGCGACGAACTCGGCGAGCGTTTCGACCGTTTTGCCGCGGACGCTCAGTTCGCGTACGGCCGTTTGCGTGACGAGCTTACCGGCGAGAAGCGACTAAGTCTGGCACTCTTGGGGGCGCTCGTGGAACTGGCGACCGATCTCGACCGCGTGCGGCAGGGCCGTCCGACAGAGGATAGTGCATGCGTCGCGGCGCGCAAGGCGGAAGCGCAGGTCGCGTCGTTCGGCGTGCATCGCTTCGATGCGGCCTTTGCAGAGGAATACCGGCCGGCCGTTCACGAGCGGGTTGGCGGCGAGCGCGTCGAAGGACTGGGGCCCTATCGCGTGGCCCGGCAAGTCGAACCGGGTTGGGCCAGCACAGCTCCGGACGTCGTGATCCGCCGGGCAAAGGTCATAGTATCCGAGTAGAGCCCTGAGGCGGCCTTTCCCGGTTCGCCGTAGGTCTCGTCGCTGCACACCTCGACCCACTCTACGGAACACCCATGCCTTACATCGGGATCGACTTCGGCACGTCCAACTCGGTCGTAGCTGACTTCCAGTTCGGTCGGCCGGTCGTGCTGCCCAATCACGAAGGTCACTCGGCGACACCATCCGTCGTCACGATGCGACGTGACGGCTCCCTTGCGTTCGGGCACGAAGCCAAGGAGAACTTTGACGAAGATCGCTCAATCCGTTCGATCAAGCGTGTGCTCGGCAGCGCATCGCGTGTCAAGCTCCTGGGCAAGGAACTACGGCCCGAGCAAGTCGCCGTCATGCTCTTGTCGCTGCTAAAACGCGACGCGGAAGCTGTCATCAAGGAACCGATCCAAAAAGCCGTCGTGACGGTGCCGGCCAACTCCAAAGGGTTGGCACGTCGGGCCACCAAGCTCTGTGCCGGCGCTGCGGGGCTTCAGGTGTTGACGCTGATCAACGAGCCGACGGCGGCGGCCATTTGTTACGGCCTTGATGCCCAGACCGAGCAGACGATCCTCGTGTACGATTTCGGCGGCGGTACGCTTGATGTCACCGTCTTGCGGGCGCATCACGGCGTTTTTGAGGAGGTTGCCAGCAAGGGCGTCGGAAAGCTCGGCGGCGACGACCTCGACGCAGCCCTAGGGAGCTACATTGCCGAGCGATTTCAGCAGAAGACCGGCTACGACATCCTCGAATCGCCTCAGCGCACGCCGTTCCTGCTCGCCGTCGAACGAGCCAAGATCGCGCTTTCTGGCGAGGCTTACACCGTTGCGTGGGCACCGGGTCTTGTTCCCGATAGGCAACTCAGCCTGGAGGAACCGATCGAGCGCCTCGAGTTCGAGCGGCTCATCAAGCCATTCGTACAGCAATCGGGCGGCGCGATCGAAGAGGCTTTGTCCCGGTGCGGCATGACGGCCCGGGATGTCGACCGCGTACTACTGGTCGGTGGGTCGAGCAAGATCCCGTATGTTCGCAGCTATGTTGCCAACAAACTCGATAAGGAGCCCGAACCCTTCGAAAAGATCGACCCTATGACGTGCGTCGCCCAAGGCGCGGCCATCGTCTCAGCTATCCTTCAAGGGGCGACTGGCCTGGACCATTACGCTTATAGCGTCAAGCTCGAACACTCGCTGTGCGCAAACCCAATCGACGAGCGCGGCAAGTCGTTCCTCGACCCAATTATCCGTCGCGGGACCGACATTCCGTGTTCGTTTACGAAGACATATTACCCCGTCGCCGACCCGGCCGAGCGAATAGTTGTCAGCGTCTTCGAGGGCGATGTGTACGACGATCCCGACGACACCGAGAACGTCAAGCTCGCGGAGATTCCCTGGGAATTTGATCCCCCGCGACCACAGCACGACGCAGGGATTGAGGTCACATACGCCTACGACGACGAAGGTATTCTGACCGTGCAGATCCACGATCCGTTCACGCAAGCACGACAGCGATACGCGATTCAGGGCGAGACGGCTGAACCGCTCACACCTCAGCAAATGGAGAAAATGCAGGCGATCAACGAGGCCCTCGTTCAAAAAACGGCGAAGTTCGAGGCGTCGCCGCAGTACCGAGGAGCCCTTGATGTCCTGAATCGTGCTGAGCGAGCGATCCTTCCGAAAATCGTGGAGGCACACGACCGGGCTGACATCGAAGCAGCTTGCCGATCGTTGCGGCAGGCGATGGCATCGGGTGACTTGGCGCGAATGAACGAACTGACAGGGTCATTGGGCGACAAGCTGCTGAACTTCGCGTACTTGTTGTAGCGACCGAAAGAACGGGTTCGTGAATCCCGTCGACAGCAAGTGGTGATTGCCGCGACGATTCGCCTTCGATTGCCAACGACCGGTCTTACGTGCATAAACTCTGAATGCTCACCTGTCCCCTGTGCCAGAAGGTGATCGACCCACCTGCAGCGACATGCCCCCGTTGCCGAGCCGACTTGGTACTTCTTGTCGATCACGCCAACGCCGTGCGGAGCGGACTCGAAGGAACCGAAACACACGAAAAAGCCCGCGACGTGGCTGCAGACCTGCAGGCGTACCTTGAAGTACTCGCTGTCGATCCAACGAACGTCGAAGCGAACGCGGCACTCGCGCCCGTTGCGGCCGCACTCACGATGCGCGGGCTGCACGGCGATTCTGTGCCGGCCATCGTGGCGGCCGTGATCGGCGTGGGCATCATCGCCTTCGTTGCGGGTGTCTGTATGTGCTACGCCTTGGTGCTCCGTACCTGGGGCCACTGATGAATTGCCCGCGGTTTGTGTCGAAGCATGGCGTCCGTTATGCTCAAGCGACACGCCCGTGCCGCCGAGGAACGCATGAACGTCCCCGACGCGAAGACTCTGGTTGCCCGCGGTCAGGCCTACCTTCGGCGCGGAGAGATCGATCGCGCCCTCAATGCGTTCGATCGCGCCATCGAACTCGACTCGATCGATGTCGATGTGTTGTTTCTTCGGGGCAATGCCCGAGCGACCTACGGTCGATTCGACGGCGCTGTCGATGACTTTACGCGGGCCATCGAGCTACAGCCCGATTTCGCCGCCGCGTACCATAATCGTGGGATGGCCCACGCAGATGCCGGGCGTTCAGACGAAGCGGTGGCGGATTTCAGCGAAGCGATCCGCCTCACTCCTGGCGATCCGGATCCTTTGAATGCTCGCGGTGTTCTGTACGCACGCGCCGAGAAGTACGAGGCGGCCATCGCGGACTTCACGGCGGCAGTCGAACTGGATCCGAAGGCCGCGCGAGTCTATTTCAATCGTGGCAACTCCTATGCTGCCCGCGAGGCCGATGCGGAAGCGCTGGCCGACTATACTGAGGCCCTTCGCTATCAGCCTCAATTCGCTCGCGCCTACCTGTATCGAGGCCAAACGCATGCCCGACTTGGTGACAATGCGGCGGCAGTCACCGACTTCGCGACCGCACTTCGGATCGACCCGAATCAAGCCGAGGGATTCACACATCGTGCCCGCGCATACGTTGAACTCGGAGAGTCTCGGCGGGCCTTGGCCGATCTGACGCGCTCAATCAAGCTCGATCCGCTCGATCCAACGGCACTCAACCTACGCGGTGTCGTGCATGCCGAGTTGGAGGAGTACGACGAGGCCATCGCAGACTTCACAACGGCACTAAAGATCGACCCCGACGATCACGCTTCGTACTTCAATCGCGGCCTGGCCCACGCTCGTCGCGGTGAGGCTCAGGCGGCGCGCGACGATTTCACGGCTGCACTCGAACACCGTCCGGAGGACGTCGCAGCGCTGCTCAATCGGGGAAGCGTTGCTGACGAACTGGGAGATCCGGCCGCGGCCATTGCCGATCTGACGGAAGTACTGCGGCTGGAACCCGGCAATCCGCGGGCACTCGTCCGCAGAGGCGTCATCTATCGGCGGCGTGGCGAACTTGACACGGCGTTCGCCGATTTCGATGCCGCTTTGACCTCGGACCCTGACGACGCACTGGCATACAATCTGCGAGCCAGCGTTTATTTCGCACGCGGCGACTACGCGCTAGCTGTGGCCGATCACCGGCAAGCGCTGGTCGCCGACCCGGACAACCCGGCCACACTCAACTACCTCGCCTGGGTCTTGGCGACATGTCCCAATTTGGCCCTGATCGATGGGCCGCAGGCACGCGAGTATGCCGAGCGCGCGTGCGAGAAGACGAACTACGAGCACGCTGGCTTCCTGGATACTCTCGCCGCGGCCTGCGCTGCCGAAGGTCGGTATGGCGACGCTGCATTCTGGGAGAAGAAGGCGATTGCATTGGTTCCGCCGGATGATCGTGGCGCATACGAGGCTCGCCTTGCCCTGTATGAGGCCGGGCGTCCATACACGGACGACCCGGCGAGCATGTCAGATTGGTCTTGAGCCTTGGCGACGGGTCGAGTATCGAGCCCGCGCTCGATCGTTCGCCGAGGATTTGAGATGGTTCGCACTCTGCTGATCGCGGTGATTCTGACCGCCAATGCCTCGGCTCAATTGCCACCCGTCGGACCACGCATTGCGATGGAGGACCAGTTCGGCCGACCGCACGATGTCGCCGATCATAAGGGTGACGTGCTGGTGCTTGTCTATAGCGACAAAGCCGGGGCCGATGCGAGCAAGGTTCTCGGAGAGAAGCTGCAGGTGTACTTTCACCCCTCGGCCAAAGGCCAGGCACCCGAGATTGCACAGAAGGCTCCCGTGAAGCCGATTGCCGACTGGCCCAACAACCTCAAGACGCCCGATGCGAAGGTGGTTGCGATCGCGTGCATCGGCGAAGTGCCCGGCATCGTCAAGGCGGTCATCAAGAGCAAATTCAAGTCGGCTTCGCCTGCGGTCCCAGTCTGGCTCGACATGACGGACGCGATGCGGAAGGCCTTTGGCGTCACGCCGAGCGTAGCGAATGTCGTTGTCTTCGATAAAGCCGGCGCACCGGCTTTCCAGATGACGGGCGCGTTCGACGACGCTCAGATTCACACATTGGTCACGCAGATCGACACTCTGCGGTCCAAGAGGTAGCACGGTCTCATCGATCTGCAAGAATCGCGACAGTGCCTTCCCATTTCATCTCAGCCAATTCTCATCTTCCCTGCGGCGGATTTGCCTATTCTGTCGTGACAGGGGCATTGTGAAGATTGCGCGTAGACACATCATCGATTGCCGGCGGTCGCGCCGGCTGGGAGGCTGACCGTGAACCGACGACTTCGGAATCTCGCCGTGGCGACGGCGTTCGCAGGGCTGACCTGCGTGCCGATTCTGCTCTCTCAGCCACCGGATGATCCACCGCCGCCCAAGGGCGAAGGCAAGTTCGGCAAGGGGTTCGGCGGCGGCTTCTTCGGTGGTCCCCCCGGCGGCCAACAGCGAAAGATCCTCGCCAAGTACGACAAGGATGGGGACGGCGTACTGAACGCCGAGGAGCGGGCGGCCGCGCGCGAGGGCATGAAGAAGGACGGCGGCGGCTTTGGCAAGGGCGGCTTCGGCAAGGGCGGCTTCGGCAAGGGTGGTTTCGGCAAGGGTGGCGAGGAACCGCGACCCGGCCCGCACGTCGAACCGGCTGATGTCAAAACCTACCGCGATTCGTCACTTTACGAGCCAAACGTCCTCCGTACCCTGTTCATCGATTTTGAGAACAAAAAGGACTGGGAGCAGGAGCTTGAGGATTTCCACGGCACGGACGTGGAGGTGCCGGCCATCCTGACCGTGGACGGCAAGAAGTACCCGAACGTCGGTGTCCATTTCCGTGGTATGTCGTCGTACATGGGAGTCCGGGCCGGGTCGAAGCGATCGCTCAATCTGTCGTTCGACCTCGTCGACAAGAAGCAACGGCTCTACGGGGCCAAGACGCTCAACCTGCTGAATTCCCACGAAGACGCCTCAATGATGAGTACAGTCCTTTACTCGCGGATTGCCCGCGACTACATTCCGACGCCGAAGGCGAACTTCGTTAAAGTCGTCATTAACGGCGAGAGTTGGGGCGTATACGGCAATGTTCAGCAGTTCGACAAGGAGTTCCTCCAGGAGAATTACAAGTCGACCAAGGGAGCGCGATGGAAAGTCCGTGGCAGTCCCGGTGGCCGCGGTGGGCTGGAGTACGTCGGGGATCGCATCGATGACTACAAGCGGACGTTCGAGATCAAGTCGGGCGACGACGAGAAGTCATGGAAGGCGCTGATCAATCTTTGCAAGGTCTTGAACCAGACGCCACCGGACCAACTCGAAGAGGCACTGAAGCCGATCCTCGACATCGACGGACTGCTTTGGTTCCTGGCTATCGATAACGCGCTCATCAATTGCGATGGCTACTGGATTCGGTCCAGCGACTACAGCATCTATCTCGACGGCAAGGGCAAGTTCCACATCGTCCCGCACGACATGAACGAGTGCTTCCGCCCACCACAGGGGCCGGGCATGGGCGGCGGGTTCGGCGGCGGTGGCATGGTTCGCATCCAAGGCGGTCCGGGCGGCGAATTTGTCATGGCGCTACCTCGCGTCGGTGAGTTACTGCCGGGACCGATGCAGGACATGTTGCAACTGACCGACGCTCAGAAGAAGCAGCTTACCGAGCTACAGAAAGACGTTGACGGCAAGCTAACGAAGATCCTGACAGAGGAGCAGAACAAGCAGGTCAAGGAAATGCGAGACCGATTCATCGGCGGATTCGGCGGCGGTGGCCCGGGTGGACCCGGCGGCGGTCCGGGCGGCGGCCCGGGTGGGCCCGGTGGTGGTCCGGGCGGCGGCGGTCCGGGCGGTTTCGGCGGTGCCGGCGGACCGGGTGGTCCCGGTGGTGGAGGCCCCGGCGGTCGCGGCGGACCGGGTGGACCTGGTGGTCCGGGCGGGGCCGGAGGAACGGGTGGCCGGGGCATCCGAGGCGTTGAGCTCGATCCGCTCATCGGTCTGGACGACGCCCGCAAGCCATTACGTAGCAAGGTGCTGTCGGTGCCTGCTCTCCGCGAGCGGTACATGCGCAACGTCAAGCAGATCGCGCGGGATTGGCTCGATTGGAAGAAGCTCGGCCCGGTCGTCCAGCAATACCGGATTCTGATCGACAAGGAGGTCGAAGCCGACACTCGCAAGCTCGATTCTTACGTAGCGTTCCAGCGAGCTACTGCGGACTCGCCGGATACCGGGGCGGCCGAGGGTGGCCCGCGCCGAGGGCCGTCGATGGAGATGCCTCTACGGTCGTTCGCCGATCAGCGGCGGAAGTACTTGCTCGACTACGAGCCGAAGAAAGAGAAGTAGTGTAGATCGAGCGTCGAACGAGGCCCACCGCGTGCCGTCAAGACATTTGACGGTTCGCGGTGGGCCGCGTCGCTGCGCACCTCGACCCACCTTACGGGAGCAACCGACCCGACACACCCGCGGTCAGGGCTACACGATCGGCCCGAACGGGCCAATCGGCGTGGGCGCAGACGGCGGGACCGGAGGGGTAGATGGCGACGGGGCCATGAAGGCGTTTGGCTGGAACGCGAACACCGTCGGTCCACCAGCGATATTCGTGAACGTGCCGCCGTCGTTCGGCAGCGAGCCGAAGCCCGGCCCCAGCACGCCGCCACTGGCCACCCCCGGCGTCAGCGACCCGGCCGGGAACACCGTGCTGCCGCCGAACGTGGACGGTCCGAACGTCGTGCCATTCGTTACTAACTGCCCGTTTGAGTTCACGAATCCGCCGCTGATGAACCCCGGCACGGTGTTGTTGGCCGTGTTGAACGTCGTGCCGGGGATCGTCCCGATTGTCCCGGCCGACGCCGTCGTCAGGCCCGGCAGGCCGGTACCAACGCCGAACGGCGACTGCGCACCCGGGGTTGTGAACCCGCCGGCCACAGGCGTTGTGCTGCCGGCCGGCGGCAGACCGTTAACGCCCGTCGTGATGCCCCCGAAGACCGGCGTCGTGAGGCCGAACACGTTCCCGGCCTGGTCGCTGACGCCGGGGGTGGTCAGCGTGAACGGCGTCAGCACGGTTGGGGTCACTACGCCGTTGGCGAAGGAAAAGCGGCTGCTGCCGGTCGCGCCAGGGCCTGAGATGACAACGAGCTGCCCATTGATACCCGGTGTGCCAAACGCCGCGCCGCCGCGGAACGCTGGGTCGAATGCCATGAAGTTGGCAATCTGGCTACCGTCCGACCCGAAGACCTTGACGTGTGGCCCACCGCCTGGCCCGGCGGCGATCGCCAGTTCGTCGCCGTTGATGGCGTTGCCATCGAAGTCGCCGACGGCGACGTTGGCCCCGCCGCGGAACGCCTGGTCGAACGCCATGATCGCCCCAAGTTGGCCGCCCAGCGGCGTCAGCGTACCGTTGGCGAACGAGTACACCCGCACGTCTGGTCCGCCGCCGACGCCTGGCGCGGTGACGATCGCGGCGCTGTTAAGGTTGTTGTTCAGGTTTCCGGCCGCGACGTTGACGCCGCCGTGGAAGTTGATGTCGTAGGCCATGAACTCAGTCAGCAGGTTCGTCGCGCCCGTGACCGTGTCGACAGCGTACACCTTGACGTGTGGCCCGCCGCCCGCGCCGGCACCGGTGACGAGCTCGATGGTGTTGGCGTTGCCGTCGATCTCGTTGACGGCAACGTTAACGCCGCCGGTAAATGCCGGGTCATAGGCCGTGATTCGGGCAAGGACGGACCCACCTGGCCGCAGGACGCTCACCACCGGGGCAGCGCCGGCCGCGGCCCCGAGTGCCGAGAACCCGGCCGCGGCTGGCGTTTCCCGGTCTTCTAACTTCGTGAGGCAGAGAAGGGTACGTTTGGGGCGGCGCGGCGCGCGCAAGCTCCCGGCGATGCTGTTCCTCATCGGTGCAGACTCCTGGTGCGGACGGTCGGGATGTCGCCCCCGCCGACGTGACGGGTGAGGGCAACACTACCTAACGCAAGGTCCGTGCCCGAATGAGGTGTTGCGCCGGATTATTTTTGAATGTATGCCCCCGGCTCCTTGACCTTCTCCGGCGATTCCTTCGCCCACTTGACGAATTTGTCGAGACACGGCGTACAGCAAAACTGGTAGTTCTGGCCGTTTACGATCCATTGGCAGCGTGAGTCGGCCTTGTTCGCCGTCACCGGGCAAACCTTGTCACCCGGCTTCAGGTCGTCCTCATGTGGCCAACTAATACCGCGGTACTTAACCGACGGGACCGTGTCGCCATTGGCACGGATGTCGGAAACGGTGTAGATGCCGCCGGGATTCAGGAACAGTTCCTTCTCCGCAGGTGTACCGCCAACGCCGGCGGGCATGCCGTGGTGCCGGGCTGAACCGCCGGCCTTTTGTTTGAACTTGCCCGAGTACGGTGTGGTGCCGACGGTCGCGCTCAGCGTACCTTCCAGCGGTTTATCTGTGCCGAGGGCGTCGTGTGTGCCGGTGAAGCGAGACGACTGTCCGGCCGGATCGCTCGCCTCCGATTTGGCGTCCAACTTGACTGTCACCGGTGGTTCCAGCTTCAGCTCGAGCGTAAGAGATGACGCGGCAATCGGCTTGCTCTTGGCTGCCGTCTCGTCGAGCACATAGGCGGTCGCTTGTTTCGCTTTCGGCTCAAAGACGAGTTCAACGTGGTATTCTTCGTCGCCCCATTCGACGAGCAAGCCGCCGTGGGGGCCGGCCGTTGGATGGGCTTCGGCCTTCGCGTCTTTGCCCTTTGCCTTATCGCCGTGCGCGTGGCTGTGGCTGTGCGACCCGCAACCGACGAGGCCGGCCACGAGGACGAGAGTAACGTATCTAGAGATCGTCATGCTTCGACTCCTTCCAAGGATTCGTCTGTCGTGCGGGCGAGCCGTTGGGCGTCGGTCCCGCTGAAGCGCCAGAACAGACCGGGGTGCAACAGGAACTCGCAAAACGTGGAAGTCACCAATCCGCCGAGGATGACAGTGGCGACCGGGTAGAGAATCTCGCGGCCAGGCTGTTGCCCGCCTAAGACCAACGGCAACAGGCCGATGCCGGCCGTCAGTGCTGTCATTAGGACCGGGGCAAGGCGTTCCAGGCTGCCCCGCATCACCATTTCCGACGTGAATCCCTCGCCTTCATACTTCATCAGGTGAACGTAATGCGTCACCAGCAGGATGCCATTGCGGACCGCAATGCCGCCCAGCGAAACGAAGCCGACCATGCCGGCGACCGTCAGTGTCTGGTGCGTCAGGGCGAGCGCCAGCACGCCACCGATGAATGCGACCGGCAGAGCATGCAGAATCTGCAAGACGATGCGCGCCGAGGGGAACAGCAGATACAGCACGACGAATATGCCGGCACAGGAGATCGCCGATAGCCAGCTGATGGCCAGGGTGGCCCGTCTCTGGCTCTCGAATTGACCGCCGTATTCGATCGTGTAGCCTTCCAGCCGCGGCAAGGCGTCGCAGCGGGCGCGGATTTCGCCGACCACCGATTGCAGATCGCGGCCCAGGGCATTGCAGCGGACGACGATTCGGCGGCGGGCATTCTCGCGCTTCAGTTCGTTCGCACCTTCGCCGGGACCGATGTCGGCCAGGTCGTTCAGCATCACCTGTCCGCGGCCCTCGGGCAATTCGAGCCGCAGCCGGCCGAGTTGCGCCGGATCGGCCCGGTACGGATCGTCGAGCCGCACCACCAGGTCGAACCGCTTTTGCCCCTCAACAATCTGCGAGACGACTTCACCCTGAAGGGCCGTTTGGACGAACTCGGCGACAAACGACCGGTCCACGCCGTAGAACGCGAGGTCGTGCGCCCGTGGGCGGACGTGCAGTTCGTCCACCAGTTCCAGCGGCTCGACGACGGGTGGCGTGACGCCCGGCACCTTCGCCGCCTCGGATCTGACTAGACCGGCCAGCCGTTCGAGTTGCCTCAGGTCGTCGCCGAAGATCTTGATGGCAATCTGTGCCTTCACGCCGGAGAGTGTCTCACTGATGAGGTGGGCGAGCGGCTGCTCGACCTCCACGTCCGCTCCCGGCACGGCATCGCCGACGTTCTTCAGCAGTCGGCGAACGACATCCTCGCGGGAGAGGCCACACTCCAAGTTGACGGCGGCGACCGTTTCCGTGACGTTTGGTGGGTCAGCGTGTTCGTCGAGTTCGGCTCGGCCCGAACGACGGACGAAGTGGAGCAACTCGCCGTTCGGGTTGGCGTCCGTCTTGAGCATCGCCTGCATGGCCGCGTCTGCGAGGGCCGCGGCCCGGCCGGAGGCCTGGATCGACGAACCGGACGGCAGCGTGACGTTGACCTGCACGGACCCTTCGTCGAACGGCGGCAGGAAGTCGGCCCCAAGCTGGGTGAGCAGCCAGCCGGAGAACGCGACCGTGACCCAGGTGACGACCAGGATGGTGCCAGCGAACGCCATGCTAAACCGTACCAACGGGCGGGCGAGTGCCTTGAGCCAGCGTAACAGGAACCCGTCACGAGGGCGGTGAACGGCCTTCGATCCGACCAGCAGGTAGTACGATAGGACCGGTGTCACTGTCAGGGACACGAGCAGCGACATCAGGATCGACACGATGTATGCCAGTCCGAGCGGGGCGAATAGCCGGCCTTCCATGCCCTCAAGGGCGAATAGCGGCAGGAATACCAGGACGACAACGGCGGTGCCAAAGACAATGGCCGAGCGGATCTCGCGGCTCGCCTCGTAGACGACACGAAGGGGAGACTTGTCGGGATTCTCCCGCAGGCGGCGGAAGATGTTTTCGACATCGACGATGGCGTCGTCGACGAGTTCGCCCATCGCGACGGCGATGCCCCCGAGCGTCATCACGTTGATCGACAGCTCGGTTCCGGTGATACGGCCGATCAGCTTAAACGTCAGCACCGTGAGCGCCAGGGACAGCGGGATCGCCGCGAGGGAAATCAATGTCGTGCGGACGTTGAGCAGGAATAGGAACAGCACGATCAGTACCAGCACGGCCCCGTCGCGGAGGGCCTCACCGACGTTTGCAACGGCCCGGTCGATGAAACCACGGAGGCGGAACAGGTCGGGCCGTACGTCGATCCCCTTGGGCAGCGACGGAGCCAACTCGCGGAGGGCTGTGTCGATGCCCTCGGTGACGGCCCGCGTGTCGGCGTGCGGCTGCTTCGTAATCGTCAGCATGACGCCGGGCCGACCGTCGATGGAGGCATCGCCGCGCTTGAGTTGCGCTCCCTCCGTCACGCGAGCAACCTGCCCAAGCGGCACGGTTCGCTTCGCCGATGGCTTCACCGGAATCGTTTGAAGTTGCGAGATCACCGACTGTCGATCAGGGCCGAGCCGGCCAATGACCCGCACCGGCAGTTCGAGATCGCCGCGCTCGGCGATGCCGCCGGTCGCGTTGGCGTTGTTTCGCCGCAGTGCGTCCTCAACCGTCTTCAAGCCGATGCCGTATTCCTGGAGCGCGAGCGGGTCCACGCACACCTGGTACTGCTTCCGCCCTCCGCCGACGACCGTCACCTGGGCGACGCCCGGCACCTTCAAGAGTCGCGGGCGGACGACCCAATCGGCGAGGGTGCGCATTTCCAACTCGTCGTCCGGCTTCGAAGGGCCGCGACGGTCGAGACCAGCGACGACGATCTGGCCGAGGACCGAACTAACCGGGGCCATCTCCGGACGGATGCCCGGCGGTAAGACGGCGATGGCCGTGTCGACCCGCTCCTTGACGGCCTGTCGGGCGTCCCGGACGTCAGTGGCCCAGTCGAACTGCGCCGTCACGGTCGAGAGGCCGGCGACGGATTCGCTCCGCACGTTCTGCACCCCGGTCGCGCCGAGCAAGGCCGATTCGAGCGGGAACGTGACGAGCGTCTCGACCTCTTCCGCGGCCATGCCATGGGCTTCGGTCATGAGGGTGACGCGCGGCCGGTCGAGGTCGGGGAACACATCCACCGGCATCGTGGTGGCGAGATATCCGCCGGCTAGCAGCACGGCGAGGCTCAATGCCACGATGGCCGGCCGATAGCGCAGCGACAGCCGGATGAGTGCGTTTAGCATGTTCGTCAATGCTCGTGACTGTGCCCGTGGCCTGCGTCCTCTTTTGGCCGCAGCGCCCGGTTCAGCGCGGCCGCCTGGTTGGCTGCGATGACGGCCGTTGTCGCCAGTCCCTCCGGCGAGAGCACGATTTCGCCGGAGTCCTCGTGTAACACCCGCACGGGAATGCGGTCGAACGCGGCACCGTTCTGCTGGAACGCGAACGCCTCCGGTCCGTCGCGGACCACGGCGTCAGCCGGCACAACGTAGACGCCGTCAAACCGCTCGACCGGTACTCGGAGCCGGACGCGCTGGCCCGGCCGGAAGCGCCAGATCAGCATCTCGCGATTACCGTTTTTGAACGTTCGGCTCTGGTTGGGCAAGAGCAGGAAGAAGCCAAATGTGCGGCTTGCCGGGTCGGCCGTGTTGGCCATGTGAGCAACAGTCATCGTCTTATCGAACGAAGGCCAGTCGCCAGTCGGGTCGGAGGGGAACAAAACCGCGACAGGCCAGCCTTCGCGGGCGGCCCGTTCGACAGCCGGCAGTTCCGAGCGAAACGCGTGGCCCTCAATGAAAAGGCTGCGGTGGTCCGACAGGACTGCGATCGCCTGCCCAGCCTGCACCTGCTCTCCGAGGTTGGCCTTCAACTCCTCGACCTCAAATAGCGCGTCGGCGGTTGGCGGTGCGACGACGGTCACTTCACGCACGAATTGCCCCGCCGCAGCAGCGTCGATTTGCTCGGGCGTGAACCCCCGATTACTCAAATCGAGCCGAGACGCTTTCGCCGCTGCCTGGAGCCGACGGACCTGCTGGTCGATCTCAAGCAGCCGAGCTTCGGGGACTGACGTGCCAGCCAATCGACTGCGCTGTTCATACGCAATCTCGATGTCGCGACTCAGCTTGTACAGCTCGGCTTGAGCGGTTTGCACGGATTCGCTGACGACGCGTAGTGTCGCTACCTTGTCGCTCGGCCGCAGCACGTCACCGGGTCGGGCGTGGACCTCAGTGACGACGCCGGCTAGTGGTGACGTAACACCACGATCGGTGACGCCCGGCCGGTCGGTCACGGTGCCGGGCACAGTCAACGACTTCCAGTATGACTGTCGCTTGAGGGCGCGGACGACAATGCCGAGGTTGGCTCGTGCCGTCGGCGACAGCCGAACACGCTCGGCCATAGCCGGCTCGTCTTTCGAGCCTTCATCGGCGGCTTCCGGCTTCTCAGGCAACAGGAACGGCAGCCATTGTTCGCGTGTCAGCACGGCGGCGGTGATCACACCGACTGCGGCGAGCGGTACGAGACCGCGCAGGACCTTACGAAAGAATGCCATGAACCCCTCCGGCGAAGTCAAGCAAGTGTGCTTCAGCGCGCAGGGGTGCCGTCAGAGGAGTAGAACGCAGTGGCTGAGGAACAAAGGGGGAGAGGGGATGCATGGGACGACGTCGGCCGCGATGGACGCGCAGCCAACGAGTGATGGCAGAACGAGGATTTGCGCAATAGCGAGGTTTGGTGGCACATCGACACCTGCCGGTGGCGGTGTGCGAGGCTCTGCGGTGTTGGCGCACGGGCAATCGTGGTGGGGCGCGGCTGGGACGTGATGGCAATGGCCAACGCCATCGCCTTCGTCGGCCGTTCCGTGGGGGCAGAGGCAGACGCCTGCGGGAGCAAGCATCGGCACCACGGCCAAAAACGCCAGGACACGAAGCATGGGCGGATTGTAGCGGCGGACCAGCGCGGGCGTCAACGCGATTCAGAAAGTGTGAGCGAGGCAACGATGCTGCCTCGCTCACCAGATTTGGAGCTATCCCGCTCGCGCCAACATCGGGGCCGACCGTTCCAGCGTTGCATCGAAGGGATGCCAGAGTTGTTGTCGTAGCTTCGCGCGGAGCTCGAGTACGGCGACTTTTTCCGGCGTGCCGGGGAGCGCATCAGTCGGCTCGCACATGGCTGCGTTACCACAGAAGTTTCCCTCGCCGCGGCGGGCGAATTTGCTGGTCGATGGATACAGATCCCGCACTCCAGCCGTGTAATAGCACGACCAGCAAAGTCCTCGCGGGCGGTTCACGGACGCTTTGTTGCAATGCCGACAGATCTTCATCGCTCAGTCCCCCTAAGGACGCTTCCGTGAAGCGTCACGAAACGAATGCCCCTTACGCTGCCGCGGCTTCGTCGGCAGCCACCGCCGGGTTGCCAGCCGCCTCGAAATAGCGCTCTGCCAATGCGCGGTCCACTTCGGCGAGCAGAAGTCGTCGAACGTCGTCGCGCGGATTGTCGTCAAACCAGTTCAGGAAGTAACGCACGGCTGCCGGCTCGCCGAGACGGTTGTCCGCTTCAAAACAACAGCGGGCGAAGAACTCCTCGACCTCGCCGACTGTCTCCAGCCCATCGCCCTGCCAGCCGCAGTAGCCAACCACACACGCGCCTTCGCAGGGCCAATCCAGCACGCACTGAAGCGGTGGCGGTGTGGTCGTCGAGCCTTGCGTGAGCCGGACGTCGTCCTTCGACAAGGCCTTGCGCAGGGACTTAAGGCCCGCCGTGGACAGCACCGGAGCCAACCCATCTCGCCATACTTTTCGCCAGCTTTCCATCGTTGTCTCCTCACTCGCTAGCGGGCGTCCCGTGCCCCAAAACAGTGCTGTTCGATGCCGCGTTGATATTACTATAACTTTGTTCAGTAATCGGTCAATGGTTTCTGAACGATTTTTGACAAAAAACTCAGGGATTCTCGATGTTGTTCGTCATATACAGGGATGTAATGTGCAATAAAGTTCGATATCGTGTTTGGTAAGCGATCATTACCAACCAGAACAGTGCGAAAGGCGGACTTGTGACGGATCGACTTGCCGACGAGAGAATTCGGTAGGTCTGAGCTAGATGTGGCTGGCTTCTGGGAGGCCGGCCTCCAAGACGCCAGCCACAAAAGACACTACTGGGATGTGAGTGAGTTGAGTGCCTGCCAAAGCGAATCGCAGGATGAGGCGGCACTACCCTCCGGAAGAAACGAGACGGGCCGCGCCGGGGACGACCCGCGCGGCCCCCGCTCTGGAGGGGGAAGGGGTTATCGTTACGAGCATCAGTCGATCTGCGGCAACCAACCGCGGCGTACTTGGCCGCTACGGATGATGAAGAACCGCATCGGATTGAGGCTCGCCAGCTCAGGATGTTGCAAGACGTAGTTCACGTTTTCGACGGTGAGCGTCTCCCAATTGTGCAGACCAATCAGCACGTCGCCACGCTGGATGCCGGCGCGAGCCGCCACCCCATCCGGCGACACGTCGAGGATTGCCAGACCGCCGTGTAACTGAGCATTGACCCGCGTGACCGTGTCGCTGGCGACCGACTGAAGCCGGAGGCCAAGCTTACGCCAGATCAGGTCACTATTCTGGACAACTGCACCAGCATTGGAGGGTCGAAGTACTAATTCGACACTTCGCTCCGTCCCGTCTGCGCGGACGATGACGGGAATCTTGTCGCCGGTCGGTCGGTCGACCAAGGCTCGCTCGAAATCGAGCGTCGTCTGTACCTTGGTATCGCCCACCCGAACTACGGTATCGCCGACCTTGAAACCGGCGGACGTGGCGGCGGCATCGACCTTCTCGACCGTTAGATAGCGCACCGCTGGGCTGCTCTTGGGTTCGACGCGGTCGGCGAGCGTCAGCCCGTGGGTGAGTCCACTCCGCCGACGTACGCTGATCATTTCGGCCGACACGCGGATCATCGAGTCGACGGGAATCGCAAATGCGATCCCCTGGGCCCCGGCTCGAATCGCCACGTTGACGCCGACGAGTTCCCCGTGAACGTTGATCAGTGGCCCACCCGAGTTGCCGGGGTTGATCGATGTATCGGTCTGGATCAGGGACTTATACGCCATCTCTTTGTTCAGAGTCACATCGCGTTTGATGGCGCTGACGATTCCAGTCGTGACCGTGTGTTCGTATCCGTAGGCGTTACCGACCGCGAACACTGTCTCGCCGATCATCAGGTCTCCGGCGGTTCCCAGCGGAATGGTCGCAAGTGGCCGACGCGGCTCGACTTTGAGAAGCGCGAGGTCGGACTCAGGGTCGCGGGCAATGACCTTCGCCGGGTAAGTACTCCCGTCGCGGAGCTTAACGCGAATCACCTGGACATCGTCCACGACGTGTTGGTTCGTGACAATGAAGCCGCGGGGATCGAGGACGATTCCCGTGCCCATGCCATTGACGCGATTCGCGCCCGAGTCGGGGCTGAACAGATTTTCGCCCGCGACTGGGGTGACAGACCGCTCGCTGTGGATGTTCACCACGGCATCAGCGACTTTGTCCACCACCTCAACGAGTGGAGTTCGGCGTGCGTTTCCGGCAGCGACCGGAAGCGTTGCACGGGCGTGCTGGACGCACGGCGACAGAGCGGCCAGACCGACGCCGAGTGCCCAAGCACCCCAGCGGCGTGCGTTTCGACCGATCTGGGGCTGGCGCATGGTGTCCTCCGTGCGGCTAAGCATAATGGTGGGACGCAGTGACCTCGCCCCTTGATTCGGCCGGCCCGCGCCGGCCCCTGAAGGCTGCATACCCCGCGGATTACCGCATCGTCCGATCGACGGACGGGTGGGGCGCGACCTGACGATTGTACGGCCGTTGCCCCTCGAACCTGTGGGGCTAAGAAGATCGGCGGCAGCAATTCTGCGTCAGGCCGGGCAAACTCTGCCGGCAATGGAAGGAATGAGGGTCGTATGGCCGAGACGGAGCGGATGCGCCAGTTGCGGGCCTTGCTCGACGACGATCCGCATGATCCATTCCTGCGCTACGGATTGGCGATGGAGCACATCAGTGCCGGTGATGACGAGCGCGCTGTCACTACCTTCCGCGAACTCCTGGCTTCAGCACCACAGTACGTTCCTACCTACCTCATGTTGGCACAAGCCCTGGTGCGTCTGGGCCGCGAAGATGAGGCGAAAGTGGTATTGGGGACGGGAGTTGGCGTCGCCGGCCGCGTAGGCGAGCTTCACGCGCAGGGTGAACTCCAGGTAATGCTCGATAGTTTGGACTAGAATGGGCGACTCGCGTTGATGTGCCACCTTTGATGCGTCTCGCAGACCCAACAGAGACACAACCTGTGCGAATCCTTGCATTCATCGGTGCGATCGCTTTTGGTTCCGTTGCGATTGCCGACGAGCGGTTTCACGACATCCGCACGGCCGTTGAGGCGTCCATTGCCAAGGGTGAAATGCCCGGGGCGGTCGTCGCCGTGCTACACCAGGGAAAGGTCGTTTACCGACAGGCCTTTGGCAATCGAGCCGTCGAACCGGCTGCCGTGCCGATGACTGTTGACACGATCTTCGATCTCGCATCGCTGACGAAGCCGATCGCGACTTCAACGTGCGCCATGAAGTTGATCGAGGACGGTCGGCTCAAGCTGAACGAAAAGGTCGGATCCTACTGGCCAGAGTTTGCCGCGAATGGCAAGTCGGAGGTCACCGTCGAACACCTGTTGACCCACACCAGTGGCTTGATCGCCGACAACGCCTTGAAGGATTACGATAGCGGACGCGAAAAAGCCCTGGAACGAATCGCTGCGCTGCCCCTGGCGACGCCACTTGGGTCGAAGTTCACCTACAGCGATGTTAACTTCATCGTTCTCGGCGAGTTGGTCGGGCGTGTTGGCGGTATGCCGCTTAACGAATACGCTCGGAAGCACGTTTTCGAACCTCTCGGCTTGAAGGACACCGGCTACTTGCCCGATGAATCGCAGCGTGCACGCTGTGCCCCCTGCGAACAGCGCGATGGCCACTGGATGCGCGGCGAAGTCCACGACCCGCGGGCCTACAAGCTCGGCGGCGTCGCTGGCCACGCAGGGCTGTTC
Source organism: Gemmataceae bacterium (assembly GCA_046350275.1). Lineage (GTDB taxonomy): Bacteria > Planctomycetota > Planctomycetia > Gemmatales > Gemmataceae > JAXMAS01. The sequence continues at coordinate 155,812 of JAXMAS010000009.1, forward strand.
GGCACGGCTGACGACCTGTTGGCGTTCGCGAAATGCGTTCTCGACGGCGGCCGGCCAATCCTCAAGTCGGAAACGGTCAAACTTTGGACGGCGGCCCGTCGCGTGCCTGGTGGCCGGAGGGCCTTGGGCTGGGACGTGGACACCAGTTACTCACGCAATCGCGGCGAATTGTTTCCACGCGGCACGAGCTTCGGCCACACGGGTTTCACCGGCACGTCGATCTGGATCGACCCGGCTTCTCAGTCGGCGGTCGTCTTCCTCAGTAACCGTGTTCACCCGAACGGCAAGGGAAACGTCAGCCGGGTCCGCAGCGAGGTCGCGACGATTGCGGCCCGTGCGGTCGGCGTGAAGGTCCAAGGGTCGCAACCCGCAGCGGCCGGCATCGATGTTTTGGTTGCTGAGGGCTTCGCCCGGCTCAAAGGTAAGAAGGTCGGCCTCGTCACCAACCACACGGGTCGGGGTCGCGATGGCACGCCGACCATCGATCTCCTGCACAAGGCCGATGGTGTAACACTTGTTGCCCTTTTTAGCCCCGAACACGGCATCCGCGGGCTGCTCGATGAAAAAGTTTCCGACGGCAAAGACGAGAAAACGGGTTTGCCAATCTACAGTCTGTACGGCGAGCGCCGCAAGCCGACGGCCGAGCAACTCAAGGGCATCGATACGGTCGTCTTCGACATTCAAGATGTCGGCTGCCGGTTCTACACCTACAGCAGTACGCTTGGCCTAGTGATGGAGGCTGCGGCCGAGAACAAACTGACGATGGTCGTACTCGATCGGCCGAACCCAATCGGCGGTATCGAGGTCGCTGGCCCCGTCCGCGATGAAGGCCGTGGTTCGTTTGTCGCTTGGCACATCGTTCCGCTGCGACACGGCATGACCTTCGGCGAGCTGGCGAGTATGTACCGCGATGAGCGAAAGATTGCCGTCGATCTCAACGTCGTGAAGGTGGAAGGTTGGAAGCGGGCCGATCTTTACGATCGCACAAACCTGTCGTGGGTCAACCCGTCGCCGAACATGCGATCGCTCACGCAGGCGCTGTTGTACCCGGGCGTCGGCCTTTTGGAGACGACCAATATCAGCGTCGGCCGCGGAACCGAGACACCGTTCGAGTGGATTGGCGCACCTTGGCTCGACGGCCGTGAGCTTGCCGGGAATCTGACGCGACTCGGGCTTCCCGGCGCGCGATTTGTCGCGACGAGTCGCACGCCGACCGCGAGCAAATTCGCAAAAGAACTTTGCGGCGGCGTGCAAGTGATCGTAGACGATTGGAAGACGTTCGAGCCGGTGCGCGTTGGGCTGGCGATCGCGGTCGAATTGCGAAAGCTATACCCAAACGATTGGAAGATCGACCGCTACGACACGCTGCTCGTCCACAAGGCGACATTCGACGGGCTAAAGGCCGGCAAGTCGGCCGACGAACTGATTGCGGCGTGGCAGACGAGCCTCGACGAGTTCCGCACCCGCCGGGCCAAGTACTTACTGTATCCGTGACGCTACCCCCCAAAGGAGTTCCCGATGAGCCGATGGCTTTGCATCGCAACGGCGCTTGCTCTCGCTGGCGCGGCCCACGCCGACGATGTGACGATCGACGGTCTGAAGTCCAAGACGCCTGACAGTTGGAAGAAGGCCGAGACGACCTCGAACATGCAGCACGCCGCGTTCGACCTTCCGAAGGCCGACGGCGACAAGGACGCCACGAAGCTGGTCGTATACTTCTTCGGTCCGGGCGGCGGCGGCGGAATAGACGCCAATCTGACACGCTGGAAGGGCCAATTCAAGAACCCAGAGGAAAAGAACGTCAAGAAAGAGGAGATGAAGGTCAAGGACGTGAAGGCGACGTACTACGACATCACCGGGACATACCTGGAAAAGAACCCGCCGTTCGCTCCAAACGCGAAGATTACCGAGAAGCCGGACTATCGGGCGCTCAACGTCATCTTCGAGAGCCCGAAGGGACCGTACTTCTTCCGCGTCATCGGTCCAGCCAAGTCGGTCGAGAAGAACAAGAAAGAGTTTGACGAGTGGCTCAAGAACTTTAAGTGACGTGCCATCCCGGCGAACGGCCGGCGTGAGCCAGCTGGTGCGTAGTTCCGTCAGTAACTTCGACTTCTGCCGGGCCACGCACTTGCCAGCTCACGCCGACCGTTCGCCCAATCCCATGCCGTTTCTCGACTATCACCTGCCGTCTGACCTCATCGCCCAGCAACCGGCCGCCGAGCGTGATCGCTCCCGATTGCTCGTGGTTCGTCGGGCCGACGCCACGCTCGAACACCGCGTCTTTGCCGACTTGCCAGGCCTGCTAGCACCTGGCGATCTCGTCGTCCTCAACGACACCCGTGTATTGCTGGCAAGGCTGATCGGCCGTCGCGAACGTACCGGCGGCAGGTGGGAAGGCCTGTTCCTCGCGGAACACGGTGGTGTATGGGAGATGCTCTGCCAGACGCGTGGGACGCTGACGGTGGGCGAGGCCGTCATGGTCGAAGACCTACGACTTATCTATGTCGGTCGCACGCCCGACCGGAACTTCCTTTTCCGGCCTGAGCCGTCGGCCCCGGCCGTTGAATTGCTCGCCCATGTCGGTCGCGTCCCGCTGCCGCCGTACATCCGCAAGGGCGTCGCCGCCACCGCCGACGCCGAGCGTTACCAGACGGTGTTCGCGCACACGCCCGGTTCGGTCGCCGCGCCGACGGCCGGTCTGCACTTCACGCCGGCCGTCCTCGACCGCCTGCGCGAACGCAACATCACCACGGCGTTCGTGACGCTGCACGTCGGCCTCGGCACCTTCCAGCCGCTCCAGCACGATGACCCGGCGAAGCACGTCATGCACGCGGAGTGGTGCGAACTCTCCCAACCGACTGCCGACGCCATCGCCGCGTGTCGGGCGCGCGGCGGCCGCGTCGTCGCGGTAGGCACCACGGCGGTACGCACGCTTGAGACGGCGCGAGGTTTACCGTTTCGCGGGCCAACAAGCCTCTACATCCACGAACCGTACACATTTACGATCGTCGATGCGATGGTGACGAACTTCCACCTGCCGCGGACGAGCCTGCTGCTGCTGGTCGGCGCGTTCGCCGGCGACGAGTTGCTGCGGCGGACGTATGAGGTCGCGGTCGCCGACCGCTACCGCTTCTACAGCTACGGCGACGCGATGCTGATACTCTGACGGTATGACACCGACCCTGCGACTGCTGCGCCTCACGCCGGCCGAGGCCGTCATCGCCGTCGAGCCGCCAGCCGAGGGCGTCGAGGTGCGCGGCCGGCTCGTCGGGCCGACCTGCGAATACAGCACGACCGTCGAGGTCGCCCACCCGATCCGCGACGGACGGATCGTGATCCCCGAGCCGGCGTGGTGGGACACCGACAGCCCGTTCCTGTACGCGGGGCCGGTCGGCGAGGCCCGCGTGCGGATCGGCCTGTCGCACGTCCGCTGGGACGGGACCGCGCTCGTCGTCAACGGCCGGCCGACGGCGCTGCGGGTCGAACGACTCGCGACGGTGGATGAGTCCCAAATGAAGGCCGTGCGGGCGGCGGGGCGGAACGCGGTCGAGGTGCCGGCGGCGCTGGCGGCGTCGGCCTACGCGATCGCGGATCGGATCGGGCTGTTCGTGCTAACCGACGAACCTGTGGCGGTGGATCGACTCGTCCACCCGAGCCGCCTTGGCGTGACCCGCCTTTCGGTTCGCGACGCTTCGCAGAAGCGTGCCGGACGCTTGCACGCTTCGGGCCGCGAACCGGCGAGGTTACGTTTGGAGGATTTCCCCCAGCGCCCCCGCGAGTTTGTCGATGTCCGCGGCCGTGTTGAACGGCCCCGGACTGACCCGCACCGTCCCGTCGGGGAACGTGCCGAGCGCGCGGTGGATGTACGGGGCACAGTGCAGCCCCGGCCGGATCGCGATCGCGAACGTCGTGTCGAGGATGCCGCCGATCTCGCCGGCCGGCAACAACTCACTGAGGAAGCTCACGGTTCCGACCCGCTTCGCGTGGTCGCGGTGGCCGACGACCGCCACGCCCGGCAGCTCGTCGAGCCGCCGCCACAGCCGCTCGACTAGCTCGACCTCGTGCCGGTGGATCGCGTCTAATCCCTTCTCCTCCACGAAGTCGATGCCGGCGACGAGGCCGGCGACGCCGAGGACGTTCGGCGTTCCGCCTTCGAGGACGTACGGGAACTCCCGCGGCTGCGTCTCGCTCGACGAGTCGCCGCCGGTGCCGCCCTCGCGCCACGCCCGCACCGTCGCCCGCTCGCCGACGTAGAGCGCCCCGGTGCCGGTCGGCCCGAACAACGACTTGTGGCCGGGGAACGCGAGCAGGTCGATGTGCATCGCCCGCACGTCGATGGGCAACACGCCGGCCGTCTGCGCCGCGTCCACGAGGAACAGCGCCCCGTGGTCGCGGACGATCCGTCCGACCTCCGCGACCGGCTGCACGGTGCCGACGACGTTCGAGGCGTGCGTCATCGCGACGAGCTTGGTCTTCGGCGTGATCGCGGCACGGATGGCGTCCGGGTCCACGGTGCCGCCGCCGTCGGCCGGGACGCGGGTGAGCGCGATCACGCCGGCCAACTCGAGCGCCCGCAGCGGCCGGCTGACGCTGTTGTGTTCGAGGTCGGTAGTGACGACGTGGTCGCCGGGGTTGAGGACGCCCTTGAACGCGATGTTCAGGGCGTCGGTGCAGTTGAGGGTGAAGACGAACCGCTCCGGGGCGTCGCCGCCCAACAGGCGGTTGAGCCGGTGCCGGCCCTCGTCGAGGACGCGCTCGGCTTCGAGGGCCATGCGGTGCCCGGCCCGGCCGGGGTTGGCCAGTTGCGTGCGGGCGCAGCGGTCGAGGGCGGCGTAGACGCCCTCGGGCTTCGGGAAGCTGGTGGCGGCGTTGTCGAGGTAGGTCATCGCACGGGTCACGGGGCCACGAGGTTTACGTTGGTCACAGTGACCGTATTCGTCACGGCGTGGATTTCGTAGGAGACGGCGACGGGCGGCACTTCCAATCGCCACAGGCCTTCCGGTAGAGGCCGCCCTTGAGACGGGTCGCGGCCGAGGCGGCGCTTGGCGTCGAGCAACGCGTCGAGGACTGCGGCCGGGTCGGGCGCTCGTCGGAACAGGTCGGCAACGTCCTGTTTGGCGTCAAGGTCGTACTCGACATCGTAGTTCATGCCGACCCCCGGCCGGGGTACATTCGAGGCGGGTCGGTCGCGTCGAGCGACGTCAGGAACGCGTGCAACGCCTCGCGGTCAAGATTTTTTCCGCCGTCCGGTAGGGCGTCCAACGCCCGGCACCGGGCGATCACCTGTTCGGTGGTGTACCGCGGCCCCGGTGCCTTGGCGCGGCGCACGGCGTCCGCGATGAACTCCGGCGTCACATACGGCGGCATTGCGCTAATGGACCCGAGGACCGCGCCGCCGGGGCTGCGAACTTGAACCTCGTCGCCCATTTCCTTGCACGCCTCGAACTGCTCGTCGGTCAGTTGGATGTAGTTCATGGCTTGTCCTCATAGGACCGGGGTGAAGCTAACGTCGTTTCGCAAGCGGGCGAGTACCTCGTCGGTCGTTTGCCGCGGTTCGCCGCTCGCCTGGCGGCGCTTGGCCTCAGCAATGTCCGCGTCACCCCACGGCGGCGGTAGGACGCCGAACACCTTACCGCCCCGGTCGCGGACCAGAATCGGCTCGGCGGCGGTCGCCACGACGGTCGCTTGCTCGTCGGTCAGCACGATTTGCGGCATGGTTCTGTGCCTCCTTCGATCCCATCGTACCAAACCGCCGCCGTCAATGCCCCACGTACTTCGCGTACAGCGTCTTCGCCCTGTCCACGTCGCTGGTGCCCTTGATGATCGCTCGGCCGTCGGGGAACACCGTGAACTGGTACTCGCCCACGTCGAACTTCAACAGGAACTTGTTCCGCGTCACCGGCCCCATCGCGCCGACTTCCTTCGCCAGCGACTCCAGGTCGAGCTTCACGCCGGCCCGGTGGCTCACCTGTACGGCGTTGCGGCCGCACAGGCTCGTCGTCTGCGCGCCGTGCGCCCCGTCGAGCCACTCGAATTGCTTCCGCTGGCAGCACGGGCAGTCGACCTTGCCGAGCAAGCCGGCGATCTTGATGCGCTTGGTGACGTTCTCCCAAACGTCGATGTAAACGAGTTCGCGGTTGACCGCCTCCTTTCGGCCGCACAGAAGCTTTAACGCCTCCGCGGCCTGGATGCTCGCCACCACGTTGACGATCGGCCCGAGCACGCCGGCCGTCTCGCAGGTGCCGACCTCGCCGGGGTTCGGCGCGGCCTCGAACACGCACCGCAGGCACGGCGTCTCCCCCGGCAGGATCGTCATCGACTGGCCGTGCGACCCGACGCAGCCGCCGTACACCCACGGCTTGTTGAACTTCACGGCCGCGTCGTTGATGACGTACCGCACCTCGAAGTTGTCCGAGCCGTCGAGGATCAGGTCGGCATCGCGTACCAAGTCCTCGATGTTGGTGCGGTTCACGTCGGCGACGACCGGCTCGACCGTCACGCCGCTATTGATGCGGGCGAGCTTCCTCGCCGCGGCCTCCGCCTTCGGCAGGTTGGCGGCCACGTCGTCCTCGTCGAAAAGGATTTGCCGCTGGAGGTTGTTCGTCTCGATGAAGTCGCGATCGATCAGCCGCAAATAGCCCACGCCGGCGCGGACCAGCGCGTTGGCCAGCACGGTGCCGAGCGCCCCGCAACCGACGAGCGTGACGCGGCTGGCAAGGAGGCGCGCCTGCCCGTCCTTGCCGACGCCGGGGAACCGCATCTGTCGGCTGTAACGATCCGATACGTCGGGTGCGTTCATGCTGTCTCGTCGTCGCCGACGCCGAAGTCGGCCAGAAAGGTTGATAGGAACTCGTGGACTTCGGTCGGCCAGCCGTTGCGCTTGGCGTGCGCAACAACCGTCGAGATGTCGCCGCGGACACGCTCCAGTTCAGTTCCGGTCAGCCGCTGGAGGTAGCTGGCCATGTACTCCAGCACTTCGTCGGCCGCGTCCGGCTGGACGATCTCCTCGTCCGATCCACCCAGGAAAACGACGGCTTGCAATACGGCCAGGAGCAGCGGATCTACGCCGAGATCGGCCGGAATCTCGGGGAACACGGCCGAGCCGTCGGGCACCTCGTCGGCCATCGGGTCAGCCTCCCGCCACGGCTGGGATGATGTTTACCTCGTCGCCGTCTTTGACGGCCGTGTCGAGGTTCGACAGGTAGCGGATGTCCTCATCGTTAACGAAGACGTTTACGAACTTCTTGAGGGCACTGCCCTCGAAGAGACGTTCGGTCAACTCGGGAAACAGGTAACCGACGTTGGTTAACGCCTCGCGGACGGTACCGCCGGCGGCGTCCACCGCGGCGTTGCCGCCGGTATGCTGCCGCATCGGCGCGGGAATCAAGACTTTGACGGCCATGTTGTCGCTCCGGGGTGAGGATGAGATGGGGAGATTTTATCCGCCGATTTCGCAGATGGCGCAGATTTCAGAAGACGGAAGGACAGAATTCGATGCACTAAACTGTCTTTCCGTCTTCTGAAATCTGCGCCATCTGCGAAATCGGCGGATGACACTCCTACGCCACGACCAACTCGCGCTTGCCCTCGTACGCGCGGACGAAGGCGTCGAGCGACGGCTTGATCGTGGCTGGCTCCTCCAGCACCTCGGCCACTGCGTCCTGCGTCTTGAGCCCGTTGCCGGTCACGCAGATGACGATCTCCTCGTCCCGCGGGATGCGGCCCTGCTCGATCAGCTTTTTGGTCACCGCAACGGTCACGCCACCGGCCGTTTCGGCGAAGATCCCCTCGGTCCTGGCCAATAGCGCCATCGCCTCGCGAATCTCGCCGTCGCTTGCGTCTTCGGACCAGCCTCCGGTCTCGCGGATGAGCTTGGCGGCAAAGTACCCATCGGCCGGATCGCCGATGGCCAACGACTTCGCGATCGTGTTCGGCTTGCGGACCGGCCGGTGCGTCTCGCGGTTGTTCTTCACTGCGTCGGCGATCGGGTTGCAACCGGTCGCTTGCGCCCCATACATGGCGCAGTCTCCACCTTCGACGAGGCCGATCTCTTTCAACTCGGTGAATGCCTTGTGAATCTTGCCGATGAGCGCGCCGCCGGCCATCGGGGCGACGACGTGCTTCGGCAGCCGCCAGCCGAGCTGCTCGGCGATCTCGAAGCCAAACGTCTTCGACCCCTCGGCGTAGTACGGTCGGAGGTTGATGTTGACGAATCCCCAACCGTACTTGAACGCGACTTGCGTGCAGAGGCGGTTCACCTCGTCGTAGGTACCGTTAACCGCGACGACCTTTGCACCGTAGACGCTCGTGCCGAGGATCTTCGCCCGCTCCAGGTCCGATGGCACGAGGATGTACGCCTGCAGCCCAGCCGCGGCCGCGTTGGCGGCGACGCTATTCGCGAGATTGCCGGTCGACGCACAGCCAACGGTCGTCAGGCCGAACTCTTTCGCCTTCGAGAGCGCGACCGAAACGACGCGGTCTTTGAATGACAACGTCGGGAAGTTCACCGCGTCGTTCTTGACCCACAGGTTTTCGACACCGAGTTCCTCGGCCAACCGGTCGGCCCGCACGAGCGGTGTGCCACCGGAATGGATGCCAACTGTTGGCGCACCGTCGAGCGGCAGTAACTCGGCATAGCGCCACATGGTGAACGGCCGAGACTCGATCTTGTCGCGGGTGATGACTTCGCGGATGGCCTCGTAATCGTAATCGACTTCGAGCGGGCCAAAGTCATCGGTGCAAAAGTTGACGGCCTGCGGTTCGTAGTGCTTGCCGCAGATGCGACACTTCAAGCCTTTGACGAGGGGGTTGACGTTGACGGTGTAAGACACGGCCGTTGTCTCCTTTGGCCGGCGGCCCGTCGTAGGCGCAGCCCAGCCCAACTATGGGAAACCAACGGTGCGTATCGTCCAGAAGGTTCGACTTGGGCGGATTCGTGCCCAACGTCGAGGGTAGAGAACAAGAGGCGTGCGCTACTGCACGATCTTATCTCTCCCGCCTCAGCCTTTCGGCCAATGGCAGGTAGGAGTTAGCACCAGCATCCCGTTGCTGGCCTTGGAAGGGCCATCGGCGGGACCGGTTGCTGTGGCTTCGACGGGCCTAGACCCTCAGCCACTCTGGATAAGATACTCACCCGACACGGCAACTATAAGCCGACCTGGGGTCTGTGGCAACGCGAATTCCCGGAAAATATTGCGAGGGCCGAACGTGCCACTTCAGAACCGTGTGGATCCATTTGGAGCCATCGTTGCCACGTCGGAGCGAGGCACGATTCTCGGAAACCGCGGATTGCTGCACGATAAACACCAACGGATCGTTCGGCCGTGGCGACTCAAACGTTGGATCGCGTGCCTGCTGGCGTTCCGCGGCCGGCAGCGAACGGTCATGTCGCCCGGCCTGTACACCGAGCTTTTCTTCCTCGACGAAGCGACCGCGCTCGCCGCCGGCCACCGACCGTGCGCCGAGTGCCGCCGGGCCGACCTCTTGCGTTTCAAGGCGGCGTGGCTGCGCGGCAACGCGGCCGGCCCGTTCACGGCCGACTCGCTCCTGCCGTTGATGGACGACATCCTGCACGCCGAGCGGCTGGATGCCACCGGCGGCAAGCGGACCTATCGCGCGCCGTTGCGGCGACTGCCGTCGGGCGTCATCGTCGCGGTTGGCGGCAAGCCGTTCCTGTGGCACGACGGGCGGCTTCGGCGATGGTCATTTGCCGGGTACTCGCGCGGCAAAGCTGGGAGCGGGTTAGTGACTGTGTTGACACCGCCGTCGGTGGTTGCCGCGATCGAGGCGGGTTACGCGCCGATATTGCACCCGTCGGCAACGGCGTGAGTCAGTTACCGTCCGCGACGCCGGTCACGTCCCACACTCGCGCCGTGCCGTCCCCCGCGGCCGACGCCAGCCGGGTCCCATCGCGGTCGAACGCCAGGCTGAACACGGTACCGCGCAAACCCGACAGCACCGCCCGCTTTTTGCGCGTCGTCATGTCCCATAGGCGGATCGTGCCGCTGTCGCCGGCCGTCGCGAGCAGCTTCCCGTCCGGGCTGAACAGGACCACCTCGACGACGCCCTTGTGCGCCTTCCACTCCGCCCGGCCCGCGGCGTCGATCACCGCGACGGTGCCGTCCACAGACGCGATGGCCAACCGCTTGCCGTCCGGCGAGTAAGCGACTCGCTTCAACTGGTCCGCGAATGTGTGTGACTCAAGTTGCTTGCCCGTTGTCGCGTCCCAAACGCGGGCAGTCTTGTCATGGCTCGCTGTCGCGATCCGGGTGCCGTCCGGGCTGAAGACGGCAGCGAGGACGCGGTCGTCATGCCGCAGTTGCAGCAGTTCCTTGCCCGTGCCCAGCTCCCACACGCGAGCCGTGCCGTCGGCCGACGACGATCCGGCTCGCCGACCGTCTGGGCTAAGGGCGACGCGGTGGACTTCGGAGCGGTGGCCTAGCATCCGGCGGGCGGGCGTGCCATCCGCCGCGTCGAACACGGCGATCTCGTTGTCGCCACCGAGCGCCGCGGCGACGACGTGCGAGCCATCCGCAGCCACGCTGGCCACCGGGGCGGACAGCGGCGGCAGAGCCGCGACTTCGCCGCCGCGGCGGTCGTACAGGTAGACCGATTTGTCACCGCTGCCGACTGCGAGCCGGCCATCGGGCAGGAACGCCACGCCGAACTGTACGACCCGGGCACGGTGCGTCCAGAGCGACCGACTCAGATACCACGGCAGCTCGACCTCCGGGTTGAGTTCAGTCGCCTGGCGGAACGCCGCCCGCGCCGCGTCGGCGTCGCCGACGGCCAGCGCCACCTCGCCACGGAGTGCCCAGTCCTCGGCCCTGACCTCGGCCCCCGCGCCCAACTCTTTCATGGCCGCGTACGCGTCGGCGTAGCGCTGGGCAGAGTACAGAGCCCGCACCCGCACTTTCCCGGTAGCGGCGTCGGCCGCGCGGTCGAGGGCGGTCCAGTAGGCTGCGTCATAGGTCTTGCGCTCGCGCAGCAGCTTGTACGCCACAGGCCAATTCCGCTCTGCGGAGATCGCCCAACCTGATGGCGTTTTCGCCAACCTGGCGACGCTCTCCACCGCGTTGAAGTACTCGGACGACTGACCCACGAGTCGGTAGCGCAGCGTGGCCCCGTTACCGTCGAACGTGACGTGGGCGTCCTCGTACTGCCAGGTCAACTCGCTGTTGCGGCCCGGCCGGAACTGGATCCGCCGCACCGCTTCGACCTGAGCGCGGTCGAGCGTCACGTCGGCCGGCGATGGGTCGGGGCCACGCGCGGCTGTCTCGCGGAAGTCGGCCGTGCGGACTGCCATGAATGCAGCCAAGTCGCCGCGATCCCAGCCGGCTTGCCCCGCCTCCCACACGAGCCGCTTGATCGCCTCGGCCTCTGGATCGGCCATGCGGACGGCCTCGGGCAGACGATCGACCTCGGCCGCCAGTTCGCCGGCCCGTGGGTGGGCCGCCGTCGTCGGGCGCTGAGCGCGTCGCGGCGGCGGGCCATGGCCTCGCGGGCCAGCCCGTCGTTACCGGCGGCGCGCGGCCAGCGCCAGTGCCGCGTACGGCCCCGGTAAGGCCGCCCCGTCCTGGTGGCGGGCCATCGCAATCGCCTTCTCGATCTGCTCGAAGGCCGCGGCATGCTCGCCAACGCGATACCGTGCGAGGCCGAGCGCCAGAGCGTACTTCCAGTTCTCCGGCGTGCGGGCGGACGCCACCTCCGCCTGCCGCAAGGCCAGCCGGTATTCGGCTCGCGAACGGTCGGGCTCTCGCACGACGGTGGCGACCGCCGTGGCGAGTTTATCGACGTTTTCCGTGAGCCGCCCAAGTGCAACGGTCACGGCCTGCCGGTCGGCGGCGTCGAGTGTCGCATCGGCAGCCAACTCCTCGGCGACGGCCTCCTTCAAGAGCCGCTGGTCGAACAGTTGCTCGACGCGCGACCGCACCTGACGCTCGCGCACGGCCGCGGCTGGCGCTCGCAACTCGACGTTAGCGAAATGAACGCGGTCGCCGACGCCGCCGAAGCAGCCCTGAAGCGTCAGGCCGGGAGCGTCGAACTCCGGGACACGCTCGGCCAACACCTCCGTGCCGTCGACCTCGACCGTCAGGTGTTTCGGCTCGCGGACGAGCCGGACGCGGTAAGTCCGGCCCGGCGCGAAAGCGAACTTCGTCCGCGGCACGCCGACGAGAGTCGTCCGGCTGGTCCCAGCCATGAGCAACAGCGATGCACCAGCCGGCGGCGCGTTGTTCGACGGCCGACCGTTGAGGACCGGCCGCAGCGACTGGTCCGTGCGGCCGTCGGCGAGGATCGCGACGGTGGCCATCGGCGTCTCGATGCGCACGTCGTACCGCAGGTCGAACGTTGTCGGCAGTTCCGCCGCCCTGAGCTGGAGGAATGCGGCGTTGTACTTAAACCCGTCGGCGTCGGTCTCCCGCAGCGTGCCGACCGCCCCGCCGCTCTCGACTGCCCAGCGGTACCGGCCCGCGTCCCAGGCCGGGCCGAGTTCGCCGCGGTCGAAGCGGTCGGCGAATAGCATCGGCCACTCGCCGGAACCGGCCGCGGCGGTTCGCCGAGCCTCCCAGACCCGAAGCGCTCCGTCGGCGGCGCACGACGCGACCACCGATCCATCGCCGCTCCAGCCGACCTGTGTCGCCGGTCGGCGGTGGTCGCGCAGAGTCAACAGCTCTCGCCCGCTCGCCACGTCCCAAACCTTGACGGCCATGTCCGCACCGCAGGAGGCGAGCCGCGTCCCGTCGGGACTGAACGCGACCGAGGCGACCGCGCCGACATGCCCTTCGAGGGTTCCCGCGGCCGCACCGTCGGCGGGCGACCAGAACCGCACGGCAGCGTCGGCCCCGGCCGTGGCGATCCGCCCGTCGCGGCTCACCGCCACGGCGTTCGACCCGGCCGGCACCTCGAACTGGATACGCGGAGCAGCGCTACCGGCTGGCCAGACGGCCACGCCCGCTACCCCGCCAACGACCAACTCGCGCCCGTCGGGCGTGTAAGCGATGCCGTTGAGGCCGAATCCGGCCGCGAGCCGGGGCAGCTGGCCGGCCTCGCGGCCGGTGGCGACCTCCCAGGTCAGGACCTCGCCGCGCACCGCCTCGCCGGCCGGTTGGAAGCCGACCGTGAGCCGTGTGCCGTCGGGGCTGAACGCCGCCACCGCCCGCGCGCACGCCGGACCGCTCATGCGGCGGATCACCTTGAGGTCAGCCGCGTCGCGGATTGCCACCTCGGTCGGGCGATTCGGCGTGGCCGCGACCGTGGCGAGCGTCTTGCCGTCGGGAGTGAATGCGACGGCCACTCCGTCGGCGAGCGAGACCGTGGCCGTGCGCTGCATCCGCCGGCCGCGGAGGTCCCAGAGCATCACGTCCGGTGGGCCGGCGGTGACGGCCGATCGGCCGTCGGGGGCCAGGGCGAACGACACGTCCGGGTTGAGCTGGCCGTAGTACGTCTGCCCGCCTTCGCTCGCCGCGGGCCGGCGGTCGCCGAGCCCCCGAGACCGCAGTTCCAGGATCAGATTGCCGCGCCCGCGGTGAACCGTCTCCTCGGCGTCCCAGACGCGAACGACTCTGTCGGCCCCGGCACTGACGAGCCGCTTGCCGTCGGGCGCAAACGCCACCGCCTGCACCTCGGCCGTGTGCCCGCGGAAGGTCAGCAGCCGGTCGCCGGTGGTCGCGTCCCACAGCCGTACCGTCAGATCCTCGGAGCCGCTGGCGACCCGCGCTCCGTCCCGGCTGAACGCGACGCACCGCACCTCGCCGCCGTGCCCCTTGAGCCGGCGCAGTTCTTTGCCCGCTACCAGGTCCCAGAGGATGACCTGGCCGTCGGCCCCGGCGCTGGCGAGGTGCTTGCCGTCGGGGGCGAACGCGGTCTGCGTCGAGTGGCTGGCGTGGCCGGCGAATTCCCACTTCGTCGCTCCGGTCGCGAACTCCCAGACGGTCACGGTGCCGCCGGCGAAGCGGCCGGCGGCGACGAACGCGGCGTCGCGACTGAACGTGGGGCGGCGGTAGTCGCGCTGGTTGGTCCAGTCGAACGCCGCCGATTTCGGGGCGCGAGTGGCCGTATTGTCGGCGAGGGTCCAGCGGTAGAAGCCGCCGTCCTGGGTGACGACGTGGACGTTGCCGTCCGGAGCGAACGCCAGTGCGGTGACCAGCGCGCGGTCGATGATGGTGCTTTGCAGCGTCCGCCCGTCGGGCAGGCCGAGCAAGAGCAGCCGGCCGCCACGGTTTACGGCGAGCCGCGTGCCGTCGAGCGAGACGGCGATGGGGCCACTATATGGCAGCGTCCCGGTCTCGCGACCGGCCGCCATGTCCCAGAGGCACATTCCGTCGGTGGCCGACGAGACGGCCGTCCGACCGTCCGGCGCGATCCGCAACTGCTCGATGGCCGCGTGGTGGCCGGCCAGGCGCAGCACGTCCTGCCGGCACAGCCCCTTCACGAAGTCCCACTCCCAGCCGCGAAGCTTGGGCGGGCACTCGTTAAGCAGCTGCTCGGCGCGGATGACGTTGTTGTCGTTCCACTCGCGGTACGCAAGGTCAATTGACGTGGCGTACAATCGGGCGACGGCCGCGTCTTTGTCGGCCTGGACGACTCTCTCGGCGGCCTCGGCTCGGCCCTTCGCCTCCTCGGCCGTGTCACGGGCTGTGGCGGTCGCCTTCTGCTCAGCTTCGAGCTTGCGTGCGTAGCGCTCGGAATCGTGCCGGCCTTTAAGGATGAGCGAGTTGACGGCGACCGTGGCGAAGAACATGCCGAGGGCGAGCCGAAACGCGCGCGGGTTGCGTTTACGCCACGACCGCACCCGCTCCGGCCAACTCGCCGGTCGGGCGCGGATCGGATCGCCGTCGAGGTAGCGCTGAAGATCGTCGCCCAACTCGCTCGCCGAGGCGTACCGCCGCTCCGGCTTTTTGTGCAGGCACTTCAGGCAGACGGTTTCCAGGTCCCGCGGCGTCTTGGCTTGTAGCTTCGTCGGCGGCACCGGCTCCTCGTTCATCACCTGGAGCACGGTGTCGAGCGGCGTCGGGGCCCGGAACGGCGGCCGCCCGGTCAGGCATTCGTAGAGGATCGCCCCGAGGGCGTAGATGTCAACCGGCGGGCCGACGGTCTTGGTGTCGCCGGCGGCCTGCTCGGGGGCCATGTACGACGGCGTTCCAAGGATCGCGCCGGAGCGAGTCTGGCCGCTGTCGCTGTTCATCTGCTTGGCGAGGCCGAAGTCCGTGACTTTAGGAGTCAGGAGCCAGGTGTCAGGAGTCGGTTCCGATCCCGGGTTGCCGACCCCTGACTCCTGACTCCTGGCTCCTGACAACAGCACGTTGGCCGGCTTCAGGTCGCGGTGGACGATGCCGTGGTCGTGGGCGTGCTGGACTGCGCGGGCGAGCGTGCGGACAAGTTCGGCGGCTTCGCGCGGCGGCAGGGGAGTGCCGGCGAGCTTTTTGTCGAGGCTACCGCCGTCGAGGTATTCGAGCGAGAAGTATGGCGTCTCGCCCGCCGTACCGACCTCGTACACCTGGACGATGTTGGGGTGCTGTAGGGCCGCGACCGCCTCGGCCTCGGCCCGGAACCGGCCGAACGACTCGGAGCCGGAGTGCGCCCCGCCAATCACCATCTTCAGCGCGACGAGTCGCTTGAGCGATCTCTGCCGGGCCTTGTAGACGACGCCCATGCCGCCGCGGCCTAGCTCGCCGAGCAGCTCGTAGCCGGGAATGGCCGCGGTCTCGGCCTTCGGCGCGGCGGTGTTTGGGGCAATGGTGGCATTGGGGTCGGCGGGCGTGAAGTCAAACGTCGCGCCAGGCTGGCATGGCGGCAGCGTCGGGGCATCGGCGTCGGGCTGCTGGTTCATGCGGGGCACAGCTTACCGATTGTCATCGGTGGGCTTTCAGGGGACACGAAAGCCCACCGACAGCGGACGGTGGGGATCACTTCTTCGAAGCTTCCTTGAGCAGTTTCTCCCACAACTCCCTCATTCGGCTCGGTGGCTCGTCGAGCTTCGGCTTGCCCTTGCCGCCGCGCGGGCCAGGCTTGCCATTCGCCACGGCTGCCCCTTCATCGGGCTGATTCGGCTTCTTCTTCTTGATGAGCTTTCGCTCGATCAGGCCCCAGGTCGTACTGGCGATGAAGTACAAGCAGAGACCAGCCGGCACCTTGTAGAACATTAGCCCGAACACGATCAACATGTACTTCATCGTCTTCGCATTGATCTCGCCCTGCTCGTCGACCGGTGGCGGCATTGTCAGCTTCTGCTGAATACCCATCAGCACCACTGCGATCACGGGCAACAAATTGAAGTACGGTCCCAGGTACAGAAAACCGCCCAGATCTTCGGGTCGGCTAAGCCACGGGATATTCTCCGACCACCAGATCAGCATGTCCGGGGCGGCGAGGTTGCGGACCCACAAGAAAGGCTGCAAGCGGAAGAAGAAGCTCTCCTGAAGCGCGAAGTACAGGCCCATGAAGATTGGCATCTGGGCAAACAGCATCAGGCAGCCGCCAAGACCGGCTGCGGGGTTGATGCCGTGCCGGCGGTATAGCTCCATCTGCGCCTGTTGCAGCGACGCGGCGTCGTTCTTGTACTTCTCCTTGAGCTTCTTGATCTCGGGCGCGACCTTGGCCATCTGCTCCTGCGTCTTCGCCATCGTGGCCGCCTGCTTGCGCGATAGCGGGAACATGAAACCGCGCACAATGACCGTGACCAGAATGATGCAGATTGCGTCGCGGCCGTGGATCGCCGGCACGATGTAACGCAATACCCCGATCAAGCCGTGGACCAAGTTGGTGAAGAAGACGATCGCATCGGTCCAGAACCCGAACCGGCCGTAATCGGTTAGTGTGTTCAGGTGCAGGGTTTTCTCGTAGCGGTCCACGAGTTCTGGCGCGACAGCACCCTTGAGTTGGTGCAACAAGCGAACTTTGACGGGGCCGTGATAGAGCAGGTACTTGTGTTCGACTGGGTCGCCAGGCTTCGGATCGACGATCTCCGAGATGATCCGAACGGTGATGTCGTCGAGGAACGGCTTTGTCGGGTTGGGGACGCCTTCAACCGTGGTTCGGGCGAACTCGATGAAGTTCTGATTCTGCTGTTGGTCATCCACGACGATGGCCGACGCGAAGTACTGGATTGCCACGGCCGAGTACTGAATGCGTTTGTCCTCACGGCGCAGCCGATCGCCGCCGGACTGTGTTCCAACCAATCGGGCGTCGTCCAGAACACGGGTGACCGCGTTGCCCTTGTCGACCCAGCACGTTAGCCCGTTGCGATAGGTTGTCGTGTACCATTCGCCCTCGATCGGCAGGCCGTGGCCGCCAGCAAGCTGGTATCGGAAGCCAGTCGAATCCTTGGAGCCAGCCAATCGCTCGATCTTGATGCTCAGGCCGATGTGATACTCGGCTTTTTTGAGCGTGAAGGTCTTCGTCAAGCGCACGCCGATTTCCGGAAGGTCGGTCGTGAACGCGACGACGTGGCTCTCGGCATTCACTTCTGTCTTGGCGACTGTCCATACACGACGGCCCAGGGTATGGACCGGCTGCTTTTCGTCTTCATCGGTGCGGGCGTAGTGGTAGAGGACGAATGACGGTTCGTCGGACGGCGGGATGAGCTCAATCGGCTTGGGCTGCCCGTTCGCGTCCAACTCCGGCAGGCCCATGCGTGTCGCCCCTTCGAACGCGGGCAGAGTCACGCTGTAGACGCCAGCGCCATACGGTGTGAGCTTGGCGCGGATGTAAAAATCGTCGCCACCGAAGTCGATTGGCTTGACGTCCGTCGGCGGCTTTGCAGTGTCGACAGCTTTGGCCACTTCATCCTTGGGCCGCGTCGCCTTGACCGCAATGGCCAGCTCCATCTGGGCCGAGGGCGAAGCGACCGTGCGCCCGGCCAAGGCCACGGCGTCGATCAGCCCCGAGTCGCCAACGGGCGTCGCCGCCCGGGCAAATTCCATCAGGGCCACCTTCTGGTCGGGGGTGAGTCGCTGGGGTGGTGGGTAAAGCCAGTTGCGCAGGGCATTGAAGCCGACAAAGATCAGCACGAACGCGACGAAAAACACCAGGTAGTTCTTGAACTGCGACTGCGGCTGCATGTAAGCAATCTCGGAGCCAATGCGACGGGCGGTTAACTGTTAATCGTATCGGGCCGCACGAGATTTGAGCAGGGGCCACTAGCATACTGCCGCACCGTCGGCGACAATGCTGATTTGCTCCTGGAAGGCAAGGGGACGATTGTGGACCGACAGCATTCCGACGAACCCTCGCGCCGCCGACGATGGCCGGTCGTGTTGGCTGTCCTGGCGCTGCTGGCCGGCGGCGGTATCTTCGCGTGGGTGATGTACGCCAGTAGCGCATATCACAAGGCCATTGCCTTCGCCGACGAGCACGATCCAGGTTGGCACATCGACCAGATCGAGGCGAAACGCGCAACCTACCCGGATGCGCAGAACGGCGCTGTCCAAATCGTGCTCATCAAATCGTTGCTTCCCAATGGCTGGCAGTCTGCCCAGAAGGATGAATTGCTTCGGGATATTCGCCCCGAACAACTGATGAACGAGCAGCAGATCGCGGCCGTCCGATCGATGCTGGCGGCGGTTGGTCCTGCGCTCGCCGAATCACGCAAGATGGTGGATTATCCGCATGGCCGCCACACGATTACGTATGCGCCGGACTTCATCTCGACCGTTCTCGTGTGTCAGAGCAACCGCGATGCTCTGAACGTACTGAACTACGACGCGATGGACTTGGCTCAACGTGGGGATGCCGACGGTGCGGTCGGCGCGTGTCAGGCCATGCTTCATTGCGGTACATCGATCGGCGACGAGCCGTTCATGATCTCGATGCTCGTCCGCATTGCTTGCCAGGCGGTTGCAGTAAACGCGGTCGAACGAGTACTGGCGCAAGGTACGCCGTCGGAAGAGCGGTTGGCCGCCATTCAGGACAGGATTGAGGCTGCGGAACGGGAACCGCTGCTGCTGTACGGCGTCCGTGGGGAGCGAGCCGGCGAATACCATTTGCTTGAGAACATCCGCAACGGCACGATCGGCGCGGGTGTGGTCGGCTCGGCACCGGGAGCGACACCGGCTGTGGGGCTTCTGACCGTCGTCCCGGGCTTCATGTCGCATCAGATCACTGGCTGTCTCAATTACACGAACGAGATGGTCGAGTTGGCGAAGACTCCACCCCAGACGTGGGCCGGCCCCATGCAATCAATGGATGCCAAGGCTCGCGATCTTCCCGTACTGGCGCGGCTTCTGGCTCCCGCGATGACAAAGGTCGGTCAGGCATGCATTCGCAATCACGCCCAATTGCGCTGCGCCTTCGCAATGGTCGCGGCCGAGCGATTCCGGAACAAGCATGGCCGTTGGCCCGAGTCGCTCGACGAACTCGTGAAGGCTGGTTCGCTGAAATCGATCCCCCTCGATCCGTACGTTGGGAACCCATTGCGTTTGAAGCGAGTTGACGATGGCCTGGTCATCTACTCCGTTGGCCCCGACCAGACCGACGATGGCGGTAAGTTCGACCGTAGCAAGCCGCTCGCGGCCGGAACAGATTGGGGCTTCCGACTCTGGGATCCGGCGAAGCGACGCCAGCCCGCGCCGCCGCCGAAACCGCCTGAAGAAGATCAGTCGGGACGCGGGCCATGATGGCTCGGCCCGACATCAGCGCCTTTCGCTTGCTTCGTTTTATCGATGCGACTATTCTTGGTATGAGCGCCCGACGCGAGCGGAGGCCGCGCCGTGAACGGAACCTTGATCCCGCCTGAACCACCGGCCCTCGTCGCTCTGGGCGACGACGATGGGGCCGCGCGGCTTCGGATGCGACTTCACCAGGTTTCGTGGTCGGCGATCACCGTTTTCGCCACTGCGTGGTGCTGTACTCTTGGCACAGTGCCGGCGCTGCTTGCTCTCGCGGTTGCCAAGCATGTCCTCGTTGCGATTCTCGTCATGGGTCTGGGCGTCGATGCCGATCGGCGCAATCGGTAGTCGCACGGCGTCGCTAAACTCACTGCATGTCGTACCGCTGGTTCGTTGCCTACGGTTTGCCCGTATTCGTCGCAGCTGGCGTCGGTACGTATTTGCTTCTGCCAACGGGTTCGCATTGGCCGGCCGTCGTCGCCGCCAGTATCGCCGCAGTCGCAACGGTTAGTGCCTTGGCGACATTTCGCCGTCGTCAGATCGAGTCGTTGGCGGCGGTCGAGTCCGGCTTGCAGCGTTTTGCCGAAGGCGACTTGGGACACAAGGTCTACGCCGGTCGAGCGACGGCCCTGACGGCCCTGACGCGCGCGTTCAATGCCGCGAGTGAAGGGTTGGCGACCCGGGTCGCGACTCTGGAAGAGGATCGTCGGCAACTGCGGACCGTACTCAGTGGCATGGTGGAAGGCGTGGTGTCTGTCGATTCCAAGCAGCGAATCCGCTTTGCGAACGAACGGGCGGGGCAGCTACTCGACTTCTCGACCACTCGGGCGATCGGGAAGCGGTTGTGGGAAGTCGTTCGCGATCGGCAGGTGCAGGAACTCGTCGCCGAGACCGTCAAAACCGGAGAACCCCAACGCGCCGATGTGGAGTGGAAGGGGCCACCCCAGCGGCACCTGGCACTTTACGCCGCACGACTTGCAAGCGATTCTACAGGAGTGGTGGTCGTGCTGCACGATGTCAGCGAGATTCGCCGACTCGAACGAGTTCGGCAAGAATTCGTTGCCAATGTTTCTCACGAACTCAAGACGCCCCTGGCCGTCATCAAGGTGTCGGTCGAAACGCTTGCGAACGGGGCCGTGGACGATACCGAGCATCGGGGTCAGTTCCTGGAGCAAATCGCTATCCAGGCCGACCGGCTCCATGCGCTCATCCTGGATTTGCTCAGTTTGGCACGAATCGAATCCGGAGACGCGGCACTGGACATCGGTCCGATGCCTCTCGGCCCATCCGTACATGATTGCCTCGCTCGGCACCGTCCTCGTGCTACGGCGAGGCACCAGAAACTCGATGCGGTCGTTGGACCCGAGGCGATCGTTCTTGCCGACGCCGAGGCCGTCGAGACGATACTTAACAACCTTGTGGATAACGCAATCAAGTACACACCGGACCAGGGTCGAATCGTCGTTCGCTGGACGACGGTGGGCGACGAAGCTGTGCTCGAAGTGGAAGATAGCGGAATCGGTATCGCCGAACGCGATTTGCCACGGGTATTCGAGCGGTTCTATCGCGTGGACCGGGCACGTTCTCGCGAACTGGGTGGCACGGGTCTGGGGCTGGCCATTGTCAAGCACCTCGCTCAGGCGATGCATGGGGCCGCCGCGGTTCGCTCACAGCTCGGTCGCGGAACGATTGTCAGCATCCGGCTTCCACTGGCGAAGTGAACGACGAAACTACTTCCGACGCTCAGGGCCGTGGAAGTTGCCGCCGTCCTTCCGCCGTCGGACAGCTCTCGTTTGGCAGGCGATCTAGCGATGGGCGTCCCGGCGAGCTATGCTATGGTCGTGAGCTAATCGCAGTCAAAGGTCCATCATGCGGACGCAGCTAATTCCGATTGACGGTGGTCCTCCCATCGATCTGCCACGCGAGTTGACCCTCGTCGGCCGGAAAGAGGATTGCGATCTTCGGCTCGATCACAAGAGCATTTCCAAGCAGCATTGTGTCTTGTTGCGTTCGGATGGACTGTTGTTGGTTCGCGACCTGGGTAGTACGAATGGCACCCGGGTGAACGGTCAGCGCATTCGACGAGCCGCATTACTCGCTAACGACCAGCTCAATATCGCGAGCCTGCGCTTTCGCGTTCATATCGGACCGGGTGAAGCCGCCCCGCCGCCGGGCGAACACACAATGCAAATGGACGCCGCCGATGTGGCCGCCATTCTGAGTCAGAAGGCCAAGCACGCCGATGAATCATCGGCCGAACTCCTGGCCGTGCCCATTCGCAACAACCAACTCCCGGACGTTTACACGGATGACCGTCCCGCGAAACCCTAGTCGCCCAATTCGTGCGGTTGCTTTCGACCTCGATGGTACGCTGCTCGACAGCGAGTGCATCTTCGCGGAAGCGGCAAAGCGAATGCTGGCGTGTCGGGGCAAGAGCCTCGACGCTGACTTCTGGGCGACGATTCAAGGCACGCCGGGCCGCGATGCCCTGCCACGGTTTCGCGATCGCTACGGCCTCATGGACGATATCGATACCATCGCGGCGGATTACCGGAAGTACTTCTTGGAAGTCCTGGACGGCGGATTGGCTCCGCTGATGCCTGGCGCACGCGAAGCCGTGCGGCGCGTGCAAACGCTTGGACTGCCTCAAGCGCTCACAACATCGTCATCCATCGAGTATGTGCAAACCGTTTTTGGCCCTCACGGCTTTCTCGATGCATTCAACATTGTGCTGACGGCCGAGGATGTGCGCGTGGGGAAGCCGGGACCAGAAATCTACTTGTCCGCGGCCGCACGCTTTGGTGTCGAGCCGAGAGAAGTCCTTGTGATCGAGGATAGCTTAGCCGGGCTTCGAGCTGCGAAAGATGCTGGGGCCACGTGCGTCATCATCCCACACACGGGAACGCCGCTCGAAGCGATTCGTGAAGCGGACTTGATCGCGGAGTCGCTCGAATCCGCGGCACTTTGGGCACTTTTGTAGCCGGCGCTTGGGCGTTAGGCCTCGCGTTTGATGACCCACTTCGTCAACGACGTGAGAATCCCGCGGCATTCCGATTCCGGCAGACACTCCAGCTCATTGGCAGCCTCAGTCGCCAACTCTTCGGCACGGTGTCGTGCGTAGGCCACGGCGTTTGTCGCCTTGAGGGCCACGGAGATCGCCTCACGATTGGCTGGCGTCGGTTGTTGAAGGAGCGAACGCAGCCGTGCCGCGTCCTCAGCGGGAACGCGGTGCAGCATGTAGATCATGGGTAAAGTCAGCTTCTGCTGCTCGAGATCGGTGCCGAGAGTCTTGCCAGCCGTCTGTTCCGTGCCGACGAGATCGAGAAGATCGTCGGCCACTTGGAACGCGAGGCCGAGCTTGCGACCATAAGTTGCAAGGCGTTCAATCTGCTCGTCGCTTGCACCCGAGTAGATTGCGCCAAGCCGACAGCAGCATTCCGTTAGTGCTGCCGTTTTGCCGTCGATAATCTCAAAGTACTCAGCTTCGGTCAAACGCAGATTGCCGCGTTCGAGCGTCTGGTGCAACTCGCCTTCACAAACGCGGTTGGTCGCTTCACCGATCAGTTCGCACGCCCGCGCATCGCCCGTCAGGCTCGACAGATGGAACGCGTGTGTAAATAGGTAGTCGCCGAGGAGGATGCTGGCCTTGTTGCCCCAGCCGGCATTCACGGTCTGGACATGGCGGCGGAGTCCAGCGTCGTCGAGAACGTCGTCGTGGACGAGGGTCGCCGTGTGGACCATCTCGACGACCGCACCGAGAAGATGATGCGCGCGATTGACGTCGCCACAGGCCCGGGCGGTCAAAAGTAGCAAGACAGGGCGCAGGCGTTTGCCACGGTAGTGATCGAGATGGGCCAGCATTTTGGCGAGGGCCGGCTTGGGGCTGGCAACCGTGTCGGCGTATACACGCTCGACTTCGGCCAGGTCGGCCGCAATCGGGGCGATGTACGGTGCCGCAGCGCGGGCAGTGGGGGGCGGCGTCAGCACGCGGCTCATCGGCTCGACTCCACGCCAGCGGATTCCGCTACCCACCGGCGGCGATTGGTTTTCAGAGTTTTCAATCCAACGTGAACGATACCCAGGTCACCCGGCAGCGTCAATCGGTACGACGATATGTCCCGCGAATCCCGCCAGACTTTTCCTCGAGCTGCACGGTCTCAATAGCCATTCCGCGGTCCACGGCTTTGCACATGTCGTAGACCGTCAATGCGGCAACCGCGGCAGCCGTCAATGCCTCCATTTCGACGCCCGTGCGTGCGACCGTCTGCACGGTTGCTTCCATGCGGAGTAGGTCGTCGGCGTCAAAGGCAAAGTCGATGGTTACGGCTGTCAAAGGCAGCGGATGGCATAGCGGAATCAACTCACCAGTGCGCTTTGCCGCCATGATGCCGGCCAAACGAGCGACTTCCAATACGTCGCCCTTGGCCAGTTTGCGGTCGCGAATCAGCGCCACCGTGGTCGGTAGCATCCGAACGCGGGCCGAGGCCCGGGCTGACCGGGCGGTTTCCGGCTTGCCGCCGACATCGACCATTCGGCTCGCGCCCGACTCGTCGAAATGAGTCAAATCGCCATCCACGGCTTCGGCTCCCAAGGTCGTTCACGGGCGGGACCATCCCACCGCGGAGACAACCGTTGACCAAGGTGAATGTTAACGCGGCACGCCAAGTTCGGCTGATGGAGGCACAGGATGCCAGCGATCGGCCGATATCGGCTCGGGCGGTGCAAGCGCGGGACCGAGTGAGGGAGGTGGTGCCGTTACTTCTTGTCGCGGCATTGGCAGCACGGGCGCAGGAGCGGTCGCTGGAGTCGGCGAAGTAGCGGACGGAGGAACAGTCGGACCGGTTAGGTGCGGTGGAATATGCACGGTCACATCTTTCTCGGCCTCGAAGACGCCGCCCTCGAGCGGAAAGAACTGAGCGACGATGCGCAATTTCTCCGTTCGTGGGACCGTCTGCCATCCCAGCGTCACGAAGTAACCGGTGGCCAAGAAACCATTTCGCCACGATTTGCGGACCTGAGCGGCGGACACGTCCCAGGACGACAATGGCACCTTCAGCCCTTCCGGCGTAATCTCGAAGGCCGCAACGCGTAGGCTGCCTGGGGCTTTGATGGCTGTTTCGTCGCAATCGCGAGGGACCAGGACGACCTGAAGCGCCTCGTCGCCGGGGGACTTGTCGTCGTCGAGTCCACCGGTGCCGCGGCCGAGTTGTACGTCTTTGACGAGGGCGAGAGGACCACCGGGACGCATAACCGGTTGGACGGACCGTTGTTCCCGGACGGTGTTTTCGAGCGCCTGATTCATGGTCTCGGATCGCATCAACTCCATGCGAAGCTCGCGGAGTTGGCGATCGCGCGTACGCAACTCGGCCTCGACTAGCTCGGCCCGGTTGTTGGTACAACCGGCCGCGCTAGCCAATGCCAGGGCCAGCCAATAATACGGCGGCCTGCGCATAGCGGACGGATACGCCTCCGAATGCGCGGGCCGGAAGAGAAATCAGGTCCCAGGAATCGGGAGTCCGAATGCAGACGAATCTGCCTTTCTGGCTCCCGGCTCCGGCCTCCTTCTACTCCGTGGCCCGCGGCGCGGGCATCGGAATCCGTTCCATGACTTGATCCACCAGGCCGAACTCGACGGCCTCCGCGGCCGACATGAAGTTGTCCCGATCGGTTTCCTTCTCGATCCGTTCGATCGTCTGTCCCGTGTGTTTGGAGAGCAGGCCGTTCAGGATCGCTTTGGTCCGCAGGAACTCCTTGGCGTGGATCAGGATTTCGGTCGTCGTCCCTTCAGTGCCGGCTAGCGGCTGATGGATCATCACCCGGGCGTTTGGCAGGCAGTACCGCTTGCCCTTGGTCCCGGCGGTCAGCAGCATCGCTCCCATACTGGCGGCCTGACCGATGCAGTACGTCGCCACGTCGCAAGTGACGAATTGCATCGTGTCATAAATACCCATGCCGGCCGTCACCGACCCACCGGGGCTATTGATGTAGAGGTTAATGTCGGCCTTTGGGTCGTCAAACTGGAGGAACAGCATCTGGGCCACGACGAGGTTGGCCGAAGTATCGTCCACCACGCCTTGCAAGAAGATAATGCGGTCTTTAAGGAGTCGGCTGTAAATGTCGAAAGCGCGCTCCTCGCGGCCGCTACGCTCGACGACGATGGGAACTAGTGGCATCGGATGTTCCTCAGGTGTTACGCACGGAGTATCGTGGCTGATGAGCTGTGGAGACGAGGCGACCAACGTTCGGGTCGGTGCTCATCGTCGTTCGTAGTCCCCGGCCACGACGCCCCGGCGCTGGATATCTCACTTCTTCGCATCGTGCGGGATTTTCGTTAGCACCTCATCGACCAGGCCAAACTCCTTCGCCTCGATCGGTGTGAAGAAGCGATCGCGGTCTGTTTCGCGCTCGATGCGATCGATCGGCTGGCCCGTGTGGTGTGCAAGGATCTCATTGAGGCGCGTCCGATCCTTGAGGATTTCGGTCGCTTGGATTTCGATATCCGAGACCTGCCCGCCGACCTGTCCATACGGTTGATGGCACATGATCTTGGAATGCGGCAGGGCGAATCGCTTGCCCTTCGTTCCCGCAACCAGGATGATTGCCGCTCCGCTCGCAGCCAAGCCCATGCAGTAGGTGTTGATCGGACACTCGAGAAACTGCATCGTATCGTAGATCGCGAGCGTCGCCGTCACCGACCCGCCGGGGCAGTTGATGTACATGTTGATCTCCTGATTCTTGTTCTCGTACTGCAAGAACAGGAGCTTCTGGATCGTGATGTTCGCGAGATAGTCGGTGATCGCCGACTGCCCGCCAGTCTCGGGCGACGAGCCAAGAAAGACGATCCGGTTTTCCAAGAGCAGGTCCGAAAGCGTCATCTGTCGCTGCCGGGCATAGTCGCGGTAGCGCTGGATAACGGGTGGCTCGTATGTGCCGCGGCCCGCAGTCAATTCGTGCATGACAAATCCCCTTTCAGCTAGGAGCCGCGAGCGCGAATGAGAGGTTGTACCTCACTAATCGCGCACGCTCGCGGTGCCTGCGAACTCACTACTCCGCCGCCGGTTCGGTTGGCGTTGCCGTCGGATCCTGGATCTCGCCGGGTACAGCCTGGGCTTCGACGGCCCCGACCTGTGCGGCTTCATCCTGGTCGGACGGCAGCGGGAAGTCCTCGTACTCGGCGCTATCGAGGATCAGATCGAGGGCCTTGCTCTCGATCAATTCCGCGGCCAGCGACTCCATCATGTCTTCGCGTTCGAGCCGGGCGCGGACCTTGCGAGGCGATTCGTCCGAGCGTGCCGCAATCCGCTCGATTTCCTCGCTAATGTCCTCGTCGTTGACTTCGATCTTTTCGTCCTCGGCGATCTTCTGAAGCACGAAATGCTCCTTGAGCGCCGATGTCGTGGATCGAACGATGTCCTGTTCCATCATTCGCAATCGCGTCGCAATCTCCTGTTCGGAGAAGCCGGCCGACTGCAGTTCCACGGCCTTGCGTTGCATGGCACGTCGGGCCTGGCGAATGAGCAGATCCTTGGGCAACTCGGTCAGAGCATTTTCGGCGACCAGAGCGACAACCTGCTGCCGTGCGTGCTGACGCTGCGTGTACTCGAGGCGGCGTTCGAGAACGACGCGGAGTAGTTCCTTCAGTTGGTCTTCGTTCTCGACTCCGAACTGGCCAAGCAGGTCCCCGGTCAATTCCGGTTGCCGGACAGTCTTGATGTCGTGGACGACAAACGTGCCTTCGATGGACTTGCCGCGCATGTCCGAGTTGGCCACGGCGTCCGACAGCACGATGTTGACGACCTTGGTGTCACCTGGCTTGGAACCTGTCATGACCTTGCCGAAGTCGTTGCACACGCCGTCGCGCAGTGCCAACTTCGGGTCGACACGGACACGAGCTTCTTTCACCTCGTTCAACGTCTTGCCGCCGAACTTGGTCGTAATGTCTACGGTCAAAATGTCGCCAAGCGCGGCTGTCGGCGACGGACCATCCTTGGGGACGACCTGGCCATACGGCTCCAGTAGCTTCTTCTGTTCCTTCGCAACATCGGCATCGGTGAACGTGTGTGTGGGCCGCTTGAGCTTGAGACCCTTGTAATTCGGCAACTGGAACGACGGACGCACTTCGACTTCGAATTCGTAAATCATCGGCCCTTCGGCCGGGATTTCGATCTTGGTCGGGTCGAGATTTGGCGGAGCCAGCGGTGCAATGTCCTGCTCTTCGGCGATCTGCTCCAGGCTCGCGAGCATCAACTCACCGCGGACCTCGCGCTCCACGTCGGGCTTGTAACGGCGTTCGACGATCCGGCGCGGGGCCTTTCCAGGCCGAAAACCGGAAACGTAGTTGCGATCGTGCTTGACGAGTTCCGTGTATTTCTCGTCGAGTCGGGCATCGATCGCCTTGCGATCGATGGTGACCGTTATGTGCTTTTTGCATGGGCCGATGTCTTTGACGACAACCGTTTGATCGAGGCGCTGCGGCTTCAGCTCCTCGCCGCCCTCTTCGGTCGCAACGGCGGTGTTGTCCTGGGGGGTGATTTCGTCGGTGTCGGCCATGGCACTCGCACTCCGGTGTCTAGCAGCTATTGTGGACAGGAAGTCAAGAAAGCCGAAAGACCCCGGATCGTCCAGGGTCTTTCGGCTTTCGACGCCTCTTCGAGAGCGGGCGATGGGACTTGAACCCACGACAACCACGTTGGCAACGTGGCGCTCTACCACTGAGCTACGCCCGCATACCTAAGACATCATAATTCCGACCATCGTGTTTTCAAGACCAGTGCGACGGAAATCAGGTTCGCGGTGTACCTTTGACGTCCGACGGTGTCTCCAAGTCACTTTACGCATCGGAATCCTGTGTGCTCGGCGGCGGAATCCGGCGGATTTTCGTCCCGCGCTGTCGGTAAGTAACGCCGACAGTAGTTGTCAGCGCACAAATAGGACCCGCCGCGGCGCACGCGCGACGGTTCGCCATTCGAAGTTGCTCCGCCTGGACTGCGATCGGGTCCCTTGGGATTGCGAGCCGCACTATAGGAATAGTACTTCGCATCGTACCAATCCGAACACCACTCCCAGGCATTGCCTGACATATCGACCAGGCCATAGCCGTTCGGCGGGTACGAGCCGACGGGTGCCGTCCGTTCGTACCCGTCTTCCCTGGAGTTGCGTATCGGGAACGGTCCTTGCCAAGTATTGGCCATGAACTTACCGCCAGGGCGTAGCTCGTCGCCCCAACAATAGGCCTTACGGTCGAGACCACCACGGGCTGCGAATTCCCATTCTGCCTCCGTCGGTAGGCGCTTACCGGCCCATTGGCAGTAGGCAGCCGCATCGTCCCACGCGATGTGGACGACCGGGTGCGTTGGTTCGGCCGCTGGCCCATTCGGCCCGAGTGGCTTCCGCCAGCAGGCCCCGGGCTTGTACTGCCACCAGACCGGCGGCGAACTGAGGTGGGCTTCCTGCTCCTGGGGCACGAAGACCGCAGAACCGGGGACGAGGTTTTCCTTGGGTGCGTTCGGATACTTGGCAGCATCGGGGATTCGCTCGGCGATGGTCACATAGCCAGTTGCCTTTACGAATTGACCGAATTGCTCGTTCGTGACTTCGGTCCGGTCCATCCAGAAGCCGTCGACGTAGACGAGGTGCCGTGGGCGCTCGTCGTCCGGGCCGTCGTTACTCCCCATCCAGAATTCGCCGCCCGGTATCCACAACATGCCTTCGGGTGCCGGACCCGGTGCCGTGCGGTCGTTGAGCTTGAGAGCGGCCGTTTCTGAAGGCACGGGCGCTGTTGACCGACGGCCGAGCAGCGAGTGACTCTCCAGCACAATTGCCGCAATCACGGCGAGTAAGGCCGTAGCCAGTAGGGTATTGACGACGATACGCCGTCGATGGGGACCATTTGCCGGGTGTGATCGCATCATGGTCGCCGCACTAAATGTCGATATATTTGATTAACATTGTCATCATACTGTGCCGGGGCCTTGTAATCCCGACGCGATTGTGCCGGAATACACCACCGGTATGCGAAACGTAGTTATCCTGGCTCTGTTCGGCCTCTGCGTCAATCTGTTGGCGTGGATCGGTTTGGCGTGGGATGCGTCCACGGATCACTCGACTCAGATTCTCCTGAACGTCTCCTACGATCCGACACGCGAGTTGTGGCGCGAACTGAATGCCGCATTTCGCTCAAGCTACGAGGCAACCACGGGAACCCGGTTGGCTGTCCGCCAATCGCATGGTGGCTCGGGTAGCCAGGCCCGGGCGGTCATCGATGGACTACCGGCCGATGTCGTGACCCTGGCACTATGGTCCGACACCGACGCGCTCCGCAGCAAAGGTCTGATTGCCCAGGACTGGGAATCGCGGCTACCAAACCAGTCGTTGCCTTACTACTCGACGATTGTATTCGTCGTGCGCCGCGGAAATCCCAAGGCCATCCACGATTGGCCCGATCTGGTACGCGACGGCGTCCAGGTCATTACGCCGAATCCGAAAACCTCGGGTAACGGGAAACTGAGCTTCCTCGGGGCCTGGGGAGCAGTCAGGCAGCAGGGTGGCTCGGAGGCCGCTGCACGCGCCTACCTTGCTGAACTGTATAGGCATGTCCCCGTCCTCGATACCGGAGCGCGCGGCAGTACCACGACATTCGCACAGAATCGCATCGGCGACGTACACCTGACGTGGGAAAACGAAGCGCACTTGGAAGTCCGCGAATCCGGTGGCGTGCTGGAGATCGTCTACCCGCCCGCGAGCATTCGCGCGGAGCCGTACGTCGCAGTTGTGGACAAGAACGTCGATTCCCGTGGCACCCGATCCGCGGCGGAAGCGTACCTGCGCTTTCTATGGACTGAGCCGGCGCAGGAGATTATTGCCCGGCACCACCACCGGCCTGTGAACGCATCCGTGGCTGAGCGCTACCGCCCGCAGTTGCCGGCGATGGAGCTATTCCCGATCACGGCCGTCGCTAAGAGCTGGGCCGATGCGCAGAAGCGGTTTTTCGCTGAAGGGGGCGAATTCGACAAACTCTACCAGAGCGGGGGCAGCCGGTGAGATACAGCTCCCGTACCCTGCTGCCGGGCTTCCGCCTTAGCCTGGGTGTGACGCTCTTTTACCTGACGCTGCTTGTGCTGATCCCACTCGGGGCGTGCGTCTTGCGGGCGGCGTCGCTGACGTGGGCGCAGTTCGTCGATGCCGTTTGGACGCCGCGGGCGCTCTATGCCTATGGCCTGACGTTTGGCGCGTCGTTCGTGGCCGCTGTCGTCAACGTGGTGCTCGGTCTACTCGTCGCATGGGTCCTGGTGCGATACGACTTCCCGTTCAAGCGGTTGTTCGACGCGCTCGTGGACCTGCCGTTTGCGCTGCCGACGGCCGTCGCCGGCCTGGTGTACTCCAACCTGTACGTCGAGGGCGGTTGGTTCGGTCGCTTTCTGGTCCCGCTCGGCATTCACGGGGCGTACTCGCGGCTGGCGGTCGTGTTGGTGCTGGTGTTCATCGGACTGCCGTTCGTTGTGCGGACGGTGCAGCCGGTGGAGAGCTTTGACGCCGAGGTCGAAGAGGCGGCCGCCGCGCTCGGGGCGACCCGCTGGCAGACTTTTCGACGGGTGTTGCTGCCGCAACTGGGGCCAGCCCTCTCGACTGGCTTCGCCCTGGCGTTCGCGCGGGCTTTGGGCGAGTACGGCTCGGTCATCTTCGTCGCCGGCAATATGCCGTTTCGCACCGAGATTGCCCCGAAACTGATCGTCGAGCGGCTGGAGCAGTTCCAGTACGCTGAGGCGACCGCCATCGCCGTGGTATTGCTGGCCGCGTCGTTCCTGATGCTGATCCCCATCAACCTCCTCGAACGATGGAGTCGGCGGTTCGATGAGTGATGCAACGAAAGCCCACGGGTGGCAACCCATGGGACTGAAGCGTGGTCAGCAAGACCCCGCTTGGGTCCGGTGGACGCTTACGCTCCTCGCCATCGGTGTGCTGACCGTGTTGGTGATCGTGCCGGTCGTCAACGTCTTCGCGCAGGCGTTGGCCAGTGGTGTCCGCGTCTACTGGGACAACCTGTTCGCCGACCGCGAGACGCGGCACGCCATCCTGCTGACGCTCGCCGTCGCGCCAATCGCGGTATTCGCGAACGTGCTCTTCGGCATCGCCGCGGCGTGGGCCATCGCCCGCTTCCGATTCCCCGGCCGGACGCTCCTCGTCACGCTGATCGACCTGCCGTTCGCCGTCTCGCCCGTTGTCGCCGGCCTTGCGTACATCCTGGTGTTCGGCGCGAGTGGCTACCTGGGGCCGCTGCTGGCGGCGCTACACGTGCGGATCATCTTCGCGGTACCGGGATTGATCCTGGTGACGACGTTTGTGACGTTGCCGTTCGTGGCCCGCGAGCTGATCCCGCTCATGGAGGCGCTCGGCCCCGAGGAAGAGATGGCCGCCCTGAGCCTGGGCGCGAATGGCTGGCAGATCTTCGCCCGGGTGACGCTGCCGAACGTACAGTGGGGCCTGCTCTATGGCGTGATCCTGTGCAACGCCCGGGCGATGGGCGAGTTCGGCGCGGCATACGTCGTCAGTGGCAAAATCTCGGGCGCGACCGACACAATGCCCTTGCGCGTCGAGAAGTTGATGATGGAGTACAACACGCCGGGCGCGTTCGCGCTCGCATCGGTGTTGACGCTATTGGCTGGCATGACGCTGCTCCTCAAAGTCGCCATCGAGCGCAAGTTACGAGAGCAAACCAAGCCCTCCGATGGCAATCGGTTGGGGGAGTCGGCATGAGCATCGCGGTCCAGAACGTCTCGAAGCGTTACGGTTCCTTCGTCGCCCTCGACGACGTCTCCGTGACCGCGCCGACCGGCGGGTTGCTCGCATTGCTTGGCCCATCGGGGTCGGGCAAGACCACGCTTTTGCGAATCATCGCCGGCTTGGAAGCGCCGGACACCGGCACCGTTCACTACCAGGCCGACGACATCACCGATCGTTCGGCCCGCGACCGCAACGTCGGCTTCGTATTCCAGCATTACGCCCTGTTTCGGCACATGAGTGTGTTCGAGAACGTCGCCTTCGGTTTGCGCGTCCGAAAGTGGCCGGAGGCGCGGGTCCGCGATCGCGTGGGCGAGCTTCTGCACCTGATCCGCCTGGACGAACTCGGCGGTCGCTACCCGAGCCAGCTTTCCGGAGGCCAACGGCAGCGTGTCGCACTTGCGCGGGCGCTCGCTCCCGCTCCGCACATCCTCCTGTTGGATGAGCCATTTGGGGCTCTCGACGCGGTAGTGCGACACGAGCTACGGCAAGCCTTACGGCAGCTCCACGAGAAGATGCATGTCACCAGCATCCTGGTAACGCACGACCAGGAGGAGGCGTTCGAAGTTGCGGATCGGGTCGTCGTCATGCACGCTGGCAATGTCGAGCAGGTCGGTACTCCGCAACAGGTGTTCGAGCATCCCGCCAATGCGTTCGTCATGGACTTTCTTGGCAACGTCAACGTCTTCCACGCGCGAGTCGAGAACGGCCGAGCGGCGGTGGGTGGGGCGAAGATCGATTTGCCGCACTACCCGGTCCAGGTCGAATCGCGCGATGTGCCGGTCTACATCCGGCCGCACGAATTGGAGATCGACCGCCACTCGCATGGCGATGCGAGCCTGTTTGCCAAGGTGCTGCACATCAACCCGGCCGGGTCGGTCACGAAGGTCCGGCTCATGGTCGAGGAGTTCGGCCTCGCAATTAACGTCGACCTCACGCAGGGGCGGGCGCAGGACTTGCGCCTTGAGGCCGGCGAGCGCGTCTACGTCTTTCCGCAGCGGGTCCGCGTGTTCCTGCCGGAATACGACTACAGCATCTGACCGCCAGCCGGTATGCTCACCGGGGGGTACCGGTGAACGACGTCACGCGCATCCTGAGTGCCATCGAGCAGGGCGACCCGCACGCCGCGGAGGAACTGCTGCCGCTGGTGTACGACGAGCTACGCAAGCTGGCGGCCCAGAAACTGGCGCAAGAAAAGCCCGGCCAGACCCTGCAAGCGACGGCCCTCGTCCACGAAGCTTACCTCCGCCTGACGGCGAGCGGGGGCGGTGACGCTTCCGGTCAGTTCGCCAACCGCGGCCACTTCTTCGCCGCCGCGGCCGAGGCCATGCGCCGCATCCTCATCAACCACGCTCGCGACAAGGGCCGGCAGAAGCGCGGCGGCGATTGGCAGCGCATCGACCTCGACGGCATCGCCGCGGCCGACCCGAACGCCGCGGATGACGTGTTGGCGCTCGACGACGCGCTACAAAAGCTGGAACGTCAAAATAAACCGTGCGCTGAATTGGTGAAACTTCGCTTCTTCACCGGCCTGACGACGGAGGAAGCGGCTGCGGCCCTCGGCATCGCCCCGCGGACGGCCCACCGATATTGGGCCTTCGCCCGCGCCTGGCTCTACGACGCATTACGCGACGGCTAAACGAGTTACGAAGGTAGCAGGCACACTCCGTGTGCCGATATCCACGGCACACGGAGTGTGCCTGCTACGCTCAGCCCGGCTCGAAATGCCGTTTTGATGGCTTTGCAAAAATGTCGAAAAATGTCGTCCCGGTGGCAGTTCGGCCACCGGAACGGGGCATTGCATGGCGGGACCCTATTCCACGGTGCGGCGATGATCGACGCCAGTCCTGAGATGTTGTCTATCTTCTGCGCGGCGCTGGAACAGCGGTCGGGCGACGGCCGCGCCGCCTACCTCGCCGAAGCGTGTGGAGCGGACACCGCCCTCCGCGGGCGGATCGATGCGCTACTGCGGGCCCACGCGAGTGCGGGCGACTTCCTCGAAGCTGAGGCCGCATCGGCCGAGGGGCCGGGCACCGTGATCGGGCCATACACGCTCCGCGAGCTAATCGGCGAGGGCGGCATGGGGCTGGTCTACGTGGCCGAGCAAGAGCGCCCCGTCCGCCGGAAGGTCGCCTTGAAGGTCGTCAAGCCGGGCCTCGGTGGCCGCGAGGTCGTCGCCCGGTTCGAGGCCGAGCGCCAAGCGCTGGCCATGATGGACCACCCGAACATCGCCAAAATCTTCGACGCCGGGGCGATCGGATCGGACCCGGCGAGCGTCGAGCCGTCAGGCCGACGTGATTGCGACGATCGTGTCGGCGGCGACCCACGTCGGGCTTACGCCTCGACGCTCGCCCGTCCTTACTTCGTCATGGAGTTGGTCCGCGGCGTCCCGATCACCGACTACTGCGACGCGAACCGGCTGACGACCCGCCGGCGGTTGGAGATGTTCCTCACGGTCTGCGGGGCCGTTCAGCACGCGCACCAGAAGGGCATCATCCACCGCGACCTGAAGCCGTCGAACGTGCTGGTGTCCGTCCACGACGTGACGCCGGTGGTTAAGGTGATCGACTTCGGCGTCGCCAAGGCGGCCGGGCAAGCGCTGACGGACAAGACGCTGTACACCGGCTTCGCCCAGATGGTCGGCACGCCGCTCTACATGAGCCCCGAGCAGGCCGGGCTGAGCGACCTGGACGTGGACACCCGCTCGGACATCTACTCGCTGGGCGTGTTGCTCTACGAACTGTTGACCGGCACGACGCCGTTCGCGGGCGAGTCGCTGCGGCAGGCCGGGTACGACGAGATGCGGCGGATCATCCGCGAGGACGAGCCGCCGGTGCCGAGTACGCGGCTGGCCACGATCCAGAAGGACGCGCTGTCCACGGTCAGCGAGCGCCGCGGCGTCGACGCCCGCAAGCTGAGCCACGAGGTCCGGGGCGACCTCGACTGGGTGGTGATGAAAGCGTTGGAGAAGGACCGCAACCGCCGTTACGAGTCGGCGAGCGCCTTTGCCCAGGACATCGAGCGGTATCTTGCCGACGAGCCGGTCGTGGCCCGCCCGCCGTCGGCCGCGTACCGGGTGCGGAAGTTCGCCCGACGGAACCGGACGGCGCTGGTGGCGGCGAGCGCCGTTGTGGCGTCGTTGGTGGCCGCGACGGGGGTGAGTACGTGGCAGGCGGTAAAGGCAGGGGCGGCCGAGCGCCGGGCAAATTCGGAGGCGGCGATTGCACAATCGGTGAGTGATTTCTTGCGCTATGACTTGCTCCGGCAGGTCGAGAAGGGCCACGAAGACTGGTGGACCGAGTACCCGAACCTGACCGTTCGCGAGGCGCTCGACCGAGCCACGGCGCGCATCGGCGACCGGTTCCAGGACCAACCGCTGGTCGAGGCGGCGATCCGCGAGACAATCGGCGACGCGTACAAAGGTGTGGGTGAGTCCCCGCTCGCGGCGGTCCAACTCGAACGGTCCCTGGCCTTGCGCCGCGCTGTCCTTGGCCCGGACCATCCTGTCACCCTCGGCACCATGGACCGCCTGGGCGGGGCATACGACGGCCTCGGGCGGTTTCACGACGCGGTCGCCTTGCGTGAAGAGATCCTGGAGAGGCGGCAGGCCAAATTCGGCCTCCAACATGAGGGCACGCTGAATGCTATGGGTGGCCTTGTCACTCCCTATCGAATGGTCGGGCAATCGGACAAGGCGTTAGTGATGGCCCAGCGAGTGCTGGAGAAGCGCACGCTGAAGTTTGGATCGAATCATGCCGGGGCAATTGATGATATGCGCAATGTGGCCGCCTGCTACATGGACCTAGGACGGTTAGACGAAGCGCTCGCTCTTTTTCAGAAGGCCTTCGATTTATACAGAACGCCCCCCGAGGTAGATCGGGGTTCACCGGGATTGCTTTTAACCAGCTATGCCCGTGCCTCGGTAATGGCCGGGAAGCTTGAAGACGCGGAGCGCCTGGTTCGCGAAGAACTCGAGTACGCCCAAAAACAGGAGGGCATCGAGAGACGCAACGGCACCGCACATGCGATGTCGCAGATCGCCGCCGGCAATGATCGCGGGAGGCAAGGCATTAAATTCCGCGTCCAAACTGCCCATGCGATGTCGAGGCTCGCCGCCATCCTGCTGAAACAAGAACGATTTGCGGAAGCCGAGTCACTAGCCCGCCAGGCCCAAGAAGTCTACGAGACAACGCCCATCGTCCATAGCGGTCCTAGCGACTTCCGCACGTTCTACGCCACGAGTTTGTTGGGCGGCGCGCTCCTCGGCCAGAAGCGGTATGGGGAGGCCGAGCCGTTCTTGTTGAAAGGGTACGAGGGCCTCAAGCAGCGCGAGGCACTAATCGGTCAGGGGGATGTTCTTTGGCATTCGCCGACCGACGCACTGCTGCGAGTCATTCGGTTCTACGAAGAGACGAACCAGACGGAAAAGGCGAAGGAGTGGCGCGAGAAGCTGCCATCCGAGAATCCTCCGGGCGGGTGACGAATAAACGTGACTAACCTATAGGCCGAAACCCAACCATATGCCGGCGTGGCCGCCGGCTCTTGATTACCCTGGACGGCGGCTTGCCCGCCCGGGGCCGGGGACGCTGTTGCCATGCAAGTCGGCAAACCGAAGGACCCGTCCATCATGAAGACTCTCCGCACCCGCTCCCGCAAGCCGGCCGCCCCGGCCCACGCCCTCCGCCGCCGGCTGGAGGCGCTCGAAGACCGCACGGTGCCGTCGGCGACGATCACCGTTGCGAATTCAACGATGACCGAGATCGGCAGTCCCAGCGCTTTTGTTTCGGCCGGCAGCGGCGGCCTCGACATGCCCCAGGCCATTGCGCTCGGGCCGGACGGTAATGTGTACGTCACCTGTAACAACGGGGCGGTTCGCCGCTACAACGGCTCGACGGGAGCCTACATCAGCACGTTCGTGGCCCAGGGTTCTGGCGGCCTCTCCGGCACGACCGTCTTCGGCCTCGCCTTCGGGCCGGACGGCAACCTGTACGTCGCCAGCCCTGCGACCAGTCAGGTGCTGGAGTACAACGGCGGCACTGGTGCTTTCATCAGGGCGTTTGTCGCGGCCGGGTCGGGCGGCCTGAACACGCCCAGTGGGGTGACGTTCGGCCCGGACGGCAACCTGTACGTCAGCAGCAGGAATACGAACGCGGTCCTGCGCTACCAGGGTCCGCTGGCCGCCTCCCCAGGCTCCCCGTTGCCGGCCTCCGGCCAGTCCGGGGCGACCTTCGTCTCGCCCTTCAGCGGGGGGCTGACCCAGCCGCTCCTCTCGGCGTTCGGCCCGGACGGGAACTTCTACGTCGGGGGTGGTCAGACGAGTGGCCTTCTGCGATTCGATGCCAACACCGGCGCGTTCCTGAACACGTTCGTCCCTTACATCCAAGCCATCGCGCTGGCGTTCGACCAAGAGGGACGGCTGTACGTTAGAGGCGAGCTGAACAGCATTCAACGCTTCGACGCGCAAGGCAACTCCCTCGGGGACGTCCTCGAGGAAGCGGTGTCCCCCACCCTGAGGGGACAGCGTGGGCTGGCCTTCGATGCTCAAGGCGCGCTCCTCATCGCCAATTACAACCTGGACACGGTCGTGCGCTACGACAGCGGCGTGGTCGTGAGCCTGGACTCGGCCAGTGCGACGCCGGTGAGCGTGAGCTACACGACGGCCGACGGCACTGCCTCGGCGGCCTCCAAGTACTACGCGCAGAGTGGCACCGTCACCTTCAATCCCGGGCAGACGTCTCGGCGAATCCTGCTGGCCACCAAGGACAACCTCTCCGCCGAGCCCAGCGAGAGCTTTTCTGTGCAGTTGAGTAACCCCACCGGGGGGGCCACGATCGGCACGGGCACGGCCGCCGTCACCGTCACTGACGACGACACGACTCGCCAGTTCTCCGTTGCCGACACGACGGCCGTCGAAGGGGACCACACGGCCCATTACCGGGGCGCCTTCATTCAAAACACCCCCGGCAGGAACACCAACTACCATGTGACGTTCGGCCCGGACGGTGACTTTTACACCGTCCATACCGGGAGGAATGCAATCGGCCGTTACAACGGCACGACGGGGGCGTTCATGGACGACTTCGTGCCCCCCGACGGTCACTTCAAGGGCAGTTTGTTACAAGGGATCGCCTTCCGGGCCGGCTACCTCTACGTGTTCAGCGGTCTGACCAACGAAGTCGTTCGTTACGACGCGACGACCGGAGCGTTCGTGGACGTATTCGTCGCGGCCGGCAGTGGTGGGGTGAATGGCGTGTTTGATATGGCTTTCGGACCGGACGCCAACCAGGACGGAATCCCAGAGCTTTACGTGAGCAGCCCGAGCAATAACAGCGTGCTCCGCTACGACGGGGCCACCGGCCAGCCGCTGGGAACTTACATCGCCGCGGGGTCGGGAGGGCTCAGCGGGCCGACGGGACTGACGTTCGACTCGACAAACACCTACCTGTACGTCGCCAGCAACGGGTCGAATCAAGTGCTCAAATATAACGCCGCCAGCGGCGCCTTCGTGGGGGTCGCGGCCAGCGCCGGCCTGTCGGCACCCGTCGCGGTCGGGTTCGGTCCCGACGGCCTGCTCTACGTGGCCAGCCAGGGTAATAGCCGGATCGTTCGCTACTCCGCGGGCGGCACCTACGTCGATGATTTCGTTCCCGCGGGCAGTGGCGGGATGAATGGACCCTCGTGGATGACGTTCGGACCCGACGGCGACGTTTACGTGGGGCATAACGGCAGCGACATCCTGCGCTTCGGGACCGAGTCGGAGGCGGTCTTCACGGTCACGAACACCACACCAAGCACCCTGCCGGTGACGGTGAACTACGCAACGGCCGACGGCACCGCCGTCGCCGGGAGCGACTACGCGGCCACGACCGGCACGGTGACCTTCGCCCCCGGGTACACCGCCGCGATGATCCGCGTCCCGCTGCTCAATGACGCGACCGCCGAGGGCAGCGAGACCTTCACCGTGAATCTCTCCAGCCCAGTCGGGGCGGCGATCGCCGATGGGACCGCCGTGGGCACCATCACCGACGAAGACGGGCCGACCAAGTTCTTCGTTGTCAACGACGGTAGCCCGGACCAGACCTACCGGTATGCCGCCACCGGCACCGCCCTCGGCAGTTCCGACCTCGCCAGCGGTGACACCGCCCCCCGCGGGGCGGCCAGCACCGCGGCCGGCAACACCGTCTGGGTCGTGGACGCGAACAGGACCGTCTATGTCTACAACACCGGCGGCGTTCTGCTCGGCTCCTGGACGCCGGGCGGCCTCAATCCCAACGCCCAGCTCGAAGGCATCGCCACCAACGGCACCGATATCTGGCTGCTCGACAACTTCTCCGACAAGGTCTACCGCTACACCGGAGCCGCGAGCCTCCTGTCCGGTAGTCAGAACGCGGCCAGCAGCTTCAGCCTCGTTGGCGGCAAGAGCGGCAACATCAACCCGAAGGGCATCGTCACCGACGGCACATCGTTCTGGGTGGTCAACGACGGCCCGAGCACGGACAAGACCCGCGACCGAGTCTACAAGTACACGCTGGCCGGGGCGACGCTCGGAAGCTGGAGCATCGACGCGGGCAACGCCAGCCCGACCGGCCTGACGATCGACCCGACCAATGTCAGCAATATCTGGATCGTCGATAACGTGTCGCTCAAGGTCTACCAGTACACCGGCGCAGCGACGCGCACCTCCGGCAGCCAGTCGGCCAGCGCGAAGTTCGCCTTGGCCGCCGGCAACACTAACCCGCAAGACATCGCCGACCCGCCGGCACCGGGGATGCTGCTCCCGCCGATGTCGGTCGCGAAATCGACGGTCGCGCTGACGTGGAGGCCCCGTCAGCCGACGGGCTATCGGTCTTCGCCGGCGTCGCACTCGTGCCGGATGAGCCGCGCCCAGCCCGCGGCGTGGCCCGCGAGCCGTTCCGGTCGCCGGACCCGCTGTGGGTGGACCCGACCGTGGCCGACGCCCGGCCGCCGGTGCCGTGGGCGCGTCCACGAAGGGCTGGTCGAATCCGGAGGCTCAGCCAGAGGCTCACGATCTTGGCGAACAATTCAGTCTTGACCTGACGTAGCGCGTCGGCGAGCGGGGTCGGTCACGACCCCGGTTCAGCTGCTCGAGGAACCGGGGCGTTGACACGCCCCGCTCGCCCCGGGGCGAACGGGGAATGTCGTGCGGCGCAGCGTCCGCCATTCCCTTGCGGCCCAAGTCGTAGCCGATGTGTTTGCGAGAATGCGCCACCGTCACCGTTGCTCCCGCTGATGCGAGACGATGTTCTCGTCGAGGACGATCCCACCGCGGCTGCCTTCTTTCTCTTCAGGCATGTCCCCTCGTGGTCAACCATGGCCCGGCCGCCGAGACGGCTCGCCCCTCGGCGATCGTCAGTTTCGTCATGCTGTCGTGGCACTCGTGGATGATCTGGTCCCAGTCCATTGTGTTAGCTACTCTTACGTCTCGCCATCATAATCACGACTATTTTGATCGAAATACATCAATCACTCTGGACACGCCGGCCGATGGATGTAATATCCACATGAATGATCTTAATAGTGATGATTAAAGCCGGAGCCTGAATTCAGGAGGCGACGATCCGATGCGCACGCGATTTGGCCGACACTTGCTGGTTGCCGGTTCCGTCGTGGTGGTCTGTATCGGATTGGCCGGTTGTGCCAGGGACGCGGGCACGCCGGTCTACCCCGTTCGCGGCAAGGTTCTGTTCGACGGCAAGCCGACCGAGCGGGCGCTGGTGATCCTGCACCCGGTCGGCGACGGCGGGCCAGCGGCGAGCAGACCGCGCGGCCAGGTCGGGCCGGACGGGACGTTCGCGCTGACCACCTTCGGCACCAACGACGGGGCACCGGCCGGGGAGTACCTGGTGACCGTCGAATGGTGGTTGTCGCCCGGCAGGGCCGGTGGCGGTGACGACCGGCCGCCGGTCAACCGCCTGCCGGGCAAGTACGCCAAGCCCGAGTCGTCGGGCCTCAAGGTCCGCATCGCAGCCGGGCCGAACGAATTGCAGCCGTTCGAGTTGAAGCGCTAAGCACCAAGGTAGCCGGCATACTCCGTGTGCCGGGCGGCCCGGCACACGGAGTGTGCCGGCTACTTTCAAGCCCATCCGACCAACCCACCGAGGAACCTGACCGTGACACGTTTCCGAACGATCCGCCCGCAGGGGTTCACCCTGATCGAACTGCTGGTCGTCATCGCGATTATCGCGGTGTTGATCGGCCTTTTGCTGCCGGCGGTCCAAAAGGTCCGCGAGTCCGCGGCCCGGTCGACCTGTCAGAATAACCTGAAGCAGATCGGCCTCGGCCTGCACAACTACCACGGCGCGAACAACAGCCTGCCGGGCAACATCCGGCCCGACGCGGCCAGCACCGTCCGCGTCCGCTGGCTGACGTACCTGTTGCCGTACATCGAGCAGGACGCCATGTTCCGCGCCTACAACCAGTCGGTGAACTGGCACCTGCCGGCCAACCTGCCGGTCACGGGCCAGCGACTCAAGGTCTTGGAATGCCCGTCCAGCCCGGACCCGTCGGTGGCCGACAGCGCCCCGGACGTGAATTGGGACCTGAGCGTCAGCAAGGTGGCCAACGGCGACTACGCGGCCATCTACGGCGTGGACCCGCGGCTCGTCTCGCTCGGGCTGGCCGACGTCGGCGGGGCCGAGAACGGCGCTCTGTCGCGGACGGTCAAGCTGACGTTCGGGTCGATCTCCGACGGCCTGTCGAACACGCTGCAAGTGGTCGAGTCGGCCGGCCGGCCGGACATCTACCGCAACGGCCTCCGCGTCATCCAGGCCGATGCGACGCGGCGGGTCAACGGCGGCGGCTGGTGCCGCCCGGCCAGCGACCTGCCGATGCTCGTCGGCTCGTCGCCGGACGGCAGGACGTTCCCCGGCCCGTGCGGCATCAACTGCACCAACGGCGAAGACATCAACGGCCAATACCCGCACCCGTTCTACGGAACGCTCGGCTCCAGCCAGATTTACGGCTTCCACTCGAGCGGTGTGAACGTGTTGTTTGCCGATGGGTCGGTCCACTACCTGCGGGCGAACCTGCCGATGCGGACGCTGGCCGCACTCGTCACCCGCGAGGGCGGCGAGGCGTTCGTCAGCGACGCTTATTGAGCCGGCACTGCGTGATTCCGCAACTGGTCTCGGCCTGCGGCACGATTTGACGACGTGCCGCGGGCCGTATTTGCTTTTTCAAGTCGCTCGACAGAGGCAATAAACAAAGCTATGATCGCAGGTTAGCTCGCAATGACACGGCATTCGGTTCGGCCTCATGGCATTACGCGTTTTGTTTGGCCCGGTGCCGGCTGCGTTCGCGGCCGATCGTCTGCGCGAGGTCCGGCGTTCGGGGCATTGCCTGACGTTCGGCCCGGGCGAAGGGCACGATGTCATCGCGTCGTGCCGCGACGGCTGGACCGATGTGGCCGCGCGATTGCCGCGAGGCTGGCGACCCGACTTTCTGGCGCTCTGGCTTGCATTTCGGCCGCTTCCGGCGTGGGTGTGGACCGTTCCGATCCCCTTGATCGGCCTGGCGACGGACTGGGATCGTCGCTGGCATTGGCACCGCTCCAAGGTTCACCGGTGCGATGTCGTGCTGACCGATCCGCCGGGCGTTCGGGCGTTGGCTACAGCGGGCTTCGAGCGTGCCCGAGCCGCGAATCTCTTTGGCCTTGGCCACGCACATCTTGAGGGCTCGCCCGAGACCGGTCATCGCGACATCGATGTCTTGTTCGTGGGCGACTTCAGCACGGAAACGCATCCCGAGCGTCAGGCGTGGTTGGCTCGCCTTGCCGATCTGATCGGCCGCCGGATCGTCGTGACCTCGGGTGTTTCGGACGACGAGTACCGGTCGCTGTTGCGACGATCGCGTATCGTCGTCAATCACTCCGGTCGCGGAGGCTACAACCAGCGGACGTTTGAAGCGCTCGCTGCCGGCACGGTACTCTTCCAGGAGGAGACCAATGTCGAGGTGGCGCGTTTGCTAACGCCCGGACGCGACTATGCACCGTACGGCCACGATGAGTTCGAATCGTCGTTGGAGCGATACTTGAAGGACGACGCGGCCCGGGCGACGATGGCCGTGGCTGGCCGCGCACGGGCGAGCGACTTCTCTTTCGAGAACCTCTGGCGATCGACGGCCGAATCACTGACGGCCACGTTGCCGCACTTGCGCGACCGCGTCCGGCAACGGGTCGCGACGAGCGTCAAAACCGACTGGACGACCATTGCCTGGGAACTGCCGGCGGTCCGATTGCCCGACGAATCGGTGCCGGCCTATGTCCGTGGCCTTGCTAGCCAGTCTTCGACGGACGCCGCGGATCATTTCGCGACGGCGTTCGCCGAGAATCCCGGGCATGCGCTTGCGGGGCTGGCAGTTGTCGATGCGTGCCTTGCGAGCGGCCGACAGGAGGAAGCGGTGCAAGCCGCTCGTCGCGCCCTCGATGCGTTGGCGTTGGCATCAGAGGCACCCGATCCTCTTCTGGATTTGCCACCCTATGCACCGGAGTTACCCAGGCTCGTCGCGGAATGGGATCGAACGGCACGGTTGTGGGCCGGCAATCCTGAGGGCGAGGCCCGGGCCAAACGCGAGATGATCCGTG
Organism: Gemmataceae bacterium; assembly: GCA_046350275.1. Classification (GTDB taxonomy): domain Bacteria; phylum Planctomycetota; class Planctomycetia; order Gemmatales; family Gemmataceae; genus JAXMAS01. The sequence continues at coordinate 199,795 of JAXMAS010000009.1, forward strand.
GACGGTTGCACGCTGTGCTGGCCGGGCTCACGGGCGAACTGTCGCACTATTACGAGTCCGCGCTGGCGACACCGCATTCGCCAGAGACGCGCATATCCCTGGGATGTGCCCTGGCGCGGGCCGGGCGCATGGTAGAAGCGCTGCCGCACCTGCGAATGGCGACGATGGCTCGGCCATTTGATGCGGCCGCGGCCCGTGCGCTGGCCATCGCACTAGGCGAAACCGGTAATGGGCTGCTCGTCGAGGCATTGATCGATCGGCTCAGCCGCCTGCATCGCATTGCACCGCAAGCACTGCCCGCACAACCGTGGTTTGGCCCCACATAAGCAGCGAGCGGCGTTTAGGCGAGCGGGGCCAGTCATGGCCCCGGTTTGGTCCCGGCAGAGACCGGGGCCATGACTGGCCCCGCTCGCCCAAACGCCAGGGCAAAGCCTCACCCGACTGTCACGCCTCCCGTGAAGGCGGCGCTGAACGCAAAGCTGTCATCGATCACTGTGCCGTTGGTGCCGCGGAAGCTGCGGACGTGCGGGCCACCGCCGGGACCGGCGCCAACCAAGATGTCGAACACACCGTCGTTGTTGGTGTCGGCCGCGGCAATGTTGACGCCGCCCAGGAAGCGACTGTCAAACGCCGTGATCGTTTGGAACGGGCGAGTCGTACGTCCGTCGAAGGCTCGTACGACCGGGACACCGCCCTTCTTGGGTGCAGTCAGGATGTCTTCCTGGCCATCGTTATTGACGTCGGCGACCGCCACATTGATGCCGCCACGGAAGGCCGGGTCGTAGGCAAAGAAATCGGCCACGACCGCGTTCTTACGAAGCAAATCGAACGCCCGGACGTGCGGTCCGCCGCCGGCCCCGGCTCCGGTCACAACTTCCGGCAGGGCATCCCCATTCAGGTCACCCGCTCCGACGCTGACGCCGCCGGTGAACTTGGTGTCGTAGGCGAAGAAGTTGGCCAATAGCGAGTTATCCTTGCCGCTAAAGACCTTGACGTGCGGCCCGCCACCGGCGCCGGCCCCGGTAACAATGTCGGCGAGTCCGTCGCCATTCATGTCGAGGAAGGCGACGTTGACGCCACCCGTGAACGCAGCGTCGTAGGCGAAGAACTCGCGAAACAGCCGACCGGTCACGCCATCGTAGACCTTTACGTGAGGGCCGCCGCCCGACCCAGCGGCAACAACGAAGTCGCCCTGACCGTCGCCGGTAATGTCGCCACCGGTCGCAACATTGACGCCGCCGACAAACGCCTGGTTGAATGCCGCGAATTCAAAGCGCGCCTTGCGAGTCGCGGTGTCGATAATGCGAACGATCGGTGCGCCACCGGGGCCGGCTCCGAGTGCAAAGATCTCGCCACCGCCGCCGGGATTCGGGTTCGGATTGGGATTCGGGTTGGCCGTTTGCAATTCGACGGCTCCGATGTCGACCTCCGCCCCGAACATACGGGGCAGACCGCGCTGATCGGTGGTGAGTACGGCGTTGTTGGCATCGACGGCATCGGCCGCGCGGCCGGCGTTGACCGCAGCGCTGCCAGCCAGGATGAGGTGTGTCTGCGTTGGCCCGCCGTTATTGGCAAGCGTTGGCGCGAGGAACGATGCGGAGGCAACGCCGACCTTGTTGGCGTTGAGGATCGTCATGCCACCGGCCGCGGCCGAGGTGACGATATTGTTAAAGCTGGCAGCGCCAACCGCGCCGTCGATGTCGTTGGGCGTCGTCAGCGCGAGATTGTCGGCGAAGATCGTGTTATTGACGATGACCGTCGCCTGGCCGGTCGTGTGCAGGCCGCCGCCGAGGACGAGGACCGGATTGAATCCGAACGCGTCCGAGACGTTCTTGACAATGGTCGAGTTGGTGATGTTCAGGTCGCCACGGTCATGTTCGATTCCGCCGCCAGCCCCGCTGCTGGTGTTGCCTGATATGGTGCTGTTGATGACATAGGACGGGAACAACCCGGAGCTGTAGATGGCCCCGCCAGTCGTCGTCGCGTTGTTGTTGGTCAGCGTGCAGCCGATGACTTCGATGGCTCCGTTGTTTTGAATTCCACCGCCGGTGGTGCCGGCACCGCCGCTAATGGTCAGGTTGCGGAAGATCGCCTTCGCGTCGGTGGCGACCGTGAACACGGCAAAGAAATTGGCCGCATTGATATCGCGGTTCACCGTGACACCGGTGGTGCCGCCGGCGATGGTCGTGGCGTTGCCCGTACCGGTTTCGGTCAGGCTGAGTGTGGCGGCCGTTATCGTGCAGGTGTTGACGCCGGCCGCGAAGGTAATGCTGTCAGCCCCGGCCGTGGCGTTGGCGAGGGTGACCGCTTCACGGAGGCTGGTCAGGCCATCGTTCGGGTTCACAACGTCTGTGCCGGTTGTGACGGTAAACACGGCTGGCACGGTGCGATCTTCGAGCTGTGTGAGACGCGGTCGGATCGGTCGTCGCGATTTTGCGGACATTGACGGGTCGTCCTCGGGGGTTTGGGGGGCAGGTTCGTCGCGGGCAGTGGGTCGCGGGTGCGTCCCGGTCGGGGGATGAGTGCCGGCGACAGGCGCCCTCATATGTCCAGAAACGCAGCCATGCGCGAAAATACACAGACTGGGCAAGAAATGATTGGCTTGACGCCAATGGGTCCGACGATGGTGTGGAGAATGGTGCGGCCAACGTACTGCGCGAACTCGGCAGATTGCCACCCTAATCCCATGCGAGGCGATGCATAAGCACGCAGTGGGTGAAGAGTAGTGCGATTCGCATTCTCGTCGTACACTTGCACTACCGGCATATACTCGAATCACAGTAAGATTACGGATGCTCGACGCCGACCGACTCGCGGAGCTGTGGAACTGCCAGCGCGAGCGATTGCGCCGCATGGTAGCGTTTCGCATCGACCCGCGGTTGGCCCAGCGCGTCGATCCGTCGGACGTTTTGCAGGAAGTATTCCTGAATGCCCGGCAGCGGCTAGGAGCGTTTGCCGCCAAGCAGGACCAGTCGCCGGCCGGCTGGTTGCGTCTCGTCGCCGAGCAGACGCTGGTCGATGTCCATCGGCGACACCTCGGGGCGCAGCAACGGAGTGTCGAACGGGAAACACCGCATGCGGCGCTTGTGGCCCAGTTCAGCACGACAGTTGCGGCCCTCGCCGAGATTCTCGCGGATCCCGGCAGTTCGCCGAGCCAGCATTTGGCCAGGGAGGAGCGCGTCGCTCAGTTGGAAAAAGCCCTGGCTGGGCTCGATCCGATCGATCGCGAAGTGCTGGCCCTGCGACACTACGAGGACTACAGCAATGGCGATGTCGCTGAACTATTTGCTATCACGCCACAAGCCGCAAGCAATCGGTACGTCCGGGCCTTGCGCCGGCTAAAGGCGATTCTGGAAGGGGAATGACTCGTCTATCGATCTCTCCGTCGGGGCGGGAGGGGCGAAGAAGAGGTGCATGTCCGACCCATCGATCGACACCCTGGAATTCGACTCCGTAGCTGCGGAGTTCGCCCGACGGGTTCGCACCGGCGAAAAGGCGACCATTTCGGACTACATGGGCCGGTATCCGCAATTCGCGGACATGATCCGCGATTTGTTTCCCACGATCGCGCTCGTGGAAGAGCCGAACCGGGAGCGTCATAGGGCGTTCGTCCCTCTCCCCGAACGGATCGGAGAGTATCGCATCGTCGGCATCCTCGGTCGCGGCGGCATGGGCATTGTTTACGAGGCGGAGCAAGAATCCCTTGGGCGACGGGTTGCGCTCAAAGTCCTGGCACCGGAGTGGGCGAATCACCCGGCGTCGCGCGACCGATTTCTTCGCGAAGCGCGGGCCGCGGCCGCAATCAGTCACCCCAACGTCGTCGCGACCTACACCGTTGGCGACCACGACGGCCGCCCGTTCCTGACGCAAGAGATCATCCGCGGCGAATCGCTTGCGCAACGCATCGCCCGGGACGGGCCTCTCGACATGGAGTGTCTTCTTCGCGTTGGGGGGCAAGTCGCTCGCGGACTGGCCGCAGCCCACGCCCGGGGATTGATTCATCGCGACGTGAAGCCGGCCAATGTCCTGCTCGAAGTCGATACCGGTCGCGTGCTACTCACCGACTTCGGTCTTGCCCGTGCCCTCGACGAACCTCATTTGACGCGAACGGGAGATGTCGCGGGCACGCCTCAGTACATGTCGCCGGAACAAGCCCAGGGTCGGCCTACAGACCACCGGACCGACCTTTTCAGTCTGGGGAGCCTGCTGACAGCGCTCGCCACGGGAAAGCCGCCCTTCCGCGGTGAATCGGGCGTGGCCGTACTGCGTTGCGTCTGCGACGACGCTCCGACGCCGCTGGATTCCAGCACGCCTCCCTGGCTTGCGGCCGTCGTCGCGAAGCTCATGGCCAAGGCTCCCGCGGACCGATTCGCAACGGCCGACGAAGTTGGCGACGTGCTGGAACGCGGCCTGGAGCACGTGAAGCATCCCGACCGTGTGTCACCCCCGGCCGTCCCGGGCGTCGCGGCGCTCGCACCACGCAGCCGCTGGTGGCTCATCGCGATCGCCGTCCTGGCAACCATCGTCGTGTTTGCCGCATGGCCTCGTCATGAGCCAGTAAAGGCACCAGCCGATGCGGCCGAGGCTCTGACATCGCCGAACTGGGAGTGGACGACACCAGAAAGCCTTGGGCCTGTCGTCAACTCGACGCACGACGAGATGAATCCCTTCGTGACGGCTGACGGCTTGACGCTGCTCTTTGCCTCGAACCGCCCCGGCGGTCAGGGGGATAAGGATCTATGGGAAAGTCGGCGGTCATCGCCCGACGCCCCGTGGGGCGAACCGGTCAATCTCGGCCCGGACGTGAACGGTCCGGATGGCGATGACGCTCCGTGCATGAGTGGCGACGGTCTCATACTCGTCTTTGCATCGCAACGGCCTGGGACCGGGGCGACTGACATATTTGAGTGCCGACGGAGTTCGCGTGACGCTCTGTGGAGCAAGGCGACGAGCCTTGGACCGGCCGTGAATTCTCGCACTTATGAATTTCGACCCTGGCTCTCGCCCGACGGATGTACGCTGACGTTTAGCAGCATGAGGCCACCAGCCAACGGAGTTTGGGTCTGTCGCCGGCAAACGCCTCAGGAGCCGTTCGGTCCTGCCGAGCCATTTGGTTCTGACTCGCACCGACGAGCGGTCGCTGGACTATCGTTTACGGCCGATGGCCGCGTTCTGCTTTGCAATCGGCTCAATGCGATTCTCCCGGGCGATCTCCTTTGGCTCGGGCGAATTGACTCACCCGACGAGCCGTTCCGCAATCTGCAGTCGTTTGGCCCGACCGTCAACACGGACGCGATCGACACAGCTCCCGTCGCGTCGAGTGATGGGCGCATCGTGTACTTCCAGTCGGACCGGCGCGGTGGTTACGGTGGCTCCGATTTGTGGTTGACCCGGCGGGTTCCCAAGAAGCGATAGTTGCCACGCCTCAACGGCGTCGCGCATGAGTCAGTGCTGACGCAACCAAATTCTGCAACACTGGGCGCAATCATTGACCGTGGCTACATCGTCGGATAGAGGGGGCGGGGCATTACGTGCCTCCGCTAAGTCATCGCCTAACCGAGGATGCTATGAATCGTCGTCACTTCCTTTGCATGGCCGCTGCTGCTGGGGCCAGCGCGCCGCTCGCCCGACTCGCATACGCGGAAGCCCCCAAGGGCGAAGCCGCGAGCGGCTCGACCGCATTTGCCTGCGACCTGTACGGCAAGCTGCGGACGCAGCCTGGCAACGTGTTCTTCTCTCCGCTGAGCATTTCGGCCGCGTTGACCATGACGAGCGCCGGAGCGGCTGGTGCGACATTGGCCGAGATGGTGAAAGTGCTGCATCTCCCCGCCGATCAGGCAGCTGCCCATGCGAGTGCCGTCGATACGACCAAGGCGCTATTGGCAGGTGCCGCATCGGGCGGTTACGAATTGTCGATCGCCAACGCACTCTGGGCGCAGCAGGGCTTCCCGTTCAAGGAACAATTCCTGGCCACGCTCAAGAACAACTACGGCGCAGCTCCCGAACGCACTGATTTCGCGGCTAACCCTGAGGCGGCCCGGAAAGCGATCAACGCCTGGGTCGAACGGCAAACCAAGAACAAAATCAAGGATCTCTTTGCGCCGGGAATTATCGACGGCCTGACGCGCCTTGTCCTGGCCAACGCCGTCTATTTCAAGGGCGATTGGCAACGACCATTTATGGCCGGTGCGACGGGCGACAAGCCGTTCCTCGCTGCCAATGGCTCGGTCAAAGTTCCGATGATGCACCAGACTAACCAACTCCGCTACGCCGAGGGCGACGGATGGCAATCGCTGGGCCTGGGCTACAAGGGCGGCAAGCTCGAAATGGTATTTGTGTTGCCGCGCGACGTCGATGGTCTCGGCAAGCTCGAAGGAACCCTGTCGAGTGAAAGCTTCACGACGTACGTCGGTGGCTTGAAGCCCGAGCGAGTCGCGGTGACGTTGCCTCGCTTCAAAGCAACCGCGGAGTTCAACCTCAACAAGACGCTGGAAGCCCTGGGCATGGCCAAGGCGTTTTCGCAAACGGAGGCGGACTTCAGCCGTATGACCGCCGGCGATCCGTTGCACATTCAGGCGGTCGTCCACAAGGCCTATGTGGATGTCAACGAGAAGGGAAGCGAAGCGGCAGCTGCAACAGGCGTCGCAATTGGCGTGCGGAGCGCCGCTCCCTCGGGGCCACCGAAAGTGTTCAAGGCCGACCACCCGTTCCTGTTCGCAATCCGCGACAGCGCGACTGGCACGCTGCTGTTCCTCGGTCGCTATTCGCAGCCGTGAGTGTCAGCATTGGTTCCGCGCAGGTGAACGAGCGGTCGGCTGCGCTCCGCCTCTTGTTTCACCATTTGCCCGCCGACGAATGTCGTCGTCGCTGCGCCGTCACTCTGGCGATGATCGATAGCGGTGAACTCGACCCGGCGGGCTTGTTCGTTGCCCGGAGTCGTGGCGATGTCGTTGGCGTGATCATTGCGGCCGTGTTATCGGGACGGGGCGCAGCGATTTGGCCGCCTGTTGCAACGTCAGTATCGACTGCGGACGCACTGGTCGTTGTCGCCAGCGAGTGGCTTCGGGGCTGCGGCGTCCGAGTCGCGCAAGCACTGCTCGACACGGCCGACTTATCCACAGCCGCGCCGCTCTTGCTGCACGGCTTTCGTCATGCCACTGCGCTGTGGTATTTGCGGCACGAGCTTGAGTTGGCGACCGATTGGCTCGGCCGGCCCGAGCGCCTCACGTTTACGGAGTATGTCGAAAGCGACGCAGAGCGATTTGGGGCGATCCTCGTCGAGACATACGATGGCAGTTTGGATTGCCCCGAGGTGAGTGGCATTCGGTCGCCGATCGAGGCCATTGCGTCACACCAATCGGCCAGCGCTAATATGAGTCAGTGGTGGTTAGCCGAGTGGCGGGGCGATCCGATCGGCGTACTGCTCGTCAATGCGGCTGCCGACGGCGATGGCTGGGATGTGGCGTATGTTGGTGTCGTGCCGGCAAAACGCCAACGGGGCTACGGTCGCGAGTTGATGCGGAAAGCACTGTTCGAGGCCAAAGCTGCGGGCGTCCCTTGGCTGGGGTTAGCCGTGGATGCTCGCAACGTGCCTGCGAGAGCACTCTACAAGTCGTTGGGGTTCGAGCCAATCGAGTGTAAAGAGGTCGTACTGGCGATATGGCCGGAAGGAGGTTGACGCTTCGAGGTGCCTCCGCGAAGCGTCAACCACCGTGGCCGATCACTTTTTCAGATGCTTCGCGAAGAACTCATCCATCATCGTAAATACTTCCGGGACGAGGAACCCGTTGCCGTGGCCAGCGCCTTTGACGACGTGGAACGTCACATCGGCGCCCGCATTCTTGAGAGCCTTGTACAGGACTTCGCTTTGCTGAAGTGGGACCAGAGGGTCCTTATCGCCGTGCATGATGAGTAGCGGCGCGGCCGATTTCGCGACGAAAGTCACCGGTGACGCCCGTTTTGCGAGGTCGAGCCTTTCACTCACCGTTCCGCCGAGGAGCTTTTGAACTGGCCCCTTCGCGCCGCCGACCGGCTCCTGCGAATCGCCCCAGTGGAGGAAATCGGTTGGGCCAAACCAGTTGCAAACCGCGGATACCTTTGTCGAGACGGACTTGGTCTTCTCTTGGAGGGGCGAGAACGTGTCGTCGCCGGTGGTCGCGAGGAGGGAGACAAGATGCCCGCCGGCCGATGGGCCGAACGCGCCGAAACGCTCGGGGTCGATGTTGTTCTCCTTGGCGTGTAATCGTAACCAGCGCACGGCCTCCTTGCAGTCCTGAATCTGCGCCGGGAAGGTACCGAGGTTTGACAGGCGGTAGTTGACACTGGCCACGGCGTAGCCTTGGTCGAGATACATAAACGGCGTGCCACCGTTTTTGCTGCCACCCTCCCAGCCGCCACCGTGGATGTAGATTACGAGCGGCACCGGCTTGTCGGACTTCGCCGGCAGGTACAGGTCAAGCGTCTGACGTTCGCCTGCGTCGGGGACGTATTTGATATCGCGTGCGATCTTGGTGCCGTCCGGTGGCTTGGTCGGCAGCTTGGGTCGTTCCTGGGCGACCAGTGGGGTGACGACAGCAACGGACGCGACAAAGCCAAGGAGCAAACGCTTCATGGACGGCCTCCAGTTTGGAAATCGATGGCACTATGCCGGTGAGATAGGCTTTGTACCGGCCAGGCTGGGTCGGCTCAACGCTGTGGGCAAAAAAGGCAAATGACCCCGACCGGAAGTGCCGGCCGGGGTCGAGTTTTGTCGCAAAGGCTTAGTAGTTGCCGTAGCCGCCACCACCGCCGCCGTAGCCACCGCGGCCACCACCACCGCCGCCGTAGCCACCGCGGCCACCACCGCCGCCGTAACCACCCCGGCCGCCGCCGCCACCGCCACCGCCACCGCCGTAGCCTCCGCCTCCACCGCCGCCTTGCCGTGGCTCGCGCGGTCGGGCCTCGTTAACTGTCAGCGTGCGGCCCTGGAACATCGCGCCGTTCAACTTCGCGATTGCTTCGTCGCCGCCATCTTCCATCTCAACGAAGCCAAAACCTCGCGAGCGGCCCGTCTCTCGGTCGGTGACGACCTGAACTCGGGCCACAGTCCCGAACTGGCCGAACGCCTCTCGGAGCTCGTCCGAGGTTGTGGCGAACGCCAAGTTCCCAACGTACAGATTCTTCGCCATGATCGATCCGCCCCCGGTCGCTTCGGGGGTACCTCCAACGTGTAACCTACAGACTGTGCGGTGAAGTGTGGTGAATCCCGGCGACTTAGCGATCTCGGAGGCTGTGAGGGATGTGACTCAAGCGGCTGCACCAAGAAAGGCCAAGGCTGTCAGGCGGTCATCCGACTTCGACCAGCAGGCCGGGACCTCCCGACCTAATCGACGAATACTATGCGTTGTGTCACGCAGAATCAAGGGCAAGTTGGCCGGTCGTAGCGAGGAGGCTACCATAATCGCGTCCGCCCGTGGCAAGTTGCAATCAGACGCTGAGGACATGCGATGAAGTTTGATGCCTGGATTGGTTATGTGATTCTGGCCGGGTTATCCTGGGGTACCTATGTCCCGCTCATCTTTTACGGCGGGTCGGAATTGGGCGGAAAGCCAAGTGCGCGGATCCTCGCGATCCTCTGCGTCGGTGTCGCCTATTTCGTCATCGCGGTCGTGTTCCCCCTGCTGCTGTTCGTGACGGGCCAACAGGAATGGCCGGAGGTCACGGGGACGGGGCTGGTGTTTTCGGGGCTGGCGGGGGTCGCTGGGGCAGTTGGCGCATTGTGCGTAGTTTTTGCCACCAAGTCTGCGGTCGGACTGGCCAATGTCGAGAAGGCAGCCGGCCTCGAACCCGTGAACTACAAGCTCTTCATCGCCCCGTTGATTTTCGGACTCGCACCGGTCATCAACACTTTGGTCAGCATCATCTGGCACCCGAAGAAGGGCGAGCCGTTCCATTTCGGCATCGAACATGTGCCGGATTGGCGGCTGTGGGTGGGCATCGTACTCGTGGGGGCCGGGGCGTTTCTCGTATTGTTCTCGAAGGAACAGGCAGAGAGCAGTGGCGGGCCACCGAAACCAGCGCAGGTTAAACCGACGTAACCAACGTCGTGAGACTTCGACGACGTGCTTGCGATCGCCACCTCGTGCCTCCCGTGGCAACGAGCCCGAGGGCGGTCAAAACGAACGTGGCGGTCTCCGGGACCGGCGTGAAGTTGCCGGTCCCGGTCAGGAAGTACGATCCCATGTCGAAATATCGCGCCCCAGCATCGGGGTTCCCGAGAGTACCGCCAGAGCTGAGAATTTGCAGGTAGTAATTACCGGTTGGCAGGTTCGTCATCGAGATCGTGGCCGTCAGGTTCAAATCGGTCATGGTGACGGAACTGAGTTCGACACCGAGCCCGTTGAGGAGTTTCAACGTCCCCTTAAACGTCGCTCCGGGGTCTGCCACGCCCGTGGTGACGTACTGACTACCCGAGTGTAACGTCACGCTGAGGTCGCCGGCCGCAGTCGTGCTGAACGAGAAGTAGTCGGTTGTGTAATTGCCCACGCCCATCGGGTCCGGTGTCGTGCTGTTGGCGGGTGTGATCAGTCCCGCCGCCAATTCCGGACGGATGGTGGTTGTCGTCGTCCCCATCGCCGTTGCCGTGGCGAGAGAATGACCCACGCCCGAATCGACGAAACTCCCAATGCCTGAGTTGCTTTGGATGACCTGCGCGTCGTTCTGCGATCCCTTTCCACCACCGGTAATGTGAACATCGCCGCTTCGCCAGGTACCGCGCAAGGCGCCATTGCCACCGTTGCCGTTGTAGGTGTCCCCCATGATCGGCGCGATGGCTGCGGAGCTATTGTTCGTGCTGTACTCGTTGACCAGTGTATTGCCGGAGTAGTCGCTTTGATGGTGCAGCCCAAAAGCGTGGCCATTCTCGTGCGATGTTACGCCGCCGACGAATTGCAAGTTGCTCGACGCGCCATTGACGGCCGAGAATGTCCAGTTCGTATGGTAGCCGCCCGTGAAGCCGCCGAACGAGATCACGTCGACGTAGGACGTGCCACCCGCATTGCCATACCACGAACCGGTCCCACCGACGACGGTGTGCATGAGCTGGGCGGTGGCGTCATAGTAATTCTGCCGCGTGGTGTCGTTCGCCGCTTGCCCCGCGGAAACCGCTGGATCGACCGTCGTCACATTGACGTTGAACGGAGCAAATGACTGGGCCACTCGTGCCCAGGTGTTCTGGATGTTGACGAGGTCCGTGGCATTGAAATTGGTCGGCGACCCGCTCTGCGTCGTGTAGAAGGGTGTCGTACCGGGCGTCAGCCCCGTGTTGCCCCACATGCCGTCGAACGTGAATCCACCGAAATCAAGGTAAACCGTGTAGGCTGCGCCTGGCCGGCTACTGTAGCCGGGAACTGTGGGATGCGTCTGAGCCGATGCACCAGGCACCGCCAGCAACGCGGCGGCCCATGCAAGCGCCATTCGCTGTCGAGCCATGCAAGACCTCGATACCGTGGAACGCTGAGTCTTCTCGAGCGATGGGGTACCGAGAGACTACCTTGCCTTGGAATGGCACGCAACGCGAATGTCGAGCGACGACATGAGTCCTTCGCCTTATTCTCCGGCGAAGCTTGTGGGTTGCCAGGCCAGTCCGAGCGTGGTCGATCGCTCGCGCTTGGCCAGCACCTCCCAAGGTGTGCCGGGGTACTCCTTGACGAGTTTCGCCAGCCGCTTCTTGGAATCCGAGGCCAGATCCTTCACGTCTTTCGGACTCTGAATCCGCTCGGACGCGGCGAGTCGCCAGCCCTTGTGCAGTTTCGGATCGAGGGCTGGCAGTTCGTCCTTCTTCACCTTGGCAATGACCGTGTTGTACTCGTGGACGTAGACCATCCGGGCTTCGAGCTGAGCCAGAACGTAATCGAGGTGGGCCTGCCAACGCTTCGATGGCTCCTTGTCGCGTTCCTTCTCGGCCTTCAGCAACGCTTCGTGTGCTTCCTCAAGCTCGACGAGCATGAGCGCGGGACCGTCAAGCTGTGTCTTCGTCATGCTCTTTTTGATGTCGTCGGTTGTCGTGCCCTTGAAGACTTCGATCAACCGGTCGGCATTGCGCTCGGTGCTGCCTGCCTTGACCTTGTTGAGCCGTCCCTGGCGATCGAGCGAATCGACGGCGCGGAGCACCGCTTCGCGCAATGGATACTTGCCTTTCTGCTCAGTGAACTCGCGAATCGACTTGTAGTCGGCGGCGAACGGCTCCAGGGCCTTGGCCTGAAACGGGACCAGCGCTGCAAGGCGGGCGGCTTGTTGTTCGGGAGTGGTCGTCTGTTTCTCGGCGTCGCGCGGAAGGCGAAGCGGTGGAACCGTGACTTCCGCAAAGATCGACTGCACGACCTTCGGGTCGGCCCGGCCTCCGGCCACGAGTAACTCGGGCTGCGGTAAGTCGAATCGAGGCGGCGGCGCCTGAGCCGGGTCGTAGGCCGCGCCGTCGGCGGTCTCCGTCCCGCCGAATCGCGGTGTCTGTGCACCGTAATCGCGAGCTTTCGACAGCATTGGCACCGTGGCGCTCACCCGCTTGGTCAAGAACTCCAGCGGCAACGATTCCTCGGGCTTCGGGATGCCGCCGCCATCGGCAAACGCTTGGGCCATCAAGCTGAGAAACGCCGCGCCGGTGACAGTCGCTCGTCCGACCGTGGCGTAGTCGTATTCGAAAGAAAACTGTCCGCCGACGCACGAGGACCAGACTTGGACGCCGGCGGGCGGTGCGGCAAGCATGGCGTCGAGCTTCGGCCCCATTGGCCCGCTGCCAGGTCGCTCGAACCCACGCGATGGATCGCTGCGGCAGACATCCAACACGAGCACCTTTTGCCGGGCCGGGCACCCGGCCAGCTTGTCGTATACCCACTTCAGCGGGATCAATGTCTCTTTCGCCGTCAGTTCGCCTTCCATCGGCACGAGGTATGGCTGGTCGTCGACATCCAGTGCATGGCCGGAGAAGATCAGCATGATGCGATCTTGTGCACGGCTGGTTGCGAGGAACTGCTCGACCGATCGCTCGATCATCGGCTTCAAGGGCGGCCGAGCCGTATTGTCCGTGGGGCCGTCGCTGAGCAGGTAGTACTGGTCCTTGGGCACTTTGAGCTTCTCCGCCAGGAATGCGGTGGCGTCGATCTTGGTGCCGCGCGCCTTGTCGTCGCGGTCGATACGAGTGACCGCGGTTGGATTGGCGTACAGATAGTTGTTGACGACGATGGCCATCATTCGCCGTGGAAACGCGGCAGTCGCACTTGGCAGGTCGGTCGTCTTACCGACCTTGGTCGTCGGCGTGGGCGGGATGGGAGTTGGTGATGTTGTCGGCCCACCTTTGGCGAGTTCGCTGTCGCCTGGAGGGGAAGGCACTCGCGCTTTGCCGAACAGATCCTGGTAAAAGAAGCCAATGACCCCAGCGGCGACGACGAAAATACCGATCGCTGTGAACACCACCGGCTTCGTCCACGAACGGTAGCTAACCTTGGCCGTGATGGGCGCAGCGTATGTCGGTCGAGCAGAGCCAAAGGAGAACGGTTCGTCCGAGACTGCCTCAGGTGCGATTTCGTCCTGTATCGTATCGGCCGCCGAGTCGATGCTTGCGGACGCAATCGGCGCGGCAGGGCTTGGCGTCGGAGGGGCGGGCTGTGAGGTACGCGGACAGAACGATTGACCACAGCGCTTGCAGCGGATCTTCTTGTCGAGCCATTCGTCGGGGATGCGAAGCGTGTTGCGGCAGCCAGGACACGACACGCGACTCACAGTAGGCATCCGACAGACTCCAGTGATGGCGGGGCTTGGCCTTCCTCACGGACATCATAAATGATGAATGGCACGGCCGACAACCGGCCGGCACTGCGAGGCCGTCATGCAAACTCTCCCCGACCGGCGCGCGTTCCTGGCTGCCGCGGCTGTAACTGCCGCTGCGGCACACGCAGCCGACCCGAAGGCCAACCCCGTGACACTCATCGACACACACCAACATCTGTGGGACTTGTCGCGCTTCACGCTGCCGTGGGTGAAGCCCGGCACGCCTCTCGGCCGCAGCTATCTCCTGGCCGAGTACCAGAAGGAAACGGCCGGCACGGGTATCTCAAAGACGGTGTACATGGAAGTAGACCTCGACCCAAAACAACAGCGGGCCGAAGCCGAGTTTGTCCAAGCGACCACGAAGACCCCCGGCTCGGGGATGGTCGGCGGCGTTGTCAGCGGCCGTCCGGCGGACGATGGCTTCAAGGAGTACGTTGCATTCCTGAAAACGCTCCCGGCTGTGAAGGGCTTGCGCCAAGTGCTGCATGGATCGACGCCCGCCGGATACTGCCTCGGCGAGAAGTTCGTCGCGGGAATCCGCCTGCTCGGGGATCACGGGTATAGCTTCGACCTTTGCATGCGAATGACGGACTTACTCGACGCGGCCAAGCTGATCGACGCCTGTCCCGGAACGCGGTTCGTTCTCGATCACTGCGGGAACGCACCTGTTCATGGCCCCGATGGCAAGGCTCCCGACCGCACTGTCTGGAAGCGCGACATCGACGCCGTGGCCAAACGGCCAAACGTCATCGGCAAGGTGTCTGGTCTCATCAACACAGCGAAGAAGGGCGAGTGGGGGCCGGATGACCTCGCACCGATCGTCAATCATGTCTTGGCTGCGTTTGGACCGGATCGCGTGGTCTTTGGCGGCGACTGGCCGGTCTGCACGCTCGGTGGTTCAATCGCGGACTGGGTGAGCGCCCTTAAGGCGATCGTTGCGAATCGCCCGGCAACGGAGCAGGCCAAGCTATTCAGCGAGAACGCGACTCGGTTCTACAAACTGCCGTGATGCCAGCGCTGTACATGGTCGAACTCGTCGTCTCTGACTGGCAAGCGTCGGCCAGTTGGTACGCAGATGTGTTTGGCCTGCGTGCGGTCGTGACCGATGCCGCTCGTGGCTTCGTGCTGATGGACGCGGTTGGCGGACGTCTGGCCCTCAAGCAAGGCAACCCGCGACCGGGGACGGCGAACCTGGTCTTTTCCGTGGCCGATCTGGCGGCGGAGTTGGCGAGGTTGGCGGCGCTCGGCGTGATGCCAGAATCGCCGGTGAAGACAAGCGACGAGGGCTATCGCCGGGCATTCGTCCGCGATCCGGATGGCTACCGCGTGGGTCTCTTCGAGTGGGTGCGCCGCGAGTCTTTGGCATAAACGCGCCCAAACACCTGGATGGTTGAAAGACAGAGCGCGACCGGGTAGCATGGCGGCTATGTACTTCTCCGGTGTGAGCCGTTCGGCCGCAATCATCGCCTGCCTAGCTCTCGGCTGTCAGCGTGCGGTGTCGGTACCAAACGCCACTTCGCCTAGCGAGCAGCTCCGCTCCGAGGCTGCGGTGATGACGCCACAGCCGATCGAGGCAGGCGGCTTGCACAACGTCTTCCGCGTCTCGGAGCAACTAATCAGTGGCAGCGGCCCGGAGGGCGACGAAGGCTTCGCGTCGCTTGCCAAGCTTGGGGTCCGCACGATCATTTCGGTCGACGGCGCAAAGCCCGAGGCGGAACGCGCGAAGAAGCATGGACTAGGCTACGTCCACCTTCCGATTGGGTACGATGGAATCCCCCGCGGTAAGTTGCTCCTACTCGCGAAGGCCGCACGCGAGTTGCGCGGACCGGTCTACGTGCACTGCCATCACGGCAAGCACCGTGGGCCGGCAGCAGTGGCGGCGATTCAACTTTGCAACGACCCCGCGTGGACGGCCGAAACGGCCGAGGCATGGCTCAAGATTGCCGGGACGGACCCGACGTACGCCGGCCTGATCGGCCTGCCGCGGTCGCTCGTCAAGCCGTCGGCGGACGAAGTCGCAAGGACGCCAGCCGAGTTTCGGCCGGCAGCGCCGACCGCCGACCTGACGCGGCACATGGTCGAGATCGATGCTCTCTGGGACCGGTTGAAGTTGGTCAAGGCAGCCGATTGGACCGCGCCACGCAAACACCCCGACATCGACCCGCCCCACGAAGCAGTGCTGTTGACGGAGCACTTCAAAGAGGCGGCCCGCCTCGACACGGTGTTAGGCCAGTCGCCCCTCGCCGGGCTTTTCGCCGACGCCACCGCGGCTGCCGCCGGCCTGGAGGCGGCGTTGCGTGCGAAGGATGCGGACCGGGCGGCGAAGGCGTTCGCCGCGTCGGCGACCCTGTGTTCCCAATGCCACGAACGATTCCGCGACAATCGCCCAGCCCAATGACGGAGGAAGACCCGTGACGCTGAGCCGGGCGACGACGCGCCGCGGTGCGTTCACCCTGATCGAACTGCTGGTCGTGATTGCGATCGTCGCGGTGCTGATCGGCATTCTGTTGCCCGCGGTGCAAAAGGTGCGCGCCGTCGCCGCCCGCGGCAAGTGCATGAACAACCTCAAGCAAATCGGTCTTGCCCTGCACAACTACCATGACACCGCCAACGGCCTCCCGCCGGCCGGCAACGTCACCGTCGGCAGTCCGTTCACGTCCTACTCCGCCCCCGCACGCCTACTGCCATTCATCGAGCAGGCGGCCCTGTACCAACTCGTGAACCTCACCGCCCCATACGCTTCCCAACCCCTGGTCACGCAGCAGAGAGTGGCCATCTACCTCTGCCCGAGCGAGGTCCGGGACGAGCCGAAGGTCGGCACGCCCACGCACTACCCAATCAACTATGGGTTCAACATCGGCACCTGGCTGGTATTCGACCCGACGACCGGCAAGTGTGGCGACGGGCCGTTCGGCATCAACGCGCGGTTCACGTTCCAAGACGTGGCCGACGGGCTGAGCAACACCGTCGGGATCGGCGAGGTAAAGGCGTGGCAGCCGGCCCTACGGAATAGCGGCACTCCGAGCGGGCCGAACGTGCCGCCGCCGCCGGTGTCTACCGAGGTCGCCAGCTACGGCGGGTCGTTCGCGACCGACTGGAGCCACACTGAGTGGGTGAACGGCGAAATCCTGCAAGCCGGGATGACGACCACGTTCCCGCCCAACTCGGTCATCCCGTACACCGTGGGCAACGAGAACTACGACATCAACTTCACAACTCAGCGGCTGGGCAACTCAACGACCATCCAGACCCGGATGGTCGTGACCTCGCGGAGCTACCATACCAGTGGGGCGAACACATTCTTCATGGATGGGTCGGTCAAGTTCGTCGCCAACTCGGTGTCGCAGGCGACGTGGCGGGCGCTCGGAACGCGGGCCAGCGGTGAAGTGCTGGGCAACGACTATTGATGGAGGTACGCAATCGAGGCAAAACGTGCTTTGATCCACGCCGTTCGGCCGCACACCTCATCCCGCGAATCATCGAGCATCCGCGTCGTGTCGACGAGGCCGCGGCTTCTCACCACGGAACGGGAGACAGCTCAATCTCGGGTACACGTTCCCGAGCGACGTGCGGCCAGACAACACATGTATGCCTTTCTCGATTCGCAACTGTGCCAAAAGCGATATCGAGTATGTTGCATCAATCGTCGCGGGAGACGTAGCAGCCACGCGTCGGCGAGTAAGGCAGGTAAGCGTTACACTCTGCGTGTTGCCGGTTCAGCTAGGCTGCGATTCGGTTATGGTCTCGTCGATCTCTTCACGCGCGACCTTGGCAATCGACGAGAGCTTGTCCCCATCGTTGAGGTTCATCACCCGCACACCCTGAGCGTTGCGGCCGGTGATGCGAATTTCGACGGAGTGTGTGCGGTTCACCATGCCCTGTGTCGTGATAAGCATCACGTCGTCGCCATCGCGGACTGATGCAACACCGACAACTGGGCCGTTCCGTTCGGACGTACGGATATCGCGGACACCCTTTCCGCCACGTCGCTGCTTGCGGTAACGCATCGACGAACGGTCCTCGACATCACTGCTCTCGCCCTCAACCGGCTCCGGCGGCGGGGCCAACTCCTCCACTTCGTCGGTCGCCTCGCCGGCTGTGTTCGGGCCAAACGGCGTCCGCTTGCCGTAGCCATTCTCGCACACTGTGAGCAGAAACCCGTCTGGGTCGGCCACGACCATTCCGACGACGGTGTCGTCCTTGGTCAGGTTGATGCCCTTGACGCCGCGCGTGTTACGACCCATCGCCCGAGCGTCCGACTCGTCGAAGCGGATGGCCATTCCGTTGCGCGTGCTAAGAACGACTTCATCTCCGGCATGCGTCAGCACGACCGAGATCAGGTCGTCGCCTTCGTCCAGGGCGATGCCAGTAATGCCTCCAGCCCGGGGCCGGGAGTACGATTCCAGCGACGTTTTCTTGACGATGCCGGCCTTGGTCGCCATCAGCAGGCTCGCGTTCTCAACGAATTCACGCACCGGGATGACGCTCGAAATCTTCTCTTCCGGTTGGAGCGACAGCACATTGGCAATTGCCCGGCCGGGGCTAGTTCGGCTGCCGGCCGGGATGTCGTATACCTTGAGCCAGTACAACCGACCACGGTTGGTGAAGCAGAGCAAGTAGGCGTGCGTCGAGGCAACGAAGAAGTGCTCGATGAAGTCGTCGTCGCGTGTCGAACCGCCGGAGACGCCCTTGCCGCCGCGGTGCTGCGTGCGGTAGGTACTCGGCGGTAGCCGCTTGACGTAACCATTGTGACTAATGGTGACCGCCTGCTCCTCCTCGGCGATCAGGTCTTCCATGTCCACTTTGACGCCGGCGTCCGTGATCTCCGTCCGCCGCTCGTCGCCATATTTGTCGCGTAGACCCGTCAGATCGGCGCGTACGACCGCGAGGATGTTGGCGTCGTCGCTGAGTAGCCGTTCGTAAGACACGATTTCGTTGCGCAGACCTGAGTACTCCTTGAAGATCTCGTCGCGCTCGAGGGCGGCGAGTTGGCCGAGTCGGAGGTTGACGACCGCGTCGGCCTGTTGTTCGGTCATCCGGTACTCGGCCAACTCGCCGAGTTCGCGTTGGAGTGCAGCGAACGGCTCATCACCCAAGGCCCGTTGCATGAGGGCCGCCGACACGGCGAGGTTCTGCAAGCGCACTTTCGCCTCGTTGCGGCTGGGACTTGTGCGGCAAATGCGAATGACCTCGTCGAGCGACGAAATCGCAATGAGCTGCCCTTCGAGAACATGCCCGCGCCGCTTGGCTTCTCGCAAAAGGTACTCGGTGCGACGGCGGACAACCTGGATGCGGTGCCGCAGGTACTCGTGCATCATCTCCTTCAGCGTCAACGTCCGCGGTCGACCATCGACCAGGGCTAAGAGGATGATGCTCGCGGTGCGCTGGAGGGGAGAGAACTGGTACAGTTGATTCAGGACCAGGTTCGGGTCGGCATCGCGTTTCAGGTCGATGACGATCCGCACCGGTTCGCCGAGCCGGTCACTCGACTCGTCCCGCATCGCCGCGATGCCCTTGACTCGCTCTTCCTTAACGAGTTCGCCAATCGCCTCGGCAAGCCGGTTACGCGTGGTCTGATACGGGACCTCTTTGATGACGATTTGCGAGCGATTCCGCTCCTCGACGATCTCGGCTCGCGCCCGAAGTATGACCTTTCCGCGGCCCGTGCGATACCCGTCCACGATGCCCTGCCGACCCATGATGATACCACCGGTCGGAAAGTCGGGCCCGGGGACATGTTGGATCAACTCGGCGAGCGTGATGTCTGGGTTGTCGATCAGCGCGATCACGCCATTGCAGACTTCCGCGAGGTTGTGCGGCGGAATCTCGGTGGCCATGCCGACTGCGATGCCGTCTGACCCATTCACGAGCAGGTTCGGGAACTTACCGGGCAACACCATCGGTTCCATGTGCCGGTTGTCGTAGTTCGGCATCATGTCGACCGTATCCCGGTCGAGGTCTTCGAGCATCTCGGCGGCGGCCGCGGCGAGGCGTGCTTCCGTGTATCGCATCGCGGCCGGAGGGAGGCCCGCCACGGACCCGAAGTTGCCCTGCTTGTCGACCAGGACGTGCCGCATCGCCCACGTTTGGGCCATGCGCACGAGCGTCGGGTAGACACCCGCTTCGCCGTGCGGGTGATAGTTGCCGCTGGTGTCACCGCAGATTTTGGCGCATTTGATGCGTTGTGATGTCGGGCCGAGGCGCAGGTCGTTCATCGCCACCAGGATGCGCCGCTGTGATGGCTTGAGCCCGTCGCGCACGTCCGGGAGCGCCCGGCTAATGATGACGGACATCGCGTAGGTCAGGTAGCTATCTTTGAGCTCGTCCGCGAGATTGAGTTGCGGTATTCCGTCGCCGTTGGGTGTCTCGGACGGGGCGGGCGGCGGTGCATCGGGGGGAAGTGTGTCGTCCGGCAACGCTGACTCCTCGGC
Source organism: Gemmataceae bacterium (assembly GCA_046350275.1). Taxonomy (GTDB): domain Bacteria; phylum Planctomycetota; class Planctomycetia; order Gemmatales; family Gemmataceae; genus JAXMAS01. The sequence continues at coordinate 220,029 of JAXMAS010000009.1, forward strand.
GGTCGGGTGCTGTTCGCGAGTTCTCGCTATATTTTAGGGGAAATCGGGCACTTTTCCCACCCCTGTAACGTCTCAAAATCGGCCTGTTTTGAGGGCATTTTTGGATCGCGGCCCGCCCGCACCAAGCGGCATGTCTGGGCAGCCATGCAGCTGATGCTTAATGCGGGCGGGCCGGCCGCGACCCAAAACCGTCGTCGACGGGGCCGATACAATCCCTGAAACTGTCCTACCCGGTTCTCCCCCGGAGGCTCATCCATGCGACGCCTGATTTTCGCGGCCGTGGCCCTCGCGGTCGGCTCCCTGGCTCTGTTCGCAGCCGACAAGGATACGTCAGCGGCGACCAACACCCGCACCAAGTTGCTCAAGGCCAAGGTTACGGTCGATTTCAAGGACGAGATGCTCGACGAGTGCCTCAAGGAGATTTCGCGTCAGACCGACGAGGCCGGCCTGGGCAAACTCGGAGCCACCTACGATATTGGTGTCTCGAAGAATCAACGACTCACGTTCACAGCCAAAGACAAACCCGTCGAGGACGTGTTGGACGGGATGTTGAAGAAGAACGGGCTCGGCTACATTGTTGTGTCGAAGGACAAGGATCGCTACGACGGTTGGCTCAAGGTCACACGGGGCGACGAACGGGGCTGGCCGAAGGGCCAGGAGCCAAAGGACGCCAAGACGAAGGGCAAGGACGCGAAGGACGCCAAGGCGAAAGAGGCGAAGGAATCGAAGGCTGCCCCCAGCGATGCCGACAAGGCCGAGAAGGAAGCCGCTAGCAAGCTCGACCTCGCCAAGTCGCTGCTCAAGGACGGCAAGACGGACCGTGCGAAGACCCGCTTCCAGGAGATCGTGGACAAATACCCGACCACCAAGGCCGCCGAGGAGGCCAAGAAAGAACTCGAGAAGCTCGGGAAGTGACGATGCCGGATTTCGACCCTGCCGACGCCGACGACCAGGGCCTGGTGGCTGTCGGCGGGGACCTCACGCCCTCAACGCTACTTCGAGCCTATCGTCGCGGTGTGTTTCCCTGGTATGGCGAGGGGCTGCCCATCTGCTGGTGGTCGCCCGATCCGCGGGCCGTCATTCCGTTCGACGGCCTGCACATTTCCCGGCGGCTCGCCCGTACCATCCGTGCGAGCAAGTTCCACATCACCTTGGACCAGGACTTCGTCGGCGTTCTCCGCGGCTGTGCCGACCGGCCCAGTGATGGCACTTGGCTTTTGCCCGAGATGATTGAAGCGTACAGCCAGCTGCATGATCTAGGCTATGCCCACAGCATTGAAGCGTGGCTGGGTGGTGAGTTGGCCGGTGGTATCTATGGTGTCGCGCTCGGTGGGCTGTTCGCGGCTGAATCGATGTTTCACCGCGTCACTGATGCGAGCAAGGTCGCATTGGCGGCCCTCGTCCAACGGTTGCGCGACTGCGGTTTCACCCTGCTCGACGTGCAGATCATCAACCCGCACACCGAGCGGATGGGAGCAATCGAGATTCCGCGTGACGAGTATCTCGCGCGATTGCGGGACGCAGTGGAGATGGAAATCCATCTTCGCTAGAGCCGTCCGATGGCAATCGACGGAGAGCTTCCTTCCACCGATTACTACCGGTGGGCTTTAGCATGTTCCCAGCAGTTCCCCGAGAAGGTTGTCCTGCGGATAGCTGTGCCCGAGGTGCTGGCGGAAGCCCTCCGCGAACGCCACGCCGCACTCGCGACCGCGGGTCGCGCCCCACTCCTTCATCGAATCGATGTAGCTATCCACGCCGTGGTGCTTCAGCAACCAGTTCCGCTGGCTGGCGTGGCATGCCAACATGGCTGTTTTCTCGTCGATGGCGGAGGACACATCAATCCGAACGCTCGGCGGTATCGGCCGGCCGAACACGTCTTTGCCTTCGAGTGGGTCACAGTAGTACAGGTGCGGGATGTGATGGAGCGGGGCGGGTCCGCCTTTCCCCGTCAGGTAGAGCGGAACGGGGGCGGCAAATGCAGCCGCGCGGACGAGCTTGCTCGCCATCTCGTGGTCGAGGTGGTAGTCATCCGGGCTATGGGCGAAGACGATGCGAGGGCTTACCGTTCGCAGCAACTGGGTCACCTTCGCCAACGCCGAATCGGCGTACGACACCAGAAGATCGCGTTCTTCCAGGCAGTGGTATTGGCCACCGAGGCGAGCCGCAGCGGCTGCGCCTTCGGCACGCCGGATTCGCGCGATGTCATCGGCAGAGTGCTCCGCCGATCCGCAATCGCCTGGGGTCATCGTCGCGATGTGGACCTGCCAACCCAATTCCCGATGCAGCCGCACGAGCGTACCCGCGCACAGAAACTCGGCATCGTCCGGATGGGCCAATACAGCGAGCACAGCGTCCGGCATGAAATCCTCGGTCAGCGCGGTGTCTCCGACGTTGGGGTACCGGCGGTCGGTGGTGCCGGCGACGGTGCCGGCGGCGTATCCAGACCCAGTTTCATCCGGACCGTGGTCATCACTTCAGGCGGAATCCACGGGACGCCCTTCGCGTCGGTCGAATCAAACGGCCCCAGGATCGGAAGCGGAAGGGCCTTGGGATCGCGGACGACTTCGTAGAGTACGCCGAGACCTGGCTGCCCTGGGAAGCCGCCGGCGCTGGCCTGAGCGAGGACATCGGCAGCGACGAGAGCCGGACGCAGGGTCGCCCCTCGGTGCTCGGCCAACAGTTGCACGTACTTCACTTGCAACTCGTAGATGTCCTCTTGGATCGAATTGTCCTCACGGAAGTTCGGGTACCTCTGGAACACTTCCTTCCAAAGTGCAAAACCCTCCTCGTACTTCCGGATGGCTTCGCTTGGGTCGGCCGATTTGTAAGCTCGTTGGGCCTCGAAAATGCGCTTTCGCGCCATAATCGCGGACTTATCCATCTCAGTGAACGCGCGATTGAAGTGGTGCGGGAAGTTCGTCATCGTCAGGTTCTGATCGCGGTAAACCAACTTGCGGTGGGCGATAAACGAGTCGCGGAGCGATTCTTCCACGGTCTCTAAACGGGCATTCGGTACGGGGTCATGGGGCGCAACGTGGTAGCGATCGCGGAACTTCTTAGCCAACTCTTCGAGACGCGTGATTTCGACCGGTTCAAGGTACATGCCGGTACTGACTCCGTGCTCACGCCACTTCTCATAGGCCATTCGCCAGGCTTCCTCGCACCACGCGACACCCGTGCCGGCCCGGACTTCCTTGCCGACTGGGAAAAACCGTCGCCGGGCCTCCTTACGACCTTGGTCAACGAGCCAGCCCTCGGCGTCGAAGAAGCCTTCCTTCTGGAGACGCTCACCTACGAACGATTGTGCTCGGGCTGGGTATTGCCGGAAGATAACCTCGGCCGGCGAACGTGGGAGTTTCTTGCCGGGCTGGCCGGCCAATCGATCCCGCTTGTCGCGGACCGCGGTCATGAATTCGGGTTCGGGAAGCGGGTCGATCGAATAGGCGAACCATGATCGAGCGGCCATGTAATTGTCGAATGAATCGGTCAGTAACCCAGCCTTCGAGGTGAACTCCGCAGGCGAAGTGACCGGTTCACGCGACGGCAAGCTTGGGAACTGCTGATCGGGTGGTAGCAGATCACCTTCCTTCGGGCCGAAGACGGACTGCTTGTCGGCATCGAGGATGACATAGCGGCTTGGAAGCTTGCGGTTGTCGGCCAGGAAGTCGATGATGGCATCGCGAGTGTCATACTTGAGTTGCTCGCGCAATCGGCGGACAAGCTGCGGGTTCGCTTCGACGAAAGTCTGGAATTCGTCCTTTGCATCCGGGCTATCCGACTTCGTACGCAACTTCTGTGGATCGCGGGCGGCCGGGGGAATACAGCTCATCTGAAACAACGAGCGAAGCGTGTTGGCTTCGTCAGAAACACCAAACTTGTTGATGTAATAGAACCCCAGCCAGAACCGCATGTCGGGGTTGTCTTTGTTGAGCCGCTCGCCTTCGGCCAGCAGTTCGATTCCCCGGGTGATGTAGAAGTACTTGTCGCGCACGCGGTCCGATTCGACCGAGACGTTGTACGCGAGGTTCCAACTCTGGAAGAGCCACGGCGTCAGGAAGTGTGGTTGAAGCTTCGTCAGCGACTTGACGAGCAACTCGAGTTCATTCCACTCGTTCTTCTTCTGCTTCTCGATGGCCGCGTTCCACAGGACGGTTACGGCCAGACCACGCGAACCTGTCAGCCCGAGACGCAACGTCGAGCCGACAAGTTCCGGCTCGCCCACGGATGTTTCGCGCAGTTCGAGCGCTTCGGCCTGCGATGAGACCGTCCAGGGTGGGGCGACACCGCCCGTCAAGGGCGACGCCACGCCGCGCCAGAGGAACGTGTTCAGGGCAAACAGTGCGAGCATCAAGCCGAAGTAGATCAGCTTCCGTCGGACTGACGGTTGATTTAACGGGGACGCCATGCGCCAGCCCTCAAAAGCCCACCGATCACGGTCGGCAGGTTTGTCTCAGTTCGCAACTTCTCGCGACTTCATCAGATAGTACGCGAGCAAGCCCCACAGAAGCAAATAGCCGAAAAGGATGAGTGATCCGCTGACGAGTTCGCTGCCCGCGACGTTAAAGCCCTCGGCAACGAATGTCGACCAATTGAATCGATCGACATCCGGAATGACGTTAAGGAATCGACGCAATACCCAGCGGAAAACGCCATCGTAGAACTGGGCAAATGAGCCGGCCGCCGACGGATCGAGCGGTACAGTGATGTTCTTGTTGCCGGCGAGGCGCAACAATGATTCTGCCGGCCCTCCGCCCACGCTGCTGCCATCGGCGAGGCCTTGGATGAACTCCTGGGCCAGGCCCGCAAACAGCAGCATGATCGTCACCAGGAAGCTGATGATGCCGCTCAGGTAGGTGCTACAGGCGACGGCAATCGCGGTCGCCATGGCGATCACGAGCCACAGACCGAACGCCCCCTTGAAGAAGTTCAGCGAAAACCCGGCGTCGCCTGCGAGCAGGTAAAGGTCGTACTTAGCAACGCCGAGGAATTGTGTGCGACTATCGCACTTGACCCAAATCTGCACGCGCGGTCCGGGCCCAGGCGGTTGTCCCGGACGATCGAGTGCCGGCGGCGTACCTTCCAGCGAAACCTTGAACAGTTCTGCCGGCACCACGATGCCGAACGTGTGGTAGTCGACGACTTCCTTGGAGCGGAATTCGTAGTACCCAAACTTGCTGGCAACTTTGCAGATGCTGTCCCAGTCCTTGTCGCCGGGCTGAGCGCTCAGGTTCAAGCCCCGAACGGCGTCCTGATAGTCCTTGAGCTTTTGCGGGTCGGGCTTCATCGGGTCGCCCCACTGCCACGACACGAACTGGAAGGAGCAGAAGACGCCCTTGTTCTCTTCACCCTTGGTCGTGCGGAAGATGTCAAACGAGAATTCGCAAGTCACGTCTTTCAGGTTCGCGAGTTCGCGCAATTGCGCGTCATCGCGGAACGACCACACAGCACGATGCGACGTGTTGACGCCGCCCGCAATGTAACGGCGGTACTCCCACTCGCGGCCGACCGACTCACCCGTAAAGTCGTCCAGACCCTTCCGGAATGACAGATTGCCGAACACTGGTATGCGGGCTTTGAAGCTCTCGCCACGGGCTTCCTCGGACACGTTACTGGCCTGTAGCAAGACGAGGCTAACCCCGCAAAGGACAGCGAGAACGAGAGTCATCAATCCCATGACGCCAAGAAACCGGCCGAAGACGATCTCAAACTTCTCGACCGGTTTGGTGACGATGGTGTGTATCGTCTGGTTCTTGAGATCATTGGGGATGCCGAACGATGCTAGTAGAACCGCGGCGAGGATCAGGAGAATCGGCATGGCCCAGAAGATGGCCGTCACGTTCGTGCGGACCTCGTCTTCGGGTTTGATCGGGAAGAACCACTTTGGCGGGAATAGGAACAATAGCAGTAGCAGCAGGAATCCCCACAGAATCCGGCGTCGCACGGCCTCTTTGAACGTGAGCTTGGCGATCGCGAGGATTCGCCGCAGGCTGAACTTCGGCAAGTCGGCCAGGAACGGCACCGCGAAACCGAGGAGGGCAAACGCGCCGCCGGCCGTCATGGCATAGCCCGCCCAGATCGCGCGAGTCGTTGGCGGCCGAACGACACGGACCTGTTGATCGCTACGGACCGCAGGATTCGCGCCATCGCCGGGTGAACCAAAGAAGTCCGCCGCGGCCAAGCCAATTCCCGGCACGTAGCAGAGCACGGCGAGGGCGGCACACAGCAATACGACCGACAGCACGCCTCCCCGACCGACGGCGCTACCTCCGCCGGCTCGTCGGGCGAGCGTCGTGGCGATGAGGTACAGCAGCAGTCCAAGAGCCGCGAATCCGCCGGCGCTCTGCACCCAGTCGCGGAGCACGGGCCAAGACAGACCTTCGCGCTCGTGTTCCAGGACGAAGACGCCGAGCGTAGAGAATGCCGATGCGATCACTCGGGAACCCTTGTTCTACCGCGAGAACGCTTCTGCGAAGCGTCGCGAACTGGAAACCACTCTATTTCGCTGCGCTGCTGGTCTTGGCACCCTCGGCCGAGGGGAGATAGCGTCGGCCGGGATGCGCCTTACTTTCCGCGACGATGCGCAGGAACAGGTCTTCGAGCGTCGTGGTCGGATGCCCAAAGCTCTCAAGCGTGCCGCCGTGCTTCTGGATGACCGCTTCCAGATCGCGCTTGATCGCGTCGGAAACGGGGACGCCGTTGGCCCGCAATTCGATCCGCTGCGCGTCTTCGAGCAGCGTGCTGACCTTGCCGAATTCCTGGAGTTCCCCGTTGTGCAAAATGGCGATCCGGCCGCAGATGTCCTGCACGTCTTCGAGGCGGTGGCTGCACATCAGGACCGTCTTGCCTTGATTGCGCAGATCGACGATCAAATCCTTCATCCATCGAGTGCCGAGCGGGTCGAGGCCCGAAGTCGGTTCGTCGAGGATGACGAACTCCGGGTCGTTGATGAGCGCCTGCGCCAGCCCAATGCGCTGCCGCATGCCCTTCGAGTATTCCTTGAGGATGCGCTTCTTGTCGTTGGCGAGGCCGACCTTTTCGATTAGCTCGGCGGCCCGTTTACGGCGCACATCCGGCGGAATATTGAACAACCGGCCGTAGAAGTCCAGCGTCTCCTCGGCGTTGAGAAATCGGTAAAGGTACGATTCTTCCGGCAGGTAGCCGATCCGCTCGTTCTTATTCACCGTCAGCGTCGGCTCGCCGAAGACGAAGCCTTCGCCGGAGGTCGGAAACAACAGACCGAGCAGGAGCTTGATGGTCGTCGTCTTGCCGGAACCGTTGGGGCCGAGCAGGCCGAAGATTTCCCCCCGCTCGATCTGAATATTCAGAGCGTTGAGGGCCGTCTTCTTGCGCCGACCCCAGAAGTCGCGGTAGACCTTGGTGAGGTTGCGCGTTTCGACAATCACGTCCTGGGCCATATTGGCCACCCTCACTCGGCACGGATGATAGAAAAAACGCCGTACGGCGCTATTACGCAGCCGACTGCGGTGGCGTTCGCGCCCGCACCGGCGGTGACAGTTAACGTAGGGGATGGCCCCGCTACTGGCGAGCGCCACTCAGAGGCGATAGTCGTGCCAGGCGTCGTCGCCCCGGAGAACCTGGTTCGGTCGGAAGTTGGCCTTGTACGCCAACGATGCCGATCCATCGACGAAATACCCGAGGTACACGTACGGGATCCCCTGGTCAGCGGCACGTTCGATCACCGACTGAACATTCCATGTGCCAAGGCCGCGGTCGCGCAAATCCGGATCGTAATAGAAGTAGATCGCCGACAAAGCCGTCGGCAATCGATCGACATAGCCGACGCCTACCAGTTGACCATCGAGCCGGAACCGCCATTCCTCAGCTGGGAAGGGATTGTCGACGAATGAGTCGTAGTATTCGGCTGCATCCTTGGAGCATTGGCCGGGCCAACCCCTGTGCTGGGTCTGATGGGTGTGGTAGCGGTCGTAAAGGTCGAGCCGTTCCGTATCCACGTCGGGTTCGCCGACTTCGAGGAGTACATGGCCCTCGTTCATCGCGCGATTGCGGCGCTGGCTGCGATCGGGGCGATAGCAAGCGGTGTCAATCCGCAACGACTCACACGACCGGCAGCCGTGGCAGCGCGGGCGAAAGATCAGCCGGCCAAACCGACGCCAGCCATCCTCCATCCGCCGCTGGTACTCGGCGGGTGTCATCGAGCCGATCAGCTCGTTCTCGTACTGCGCGAGCCGATCGGGCAGGTAGCCACACGGACTCGGCGGAGAAACGAATTGAAAGAGCGATTCCATCGAAGCCTCATGGACGGACGTTGCGGACGGTGCCAGTATAACGTCCCGGCCACGCCCCAACCAAGACCCGAGGCGATTCGATGCGCGTCCTGATCACCGGCGGTTACGGCTGCATCGGCAGTTGGATCGTTCGCAACCTGCTCAGCCGTGGCGACAGTGTTTTCGTTCTCGACCTGCGCGAGGATACTCGCCGCCTGCGTCTCATCGCCGCAGAGGAGGATGTGGCCCGCGTTCGCTTTCTGCCGGGCGACGTGACGGAGCAGGTTTCAGTTCAGAAAGCAATCGACAACAACGGAGTCGATCACGTCATCCACCTCGCTGGACTGCAGGTGCCGACGTGTCGGGCTGACCCCATCCTTGGAGCCAAAGTCAATGTCCTAGGAACACTCGCTGTCTTTGAGGCCGTGCGTCTCGCTGGGACGAGGATCAAGCGGCTCGTCTACGCGAGTTCCGCAGCCGTCTATGGGCCGCCCGACGCCTATTACCAAGGACCATCATATCCTCTGCCGGACGACGCTTCGCTCGTTCCATCGACTCACTACGGCATCTTCAAGGTTTGTAACGAAGGAAATGCTCGCATTTACTTTCAGGACTTCGGACTATCCAGCATTGGCCTTCGACCGTGGACCGTCTATGGCGTCGGTCGCGACTTAGGTATGACCAGTGAGCCGACGAAAGCAATCAAGGCGGTGGCCATCGGTCGGCCGTATGCGATCAGCTACGGTGGTCGGCAGGACTTGCAGTATGTGGACGACGTGGCCAAGGTCTTCGTGCGGGCACTCGAAGCACCGTACCAGGGGGCGAAGTCGTACAACCTGCGTGGCGCGGTCGTCGATCTGGCGACGTTTCACCGCACGCTCTGCTCGGTCGCGCCGGAGGCCGAGAAGCTGGTGACATTTGGCGACCGCCAACTCGGGATTGCCTACGACTTATCCGATGACGGCTTGCAGCGCGACATCGGTCCGCCGCCGGCGACGCCGCTCGCCGAGGGCATCCGGCAAACGCTGGAGGCATTCCGACGGCTGCACGCGGAGGGCCGGCTCGACACGGCCGACCTCGACGCCGCGCCGACGCCGCCGACCGCGCCGGCCGACGAGCCGTGATAACGACCTCGTAGTCAGCACCCCGAATGCAGGCAAGATTGGGTTAACCGATTGGCAAGTTTGCGTCCTTGAAGGAAAAAAGGAGAGGCGGTGGCCGTCAGCCGCCGCCTCCCAAAGGTACGCTTCAAGCCAGAAGCGGATGCCCACTGCCTTGTGGCTTCACTTCGGCACCAACCAGACGTTGGCGGCGAAGACGAGCGGGGGTTTCCCCCCTCCCAACTCGACGGTCACCGGCTCCGACACCTCGACGGCTTGCCTGTCCGACGAAACTGTCTTGGTGAGCTTGCTCTTGGACTTGATTACGCCCTCCGCCGCCCCCCACCGCACCTTGACCTCACCATCGCTGAGGTTTTCGATCGTGTGGGTGTAGGTGTATCCCTTCGCGGCGTCGTGCGTGACCACGCTGGTACACAAAAACGATGGCTTGCGGTCGGGCGGCCCCTCGATCAACTTCACCTCAAGCTTCGCTCCTCCCGAGGCCAAGACCTTCTTGTCTTCTTCCACCCACCGCGTGCAGGAGAAAACGGATTTGGCTTCAGCTCTATCCGTATCGACCTGGACTTGAATGGTCTGCTCGACAATCGGCCGGTAGGTCGTCCGGACCATCGACCGAATCGTGGGAACGATAACCCCGTTGTCCCGCTTGGACGCTGCGATCAGCCCTTTGGTGTCCGCCGTCACAGTGTAGGTGAACCCGCCCGCCGGATCGTGGTTAACCAGCACCTCCGTGATCCTCCCTGTCTTGACGGCCCCGCGGGGGGGAGCGTACTTCGACTCAAAGGTCCGTTGCGGCTTGCCTGCTGAGACGAGGTTGGCGTTCAGAACCATCTCGTCGCCTTGCATCGGGGCGAGAGCCAGAATCGCGCACACGACTGAGTGGCACATGGTTCGACCTCCCAAGGTTAGGGCAAGTCTATGGACTTCCAGCGGCATCACGGAGTTGAAGCGCATTCGCTGAATGCGGCTGCGAAATTCAATGCGACAGCGCCGTCGCGATCGTCGTCACCGCCAACGCAACGAGGAGCGGCACGGCGACGCGTCGGGCGATGACCAACGGTCGGCTATCGGTCAATTGGGCACACATAAGTACGACCGCCGCAACCGGAGATGACGTGCGTCCGGCCGCCGACGCGATCGCCACCACCGCCCCCACGTCGAGGAGTAGCGGCGTCGAATCGCTGGCCGTGGCGAAGAAGCCGAACAAGCCCTGCGTCGTCGCCATGCCGGATCCGCACAGAATCGCGAAGCCGTAGGACAGAGCCGACGCACACAGCCAGAGCAGGGCGGGGTGCGAAGCGACGACATCGCCGATCACCTTCGCCAGCCCGATCAGTTCGACGCCCTTCGCAAAACACTGGGCCGTCACGATCAGCGACACAATGGTTGTAAAGGCGTGGCCCGCGCCTGCGAAGAACTCCTTCGCCGCGACCGGGGCCGAGCGTGGGGCCGCCATTACTGCCGCCGTGACACCGATTAGCATTGCCGCCCCAATCAAACGGTTGCCGAACGACCGCGCGTTCGCGTCACTAACGAGCCAGTATTGCGGCACTTCGACAAGGTTGAAGGGCGGTCCAATGACCATCAGTAAGGCGAGCGGCAACAACGGCACCACAGCCTTGACGTAGTTGATCGGCTCGTCGTCCGTGGTCGGCACCGGTGCCGCCGCACCTTGCTCGTGTCGCAGACTGAGCACCCAGAACACCAGCGTTGCCACGACCAGTTGAATCGCCAAGAGCGGACCGAGCGCACCGACCACGTCCCTGGCATCGACGCCAAGTCGTTCGGACACGGTGCGCAGCTCCGGCGCTCCGGGGTTGAGCAGCTCACCTCCGAGCGACGTCCCGAGCAGAAGGCTGGCTCCGACCGTTGTCGGCGACAGGCCGCCGGCGCGCAAAAGTGGGATCAGGACCGTTCCGACCGCGACAGCGGTACTCGCCTGACTGATGACCGAGATGTTGACGACGAAGCCGACAACAACAGCCCCGGGGATCAAGAGCCAACGAACGTAGCGGAGCGGCGTCGCCAGCAGGCGGACGAGGTGCCGGTCGCAACCGGAGTGCCGCAGAACATAGGCGAAGCCCATCGCCGTGCAGATCGGCACGACGAATTGGTCGCTCGTGAATGTGTCGAGGAACGTGCGAACGATGACGTCGGTGCGCTGGACGATCGCGCCCAGACAGATGGCCGCTCCGAACATCGCAATACGGACGTCGACGCGCTTCGCGATGGCGACGATGGCGACCACGATGACGAGCAGCCCGGCGGCAAGGGTCATCAGAGGTTGCGCCAGAGTTCCGAGTCGGTCACGTCCTTGGCCCCGCGCTCCAGCTCCTCGTCGCTTACGTCCGTTGTGAACTTGAGCTTCGACAGGTCAGGTGCCTTCGATTTGGCTGGCTTCTTCCTTGGCGGTGGTGGGGCTGCCTTCTCGTGTCGAGGTGCGGGCTCCATCGCCGTGTCGGTCTCGGCTTCATTGGGCACATCGTCACGCGACTTGGCGCGCAGATAAAGCTTGATCGGCACCTCGTGGAAGGGCAAACGGTCGCGGAAGTACTTGAGCAGATAGCGTTGATATGTATTGTCGAACAGTTGTGGGCCGTTGGTGAACAGGACGATGGTCGGCGGGTTGGTCGCGACCTGCGTCGAGAAGTAGACCTTGGGCCGGCGGTTTTGCCGCATCGGTGGGGCTTGCGCTGCCAGGGCATCTTCGAGGACGCGGTTGAGGTCGCCCGTTCCGACTCGGATGCTAGCTTGTTTGTGTAGATTCTGCGCCAAGTTGAGAAGCGCCTGCACGTTCTTGCCGTTCTTGGCGGTGATGAACGCGATCGGCACGTAATCCAGCATTGGGAAGACATTGCGGATATACGTCGCCATTCGCTCCGTTGGCATTTGATCGCGGACAAGGTCCCACTTATTGATGACGAAGATCGCGGGCTTTTGTTGCTCCAGGATGTAGTCCGTCAGCTTCTTATCGACCTGGCTAACGCGCAGTCGAGGGTCGAAGAACATCAGCACAACGTCCGCTCGACGTATCGAACGCTCAGCGCGCGCCAGGCTGTAGAATTCGATGTTCGAGCCGATGCTCTTCTTCTTGCGGACGCCGGCCGTGTCGATGGCGATGAACGTCTTGCCATCGCGCTCGAATCGTACGTCCACGCTGTCGCGGGTCGTACCCGCAACCTCGCTGACGATCACGCGCTCCGAGTCGGCAAGGCAATTGATGAACGTGCTCTTGCCCACATTGCGCCGGCCGACGATGGCGAGCTTGAGGCTAACGTCCTTCGCTGGCGGCGGCGAACCGTCGTCGGCTGGCAGTCGCTTCAGAATCGCGGCGAGCAGGTCTTTCTTGCCGAGCTTTTGCTCCGCGGAGACGCATACCGGTTTGCCGCGACCCATCTCAAAGAAGTCGTTGGCCTTCGGCAAGAGACTCTCGGCGTCCACCTTGTTCGCGACGAGAATAACCGGCTTGTCGAGCTTCCGCAGCCGGCGACCGACCTCCTGGTCGAGCGGCGTGACGCCGGATCGTGCATCCACAACAAACAGGACGACATGGGCCTGTTCGATCGCAAGCGCGATTTGCCGCTCAACTTCCGCGGTGAGGTTGTCGGCATCTTCGATGCCGATACCGCCGGTGTCGATGAGCTCGAAATACCGATCGCCGGCCTCGACGAGTGTCGCCACGCGATCGCGCGTGACACCCGCGGTCGGGTCCACGATGCTGATGCGCCGGCCGGCAAGCCAATTCAGCAGCGATGATTTGCCGACGTTCGGTCGACCAACGATGGCGACAGTGGGAACGGCCACGGGTGAAACTCCGGGTCGGGGGCCGAACGACCCGCAAGCACGGGCGAACGAGTCTGTGGGGATTATAGGACATGGACCACTAATGCACCCTGTATTTGGCGAACCCGGACCGCCCGGGACGGGAATGGACGTGCCATATGGCGGCCGATTTCGTCTTGGACGCGCAGTCCGAGACGGTCCAATCGCGGCGCGCTTTTCGCTACCATGACCGCATGGCCCGCTGCGACGAAGGCTACCTGTGCGACGTATGCGGCGAGGATGTCGGGGAGATCACCGTCTCCGACTTATACCTGCGCTATGTCCTCGGCGAAATCCCGCTATACGAACTCCAACGCAGTCCCGAGCGACATCTTCACTGCAATCCGGCGCTGGCACAGTACATTGTCGACGCTGCTTTCGTGCCCGTTGTCTGCACGGGGCCATTTGCGAAGGAACTCTTCGACGCCGCATACGTCGCAAGTGAGGAAGCCCGCGTTACCGCCGGTTGGCGGCGTCTCCAAGAGTTGCCATCCCTCGGCCTACCGATCGACGAGTATCCCCTGTTTACCCGAGGATGAGATCATGCGATGGTTCATTGCCGGAATCGTTGGGGCATTGACGCTCGGATTCGCGCGGGCGGATGTGAAGTCTGGCCCTGAAGTCGGGTCGAAGGTCGCCAACTTCAAGGTGTTCGCCACCACAGGCGTGCACGAGGGCAAGGAGGTCGATTTTCCCGCCGAGCGGAAGGACTTGCCCACCGTGTATTTCTTCGTCAACCACGAGCACTGGGGTCGGCCGATGGCCCGATTCATCAAGACAGTCGATACGGAAGTCGGAAAAGGGAAATCCAAGACAGAGGCCGTTGCCGTCTGGCTCACGGACAAGCCCGACGAGCTGAAGGACCACTTACCAAAGGTGCAACAGTCATTGCAGATGCAGGCGACAGCCCTCGCAGTCTTTACCGGGGAGAAGTCCGGTCCGAAGGAATGGAAGGTCAACGACAAGGCACACATCACTGTGGTCGTCGTCCACAAGGGGCAGGTCAAGGCGACCATCGCGCACGAAGCGGTAACGGACGCTGACGCGAAGAAGGTCGTCGATGCCGTGAAAAAAGCCATCGAATCTAAGTAGTGGAGTGCCCTCGTGATTTCGACGCGCTCGCTGTTGGTCGGAATCGTCCTCGCCGGCTCGTGGGATCTCTTTGCCGCACCACCGCCGGCCGGCGTCGTTGTGGCGGAGGGGTGGCAGGTTGAGGTGGTCGCCCGTAGTTCCGCGCCGGCGCGATACGCGGCCGTTGCACCAGCCGCCGATGGCACTGTGTTCGTCGCGGTGGCCCCGCCGGCAACATCTCGTGAGCCGTGGTCAATCCGTGCGTGCCGCTTGCGCGACGGCGAACTCACTGCGTTTGCGGATGTGGCATCGGCCGGCAGCGTCACTGCGATGCTAGCGCATGACGGCTGGCTATTCTTCAGCGGTGGCGGTGGCGTCGAGCGCGTGCGACCGACGCGGGCCGGCGGGCCGTTCGACCGACGCGAAACGGTTCTGCGTGGCATGGGGCGGGTCACGGGCCTATGCCCAGCTCCCGACGGTGGTTTGGCTGTCGCATGGTGTGGCGCACGCGCTGAAGGCAGCGACGGCCGACGCGTCGAACTTGCCGACGGGATGTGGGCGGTGCTGCGCTGCCGGCCGGATGGCTCGGGCTTACGCGTCGCCGCAACGTTCCGAGTCGAACACCTCGGCCCAGTCGGTTACGACGGACTTGGTCGAGGATTCATCGGGTCACCGTCGGGGTTGTTGCCCTTTGCGGATGGCGATGCCCTGGCCGGCCCGGACATTCAAACCGCGGCCATTCGGGCAGGGCGGTGGACCTACGGCAAGGTCCTCGCACCCGGGCCGTCGTCAAACGGCGAGTTGTTGCTGACGCCCGGCTCGCCAAAGGATGTGGTACAACTCGTCTCGCCTCGGCGATCCGGTGCGTCGATGCAATTTGCTGAGCCCCACGACATCCTGAAATGCGGTCCAGTTGGCGACGTGGAGAGCATCGCTGCCGGCCTCGGTGGGGAGGTCTACGTCGTGACGCACTCGGGAACCGTGTTACGGCTCGCGATGGCCAATGCTCGCCCAGCAGACACGCTCGACCTGACAGCGCTTACGAGTGCCGGTCTCACGGATACGCTCAAGACGTGCGGCGAATTCGAGCGGTCGGGCGTCGCAGCGGAGTTGCTGCGCCGTGGGCCAATGGCCACCGATGCCCTTCGGGCCTTGCTCTCCGACATGGACGCTCCGGCGAGCGCTCGCATCGTCGCGGCGTCGCAACTGACAGATCGCGGGGCACTCGCCGACGCGACTTCGGATGGCGACGCCGAAGTCCGCCGCAGTGCCGCGGAATCGCTCGCAATCATCTCGCCGCCGCGAGACGAAGCGACGCACGCGGTCCTTTTGAATCTGCTCTCCGACCCCGAGGCGTTCGTCCGTCGGGCCGCGGCCCTCGGCATCGCGCGAGTCGGAGCGCCAACCGCGGGCGAGGTTTTGGTCAACGCGATTCGCTTCGACGACGTGAAAGACGCCCGGCTCACGGAAGGCTACTTGCGAGCGCTCGACTCTTGCGGCGCGGGCGGGGTGGCGAAACTGTTAGAACTCGCCACTTCCGGCTCAGACGCGGACCTCGCGATCGCCGTGCGCACCTTCACGAAGTTGCGTACTCCGGAAGCCGCGGCGGCCATCCCGCGCTTGCTGGCCCATCCACATGTGACGGCCGAGCAACGCACCGAACTCGCGAAGGCGATGAGAGAGATTCGGCCCAAGCCATAAGGCCGGTTCACCGGTCCGCGCTGGCGCGCCGCACGATGAACCGGCCTCATAACGCTATCGCAGCGAGCCATCGCGTGGAGCAATACCACCGTCCACGCGGGATGGTGTCATGTGCGACGGCTGGTCGTTCATCCAGATTCGCCGCCAGTCTTGTCCGGCCTGGCGCAGGTCTTCGGATTGATTGATGAGTACGTCGAGCCGCTGGTGCGGGTCACTCGGGTACTGGTTGAGGATGCATCCGGCGTTCGACAGCCCCAGGACTGCACCCGCCGCGAGAATTAGCAGACGCCGCATCTTCGGCCTCCCTGCCGCTCGGGACCGTTCGGACGTACGAGCCGAGCGGCCCCTGACGCCCCCGCGACGCTCCCCGTACCGCCAATTGGGCGGTCGCGCCGCAAACCGGACTCCAACCGGTCGTGATCTAGATCGTCGTGCTCGGGCGGAAACTTGATTAGAATTCGCGCAATCGGCGGGATCGCTACACAGGGGCTGCTTCGGCCCCCGCTGGGACGCTAACCTCGTCGGCGTCATCTTCGTCATCGACCGGTCGGCTTCGTCCCCGCAGCCGATCGGGGACTTTTGCCTCAACGCGAACGCGCTCTTCCATTTCCTTGCCTGGCTGAAATGTCACGACGTTCTTTGGCTCGACTTCAACCTTGGCGCCAGTCCGCGGATTGCGTGCTTTGCGAGCTTTACGTCGTTTCACCTCGAACACACCGAAATTGCGCAGTTCGATCCGTCCTTCAGTGATGAGGGTGTCGATGATCGCATCGAACGTCCACTGCACGATTTCCTTGGTCTTAAGTTGCGTCAGGTTGGCGCGTTCGGATATCTGTTTTACGATCTCTTTCTTGGTCACGTCGGCTCCCCCCCGTGGCCGTGGGCGCTACGTTGTCCCATCCTGGCAAGTGGGTGTAAGTGTAAAACCGCCAACGAGTAGAGTCAAGGATATTCCCCAGTTTGCGATCGCTTCGGGAAGCACCGCAAACCGGGGACAATGCCGTGGGCGGGACTCGAACCCGCACGGGGGTTGCCCCCCAGGAGATTTTAAGTCCAACGGAAGGGCTACACCGTACTACGCCGCACGACAGCCGGTTTTCGATTTCTCCCGTGTTTCCAGGGGAAGCTGCGGCCGCACCGTCGGACGGCGTCGTACCAGCACCACCCTCGCCATTGAGTGTCTATTGAGTGACAGATGAACGTATGAGCAGTTTTTCAATTGCTACGGCATCCCTCCAACGTTTTCGGCCTATATGCGGTCCTGGCACCGGCACGAAGCCGACCGACCGAGATCGCGGATACGCCCCGTCCAGGGTACGATTATTCACCTGGGCAGCGAGCCGGTTGATCCCCGGCTTCGGCGACGGGCGCGGCGGCACCTTCACCTCAGGCGAGCCGCCACCCCGTTGCCGGCCCGACCTAAGAGGTGGACGTCATGACCCCTGCGGGCACCAATCCTGCTTCCTGCGCCGACAGTATTCTCGACCGCCTTCTGCGGGAACAGGAAGCTGCCGTGGAGGCGACGGCCGATGCCAAAAAGGTCGGCCGTCTCGAACTGGACGTTGAGGTGCTCCGCCTCTTCAAGGGCTTCGCCGAAGCCTTCGGCGAAGCACGGGCGGCCGCACCGGGTGAGTCGGCCTCGTTCGGCTACCCAGCACAGCTTCTTTGCGAAGCGGCTGGGATGATGGCCGGCGTCGAACCCGGCTGGCTCTCCAAGATAGAGCCGGTCGCCCGGTGTGATGTAGCGCAGTTCTGCCTTTCTCTTCTGATTGAGGCCGAGCGCGGCGAGAAGGGCCGCGTCTCTACCCTCTTGGCCGGCGCGGCCGGTGTCTACAGGCTGTGTCGCCTTCCTGACGTACTCGGCACTGAGATGCCCCGCATCGCGTTGGGCATGGGGTTGTTACCCCCGGATGCGTTCTTCCCACCCGGCCTGCCGCCGGTTCTGTCGGTCGGTAACCACGTCGTCCCGTCGAGCAGCGGCGGAGGTTTCGACCACAAAGGCCGGTTCTACTGGAACAACAAAAAGACCGATCCGCTTGAGGGTGAGCAGCAGGGACTCCTACGGGAACTATGGATGCAGTTCCTCGCCGGCGAAGACCTGCCCGTCGGTGTTGCGGTCGGCCTCATCGCCAACAGCGGCCCCTCCAGCCGACAATACGTCCGCGAAAGACTCCGCAAGCGAATCCTGCGGCTCAACGAAAAGCTGCACGTAGGTGGGGTCAGGTTGCACATCCGGCCCGTACCTGGGCCGAAGAAGAAGACGGTCGCCTACAAGCTCGAACAGTTGTAGGACGCAGGCGTCCGGGGTGTCGTCCGGTCGGGTGCTGTATTCCTCTCTCGTGGGTTAGTTTCCCGAGAGGATTCCAGGCCGTGACCGACGCCGCACCGCAACCCGACGTGTCCGCTCTCATCCCCGACCCATCTGCCGTCCAGGACCGTCTCGCGGCGTCCATCCGCGAGACGACGATTCTTCGACGCCTGTTCCGCCTTAGCCTCGACGCACGAGACAACTCGAAGCGAGGCGGCCGGGGCGACGCGCCGGTCAAGGAGGCCGCCCATGCCTAACGGTGTCGTGGTGAACTTCGATGCCGAAGCCCTGCGGCCGCTGATCGATCAGGTTGTTCAGGCAACGCTCGCGAGCGTTCGCGAGGCTGACGCCCGTCTGCCCGACCGACTCGCTTACAGCGAGGAAGAAGCGGCGCGGTTGATCGGCCTGGCCCCGCACCAGCTTCGCGACGAGCGGCTTCGCGGTCGGATCGCCTCCAGCAAGATCGTCGGCGGCAGGGTTCGATACCAGCGAAACGCACTGCTTGAATACCTGGCGGCCGGGAAGAACACGGCCGCCAAATGAAGAACCCCCGGGGCGCCCCGCCCCGGGGGTGCAGGTTCCATTAGTCGCTTCGTACCAGCGCGTCCGACTTCGTAGTACGAAGACAACCTAGGTAAAACTATGTTACTACGCCAATGGAATGGCGTCAACGAAACGCCGCCGGGCAAGCCTCTCCAACCGGCCGACCAGCAAAGCGATTTTGTCACGGCCAATAATCTCGGCCTCGATTACTCCGATGTCCGCGAGATCGCGGAGGCGGTCAACGCTGCGGAGTATACGAGCCTCAGCGGCGCGCCGTGCTGGGACTACGGCGACTTGATCGGGGGTGTCGATTGAGCGCACAGAAACCAAACGGCACCTCCGCGGCGACCGACGCCGGAGTGACGAGCCGCGTCAGACGAGAGCGGCCTGCCGCCGCCTACCGGCCGTTCTCGGTGGACGCCTTGCCGGACCCAATGCGGCAGTACGTCGTCGAGTCGGCGCGGTCCCTGGGGTGCGATCCCAGCTACGTCGCTCTGCCGGCTCTGTCGGCCGTTGCCGGCCTGATCGGCAACAAGTTTGTGGCGAAACCGAAGCCGGACTGGACGGTGCCGTGTGTCCTCTGGACTGCCATCGTCGGGGAGAGCGGCACGGCCAAGTCTCCGGCGGTCCGGGCCGCCCTACAGCCGCTTTACGAGCGACAATCGGTCTACCTGCGCCGTCACCAGGAAAAGCTCAAGGAACACCAAGAGCGTGAGCGGAAGGCCAAGAGGGGCAGGGTGAGGCCGTCGGGCAGCGGCGATGCCTTGGACAGAGCAGCAGACGATGTGACTGCTGAGGATCCTGGTCCGCCGCCAGCCTGCCAACGCATCATCGTCGGCGACACGACCGTCGAGGCTCTGGCTGCCGTTTTGAGCGACAACCCTTGTGGCGTCTTACTCGCTCGGGACGAGCTGTCGGGCTGGTTTATGAGCTTGAACCAGTATAAGGGCGGGTCGGGTTCTGACAAAGCGAGCTACCTCCAGATGTTCGACGCCGGCCGGATCGAGATTGACAGGAAGACCGGCGACCGCCGGCACACCTCGGTCGGCGGCGCGGCAGTTTCGATGACGGGCGGCGTCCAGCCCGCCGTGCTGGGGAAGTGCTTCGGTACTGAAGAGTACGAAGACGGCCTTGCGAGCCGGTTCCTGCTCGCCTACCCACCCCGATCGATTCCCGGCTGGATCGACTTCGCGGTATCGCCTGAGGCGTCCGCTAACTACTCTGACTGTCTGACAGACATCGGTAACATCGATCCAGAGATCGGCGACAGCGGAGCTGTCGTGCCGAAAACGCTTCGGCTCGACGAATACGCCTCGGCTGCCTTACGCCAGTTCGTAGATGATCTTGCCGTCGAGATGCGTGAGTCCGATGGAGCGATTACCGCCGCCCTCGCCAAGCTTAAGGGCTACGCGGTGCGGCTGGCGATGGTCCACCATATTGCCAGCCGAGCTGGGACCATTGCCGTCAGCGCTCACATCGGAGCGGAAAGCATGGATGCAGGCATCAAGTTGGCCAGGTGGTTCGGGAACGAGGCACGGCGCGTCTACGCAGTGCTGGGCGAGTCGGAGTCGGACACGGCGATTCGCAAGCTGGTGGAGTTCATCGAGCGGCGCGGGGGATCGATCACCGTCCGGCAACTGCTGACCAGCAACGTCAGGAAGTACCGGGACTCGCAAGGGGCCAGGGAGGCACTCACCGAACTTGTCCTGGGCGGTTACGGTTCCTGGGTGCCGCGGGGATCCAAACCGACAGGCGGACGGCCGGAGGAGAGATTCAAGCTACACGACGTCGGTGGTGGCGATAGCGGCCTACCGCCGGATGGAGGGTGCCGCCCAGACGGGACCGGAGATACCGGCACCAGTAACAACGCTCCATATCGCTCGGGTGGTCATGCAAATCATGCAGAACCGTATGCCGATGATGCAGCCGACTGTATTGACCAGGTCCGGTGCGCTTCCGGAGATGCCCAGGTTCTGCATGAAAAGCATGATTTGCTGACGCAGGATGGCGAACTTGAATCGCACGATTCGCTGGTTTCGCATGAAACGCATGATTTGCTGACGCATGCGCGTGCCGGCGATTACCATCACGTGGCACCCCGCGACGAGACGTTTGTCCCCGAATTCGACGAATCGGCATATGACAACAGCGCAGCAAATCATGCGTTTCATGCAATTCATGCGGCGTACTCAGGCAACGGGACGGAAACAGAAGATACAGGTAGCGCAGCAAATCATGCACTTCATGCAGAACCGGCTAGTGTCGGGGAGTCGCTATTCGAGCCCAGCAATTCATGCAATACCGTTGATCCGGTTCCGGTAGGTCATGTCGGGGAGGAACCTTCAGTAGCGACAGTACCGGCGGCCGGGACCGACGTCACCGAGACGGACATGCCTCGCGTCGAGAGCATACCGCCGTCGATTCGACTTCTCGTCGAGGCGGTCGGCTACACAGTCGTTACCGACAGCGCCGACCTGATGATGGTAGCCACCGCCGTCGAGCAGACGGCCTTGGTCGGGCTTGACACTGAGACGACCGGCCTCAACCCCCGCGCCGACCGCCTGCGGCTGCTCAGCCTCGCTACTGACACGGTGGATGGCGGCACGCACGTCTACCTGATCGATTGCGCTGCGGTCGATCCGCGGCCGCTGTGGTCTGTCTTGGCTGGTGTCGAAGTTGTCGGGCACAACTTGGCCTTCGACCTTGCGTTCCTGGCGAAGCTGGGCTTCGAGCCAGGTCGGGTCAGCGACACGATGCTGACGAGCCAGGTACTTCACGCAGGAACGTCGGTCAAGCACACCCTGGAAGCATGTGCCAAGCGAGAACTCGGCATCAAGCTGTACAAGGAGCACCAAAAGGCGGACTGGTCAGGTATGCTCAGCCGTGAGATGCTCGAATACGCCGCGCTGGATGCGTCCGTGGCCCGCCCACTGCATCGGAGCCTGCTCCACAAGGCCGAGGAAGCCGGCCTAGCCGAGACGGTCCGAATCGAGCACCGAGCTTTGCCCGCCGTGGTCTGGATGGCGAACGCTGGCGTCCCCATCGACCGGGACGCATGGACGCAACTCGCCGAGGACGCCGAGCGACGGCGGGCTGACCTACACGAGAAGCTCGACGCCGCCTCCCCTCTACCGCCCGGTTCTCTGTTTGCCGGTGGTAGGAATTGGGATTCGTCCATCCAGGTGAAGAGCGTCCTCGCGGCCGTCGGGTGCCCCGTCGAGTCCACCGCCGATGACGCCCTG
Organism: Gemmataceae bacterium; assembly: GCA_046350275.1. GTDB lineage: Bacteria > Planctomycetota > Planctomycetia > Gemmatales > Gemmataceae > JAXMAS01. The sequence continues at coordinate 242,083 of JAXMAS010000009.1, forward strand.
GCCGCACTCGACCACGCAGTCCCCAAGCTCCTGCGGGAATACCGCGCCGCTGCTAAGCTAGCAACGACCTACGGCAAGCCGTGGCTTAAAAACGTCGCCGCGGACGGCCGCGTCTACGCGAAATGGTGGCAGGCCGCGACAGCCACGGGCCGCATGAGCTGTTCCGGCCCTAACCTTCAGCAATTGCCCCGAGGGGGCCACCGGCGGTGCGTTGCGGCACCACCCGGCCGGGTACTCGTGAAGGCCGACTACTCGCAGATCGAGCTACGGATCGCTGCCAGGGTGGCCGGCGAAACGAGGATGATGGGGGCGTTCCTTCGGCGCGAAGACCTGCACGCCCTGACCGCACGGCAGGTGTTGGGTAAGGACGACGTGACGAAGGCGGACCGCCAGCTCGCTAAAGCCGTCAACTTCGGCTTGCTGTACGGCATGGGGGCTAATGGCTTCCGTGACTACGCTCGTTCGCAGTACGGTGTCGAGTTGACAGAGCGGCAAGCTCACGACTACCGCGAGAAGTTCTTCTGCGCGTATCCGAAGCTGCGAGAGTGGCACCAAGACGTCGGGAGGGCAAACGCGAGTGAAGCGCGGTCTATGGCCGGTCGCCGCCGCCTCTTCGATGCCACGACCAAGTTCACCGAGCGGCTAAACACGCCGGTTCAGAGTACCGGGGCAGACGCCATCAAGAGCGCCTTGGCCTTGCTGTGGGAACGCCGCGACGAGTGCCCCACAGCCGTCCCAATCCTTGCAGCGCACGATGAAATCGTCGCCGAGGTCGACGAGTCCGAAGCCGACCTAGCCGCCTCTTGGGTTATGCGAGCGATGGGGGACGCCTTCTCCGACTGGCTCGGCCCAGCCATTCCCATCGAAGTCGAATCCAAGTGCGGGAGAACTTGGGATGGGGACTGAAATACCACAATGTTCATCAACTAAGTGATGTATAGGCAGTTGTTTTCTGCTACTGGTATACGTTCTTTGTGGCGCGATAGATACGCAGGACTGGAGTTGCTCAAGCGCATCTCCGAATTCCCGGATTGGGGTATCAGATGAACGAGACCTCGCAGCTCGTTGCGGATCGTCTCCGGGACGCTGCCGACCGCCTGCATGACATTGCCAACCGATTGACGGTGTCCAGCCGCGGCGGCCTGGTTCCCGCTAAGGTCGTCGCCCTGCTGGGCCACTGGGCAGACGCGCTGGACGCGAAGGCAGTGGCCGTCTTGGACCGCATGGACGAACGGGGAAGGGGGAAGCCGTGAGCAGCAAAGGCAACGTAGGCATCAAGCCGACTTTTCAATCACCCGGGTCCGACGCGAAAGCGGCCGCCGCCCCTGCTACGGCCCCCGAGCCAGACCCGATGACGGACCCATTGGCCAGCCTGTCGTGGTATGCTGCACAGGAAGCGGCTATTAGTGCCGAGCGGCTCGCCACCTACTGTCGTGCAATCGCAGGCGAGATCCGTCGGAGCGACCCGAGAAAGGTCGGCTACCGCACGGCCTCCGCGCTGAAGTTGGAGTTGGAGATTCTGTCCCACCGCGCTGAGGCGTTGGCGCGGATTCTCGACTCCGGTGTGATAGCACCTGACCTTCCAAAGTGACCTCAAAGGAGTCAATGACGATGCCTCTGTCTTGGCAAGAGTACCTGAATCAGCAAGCGGCCAACCGGAAGACTGGGATCGCTCCCAGCTTCAATTCGCGCGTCCAGCCGAACGATCCCAACCAGACCATGATCGGGATCCCCGTTCAAGCTCTGGCCGATGGGCCGCAGCCGGATCATCCTCCGCAGGCTCCGGTCGATGCCGCCGGCTGGTCTGGCTTCCTGAATCGCAACAAGTCACCCGAGGCGTTTCAGTCCCCTGGAGCATCGCCACCGCCGGCGTCGTCTCCGCGCCCCGAGTTCGGCCCGGCTGCACCACGGCAGCACATCCTGTCGATCCAGAACGGCGAGGTTAAGCCGGCGGACGATTACTTGTACCAGGGCGATCCGTCCGGCGGAGCAATGAGCATCGCGCGGGCACGAACGGTTCCTCAAGGCGGTGCCGCGGACAGCGTCCCGTGGCAGTCACTCGGAGACTTCGCTGCGTCGAAGAATCCGGAACCGACGCTCGGCAGCGTATCGTCGAAGCTGATGAGCCTCATCAACGACGGCATCCTCGATCCGCTCGTCAAGGCAGACGCCTACGGCGGACTCGCACGAACGCTTGCGGCCGACAAGCACAACACGGCGATGGCTGAGGATCAGAAGCGGAGGACCGACCTGCTCGACAAGCAAATCCAGGCCAAGGACGATCCGAAGTACAAGCGCGACGAATTGGCCAAGTCGATCCGTCTCACGCACCCCGAGTGGACGGACGACCAAGTCCTGGTCGAACTCAATCGTATTGAGGGCATGAGCAATGCCCTGTCAGGAGATCACCAAAGCGGACCGGCAGGTGGACAAAGCGCTTCACCAGCGAGCGGATTCGCGAAGTCCCAGGAGCGTCTGAAGTCGGTTGGCCCGGAGGCATTCAACGCTATCGCAAAGACGACACCTGACGGCAAGCCGAGGCAGGTCGGCGACATCTTGGCGGAACTATACCGTCTCGACCGATCCAATCCTGGACTGATGCAGTCCAAGGGTAAGGAGATCATGCAGATGCTCAATGAGCGTCCTGGCGGTGAAGCGGACATCAACTCGTTCGCCAACCCCAGCATGTTCAACGTCAGCAACGCCATCGACAGTCTCGGAACCATGTTCGGCGGCCAGCCCAGCGAGAGTCAGCAGGCTCGGTCCGCTACTCGTGCCTACCTGGCCGCAAACGGAGGCAAGCCCCTGGCCCCGGCCGTCACGCCGTACGATCAGGTGCTTGGATCCAATCCGCTGACCGCATGGTGGCCGATGCTCAAGATGCTGCGAGGCGGAATCGTCGCAACCTTTACTCCAGAAGCGACCAAGTAACAGGAGTCAGCCCGTGCTGGGAGAGCTGCTTGGATCGACGGCAGGAGCCTACCGAGGCGATCAGGCCCGCCGACCTACGAGACTTCCTACAAGGCCGACGCCAGTTGTAGTCATAGTCCGGAGCCGCCAGGATTCTGGCATTTGTGTTTGCATCGTAATGATTCAGCGCACTATGCTGTAGAGGCCCGTTCTGGCTTCGAGGTGCGTCATGACGGCCTGGATCATCGCTGCCTTGGCTGCCGCGTACGCTGTCCTGTGCTGGAAAGTCATCATGCGCCCGACCGACGATGGCGCGAGTGACGACGGCAGAAGGCACAACTTTTCGTACAGCGAGTTCGGCGAAGGCGGCGAGTGACTTGCTGCCTTCGCCTCTGCTTTTGGCTTAAGGCATCTCAAGAGTCAGAACGAATCCGGCTTTGAGTCTCCACCGCTGCCGCTCCAGATCCAGGCAGCACGTTTCCATCGCTGTGTCTTGCCCACGAACTACCAGCGGCACAGCGAGACAGCGACTGGTCCCGGAACACAACTGGCCAGCACCAAGCCCAACCGACACGCAGCGTCGGCTTGGCACAGGCATCGTGTGTTCAACCTGCCAGGAATGGCCGTAGGTGCGACCGGTAGTTGAAAACCGGAAAAATTCTGGGCGGGGAATAGTAGCGACGTCCGCGGGTCGCTGGGGGCCTATCGGGGGCCGTCAGCGGTCTAACAGAGGTCGTTGACGGCCCTGGCCTTCTTCGCTGGCGACGACACTCCGCAGCTACCTCGCTGCGGTCGCAGGTTCGAGCCACAAGGACGCAGACTCTCCACGCCGAGGGTTACCAAGCGACGTAGGTCTGGTGTCACTTTGCCTTCGCCTTTCCGCTGTTGGGCTTCTTGTTCGCGCTGCCCGTCTCAGCCTTCCCCTTGGTCGACGGCCGGCCCCGGCCTGGCTTCGGAGCTTCCGCCACCGCGGGCGGTTCGAGGAACGCCCGGCAGTCAACGCCGAGGGCTTTTGCAAGCGAAAGCACGTTAGACCAAAGCGGCTCGCGGCTTCCGAGTTCCCAATGCGAGATCGACTTTTGACCGATACCAGCCATTGCGGCTAACTGCTGTTGGCTCAGCCCAGCGCTTTCACGCAAGTCCTTGAGCCTCTTACCAAAGGTAACGGATTCACCCGGCATTCGACTTCCCTCTAGGCGGCACCGCGTGCAGAATCCAAGTCCACTTGGACTTGACAGCCAAGTCCACTTGGCCTATTCTACCTCCGCTGCCGACGGGCAGCAACGAAAGTGGGCCGGCGCTGCTGTAACAGTCCGGCCCATGTCCCGACCCTTAGTGGAGGATCGAGCATGAGCATTGTACTTGGCAATCGGAACAAGGCAGGCCGCGTTCCAGCACTTCAGCGACAGCGGTTCTATCGTTGGTATCGCGCCGTACGGTGGCTTCGCCGGCCGAACGCAGCGTCCCGGTGGGGAGCGTTTGCGATCAAGATGCGGTACTCGTGGTCACGGTATTTCGTCCGCGAGATTCCTTTCGACGTGCCAGGCGGTCGAGGATTCTTCGTCAAGTCGGCCTCGCGGTCCACGACGGAGGTTTACCACGTCGAATTGACGACCGCTGGCACGTGCCGCTGCGATTGTGCCGGCTTTACACAGCGCGGCAAGTGCCGGCATGCCGCGGCCGTGGCCGAGCTTGTGGATAGGGGCGACTTCCCGTCCACACCCGCCGCTTTGCGAACAGCCGCGTAACACGGCGCTGAACCACTCACACCTTCCGGTTAGCGGCCCACTAACCGGGTCTCTTGGCACTCAACCTAAGAACCCTCAAACGGAGACAACGACCATGCTTCAACGCAACACGATTCGTTTCATCGAGGAGAAGTACCGCAACGACCCGGCTTTCGTCTGGGTCACCACAGTGACGTACGACGACGGCACCGAGGAATTCGCTGGCTTCCACTTCTGTCGCGGCAGTGCGATGGACGACGCCGACGACGCCCCATACTCCGAGTACTTGAGCGGCGACTATGACAGCATCGTCCGGGTGACCGTGGCTCGCGTCCCGGTGGCTGACGTCGCTCGGCTCGTCGGCCCCACGCCCCCCGTGAATGGGGCAGCGGCTACGGACACGAATCGCCGGCCCCGCACCGCGACGAAGAAGACCACATTCGAGACTGCGTAGCCGCAGCCAGCCACACCAGCCAAAAGCCCCGTGGCGTGCGTCGGATGCCACGGGGCTTCCTTCGTTGACGGCCCGCCGGCGCGTACCCGTCGGCGATGTGCTAGGCTTGCCACAGACAACCCCGACTCCACACCGAGGGCCGCACCGTGACGCTCGCGGATGAACTCGGCAAGCTGGCCGACCTACACCAATCCGGCATGATCGACGGCGGCGAGTTCGCCGCGGCCAAGTCGATCCTCCTGGCCGGTCGACCTTGGCAGGCAGCGGCTCCCGAGCCTGCCGCGGTCGCCGCTGTAGTTACGTCATCCGAGCAGGCCCCACCGACGGCCGCGAACGGCGAGAAGCTCCAGCCACACCGTGGCAGCCTTGTCATGCTGATTGGGATCGCAGGCATCTTCCTCCCCATCCTGGCACCCGTCGCGTGGGCAATCGCCCAGAGCGACGTGACGGCTATGGACGAGGGCCGTATGGACCAGGCTGGCAGGGTGAACACCACCACGGGGCTTGGCCTAGGGGCGGTGTTCACGCTCCTCTATGGGGCTGCGATCGCGTACGCTATCTCCAACCGCTAAAGACAAAAGGTCCGCAAGCGCGGGATGCGTGTGCACGCCAACAAGCACATCGTGCCGCTCCCGATGGAACCTGCCGCCACGCCGTATGCCTAATCCCTGTCCGGAATGGCGGGACTTCCGTCGGATACGGTCGTTGATCCGGGCGGCAACGGTCATCGCCGCGGCTGGCCCCATCGGTTACTATGGGTCCGTTCGGGCCGACGGGCCTCACTGCGGCTAGTGCCGCTTCTCGCGACGGCAAGACGCCACAACCTTTGTTCAACGAGAGCGATCCACCGATGAAGGCGTGGCTTTTTCAGGATCACCGGCAGGTCGCGAAGGTTGGGGCGTCGGCCGCGAGCTGGTACGTCGGGTGGATCGACCCCCAAGGGAAGCGGCGGTCCAAGTCGTTCGGTCCCGGCTCGGAGGGCAAGAAGCTGGCGTTTCGGTATCAGAAGCGGGTCGCGGCAGAACTGCTGACAGGCACCTACAAGGCCGTGGCCAAGGCGACGTGGGCCAAGTTCCGCGCCGAGTACGACGCCAAGGTTCTTGACGGCATGGGGCCGCAGACGGCCAAGGTGGTTCGCAATTCCCTGGACCAGTTCGAGCGGCTGGCCGCGCCAGCGAAGGTGGCATCGATCACCGTGTCGGTCATCGATCAGTTCGTCGCCGAGCGGCGGAAGGAACGCGGGGCGAAAGCTGCGTCGGTGATCTCACCGGCGACGATCAACCGCGACCTCCGGAACATCAAAGCCGCGCTGAACAAGGCAGGCGAGTGGGGCTACCTGCCGACCGTTCCGCGCATCCGCATGATCCGCGAGCCGAAAAAGCTGCCCACCTACGTCACGCCCGACCACTTCGCGGCGATCTACGGCGCGTGCGACAAGGCGAGGCTGCCGAACGACCTGACGGGCGTCGATCCGGCCGACTGGTGGCGGGCGCTGCTCGTGCTGGGCTACATGACCGGTTGGCGTATCTCGGAACTACTCGCCCTCAAGCGGGACGACCTGGACCTGGACGGCGGGTACGCGATTACCAGGGCCGGAGACAACAAGGGCAGGCGTGACGACCGCGTAAAGCTGCATGCGGTCGCAGTCGAGCACTTGAGGCGGGTCCGCACGTTCGATCCGGTCGTACTGCCTTGGAATTACAACCGCCGGACGCTACACGAGGAGTTCCTACGGGCGCAGGAGGCGGCGGGTATCGCCCTGCCATGCCACGGAGACCACACGCACACCCGGTTCTGCCGCGTCTACGGCTTCCACGACCTCCGCCGGGCGTTTGCCACCATGAACGCCGACAAGCTGACCGCCGACGCCCTACAAGCCCTCATGCGGCACAAGAGCTACCAGACGACGCAGCGCTACATCTCGATGGCCCGCCAGATGGACGAGGCGGTCGAGGTGCTGCACGTCCCCGACGTACTGCTGGCGAAGAACGCCTAAACCGCGGGACGCCCGGCCACGAACTTGAGGAAGCGATTGCCGAGGTCCGTGGTCCGGCTGACAGCGGCCCCGTTGGCCGACATCATGGCGTGAAGGCCGTCGGTGTTCAGCAGCCCGCAGTCGAGCAGTTCTTTCGCGACCTGATCGTAGAAGTCCCGGCGGTCCTTCAACTCGGGGTACGCTTCGGTCAGAATGTGCGAAAGGCTGGAAGTCATAAACACCGGGAACTGCCGGTCCCGAGAAGCGAACCACTGAGGCGGATCGGCCAGGAACTTCAACACGCGAAGGTGCCATTCGGTGAAGCGGTCCACCATGCCGACGAACATGAGTTGGAGCGAGTCGTCGGGGGCACCGGGCAGGGCCGCGTTCGTCACGGCGTTGCGGAGGGCGTCAAGCTTCTCGCGCTGGTGCGTCCGCACGGCCACCTGGGCCGCCTGCAAGGCCGTGCTGACGAACGCCTCGTTTCGTTGAAGATCGTCGGCCGTCACGGCCCCGCGAGACTCAAGGTCGCGGAGGGCTTCGCCGACGCCTTCCATCCACTCCTGGCGGCGTCGCTCGACGGGTGGGGCGAGCATGAAGTTAAAGAACTCCAGCGCGGGCGACCCAACGTACGGGATCGCAGAGATCACGGCGCGGATGCCGGAATGGACGATATCGCCGCCTCCGGCGGTCGGCGGTTCGTGCCGGTTCGGTTCAGACATGCGGTTTGGAGTGTTATTGGAGTGACAAGGGGGTGCCCAGTTGCTACCTTTCGACGTAAGTCATTGCCGTGGGCGGGACTCGAACCCGCACGGGGGTTACCCCCCAGGAGATTTTAAGTCTCCGGCGTCTGCCATTTCGCCACCACGGCTCACACGGATCAGATGCTCCTCGATGGCTGACGGTTCGCACCAACGTATCTAGACATCAACGCATGTCGCGGAACCACGCCTCCAGAATCTCCGATGCGCTGTCACGCACCGCAGGTCGAATCGGCGGAACATCGGCGAGCCAGGCCCGAGCCGAGGCAACGTCTGGGCGCGTCCGAGCCAGGTACCGCACGACTTGTAGGGCCTCCCGCCGAATCGCGAGATCGGGCGTGGCGGGCCGTGCGTCCCATAGCCGCAGCCCGTTTCGCCGTGAACCGAGCCACTGGCCGTCGGGTGAAAACGCCAGGTCGTTGCCGCCCGCCAAGGTCAAGACCTCTTGACCCGTCGTCGTATCCCAAATGCGAATTGTGCGATCGAATCCTTGGGCGGCCGTGGCAAGCCGGCGATTCGTGGGATCGAATGCTAGCGAGTCGACCTCATAGGTGTGTCCTCGCAATACATGAAGCTCTCGCGAACTTGTTACATCCCAAATCCGAGCCGTTCGGTCGTGTCCACCGGTGGCCAGGACGGCACCGGTCGCATCGAAAGCGGCGGCATTCACTTGATCTGTGTGGCCGACAAATTCCGCTACGAGATTGCCGCTTTCTGCATCCTCCACTCGCACCATTCGCCCTGCAGACAGGGCGAGGAGAAGTCGCCCATCGGCCGCGACTCGGACGGCAAGCAATCGCTGGTCATCGGCGGATACCGAGCGAATCGCGCTGGCATCCTTGTTGTCACAACCCCAGGTCGCCAGTTTCTTTTCAGCAAGTAGGGCCAGTCGTCCATCCTTCAGGAAGGTGATCGAACGCAGCGATTCGTCACGGTTTGGCAACTGCGACAACGACTGGCCTGTCGCCGAGTCAAACGTTTGAACGGTACCGTCACGCGTGAGCACGGCAATACGGTCACCGCGGTCCGACGCTACGACAATGGACACGGCATCTTTCAAGTCGTGGTACTGCCAGAGGGGGCGCCCGCTTTCGGCGTCCCACGCCTGAAGCCATGGGTGAAGCTTCTCGTTATCGCCGGGGATTGTCCCGCACGTCACAACGGTCTGCCCACCCGGCAGCAGTGCGAAGGCTGTAACGTCCGCTGGCTTCGACGGGGCAAAGGTCGGCTCGGGCCACGGATGCGCGTCCCACACGCGAGCGGTTCCATCGTCGCTGGCCGTGGCCACACAACGTCCATCGGGGCCGATCGCGAGGCTATTGATCGAGCGGGCATGTCCCTGGGTGACGGCCGTTTCCGTTCCCGTTTCGTAGTCCCAGAATCGAATGGTTGCGTCATCGTTGGCGCTGACGACATTGCGGCCGTCGCTTGTGACGCCAACACCAAACACCCGGCCAAACTTGCCGGAAAAAGTTCGGGCCGGCTCCTTGTCGGCGGTGGTCAACTCCCACACGCGTATGACGCTTTCGAGGCAGATCGCGCTATCTTCACGATCGGGTACACCGCCGCCGACGACGAGCCGCCGACCATCGGGACTGAATGCCAGGCTTTCGGGATACCAACTGCCTTTCGCGGCTGCGAAGAGTTCGTCGCCTTTAGGCCCCCAGACGCGAATGGCCCCCGAGGCATAGGAGGCGGCGAGCCTTCCGTCCGGGGCAAACGCGACTCGCAGCGGCCAACCGGTTTGAGCGTCGAATGTTCTTAGTTCCTTTCCCGACTCGACATCCCATGTCCGGACGAGGCCATCGATGGACGCAGTCGCCAACTGTGACCCATCGGCACTGGCCGTGAAGCCTTTGAGTTCGTCGATCTTCACCGTCATGCGTCGAATCGGAGCACCACCACCGACGTTCCAGACAAAAAGCTCCGTGACGTTGAAGACACCTTCGGCGTTGCGATCGAGAGCCGCGGCCGCGCTCGCGATTCGGCCTCCGGGAAGGAACGCGACTCCCACGACCGACCCGTTGTGACCGGTCAGTGTGGTACGTTCCGAGCCATCGGCTGCGGACCACACGCGGACGGTGCGATCTTTACCGCCAGTGGCAAGCAATCGGGAGTCGGCGGAGTAGGCAATGCAATTGACATCGCCATCGTGACCTTCGCAGGATGCGAGGTGCGCTCGCGCCTGTCGGTCCCAGTAGTACCACTCGAAGCCACGCAACTCGACGCCCGTTTTGTCGGGTCGTTGATTGTCGAGCAGGGAGCGAAGCCGACCCATCTGGACATCGCCCCAGGCCCGCTGCGCGAGGTTCATCTGTGCGACGTACAGGTTGCGTCGTGCCGCCAGGCTCTCGGTCTTCGCTTCCTCTGCGCTTTTGATTGCGTCGGCTCTTTGAGACCGGGCCTCGCTGGCAAACAGGAGCGAAACGGTCGTTCCGCCGACCAGTAGGGCGACAGCCAGACTGCTGAGCGCTGCAATGACCGGGTTACGCCGGCACCAACGCCACGCTCGCCCGGCAGGTCCGACGGCGCGAGCCAGGATTGGTTCGCGTCTCAGGAATCGTGCGAGATCGTCCGCGAGGGCATTCGCGCTGTCGTATCGCTTTGCCTTGTCTTTTTCCAAGCACTTCAGGGCGATGGTTTCGAGGTCTTCCGGTACACGCGACTGAAGTCGCCGCGGCGCTACGGGTTCCTCATTGAGGACCTGCATGACGGTGTCGATCGCGGTCGCAGCTCGAAATGGCGGTCGGCCGGTCAGTAGCTCATAGAGGATTGCGCCGAGGGCGTAGACATCGGCGAGTGGTGTGATGTTGTGGATATGCCCGCTCGCCTGCTCCGGCGCCATGTAACTCGGAGTACCCAAGACCGCGCCAGTCTTGGTCTGGCTCGATTCGTCGAGTCGCTTGGCCAACCCAAAGTCAGCAATCTTGAGCCCCGAAATCATCGACGAATCCGTCATCGACATCCATTCACCGGTGCGCTGGGAGATCGATTCTCGCTTTGCGCCAAACCGGAAGTCGCATTCGCCGGAAACGAGGACGTTGGCGGGTTTGAGGTCCCGGTGAACGACGCCGTGTTCATGCGCGTAGTGCATTGCTCGGGCGAGCGTTTCGACGATGCCGGCCGCATCATCACCTGGCAGAGGCGTGCCATCGAGGCATCCCGACAGTGGGCCACCAGGGCAGTACTCAAGCGAAAAGTACGGCAGCCCGTCGGCTTCGCCAATGTCGTAGATCTGGACAATGTTCGGATGCTGGAGCCGGGCAACGGCTTCGGCTTCCGCACGGAACCGGGCGAGCGTTTGACGGCCGGCGTGGGTGCCGGCCAGAATCATCTTGAGTGCAACAAAGCGGTTCAAACCACGTTGACGCGCCTTATAAACGACACCCACCGCCCCCCGGCCCAACTCACCGAGAATCTCATATCCCGGCACAAACGCCTGCCGAGTATCGCCAACGTCGTCGGCAGCGCGCTCACCCGGCCACGTCAGCAGGGCCGATTTGATCTTGGAAAGCGAGGCCCGGCGCTGCGGCTGTTCGATACCATCCGGCCCAAATGAACGTGGCACAATGGGCAACGACGGGGTCGCGGAAGGGCCAAGGTCGGGCGGCACGGGCTCGACGTCTGGGACATCGTCACCTGTAACTTCAGTGCGATCGGACGCATCGTCGGCGATCGGCTCGACGTTCGTGGTCGCCGAGTCGTCGTCGGGCAGCGAGAGAATGGTGCGTTCCGAATCGCCATTCGTGGAGTGGGCGGAGCCTTCGGCGCCCTCTTCGAGCAGCGTGCCATCGTCGAGGAGGTCGTGTAACTGAAATTGACGGCGAAGCTGCGTTTCGAACTGCGGGAACCGCTGCACGAACTGATCGGGGTCCGGCCGCTCGCCAAACTCTTCGCGGAGAAGGAACTCGGAATAGACGATGTCGAGCAGGATCTCGGCATCGTCGGCGAGATGGGGTGCCCAACGGAGATAGTCTTCGACGTTTACGCGCTCCCCGCGCTGCCAGCACAACCTTTGGTCGGCGCGAACCTTGCGAGCGGCTTCTTCGCCGACGCCAAGGCTCGATACCGTCCGTCCGGACGGTACGACGGCGTCAACGACAGTCCGCTCGCCCGGCTTACTCATGCCCACCTCAGTTCGCTATTCCGGTCCCTACAGATTACCTGACCCTACGACCCCCTGCCAGATGAACCGAAATGGCTACGTTGGATTGGCGACACCGAGTGCCTGCATAAACGACGCACCGCCTGACGGATTACCAACTCGCAATTGCACTGTCCCAGCGCCGGGGCTGTACTTTCGGAATCGAACGGGATTCGCACGGTCACGGAGAATCAAACCGACAATCGTGCCAAGGAGGACACCGATCGGAAGAACGATCAGCAGGGCCAGAAATGCTTCGCCGCCAAGGAACAGGCTAACAATTCCCACTCCGCAAAGCGGCAGGACGATGCCCAGGCCGATGCCCGCGGTCAGAGCCACGGCACGTCGCCGGTCGCGCTCGGCCTGACAGGCAGGGCAGAGCGGAACCACGATGGCATGGCCCTTGGTCGAGCCGACTGGCAGCGCGACGTGACCGGGCGTTGGGACGCCGCAGCCGGCACAAATCGGCGGGAACGGTAGTTGCGTCAGCCGAATCCTCGCCCAGCCATTGCCTTCAGGGGTTGCGAGCGGGGCGGGCATCGTCAGCGAGGTCTCCGACGCGGCCACGCCTGCCGCCGGCCCATTCCCAAGTCGGCGGCCGATGTGCAGCAACAAATCGCCGAATTCGACGGCACGGACCTCATATAGGTCATGCAGCGTTGCCTGGGCATCGCTTTGAGCAGCGAGTGGCTTCCCGGACAGATCGGCGGCCGACATGGCGACCACGTCGCCACCGCGCACAGCCATGGCCACCGGTACGCGATCGTCGATCGGCAAGATGACGGAATAATGATCGGGTCGGTAAGGGGAGCCGGGTGCCTGAAACAGGGACCAGGGGCAAAAGACGGTTCGGCCGCGATAGAGTAGTTGCACGCCATCAGCCCCAAGAACCGCTGCACCGCCGCGAAGCCAGCGAAGCAGCAGGGCTGTCGATGCTGCGGCCGTAACAACAATGGCCAGGAAACCGAGCAGCAAGTCGTCAATTCCGACGGGCGGCAAATTGGGTTGGTCGGCGCGGGCAACGATCAGCACGATGAGGACGATCACGCCGGCGAGGAGTCCCAGGACCGTCGAAACAGCGTACGAGCGGCGCGGGCCGATGAGCACTTCCTGCGACGCGAAGTACGTCTTTGGGTCGTCGCGGAGCCGATCGAGGTCAGGCAGGTACTTGGCAAGTGGCTTCTGGAGGTTGCGGTCGGCCGCCAGGATCGCTTCGATCAAGAGGATCAGGCCGTGTTCCATTCGCGATCGTTCCCGTAGACTGTGACCCGTGACTGCCTGCCGCTATTTTGCCACCTGTGCCCGCGGGTTGGAACCGATTCTTGCGGTCGAGCTTCGCGATCTGGCCGCAAACGACATTGTCCCCGGTCGCGGCGGAGTCGCGTTTGCCGGAGACCGGGCGCTCCTCTACCGGGCCAATCTGTGGCTTCGCACAGCGGTGCGCGTCCTTTGGCCTGTGCTCGAAGCCGAGATCGACTCCTACGACTCGTTGTACGAGGCCGTGCGGTCGCTCGACTGGTCACGGTTCATGACGCCGGACCACACGCTGGCCGTGGATTGCAACGTCCGAGACTCGGCTCTCACGCATTCACAGTTTGCCTCCCGCCGCGTCAAGGACGCCATCTGCGATCAGTTCCGCGAGGCGTGCGGACGCCGGCCGAGTGTGGACCCCGAAACGCCGATGGTCGGCCTGAATCTCCACGTCTATCGTAACAACGCGACGCTCAGTCTCGATAGCTCCGGTGTATCGTTGCACAAACGCGGCTATCGGCCAGTGCTGACGGTTGCGCCACTCAACGAGGCGCTGGCGGCGGCGCTGGTGTTACGAAGTGGCTGGCGGGGCGAGTCGCCGTTTGCCGATCCCATGTGTGGTTCCGGGTCCCTGCCGATTGAGGCGGCGTGGATCGCGCTTCACCGCCCGCCGGGACTCACCCGAAAGCGATTCGGCTTTCAGGGCTGGATGGATTTCCAAGTAGCCGAGTGGGCCGCCATTCGCGATGAAGCTCGTCGTGGTGTTGCTAAGCGACTCGCTTATCCCATCGTCGGTTCCGACCATCGGCGCGATGTGACCGAATTCGCTCGGTCGAACGCGCGGGCCGCAGGTGTCGGCAATCTCATCGAGTTCGCGCCCTGTGATGTGCGGCAGGCTGTGCCGCCGCCGGGGCCGCCCGGCACTTTGATCTGCAACCCGCCGTACGGCGAACGGATCGGCGAGGAGAAGGAGTTACGATCGCTCTACCGTGCGATGGGCGTTGCGTTCCGCGAGCGCTGGGCGGGGTGGCGAGTGTGGGTGTTCACGGGCAATAAACCGCTCGCTCGCGAGATCGCGTTGGAGCCACTGGAAGTCGTCGCCCTGTTCAACGGCAAGATTCCGTGCGAACTGACTCGGTACGATGTTTAGATGGACGAGTACGCCCACGACTCCGGCCGGCCGTCGCGGTACGGCATGAAGCCGTGAAACTGCGGTGCCCGGGGGTCGAATACGAGCGGCAGGAAGTATCGATCACCCTCCCAGAGCGGTAGCTCAAGCACGCGGTCCACATCGACCCACTCCAACACGCCCTCCGCATTCTCTGTGAACGGTTCCCCGGCCCAATGGTCGATGCGGAAGATGAAACCAAACCAGTCCTCGCCATGCTGTCCGAAGCCGGGCCAGTTGATGGTGCCGCATAGCTTCAGCTTGTCGCACTCGATGCCGGCTTCCTCTCGGACTTCGCGACGCATCCCAGCCACGATGTCCTCGCCCGCTTCAAGTTTGCCACCGAGGCCGTTGTACTTGCCGAGGTGCGCATCATCCGGTCGGCGGTTGCGATGGATCAGCAGCACTTCGCCACCACCCGGTGCGAAGACGTAGCCGAGGGTAGCCAAGATTGGCGTATAGGGCATCACTCCTCCTCATCGCCAGGGAACTTGGACAGCTCTCGCTTGGCATCGGCAAGATCGGCATCGGTGACGCCCTCGCGGCGGCGATAGCGGCGTTCGAGCGCGTCGAGGACGTGTTCCCACATCGTCCGAGTCGGGGGAAGCGGCTCCCAGACGCTTCGGCGAGCGATGCGGCGGCTGAAGGTCCAGCGCTTGGCGTACTTCTCCGCGCGCAAATAGCGGCGATTGCCCGTCTCGGGATCGGCGTCGGTCCATTTGATTTCGATGGGCATCGCGTCATCCAACTGGGCCGTCGTTTATCCCTTTGGCTCGGCCTATCGCTTGAGGCCGGCGACGAAGTCCGCCATATCTGGCGGCGGCGGCATTTCCCAGCGCAGCCGCTCGCCCGTGGCCGGGTGCGTAAAGCCCAGCACCGCCGCGTGCAGCGCCAGCCGCGGTGCGCCGCTTTTGTCGTCGAACCGAGTGCCGTCTTTGCGAATGATGTACACCGGGTCGCCGCAGACCAGGTGGCCCTGTTCGGAAAGGTGGATGCGAATCTGATGCGTTCTGCCCGTTTCCAGCCGGCACGTTACAAGGCTATATGCGCCGAGCGGCTCGACCGACTCCAGGTGGGTGATGGCGAGTTTGCCAGATCCCTCAGCCGGCCAGGACCCGCGGCGACCGTCGCCGCGGTCACGCACGAGCCACGACCGGATGGTCCCCGGGCGAGCCCGGCCGAGGACCACAGCGAGGTACTGCCGGTCGACTGTATGGGCCTTAAATTGGTGGCCGAGCAGCCGCTCGGCGTAGGCCGAGCGGGCAAATGCCACGAGACCGCTCGTCAGCTTGTCGAGCCGGTGGACCTTGCGCAGCCGGGGAAGAGTTCTCAGCGGTTGGCCGAGCCGCTTGGCGATCGACCGGTGCAGGAGATCCTCCAGTGTCGGATCAAGTCGTCGTCGGCGCTGCGACCAGGATTGCTCCTCGGGGTGGCGGACGGTGCTGATTCCGGTCGGCTTTTCGACGACGACCACATGTTCATCCAAATAGCGGACGGCCAACTCAGTCGCGAATGCTTGTGGCAACTTCTGCGATTGGTCAAGGACTTCGACGGCATCGCCATCCTTGAGCCGGCGGGCTGGGTCGAGGGCGAGTTCGCCGTTGAGCTTGATCCGCCGCGCCGCGACGGCCGCTCGCACTTGCGACCAACTTTGGCCCGGCAGAAGCTTCCGCAACATGGCAGCGAGGGTTTGGCCACCGTCGCCGGGGCCGAGTGTGTGAGTCATCCGCCCTCCGTTAGCTTGCGGATGACGCGGCACGGGTTGCCGGCTGCCACGACACCGGCAGGCACGTTTTTGGTCACGACGCTGCCGGCCCCGATCACTGCATTTTCACCGATTGTAACTCCGGGACAGACGATGACGCCGCCGCCGATCCAGCAGCGATCGCCGATGTGGATCGGGAATGCCAACTCTGGTCCCTTCGCTCGCTCGGCCGCATCTGTGGGGTGTGTAGCCGCGTACAGATGGACGCCGGGGCCGAACTTCACTTCGTTCCCGATATGGACGACCGCACAGTCGAGGATGACGGCACCCGTGTTCATGTACACGCGGTCGCCTGCGTAGATATTCGAGCCGTAATCGCAGAAGAATGGTGGTTCGACTTCGGCCCGCGGGCCGATCTTGGCGAAGAGCGATTGCAACATCTCGAGTCGGCCGGCTGGGTCGTCGGGGTCCGAAGCGTTGTACTGGCGGACCAGCTTGCGGGCACGGCGACGCAGGGCGACCAGTTCCGGGTCGGAGGCATCATACAGTTCACCAGCCAGCATCTTTTCATGCTCGGTCTGTGCCACGGGTCAATCCTCAGCCTCGTCTCCGTCGGCTGCGCCAACGTCAAACGACTCGCCGTCAGGGTCCGGGATGTCGATATATGATCCACAGTGCGGGCATTGTTCGATATTGCCAGCAAGCGACGCCGGGAAGGGGGACTGCTTTCCGCAGTCCTCACAGGTGATGATGACGTCGCCGGCGCGGGCTGCGTTGCGGGCTTGCTTCGCCCTCTGATCCTCGGCGCGTTGCTTCAGCAACTCGCGAGCCTCGTCGGCGCGATCGGGGTCGGTCACCCAGACCTCCAAGCCGCGAGCCGAGATACCGCCTGGTAGGATAGCGGTTAGGCCCTCAAAGCCGCCGCGGGTCATTTCGTCCATCACGTCGGCATTGATGCCCAATCCCGTCAACCACGACGCGATGATCCGTGCCTCGCCGTTCTCATCGGCTACGAAAACGCATTTTGGATCGCGCTCGATCATTCGCAAACCCCTTTTGACCGACGTTGTCGCTTCGCTCGTTGCGGTCGATAGTCCTGTGGCTTCAGGACTGGCTCGTTGTGACGGCTCATCAATTCGCCATAAGTTCGTTCGCCGCTGATGGCTCTATTCTTCGCACATGTACGTCGCCATCTCAGAGGCCATCTACGATGAATGACAGCCCTCTTGGATGTAGCCGACTAGGACGCTGTGACCGACGGTCCTTCGCGATCACAAAAGCCCGTTCCATTCACAGGCGGAGGTTCTCTGACTGCGTCACTGGCGAGTACCATGCGGCGGGTTGACGGCGGAATTCGATCGGGCCGGGAAACGGCCGAGCGGCACATCTGCAACGTGCCTAACGCGAAACCGTAGCCGGGCCGTGCATAATAAATGCGACCTGTTGCGTCGAATGGACGTCAGAGGACCGGCCGCGGAGATCGTGTCATGGCGCTGGCAACACTCTTCCCGCCCCGCGGGCAGCATCGTCGCACTCGCAGGCTTGGCCAACGCCGCCACGGTCGAGCTAAGTGAATCCCTCGTAAGACTCTCTCGCATTGCCCGTACAATTTAGTTATAGTAAGAACTTGGTTGGCAAA
This sequence comes from Gemmataceae bacterium, assembly GCA_046350275.1. GTDB lineage: Bacteria > Planctomycetota > Planctomycetia > Gemmatales > Gemmataceae > JAXMAS01. Next base: position 259,817 of record JAXMAS010000009.1, read on the forward strand.
TGTGCGGGAGGGCCGAGGTGGGCGGTGTGGAACCGAGTGATGTGCTGTCAGGAGCCGGTCCTCGCCGGTATGCCCGAACCGATAGTTGTTCGGTCGTTTGGAGTCGCCTCGCACGGATTGCAGTGGCGGCATGCCTACTTTTGGCGTGCGCGGCCCCGCCGCTACTCACGGACACGTCCGACTCAGCGGCCGCCCACCAGTGCCAGACGTTGACCCGCCGCCAACGCCACAGAGCTCGCACAACCGATGCTGCACGGTTGCCCTTCTCGCTGGTGGCACACCGCATCTGGTTCCCAAAAGCCGGAGCGGCGGTAACAGCGACTCCGCAAAGACGTTTCCTCTCCTTACCGGCCCTCTCGCCGGCATATTCCCAGAGTCCGTCGGCACCAGTCCGCGTGTTCCGACCCTTGCGCTGTTAGTGCCGACACTCCCTCACTCTGTTGCTCTGCTGCCGAACGCCCGATGAGCCAAATGGCTTGCCAGGGCATCATCGTCTCGCTGCAGACCCGTTGTGACGAGCGATTCCGCGCCGTGACCCGGTTGGACTTCCACGACCGTATGGCCGCGGACTGCCTGGTCGTCGCCCTCCGGCCCGTCGCGATGCTCGCCGCCACAACCGAGTCGGTGCGGGAAGCGATGAACGGAACACGCGGCCTCGCCGTCCGAGGTCCCTAAGGTGGGGCGCACGCGAAGCCTCAGTGACATCCTTTGTCAAGTGGCCAGTTCCGCCGATTGCGGCACGGCTGCAAGTACCCGACATCGTACTAGCCACGACCGAGAGCAAACGATCATGAAATCCGCGCGAATCTTGACCGTGAGTCTGGCGCTGACCTCCCTCAGCATCCCGGCATGCCGTATGCCCCATGAGGCGCACGCCGAGGAGGTACACCACAAGGTCGTGGCCACCAGCCCGAAGACCGACGACGTGGTCATTACCCAGCAGTACGTCTGCCGACTCCATTCGCAGCGGCACATCAAAATCTGCGCGCTCCAGGGCGGCTACATCGAGGAGGTCGCCGTCAAGGAAGGGCAGTCGGTGAAGAAGGGCGATGTGTTGTTCAAAGTGATTCCCACGCTCTACAAGGCGCGGTACGACGCCGAGTTGGCCGAGGCCAAGCTGGCGGAACTCGAACTGAGCAACGCCAACCGACTGATGAAGGACAACATCGTCTCGCCGAACGAGGTGGCCCTGTTCCAGGCTAAGTTGAGCAAGGCCAAAGCCAAGGCGAAGTTGGCGGAGGCAGAGTTGAACTTCACCGTCATCGTGTCCCCCTTCGACGGCATCGTCGACCGCGTGCACGAGCAGTTGGGAAGCCTGGTCAAGGAAGGAGAGGTTCTCACGACGCTGTCTGACAACAGCGTGATGTGGGCCTATTTCAATGTGCCCGAGGCGCGTTACCTCGAGTACATGGCCGAACCAAGCCGAGACGTCGGAGGCCGGGAGATCGAACTGATCCTCGCGAACGGCGAAAAGTACGGCGTGGCAGGCAAGATCGGCGCGATCGAGGCCGATTTCAACAGCGAGACCGGGAACATCCCATTCCGCGCGGACTTCCCGAACCCGACCGGCCTGTTGCGGCACGGGCAGACCGGCAACGTCTTGATCCACCGGATGATACCCAAAGCCCTCGTCATCCCCCAGCGGGCGGTATTCGAGATCCTCGACAAGCGGTACGTCTACGTCCTCGACAAGGAGGGTGCGGTGCGTCAGCGCGAGATCGTCGTCCAGCACGAGATGGACGACGTCTACGTCCTCCGGAGTGGCCTCGACGCCAACGACCGATTCATCCTCGACGGCGTCCGTCAAGTCCGCGACGGGGACAAGAAGGAGGTCGAGTTCCGCGACCCGGCCCAGGTGATCGGGCACCAGAAGAACAAGGCCGAGTAGACCTCTTCCCATGCCGCCCTCACCCCATTTGACCCCGGACACATGTTCACAAAAATCCTCCACCGGCCGGCCCTGGCGATCGTCATCTCGGTCATCATCCTGTTCCTCGGCGGTCTGGCGATCAAGACGCTGCCGGTGTCCCAGTTCCCGAACATCGCGCCGCCGACGGTGGAGGTCGCCATCGCCTACCCCGGGGCCAGCGCCGAGGTCCTCGTCGACTCGGTCTTGATCCCGTTGGAACAGTCGATCAACGGCGTGGCGAATATGCGGTACATCGCGTCCGACGCCACCAGCGCCGGCGAGGCGACGATCCGCATTTACTTCGAGCCGGGTACCGACCCAGATCTGGCCGTCGTGAACGTGCAGAACCGGGTCAACATCGTCATCAACCGGCTGCCGCCTCTGGTGCAGCGGGAGGGCATCCTCGTCAGCCAGATCGCGCCGAGCATGCTCATGTACGTGAACCTGTTCAGCACCGACAAAGGGGTCGACCAGAAGTTCCTCTACAACTACGCCAGCGTGAATATCCTCCGCGAGATCCAGCGAATCCGGGGCATGGGTCGCGCCCGAATCCTCGGCAGTCGGGTGTACGCGATGCGGATCTGGCTGAAGCTCGACCGCATGCGCGCGTACAAGCTCTCGTCCGAGGACGTCATGAAGGCGCTGGCGGAACAGAGCATCATTGGCTCGCCCGGCCGGCTCGGGCAGGCCACCGGCAAGACGTCGCAGTCGGTCGAGTACGTCCTGACCTACCAGGGCCGGTATACCCGGCCGGAGCAATACGCCGACGTCATCCTGCGGGCCAACCCCGAGGGCGAAATCCTGCGGCTCAAGGACGTCGCCGACGTCGAACTCGGGTCGGAGTTCTTCGACATCTACTCGGACATCGACGGCCACCCGTCCGCGTCCATCGTTCTGAAGCAAAGCCCCGGCTCCAACGCCAATGCCGTCATCGAGGAGGTGAAGGCGAAGCTCGAGGAACTCAAGCGGGACTTCCCGCCCGGCATGGACTACGAGTTCAGCTACGACGTCTCCAGCTTCCTGGACGCCTCGATCGAGAAGGTTCTACACACACTGGTCGAGGCGTTCGTGCTGGTGGCCCTGGTCGTCTTCCTGTTCCTCGGCGACTGGCGATCGACGCTCATCCCGACGCTGGCGGTGCCAGTCTCGCTGATCGGGACGTTCCTGTTCATGCAGGCGTTCGGGCTGTCGATCAACCTCATCACGCTGTTCGCCCTCGTGCTGTCGATCGGCGTCGTCGTCGACAACGCGATCGTGGTGGTTGAGGCGGTCCACGTCAAGATGCACGAGCGGCACCTGTCCCCGTACCGGGCGACGATGGAGGTGCTGCACGAGATCAGCGGCGCGATTATCGCCATCACGCTCGTGATGACAGCGGTGTTCGTCCCCGTGACGTTTATGACCGGCCCGGTCGGCACATTCTACCGCCAGTTCGGCATCACGATGGCCAGCTCGATCGTCTTGTCCGGCGTCGTGGCCCTGACCCTCACGCCGGTCTTGTGCGCCATGCTCCTCAAACCGCACGACCCGACTCAGAAGAAATTCCGGGGACCGATTTACCTGCTACTACGGGTCTTCGATTGGGGCGTGGACAAGGTTACCGGCGGGTACGCCGCGGTCCTGCGGCAGCTTGTGCCATGGCGCGCCCTGACGACGCTCGCCGTCGCCGGGTTCTGCGCCGCCATCTACTACGTCAACACGCACCTCGCGCCTGGCTTCATCCCGAACGAGGACCAGGGCATTCTGTACGGGATCATCCAAACGCCGCCCGGCTCAACGCTCGAGTACACCAACGCGAAGTCCCACGAACTCCAGGCGGTCGCCAAGGAGCTCGAAGAGGTCACCTCGGTCACGTCGCTGGCCGGGTACGAGGTGCTGACCGAGGGCCGCGGGTCGAACGCCGGCACGTGCATCATCAACCTGAAGCCGTGGGCGCAGCGGCAGCGGACGTCGCGGCAGCTCATCGAGGAACTCGAAGAGAAGTGCAGACGGATGACCGACGTGAAGATCGAGTTCTTCGAGCCGCCCGCGGTGCCGGGGTTCGGCGCGGCCGGCGGGTTCTCGATGCGGCTGTTGGACAAGACGAACTCCAACGACTACAAGCGGCTCGGCGAGGTGAACGACGCCTTCATGGCCGCCCTGGAGAAGCGCAAGGAGTTGAAGGGCCTGTTCACGTTCTTCGCCGGCAACTACCCGCAGTACGAGTTGGTCATCGACAACGACGTGGCCATGCAGAAGGGAGTGTCGATCGGCAAGGCGATGGACACCCTGTCGATCCTCATTGGTAGCACCTACGAGCAGGGATTCGTCCGCTTCGGCCAGTTCTACAAGGTCTACGTCCAGGCCGCGCCGGAGTTCCGGCGGTACCCCGAGGACCTGGGGAACATGTTCGTGAAGAACGATCGTGGAGAAATGGTCCCGTACTCCGCGTTCATGCAGGTCAAGAAAAAGCAGGGCCTGAACGAAATCACGCGGTACAACGTCTATCCGTCCGCTTCCATCCAGGGTGCTCCGGCGGCCGGATTCAGCAGCGGCCAGGCCATCGAGGCGATCCGGGAGGTGGCCGCCCAGACGCTGCCGCGCGGCTACGGCGTCGGTTGGGAGGGCCTGTCGTACGACGAGGCAGGCAAGGGGAACGAGGCGTTCTACGTCTTCGTGGTCGTCGTTGTCTTCGTCTACCTGGTGCTGGTCGGGCAGTACGAGAGCTTCCTGCTGCCGCTCGCGGTGATCGCATCGGTGCCGGTCGGCATCTTCGGCTCGTTCCTGTTCCTTCAGCTCCTGGGGTTGTCCAACGACGTTTACGCCCAGATCGGGCTGGTCATGCTGGTTGGGCTGCTCGGCAAGAACGCCATCCTGATCGTCGAGTTCGCGGTGCAGCGGCGGCGGGACGGCTTGAGCCTCGAAGAGGCCGCTGTCGAAGGCGGGAAGTTGCGTTTCCGGCCGATTCAGATGACCTCGTTCGCGTTCATCGCCGGCCTCGTCCCGCTCGTCCTGGCCACCGGGGCCGGGGCAATCGGTAACAGGACCATTGGCACGGCGGCGGCCGGCGGAATGCTCGTCGGCACGGTACTCGGCGTGCTCGTCATCCCTGGCCTGTACTACCTTTTCGGCCGGATGGCCGACGGTCGCAAACTCCTGCGAGACGAGTCGAGCATGCCGCTCAGCGAGCTTCCCGAAAGTCGGCCGTTGGAGGAACCTACGGACGAAGACGCCCCCGCGCCGCACGCCGCCGACACCGTCGCTCCGCCACCGCCCGAGCGGCCGCACGGCTGACGCGGCGGGTAAGGCGACGCGGCGTCCGCATTTACTTTGGTGCCGGCGGCCCAGTTCCCCGGTTTTAGCCCCGCGCGCGCCTTTGCCGGTCAGATGGCTTTCACGTCATCGCGCAGGATTGCCGATAAATACGGTGGTACCGACCGGGCAAACTGGCGGGGACGATGCGAATGGATCTCACCGTATTACGGGCGTCAGCGAAGTGGCGCAGGCGGCTAGTCGCACGGACGATGGCCTCCGGCTTGATGTTCGCCGTCCAGGCCTGCAATACACCCTGCCTCCGCGACGCGCAGCCAGGGCCGCCACTGCCGGAAGCCTTTAACGGTATGAGCGCTGGGGATAGTTCGGCCCAGCTCCGGGTGGACGAGTTCTTCAACGATCCGATGCTCGTGTGTCTGATTCAGGATGCGGTGGCCGGTAACCAGGACCTCAAGATCCTGGCCGAAGACATCGAGATCGCCAACAACGAAGTCATTTTGCGGCGCGGGGCGATCTTCCCCTTCGTCACGGGCCGGGTCGGGGCATCGGTGGACAGGCATAGCAAGTACACGCTCGAAGGGGCGGTCGAGGAACAACTCGAATACCTCCCCGGTAAGCACTTCCCCCGTCCGCTTCCGGACTTCCTGGTCGCGGCCAACGTTTCATGGGAGGTGGACATCTGGCGGAAGTTACGGAACGCGCGGGACGCGGCGGCGCTGCGCTACCTCGCCACCAGCGAAGGCCGCAACTATGCCGTGACCCGGTTGGTCGCAGAGGTCGCGGAGAACTACTACGGGCTGATGGCCCTCGACAAACGGCTGGAAAACCTGGACCAAACCATCGCCCTTCAGGAAAAAAGCCTGGAGGCCGCCAAGGCCAAGAAGGCGGCAGGCCGTGACACTGAATTGCCCGTCCAGCGGTTCCAGGCGGAGGTCCGCAAGAACCAGAGCGAGAAGCTGGTGGTCCAGCAGGAGATCGTCGAGGTCGAGAACCACATCAACTTCCTGGCCGGTCGCTTTCCCCAGCACGTTGAACGCCCGTCGGCGAACTTCCTCGACCTCGATGTCCGCGCCGTGTGCATTGGCGTGCCCGCCCAACTGCTTGCGAACCGGCCGGACATCCGTCAGGCCGAGCAAGAGTTAATGGCCGCCGGCCTCGACATACAGGTCGCGCGGGCCGACTTCTTCCCCCGCCTCGACATCACGGGCGGCCTTGGCTTCCGGGCCTTTAGCCCACAATACCTGTTCAACCCCGAAGCGTTCGTCTGGAATGCCGCGGGGGATTTGGTCGCGCCGCTAGTCAATCGGACGGCGATCGCGGCCGCCTACCGCACTGCGAACGCCCGCCAACTCCAGGCCATCTACTCCTACCAGAGGATCGTTCTCGACGCGTTCACAGAGGTCGTCAACCGCGTGACCAAGGCCGAGAACTATCGCAAGAGCATCGAGATCAAGGTTCAGCAGTTGGCGTCGCTCGAGGCATCGGTCGACGCTGCCAACAAGCTGTTCCAGAATGCCCGGGCCGAGTACAGCGAAGTCCTATTCGCTCAGCGTGAGCTTATGGAGGCGCGGGCCGGCCTGATCGAACTCAAGCGACAGCAACTGTCTGCCATCGTGAACGCCTACCAGGCGCTCGGTGGCGGCTCCGCGTACTCCAGTTCGACACCCGGTCCGCGGCCCGACGGGCCGCCGCCAAGCCTGCCCGGACCCTTGCCGCCGCCAGCGGCGGACAAGGAGAAACGTCTGCCCGATCCGCCGCGGCCGGCCGAAGATCGGTCGCTGCCCGCGCCTCGCGAGGAGAAGCCCGTACCGTGAACGCCGTCGGCCGGGTCCTGCCTATGGCCTGTTTGTGGTCGACCGTGGCTGGAGCGTAATGGTCGGCAGCCAGCTTGATGTTTGGCAGTCGGCTTTCCCAGCCAAGGACGGTGCTGAACGTGCGGGACGCTCGTTCAACGGGCGGCTCCCCGTTTTCCGGGTTGGGGACGGCACGGTTATGGTCGTCGTCTACTTGCGGGGTCGCTCGGATGGCGTCGCGCCGATGTGGTAATCGCACCCACGTTGTGTCGGATTGTAGCCTGACCTAATACAAGATCACGGAGAGGTCAGGCACAGGCGAAAGTTGTCACTTACCGCCCGGTTCGGCGACCACCGGGGCGATCTTCGAGGGATACAAGTAAAGTCTGCAAGGCATTGACATCGGCCGGTTTGATCAAGTGATAATCGAAGCCCGCGGACTCGGAACGAAGGCGGTCTTCTTCTTGCCCCCATCCCGTCAGTGCGATGAGCGTCACGTCTTTGGCGTCCGGTTGTTGACGAATCCGTCGGGCCACTTCATGTCCGTCCATGCCCGGCATGCCGATGTCCAGGAGCACGACGGCCGGCTTATAGGTTGCGAGAGCCTCGAGCGCGTCCGGGCCACTGAACACTACTTTTACGTCGGCACCGAGCAGTTTGAGAAGGACGCCAAGACTCTCGGCTGCGTCTCGGTTATCATCGACGACCAGAACCTTGCGTAAAGGCGAAGGATGAAGCACGAAGGAAGAAACGGAGTTCGATGCTCGTTTCTTGTCCTTTGCACTTCCGCCTCCCTCCTTCCAGAGCGGCAGGCGGACGACGAATTCACTCCCGCGACCTAGCCCTTCACTGTGCGCTACGACGCTGCCACCATGCATTTCAACGAGGCTCTTGACCAGCGTGAGACCAATGCCGAGCCCATCGCGGGTTCGGTGGGGACCGCGGTCGACTTGCATGAAAAGGTCGAATATGCGCGGAATCATATCGGGAGGAATGCCCTGGCCCGTGTCCTTGACCGATATCGCCACCCCGTCTTTCTCCCGCCGGACCGACAGCCAGATCTGGCCGCCCGCGTCGCTGTACTTCGCGGCGTTATTCAGCAAGTTGGCGACAATCTGCGTCAGGCGGACGAAATCCCCTTTCAGCGTGAGAGGTTCCGCGGGGATCGCTAAAGCTAACTGATGGCCGCCGGCATCGATCAGTGGCCGACTCGTCTCCACCGCCGTGCGCACGACTCCCGCGACTTCGACCGGTTCTAAGCGCAATTCGATCTTGCCGCGGCTGATGCGTGAGACTTCCAGCAAGTCATCCACTAAGTGCACCATGTGGTTGACTTGCCGCTCCATCATTTCGGTCACGCAATCGGTCGCCGATTCTTGCGGACTGCCCATTCGCAGGATGTGCAGCGAATTGCGAATCGGAGCCAGTGGATTGCGAAGCTCGTGAGCGAGCATGGCAAGGAACTCATCCTTGCGGCGGTCGGCATCACGGAGTGCTTCTTCGACCCGCTTGCGTTCGGTGATGTCAGTCCAGTACAGGTTGGCATAATCGGCTTCGGGTACAAATGCGACCGTGATAAGAAACTCGCGGCCGACCACGCTCCGTTCCCGGTCAAAAACCAGCAAGCCGTCGGACGGTGGAACCATCAACTCACGCAGTCGCTCTGGGACAGGCTTCCCGACTTGGAGATTCCATTCACTCAGAACGCGATGCGCACCCGGATTTGCGTAAAGAAGAGTGCCATCCCGGGCGATGCGAATTACGGGCGAAGGGTTCTGTTTGGGCAACAGGGAGAGTACCTTCAGTTCCGCTTCTGCCCGTTTACGGTGAGTTATGTCGCGAGCAACCTTGGACGCGCCGATAATCGTGCCCTTGGCATCGCGGATCGGGGAGACGGTCAACGATATATCTAACAATCGGCCATCCTTGGACACGCGCACCGTTTCATAGTGCTCGATGCTTTCGCCTCGACGCAAGCGCTCCAATATCTTTGGTTCCTCGCCCTGCCGTTCCGCGGGAATCAGCATCGTAATCGATCGGCCGATTGCTTCGGCCGCGGAATAGCCAAAGAGCCGCTCGGCTCCGGCATTCCAACTCAAGATGATGCCCTCAATCGTCTTACTTATGATGGCATCGTCGGATGAGGCGACAATGGCGGCGAGAAGCGATTGCGTCTCGGCGGCTCGGTCGCGATCGGCGAGATGATCCCGGATTTGATACTGCTTCTGCCGTGCCCGAAGCGCTGTGCGGACTGCGCTCACGAGCGCTGCCACCCGTGTCGGCCGCTCCAGCACCGTGACGTTGCCGAGAAGGTCCATAGCCTGGGCCACGGCGGTCGAATCGGCTCCGGGCCGCGCCACCACGAGGATGGGCAAGTCGGACCACGGCGGCTGCCGTGCCAACCACTTCGACAGACAGCCATCACTATTCGACGTAACTGCCTCTTCGACCAACACGACGGCACTGGCGCCGGCGTCCAGTTCCGTGCAGATTTGTTCGAGGTTGGGGCAGATCAAGCACGCCACACCGGCCTGGCTGAGGACCGAACTAGCCAACACCGCGTCCTTGCTCGTCGGGGCGAGAATGAGCACACGCTTTTCCAGGCTCTCTCGTTTGGCTTCGCTCACGAGATTGCTCCCCCACGCAATGGATCGCGGTCGCCCTCAAACACCGGCACGCCGGTGAGCACGCCGCGGAAGTCGCGCAAAGGTGGCCCAACGCTGATTCTGCCGCTTTCCAGATGGAAGTCGCGGATGGTGCGCTCGTGGGCACCGCCGCGCTTCTTGACGACCGAGATGGCTTGACGGACCTCGCCCATCGTTTCGTAGTAGCGCATCAGGATCACGGCATCGGCGAGATAGGTGGCATCGACGGGAGTGACCATCTGGCTGCCGATTAGCCCCTGGTGGGCGCTGATGAGGAGCGTGGCGACTCCCGCCTGACCCAGATATGTCAACAGCTCGTGCAATTGAATGATCAGGAATCGCTCTTCGGGCATGGCGTTGAGGTAGCCATTTAGACTGTCAATGACCACGACGGACGCCTGTTGGCGTTCGACGGCCCGCCGGATGGCGTGAGCGAACTCCCCAGGCGACATTTCGGCCGGGTCGACCTGCCGAATGGTGACGCGGCCTTGGGCTAGGTGGCCGCGCAGGTCGGTACCCAGCCCGGTGGTGCGGGTCACCAAGGTGTTGGCACTCTCGTCGAAGATGAACATGGCGGCGCTTTGGCCGCGGTCCGCCGCCGCCGCCACGAACTGCGCGGCCAGTGATGACTTGCCGGTCCCGGCCGCACCCATGATCAGCGTGCTGGTCCCGCGCTCGATGCCGCCGCCCAGCAATGTGTCCAAATCGGAGAGGCCGCTGGCGAGTCTTTCCATGACCGTGGCAGGGCCGTGTTCGTTGGCGACCAGCCGCGGGAAGACGTCGAGACCTCCGCGCTGGATGACGAAATCGTGATACCCGCCCCGAAAGCGGGCACCGCGGTATTTGAGCACGATCAGCCGCCGCCGTTCGGACCCGTATTCCGGGTACATCTGATCGAGCCGCACGACCCCGTGCGCTATGCTCTGCACTTGCAAGTCATGGCTCGAACTGGTCATGTCGTCCAGCAGTAGTACGGTGCAATTTCGCCCGGCGAAAAACTGCTTCAGTGCCAGGATTTGCCGACGATATCGGAGTGGGTTACCCGCTAACAGGCGCAGCTCGGAAAGGGAGTCGAACACTGCTCGCGTAGGCTTAAACCGCTCCACGTCGGCCAGGATCGTTTTCGTCGTCTCGCTTAGCTCCACCTCCGACGGATGGAACATCGTGTACTGCTCATCAGGCCGAAGACTGTCTTCACTGGGGACCAATTCGCGAACACTGATGTTGTCGAGAGACCAGCCGTGCGAGGCGGCCACGCTGCGGAGTTCCTCTTCCGTTTCGGAAAGCGTCACATACAGGACGGGCTCTCCGCGCCGGACACCTTCCAGCAGGAATTGAATCGCCAGCGTTGTTTTGCCGGACCCCGGAACGCCTTCCAGCAGGTAAAGTCGATGCGGCGTAAAACCTCCGCCCAGAACATCGTCGAGCCCTTCGATGCCGGTTGTAGCCAAAGGAGCGGGGATGATTTCAATCGAACTGGATTCAGCCATCGAATCGACCTTCCACTCGCTGGATGAGCAGCAAATGGTTAGAATGCCGAGCCTCGAGTGTATGTTGACCGCTGCATTTGATTGTATCGTATCCAGTTTCATTCTCTTGGAGTTGTCACTCCGAGTCTTGACAACCAGCTCGCGCGTTTTTCGAGTGCCCGCTGGTGCCTACGGCTGCTGTATCGACCCACCGTCGCTCGGTTTCGGGCTGTTGTCACGATGGCATAGTCGACGCCGATCAGGTCCTGTCATCCTGCCTCGATCAGTGCTTCCCACACGGCACACCCGGTCTCCGACTCGAGAACCCGCTATCGAGCCCATTTCCTGTATTCGTAGCGACTCCAGGAGCCGCGAGCGTGGGAGCGTCCCGCGCTCGCTCACGCTCGCGGCTCCTAACATCGCTACCGTTACCTGAAGGACGCTACAGGATTCTGTCGTGCGCCACTTCGTTGTGAACGGGTCGATACGCGGGTAGTACACGCACGTCGCGATGCAGGGGCCAAATACGTCGAATGGCCTCCCACCAGACACGCTGATTGACCAAGGCTTGAACTGTCAGCTTGGGGACCTCATGTCCGCGCGGTCGTGCCTGGCGTTGGACACAGTTGCCGCGTCGTCGTTCATTTGACCCGCGTAAGCGGCGGTGCGGTCCACTTGCCGTCGAGTGCCGCTTCCTTCGGCCAGTAGAGGCGCAGGACCAACATGAACGGTCCCTTGGGGGCCGGCAGCCAGTTTACCTCCCGATCCTTCCCGGGGGATTCGTTCTGGATGTAGAGCGTCACTCCGCCGTCGGCGTCCTTCTTGAGCGTCGTGAGCATCGGCGAATTGATTAGGTAGCGGTCAAGGGGATTGGCCACGAGCAGACTTTCCGGCAACCGATACATCGTCAGTGACCAGAAGGCGTTGACCGGCGGCAGTTCGCCGGGGGCGAATCGCAAGGTATAGGGGTTGGAGCCGTCCAGCTTCTTCCCGTCGGCATCGACCATGTAGAGCGGGTACATCGCCTCCTGCTTGGAGTTGCCGTAGATCCCGACAACGGCGGCGGCCATGCGGTACAGGTAGTTGTTCTTCAGGTACTCCCGCGTGCCGAACGTGTCGCCGGAGGTCACCTCTTTCGCGTCGAGTCGCTTCTGCAACTTGGCAAACTCCGCCCAGGCGTCAGCCATGCCGTCTTCGATGGCTTTCTTCCACTCCGGCGTAAGTTTGCTTGCGTCGAAGGTCTTCCCCGCGCTGACGCCGATCTTGGCGAATCGCGTCATCAACTCTTTTTCCGAGGGAACCGTTGGGCAGAACTTCAGGACGAAGTTCAGAACAGCAAAGAACTCGGGCGAGGTCTTTTGTTTCTCGGGGGCGAGCGGCTTGATGAAATCAATCGCGGGTGCCGACTTGGGCGCCGGCTGGCCGAGGAACGCCGAGAGCGGCTGCGCCTTATAGCCGGCTTGAACCTTTTTCACGTTGTCGAGGTCGCCCGGGTTGAAGAGCTGCGTGCGATAAGCGGCCAGCACCAACTCCGTTTCCGAACGGATCACTTTCTTCACGCCTTTGGGGGTTTCACCATTCCAGCCCGGCCCGGCGATGAGGAAGCTGCCGGACTCGTTCCCGGTAGCTCGGCTACCGATGTAGGAGAAATTGAAGGTATAGGCGTCGATGAGTTGGATGCTGTAATAGCGATCCTTCTCGATCGCGGGCACAGTGAGCACGAGGGGTTCGGCTCGCAGGTCCAGGCCAAGCATGGAATACGGCGTGTCCGAGTTGGGGGTTTGCACCGCCTTGTCAGCCGGCGTGAAAACACGCGGCATATTCTTGATCTGGTTCCAAGGCGCTTTGTACTCGGGACTCGCCGTGTCCACGAAGTAGGCGTACTGGATGCGATAGCTATCCACCATCGGGTAGCCGTAGATGTAGGCTTCCTTGGCGATGACGCGGACTTCGGCCGGCGTGACCGCCCCTTCGCCATGAGCGGGGGCAACAAACGCCGCGACGCTGACAAGTGCCAAGAACGACAGTGTGAATCGGATCATGGTGGCCAGACTTCCGTGAGGTGATTTCTGGATCGTTGTATCGCCTGGTTCGCTGTCGGATATGATTCGGGTCGTCGCCCGTTCGTCGATTGGTAATGGTCCGTGTGGATTAGCAACCCTCGAAGTATTGGGGCTGCCATCACGAGTTGCTTGGTTATCGGGTCGGTCTGCCTGTTGACACACTTGTCGCAGGTAAATAGTTGCCTTACGTGACGGTCGAAAGAGCCGCGATCACCAAGTCGGCGACGGCCCCACCAGACGCTGGATTCTGGCCAGTGATTACGCGCTGGTCTTCGACGGCGAATGCCGCCCATGGCTGGTCGGCCTTGTGATACGACGCACCGCGAGTCGACAATTCGGTCTCGGTCAAGTACGGAACGTGTTTGTCCAACTCGGCGAGTTTTTCTTCTGCGTTGGAAAGGCCTGTGACCTTCTTTCCTTTGATCAACACTGCACCGTCCGAAGGCTTGATGTTCAGCAGTCCCACAGCGCCGTGACAGACCGATGACACGATGCCGCCATTCTCGTAGATGTCCCGGGCGAGATTCTGTAGGTCCGAATTGTCCGGGAAGTCCCAGACAACACCATGCCCGCCGGCGTAGTAGATGCAGCAGTAGTCGGATGCCTTCACCTGATTCGGCGACAGCGTGGCACCGAGCCGGTTCATGAACGCCTTGTTCTGATACCACTCCCAGTCGACGGCGTCGGCCATCGCCAGGCTGTGTGGATCGATCGGCGTGTAACCGCCCTTGGGGCTTACGTAATCAACCTCATACCCAGCCGCCTCGACTTTCTTGACGAAATGCACGGCTTCGCCGAGCCAAAGCCCGGTGGCGCGATCGAGCGTCGGATACTTTGGACAACTCGTCAGGACGACGAGAATGCGTTTTTTCATGATGACTCCTTTAGCTCTTTCCGGCCGATGGACCTATTGCGTATTCGTTTGGCCGACGTTCATCCTGCCCTCAGCGACAGCCCTACTAGCGAAGGGCGCTCGTTACCCTCCCTTCGCCCGGGGATTGGCGACCCTACGGTAGTGGTCGCCGTCCTCCTCTTCACCACCTGCACGGGTTTCTTCGTAAATGGGTCGAGCCCCGTGTAGTAACCTTTTGTGGCGATGTCGAAGGCGAAGGGGGAAAGTCGTCCTTGAGGCAGCTGGCACCGACCCAGGCTTCGACACCACGCAACACCTGCCCGACGGCGTCGCTCAGAGGGTAGGTGGAACCCGTTCGCACCCCAGTGCTCAATCGTGGCTGACCTTTCCGCTCCCCCCGTGACTCATCGCCTTAACGCGGCCATCGGTGTCGAGTCAGAACCGGTCCCTCGGCCCGCGGACGACCTCGGTGTCCTCGTACTCCCCAGCTGCCATGACATCGACCGGGAGACCGGAGTTCCCCAACACCCGTGGCTCGGAAAGGACCGCGAGGCCGGGATGCGCGGCATTCGCGTCGGAGATCCGGACTGGAGCCGGCTGTTACAGACTACTCAAACCACCCGCACTTGGGGCAGCGGGGAATTGTATCCTGCGTCCTGTCAGGCTATACTCATCCCCGGAAAAGGACCACGACCGCTGGCCGCACAGGCGACAACTCCCTCGAACCCTCATCTTTTGGAGGCACGCCGTGGCAGACATCACTTACGAGCAAGCGCTCGCCGCGGTCCGCGCAGGGCTGGTGAAATCCGGCGAGATTGGCGTGAAGATGAACATTGCCGTCGTGGACGCCGGTGCGAACCTCAAGGCGTTCATTCGCATGGACGGAGCGTGGCTGGGGTCGATCGACATCGCGATCAAGAAGGCCCGCACGGCGCGTCTCTTCGATATGCCGAGCGGCGACGTCGGCAAGCTCTCCCAGCCGGGCGGCGAGTTGTTCAACATCGAGGTATCGAACCAGGGGCTGATCACCTTCCCCGGCGGCGTGCCGATCACCAACGCCGCTGGTGACATCATCGGTGCCGTCGGGGTCTCCGGCAGCACGGTCGAGAACGACTTCGCCGTCGCGAAGGCTGCCGCCCAGGCGGCGACCAGTTAATCGCACGGAAAAATGACAATCACAAAGTGACCCGGCAGGCAGCTCCGCTCGTTTCCACAAAGAGGATCAGCCATGACTCGACATTTGTTGGGAACAACACTCCTGCTCTCCGGGATGGTGGCCGCATGCCCCGCATCCGCCCAATCGACCCCCTCCCTGCAAGACCTCGGCGCGCTGATCGGCAAACCCGGCTTCACGACCGTCTATGTCGCCCGTGAGTTTCGGACGATGAACCCGAAGCAACCGTCGGCTGAAGCCGTCGCGGTGCGCGACGGGCGGTTCGTCGCCGTCGGCACGCTCGACAAGGTCAAGGAGGCCGCTGGCAAGGACGCGAAGGTCGATCGCACTTTCGCGGACAAAGTCGTCATCGCCGGGTTCGTCGAACAGCATGTTCATCCGGTGCTGGCTGCCCTCACGATGAATACGAAGGTCATCTCGATCGAGGACTGGGACGCCATCGACGGCTTCTCCCCGGCCGTCCGCGACCCGAAGGGTTATGAAGGGCGACTGAAGCAAGCCCTGGCGGAACACAAGGACAAAACCAAGCCGTTCATCACCTGGGGCTACCACCACTACATGCACGGCGAACTGAATCGGGGGGTTCTGAACAAACTGGCCCCGGATTTCCCAGTGATCGTCTGGCACCGCTCCTGTCACGAGTTGATCCTGAACGATGCCGCACTCACACTCGTCGGCCTCGACGCAAAGTACATCACCGGTCTGCCGAAGAGCGCACAGGAACAGATCAGTCTTGAAAAGGGCCACTTCTTCGAACAAGGCGCGATGGCCGTCGTCGGAAAAGTCGCCCCATTCATGGCCTCGCCGGAGTCGTTCAGGAACGGGCTGGAATATAGCGTGCGGTATTACCACCGCGCCGGAATCACGGTCTGTTGCGAGCCGGGCGGGTTCTTCTCCAAACCGATGCAAGACGCGATCAACGCCGTGTACAGCGGCGACGAAGTGCCGTTCACGCATTACTTCATGGCCGACGGTAAGACGTTCGCCACCCGTAACCCGAGAGACGCGCGGGCGATGGTCGCGGACAGTGAGCAGGTATTGAACTGGGGCAGAGGCCGCACCGCTTACCTCCCCAAACGTGTGAAACTGTTCACTGACGGAGCGATCTTCAGCCAGCTCATGCAGATGAAGGACGGGTACACGGACCGGCACAAAGGGGCCTGGATCATCGACCCGCCGGTGTTCTCCTACGCCTTCCAGGGGTACTGGGATGCCGGCTTCCAAATCCACATCCACAACAATGGCGATGCCGGGTTCGACGTGGTGCTGGGGGAACTGGAGAAGGCCATGAAGCGGGCACCGCGCGAGGATCACCGCACGGTGCTCGTTCACTTCGGATTCGCCCAACCGGATCAAGTCAAGCGGTGGATCGAACTGGGTGGGGTGGTGAGTTCCAACCCGTACTACGTCACCGCCCTCGCCGGCCCATACGAAAAGATTGGCATCGGGGCCGACCGGGCGAAGAACATCGCCCCGCACAAGTACGTGCTGGACAACAAGGGGTCGTTGTCGTTCCACTCGGATATGCCGATGGCCCCGGCCAAGCCGTTGCAACTGGTGTGGGCCGGGGTGAACCGCCTGACCTACGAAGGCAAGGTGGCCGGCCCGGAACACAAGGTGCCGTTGGAGACGGCCCTGAAGGCTATCACGATCGACGCCGCGTACTCGATCCAGTTGGAGAAGGAGATCGGGTCGATCGAGGTCGGCAAGCGGGCCAATTTGACGGTGCTGGAGAAAGACCCCAACAAAGTGGACGCATCGGAAATCAAGGACATCCCGATTTGGGGCACTATGCTGGAAGGCCGAGTGCAACCGGTGAAGGCAGCCGCTGACAAGAAACCGGAACGGAAGCCGAAGGGTACCCCAGAGCCCAGAGCAAGCGCCGACCCGGTCGTCGCACTGCGAAGCTGGAACACACGGGCCAAGCCGGCCGCTTGCCCCTCGGGTTGCTCGTGTTCCATCGGTCAGCTGTTCAGCCACCACCTCGCTGTCCAGTTAGATATGGGCAAATAATCGACCCCTTGCTCAGTGGCGCACCATAAAACCATGTTTACGCCCGAGGGGTCGGCGAGAGCAGTCATAGCTGGTCTACGCTCGCGATCCGGAACCGCTGTTCCCTTTCCGCGTCTTACTCTGTTGCCTCTGTTATGACTTCCGGCCCGGCCGGTAACCGAACTGTCTCGGTGGACCTTCGCCCTGCTCGCCCGCCTTCTCGCCTTTCGCCGGGTTGAGTGACCTCCGCCGGCATTTTCGGAGCCGGAACCTGCGAAGAGTTGGGAGCCTGCTTCTTGTCTTGAGCGAGCGCGCCAGCGATCCAGGGTACGAGCACACCAACCGTGAGGAGGGCGATCACCGGCAATGCGAGTTTCGAGCGCACTGTGTTCTCCTGGTGGGGTTGTGGGGTGTCTTCTCGCGCGAATGTAGCGGCGGCCGCGAACCGTACCGCCGCTCGGGCTACTTTCCGGGCGACCACAGCTCGCTACTTCACCTTGACCACATCGTCCGGCTTCCACGTCTGGTCGAAGAACTCGGTTCCCGTTCCGTACAGACGGAAAGCCACGAGGAACGCACGACCCTTGACGGTTTGAATCCAGTTGGAATCCGGTGCGGCCGCGGGCTTTTCGGGGCCGAAATACAGGTCCACCGAGCCGTCGTCATTCGTCTTGACGTTGTTCATCCCATTGATCGACGGCAGGAGCTGCCGGGCTGCGGTCATCGTGCCGTCGGTGACGTTGTAGGCAGTGACAGCCCAGAACAGGGTCGCGGGGGGGTCTTTCGGAATGTGCAACTTGTAGCTGTTCGACCCGTTGAGCAAATCGCCGTCGATATCGCGGAGGGCGACCGGGTACTTCGAACCGGCGTCCAGCGTGCGCGCCACCATCGCCGGTGCCGACGAGTAAGCAACCTGGAAGTAGGTGGCCCGCTGGTTCACGTCGAGATAGGTGACCTGCATCCAGTCGGCCGTGGCACCGCCCCAGACGTTCACCCACTGGCGGTCCTTGTAGTATTTGTCGCGCCCGTCAGGCCGGCCGAGCTGACGCGTCGCCAGGATCATCTTCGGCGCGGTTTCGACAGCCTTCTTCAACAACTCCTTCTGGTTGTCCGTTGGGTTGAACGGCTTGCCCTTCTCGATGCCGATGAAGGCGAGTACCCCGCGCAGCTCCGGATCGATGGCTGACACCGGCTCGTAGTCCACGAACTCTTTCAGCTTGGTCCAGTAAGTGTTGTCCGTCGGGTACATCATGTTGATCTTCTTGCCACTGCCGTTGGGGAACTGCATCGGCTTCACGTCCTTCTCCGACGCGAACAGCGGGTAGACGCGCGTCCTCTCTGCGTTCGCAACCGCGGGGGCCGGGTCGGGGCCGTTCGCGCCCTTCCTCATGATCGTGCGGAAGAACAGGAACACGTTGTTCGTCCGGGATTTGAACGCGAAGTAGCTCTTGGGGATTTCGCCGTCGTAATCCGGCGGCAACAGCAAGTACAGCCCGCCGCGGGCGCGGTCGGGGCCGATGGCACCGACGTCAGTTATGGTCCGCTGGAAGAAGTCGGTGAACATGCCGATGACGTTCGGCGGGGCGGCGACGACGAGCGGCCCGGTCTTCTTCAGGTCGAGGTAGCTCATCGAGTAGATCACGTCGGCGTTGGGCGTCGGCACCCAGCACCGGCTGTCCATCCGGTCCTTCCAGATCGGCAGCACGTTGTAGCCAGCCCCGAACTCCTTCTCCGAACCTTCCCGCATACCGATCACGTTGAGTGCTGGCAGCATGGTCATGTAGGCGTGGACGGCGCGCTGGTAGTACAGCTCGTTCACGAGCAACTTGGCCTCGGTCTCTTCGAGCCAGTTGCCGTTGTTGATTTGCTTGATGAGCGGCGGCGCGTTGTCGCCCCTCTCCTGAGCCTGAACCGTGTAGGAGAATCGGCCTTGGCTTGCCAGGCAGCCGATCCAGACACTCGCCGCGAGCAAGGTCACAGCGGTCACAGGTGATCGCGTTCGCATGATAGAGTTCCGAGTTGGGCGGCCGACGAGCATGATCCATCCGCGCCGGCGTCGTAAACGCGGACGTTGGCATATAGTAGTTGTCCGTCCGCGCAGCGACCTACTTGTTACGTCGCTTTTGTGACTGCCGTCCAGGCCGGTAGCCCGTCTTCGGCGGGTTTGGGCCGCGTTCTCCCGACTGCTTGCCTTT
Source organism: Gemmataceae bacterium (assembly GCA_046350275.1). Lineage (GTDB taxonomy): Bacteria > Planctomycetota > Planctomycetia > Gemmatales > Gemmataceae > JAXMAS01. The sequence goes on from JAXMAS010000009.1 coordinate 279,162, forward strand.
CGCCAGGTTCGCCACGGTGTGGTAGTGGTCGCCCTCGACCGCCCGGTTGGCCTCCCGACGCCGCTTCTCCAGCGCCTCCTTCGGTGGATTCGCCGGGATCAGTCCGTCGCAGCCCCCAATCAAGTCCGCACGTCCCGCCTGGATAAGGGCTTCGCGAACGGTGAAGCAGTTCTCCGGCTTGAAGAACTGGATCAGCGCACGATGCATTCTTCTGTCTTTAAGCCCTTTTGCGACAAAGTCATCTTTCTTGGTGAAGGGGTCGATCCCCGTGTAGAAAATCGCGGTGGCGATGTCAGTGGCGCGCCGCATAAGGTACGCCGCTTATGAATCGAATCACCTGGCTGCAAGCGCTTTTCTAGAGGCGATACCTGGGTGCCTCGTCGCTTGGGCCTGGGCTTTGACTGCGGTCACGTCTTGGCGCGGCGGTGTGCCGAACATTCGCCGATATTCGCGACTGAACTGCGACGGGCTTTCGTACCCAACCCGGAAGGCGGCTGAGGCGGCGTCGAGCCCTTCGTCCATCATCAGTCGTCGAGCCTCCTGAAGTCGCAGCCGCTTCTGGTACTGTAGCGGACTTAAACCCGTCACCGCCTTGAAGTGCTGGTGGAACCCTGAGAGGCTCATCCGCGCCTGTCGGGCGAGCGACTCGCCCCGGAGCGGGGCCGCGAAATGATCCCGTAGCCAGCGAATCGCGCGGGCGATTTGGTGGGCCGGTGCGCCGGCTGCGGCCATCTGTCTCAACCGTGGCCCCTGCGGCCCGATGAGCACTCGGTAAGTAATCTCCCGGAGCACGAGCGGGGCAAGTGGCCCGATCGTGTGCGGAGAATCGAGAAGGACCACGAGCCGCGCGACGGCGTCCAGGAGTTGCGGTTCGACTGGACTCACGTCGAGTCCCCTCCCGATTTTCCCGGGTGGCGGACCGTCCGGACAGTCGGCCAAGAGCTCGCCGACAAGCGACATTTCAAGCGAGATGCGCACTGCCAGGCACGGCCGGGCAGGCGACGCATCGACCACCCGGACGGACATCGGGAGGTCAATCGAAACGAGCAGCGAATGGGCAGGGTCGTAGCGATATACTTCGCCCGCCAGAAACACCTCCTTCGCGCCCTGAGCGACGATGCACAGCGAGGGATCGACAACGAGGGCGATGGGATCGGTCGGTGCCTGTTGCCGGCCGAGCAACATGCCGGGCACGTCTGTGGCACAGACGCCGTCGGGTGGTGCGTGCCGCTCGATCGCCGCCACAAGTTTGCTTAACTCGGCTGCTGCCACGTTTGCGCTCCCGGCCGACCGACTCGCTCCTTTTGACCAGTCTACCCCCGATAAGAGTTCACGTTCAGGTGCATTCAGCCGGGTTTTGGAAGATTAGGCAAGAACACTAGAGGATGTGATTACCGTTCTGTAGGGGACTTGCATTATCGTGCCAAGGGGCCGCGCGCCTGCGGCCAGAGCACGCATGATCAAATGCCGAGCGGCGGTAACGGACTCGGATTTGCTACTGAGGTTTCGGAGACTCTTCCATGAAATTGTATGCTTGGTGCCTCGCACTGGTTCTGCACGGCGCGACGGCGTTCGCCGATGACTGGCCGCAGTGGCAGGGTCCCGACCGCACCGCCGTTTCTAGGGAAACCGGTCTTCTCAAGGACTGGCCCAAGGGCGGGCCGTCGCTGGCCTGGAAGGTGACCGGCATCGGCGAGGGAATGGGCGGTATCGCCGTCAGCCGCGGCCGGATTTACACCACCGGCGATAGCGACGGCTCGGCCTGGCTTTTCGCGCTCAACGAGTCGGACGGCAAGCAGGTGTGGAAGGCAAAAATCGGACGCGCAGGTAAGTACGGAAACGTCTTCCGCCCATCCGGTCCGCGCGCCACGCCGACGATCGATGGTGACAAACTCTACATCCTCAGTCAGCACGGCGACCTGGTGTGCTTCACAATCGATGGCAAGGAAGTGTGGCGCATTGACTACATCAAGGACCTCGGCGGCATCAACCCTGTCTGGGGATTCTCCGAGTCGATCTTGGTGGACGGCGACAAGCTCGTTTGCACTCCCGGCACCGAGGACGGGACGCTGATGGCCCTCGACAAGGGCAACGGCAAGCCCCTTTGGAAGTGCAAGGTGCCCGAAGGACCCACCGGTGACCGGGGCTTCCTCGGGACGTCCGGCGCGGCTTACTCGTCGGTCATCGCGGTCGAGTTCGAGGGCGTACGGCAGTACGTGCAGCTTACGGCGACGACGATGGTCGGGGTGAGCACCGACGGCAAGCTCTTATGGCGGTACGACCGGGCGTCCAACACGCACCGGATCAACTGCTCCACCCCAGTCTATGCCGACGGCACGGTGTTCGCCGCCTCGTCCTACGACGCAGGTGGGGGCGCGGTCAAGCTGAGCAAGGACGACAAGGAAGGGATCACGGCCAAGGAACTGTACTTTAGCCGGACTCTAAAAAACCACCACGGCGGGATGGTACTGGTGGACGGCTACCTGTACGGCAGCTTCGACCCCGGCATCCTGACCTGCCTGGAATTCAAGACTGGCAAGGTGATGTGGCAGGAGCGGCGGCCCGGCAAAGGGTCGATCGTGTACGCCGACGGCCACCTTTATTGCCGCAATGAGGGGGCCAAGGGCACGGTGTACTTGGTAGGCGCCGACCCGAAGAAGTACGAAGATCACGGCCAGTTCGACCAGCCCGACCGCTCCAAAGAACAGGCCTGGCCGCACCCGGTCGTCGCCAACGGCAAGCTGTACATTCGCGACCAAGACGTGCTCCTCTGCTACGACGTAAAGGCGAAATAGACAGTGAGAAGAAACAGAGGTACGGATGCAAAAGGTCATTTTGAATAACGGCTTGGAGATGCCAATCCTCG
>JAXMAS010000010.1:0-245180 GCA_046350275.1 Gemmataceae bacterium
AGCTCACCGAGTGCTTGCCCGCGTCGTTGCCAGGCTTCCCAAGATCCAGGCGAAAGTTCGATTGCAAGGGTCGCCGCGGCAGCCGAACGCTCCCATGATCCCCATTCGCCAAGTGCCCGCGCTAGCCGCCGCGGGATGTCGGCCTCGGCCGGCGTGAGTGACACCAACCGTTCCAGGTGCCACGCTGCGGCAAACCAAGACTTCGCCTTTTCGGATTCCGCGGCCCGTTGCTCGTGCCATACTCGTGCCGCTCCGGGCGTGTCTGTGAAGTCGGCCGGGTACTTCTGACGCAGTTTCCCCCACGCTTCGCGAATCGCGGCCGTCGGAAGTTGCGCCTGGCCTCCATGCTCGTCCACACGCAATCCCGATAGCACTTGTGCGAACGTCATTAGATCCGCGGCGGCCCTCCCGTCCGCTTCAAGCTCGTCGCGCCACGGCTTACCGTCCCACGGAGGAAGGGGTGGCGTCAGGGGTTCGCCGGTCTCGGCGTCCCATATCCGCGACGTGCCGTCGTGACTGGCTGTGAATAGGCAATCGCCCAAGTCACTGAACGCCACGTGATAGACACCACCGGTATGGCGGATGGGAGCAAACAAAGGTCGCCCGTCGGCCGCATTGAGAACGAGCGAGGTATTGTCGTCGCTGGCTGTAGCAAGCTTCTTGCCGTCTCGACTGAACGCAAGCCAGTCAACTTGTGTGGAATGGCGCACTGGTTCCGGCCAGAGTGTTTTGCCTTCGACGGCATCCCACAGTTGAACAGTGCCATCGCCGGCACCGGTTGCAATCGTCTTGCCGTCAGAGCTGAACGCCGTTGACGAGACGACCGAATCGTGTCGCAACGGTGGGCCGACGGGTTCGCGGTCGCTCGCCCGCCGCACGCGCGCAACGGATTCTCCACCAAACGCCACCATTAACTTTCCATCCGGACTCGAGAGCGTACGCACCCCCTCACTCGGTGTAACGGTAAGCTGCGCTCCCGAGGATGTGGGCACAAGCAGTCGCCAGAGGCGAGCTAACCCATCCTGACTGCCCGTCAGGATGGAACGCCCATCGGGGGAAAACATAACGGTGACCGGAGTCCCGTTGTTCCGAAGAATAGGTCCGATGGCGGCTGCACTGGAGGCATCCCAGATGCGCGCGGCATTGTCATCGCTCCCCGTAGCGATCCAACGCCCATCGGGGGAAAACACGACTGTTCCGACCCGACTCCCGTGCCGGAACTGGGGAGATGCGGTCATCCCGGTAGTGGCATCGAATACCTGCGCCGTTTTATCGTCGCTGGCTGCCGCTACACGCGTGCCGTCGGGGCTGAACACGACGACATTAACGCTACCGCGCTGCCGGATCGATCGCGCCAGTATCGGCTCACCCGTGCGAACATTCCACACCTGAGTGGTCCCATCCGCACAGCCCGTTGCAATGCGATCACCATCCGGGCTAAACGCTACCGTGTTAATCGCACTCGCGTGCTTCATCGGCAGACCAACGGCTACCATTTGTGCGGCGTCCCACAGCCGAGCGATGCCGTCGTCACTTGCCGACACAATGAGGCGACCTGTGGCATCCACCGCAAGGTCGGTTAGCTTGCCATTGTGAACGAGGACAGGTTGGTGGGGCGTTCCGGTCTTGCCATCCCAAAAGCGGATGCCTCCCGCGCGCGTCGCCAATACGACGCGATCTCCCGGCAAGATGTGGCCGCGAGCTAATGCGACGCCGACAGGAAACGTCACCAGGCGTTGGCCGCTCGCCACGTCCCAAAGGAACGCATTTCCGTTAAATCCTCCCGTCAACAGCTTCTTGCCATCGGCCGAGAACTCCAGGAATGCCACGGTGCCACCCTGCTCAAGTGGCAACGTCGAGTCGCCAGTCGTTGGATCCCAGATTCGCGCCATACCGTCAGCGCTGGCCGTCGCAACGCATTTGCCGTCCGGAGAGAATACCGCCTTGGTCACGGCTCCTTCGTGCCGCCAGACTCGTTCAAGGCGCGGACAGTGCTGAATGGCCGCTGCCAGTCGCTTGCGATGAACCTGTTCGCGATCGGCGTGGCCGGCGTCGAGTCGCAGTGCTTCGGCAAACCAGACCAGCGAATTCAACAAGTCGCCTGCGTCCAGCTGTCGCGACCCATTGGCAACGCACAAGCGGACCTGCCGTTGCCGTGCTTGTTCCAGCGCAGCGGTCGCTGCGGCCTGCGCCTGGCGGGCTTCGGCGGCTTCGCGCGTGACCGCCGCATAGGCCCAGACACCTCCAGACACCAGGGCGATTCCTGCAATGACGATGGTCGCAACTAGGGCAGCCAGGGTCGGTCTACGTTTGGCCCATTTGATAGCTCGCTCGATCGAGCCCGCAGGCCGGGCTGCAATTGGCGAACCGTCAAGATAGCGCTGTAAGTCGTCTGCGAGATGCAGGGCGCTCGCGTATCGCTTGGTTGGTGATTTCTCCAAGCATTTGAGCGCAATCGTCTCCAGGTCGCGAGGTGTCTTCGACTGGACTCGCCGCGGCGGAACCGCCTCACCGCGGATGACTTCCATAATCGTGTTGAGGGGTGTGTCGGCCCGGAACGGCGGTCGGCCCACGAGTAGTTCGTAGAGAATCGCGCCAAGTGCATAGACGTCTGTGAGAGGGCCAACGACGTGATTCTCGCCCTGGGCCTGTTCGGGCGACATGTAACTCGGTGTCCCCATGATCGAGCCGGCCCCCGTTTGGCCGAGCTGTGACGCCCCGAGGTGTTTCGCAAGGCCAAAATCGGTGATCTTGGGTGTGCCAAACTCCGTCGACGCGGACAGCATCGATCGATTGACCGAGGACCCTCCGGACACAGACCGCGACTCGACTTGAAGGAGGATGTTGGCAGGCTTGAGGTCGCGATGGACGATTCCTGCTTCATGCGCGACATGGACGGCACGAGCCAGAACTTCGACGATGCGTGCTGCCAGCCTGGGATTCTGTGGCTGGCCGGCGATCTTGCGCTCCAGGCTGCCGCCCTCGACAAGTTCGAGCGAGAAATACGGGCGTCCGTCGCACTCGCCGATGTCGTAGATCTGAACGATGTTGGGATGCTGGAGCTTGGCGATCGCCTCGGCCTCGGCCTTGAACCGCGCCAACAAGGTATCGCCAGCATGGGAGCCGGCGAGGATCATTTTCAGCGCGACCTGTCGGTTCAGTGCGACCTGCCGAGCCTTGTAGACCACTCCCATGCCACCGCGGCCCAACTCGCCGAGGATTTCGTACCCCGGCACAACTGCTCCGCTCGCTGCCAAGCGTACAGTCGTCACAACCGTCGCCGTCGCTTCGTCCGTCGGACTCGGCGATGCAATCGTCAGCGCAGGGTCTGGTGGCGAATGTGCGATGGTCGCGCTGGAGTCGGTCAAATGATCGTTCATCGGTATTGCGGATGCAAAAGCGGTCGTTTGGGAAGACATAGACGATTATCGCAGGTGGGAAGCGCCTTTGCGACCCGCATCAGGCCCGCACGGAACTTGTAGCATGTCCGTAGCCCATACCAACGGAGTAGGCGGCGTGGACGGCGACCCCATGCTATCCGTGGACGATGAACTTCGAACGCGGATGTTGATCGGCGGACAATACCAGGCTCCGGCTTTCGTCCGACGCGCGCTCGGCGTTCAACAGGTATACGACGAAATGATCGAGCGATGTCGCAAGAAACGCGACGAATGGCTACGCGGCGTCCGTCTACACCTGGCTTTCGTCCACGACGCTGGTGGGCCGCTTCCTATCGAAGACGTGACCAAGTCACTGGCAAACCTTCGAGGCACTACCGAGCCAGCTAGACCGCTGACAGAGTTGCGTGCCAGTGTTCAGCGATTCAACCGAAAGTGGACGACATATGTTGCGGAGGTCGACCTGACTGAAGTCAACCGTCGGCGCGACGAGTATAATCGCAATTATCTCATCGAGAAAGAGTGCGCAGTCGGCTCGCCACGCCTGGCTGCGATTGGCTTTCACCGGCTTGCCGCCCTGAGCCAGAACGACATCCTCCGCGTCTTTCCGCTACTGCCAATTCCGTGATATGTGGGTCCGAGGTTTCTTCAAAGCCTCGCCGGTACCCATCCCGTTGGGTTGTGGCAACTACTCGACAAACGGGAATAGCTTTCGCAATTCCGCCGGAGACGGTCGGCGACCATACTCGCAAATCTCGAACGCTTCAACGAACTGCACCGCTTTGCCCTTGTCCGGCCCATAGTACTTGACCACCACATCGCGGAAGCGATCGGCCACCTGCCGGTCGCGGTTCAGGTGAGCCGTGCGAACTTCGGCCCGTCGCTTGGCCTGGCCGGCCGGATCGCTCGGGACCAAGTGCGCCCCACCGACGGCCCCACCCTCGTAGAATTGCGACGGCATCTTCTCGACGCACGCGATTTTCTTCTCGATCACTGAGTCAATGGCCACCACGACGTCGGCCGTGAACGGGTTCGGCTTCAAGAAGCGATCGGAGTAGAAGAGGAATACCGGGTTGTTGGCCAACGGCGTGACCTCGGGGATGAACTTCGGCACGGCGACCATGTATGCCGAGTCCTGCACCAGTACTCCGGTGTATCGATGGTCTGGGTGGTAGTCGTTGGGCCGCGGCGAGATCACGATGTCGGCCCCCCACTCGCGGATCAGTCGTGTGATCGTCTTGCGATTTGCAAGCGTCGGTTCAAGCTCGCCGTCGTGGATGTCCAATACCTGCGTCTCGATGCCGAGGAGCTTGGCGCACGCCTCGACCTCCTCCTTGCGCCGCCTGGCAAGTTCCGGCCCCGAGCTCTTCCAGTGGCCAATATCGCCGTTGGTGACGGAAACAAACTTGACCCTGTGGCCTTTGGCGGCCCAGAGCGCTGCCGTTCCCGCAGCTTTCAACTCGCAATCGTCGGGATGCGCACCGAAACAGATGATCCGCAAGGATTCTTGGGCCCGTGTGGGAGCGGCGCACATCAAGGCGACGACGATGGAGAGAAGTGTTCGCATGTCGGATACTCGTGGGAATCTCGGCAAATCGGCCGGATGCGCCTGAGATCATATGCTAGGAAGACGTGGATGCAACCGGGAGGACAACAATGCGAGCGATAGTCATCGGCGCAGGCCGAGGCCGCAGACTGATGCCGACGACGGCCGACGCGCCCAAATGTTTCGCCGAGGTGGCCGGCCGACGGATGATCGACTGGACGCTCGACGCCTTCCGTCAGAATGGCGTCACCGACATCGCGTTCATTGGCGGCTACCAGATCGACAAGGTGCGCCGCGACTACTCCGAACTGACGTTCCGGCACAACGACAACTGGGAGAACAACAACATCCTCGCGTCGCTCTTCTACGCCGAGGACCTGATGGTCGAGCCGTTCATGTGCTGCTACTCGGACATCCTGTTTACCCCCGAAGTCGTCGCCCGCACCCTCGCCCACCCCGACGACATGACGCTGGTCGTGGACACCAATTGGCAGGAGCGCTATACCGAGCGGACCCAGCACCCGCCGGACGACGCAGAGAAAGTTCTCGTCCGCGATGGCCTCGTCACCGAGGTGTCCCGGCTTGTGGACAACTCGGCCGCGCACGGGGAGTACATCGGCCTGGCCAAATTCTCGACCGCAGGAGCCGAAGGGCTCAAAGCACATTACAGAGCCTGTCGTGAAAAGTACGCCGGCAAGCCGTTTCGCGAATCGAAGCTCTTCGAGAAGTCGTACCTGATCCAGCTCTTCCAGGAGATGATCGAAGCCGGAGCGAAGTTCGGCCACGCCGACACTCCTGGCGGCTATATCGAGGTCGATACCCAGCAGGACTTCGACTACGCCCGACAGAATTGGGTGAGGACCAACCCGTGAGCCTCTTGTTCCCGACCTCGGTCGTCGGTTCGTTGCCGCGGCCGGAATACGTCAAAGATCTCATCAACAATGAGGCCGTGCACGATTCTGCCGAGTACCGCCGGCTCATGGGCCGAGCGATTGCATCGGCGGTCGCGCTCCAAGAATGCGCCGGCCTTGACGTGGTGACCGACGGCGAGTGGTGGCGGAAGTCGTACATCGGCGTGATCGCGGAGTTGGCACACGGCTTCGAGCTAAGCCGCAACCCGGCCGATGGCCGACCGTGGACCGTCGTCGTCGACAAGCTCTCCCCGAAGCGGCCCGGCTTCATCGCCGAGGAAGTGGCGTTCCTGAAGACGGTCACCGCCAAGCCGATCAAGGCCACGCTACCGTCGCCGGCCCTTCTCGGCGAGCGGATGTGGGACGCCGAGCGTTCGGCCCGTGCCTACCCGACTCGCGAGGAATTCGTCCAAGCGTGTGTACCGATCCTCCGCGAGGAGTTGAGGCGCCTCGCCAGTGCGGGCGTTAGCATCGTACAGATCGACGACCCGCACCTATGCCTGTTCGTCGATGGGCAGGTGCGGGCCAAGTACGACGACCCCGACCGCGCTGCCGACTTCGCCGTCGACATGACCAACCAGCTTGTGGACGGCATCAGTGGTGTGAAGTTGGCCGTCCATCTGTGCCGTCGCGCCGGGGCACGGGCTCGCGGCGAGGCCCAGTTCCAGGGCGGCTACGGGCCAATCATCCGGCAACTGAACCGCCTGCAGGTGCAGCACCTGACGATGGAGTTCACCGCCCCCGGCGCGGGCGACACGGCCGTGTTCCGCGAGCTCCGCGAGGATTTCGAGATCGGCCTCGGCTGCGTCGGCACCACGCCCGGCGTGATCGACTCGGCCGACGAAATTGTGCGCCGGGTCGAGACGGCGTTGCAACACCTTGCGCCGGCGCGGGTGACGCTCAACCCCGATTGCGGCTTCGCACCAGGTTCGGCGGCGGTCGTAAGCCTCGACGAGGTGTACCAGAAGCTGAAAAACGAGGTCGACGCGGCACGACGCCTGCGCGACAAATACACGGCGTAGCAAAAGCACGCGGCCGGCAACGGCTGTAACTCTTGCTGGCCACGATCAACTCACTTGTGGCTCAGAGCGCTACTCGATTCGAGCCAGAGACTTCACCATGTGTGGCGCACCGGTTTCGACGGCCTAGCGCTCCCGCCACAATTCCATCGCTTTGGTGCGGACGCCAATTCCGCGCATGATCGCCGCAGCCGACTCGGCAAAGATCGCCTACCGCAGAACGTGACGTGGTGCAGCGCTGCCTTGCGCCGCAAGCTGAGCTCCCGGCACTGGAGTCACGGCCTCCTGGACTGGCGCCGGCGATTGGCCTGAAGTCATGTGCCGGATACGATGTAGCAGTGAATCGAGGAACCGACAGCAAGGGATCCTTGGGCCTTTCATGTGCTTGCGGCTACGCGACGAAGAATCGTGTACAGCCCGATGGAGAGCTTTATGAATCGCAGATTCGTGAGCTTCGGAATCCTGGTGGTGTTGGCCGGCGGTTTGGCTGCCGCGGCTTGCGCTGCGGACCCTCCACCGGCCGCGCCGGCGGTCGGAATCGATGACGCGATGCGGAAGAAGATCGACCAGAAGGCAACCAAGATCGTGGAATCACTGAAGCTCACGGACGCGGCAAGGGCCGCGAAGGTGAAGACGATCGCAAGTGACTGGCTCGCGGTCATGATGACCTGGCACAAAGAGCACGATGCGGAGCTCAACCGACTGTGGGGCGAGTGGAACAAGGCGCGGTCGGTCGTGCCGAAGGATGAGTTTCCCGGAGAGGTAATTGCGCATCGCATCGACGCCGTTTATGCGTCGCTCAAGCCCGCATACGATGACTACATTGGACGACTGTCGGCAGAATTGACGGCGGATCAGGTCGATGCAATCAAGGAGAGTTGGAGTCGCAGCCCGGGCATGACGCGCACATACAACGCCTATCTCGAGATCGTTCCGGACCTGACGGCGAAGGACAAAGAGGCCATCAAGGCGCGCATGCTCACGGCCCGCGAAGCAGCGATGCTCACTGACTCGGACAAGGAGATCGTCGCGATCTACAAACGGCACAAGGTGAAGGTCGAGCAGTACATCGGCTCGCTGGAATGGGCCAAGTTGCACAAGGCATTTGCCGAGCGCGGTAAGTCCGACAATAAGAAGTAGGCTGAGGAAAGAGCTGTAGAGCCTGAACGTGGATGTGCCGATGCCAAAGACGGCATCCAATGATTGGACGAGTTCGTCCGCTCGCGCCGAGCCATTTGTCGTCGCCGGACCAGTGACGCTGGCGGCGTGGGATGGTCTGCCACGGCCGTGAACGTGGGGGCGTGTTCCCTAACCACCGGCTCCCCGGACCCAGCCTGCTGGTTGAATAAACCCAACACTCAGCGGGAATGGATGATGCGGACGGCAGGGCAGCACTTTTCTCTGCCCACACCTGTTTCGCGCGAAGACCTGTCCGTCGATCGACCGATGCGACCTAACCTAAGCTCGTGGATCCGGAAGGGAATGGGCGCTACTGGATTCGAACCAGTGACTTCCACCGTGTGAGGATGGCACTCTAGCCGCTGAGTTAAGCGCCCAGGCTGTTCCGTCAGTTATGGTCCTCAAACTTCGGAGCTGGGTTTCCGATCTTCTGTGGCGGCCGTGGGGCCTCGGCTGGCACGTCGTTGCGGACAGGCGTGGAGCCGTCCACTTCATCTTCCAGGCCCTTCAAGCCCTTCTTGAACTCGACCAGGCCTTTGCCAAGCGAGCGGCCGAGTTCCGGCAACCGGCGTGCTCCAAACAGGAGAATGCCGAGGCCGACGATGATGAACATTTCCATTGGGCCGAGTCCAAAGAACCCGGCGGCAGGTATCGCGAACATGGCTGCACCTCCCAGAGGGTTTAGAGGACCGGCTGGTTATTGTCGTTCGGCTCTTCGTATTTTGGGGCGCTGGCCGCAATCCGCTGCGGCGGACGAGCTGGGGCTGGCGCGTCGTAATCGCTTCGGTTAATCGCCCCGTGGACCTCGTCCTCGATCCCGGCGATGCCCTTCTTGAACTCCATCAGGCCCTTGCCGAGCGACCGGCCGACTTCCGGCAGCCGCTTGCCAAACAAGAGGACACCCAACACCAACAGAATCAACATCTCCGTGCCGCCGAGGCCAAACATAGCGCGACTCCTCCAGACGAAGGTATTGCGACATTCGCATTGGAGGGGTCGGAACTACGAGCCCCTGCGGCACCCCTCACGGGGTAAAGAAAGTGTATCAAGGCGTGAACCCGACAGGCAAGGGTAACATGCAGAAAACGCAGCCAACAACAGAGTTGCGATGGGCACAGAGCGAACGCCGCGGGAGATTCCGGTTCCTCGGCGTCTTCCCAATGCCCTCCGGGCATCTGACGCTAGCAAATCAGATATGAATCGCTTTGCCGAAGTACGCCTGCCGGGCTGCTTCACCCAGTGACTCGCTTAAGGTTGGATGCGCATGGACTATGCGTGCGATGTCCTCGGCCGATCCGACAAACTCCATTGTCGTCACCGCCTCGGCGATCATGTCCGACGCACGCGGGCCGAAGATGTGGACGCCTAGCAACCGATCCGACTTTGCATCCGCTAGGACCTTTACAACACCCTCTGTCTCGTCCATCGCCCGCGCCCTGCCACTTGCCACAAACGGGAACTTGCCCACACGGTACTCGACGTTTTCCTTCTTGAGCTCGTCCTCGGTCTTTCCAACACTGGCAACCTCGGGCCAGATATAGATGACACTCGGAATCGCGTCGTAGTTGACGTGCGCGGGATGCCCGGACAACATCTCCGCAAACGCGATTCCCTCTTCGGATGCCTTGTGAGCCAGCATTGGCCCATCGATCAGGTCGCCAATCGCGTAGACGCCAGGAACGGTCGTCTGGAACTTCTCGTCCACAACGACCTTGCCCTTCTCGACCTTGACACCGACCTCGTCGAGGCCGAGCCCTTGAGTCACGGCTCTCCGACCGACGGCGACGAGAACCTTGTCGCATTCGAAGCGATGGTCGCCCGTCTCGCTTTGGGCCGTGACGACGACCTTGTTGCCCTCGACCTTCGCGCCCGTAACCTTGGTGCCAAGATGGAAAGTCATGCCCTGCTTGGTCAACGACTTCTGCACCATGCCAGCAATCTCGGTGTCCGTCAGCGGCAGGATGCGCGGCAAGAACTCGACAACCGTAACCTTGCTGCCGAGCCGCAGCCAGACGGAACTCATCTCAAGGCCAATGTAGCCGCCGCCGACCACTACCAGGTGTTCCGGCACGGTGTCGAATGCCAATGCCTCGGTCGATGTAACGATGTGCTTGCCATCGATGGGCAGCGTCGGCAATGTGGCCGGTTCGCTGCCCATGGCCAGCAAAACGGCGTCCGAATCGAGCGTCATCGAGCCGCCGTCGTTGAGCGTAACTTCGACCTTGTTGCGGGCCACGAGCTTCGCGGCGCCGTGGATAGGCTTGACGCCGTTCTTGCGGAACAACATGGCGATGCCGTCCGTGTTGTTCTTGACCACACCGTCCTTCCGCTTCATCATCGCACCGAGATCCAGGTCGATCTTCGGCAAAATGACGCCGTGGCGGGCAGCCTTGTGCTTCGCCTGATCGTAGAACTCGCTCGAATCGAGCAGAGCCTTGCTGGGAATGCAGCCCACATTCAGGCATGTGCCGCCGAACGTCGCACGCTTGTCGATACACGCGACCTTTTTTCCGAGCTGCGCTGCCCGAATGGCCGCCACGTAACCGCCGGGGCCGCCGCCGATCACCACCAAATCGAACTGCTCCGGCATGACGACACTGCTCCGCGACAGAATGAGTTTCCAACGTGGCTAACTTACGGGATCGCGCAGCGCCGAACAGTCTGCGATGGGCCGTACCGAAACGGGACGGAGGCCCCTACCGATATGAGTCGGCAAGGGCATCTGTCCCGCGGGCAAGCGAACAACGCAGCGTCGGATTGCGCCTACTTCAGGAGCTTTTCGATGACACTTCCGGGCAACGTAAGCGTCACCGCGACTTTCTTGCCCTCGGCCTTGGCCTTCACCTTTTCGAGCGATTCATTGAGGGCCTTGTGAGATTCGCCGATCAGTTCCTTCAGGGAATTCGTCAGAGTTGTGATCCCCTGCTCGATTTCTTGGGCCCCGGCCTTGGCTCGCTCCGGGCTGTCGTACGCGACCGTGAATCGGCCACTGACGTCCTTATCGAGTGCTAGGCTAGCGAATGACACTTCACGATCGTCGTCCGCGCCCCTGATTCCCGCCAAGAACAGGAAGTCGTTGGGGTTGCGCTTGGCGATCATCTCCTTCAGCTGAGCATCGACTTTTACAGCCTTGGTCGATTTCGTACGACCGAGTGCTATGAAAATCGGCTCCTTCACCATCCCCAAAGCGATCAGCCCCTGTTCCGGGACGGCCACGAAGAACGACTTCTCGATGTCCTCGATCTCGATCTCATAGACCGTCGGCCGGCCCGCCTTTTGGTGCTTTTTGACGCTGACTTTCTCGGATTGATCGACAAACGTCATCCCGAGGTCGAGTAGGGCTGTCACGGCGGGGTTGCACTGTAACAGGAGAAGCGACTTTTCCGAGTCGTCTTCGAGATCGCTGAAGAGGACGATGTCCGTGACGAACTCGCGAATCAGGTCGAAACTCGCCGCAATCTTCGTTGGGTTCTTGAGATCCTTGAGGACGTTTTTGACATCGTCTTCGGAGATTTCCTTGGCCTTCGCATCAAACTGCTTCACCATCTCGACCAAGCCGACGATTTGCTCGCCGTATTTGTCGAAGGCCATCGGTACAGCTTTCCGTACGATCGGAGCGGTAAACAGCTGCTTGACGTTAATGTGAACGTACGCACCAGTATTGTCCGGCATGTACTTGAGAGGATCGGCAGCCGGCGCGGCGGTCACAACGGCACCTACGACGACGGCAGTGAGAAGGATGCAGCGCATAGGTTCTCCGAGTGGGGGACGGGGCATGGCCTCACCTGCGCGGATCGACGACGCGTCAGAAACCCAGGCGATCGCACATACGACCGGATCCCGCAGGGATCGTAAAAACCCCGCGTGCAGTCAGAATACCGCAGGCGGGGCAGAGCTGTATACCCGTTGTTCGCTCAGCGGCGTTTCAGATTTCGAGCATGAGTCGTTCGGGATTCTCGATGCATTCCTTGATCCGCACCAGAAACTGAACGGCTTCCCGCCCATCGATGAGACGGTGATCGTAGGTGAGCGCCAGATACATCATCGGTCGAATCTCAACCTTGTCGCCGACCGCGATGGGGCGACGCTGGATCGCATGCATGCCGAGAATAGCCGTTTGTGGTGGGTTGAGAATCGGTGTCGAGAGGAGGGAGCCGAAAATACCACCATTCGTGATCGTGAATGTACCCCCTTGCAGGTCCGAAACACCGATTTTGCCGTCACGAGCCCCGCCCAGCAGCGAGGGCAGCGACGCCCGCAGCCCACCTGCAAAACCAGCCGGTCGCAGTCTCGCAGTACCGGTGTCATCAGCCCCTTATCGGTGCTGACTGCGACCGAAATGTCGTAGAAGTGCTGTTGAACCACATCCGGTCCGTCGATCCGCGCATTGACAATTGGGAATGCCTTCAAGGCTTCGACGGCCGCTTTAACGAAGAACGATGAGTAGCCTAGATTCGCGCCGTACTTCTCTTTGAACCGGTCCTTATACTGCGAGCGCAGATCATTGACGGCGCTCATGTCGGCTTCGTTGAATGTCGTCAGCGACGCCGTCGTCTGCTGAGATTCGATCAGTCGCGCTGCGATGCGCTGTCGCAGTGCATTCATGCGCGTCCGCGTCTCGCGCTCACCAGAAGTAACGACTGCAGCAGATGACGCGATGGTCACTGCTCCATTACCAAGCGATTTCGCAGCGACAACGTCTTCCTTGATGATCCGTCCGCCGCGGCCGCTACCGGTAATCTGGGCAGCATCGATCCCTTTGGACTCAGCCAGTACCCTTGCCGATGGCGACAACGCGGGTGGGCGCGGGGCCGCCGGGGCGACCGAGGCAGGAGAGGCCATGGTCGGTGCGGCGACCGCGCCTTCCTCAACTCGGCCAATCACGGCACCCACGGCAACGGTCGCGCCTTCAACCGATGTCGTTCGAAGTGTGCCCGTGGTCGGTGACAGCACTTCGGCGCTCGCCTTGTCAGTGAGCATCTCCGCAACAGGCTCATCGCGGCGAACAGGCTCACCGTCCTTCTTGAGCCAGCGATTGATCACAACTTCGGTGACCGACTCACCAGCACTCGGCACCTTGATCTCAACGACGGCCATGAATCTCTGTTGACCTCCGGGGTGGCTCAGGAACTGAATGCCGGAGCCGTACTCTCGGCTGGGTGCATCTTGAACTTCGTGTCCGGCGTCGCCCGCACTAAATGTGGCACCTCACCGGTCAGGGCTGCTTCGACGAGTTCTCGTTGCTCTCGGTCGTGAATCTTGTAAGAGCCTGTCGCAGGACTGGCGCTGGCGTCGCGACCGACATAGGACAAATCGCCGACCTCCTCGAACCGGCGAAGGATCGGCTCCACGAACGACCATGCACCGCCGTTTTGCGGTTCCTCCTGCGCCCATACCCACTCCCGCGCGCGGGTGTATTTTTTGAGTACGGCTCGAAGCTGCTCTTCGGGGAACGGGTACAGTTGCTCAATCCGAATGATCGCGACGTCCGAGGGGGGCGTCTTGATCTGCTTGTCGCGCTCGGCCTTCGTATCGAAGAAGAAATCGTAATACAGCTTACCGCTGCACAGCACGACGCGCCGGACTTTGAGTGGGTCGGTCCGTGGGTCGTCGAGGACCTCGCGAAACGTCCCGCTGGCCATTTCGGCCAACGCCGAGCGTGCCAACGGATGTCGGAGTAGGCTCTTCGGCGTCATGACCACAAGCGGCTTACGAAAAGTCCGCTTCATCTGCCGGCGAAGCAAGTGAAAATACTGCGACGGTGTCGTCGCGTTTGCAACCTGGATGTTGTCCTCGGCCGCCAATTGCAGGAACCGCTCGGGCCGCGCCGACGAGTGTTCCGGGCCCTGCCCTTCGTAGCCGTGGGGCAATAGCAAGACGAGACCATTGGACCGCTGCCACTTCGATTCGCTCGATGCCAGGAACTGGTCGATTATGACCTGGGCTCCGTTCGCGAAGTCGCCGAACTGAGCTTCCCATAGTACGAGCGACTTCGGGTCGTCCATCGAATACCCAAATTCGAAGCCGAGAACCGAGTACTCCGACAACGGGCTGTCGTACACCTGAAATCGAGCCTGTCCCGACCGAACGTGTTCGAGCGGAACGTACCGCGCGCCGGTGTTAACGTCGTACAGGGCCGCATGGCGCTGGGAGAACGTTCCTCGGCGGCAGTCCTGTCCGCTGAGTCGGACGGGAGTGCCCTCGGCAACGAGCGAACCAAATGCTAGTAGCTCGGCGTGTGCCCAGTCGGCTGGCTCGTTCTTCTCGATCACAGCTCGCTGCCGATCGAGAACGGTACGAACGATGTTCGGATGAGGGGTGAAGCCAGGAGGCACTCGCGTCAGTGCATCGTTCACCAAGCGCAGCACATCAAGGCTCACGCCCGTCGGCACGGGGTTGTGCGAATAGCGATGGCTATAGCCATTCCAACGCGCCTCAAAGCGGACCATGCCGCGCGGCCGCTTGGGCGACTTGCGCATGTCGTGGAGTGTCGCGTCGAGTTTGGCATGGAACTCGGCGTCGATGGCCGCAGTCTCCGCCACGGTCATATCGCCTTGCTTGTGGAGCTGGTCGGCGTAGATCGCTGTCGATGATGGCTTTGAGCGGATTCTCGTGTACATGACCGGTTGAGTGTACGCCGGCTCATCGGTCTCGTTATGGCCGTTCCGACGAAAGCACACGAGATCTATGACGACATCGCGGCCAAACTTCTGACGGAATTCAAGGGCGACCTCAGCTGCATAGACGGCCGACTCCGGGTCGTCGGCGTTGACGTGGAAGATCGGAGCTTGCACGATCTTCGCCACCTCGGTGCAATAGGCCGTCGAACGTGCGTCAATCGGGTTGGTTGTGAAGCCAACCTGGTTGTTAATGACGACGTGGAGTGTGCCACCCGTCGTGTAACCTTCCAGTCCCGCGAAATTGAGCGTCTCGGCAACCTGGCCTTGGCCGGGCATCGCGGCATCACCATGAATGATGATTGCTACGCCGCGCTTCCGCGTCGCATCTCCGAAGAACTCCTGTTTGGCTCGCACTCGCCCGGCGACGACAGGGTTTACTGCTTCCAAATGGCTTGGGTTGGGCGTCAGCGAAAGGTGAACGTCCTTTCCTTTGACTTTTAGCGTGGAGGAATAGCCCAGGTGGTACTTCACATCGCCGTCACCATCGCCCTCACCGTCAGCCAAGTGGTCGTCAAACTCGGCAAAGATCTGTTCGTACGGCTTGCCGAGGATGTTCGCAAGCACGTTGAGCCGGCCGCGGTGGGCCATGCCGATGACGAACTCCTGAACCCCTGCATCGGGCGCCGAATGCACAAATGTATCGAGAAGGGGAATCAACGGTTCGCCGCCCTCCAGACCAAACCGCTTTGCTCCCTGGAATTTGGTGGCGAGAAACTTCTCGAACAGCTCAGCGTACTGAAGCTGTCGCAGAATATGCCGCTTGCGATCGGGCGCCAGAGTCGGCCGACCGCGAGTCGGTTCGATTCGTTCTCGCAACCAGCGCCGAATCTCCAAGTCTTGGATGTGCATGTACTCGTAGCCGATCTTGCGGCAATATGTCTCGCGCAAGACATCGATCAAGTCACGCAGTCTCATCGACTTCAGGCCGACAAATGCGCTGGCATCAAAGGTGGCATCGAGATCGGCGTTCGAGAGGCCAAAGGACGACAATTCCAGTTGCGGATGTGCCGGTGGTGGTTCGCCGAGCGGATCGAGATGAGCTTGAAGATGGCCCAGTTCGCGATACGCAGCAATTAGGCGGACGACCTTGGTTTGAGCCGTCGATTCGGTTCCGTGTTCGGCCTGGCGCTGAAGACCGAGTTCAAAGCCCTCAAAAAATGCGCGCCACGATTCGTCCACAGAGGCATGATCGTGTCGCCACCGCTGATAGAAATGCTCAATGGCCCCCAGGTTTGATCGGGTGGCAAACGATTGGTTCATCGCAAGAGACTCATAGCTGCGCGGGCCGTCGCGCCGCGGAGGTTCCGTTTCGTTATTGTGGCACCGCATTGGTCCAAGACAAGCGCAACGTCCGGGATCGCTCCGGATCGACCGTGCGAATGGGATGGTCATGGTCGGCAAACGGGGATTGCGGGTTGTTTTCGTAAAGTCGTGTGGTGACTCCAGGACGGTTTGACCCGCGATGGCCCGACTGGTAGCATGGGAAATCGTTACGATCCACCTCACCGTCATGCGGTGACTATGTTCGAGATTCGCTACTTCAAACGGTTCCGAATGGAGCTGGATCTACGCCGGCCTGTGCTGGCGGTACCGCCGCTTCCAGACAATTACTTCTGGCTGCCCTGGGACAACAGTCTGCTAAACGCCCACGCCTGTACCAAGGCAGAGTGCTTTCATGGCGAAATTGATGTGGATGTCTTTCACAGCCTGGGAAGCGAAGACGGCTGCCGACAACTCATGCGGGCGATCCAGTTGAAGCCAGGATTCCTGCCTGGTGCAACCTGGCTGATCGGGTACGGCTCTGAGTTCGTGGGAACTGTTCAGGGTGTACGCGAACGCTCCGGTTGGGGGGCTATCCAGAACCTTGGCGTTATCCCTTCTCATCGTGGCCGCGGATTAGGCACAGCGCTGATCCTCCAGGCAATCGCCGGCTTCCAGACCGCTTGCTTGCCGGGTGTGTACCTCGAAGTCACGGCCTCGAACGATCCGGCTGTTCAGCTCTACCGCAAAGTCGGCTTCCGCTGCCGAAAGACGGTTTACAAGGCCGTCGAGCAGCCCTATTTCTACCCAATCGCCGAACCGACCTTCGTCGGGTAAGATTGCGTGGCCCCCTTCCCAAGCGCATACGCTGCGCCGAGGAGACAACGTGTCCCAAGTTGTTTTTCAGCAGACGTTCCCGAACGGTCTGACACTGCTCGCCGAGCGCATGGAGCACGTCCGGTCAGCAGCGATCAACATCCTCATTCCCGCGGGTTGTGTCTACGATCCCCCCGAACGACTTGGGTTGGCGTCGATTCTCTCAGACATCGTTACACGAGGAGCAGGTCGCCGTGACAGCCGGGAACTCACCCTGGCACTTGACAGCCTCGGTCTCGATCGCAGCGAATCGGTCGGCCAAATGCACATGCGATTCTACGCGGCGACACTGGCTCGCAACCTGCCCGACGCGATCGAACTCTATGCTGACATTCTTCGCCGCCCACACCTGCCCGACGACGAACTTGAAGCTGTGAAGTCGCTCGCAGAACAAGACATCCAGGGGTTGGAGGACGAGCCGCGGCAGAAGGTACTCATCGAGTTACGCAAGCGGCACTACCCACGGCCACTCTCGAACGACCGCCGTGGATCGCTCGAAAGCGTTACAGCGGTTGCTATCGAGGACTTGCGAGGCTTCTATGCCGCCCGCTTTCGACCCACAGGCACCATCGTCTCTGTAGCTGGAAACATCGACTGGGAACCCCTCCGCGACCAGATCGGCCGCCTGTTCGGTGATTGGCAAGGCAGTGCTGCCGAGCTTCGAGTCCCGGAACCATCCATGTCGGGAACTGGCCACATCCCAAAGGAAACTCAACAGACTCAAATCGCACTGGCATACCGCTCGGCCCCGTTTGCCAGTTCCGATTATTACACAGCGATGGGCGCGGTCAGCGTCCTATCGGGTGGGATGAGTTCGCGTCTTTTCACCGAGATTCGGGAAAAGGAAGGGCTGTGCTACGCCGTCTGGGCGACCTACCAGACTTTCCGGGATCGTGCGAGCATTATCGCGTACGCCGGCACAAAGACCGACCGCGCACAGGAGACACTCGATCGCCTCGTTCACGAACTGCGGCGATTGCGCGAAGGTATCGGCGAAGACGAGGTCGATCGTGCCAAGGCTGGACTTAAGTCGTCGCTCATCATGCAAGAAGAATCGACATCGGCGCGGGCCGGGTCATTGGCCTCCGATTGGTATTACCTGAACCGCGTGCGCGGGCTCGATGAAGTCAAGTCTGCCATTGATGGCCTCAGCCCTGGGACGATCCTCGACTACGTGCAACGTTACCCCGCCCAGGACCTTTGCACCGTGACGCTCGGTGCAAAGCCACTCGATTTCTCCAAGGTGTAGTCCTTCCGAAGAGTAGTCGGTCAACTGAGGAAGTTCGCGAACCAACAACCGTTTCGCGACTCGCGTCAAGCCAGTGACCGATTCGAAAGGAAGACGTTCTGCGAGGACAGCCATGCAATTCCACAAACGCACATTACCCAACGGCCTAACCGTGATCGGCGAGACCAGCCCATCGGCCCTCTCAGCGGCAGTTGGCTTTTTCGTTCGCACCGGATCGCGCGACGAAACACCTGATGTAAGCGGGGTTTCACATTTCCTCGAACACATGGTCTTCAAAGGCACGCCGCGACGCTCGGCATTCGATGTCAATCGGGACTTCGACAGGATTGGTGCCAACTACAACGCCTTCACAAGCGAAGAGAATACGGTCTTCTACGCAGCCGTGTTGCCGGAGTACCTGCCACAGGTCGTGGATATTCTCGCCGACATCCTTCGGCCAAGCCTGCGGGGCGACGACTTTGACATGGAGAAGAATGTAATCCTCGAAGAGATTGAGATGTACGAAGATCAGCCCGGTTCCTCTGCGTACGATCACGCTAAGCGACACTACTTCGCCAGTCACCCGCTCGGCAACTCGATCCTCGGAACCGCGACGAGCATTACCGCGCTGAGTCGCGATCAGATGGCTGCGTACTTCTCCAGCCGTTATGTGGCCTCGAACGTGACCGCGGTCGCTGCCGGCAATTTTGATTTCGACCGCTTTGTCGAATTGTGTGCCAACGCTTGTGGGTCGTGGAATGGCGCAACTTCCAGTCGCGGCTGCTTAACTCAGGCATCCGGCTCCGGGGCCATTCAGTACTGCACCAAAGAGAAAGTAACCCAGGAATACGTCATCATGATGTCGGCAGCACCAGCCGCTTCGGATGTCCTCCGGCACGCGGCCGACACACTGGCACTGGCCATCGGCGACGACACCGGCAGTCGCCTCTATTGGGCGCTCGTTGACCCGGGGCTGGCTGAGTCCGCCGACATGAGCTTTTCGGAGTACGACGCGGCCGGGGCCTACTACACGTCCTACAGTTGCGACCCGGATCAAGCGACGGCAAACCTGGAGATCATCCGCAAGGTGTTGACCGAAGTCCAGCGAGACGGGATCACGGCCGATGAACTGGCGCGAGCGAAATGCAAGATCGGTTCGCGTGTTGTCCGCGGGAGCGAGCGACCGATGGGGCGAATGCAAGCTCTCGGAATGTCGTGGACCTACCTGGGCCAATACCGCAGCGTCGACGACGAACTGAAAGCGTTTGACGCCGTCACGCTCGATTCGATCCGCGAAGTGCTCAACCAGTTCCCAATCGACGATCCAACGACTTTGGCGCTCGGGCCACTGACGGGCTGATCCGGGAGCCTGAGTGACATCCCGTTACAACCAGGGATGTTACTCAGGCTTTTTTGGCATGGCTTATTTGGGCTTGATCGTCGACACCAGCGGCGCGACCCAGTGCTTGAACTCGGGTGTGTAATACAAGTACGCCCGACTCGCAGGGCCGCGGTAGATACCGGGAACGTAAGCAACGACGTCGATCGCCAAATCGATCTTGGCGTCGGGTGCCAAGTCGCGCCAATAGAGAACCAACTCACGACCGCGGACCTCAAACGACGCGATCTGTCCTGGTTGGCCGTTGCGAAGTTGCTTCATCTCGCGAAGCTGTTTGAAATCGTCTGGGAGCTTTAGGCCTGCCGGAAGGCCGATCACGGCGACGGCCATCCCTTGCCCCCTGCCGCTGACATTCTCCAAGGTCACGCGCAGACGAGCGGAAGCACCTTCATCGAGCTCCGTGCGGTCGAGAGAAGTCGCGAGCCGGACAGCACAACCATCGGCACTCGGTGGCTGCAGCGTCTGATAGCTCCAGCCGAGTGTATACGGATAGGTATTCTTGCCCGTGATCTCAGCACGCATCTCATTCTTGCCCGGTCGAAGCGATGAATCCGAATCGGGCACGGAAATCGATAGCATTCCTTGCGTGCCAGCCGCGAAGTCGAGTCGCCCAACTAGCTCAGCCCCGCGATAGAGGGATAGCGTCCCAGCCTCGGGCGTCTGCTTGTTCGCACGCGTGAACTCGATCAATGACTTCAGGGCGAGGATCGTTGACTGTGTCGCTCCGAAGCCACCGGTGCCACTTCGCTGCTTTCCGATCCACCCGGCAGCGATCCGCGTTGCCGCGGTGAAGTCGGCCGGTCGGTTTGCCTTGAGCCAACCCATCAAAGCCAGCGCCGTAGTTTCGATCTCCAGCGATTGTCCGCTCGATCCGGTGATGCTCGTCACGGCACCGCGAAGTGCCCCATCGGGCGACAGCTTCTCGGCAAGCTGCTTTAAGAGTGCAACGCCCTCATCCGTGCGCCCTCGGTTCAACAGTGCGTTGGCCACCAGGGCCCGCAGGTACGGATCGGCTGACTTCTTCGCACTGAGTGCACAAGCATCCAATTCCCGATCGACCTCACGACCCTCGCCCGCCTCCGTGACAGCCCAGACGATGTAGGCGTTTGTAACGTCAGCCGGGGCACGACCGAATGTGTCCAATGCCAGTTGGTTGCGCGTGAATCCACCCTTGCCATCACGCCGTGACAACAAGAACGCTCGCGTTCGATCGATGATCATGGGATCGACGTCGGTAACGCGGGCCATGTCTTTGAACTGCATCAAACCATACGCAGTTAACGCTTCGTGTGCGGGCGACTGGCCGAACCACTCGAAACCCTCGCGCCTCTGCTCGCCTGGCACTTCGAAGGCGGTCAGTTTTGCATAACCGCGATCCAGCATTGCCCGCGCGTTGCGCATGAGATCGGGGTTGGCTCGATCGTTCTCCTTGAGGTACTGGAGTACGAGCGCGTTGGGATAATTGCTGGTCGAGGTCTGCTCGAAGCATCCGCCCGGTTCGGCGAGGAGGCCTTCCAAGCCCTTTTGCAACTCGCTCAATGTCGAGGGAAACACATTCAGCGAACACTTGAGCGTGCCACGGACCCACGTCTCAGGCAACACCACTTCATGGCGCGCGACCCGTTCCAGCGCATCACTGAATGCGCCTTGGACGGGGAAGCCCTCGGGAACAATGGGCAACCGCGAGAAGTGCAAGTCGGTCGATTCGCCTGATGTTCCAAAGAACCTAAGCTCGGCCTTACCCTCAGCCTCGGTCGACTTCACGCGGAACACCTCGCGGCCCCGCTGCTGCGGCGCGAGCTGCGTCGTCCGCGTCTCTGACCCGTTCTGAACGACGAGACCTCGCAACTTTGTCTCGATCGCAACGGTTCGATCCATGTCCGAATCGTTAGTGACAGTTAATGCCACATCCAGCGTGTCTCCCGATGTCATCTCGACCGGAAGCTTTGGCTCCAGGCTAACCGGCTTGCGGACCTCGATCTGCGAGGCGAGTTCGCCGAGTCGGCCGTCCACGGTATGTGCCATCGCAAGTATGCGATAGCTCGTCACAGAGTCGGCCAAATCGAAGCCGAGGGTCAAACCACCCTTGGGAACGACGACTGCCGGGTGCCAAAAGAGTGTTTCCGTGAAGTCATCGCGCGCCTCGCCGCGGACCGCTTGCCGGTGGTGTGCATATTCGCGCACTACAAATGGCGATGCAACGGCCCTCACCCGATCGAGCCCACGTCCGCTCATTCCCATTTGTCCCAACTTAGCCTGGCCTTCGAAATCGGCTGGGACGGGACCACGCCCACCGCCGAAACCACCGCCACCACCGCCCGCAGGCCCAAATCCGCGTTCCAACCCTGCCCTCCTCCGATCCTCGACGAGTTTCCTTGGGGCCTCGTCGTCTGCGAGTCGCGCCCGTCCATCGAGTTTCTTGTCCGCATCATCGACAGGCCGATCCGCACCCGCGAGCGCCTTGGGACGTAATCGATCGCGTTCTAGTTCATACAGATCCTTGCCAGCGTCATAGCCCTTCGCCTCACGGCCGACAGGAGGATCGGCCTTAACTGCGCCAGCCGGCGCCCCCCCTGGCTTGAAAGCCGGTGCCACAGGTGCCATCGGTCGCGGCGGCTCGGCCGCCTTCTCTACTGGCAGTCCCTTCGGCGCACCGGGTGCAATCTCGCGAATGTACCGACCCCGAGCGGCAAGCTTCTCTTCGTCCAACCGCTTGGGTTCCGGATCGACGGCATTCTTCTTCCAGTCAACGCCACCATTGGCGATTCCCCAATCGGCGCCCGGCTCCGCCTTTGGAACGAATGCACCGTCGGCACGTACGGGAGCCTCTGGTGGCATTGGCGCTGAGACAGCGACGGTTTGATCGTCGGGCGTAGCCACGGCCATGCCAGACTCTCGCATCGGTCGCCAATGCCAGATGCACACTAATGCGGCACATGCTGCGATGACCGTAGCGCTGACCACAATCGACCGAAGCTGACAGCCGCAAACGTAGCCGTAAATCATCCCCGCGATCGCCAGGAGAACGCCCGCCAAGACGAGGCCAGGTAACAACCGATCGAGCATGTACCGCCGACTCTCGATGGTCTCTGCGAGCTTTGCTCGCACCCCGGCAACGACGACGTTGGCAGCTTCGACGAGCCGCTGCTTCTCCATCTCCGCCGCAGCGTAGCTCGGATCTTTACGAAGCGACTCCAACTCCGTTGTCACACGAGACACCTCATCCGTCGCCGCTAATAACTCCGGCTCCAACTTGGCCCGAACGCGGCCGAGTTCCAACTCAAGAGAGGTACGCTGAACTTCGGCCGGCAAGGCACTGCGCATCTTGAGCAGGGCGACATTCGCACCTGCGCCACTCGCTGGCGGACGTTGGTCACCGGGGACCGACTCAACGAATCGACGCCACCCTTGAGTACCGAGCAACAGGTCGAGCGCGGTCGATGCTTTCGGATGGTCGCCTAACAATACGTCTGCGTGTTCGAGTTCGTCGGGTGTCCGCACCTCGCTGGTCAGGTACACGAATGTCGGCATCGACCGGTACGTCTTCTCGTCGGCCATCGTTACGACGCTTTGATTGACGACGCCCATCGACACAACTGCTGCGGCCGGATCGCCCTTTTCGTTGGTGGCCGACACCGCCACTGACACCTTCTCGCCAGGAGTGTAACGTGCCTTGTCGGGCTTGATGGCCAGCTTGAGCCGAGTCGCTGGCTGCCGATAGACCAGGCGCTCGGCAACGGGTCGCAATTCCGGTTTCGGCTCGCCGCCCTGCTCCTCGAAGACCGTCACGCGCGTCACACCACCGAGGCCGTCTTCCGGCACCAAGTCCAGGTCGGCTGCCGCATTGGCCGCGACACGAATGCGGCGATGATCGAGCATCCTCCCCCGAGCATATGCTCCGACAAACAACGACCTCGCAGCCCCCACACTATGAACTCGTACGCGTAGTAACTTTGGGTTGGCGCTCACGGGATCGAGCGCCGTAAGTACGACTCCCTCGGGCTTCACAATTGGGAACTTGTATTCGCCCTCAGTACCCACTGGTGCATCAATGACAAGCTTGTAGGTTTGTCCGAATTCGGGCGTGAACTCGGTCCGGCCTTGGCCTTGATTGATTCCTGCCTCCTTGTCGTCGGTCAAAGTTGCAGCCGTTGCGACCGTCTGCCCAGCGGCATCGACAATGCGTCCCGTCACGTCCGCTGGTTTGCCCAGCGTACTGCGAACCTGGAAGTAAACACGGTTCGGCACGCCGGCTACGAGGTCGCCTCCCTCGGGATAAAAGTCGACCAGGAACTTCTTGAGAACGATTGGGATTGGTTTCGATAGCGGTTCAACAGTCCCGCCGTCGGTGATCCCCAGATTCAAGCTGGCAACACCGCGCTCGATCTTCTCAGGCAACGCATACCGAATTGCGACGCGCCCCTCAGCGTCCGTCGTCAGGTTCTGCCCTATGCGGAAGGTCGCATCATCGACACGCACTTCGGCCGTGACCGGCTTTCCGGTGACCGGTCCGCCTTCGGCGCGTTCCACTTTCACGTTTGCGACGACAGTCTCCCCAGGACCATACGACTTCTTCGACCACTCCAGCACCTTGTTCAGCCGGGGCGGCTGGTACTTGTTCACTAGAAACGTCCGCTTCTGTTCCGGAAATCGACTCGACTGCTCTCGAACAACTAATGTCCACTCACCACCACTGGCCGATTCGGGAATCACCCACTCACCAGCGCCAACGCCAGCGATGGCCTTGCCGTCCGGCCCCGTCACCGGCCGACCGTCCGGCCCAGTCAAAAGTGCTCGTCCCGTCACAATCGCCGTCTCGACATTTCGCGGATCGCGGACCACAAATGACAGCGTGAAGTCCTCGGACGGAGGTCGCAAGCGCAGGCGATCGAGTGTCAGTGAACGGAAACGGACCGTTTCGCCCGGCTGGTACATTGGTTTATCGGTGGCCAGGTGTGTTATGAACATCGGAGTTGCTAGCTGAAGGCGCTCGCGCAATTCGCTCGGAGGGCCGACTTCGCCCTTCGCTTCCAGCTCGAGAAACAGCTCGCGGTTCGGCGTTAGCGGCAGATCGGGCGGCAACTTGAGGTCCCACGTCGCCGAGGCCTTTTCCAGCTTCTCTTCAAACACGATAGCTCCGGCTTGATCGCGGATTCGCGCCGCGAGTTGCGCCGTCGTCGGCACCCCGACACCGTTGAGAGTCTGGACTCGGTAGTCATTGGACGCTCCCGGAGTCAATGAGGCCGGACCGCTGATAACAAGCGACAACTGCCGCGCCCGCTGGTCTTCCTGGGCCTTTGCAACCTGCTGAACCAAGGTCTGCTCTTTGACCTCTAATGTGTGGCGAGCCTGTGCAACCGCTTGTCCGGCTGACTGGAGTCGAGTCGCACGCTCCGCTGTCAGGTTTGCCAGGTCGCGATGAACTGACTGCAAAGCCGCTTCGCTGTCGGCCAGTTCGTGTCGCAACCGCTCTGACCGAACGAAGTTGGCGGCTGGCGGTGCACTTACGGCCATCAGAGCCGCGGCGACAACTGCCCAGCCCAGCCAACGGCGGACGGGCATTGATGACCGCACCGGCTCGACCGGTGGCTCAAACCGAACCCCGGGAAAGTCACTTTTGGCTGCCACGGAGAGCAACTGCTGCATGCGGCCAGCGCGATCGAGTGCGATGCGCCCTTCCGGCGAATCGAGCCGAGCGCGCGCCGCCTCCGCGTCTGCGGCATCAAGCAAGCCATACAAGTAATCGAGAGCGAGTTCGTCAAGCGGATCGCGTGCGGACATTGCGTCTCCTCCCCATGGGCGGCGGGGGCGGTTAAGTCAAGCAAGTACCTTACGGAGCTTCTGAAGCGCGGCTCGCATCTGCGTCTTCACTGTCCCGACCGGACTATGACGGATTTCGGCGATCTGCTCGTAGGTGAACCCACCGTTCTGTCGAAGCAGAAAAACCTCTTTCTCCTCCTCGCGAAGCGTCAGAATGGCGCGACGGAGTCGGGATAAGTCCTCCTTGTCCGCAAGCGCATCGTGCGCTGGAGTCGATCGGTCGACGAGCATGGTATCCTCCCCAAGTAGGGGCATGGCCTTGCGATGCCAGGCGCTCCGCCGCAGATCCTTGGCGGTGTTGAGGGCGACGCGGAAGATCCATGCCCGCACGTTCTGGACGCCGTCGAGTCTGCCTCGGCTTCGCCAGCATTTGAGGAACGCGTCTTGGGCCGCGTCGAGCGCGTCGTCGCGATTGCCCAGGACATACATGAGTGTGCTGACGAGTTCGTCGCGTAGAGCGTTGAAGGCGTGCAACAGCACGTCGCCCGAAGGAGGGGACGCCTCCTCCGTGGCGCTCGACCGGACAGCTTCGCTGGTGCCGGGAGTGCTCATGGTTCCACTCCTTCCGACGGGTTGCTCGGCGCGATGGATTGGATCGGCTACGATTTTCGGAGAAAAGGTCAAAAGGCCGAACGCACCGCCCTGAGAAAACGACGCACCTTGTCCGCATCCTTAACGCCGGGACTCGACTCGACTCCGCTCGCTACGTCCACAGCATACGGCCGTACAAGGCGAATCGCTTCGGCTACGTTCTCGGGCGTCAGGCCGCCGGCCAGGATAAGTGGTACGCCAGGATCGAAATCGGCGAGGAGATTCCATGGAGCAGTGTGCCCCGTGCCGCCATATTCGCCAGAAACGTGCGCATCGACCAAGACTGCCGCAAAGTGGCTGCACTTCACGTGATCGACGATGGTCCGTAGGTCTTCGCGCGACTGCACCCGATAAGCAGGAACCAGGGCATACGGGCGGACTTCCTCGCGCGGTGGTCCCGCGTCTCCGTGCCACTGAACACTTCGCAACCCCAATCGAGCAGCGACGGATTGCATGTCTGCGCTAGTAGCATTGACGAACACGCCCACTGCCTCGACAAACGGAGGCACACTCCGTACTACCGTGGCTGCCGTATCCAGATCGACGAAGCGGGGCGATGGCGGATGAAAGTTCAAACCGACCGCGTCCGCGCCGGCTTCAACCGCAACGCGAACGTCGTCAACCGTTCGCACTCCACAAATCTTGACGCGCACGCGTTCCATGCAGGGGTTTTAGATGGTCGGCCCAGAAGAACCACGCCCGTGGCAACGCGTGCATCTGCAATTACAATCCCAACATGCCGAACGCCGCCGACCTTCCCGGGACGCTCGCCGATGTCGAGAGCCGCTTCGTAGACCTCTGGGGTACGATGAGTTCGCTCTGGGGCATCAACCCGACGATGGCTCGCATCCACGGACTGCTCTACATCACCGGCGAAGCGCTTACGATGGACGACGTGATGGATCGGCTCGGAATCTCGCGCGGCAATGTCAGCATGAACCTGACAAAGCTGCTCGAATGGGGTCTTGTCCGCAAGGCGCACACGCGCGGCGACCGTCGGGACCGCTATGTCAGTGTCAGTGAGGTCTGGGAGATGTTCACGCGAGTCGCAGCCGAGCGCAAGCGGCGTGAGATCGACCCCGTGCTGAATACGCTGCGCGACTGTCGCGACCAACTGTCGCCCGAAGCGCTGGGCAAGGCCGCGGATGAGCCGATAGCGCGAGAACGGTCGCGGCGAGTTGAGGATCTCCTGGCGTTCTTGCAGCTCATGGACCACCTGGCGACACAGTTCCTGGCGAGCCACCGGGACCTGCGAGCGGCCGTGGAGCGATTATCGCAACCGAGCTAGGCACGACCCTCGAAATGCAGCCGGGCAAGCGCCAGTGCGCCGTGCAGTACAACCTCCTCGCCGAGTGCCGCGGGGACGATCTCGAATTCGCCCGCAAACGGGGCAAACACAGACTGAACCACCAGGCGTCGCAACGGCGCGAAGAGCACGTCTTCACCCATCAGCGAAACCCCGCCACCAATGACGACGCGTTTTGGGCACAATAGTGCAATGACGTGGCAGATTGCTTGCGCGAGACACTCTTGGGCATCGTTGAGAATGCGCAGGGCGAGGCTGTCTCCGCGCCGCGCCGCGTCAGCGATGTCCTGGCCACGCAGGTGAACAGGCTCGCCGTGGCACAAATCAAGCAAGAGTGACTGGGAATTGCGCGGATCGGTAAGCCGCGTGCGCGCGTCGGCAACTATCGACCAACCCGAAGCGGCATCCTCCAGCTTCAGCCACTCTCCGTCGTGCCAAACTCGCAGATGGCCGACCTCCGCTGCTCCCTTACCCGTGCCGCGGTAGATTTCGCCGTTCACGATCAGACCACCGCCGATGCCGCTGCCAATGGTCATGTAGAAGATAGGCGATAGCCCCTTGCCGGCTCCGAAGAGCGCCTCTGCTAACCCGGCCACGTCCGCATCGTTGCCGATAGCACACGGTAAGCCGAGTGCCTCTTCGACCCACGCAGCCAGTGGGAACCCATCCCAGCCGCCGACCTGATGCGATTTCAGTACACCGCGCGTTGCGTCGTCCACGGGGCCACCGAAGCCGATTCCGACCGCTCGCACTTGAGGGCGGCCAACGCCGGACGACGCCAGCAGTTCGGGAAACGCGGTGACGATACGTTCGCGGATGCCGGCCGCTCCCGCGGCAACGTCTACCGTCCCGCGCCAATGATGGTTGAGCACACCGTCACCGCGACCGAGCGCGAGTTGCAATTTCGTGCCACCAATTTCGACGCCGAGGTACATGTCAGTTCTTCGCTTGTTGGAGTGCCTTCGTTGCGGCCTCGTCCCTCGGGATGGCCTTCAGGGCAGCCTCGAACTCCTTGACGGCGTCGGCCTTCTTATTGGCCTTCATCGCCTTGGTGCCAGCATCCATGCGCTTCGCGTATTCGACACGCCGAGTTGCCTCTGGATCATTCGGCAACGCTTTGATCGCTGCCTCATATGCCTTCTGTGCATCGGCATACTTCTGTTGCCGGACGAGGCTCGCTCCCTCGTTCATCTGTTTCACGTACTCGACCGGCAACTGCGGCGATTTCGCTTTGGGCGGCGCGGCCTTGGCTTTGGCGAGTTCGTCTCGTGCCGACGCGAGCAACTGAGTCGCCTCGGGATTGCCCGGCATCTCTCTCAGGGCTGCGGTCAATGTTTGAACGGCTTCCCCATAACGTTTGGCGGTCATAGCATCTCGGCCGGCTTTGAGCAAGCGGTCGAACTCGGCTCGCCTCTGCTTCGTTTCAGCCTCGGCTTTCGCCTTGGCCGCTGCTTCCGCGTCCGATTTGGCCCGATCGGCTTTCTCCTTGTCCGCCTTGGCCTTGGCATCGGCGTCGATTTTCGCATCGGCATTGGCCTTGGCGATGCGATCAGCCGCTTCTTTGGCGGACTTGGCTTTTGCTTCGCGAGCGATGCGGTCGGCTTCGGCCTTCGCTCGGCTGTCACTGTCCCGTTCAACCTTCGCCTTTGCTTCCAAATCTGCTCCCGCCTTGGGTTCGACTTTCTTTCGCTCGACTGCCAGAGCATCCAGCTTGGCCTGCTCTGCCTTGGATATGCCAGCCAAAACGTCCACATTTCCTGGCGCGATCTTGAGCGCGAGCCGGTAAGCATCGAGCGCTTTGTCGGGCTGGCCAGACGTCAGCGCCGCCTGACCGGCAGCGAGCAGCCGAGCGACCTCAGCTTGGCTCTGTTTCTCTGCGGCCACGCGCTTGGCGTCCGCATCGGCCCTAACCTTCTCGGCATCGCGAGCGTCCTGAGCCGCCTTGAGTCCCGTCAGTGCTGCGTCATTGCGATAGAGTTTGAGTGCATTCTGGTACTGTGTGACCGCTGCATCGTAGTTTTTGGCGCGCATGGCTACTTCGGCCGCCTGCATCGCTGCCGCATAGAAACCCAGATTACGCCGTGCATCAGCCTCGGCCTTTTCCTTCGCCTGCTTTTCCGCGGCCAACTTCGCGTCGAGATCCTTTTGCGCCTGATCGCCGAGCTTTCGCGCGGCCGCTTTGGCTTGCTCCAGTAGGGCAGAACTCAACAGGCGTTCGGCCTCATCGCCCGGTCGAAGTCGCTTCGCAGACTGGAGCGCCGCGACCGCACCATCGTAGTTCCCTGCCTTCTGGAATTGCTCGGCCTGCGCGATGAGTCGGCCGTATTCCTTGCGATCGAGGTCGTCCTGGACCCGCCGACGGGCCTGGTCTTCCGCCTCGCGCCGCAAACGCTCGTTTTCGACCTCGGTTCGAACGCGAGCCAGTTCAGCCTCGCGTTGCTGGCGTAACTGACGCTCACGCTGCGCCACGTCCTCCGCAGTGCGAATCCTCGCTTGTTCAGCGGCCAAGGCACGCACGGCAGCGGCCTCGCGGAATACATCGTCGCGACGTTGGAGTCCGAGCACGCTGTCGAAGATCTGGGCAGCCAGATCATACTTCTGCGCGGCTCGGGCCTCACGGGCCTGGGCCAGCAGCTGAGTGTACGCAGCATCGCGTTGGCGCTGACGATCGGATTCGGCCGCGGCAGCCGCCTGACGAACCGCTTCCATCCGTGCTGCCTCCGCAGCGCGGGCCAACTCTGCCTGCCGCCGCTGGAGTGCCAAGGTTGCGGCTGCCTGCTGCTGCGCTTCGCGTTGACGGGCCGCCTCCAACGCCGCTGCTTGCGCCCGCCGGTCGAGTTGCTGATACAGCACCTGAACAGCGACGCTGCCAGGACTCTTCTTGCTTAGCTCGCCCGCGAGACTCACTGCCAGCGACAAATTGGTCCCTGCAACCTGCTTCACCTGAGCTAACGCCGCGCGCTCCTGCTCCGCCTCGCGGCGTATTCGGTCACGTTCGCCAGGATTGAGCAGTAGGGCACGCGCCAGTTCCGGGACACGGTACTTAAGTTCGGTTGGATCGCTGGCATGGATATCGGCTGTAGCGACTCGCGAGCCTGATTCAGCATCGAGTAAGTGCGCCACAGTATCAATCCCACCGAGTCCCCCTCGTAGTGTCCCAACGACCACGTACCGGGCATTCAAAGCCCGGCCAAGACAAGCCCGCACCGAGGGATCGACGACGATATCTCGCAGCGTCACCCCGAGCCGGCCAGCGTACCAATTGACTTCGTCTCGGTCCACGACCTCATAAGGAGGGCAGAGGTACGGCCCGAGCTGCCCAGCCGTCCACGCGCCTAACCCTGACGGAACTACCGCGCCGGAAACTGGGACGAAATCCAAGACGACAACTCGTGGGCGAGCGACGATCGGCACGGGTGGGGGCGGAGGCAGAAAGGGCCGGCAACGTTCGGCACGAACGGCGATGCCCGTGCGACCATCGCTAAGTGCGAGTGCAATCTGATACTGGTCGAACGCCTCGCGATAACGCCCACGGCGAAATAGGTTGTCTCCTAGTTCGACCGCCACGGCCAACGCGCGAAGCCGCATCTTATGATCTTTGGCGACCTCAAAACCGATTCCGGCTGTTGCTCCTGGGGGCGGCAGAGCGGCGAAGTCCGCCTCGCCACAGCCACCGATGTCTGGCGGGCGCACCGAATTCACAATGATCGGTGCCGGATTATTGGGGATCAACTCGTCGAGGGATGGGAAGTGCACGGCTTCCGCCACAACGACCGGTGCAGGAGCCTGTGCGGCCAGCTGTCGTTCATACGCAAGCCGCTGTTCATCAGTCATCTGGAGCAGCGCCGCCAACGACGGCAATAGTGGCAGCACGCCTTCCGCAGTCGGAGCATTCACTTTGCCCGTCTGAACGACAAGGCCCGTCTTGACGTCGATGAGTCTTGCATGAACCGTGACGCCGCTCAGTGGTGTTACGCTTCCGACGACGAGGTATCGAATTCGTGCCAGCTTTGCCACCTCGCCGCGAGCCGCAGTGTTGGCGGTAATGTCGCTGGCCGCGAGTCGCAGTTCGTCGAGGACCTTTCCGATCTGGCCTCGCTCAACGAGATCGTATCGAGCCTTAAATGCTGGCAGCAAGTCCTCGGCAATCGTCCGGCCAGCGGCAGGAAGGCCGACATCACCGAGCGTCTCAAAATCGGCGACAGCCAATCGATCGCGCCGTGACTGTATGGCAAGCGTGCAGTCGTCGATTTCCTGACGGATAAGCTGCGTATCCCAAATTGCGGCGGCCTCGCGCAAGGCCGCGAGAGCCTCGTCGAGTTTGTCCGCATCGCGGCGGAAGTCGGCCGCCCGGCGACGGGCATCTTCGTAGCGTGCAAGCGACGCGCGATGGGTATCGAGTTTCCGTCGAACATCTTCGGCTCCGCCAGCCATGACGGCCTGTTCGTACGCTAGGACGGCTCGCCGAAGGTCCTTGGCCTGTTCAGCCGATTCGGCTTCCTGACGGAATCGCGACAGTCGTGCCGCGGCGTCGAGGCGTGCGGTCACGAGGGCGTCCGCTTGGCGCTTGAGCGCGATGATTGTCTCCGACGCTTCCGAATCGCCATAGGTATTCAAGGCCTCTGTCGCCAGCTTGGCGGCCTCCTCGGGCGTACCCTCGGTGAGAACCGTCCGAATGTCGGCCGCGATTCGTTCCACAGTGGTTTTGGTGTTGAGACGTCCCTTGAGTCTTTCAATCTCGCCGCGAACTTGCTCCGTATCGACGGCGGACTGTGCCGTTTGGAGTGCCGCCAGCGCTTCGACGAGTTTGTTATCTGCGACCAACGTCAGCGCATTCCACAAGGCGGTGTCGTACTTCTCCTGGGGTGTGGGTTCCGGTCGCGGTACAGCGGCCACTGTGACGCTTGCGGCAACGTTGGGCTCAGGCGCTGGTGGCGTTGTCAGGGTGGAAGGCCCCACGCTCGGTGCTGGTGCCGGCGCAACGGTGACGGTCGCACGATTGCAACCAAGAGCAACGAGCAAGAGTGGTATGGTGACGCGGCGCATGGAGAGAACTCCGCAACGGTTGCGTACTACTGAACGTGGAAGGTATACGCTCCTGTACCCGTGTGCAAGTAGGGACATCAGAACTTGCAAATCGTGGTCCGTCGGCCTATGCGAACCGAATGCAAACCGACTGGACGGCCGCCCGTGCGGCGATGATGCTTGACCCGACTGTCATCAATCTTAATTCCGGTTCCTTTGGTCCGACACCTCGACCGGTTTTCGAGCGCGTCACGGAACTTCGCCGTCACCTCGCCGCCGAGCCGATGGACTTTCTTGTCCGTCAACTGCCCCCATTGTTATGGCGTGCCCGCGAGCGCCTGGCTGCGTTTTTAGGCTCTAGCCCCGAGCACCTCGTCTTCCGCGACAACGTCACGGCCGCGATCAACCTCGTGGCATCGTCGCTGCGGATAGAATCGCCGGGCGAAATCCTGATGAGCGATCGCGAGTACGGAGCGATGCAATGGTGCTGGGAACGGGCGGCTGCCCGCCAGGGACTGTCCGTGCGGTACTTCAAGCTACCCCTGATGCCGGCATCGCCCGACGAAATCGTCGCGTCGGTCGAACGAGCGATTACTCCGAAAACGCGCTTGCTGTTTTTCTCACACGTCTATTCAGCGACGGGACTCATCGTTCCCGCCAAAGAGCTTTGTTCGCTCGCACGACGTCGCGGTATCGTGTCCGTCGTAGACGGCGCCCATGCAGTAGCGATGATCGACTTGAATCTCACGAACATTGGCGCGGACTACTACGGAGGTAACTGCCACAAATGGCTGTTCGCGCCCATCGGGTCCGGCTTCTTGGTCGCCAGTGCCGAGGCCCTCGACCGCCTCGAGCCGTTCCAGGTGAGTTGGGGTTACCGCGATCGGCGATCCGATGAACGCGACGAATACGGGTCGACACCGCGGGTGCGCCGCCTGGAGTTTGAAGCGACCCGCGATACTTGTGCCTGGCTCGCGGTGCCAGACGCGATCGATTTCCAAACCTCACTGGGATGGGAAGCCATTCGTGACCGCGTCGCTCAGTTAGCGGCATACACGCGCGATCACATTTCGGAATTGGAGCTGACTACGCCAATCGACGCGATGCTGCACGGTGCGATGACAACGTTCTGGTGGCCTACCGGATTCGAAGCGGCCGACTTGCGCCGGCGACTTTGGGATCGAAAGATCGAGGCCATCATCGGCGAGTGGCCGGAAGGGCTGACACTCCGTGTCTCGACTCCGTTCTTTACCACGGAGCCGGAAATCGACTCACTCGCCGGGTTTGTCCGCGATACACTTGCCCAGTAGAGATTGCAATTGATTGCCCGATTTGCAATTCCACGATTGCCCGTTCGGCAAAGACAACGGAGTGCATCGACGCTACTGTAGATGTCGCCGAATCCGTTTCGCAGCGGTCGGCATCCTATCTTGAACTCAGGGAGCGAATCTCGATGGTCCTCTCACCATCTCGACGGCGACCGCTCGGCTTCACGCTGATCGAATTGCTCGTCGTCATCGCAATCATCGCTGTTTTGATCGGCCTGTTGTTACCGGCTGTGCAAAAAGTGCGGGAGGCCGCCCAGCGAACACAATGTCAGAACAACCTGAAGCAAATCGGTCTGGCCGCGCACAACTACAACAACGCGATCGGCAGCCTTCCTCCCGTTCGCGTAGCCGGCGGAATGGGCTACCTGTCGTGGCTCGTCCTCATCATGCCGTACATGGAACAGGACTCGGCGTACCGGCTCTTCGATATCTCGAAGACATACGTTCAGCAAACGCAGGAGGCGCGGCAGGTTGAAGTGAAGTCGTATTTCTGCCCAAGCCGTCGGTCCCCCGGCAGTGGGTTCAGCGTCGCCGAGGGTTGGCAGCAGAACGACACCGCGCCACCGCCCGACCCCGTGGTGGCCAGTGCGGAGGCCCGGTTCAGTGCAACGAACAACCCGCCGGGTGCCGTTAGTGACTACGCAGGCTGCGTTGGCGATATGCGTGGCACGCCAAATAACCCCAGCGCGCAGAACTGGTTCAACGTCAACAGCAACGGATCGCTCATCATCGGCACACCCTCACCAAGCGTCTCGACCACGAGTGCCGTCACGGTCACCGTGACGTTTAAGAGCAACACCGCCATCCAGCAGATTGATGACGGAACGAGCAATACTTTCCTGGCGGGCGAAAAGCATGTGCCAGTGGGCATGTTTGGTCGGATTCGCGTCGGCGACGGCCCCGCGTACAGCGGGTCGTGGACATGTTTCGCCGGCCGCATTGCCGGCATCGAAGATCCACTCGCCAACGGACCGAACGACCTGACGCCAAGTGCTGGTGTTGTGGACGGCATCTACTCACGCAAGTTTGGCAGCTACCACTCGGGCGTTTGCAACTTCGCTTTCTGCGACGGAAGCGTCCGGGCGATCCGCAATACCATCGACACAGCCAACCTGCGTCGCTTTGCCGTACGCAACGATGGCGAAATCCTTACGGTGACAGACTAGTTCCTATGCGGTTCCCACAACACATTATTCGGCGATTGTTGCTGGCCGCCGCATTCGGTGCGGCGGCCGGCTGTTCCGGCAGTGGGCCCTACCCTGTAGAAGGTATGGTCGTCTGGGAAGACGGTACGCCGGCCAAGGAACTGGCCAGCGCTCAAATTGTCTTCGACCTGCCCGAAAGGCAAACCAGTGCTCGAGGGTCGGTGCAGCCCGATGGCACGTTTCAGCTGACAACCAACAAGGCCAACGATGGTGCCCTTCCGGGCAAGTACAAAGTCATGATCCTGGAGATTGGCCGCAAGACCATGCCCAATGATCCGACGATGCTGGCCCCCACCGTGATGGACATTCGCTACTCTGACCCTCGTACCACCGACCTCGAAGCAACCATCGAGCCGGTCAAACCGAACAAGATCACGCTGAGGGTGAAACGCAATTCAGCAAAGAAATAACTTCGGCAAATGGGCCTTTGGACCCAGATTGTTCCCGTTTTCCGCGATCGTTGCTGCAAAAACGACCCAGCGAGCCTCGTGCCTGTAGGGCTTACCCAGTCAGTTGGACTACCCTGACTGGGGCATACTTCCCTCAAAACGCGAGCGGCTGAGGCAAACGGCGACTTGCTGGTTAAGCGCGGGACGAGTATAGTTGTTAAGTTCAACGAATCTCTGCCCCAGCCCTCCAAATCCACCACGAGGCCATCGTGAGTACCATGCCGAAGCCGCCCACGACTGGAGCCGAGGGCGATCCAAACGGAGGACGTGGTCCACGGAAAATCGACGTAGCGTTTGAAGAAGTCGCGCGACTTTCCGGTTCGGACAAGACACCTGCCGACTTCTTCCAGGAGTTTCTGGCGCGGGTGGTTGCGGGAATCGACGCGCCCGGCGGAGCCATTTGGCTGCGAACTCCGCAAGGGTTCCTTCAACTCCAGTGTCAGCTGAACCTGGACAAGATGGGACTCGACAAACACAAGGGCGGTCGACAAAGCCACAACGAACTTCTGCGGCAAGCATTCCAGATGGGCCGGCCGATGATGCTGGAGCCTTACGGCACCACCGGCATTCAGGAAGGACCACCCGCAGGCAACCCGACCGAATACGTCAATCTCCTCGCTCCCATCCAAATGGAGAAGGAGATTTCGGGCATTGTCGAAGTCTGGCAAGAGTCTCGTTGGGATGCCCGCGTCCAACGCACATGCCTCAATTACCTCGTCCAGATGGCGGGGTATGCCTCGAACTACCTGCGAAATCTGTCGGGCCGCAAACTCGTTGGGCAGGAACAACTTTGGACCCAACTTGAAGCGTTTGCCCGCGAAGCCCACGCGAGCCTAGATCCAACCCGCGTTGCATTTCACGTCGCTAACGAAGGCCGCCGCCTGATCGGCTGCGATCGCGTCAGCGTTGCGGTCGTAGAAGCCAAGAAGTGCAAGATCGAGGCCGTGAGTGGCACCGATGTCATCGAGAAACGATCGAACCTGATTCAATTGATGCGGGCACTCGTCGATTCCACACTCAAATGGGGCGAGAAGCTCGTCTATCAGGGGACCAAGGACGATAGCCTACCGCCCGATGTGCTTACCGCACTCGACGAGTACCTGGCCGAAAGCAACAGCAAGTTGCTAGTCCTTCAACCCCTTCGCGACGAACGACAGAAAGACCTGCCTGGCCCAGCCCGTTCCGCGTTGCTGATGGAGGCGTTCGAGACTCCGGAAGCTGTCGAGCCCCTGATTTCGCGGCTGGATGTGGTCGGCCGCCATGCGGTTACCGCACTCTATAATGCAATGGAGATGCGCCGCGTTCCGCTCGGCTGGCTTTGGCGACCGGTGGCCAAGGTACAGGAGGGTCTCGGCGGAAAGACCAAGGCCTTTATCACCCTCGGTGCCGTTGCCTTGGCCGCGATTCTCGCTGCTCTCATCATTTTGCCCTATCCGCTCAAGCTCGAAGCCAATGGACAGTTGTTGCCGATTGAACGGCAAAAGGTCTATCCAACCCACCCTGGAAAGATCGTAAAGTTCCTGGTCGAACCCAATGGCACCTTCGAGAGCGGCCAGAATCTCGTCTACATGTACGACAGCGAATTGGAGTCCAAACTGAATTTGCTGCGCGCCGAGATATTCACCGCCGCGCAGACCGAACGGGCGTTGGAGGGCCAGCTGAGCAACGTCAAGGACAAAACGGAAGAGCTCAAGCTGAAGGGCGAACTGACCAGTGCCCGGGTCAAACGAATCGCCAAAGAAACGGAGTTCAACCAAAACAGAGAGGTCAACAACGCCGACCTGACCAATCCGGGACACTTCTACCTCACGGCACCCAAGTTCAGCATGAATCAAGCGGTCGCCCACAAACCGCAATGGACGGTCCTCGATGCCGACTTCCGCGAGTTGCTGAATAAGCAGGTGAAGGCATCCGATGCAGTCCTTCGGCTTGGGGACAAGGTAGGCGCCTGGGAGTTGGAACTTAAGATTCCCCAGAAGCATATCGGCCAGGTGCGACGTGCGTACAAGACAAACGACCCCTCAGAGGGTCTCGAAGTTGACCTGCTGTTAACATCGGCTCCAACGCGCACGTTTCGGGGTGTGCTCTATCGCGACAAGGACAACTCGTACATCGCCGGTGAAGCGGTCCCCAATCGGGACGATCACAACGAGTCGGCTCCTGTCGTCTTTGGCTACGTCAAACTTGACGATCCATCGATTCCTGAGGACATGCGCGTTCCGCGCGATTTGATGGTGGCGGGCGTCGAAGTCCACAGCAAGATTCGCTGCGGAAACTACCGAGCCGGCTACAGCCTCTTCTATGGATTGTGGGAGTTCTTCTACGAGAAGGTCGTGTTCTTCTTCTAGTCGAATCCGACACGGCTGTGTAACTATTTGCGACGCCTCGCAGGAGTGGGGTCAGACGCTACTTCTGGCGTCGCATCGTCATACCCTTTGAGGTGCCCCATGTTACGTCGCTTCTGTGCATCGGCACTGGCTGGCGTCGCCGCCCTTGCCACGACCGCTTGCGAGAATGCTCCTCCACCGACCAACGGGACGCAGGCACCGACAGTTGTGTCGTCCGTGCCGGAAGCGCCGGCCAACATTGGCGATCCGCTGTATCCGCCGAAGAGCTACCCGGCTCGATCAGCGCCGGTCGGCCTCGTCAATGACCCCATCATTGTGCGCCAGTGCCAGGTCTTGCTGGCGGAGACACAAAACGTCCCAAGCAAGAATGACGGGAAGCTGTGGTACTTTTGCACCGAGAAGCTGCCGGGCGAGGTCATCGCCGACGCAAAGGATATCATCCCCCACCCGCGAACGAAGATCGAATACCGCCGGTTGCGCGAGGGCGACACAGTCAAGAAGGGTCAGTTAATCGGCATCATGGACGACATGCAGGCCGATGCGAAAGTGAAGCAGCAGGAGGCCGCGCTGACGGCCAACAAGAGTAAGAAGGACGCATCGGTAAAGCTCGAACAGATATCGCTTACCGAGATGCAGATGTACAAGAAGCTACTGGATGGCGGAGGCACGGCACAAGAATACCGTCGTGCCGTCGCTCAGTACGAGAAGTCCATCGCTGACACTGCCGAGTCTCAGGGACAAATCATTAAGTCACAGGAAGACCTCAATCTCGCAAAGATCATTCTTGGCGAGCACGAGATTCGCAGCGACATCAACGGCAAGGTCAAGCGCTTTTACCGCAAGCCTGGTGAGGCTGTGAAGGCGCTGGAACCCGTAATGGCCATCGAAAACCAGGACGTCCTTCGCATTGAAGGGCTAATGGACGTTCAATACTTGGACGCGGTGCAACGCTCAAGCAATCAAAAGGTCTTCATCGAACCGGCTGTCCAGGATGGCCAAATCCAGTCATTTGTGGGTCACTTCCAGCCCGTGCAATCCGTCGCGGTGAGCAAGGATCCCCGGAAACCGCTGATCGTCACCGCCAGCTTGGACAACACGGCACGCGTTTACGACCGCACATCACAGTTCCACAAGATCGCTTGGGTTCACAAGGGGGCCGTTCGCGCAGTCGCTTGTACTGGCCCGGGAGCCGACACGAACCTAGCACTTACGGGCGCCGACGACGGCATGGGCCGGCTCTGGGATCTCGATACCCTCACGAACCAACCACTCCGTGAGTTGAAAGGCCGGCATAGCCAACCAATCACATGTGCCGCTTTCGCACCGGACGGCAAGACGTGTGCGACCTCCGACGCCAAAGAAATCCAACTCTGGGACGTCGCTACTGGAGAATTGCGATATCGGTTCCCGCCTCAACACAAGGGCCCGATCGAATCGCTCCAATTCACACCCCAGACGAAGCTGGTCTCCGTTGCCCGCGACCGATCGATTTGCCTTTGGAACCTGGGCGAGAAAGGTGCAGCCGTCGAATCGTCATTTGAACACCGATCGGGTAACGTACCCGTCTTGGGTGTCGCGGCAGACGGTTCCCGCCTGCTGCTCGACATCGACCGGACCCTTCGCGTGATCAGCTTGCCGGACCAGCGCACCGAGGCCGTGTTCCAAAGCCCGTCCGACTCGGGCCAGTTCGCGACCTTCGCTCAATTCTCACCGGATGGCCGATTGGTGCTGGCGGCCGGCACTGGCGATAGCCCACTGCAACTGTGGAAGGCACCGTCCCCGGGCGTGCGCGGGCATTTGTTCCGCCGGTTGGCACTAGGCCCGAATTCGCAACCGACCTGCGCGGCGTTCGCCCCGGATGGCACATTCGCTGTCACAGGCACAAACGACAACCGCGTCCTGGTATGGGGTATGCCGGCGAAGGCCGAGATTGACCGAGAGTTGACCGGGACCATCGTCTTCCGCGATCCGACCATCGACTCCAACGATCGCCGCGTCCGCATCTGGGCGGAATTGACGAACCCAGAAGGTAGCCGCCTGTATGCTGGCGATACAGTTACCATGGTGATCCCCCAGGAAGGAAGGTAATTGCTCCCGGTCGTGCGTGGGGCGTTGGCCTCAACCTCCAACGCACGGCCGTGATCATCGACGATGAGTACTGCATCCCTTCACGACCCTCTTGAACGGCGCAAACTTGTCCGACTGCGGATGCGCGCGGACTTGGCGATTACGCCACAGAAGTATGAAGGGCGTACTCACTACGTCGTCAAAGACCCTGTCAGCCTGCGCTACTACCGCTTTAACGAGCAAGAGTTCTACGTCGTCAAGAATCTCGATGGTAAGCACACCCTCGAAGATGTTCAGAAGGGATTCGAGAAGGAGTTTCGCCCTCACCGGCTAACTCTCGAAGACCTGGAAGGGTTCGCCCAACAGCTCTTGCAAGCCGGCCTCGTTCAACACGAGACGGCTCAGGCGGCCAAGCAGCTTTTCGACAAGCGCCGCAAGCAACGGCGACTTCAGAAGCTAGCGACGTTTTCGAACATCCTCTACATCAAGCTGCCGATCTTCGATCCGGACAAGCTCCTCAAGAGGATGTTACGGTATTTGTGGTGGATCTTTACGTATACGTTTTTTGCCGCCAGCATCGGTCTAATGGTGTCGGCTGTCGCGTTAGTTCTGACGCATTACGACACCTTCTACAAGAACCTGCCGGAGTACAAGGAGTTCTTTCAATGGAACACACTCCTGTATCTCTGGATTGCACTTGGCATCGTGAAGGTCATCCACGAGTTCGGGCACGGCTTGTCGTGTAAGGCCTTCGGTGGCGAATGTCATGAGATGGGCGCTCTCTTCCTGTGCCTTTCGCCCTGTCTCTACTGCAACGTATCGGACTCCTGGACGTTACCCGACAAGTGGAAACGAATCATCATTTCGTTTGCGGGAATCTACGTCGAGCTTGTGATCGCGGCGCTCGCAACATTCGTCTGGTGGAATTCGCAGAATCACCCAGTCATTCGCCACATTTCGTTATGCGTCATGGTGCTGTGCAGCGTCAGTACCGTAGTTTTCAACGCTAACCCGTTGATGCGGTTCGACGGTTACTACATCCTGGCGGACTGGCTCGAAATCCCGAATCTACGAGACCGCGCCAATCGCCTGCTCAAAAACTACGCTTGCGAATACGGCCTCGGCATGGAAGTGCAGCCTGAGCCCTATATGGAGTTTTGGCGTCGGGTGTTGTTTGTCGCCTATGCCGTGGGCAGCTACATCTACCGCTGGGTCGTCACTTTCAGCATTCTCTATTTCCTGTCGAATTGGCTGAAGCCATACAAGCTTGGGGCGCTGAGTGGCTTATTGGCCATGGCCGCTCTCGGTTCGATGGTCGGTTGGCCAATCTATCGACTCTTTAAGGGACTCGCCAAGCGCGGGAGACTGCCCGACATGAAACGACTGAATGTCTCGATTTCGGCGGGTATCGTCGCCCTGCTACTGGCCATCTTCTTCCTCCTGCCGCTACCGGTCAGCCGCGTTATGCAAGTAGGCCTGGTGCAGATCGACCCAACGAAGTGCCTCAAAGTGCCGGTGCCCGACGAGGGTTCGCTCGTTGCACTCCACGTGCGTAATGGTGAGGTCGTCAGCAAAGGCAAGTTGCTGGCGGAGTTTCGCAACACGAAGCTCGTCGGCGAGTTGACGGAATCGGAAGGCATGCGCGACATGTACATGGCTGAAGCCCGAGCCGCCGAGAACAACGCGCGCCCCGGCGTCACGGCCGACCCTGACAAGCAACAACAGTTTAAGGCCGAGGCCAATCGCAATCTTCGCGTTGCGGAGGAGTATCGAACGAAGGCCGACCTCATTCGACAGCAGATCGATCGGCTAGAAAACCTCGTCGCGCTGAGTAGCGGCGTGGTTCTCAGTGCTCCCCGAATCGACGACGTCGGCAAATACTGGGAGAAGGAAACAACGACACCTTTTTGCCAGATCGGCGATCCCCAGAGCCTCCGTGTCCTCGTTCCTGTTCCGCCGAAAGACTACTATGTCCTCCAAAACGATCTGCAGACGGCCGGCAAGCTTGATGCCACGATCTATG
This sequence comes from Gemmataceae bacterium, assembly GCA_046350275.1. Lineage (GTDB taxonomy): Bacteria > Planctomycetota > Planctomycetia > Gemmatales > Gemmataceae > JAXMAS01. Next base: position 41,659 of record JAXMAS010000010.1, read on the forward strand.
TCCACGGTCGCGGCACGAAATACCTCGCTGGCGAAGTGACACGGCTTCCAGAATCCGATGCGAAGGATCTGCCGCTCCCTCTGACCCAACGCGGCGGTGGTCCTCTCGCTGTGAAACCGGCCGCCTCGGCCGATCCCAACGTGAATGTGCCGCAGAGCCAGCAGTACCTGGTCGTCGTCGATTTCCTCCGACCCGAGGACGCGATCGTGCCCGGAACGACGGTGAAGGTCAAAATCCACTGTCGGTGGAAGACAGGTGCGTGGTGGGTATGGCACACGATTTCGTCAGCATTCGATCTCGGGCTCCTATGATGGCCCAATGGTGAACGAATCGAGCAGCGTCATACTTGGGCCAGGCGCAGCGATCGGACCGTACCGAATTGCGGCATCCTCCATCGCTGGTGTGTACGAAGCGGTTGACCCCCTCACGCAGAATCGCGTTGCGCTCCATTCTGTGCCCGTAAATGCCGACCGGCAGCGACTGACAGTCGCTGCCACGTTTCGGCATCCGTACGTCGTGCCTATTCTGTCGATCGACAGCTACGATGGCCGTTCGTACGTGGTGAGCGAATTCGTCAGCACAAACTTGGCAGACCGCCTAGCGGCCCAGGGCCGGCTTCCGTGGCGTGAAGCAACTCGCATCGCTGCCGACGCCTGCCGAGGAACTGCAGCGATCCATGCGGCTGGCCTAGTCCACGGAAGTCTAAGCCCATCGAGTGTCGTTCGCGATCCCGACGGTAGGGTTCGCGTTGCCGATTTTGGCCTCGGCCTGCCGCCGCCACACCATTACGCAGCTCCGGAACGACATGCGGGTATGCCCGGCGATGCCACCGCTGATGTCTACTCGCTCGGTGCAATCTATTTCGCGCTCTTGTCCGGTCGGCCGCCTTTTCACAAGGCGACGACGCCGGCCACCATTGCACACTCCCACAATCATGAAAGGACCCCAACGGTCCGGGCCGACCAGCCTGATCTCCCGTTGCGGTGTGACGCTATCGTGCAACGAGCAATGGCGAAGAATCCGTCTGAACGATATCCGTCGGCAACAGCCATGCTCGCCGAACTCGACGAACTCGCGACCGCCGACGTGAGTGCTCCGCCGCTTCCTCCAATGCCACCGATTCGCCGTAAACGACGGCCCTGGCATGAGTACGTGCATTCGAGTGGCGTCGCCCTCGTCTTGCTAGCGGCAGTATGCGCTACCGGTTATGTCGTGTTTGCTCGCAAGCACGAAGTCAAAGACGGTAAGGCGAAGGAATCGCGCCCGATCTCGCTTCCGCGAATGGTGAATTCCGTGGGCATGACCTTGGTGCAAGTGCCTGGTGGCGAGTTGGTGATGGGCGATCCGCTGCGAGCCGATGCGCCATTACACCGTGTCTTGCTCGCTCGCTCATTCTGGGTCGGTATCCACGAAGTGACTCAGAAGCAGTATCAGCTCGTGACAGGCCTCAACCCATCGCGATTTCAGGGTGATTCATATCCTGTGGAGAGAGTCTCGTGGACTGACGCTGTTGAGTTTTGCCAGAAGCTCAGCGAGCGCGACGAGGAGGTCCAAGCGGGTCGCACCTACCGCCTGCCGACAGAAGCCGAGTGGGAGTACTTCTGTCGTGCGAATGGGCGAACCGCGTTTACGAATGGGCCCAGCATTTCGGCGCAGGCCGCCAATCTACTGCTCGGCGGCTTATCGCGAACGGCGGCCGTTGGAACATACGCCCCGAACGCTTGGGGACTCTACGATGTTCACGGAAATGTCTGGGAATGGTGCTCGGACTGGTACGGCCTGGATGCTTATAAGGTAGGCTCAGGCATCGACCCGACCGGGCCGGACACCGGTCGAACTCGAGTCGCTCGCGGCGGTTCGTTTCAGTCGATTCCAGAAGAGTGCCGCGCGGGCTACCGCAACGATTCGTTCGCCCCCGACCACAAGGCGCCCGATCTTGGATTTCGTGTGATTTGTACGACGATTAAGTAATGGGCTACGCCCGTTAGGCGTCGCGCTTTTCGGCAATGCGGATCATAGCGCGAGCGCCCGCCTCGGTCCGCTGGCGAGTCGCATATTCGATGGGCGTCTTCGGCATCATTGCCTGCGCCGAAGCCAGTTGCTGAAGTGCGAGATTGCGGTCGATGGACTCGGCTTGCACGGCCTTACTCGTCAGCACCGTCACGACGTTCGATCGAACCTGGGCAAAGCCTCCATCGACAAAGTAGCGGCGAACATGCGCCCCATGTTGTAGGCGCAGTTCGCCGGAACCGAGGCGGCCAATGAGCGGGGCACGACCAGGCAGCACACCAAGTTCGCCGTCGAACATCGGCAGCGACACGAACTCGACGGTTTCATCGAGAACCGCTCGCTCAGGAGTTACGACGACACACTTCATTTGCTTGCCGGTCGTTTCCACATCTCACTCCGCATCCATCCACCGCTGACAGTCAAAGGGCTGCACTACGCCTGCAACTTCTTCGCTGCCTCGACGGCTTCGTCAATGCCACCGACATACATAAACGCCTGCTCGGGCAGCGTGTCGTGCTTTCCGTCGCAGATTTCCTCAAAGCTGCGAATCGTATCCGAGAGGGGCGTAATCTTGCCCTTCTTCCCGGTGAACGGCTCGGCGACGAGGAACGGCTGAGACAGAAATCGCTCAATGCGTCGAGCACGAGCCACGACCTGCTTGTCCTCTTCGCTCAACTCGTCCACGCCGAGAATCGCGATGATGTCCTGCAACTCGCGATAGCGTTGCAGAATCTGCTGCGTACGGCGAGCCACAGCAAAGTGCCGTTCGCCGACGACGCCAGGTTCAAGGATTCGGCTGTTGGACGCGAGCGGGTCGATCGCGGGGTAAATACCACGAGCGGCAATCGATCGCTCCAGGTAGATGAACGCATCAAGGTGCTGGAACGTGTTGGCCGGTGCGGGGTCAGTCGGGTCGTCGGCGGGCACGTACACGGCTTGCACAGACGTGATGGCACCCTTCGAGGTCGATGTGATCCGCTCCTGCAATTGGCCCATTTCCGTGGCGAGAGTCGGCTGGTAACCGACGGCACTCGGCATTCGACCCAGGAGGGCCGATACCTCCGACCCAGCCTGTGAGAAGCGGAATACGTTGTCCACGAAGAGAAGCGTTTCCTTGCCCGTATCGCGGAACCGCTCAGCCATTGTCAGTGCCGAGAGGGCCACCCGAAGCCGCGCACCCGGCGGTTCATTCATTTGACCGAAGACCATTGCGGTCTGTTCGATCACCGATCGGCCTGTTGAGCCGATCTGGGTCTCTTGCATTTCGATCCAGAGGTCATTCCCTTCGCGGGTCCGCTCACCGACGCCCGCAAAGACCGAGTAGCCACCATGCTGGCTCGCAATACGAGCGATCAACTCTGTGAGAATGACCGTCTTTCCAAGGCCGGCCCCGCCGAACAGACCGGCCTTGCCGCCGCGGACGAGCGGGGTTAACAGGTCGATGACCTTGATGCCCGTCTCGAACAACTCCGTCTTCGGCGTTAACTCTGCAAACGTCGGAGGATCTTGGTGAATCGGTCGAAACTCAGTCGCATTGACCGGGCCACGACCATCGATCGGCTCGCCAAGTAGGTTGAAGACTCGACCGAGGACGGCATCGCCAACTGGCACAGCCAGAGGTTTGCCGGTGTCGATGACGCTCATTCCACGGGCCAGGCCATCGGTCGATCCGAGAGCCACGCAGCGAACGCGACTCCCGCCAAGATGCTGCTGCACTTCGCCCACCAGGTGAATCGTGATACCCTTGACCTCGGTATCGACCTTGCAGGCATTGTAGATCTCAGGCAGCTTTCCTTCGGGAAATTCGGCGTCAAAGGTCGAGCCGATGACTTGCACGATTTTGCCGATCTGCTGACCGTTCTTTGATGCGACCATGTGCGTGTCCCGTGTTTAGCGACGCTTCGCGGAAGCGTCAGTGTACCGGACGCTTCTGCGAAGCGTCGCTAAACGAAAGCGATTACTCCAGGGCCGCGGCACCACTAATGATCTCCGACAACTCGGTCGTGATCTTCGATTGGCGAGCGCGGTTATACTCTTGCGAAAGCGACCGAATGATGTCGTCGGCGTTGTCCGTGGCTGCCTTCATCGCGACGCGACGAGCGATTTGTTCGCTCACAGCGGCGTCAAGGAAGCACTTAAACAACCGGACTTTGAATGAGACGGGCAGGATTTCTTCGAGAATCCCGGCGGCATCCGGCAGATACTCGTATTCCAACTTCGGCCCGGTCGCGGTCGCGGCCCCGGCAGGAGCCGATAGCGGCAACAACGTCTCGACAACCGCCGACTGACGAGCGGCGTTGATGAACTTTGTGTAGGCGATATCGACGCGATCGATCGAACCGTTGGCAAAGCCTGCGATATATCGATTCGCCAGTTCTTCGACCTGCTCAAATCGTGGCTTGTCTTCGAACTGCGTGTACTGCTGCGTCGTCGAAATGCGCTGGAATCGGTAGTAGACGATTGCACGTTTGCCCGAAGCTTCCAGCTGCAGTGTCGCTCCCTCGTCGCGAACTTGCCGAATTCGTGCGGCCGCCTCGCGAAGAATCGCACCGTTGTACCCACCGCAAAGTCCGCGATTCGAGCAGAGGACAAGGAGAACGGAGTTCTTCACCTCGGCATGCGGCGTTAGCAATGGGTGCTTGACGTCGCCAGCATTTGCACTTAGATCGGCCGCCAGCTCGGCAATCTTCTTGGTGTAGGCTTCAGCCTGAACGGCACGGTCCAGTGCCTTCTTGAACTGCGCCGTGGCGATCAGCTCCATTGTCCGCGTGATTTTGCGGATGTTGCGGATCGCTTTGCGGCGTTTCACCAGCTCGCGTGTACTTGCCATAGCTCCAACCGAAAGCTAACCACAGATCACATGTGACTCGGATTATCCTGATTGGCGAAACGTGTGTTCGCCTGAAACAGCCGCCCTACCGAGCCTTGTACTGCGGAACGAACGCATCAATCGCCTTCTTCAACTCTGGCTCCAGTTCCTTGCTGATTTTCTTCTCGGCGGCCAACTTGTTTCGGACTTCCGGCTTCTGTTCCTTCATAAACGCCAGAAACTGCGTTGCCCATGCTTGGACTTCCTTGGCCGGCACCTTGTCCAAGTAACCGTTCGAGCCAGCGAAGAGGACCAGCACCTGATCGATGACAGGCTTAGGTGAGAACGGCGGCTGCTTTAGCACCTCGACCAGCCGATAGCCACGGTCGAGCTGTGCTTGCGATGCCTTATCCAGTTCCGTGCCAAGCAACGCGAACGCTTCCAGCGAGCGGAAGGATGCAAGGTCGAGCCGAAGGCTTCCGGCCACCGACTTCATGGCACCAATCTGCGCGTTACCACCGACGCGACTAACCGAGATACCTACGTCAACCGCAGGACGAACACCCGCATTGAACAGGTCCGGCTGCAAGTAGATTTGACCATCGGTAATCGAAATCACGTTCGTCGGAATGTACGCCGACACTTCACCTTCGAGGGTTTCGATAATCGGCAACGCCGTCAATGAGCCACCCGAGTTCCAGGTCTTTGCGATCTTTAGCTTGGACGCGCCCGCCTTGGCCTGCAGATCCTTGAGGTCGTGTTCGGCCTCCTCATGTCCCTTCGGGCCAATGTACACGCGGCCGGGGCCGTGCGTCTTCGATCGAAGCTCCTTGGGTTGGGTGGCATCGTTAATGCCCCAATCGTCCGCAACCTTTTTTCCGCCCGCATCGGCATCACTGGCCACGATCACGTAACGATCGGCACAACGAGCGGACCGCTCCAGCAAACGCGAATGGCAGTAGAAAATGTCGCCTGGATAGGCCTCGCGACCCGGAGGACGACGCATCAGAAGCGACAACTGCCGATAGGCGGCCGCCTGCTTGGTCAAGTCGTCGTAGATGCAAAGTGTGTCGCGGCCCTGCTCATACATGAAATACTCCGCCATCGCCGTACCGGCATACGGAGCGATGTACTGGAGTGGGGCCGCAGATGAGGCCGACGCGATCACAACGATCGTATAGTCCATCGCACCGGCTTTGCGGAGGTTTTCAACGGCCGCGGCGACCGTCGATTCCTTTTGGCCGCACGCGACATAGACGCAGACGACACCCTCGCCCTTCTGGTTGATGATGGTATCGAGCGCGATTGTCGTCTTGCCAGTCTTGCGGTCACCGATGATCAGCTCGCGCTGACCGCGACCTACCGGCGTCATCGCATCCACGGCGATGATACCCGTCTGTAGTGGTGTTTTGACCGGCTGGCGATCAACCACACCGGGGGCCTTCGATTCGACCGGGCGGGTCTTGTCCGTAACGATTGGCCCCTTGCCATCGAGCGGGTTGCCGAGCGGGTCCACAACGCGACCGATCAAGGAATCGCCGACCGGCACTTCCAGGAGCGCGCCCGTCGAACGAACCTCGTCGGCTTCCTGAATGCCGAGGTAGTCGCCGAGGATGATAACACCCACGGAGTTCTCTTCGAGGTTGAACGCTAACCCTCGGACGCCGGCCCGCGTGAATTCGACCATCTCACCGGCCATGACGCCGGCCAGGCCATACACGCGTGCGATACCGTCACCGACCTCGAGGACCTTCCCGACTTCGCGCGAATCGACCTGATGTCGGTACTGTGCGATCTCGGTCTCAAGAACCGACACGATCTCGTCGGCGTTGAATCTCATGGCTACTTCTCTCGATGAGTTGCTTCTTGATCGCCTGGAGTCGCGAGCGCAGCGACAAGTCAAACAGCCTGTCGCCGACCTGCACTTGCATTCCGCCCAGCAAATCCGGATCGATGACCTCGACCAGAACCGCGTCGGTCTGGAAGCGTTCGCGGGCCTTTTTGAGCATTTCTTCGCGTTGGGCATCGGTCAACGGCACGACCGTGCGAACCTGAAAGCGCACGCGATTGTAGAGTTCGTCCCTTAACTCGCGGTACTCGGCACCGACAGGACGAATGATGTCGAGCCGATCGTGTTGGTTCAGAACCTGAAGAAAGTCGAGGAACAAGTCATCGACTCGCCCTTTGAACGCGTCTTCGATGACTGCAGTGCGCCGGTGCCTGGGAATGGCACCGCTCGTCATCAGGTTGGCAAGCGACTTCGGATCTTGCGTGTGCTGGGCATGAGCAGGAAAAAGGTTATCGAAGTGCTGTTGAATCAAGTCGACCTTGTCGCGCTTCTGGGCATTACGCAAAAGGGCTTGCGCATAAACGCGGGCGATCTGCAGCACATCGATTTCAAAGACCGACGGCGCAACCGTCGGGTCCATGTCAGTCTTGGTTTGAGTCGCCACGCCGCCCTCGGTTCGTCGCTGGTGAAGGATGTGACTCAGGAACTCGCCACATCCTCTCAAGGCCAACGCTGGCCTAGTTGTTACTTGCCTTTAACTCACCAAGCGCCTCATCGATCAGCCGGCGATGTGCCGACTCGTCGAGCTGCTTTTTCAACGCCATCGACGAAACTTGCGTGGCCAGGTCGGCGGCCCTGCTCCAGATCTTCTGAAGCGCCTGATCTGTTTCCACCTCAATTTCGCGGTGGGCTCGTTCACGCTCGGCAGCGATCTCGGACTTGGTCTTAGCCAACTCCTCTTCGCGAAGGGTCGCAGCATCGCGGCGAGCTTCATCAAGGAGGGCTCGCACCTGTTGCTGGGCCTTCTCGGCTTCTGACGCAAAGCTCGCTCGCGCTGATTCCGCTTCAGCCCGCGCCTTCGCCGCTGCCTCAATCGCTTCCCGGATCGTCATCTCCCGCTTCTGTAGGCCCTCCACCATCGGCTTCCAGGCGTACTTGCTCAATACGCCAAAGAGGATGAGGAACACAACGAGCGACCACAGACCGAGGTCAGCTTTATCCGGAAAAATGCTGAATGGCTTCGACTCGTGGCCGTGGCCATCGCTCTTGGCATCGTGCTTGTGCGTCGGATCATCGGCCGCGCGGACGGAATGGCATGGGCCTCCGACCCCGAGCATCAGCCCAACCACGACAAGTCCAACGCCAACCGTGCTTAACCGCATGTTGACCTCACCAAAACGCTGGCCCACCGAGACGGTCGCAACACCGAATTACTTGAGCGCCATAATGATGCAGATGGCCAATCCGAAGAATGTTGCACCTTCCAGCAGCGCGCCGATGATGAGCATACCGGTGAAGATACGTGGTGCGACCTCAGGCTGTCGAGCCATGCTCTCCAGCGCCGCTGAGCCAATCTTGCCGAAGCCGATCCCCGCACCAATAATCGCGAGGCCTGCGCCGAAACCAGCGGCACCTGCTGGGGTGCTGATCAGGCTAGAGCCCTCGGCTGCGAGCAGCGGGCTAGCCGAGACGAGCATCACCAGGACGGCCAGGACGGCCAGGACGGTTGTCTTCATCGAGTCGAATCTCCGAGAAAGTTACCGGGGGCAACCCCCGCCACAAGGTAGTTCCAATCCTCGCCGTGCTGCACCAGCCTAGTGTTCGGGATGCAGCGTCGAGCCGAGGAACAACGCCGTCAAAAACGTAAACACGAAAGCCTGAAGGAATGCGACAAACAGTTCCAGCAGGCTCAGTGCAACAACGCCGAGAACCGAGACGATTGTCACGCCACCGAACACAAAAACGCTATCCGCATGGCTAGACATTTCGATGAACATCAGCAGCACCGCTAGAACGGTGTGCCCGGCGAACATATTGGCGAAAAGTCGCACGGCCAAGACGAACGCCTTGATAAAGATCCCGAATATCTCGATGACCGCGACCAACAGCAGAATCGGGAACCCGACGATCAATATGGGGCCATGCATGTCCGCATGGGGCAAGAACGACTTGAAGAACTTCGTGGGGCCGTGAACGAACATCGGCACAAAGAAAATCGCGCAAAAGCTGCACACTGCTAGTGCGACAGTCACGCTCAGGTCCGCGGTTGGCGAACCGAGCCAGGGCAGCATGCCAAGCAGATTGCAGATCAGCACAAAAAGGAACACAGTCCACAGAAACGGCACGTACTTGTCGGCCTCGTGGATGTGCGTGTGGTGGTCTTCGTGGCCGATATAGGGTTTGGCGACATTTTCGCGTATGAAAGTCAACAAGCTCTCAAAGGCGTTATCGAATAGCCCTTTGGTGGCTTCGCCGTTGCGGTATCGCTTGGCCAACGGAATGAAAATGCCGAGCATGATAGCCCCGGCTACCAACTCCAGCACCATGAACTTCGTGATTTGAAAGCCGGCGATGTTCGGAAGGTGAATCACCCATCCGGCCGTTGGGAATATCTCGATGCTGGGCGAGTCGGCAACATGCTCGAGCGGGTTGGCGGACATCAGTTCGACCTTAGCCCTGGTTGAGAGTGACAGCCGCACATCAGCGGGCGACCGAGTCGCCGTTGACAATGGAGGCCGCCCGGTGGTCCGCCTGCCGGCGGCCGGCCACGAGGAAAACTTCCCAGCCCAGCGTGAACAAATAGAAAACTATGACCCATCCCCAAAACGCCAAGTCACCGGCTGCGGTCAATCGCGGAAAAACGCGCGTCAAAATCGCCGCACCCCCGAGAACCACAACCATCCGGACCCCGGAACCTACTGCCAGAATGCCGAACAGGACTTCAGGCGGTGACCGAAAACACAGCGACGCCATGATCAACGTCGCCAATGTCGGCACGACGCAAAGTCCTATTGACAAAGCACAAGCGACGATCCCATCTTCGCCGTTGGCTGCATAGGCGATGCCCAGCGAAGGGATCGCGATCGCAAGACAGCCGGCAGCGAACAGTAGTAGCGTGCGAATCATGCCTTTGGTGGCTGCTGATTTCTGTTCACCAGCACGACCATGTGCCAAATCCCAAGAATGGGGCCGACCACCACGCCCACCAGCGTCATCCATGGCGTCCAACCGAGCCATCTGTCGATTAAGACTCCCACTCCGATCGGCATGACCATTTCCATGCCGGTCTGAGCGAGTGTAAAGAACAACCTAAGATCGCGTTCACCCCACGTGGGATTGGGCACATCGATTCCCCCAAATGGACTGTCGTCATTCTGGTTCTGAGTAGCGAATCGTCAACGATCGCCATTCCTTGGCCATAATGCCCATTCATCCCATCACTACCGTCCTCACAGTCACCAAAACCGGAAGCACCTGAGCTGAACGAAGTTGCTGTGAGGCATTTGACGTTGACAGATAAGGCTGTTTTTATTAGATTAACGTCGGTTCGGGAGCACCGACTAACCCTCGGTGAACGAACAGACTGTCGTCGCGCGGGCAATCCTTCCGAGGCGGTAAGGCTTGCCTTTTTTCGTTCCCGATTTGCGATTGCGGTTCTGTTTGCTCTCCCGCTTCCCCCGCAAGACGACCTATCGTATTTGGTGTGCCGTCGCCACGCGGCGGAACGCCAGTCTCGGAATGGACCTCCGAGCTTGGTTCCCACGGATGGACTCGGCTGCCTCGTTCGGTTCGGGTGTCGGTTATTAGCCGCCCCGTGGAGTTGTCGCTTATGGCTAGCGATCCGCTTCTGGCCCGGTCCAAAAAGCAACTCGCCGATCTCGCCCGCAAGAAGGGCATTGCGGGTTGGCATTCGATGAGAAAAGAAGACCTTTTGAAGGCCCTCGCGGCCCCAAAAAACAAGGCGAAGGTCAGCACAAACGGTCACAAAGCCACGCCAGTGGCTGAAAAGGCGAAGCCAGCAGTCAAGCCACAGAAAGCAGCCGCCCGCGATACCTCAACTGGAACGTCGAGTGCCGAAGAAGCGATCGAACGAAGTAAGTACGACGTCGGTGTTCCAACCAAGGATTTATCGGCCAAGGCTCTCAAGTCAATTCCTGAGACCTACGGTAAGGACCGCATCGTCGTCATGGTGCGCGACCCGTACTGGCTGCATGCGTACTGGGAGCTGACACACCAGGCAGTGCAACGAGCGGAAGCGGCCTTGGGCCAGGACTGGCATGGGTCCAAGCCCATACTGCGGTTATTCGACGTTAGCTCGAACGAAACAACGAGCACATCTGAGTCGGCTGTACGTGACATCGAGATTCACGGAGGTTGCAACAGTTGGTACGTCGAGGTGCAAAACCCTCCTCGGTCGTATCGAGTCGATATTGGGTACATCTCAAAGCGCGGTCAGTTTTTCGTGCTGGCCCGTTCGAATGTTGTCAACACGCCGCGCGCTGGCGTTAGCGATCGGCTCGATGAGAACTGGGCGGACTTCGACGCGGAAAAGGCGGAGAAGATCTTCGCCATGTCAAGCGGTTACGATCCGGTCCATGCCGCGAGCAGTCTCGAACTCAAAGAGCTATTTGAAGAGCGCCTACGCCGGCCGATCGGTTCGCCGGCCGTGACGAGTTTTGGCCAGGGCGCGACATCTCCTAGTAAGTCGCGGAAGTTCTGGTTTCAACTCGATGCCGAGTTGATTGTCTACGGTGCGACCGAGCCAAATGCACGAGTAACGTTGCAGGGCGAGCCAGTCAAGCTTCGGCCCGATGGTACGTTTACAATGCGATTTAGCTTGCCCGACGGTCGGCAGATCATTCCAGCCGTGGCGTCCTCCGCTGATGGAATTGAGGAGCGAACCATCGTTCTTGCGGTTGAGCGAAATACAAAGCAGCTGGAACCAATGTTCCACGAACTCAACGAAGGTTAATCCCGCAGTCCTCCGAACAAGCCGGCGTCCCCAAATGACGCCGGCTTTTTGCTTGCGCGACTTGTCGATGACCTCGCCGACACCCGAGACCGAATTCGCGCTGGTTTGCTATCGTCACCGGGCGATGGCGACCGTTTTCGAAGTGCTTCTGCCATGGGGCACTCCACGCGGGGAAGCTATCGCAAGCGACGCCGCCGCCCTCATCGACCGGCTTGAGGCCCAGCTTACGGGCTATCGCGATACCAGCGAGGTTTGCCGCCTCAATTACATAGCGGCGGCTGCGCCCGTGCCCGTCGAGCGGGGGCTGTTCAAACTACTCTCGGATGCCCAGCGTCTCTCCACCTCCACGGGCGGCGCATTCGACATCACAGCGGGACCACTCATCAAGGCGTGGGGTTTCTTCCACCGCCAGGGGCGCATACCGTCCCAAGAAGAAATCGCCAATGCGATGAAGTCTGTCGGTATGGCCCATGTCTCGCTCGATCCCGACCGACGTTCCGTCCGTTTCGACCGTCGTGGAGTCGAAATCAACCTTGGCTCCATCGGCAAGGGGTATGCGCTCGATCGCGTGGCACGTCGCATGCAGAAACGGTGGAAGCAACCCTCGGCACTATTGAATGGCGGGACGAGCAGCGTTCTTGCTGTTGGTAACCCGCCCAACGACCCGCGCGGTTGGCTAGTGGGTCTAAAGCACCCGGATCAATCGAATCGACGACTCGCCATACTTCGCCTCCGCGATCGGGCGATGGCGAGCTCTGGGACAACCTTCCAACATTTCGACTACAATGATCGAAGGTTCGGCCACCTGCTTGATCCACGGACGGGTCGGCCAGCCCACGGGATCGCACTAGCGACCGCGTTGGCACCGACGGCGGCAGCAGCTGATGCACTAGCGACCGCCTTTTTCGTCCTGGGTATCGAAGGCACTGCGCGGTACTGTGCCGAAAATCCCAATGTCGCGGCCGCCATGCTCACAGACGATCCGCATAATGAACTCGTAACGTTTAACCTGGCACCCGACGACGTGCTGCCCGGCGGTGAGGTCCAAATACCCGCAGCCGACGACTCTTCCTGGGAATCCGCATGACACGCATCAACGGCTGGGGATGCTTTTTCTTGGTCTCGCTCCGCCTGCTCATTGGATGGCACTTCCTGGTGGAGGGCGTCCACAAGGTTCATACGCACCGGGTCGGCCGAACGACGACCAACACGCCTTGGTCTGGCGAAGGGTTCTTCCGCGAGGGAATTGGACCCCTCGGATCATACTACCGTGAAGCGCTTGGCATCGACGATAAGCCAGCACTCGCGAAACTTCGAGCCGACGGCAAAGTACTTCCCAAGGCCCTGTCCGATGAATGGGACACCTATTCGGTGCGATTCGCGGACCATTACAAGCTCGATGAAGCCCAGAAGGCCGCAGCGATTGCCAAGCTATCCGATGCCAAGATCAAAACGACAGCCTGGCTGACCGGCGAGTTCCCGACCGACGTCAAGAAGGTAGTCATTTGGGGCACGGCCGATGTCAAGCAGACCGTACCGCAACGCCTGGCAGAGTACGATGCGAAGGCCAAGGAGATCGAGGACGCGTATGGGAGCAAACTGCCTGCGTTTAATGCCGACGTCGAGAAGACGCGGCTACGCACAGCTAAGGCTGACGCCGCCCGAATCCTGAATGACCTGATTGCGGACCTCGATAGCCAGACCACTTCGATGCAGAGCGCTCTGGCGACAGTCCTAACCGCCGATCAGGCGAAAGACCGCGGGCCCGTCCCCGACGACAAGCCCATGCGGGCGATTGACATTCTGGATAAGGTGACGATGTGGACACACGTCGCTTTGGGAGCCTGCCTTCTGCTTGGCTTGTTTAGCCGCTTCGCCAGTTTCCTATTGGCAGGCTTCCTCTTGCAAATCGTGCTGATCGCCCCGCCATTGCCCTTCGCGCCGACACCGCCGGGAGCCGTTGGACATTACCTTTACATCAACCTGTACACAATCGAGATGGTCGCCCTTCTCGCCTTGGCATCGATCCCGACCGGGCGATGGTTCGGTGTCGATGCCCTGCTCGACTACTTCTCCCATCGTAAGACAGTTCGGGCCGAATCGGCCTCGAACCGGCGACGGGTAAGTAACTTTGAGTATCCCGCGCCCCGTGCGTAACCCGTGGGCGTGCCGAATCGACCGGGCCCGCTTCACACCTTGCAGGTGTGCCCCGTCGGTTCAGCTTGCACTCCAAGACCTAGAAGCCCTACCTGAGGCACCCTCTCATGGCACTCGATCTATCGGCCGACGAGAAACTCTATGGCAAGGCCAACTTCGCGGAAGTCACGGGCGACCTGACGCGCCGTGGCTTTATGAACAGCATGGTCGTGGCTGGGGGCGCGGTCGCCGTCGCCGGTACGGCCGGCTACTTCGGCTATCAGAAGATGGATGGCAAGCCGATCAAGGCCGCGATCATTGGAACCGGCGACGAAGGCGGTGTGCTGATCGGCGAGCACAACCCCGAGTTCTTGGAGTTCATTGCGATCAGCGACATTCGGCCATCGAACCAGAAGCGAGCCTTCACGGGCGACAAGGACGTACCTCTCCGCAAAGGTCTAACAAAGGTCTATGGGGCCGACGCTGAGAAGAAGATCAAAGTCTATATCGACTACAAGGAGATGCTGGAGAAGGAAAAGGACATCGAGGCGGTGGTGATCGCAACACCACTTATTTCGCATGCGCCGATCGCCATCGATTGTCTGAAAGCGGGAAAGCACGTCCTTTGCGAAAAGCTGATGGCTCGAACGATCGGTCAGTGCAAGGAGATGATCAAAGCGGCTGCCGACAACGATCGCATCCTGTCGATTGGTCACCAGCGCCATTACTCGATGCTATACGCACATGCGGTCGAGGTTCTAGGAACTGGCCTGCTTGGCGACGTGAAGCACATCCGTGCGCTTTGGCATCGCAATTTCTCCTGGCCTCGCCTTGATGTTAAAGGCGAACAGGAGATCGATCCCGTTCTCGGAAAGCTCTGGCTTCGGGATGGCTGGACGCAGCCGATGAACGAAATGGACGTGGCGGAGCTGTCCGAGAAAGTCAAAAAGTACGGCTACAAGAACATTGAGGAGTTGATCCGCTGGCGTCTCTACAACCGTACCGGTGGCGGCCTCATGGCAGAACTCGGCAGCCATCAGCTCGATGCATGTTCCATCTTCCTGGGCCACGTTCATCCGATCGCAGTGACGGGTATCGGCACCCACAGCCTGTACGGTTTCAAGCCGGGCGATGGGAAACCGAATCCCCGTGAGATCGACGATCACGTCTTTGCAACGTACGAGTTCCCAGGCAAGAACCATCCGATGGGGCCTAACAAGGGCACCGACAAAGACGATGTCGTCGTTGTGACTTACTCGTCGATTAGCACCAATGGCTTTGAGCCATATGGCGAGTGCGTCATGGGTACGCGCGGCACGATGATCGTCGAAGCCGAACAGAACGTCTATTTGTACACGGAAAAGGACCCCAACAAGAAGGGTACGGCACCATCGAAAACCGCCACCGCGACTGTGACGACAGCGGGTGGCGGCAAGCCAGCGATTGAAGCTGGCCCGACGTGGGGTGGACCGGCCGCAGCTCAAGCGAAGGCCGGCAGCACCACGACGGTTAGTCGCGGCTACCGCGAAGAGATGGAGGACTTCGCATATTGCATCAAGCTCTGGGGCCAGGGCATGGACAAGGAGCGGCGATTGCCTCGCTGTCACGGCAAGGTCGCGATGGCCGACGCGATCATCGCGCTTACGTCCAATCTGTCGATGAAACATCGTCAGAGGATCGTCTTCGACGAGAAGTGGTTCGATCCGGCGTCGCCCGACGTGCCGGACGCGGAATTGAAGTTCGAGACGGTGTAACGTCACCCGTTCGCAACGCTTCGCAGAAGTGTGGACGCTTCTGCGAAGCGTTGCGAACTTTTTCACTTCGACAAATCGACGATCCGCAGGTTGCGGAAACTCAAGTCTGTCGTCTTATCGTGCCCCTGGATACTTAAGTGCCCTGGCTTGACCCGCAAGCCATTGCGCGGGTTTTCGTCGGGCATGCGTGTGTCGAGCCAGTCAACGGTCGGATAGCCATTGACCCACGTGCGGATATGGTTGCCGGCCGCGAACAGCGTCATCGAAAACCACTGCTGGTCGTTCGGCACGACCTTGCGAGCCGGCACCCGCCGGTAGATCGCTCCGGTGCCCCAGTCCATTGGCTTGCGACGGTCGCCGTCCTTGAAGCCATTGTGGATCTGGAACTCGTAGCCCTGCTGGTAGCCGGGGATGCACCGAAAGAAAACGCCGCTGTTTAGCTTGTCACCATTCGAGATGCACTCGCCCTGGAAGATGAAGTTGCCGTACTGCCCAACCGTTTGCAGGTCGCCCGGACCGTTCTTCACGTTGAGCCAGCCCTCCGGCGTCACTTTGAATTGAGAGACGTACTTACCGCCCTCAAAGGTGCGCCAGCCACTGAGGTCTTTTCCATTGAAGAGCGGCTCCAGCCCAGCCGGCTTGAACTTGATGTTCCGCAGGCGGATCGGCTCGCCGGGAGTGACAGAGATCGTCAGCACCGCCGGCTGCGACGGAAGGATGGCCTTGTATTCGCTGTACGAACCCGGGCGCTTAAGCGGTCCTGGCTTCTGGCTTACGTCCACGGCCTCGACCTTTGGGTCTTTCGTTTCCGACGCAATCTCTAACCGACCGGCATGCCAGTTGTTCTCGCCGACACGCCCAGCCCCACTCAGTGGGAGTTGCACGGTCCACGGCTTGGTCGCTCCCTCCGCAGACTTGAGATGGACCTCAACGCCCTGTCGCGACTCCCACAAGTACTCCCAAGTCAGCTCCCCGGCTGCGACGGGGATCGACGCCGTAGTCGGTTTCGACAGGCTGCCAATGATGAGGACGCCGCGGTCGTCCCGGACCTCGCCGGTCACTTTCCAACCAAAGGTCGAATCGCCGTCGAACATCAGTACCCAACCACCGGCCTTCTGCTCAGGTGTCAAGGTGTTTGGGCCCTCCTCGTCCTGGGCACCGGCCGACGAGGCGGCGATGGCGAGGACGAACGCGACGATCAAAAATTGGCGCATCGGGAAATCCCCATCGGTTAGCGACGCTTCGGCGAAACGCCTTCGCAGCCTTTATACGACCCGTTCGTTACGCCAATGCCCGTGCAGCGCGTTTGACGGGAGAGCCGATGGCTGGTACGCTCGCGGGCGCCAACGGGAGGGCGTCGCATGCGCACACGGCGAAGGCTCAAGATCACTGCTCTAGCGGTTGTCGCCTTCGGAATTGCTTGCGGCGCGTCAGCCTGGCCATATCCGTCGCGAACCATCTCCGACAAGCAACTCCGTGACGTGTACCGCGCGAAGACGGTATCGGAAGTGGAAGCGATTCTCGGCTTCGGGCCGGGCTACCGTAACATATCGGTGGAACACAGACAGGTCATGGAGGGCATGGTGGCACAGCCGCACGACGGCTCGTTCGTGGACTGGGCCGTAGTCGTGTCGTGCGAGAACGACCCGAGCGTCAACCACAACCGACAACTGGAGGTGATTCGAGTCTGGACGGACGGGGAGGGCCAAGTGACGAACGTACGAGCCGCCGTCTATTGCTACAACCACGTATCGCCGTACGCCCGCGCGCGGATGTGGTTCGTTCGCGTCGCAGCCACCTTGGGGTTCTGACCGGGACGTGACGTTGCCAGAAGGCTTGACGGCCGCCGTTAGCATTGGGGTGACTCGACACCCCGGCTCACGGAGTGACCCATGTCCCGCTTCTGGCAACATTTCATCTCGAATGGCGGCGAACAGGCCCCCGGCGACCAGCCCCTGGGACCGACACCCGACGACACCGAGGCGCTCGACGCTTTTTCCGACGCCGTGGTGCGCGTCGCGGACGCGCTGCGTCCAGCGGTCGTCAACCTCCACGGTCAGTCCCGTCGCAGCGGCAGCGGCTCCGGTATCCTGTTCGCACCGGACGGGTTCCTGCTCACGAATCACCACGTGGTTCGCGGCCAGAACCGCGTACGGGTCCGTCTATCGGATGGGCAGGAGATGACTGGCCGGGTTGTCGGTAACGACCCGTGGACGGATCTCGCCGTCGTGCAGGCCGAGTCGGCGAAGTTGCCATACGCGTCTTTTGGCGACTCGGCGAAGCTGCGCGTTGGCCAACTTGTCGTCGCCATCGGCAGCCCGCTCGGCTTCGAGTCGACGGTGACGGCCGGCGTCGTCAGCGCCCTCGGCCGCACGCTGCGGAGCATCACCGGGCACTTGGTCGATAATGTGATTCAGACAGACGCGGCCTTAAACCCTGGCAACTCGGGCGGCCCGCTCGTCGATAGCCGTGGCCGGGTCGTTGGTATCAACACAGCCGTTATCCAGCCGGCCCAAGGCATCTGCTTCGCGATCCCCATTAACATGGCCAAGGTCGTGATGCCGCAATTGATGCAGCGAGGTCGGGTCGAGCGCGGTTTCCTTGGCATTCAGGCCCGGCAGGTTCCGGTGCCGCCGCCGGCCGTACGACAACACAACCTCGCGCAGAAGTCGGCCGTTGAGGTGATCGGCGTCGAACCCGGTGGGCCAGCCGACGATGCAGGCATTGCTGAAGGCGACCTGCTACTATCCCTGGGCGATGCCGTTGCGACCAGTGTCGATGATCTCCACAAGCTACTCACTCAGCTCGCGGTCGGCATTCCGACTACGGTGGTAATCCTGCGTAACGGCCGAAGACTTGAGCGTATGGTCATCCCCGCAGATTACCCAATCCCCAGCGACCACTAACGACCGCATAAACGTCGGCAGCCCATACGCCATGTACAGTGGCCGCCGACATCCCAGAGTCCGTTCGCCTTGACGGACTTTCCACGAACCGCTATTCCACCGCACCTTCGGTCAACCGCCCAGGTTTTGAGGGCCGGTGCGTGGGCGCGAATCCTCCTGAACGGCGACGGCATTCGTGGTGGCGCGAAAGCGAGGCCCTCGTTGTGGCCGTACTAGTCGTGGCGACGTACTTCGTCCGAATTGACACATTGGCGATTCGTGGCGAGGAGTCTCGACGCGCGACAATTGCTCAGGAGATGCTCTGGACGGGCGACTACGTCGTACCGCGACAGTTCGGCGAGCCGTTCTTGAGCCGGCCACCTATGCACAATTGGCTTATCTCGCTGGCGGCCACACTGCGCGGTCAACTGGACCCCATCGCCGTACGGCTTCCAACCGTCACTGCGTTATTGCTCACTGCAATTCTCGTTTACGCCTACGGCCGGACGTTTCTCGGCCGGTTGGGTGCCCTTACGGCCGCTATTGGCTTCGCAACAATGGCCGAAGTCTTGCAACTCGGACGACTCGCTGAGTGTGACACGCTCTTTACGTTCTTATTGTGTAGCGGTGTGCTGCTATGGCATTGGGGATACACGCACAATTGGCCTGAGGCCCTAACGTGGGGACTCGGCTACGGCTTCACGGCGCTCGCGGCCCTGACGAAGGGTCCCCAACCGCCGGTGTACTTCGGCGCAACCGTTGTCCTCTTTCTGCTATGGCGACGCGACTGGCGGACGTTGTTTAGCGTTGGCCACATCTTCGGCGTAGCAGTCTTTGCAGTGATCGTGCTATCGTGGACAATCCCGTTTGAGCGCGCTTGTGGCTGGGAAGCGACCCGTCGCATTTGGGGCAACGACAGTACCTCCAGGTTTGAGAATTGGACGGCCGTCGCTTTGGCTCGCCATCTGGTGATGTATCCAATTGAATTCATCGGTTGTACATCGCCCTGGTCGCTACTGTTGGGCGCATTTCTAAGTAAGCGGTTCCGTCAGGCGCTTGCACAGACTCGACCTACGCTCGTATACCTGGCGATCTACGGAATGGTCGGCTTCATACCGTGTTGGATTCCTCCCGGTGCCATGACTCGTTACGTGTATCCCTTGTACCCAGCGGTAGCGATCCTCGCCGGATTGGTCGTCGATCAAATCGTTCGCGTCGACCTGTCCCTACGATTGCGGCGTGCCTGGAGGGTTGCGCATACGTTGTGCGTCGTGGGAATGGCCGCGACGGTCGCCAGTTTGTTCGCGGTAAAGCTGCTAAATGGCTGGCTGCCGGCCGAGCCGTGGAAGCTACCGCCGGCGCACCTTGCGGCACTCGCCGGGGTCGCGGTCGTTGGCGGTATGGGCCTTTGCTTCAGTCGACAGTGCATCGATCGACAACATGTCCGCTGGGCCGTCGGTGCTTTGGCCGTGTTCATGGCGACCGGCTATACGGTGGCCGTCGTCGACGCCACCAGCGCAAAGAGCGTCGACGCAGCGTCAGCCGTTGCGAATATTGTCGCCCAGATGCCGGCCCATGAAAAGCTCGTTGGCATCGACGGCACGCACCATCTGTTTGCTTACCACTACCGGCATCCCATTGTGGCGAGATCATCGCGAGACGTGGTTTTCGGCGATAACTCCGACATTCGCTACTTCTGCTATGAAGCGCTCGGCACAGAACGAAAGCCGTTGCCCTTCCCTTGGGAAGAACTAGCCGTCGTTTCATGCGATCGCAACCGGCAGACTCCCCCGGTCAACGTCGTCATCGTCGGTCGAAGAATCGAGCCATCCAGACAGGATGTTATGCGATCCGTCCGTCCCACGGGCTGGACGCCGTCGCATACAACTTCCGCGGAATCCGCCCGGCCTTGAACGCGAGCCGGCCGGCCTCGATGGCATGCCGCATGGCGTGAGCCATCCGAAGCGGATCGGTCGCCGACGCGATGCCGGTGTTCAATAAGACACCGTCGCAGCCAAGCTCCATTGCCACCGCCACATCGCTCGCCGTCCCGACACCCGCATCCACAATGACCGGATAATCCGGGTCGCCTTCTTTCAAGTACTCAAGGCAAATGCGAAGGTTATTCGGGTTCAGAATGCCTTGCCCCGATCCAATCGGGCTGCCGGCAGGCATGACACTCGCTGCACCAAGCTCTTTGAGCCGCTTAGCCAACACCGGATCGTCGCTTGTGTATACGAGAACGACGAAGCCCTCTTTGACGAGCTGTTCGGTGGCTTGCAGCGTGCCGACCGGATCGGGCAAAAGTGTCTTTTTGTCCGCCAGGCACTCCAACTTTACCCATTTCGCGCCCGGGTTCTCGAGGTTGGTCAGTAGTTCGCGGGCGAGCCGGGCATGCCGAATCGCGTCCTCGGCGGAAAAGCAGCCAGCCGTATTGGGCAGGATTGTGTACTTCGACAGATCCAAGTGATCCAATAGGTTGCGACCCTGAGCATCGACGAGGCGCTCGCGGCGTACCGCAACGGTCGTCACCTCACAGCCGCTCGCCGCCAGGCAATCCTGCATTAGCTCGTAGGTCGAGTACTTGCCGGTCCCTGTGAATAGACGGGAGCGAAACTGAAACGGGCCAACGTGCAACGGCGGTTCTTCAGGCAACGGGCCAGACCCACCGCCAACGAGCGTTACGATTTCGACGGTGTCGCCATCGACAAGTCGTTGAGTGGCGTGTTTTGCACGCGGCACCACATCGCGGTTCAGCTCAACAGCCACACGCTTGGGATCGAGCTTGAGTTCAGCCAGCAAGTCAGAGACATTGGCAGGTTCGGACAATGTACGTGGCTGCTGATTGACGGTCAGGCGCGGCATGGTCGTTTAGTCCTCAGCCGCGAGAGTCGCTCGGGCAGCTGCAAGTTCCTTCAACTGCTCCTCACCGACCTCGGGGTAATGCAGATTGAGCGATGCGAGCGTATCAATCACGGCGGCAGCGACAACGACGCGGGTGAACCACTTGTTATTGGCCGGCACAACATACCACGGCGAATCGGCAGTGGCCGTGGCACAAATCGCGTCTTCGTACGCTTCCATGTAATCGTCCCAGTGCTGACGCTCACGGGCATCAGTCGCTGAGAACTTCCAGTGCTTACGGGGATCTTCGATTCGTTCGAGAAACCGCCGCTTCTGCTCGTCCTTTGAGACATGTAGGAAGAACTTGACGATTCGTGTCCCGTTGTGTGTCAGGTATCGTTCATATCGTCGAATGTCCTGGCTGCGCTGCTTCCAAATCGACTTCTTGATCAGTCGAGGCGGCAACTTTTGCTTGTCGAGCAATTGTCGATGGACTCGAACGACCAAAACCTCTTCATAATAGGATCGGTTGAAGATGCCGATCCGGCCTCGCTCGGGCAGGTGACGATTGCACCGCCAGAGGAAGTCGTGATCGAGGTCCTCGGCCGACGGTGCCTTGAACGAGGCGACTTGACACCCTTGTGGGTTAACACCGCTCATGACGTGCTTGATGGACCCATCCTTGCCAGCCGCGTCCATCGCCTGGAAGACGAGCAGGACGGACCAGCGGTCCTGGGCGTAGAGCATGTCCTGCAACGACGCCAGCGCCCGGACTCCATCCGCGAGCGCTTCCTTGGCCAGCGACTTGTCCTCATTTCCGAGTTTGCCCGTGTCGGCGGGGTCAACGTCCTGAAGGCGGAACTTCTTCCCGTCGGTCACCCGGTACGGCTTTGCGAACCGATGGGCTTTGCGGATGATCGCGGCGAGTTCCATTCGGGTCATCGCAGTGCGAGGTGGCCTTGGCTTCGGAGCGTTTCATACAACAGTATTGTCTAAGCTAGCGACCCCTGAACGGCCGGCCACAGGCCGGTGCTTCAAGCCCACCGCCACGAGTACTATGACATCCCACTACGTCCCGCACACCAAGATTCCGACGCTCGTCTTCGACACCAGCGCTCAGGTCGCCCGGCACTTGGCACTGATGATCGAAAGTCTGATCCGCCAGAACAACTCGGCCGGGCGGGCAACCGTCCTCGGTCTACCGACTGGATCGACTCCGGTCGGACTTTACCGCGAGTTGATCCGCCTGCACAAGGAGCACGGACTCGATTTCTCGCGAGTCGTCACCTTCAACCTCGACGAATACTATCCGATGCAGGTGGACGACCCACACAGCTACAATCGCTGGATGCGGGAGACGTTTTTCAACCACGTCAACATCGCACCCCAGAATATCCACATTCCGTCCGGCACGATCAACGAGACCGAAGCGGAAGACTACTGCGCTCGGTACGAATTGCTCATTAAGAAGGCAGGCGGAATCGACCTGCAAATCCTCGGAATCGGCCGCACGGGGCACGTTGGGTTTAATGAGCCGGGGTCCACGAAGCACAGCCGAACCCGCATGGTGACGCTCGACCCCGTCACCCGACGCGACGCGTCCAGCAGTTTTTTTGGTGAAGAGAACGTGCCGCATCAGGCGATTACGATGGGAGTCGGCACGATCCTGGAGGCAAAGAAGATCGTCATTCTGGCCTTCGGCGAACATAAGGCCGCGGTCGTTCAAAAGGCGGTCGAAGGCGAGGTGACCGATGCGGTCGCAGCCAGCTTCCTGCAGAACCATCCGGACAGCACGTTTCTCCTCGATTCGGCAGCCGCTGGCCAGCTCACAGCCGTGCGTCGGCCTTGGCTCAAAGGATCGGTCGAATGGACGCCCGAGCGGATACGTCAGGCCGTCATCTGGCTCAGCCTCAACGTCGGTAAGGCTCTGCTGAAGCTCGACGACGACGATTTCCGCGAGCACGCGATGTACGAACTGCTGCGTGAGCACGGTCCGGCCGAGAAGCTCGGCCGACGGGTTTTTGAAGATCGTCTCGCCTCCATTTGCGATTCGCCGCTTGGGTACGCCGACAGAGACGGCCGCAAGATCGCACTGGTGTTTAGCCCGCACCCCGACGACGACGTAATCAGCATGGGCGGCACAATCATCCGACTCGTCGAGCAAGGTCACGAAGTCCACATCGCCTACATGACGTCGGGCAACATTGCCGTCTTCGATCACGATGCCCTACGCTTCACCGACTTTATTGATGAGTTCAACTCGCTCTTCGGGATCGGCGAGACGCAGACGGCCGAGGTCGCGCAACGGATCAAGAAAT
The DNA here is from genome assembly GCA_046350275.1 of Gemmataceae bacterium. Classification (GTDB taxonomy): domain Bacteria; phylum Planctomycetota; class Planctomycetia; order Gemmatales; family Gemmataceae; genus JAXMAS01. Next base: position 65,176 of record JAXMAS010000010.1, read on the forward strand.
CGCTGGCCTCAAAATCCAAAGGACAACCGGACTCCGAGGACGTTCTCAAGGTCAAGGGCCTCATCCGGACGACCGAAGCTCGGTCTGCAGCCTTAGCGTGCGGCGTCCCCGCCGAACAGCTTGAGTTCATGGACTTACGCTTCTATCGGACCGGTACCATCGCCAAGGCGCCAATCCACCCGCAAGACATTGCCGACATCGTGGCGCTTCTCGAACGATTGAGGCCGGCGCAAATCTATGTCGCTGGTGAACTCTCGGACCCGCACGGAACGCACCGGACCTGTGCGGAGGCTATCTTCCAAGCAGTGCGTGAAACATTCGGCCGTGGACAGCGCTTTGAAGTATGGTTGTACCGAGGTGCCTGGGAGGAATATGAGCCGCACGAACTGGAACGAGTCGTGCCGCTGAGTCCCGCGCATTTGGAGCGGAAGCGGGAATCGATCTTCCGTCACCAGAGTCAAAAAGATCGGGCGATGTTTCCCGGCGGAAGCGATCGCCGTGAGTTCTGGCAACGAGCCGAGGACCGCAATCGCCAGACGGCACAGCTCTACGACGACCTTGGGCTGCCAGAGTTTTACGCTCTGGAAGGCTTTGTCCAATGGCGCGGGGATTGACCGGACGCGATGCTTGATGGTGGCGTAACCAGGACTTGACGGGGTGATTTCCGTATAGTCGCCACCCTTGATTCCCGACCTATGATGAAGGTGCGGGACCACCCGCTACCGATATGAGATAGGGGAGTTTGGAATGAACGGTTTTCCCAAACGGGCATCGAACCCCTCCCGTGCGTCCAAGGGTTCGGGGATCGTCCTCGACCTGCCGACCGTCAGCAAGATGCTCCCCCTGGTCAAGCAGATCGTCGCCGACCTTTTGAGTTTGGAACAGAAGCTTGGGTCGTTCCTGTGGGAACGCGAAGGACTGGACCGCGACCGTAACCAGCTGAGTTGGCCCGAGCGCAAACGTCGATACTACGTTCAAGACGAAATCGCCGGCCTTGAGCACAAGCGAAAAGAGCTGAAGTCGGAACTCGAAGGCCTGGGAGTCAGGGTCATCGATTCGGTCCACGGTCGGATTGGATTCCCGACAATCGTGAACACACGTCCCGCCTACTTCTCATGGCAGGTGGGCGAAGACGAAGTCGGCTATTGGCACTTCGCTGGCGACCACGCCAAACGACGTGCAATCCCGGCCAGTTGGCTGAAGGAAACACCGCTAGCGTCGCTCCCGCGACGAAAGTGATTGGTCCTGACCCCACCAAGTCAAAGCGACGGCCCGGCGAGAACCGCCGGGCCGTTTACGTTGATGCGACCGTCAAATTCATGTCTCGCGCGATCTCGGAAAAAACCGAAAAAAGTTGCACGCTCGGTTTGCACGTCGGCAAAGTGTGACTTATCTATTGATTGTCAGTCGGACGCCCAACACAAGCCGACTGAATGGAGTGGGCATCTGACCCGGTGCCTCCTCGACAAAGGCAAACCCGTCGTGAGGCGGGGACGCAAAGCTATGGGTCTTAACTGCTCCGAGGGGGGAGCGGATAAGGCTGCCAGGCTACCGAAGGGATGGACGGGACCCGTAAGTACGTCTGGTAACCCAGGCGAGGAAACTCGCCTGGGTTTTTTTGCGCCTATGCAACCGCCACTCACCCCGTTCGGGGCCGGCGAAGACCAAACCAGTATTACCGCGGCTCAATGAACCTCTGCGTTGATCAGGTCGATCAATTGCCGCAGTCGGCCGAGATTGCGGCGGTCGAAACGGAATCGCAACCGGGGCAGTTCGGCAATTCTCGTCTCATTCACCTCGGCTCGATCAGCTTCCGTCACGACGAATGTGCCATCGACGACAATGTCGCGAAACTCGCTGCAAATGCGCTCGAGCGTAGCCCCAGACGGCGCTTTTTGCAGTCGCAGCACAAGATCGCCCTTGATGTACCGCAGGCTGTGGTAGACGCGGTAGAAGTTCGTAATCTCAGCGACCGCTTGGTCCACTGAATCCGTTACGTTGTACAGGGCCATGTCGGCTGGCGAAATCAGCTTCCGATCAAGTAGGTTCGACCGGATGAACTGGTCCCAGGCGTGCCAATAGTCGTCGCCTGGCGGTGCGACGCAGACGATTGGAAAGATGTGGCTCTTACCGGTCTGGACCAACGTCAGAGCTTCAAATGCCTCGTCGTGAGTGCCAAATCCGCCTGGGAAGAGAGCAACGGCATCGGACTCCTTCACGAACAACAGCTTGCGAGTGAAGAAGTACTTAAGATGCATCAACTTATCGTCGCCAGTGATGACTGAGTTGGCGGACTGTTCAAACGGCAGAAGAATGTTGACACCAATCGAGTTTTGCCTGCCCGCGCCGACGTGTCCGGCCTCCATGATACCGCTGGCTGCGCCAGTAATGACCATGAAACCCGCGTCGGCAACAGCCTTTCCAAAAGCGGCGGCCTGCTGAAACGACGGGTCGGACGGTGGTGTCCGTGCAGAACCGAAGACCGTAACTTTCCGACGGTTCTTCAGCGAAGAAAACACCTTGAAGGAATAGCGAAGTTCTTTGAGCGCCGTCGCGACAAGCTTCACATCCGCCCGGCTGGCCCGGTCGCGCAGAAGCTTGTCGGCCGTTTCCTTGATCTGCGCCACCAAGTCGTCTAGCCCATCGAACGCCAGGTCGGCAGACGATGTGACTTGCTCGTCCGGAAATGCGTGGAGGTTGTCGCCCTCAGCTGGTGCGTTGTTCATCCGATTATCTTAGTCGGATGCTTCCAGCGCTTCCAGCGCCCTCGCGCGAGTTGGGTAGAGTGCCCACAGCGTGTCGAGCGAGGTCAGTCGCAGCAACTCACGCACGCGGTCCGAGACGCCAGCCAGTACCAACTCGGACCCTTGTCGCTTGACGAGAAGGTGGCATCTCAAAAGAAAGGAGATGAATACCGATCCGAAAAAGTTGAGCGGCGTGAGGTCCACGACGAGGCCGCTCGGCGGATTGGCCTTGAGCGGAGCAAGGCACATTTGTGCGGCCTGCTCGACGAGATTCTCCGGCAATCCTTCGATCTCGGGCGAAGGCGTGATAATGGCAATTTCACCGCGCCGCTCGACCTGAAATGACTCGCCCGCCATCGGGTTGGACATGTGCGTCCTCCGGCAAATACTATGCACCGTGAGCTAGCCTCAAGCTACCTACGGAAGCCGTCCAAATCAAGCAACCCACGCCTCGGCAACGGCATCGAGACCGGAGTAAATCCGGTCCGGCCCCGCGGCTTCGAGGGTTGCCCGATCATCCGATCCCGTCGTCACTGCCCAAACCGGCATGCCGGCACCCTGTGCGGCGGCGATGTCCATCTGTGTATCGCCAATGTAGAGAGCCAAGTGACTTGGCAATCCCAGACGATCGATAGCCGCCAGCAGCATGTCCGGAGCCGGCTTGGGACGTGGGACGTCTTCCGGACCGTAGACCACGACAAAGCGCTCGGCGACGCCTAAGGCGGCCAACAGCTCTCGAGTGAATGCGACGGGTTTGTTGCTACACACTCCCAATTCGATTCCACTTCGATGCAACTGATCGACAAGGCGTGCCGCTCCCGGCATCAGGGTCGTCATCGGACGCATGACGAGCGGATGATGAGAACGGTACCGTTCACCGTCGCGCGACGGATCGCAGCCCGGCACTGTCCGCGACAGCAGGAACTCCGGCCCCCGACCGACATGCGGCACGACCTTCGACACGGGCAGTGGTGGCAATCCGTACAGTCCACGGACATGGTTGACGCTGGCCGCAATTGCGGGGAAGCTATCGGCCAGTGTGCCGTCAAAGTCGAACAGCACTGCGCGAAAAGGCGGCACGCGAATCCTCCTGGGCTGTGTCGCACTCCAATGTAGGTCGGGCTTTCCTAGTGGGCCAGACCTTGGAGGAGCCTAAACCCGCGAGAGTATACCTGGCGCGCATCTGGCAGTATGCTATTTGGAGGAACAAGCCGTTGCCCACACTCTTGGCGCGGGAGTCGCGCGTGGCCAATCCGACTAGCGAGCCGCTCCATGCGGAATTGACGGCGGAGCGTGTGTTCTTAGACTACGCGCCGCGCGTCTACAATCTTGCGCGTCGAATGCTGGGGAACGACGCCGACGCTGAGGATGTCACGCAGGACGTACTGCTACAGGTCGTGCGGAAACTCGATAGTTTTCGAGGGGAAAGCGCGTTCCCGACGTGGTTGCATCGTGTCACTGTCAACGCCGCCCTGGCCCACCGGCGGAAGCGAGCGGGGCGTGATCGTCACCTGGCGTCCGAGTCCCTCGACGCAGTGCTCGATCACGGTAACGGCAACCACTCGGCTCCGATCAAACCGTGGTCGGTATCCCCTGATCGGGCGGTACTCGACGCCGAGACGCAGGCCCAGATTGAGGCAGCGATCGCACAGCTGCCCGAGGCGTACCGTGACGTGTACGTCCTGGCCGATGTGGAATCCATGCCCAATGCCGACATTGCCGACATCCTGAAACTTACAGTACCGGCAGTTAAGAGCCGGCTACACCGCGCCCGGCTCATGATGCGAGACGCACTCGCACCGCATTTTGAGGAGGCGTCGCGATGACAGATATCGACTGCGGCCGGCTCGGCGAACTGTTGTGTGACTTCGTAAACGGTGAGCTAGCCGACGAACTGCGTCAGGTATTAGAAGCTCATTTGGCCGCGTGCCCCCCGTGCGTCGTCCACGTGGAGACGTATCGACTGACTGTGACGATGACACGCAAGCTGCAGCCCGTTCGGATTCCGAGCGACGTGATGTGCCGCCTGCGCGAAGCAATTCGCCGCGAATTCCCACACGTGTGACCGCCGGCTCCATGACCCAGCCGATAAGCCCGAATCGGCCGGATCCAAGCTAGTAGTCATCGTGCGCGAACTCGAACGCCGCCATCGCCAGAAACGTCAATCCAAATGCGAGCGAGGCGACCAACGATGTGATTGGCGAAAGGTACTCTAACTCAGCCAAGGTCACAGGATTCAGGAGTGGCAGGGACGTTCGGTTGTCCCCAAGAGCGTTTGCAAGGATCAGGCCAAAATCGACCGGCTTGGGAAACAGCCAGTATCCGAGTTCCGCTGCGTTGCCAACGACAGCCTTTGTTCCCGGCACCGCGTGCATCGCAAGAACATGCCGGCCATAGTTCATTCCAAAGCACGCGAGCCAAAACAACACCGACGCCACGCTCGTAGCTGTCGCACTCCGAGTCGCGACTGCGATCAGTGCCGCGAAGCCGAAAAAGACGGCGAATTGCGCAATCAATAATGGTACACCCAGCCAATAGACGGCTGGCCACCGACCCATTGATATGCCCAACCCGATCCACGTCATTGCGATGACGACTACTGCGTAGACTGCAAAGTAGATGAGTACGCCCAGGACTTGCCAAGCAGCAGAGTGTAACGGCCGGGCGGCTTGGCCAAGAGCACGCCCGCAAACGCTGGGTCGACAAACTCCGGCAGAAACCCGGATGTCCAGACGAGCGCTAGCAGCACACCCACGGTATCGGCGGCAACTCCAACAACGATGGACCGCAGGATGGAGATTGCTTCGTCTCGCGTTGCGGCCTCCTGAAGGGTCACGGTGCCAAACAGGGTAGTGAGTCGGCCGTCAGAATAGCCAGCGCTTGCAGCCACGAGCATTGTGACGGTCGTCAACACAATCAGCACGGCCGTTAGCCCACTGGCCCATGCCTGACGGAATACGTCGCGGATGAGCCAGATGTATGTCATGCAGTGGGTGCCCCGTACAACTCGGCCAGGGCGGCTTCGAGTGAACGCGCACCGCGATGGGTTAGCTCGCTCGTCGGGCCGGTGAACGCTAGCCGCCCAGCAACGATAACCGCGACACGGTCGCAGAACTTCTCGACCTCGGGTAGAACATGCGAAACGAGAATCACCGTTCCGCCACGCTCTCGCGTCTCATGAATGATCCCGGCCATCAATTGCCGACCTTCGAGGTCCAGACCCTCATTCGGCTCGTCGAGCACGAGAAGGTCCGGCTCATTGACCAGGGCCTGAGCGATCCCGAGTCGTTGGGTCATACCTTTGCTGAACGTTCGAATCGCGTCGTTCGCTCGGTCGGCTAATCCAACACGGGTAAGTAACTTCGGAACACGATTTTCGAGCGTTTCTACCGAGATACGCGTGAGCGCACCGTAGTACTGAAGCAACTCGGCTGGTGTCAGATAGCGCGGGAAGGCATGGTTCTCGTGGACGTAGCCCACTCGAACGAGTGTCGAACGATCGATGACTGGTTGACCGAGCCGTCGTACCTCGCCCGACGTTGGACGACAGAGCGTAAGTAGCAACTTGACGAGTGTCGTTTTCCCGGCGCGATTCGGACCAAGCAAACCAAAGACCTGGCCTGCGTCGATCGTCAGCGTTACGTCCGTGAGAGCGCGACGTTTTGAAAGGCCCAGTGGGCCGAGGGAATAGTCCTTGGTGACGTGGCGGAACTCGGCGGCAGCTTCGGCCATGACCCTAAGATAGCGGACTTCGGCACTTGGGGCGATTGGGTAGTCGCTGGGTGCCCCGAGTTCGCCTTTACGCCATCTTCCCCGGCGGGTATGGTCCCCTCCACTTGACGGCTTCCCCGGTCGGAACAAGGAGGTTCGTGTTCATGCTTCGGTCGCGTCGCTTTGCCCTGTGGATTTCGCTCGGCCTCACCGCAGCGTCGGCTGCCTATGCTCAACAGCCGGCCGCCGCGCCCGCCGTACCCGCGAATGCCGTAGCTGCAACCGTTAACGGCCAGCCAATCCCCGAGTCGTCAGTCCAACGTGGTCTGAAGCGCGTGCCCCCGGCGGATCATGCTCGTGCTCGCCCCGAAATCGTCAACTATCTGATCGAAAACGCATTGATCGATCAGTACCTCACGGCCCAGAAGATCCCGGTCGAGCCTAAGGAGGTCGATGGCCGCATCACGGAACTGCAGGCCGAATTGAAGAAGCATGGCCAGGACTACGCCAAGATGCTCAAAGACCTCATGATCGGCGAGGACGAGTTGCGGGCACAACTACAGGCCGACTTGCGCTGGGAGAAGTATGCCAGCAATCAGGCCAACGACAAGATTCTCCGTGAGATGTACGACAAGAGCCTCGAGATGTTTGACGGTAGCCAAGTGCGTGCCCGCCATATTCTGCTAACGCCTGGCAACGACCCGAAAGCAATCGCCGAGGCCAAGGCCAAGCTCGCGTCCCACAAGGTCCAGCTTGAAGCAGATGCGGCCAAAGCGGTCGCTGCGTTGCCCGCCACGGCTGACCCGCTCGCGAAGGAACAGGAGCGTCTTAAGAAGCTCGAGGCGGCATTTGGCGACCTGGCGCGGACGTGTTCGACATGCCCGTCGAAAAAGGACGGTGGCGATCTGCCCTTCTTCCCGCGTGTCGGTGCCATGGTCGAGCCATTCGCCAAGGCCGCATTCGCCTTGAAGCCGGGGCAGCTCTCCGATGTCGTCGAGACCCAGTTTGGTTACCACCTGATTCTGGTGACGGCTCGTAAGGCCGGCCAAACGACCAAGTTTGAAGAGGTCAAGGAAGAGGTCAAGGAAGTGTATTGCAGTCGCCTGCGCGAATCACTCGTCGCGCAACTGCGGGCGAATGCGAAGATCGTCACTACGCCCGGGGCTGCGGGCAAATAACCGGAGCGATGTTTACAGATGCCAAGCCCACGGGCGTGAAGCCCGTGGGCTTCGTTTGTTTTGGGGAGTTGCTCCATGAAGACCGTCGTGCTGCTGGTGCTATCGAATACGTTTATGACCATCGCCTGGTATGGGCACCTGAAGCACAAATCTGCTCCGCTTATTCTGACGATCCTGGCAAGTTGGCTCATTGCACTTCCCGAATACGCACTTCAGGTGCCAGCCAACCGCTATGGCCACGGCCAGTTCACCGCCCCACAACTGAAGATCATCCAGGAAGCGATCTCGATCGCCGTGTTCGTGGCCTTCAGCATCGTTTACCTACGCGAGACACCGAATTGGCGCACGGGCACTGCACTGGCCCTCATATTTGGTGCTGTGGTGCTCGCCGTCTATCCTGCCCACCGCGATGCGAGAAGTGAGGGTACGGAAACAACCGCGCAATCGAACTGACCGTCAGCGACGTCCGAGAGGCCGGTGTTTCCGCAGTGCTGCGAGAGTCCTATCGAACTCCTGAGGCAGCGGTGCAACGAATTCCATCCACGCCTGCGTCGCGGGATGCTGGAAGCGCAGCCGATGGGCATGGAGCGCCTGCCGTGATAGCAGCACTTCATCGTCCGTTGTGGCGATTCCCGCAACCAAATCGCTTAAGCGCAATTGATCGCGACCGCTGTAGGTCTTGTCGGCCAGTACGGGACAACCCACACTCGCGAGATGGACGCGAATCTGGTGCGTACGACCCGTTCGCGGCTGAACACGAACGAATGTGTACCCCGCGAATCGCTCGGCGACCTCGTAGAAGCTACAGGCCTCCTTCGCGTCATCGTCGTCCTCGTCGTCGGTGACGGCCATTTTCACTCGGTCGTGTCGATGCTTCGTGATCTTCGCTTCGATGTAGTCGCTATCGCGCCCCAGGACGCCGCTTGTGATGGCGACATATTCCTTGAAAACACGCCGCATTTCGAATTGCATTGCCAGCGCCCGATGCGTCCGCTCCTCCTTGGCAACGAGTATTACGCCCGACGTATCGCGATCCAGGCGATGGACGATGCCTGGCCGGTACTCGCCACCCGCTTGTGACAAGGCGTTGAACCGCCAGGCCAAAGCGTTTGCAAGCGTGCCCTGCCAATTGCCTTTCGCAGGGTGGACGACCATGTCCGGCGGTTTGTTGATGAGGGCGAGGACATCGTCCTCGTAGAGGACATCGAGAGGAATGTCTTCCGGCACCGGAAGTCCGTGCCTCGGTTCAGCCAACCAAACCGAGATGGCATCGCCGGTTCGGACCTTGTAACTCGCCTTCGCCGGTTGGCCGTTGACGGTAATCGTACCGGCATCGATCGCCTTTTTGAGCAGCGAGCGGCTAAAGTCCGGAAAGTGCAATACAAGGTACTGGTCGAGGCGCTGGCCATCGACCTTTAGTTGGGCGATATGTTCAACGGGATGGTCGCCCGGTTCGATGGGCGGGTGGGGCATCGGAACCTACGGTCACGAGTCGCGAAACATCGGCACAGTTACCTCGCTTACTGTACCACAGTGCGCGGCCGGACCTATCCCTTCGGCTTGGGTGCATCGGACTTTGGTGTGTCCGGAGCTTTGCCGTCCGCCTTGGGTGTGTCGACGGGCTTCGGCGTTTCGACGGGCTTCGGCGTTTCCGGCCCCTTTGCATCGGGTTTGAGCGTGTCAGATGCTTTAGTCTCTGGCTTCGGAACGTCGGGTACGGGAAGCGCGGGCGTCGCCGCTGGTGTTGGGAGTGCCGGGGTAGGTGGAGGAGATATCTGTTTCAACATCCCAAGATAGAACGCGTCGAATGCGCTGCGGCGATCTCCGATTTCCTTCGCACGCTTGGCGGCTTGCTCACCGAAGTAGGTCTTGGGGTACTTCTTCGCTAGTTCCTCGTACAACTTGACAGCTTCGTCCAGCGATCCGCGAGCCTTGGTCGGATCGTTGGCCTGCGGTATGCCGCACAGGGTCTCCTCGATTTTCGCCGCGTTGGTGTAGGCCTCTTGGACGAGCGCTGGCTCGTCCGCAGATTCGCGCGCGAGTTCCGGATAACGCTTGCGTACCTCACCGAGTGTGTCGGCTGCCTTGACCTTATCGTCGCGATTTGGGCCAGCAATTCGGGTCATCGCATCTTGCATCTGAACGCGCGATAGATTGAACCTTGCCATGCGGGCCGTCGAGGTGTCCGGAAACTCCTTGGCGAGCTTTTCGAGATCGTCAATTGAGGAAGCCCGGTCGAACGTCGACCAGGCAGTGGACCTCGTCTCAGCGGCCGTGCGGGCATAGTGCCGGTAACCGATGTACAAGACCAAGCCGAGAACGATCAGGCCCCAGATCACGGTGTTCGTGGTCGAACCTGACGTGACGGACGCCCAGGCATCCGAGAGCCAATGTTGCAGTTCGTTCTCTTCGAGGTGCTTGCGTTCTTCCGCCTTCATGCGGGGAACTCCCAGGCCATCGGCATCGTTACGATTTAGCGCAAGACGTATCTTAGGCCCACGACGGGCACGGGTCAACGTGATGAACCAAGCGGCTGATGTTCAGGGTGCAGTACTTGATTGTGGTGGTTTTTAGAAGGCGGCGGCCCAGTAGGCGTCCCATTGGTCGCTGGCTTGCACGGCGCACTGGGCGGCCATCCGCTCGACCCGGCGGACCTTCCACCGCGCCCCCGTCTGTTTGAGCCGACGGCCGACCACCTGTTTACATGCGCCCTCGACCATGCCGCTGCCGATGCTTCGCCCGTCGGCCAGCCGCCCGGCGTAGTCGGTGTGGCCGCCGTGCGGCTCGAAGTAGGCCCGCAACTCGGCCCACGCCGGGCCGGCCAACTCGGCCACGAGCGCGGCGGCTCCGCCCGCCAGCAACGTGGCCCGGCGTTGCTCCGCCCAGGTGTGGGCCGCCGCCGTCCCGTCGCCGAAGTGGCCGCGGGCCGCCGCCCACAGGTGTTCGCTGGCGTGGTAGACGTCGAGCACCCCGGCCGCCCCCGGCAAGTTCGCCTCCCACTGCCGCCAGATCCACTTGGCCCCGTCGGCGATCAGCGTCAGGTCGGCGGTCGCCGTCAGCCCCAGCCGGGCGGCCTGCCGCCGCCACGCCGGGCCGAGTTGGTCCCCGGTGCGGATGCCCGCCTGTACGACCCGCACGTGCGGGGCCGGCGGCCCCGCGGCTCCGTCGCGCCGGCCACCGCCGGCCGCCCCCGGTGCCGCTTGGCGAAGATCGACAGCCGCATCTCCCGCCACCCCTCGGTCGTGTTCACCGCCGTCCCGTCCGTCTGGAACTCCACGTCCCCACCGGCCGCCCGGAACGCTGCCGCCGCCGCCGCCGACTCGCGGCTCCAGTCCCGCATCGCCCCGCCGTGCTCGTGGCGGAATCCGGCGGATGGTGTTGTCGCACACGGACAGCCCGCAGAACTCCTTCAGGTGCGCGCCGCCCGGTCGAACGACCAGCTCGCCCCGGCCAGGCACACCAGCCGTTGGGCCTGCGGGCTGACGAACCCGTCCAGGCCGAGCCGCCCGTCCAGCGGGTGGGCCGACGTGCCACACCGCGGGCAGGTCAGGTACAGCCGGACGAGCCGCACCGTGCCGGCGGCGGTCAGGACGTCGCGGCCGGCCGACCGCTTGGGCCAGAGCCGCTTGCCGCACCCGGGGCAGGTCCGCCCCGGTGCCCCCTTTCGGCCGCCGCGGCCTGCGCCTGGACGCCGCCTCGACCGCCTGCCGGGTGAACTCGCGGCCGGCGGGCACGGCCGCCGACTCCACCGCCGCCAAGACGCGGCCGTCGGGCGCCGCGTCGGCCACCCGTTGCAACTCGCGGGCGACGGCCAACGCCTGCTCGACCAGCAGGACTTCCAGCGGCGTTTGCGCCTCGAACGTGCGAAGACTCATCGGCGTCGCCCTCCAGGGATGACCCCAGACTATGCCGACCGATCAAAAACCACCACAATCAATTACTACACCCTGATGTTCAGGCGGATCGCTTCGGAGCCGGACTAACGCTATAGCCAAGCTTCTCTATGACCTTGGCGAGCGAGTCGCCTTCGGCGATCGCTGCATCCGATTGGACGCCCGCATGAGAAATGGCTGTATACCAGTAGCGATGACGATCCCGCGGTGCCAAGGCATCGGGTTCAAGCCCCACTTCCCGCACCGCTTCTTTGTCCCAGCGAACTTGCTTCAGGACACTTGCCACCTCGCGCCAGGTGAGGCCGGACGAAACCAGACTGCCGTCCGATCGGGTGATCCGTCGTCCAATCAGTACGTGGAGTAGGCCGAGGAAGCGACCAGCTGCCAGTCCGTGCTTCCGCAGCTCGTCCAAGAGAGATTGCACACCATCCATGCTCTGGCCCCACCCCTCGGCCGGTCTCGTCGAGTCTCCGTTATACCATGACCGTCGGCTTTCGCCAGACCGCAAATCTTACTTGATCGCAACAGGTTGCCCATCTTACCAATAGTACTGGACTATGGAAGAGCATTTTGTTCGTCATTCTACCACAGCACAATTCAACTGTTACGGCCTCAGTTTCTTGGCCTTTCGCGTATGTCCTCAGTACTCACCATAGACTGACGAGCATGATCGACACAACTTCGTTCGTTAGCGACGAGTTCATCACGACGCTGGCAGCAAACGCTGACGCAGCCGATACGGATACGACATGGCCGCTGGCATCGTGGAACGCCGCGAAACAAGCAGGCGTATTGGAATGGGCGATTCCCGTGGCACATGGTGGACGCGAGTATGATCCCGTCACACTTCTCGCCGGCTACGAACGAATTGCATCGGCCTGTCTGACTACTGCGTTTATCTTAAGCCAGCGCGATGCCGCCGTACGCAGAATTCGCGAGTTCGGCCACGACGAGATGCAGCGAGAACTTCTGCGCCCCCTGGCATGTGGGGGCAGGTTTGCGACAGTCGGTATCTCGCAACTGACGACGTCCCGCCAACATACAAGTCCGGCGTTGCGAGCAAGTACGAACTCTGATGGCTATGTCCTAAACGGGGAAATGCCGTGGGTGACAGGTGGCGACCTGGCCGATCACCTCGTTGCTGGGGCCGTTCTTGAGGACGGACTTCAGGTGTTGCTGGTGGTTCCGACCTTGTCGCCCGGTTTGTGTATCGACCAACCGCTGTCCTTAGCCGCACTGTCCGGATCGCGGACAACAGCCGTGCGGTGTACCGACGTAGCGGTCTCTAAACGCTGGCTTTTGGCGGGTCCAGTCGAAAAGGTGATGACCGGTCGTGGCGGCACCGGCGGCCTGGAAACGTCGTGCCTCGCACTTGGCGTCGCTAGCGCAGCAATTGACTGGTTATTGCACGAAGCCGCCCGTCGCAGTGAATGGACATCGCTGGCGCACCGTTTCGCCGCAGCGCAACTTGCTGCACGATCGGAGCTCTATCGACTCGTCGTGGGCGGTGGGACCCCCGAGGAATCGCTTACTTTGCGGGCGCGAGCAAATGCACTGGCGTTGCGATCGACGCAGGCCGCCCTAACCGCGAGCAAAGGTGCCGGCTTTGTTAGGCCACATCCGACTCAGCGTTGGGCGCGACAAGCCATGTTTTTCCTTGTCTGGTCGTGCCCGCGACCCGCGGTTGAGGCAACGATGGAGTATCTCAACCCGCTACAGTAATGGCATCTCCGCCAAAGGGCATACCGCATCTACTCGACAACGATGGTCTCAACAGCCCCGTTGTCCAGGTCGAGAACGATACAGGTCTTCGGGCGAGCTCGGTGAAGCGCCCCGGGATTGATTACGCGGGTCGATCCATTGACGTACGAGTCGGCCACATGAGTATGACCACAGAACACGTAGTCGTATGCCCCGCTCCGTTCCAAGTCGGCCAGCAAGCCAAAATTGTCGCCGTGGGTCCAACCGATTTTCTTGCCGGCCAGTTCGGTATGACCAAAGGGATGCTGCCAAGTCGCTCCGATAGCCTCCATCTCGCGAATCAGCTTGCTGAAATCGCGACGGTATTGGCCATTGCCGACGCGCTCCCACTGACCGTCGTTGTTGCCAAAGACAAATTGAACAGGCCACCCCTCAAATACCGAGACGATCTCTGGGCCACAAATGTCGCCACAGTGAATTAACAACTCGGCCCCGTGCTGTTTCAAGCCGACGAGCGCGTTGCGGGTATTGGCAACTCGGTCGTGGGTATCGCTAAGAACACCGATCTTCATGCAAGACCCCACGCGACAGCACTTCGGCCGTGGACCGCTTTGACCAGCCCCTCGACGAAGAAGTGCTCGCCCCACGCAACGGACTCATCAACACCAAGTTTCTTATGGAAGTGATAGATGCCGTGCATTAGAATCCCTTCCCAGCCCGGTGTCGACTGAGCAAGAAACCGATCGGAGCACAGCGCCCCAAGAGCCACGAGCGCGGCTGTGCGATAACGTTCGGCCTCGGTCGCATCGCTGACGGCCTCCGCCAAATCGAACAACCCACTGGCTGCAATCGCGCCGGCCGAGCTGTCATAAAGATGCGGCACATCCGGCGGCAGGTCGAAGTCCCAGAAGGGGACGTGATCGTCGGGTCCGCGACGTAGGAAGCAATCGGCGCACCTGCGTGCGGTCGCCAGGAATTCTGACTCACCACTCAGTCGATGAGCAGCTGTGAAGCCGTAAAGTGCCCACGCAAGGCCCCTCGTCCAGGTACTCTCCGCGTTCCAGCCCTGGTGCGTACTTTGGCCCAGGAACCTCCCCGTCTCCAAATCGAAGATGCCTTCGTGAGCCGTGCCACCATCCGCGCGAACGAGGTACTGCTGCGTCGTCCGACAATGTTCGATCGCGATGTTCCGCAATTCCTGGTCGCCCGTCGCATTGGCTGCATAGAGGATGATGCCGACATTCATCATCACATCGATAAACAACGACTGCGGTCCGATGAAGCTCGCCAGGTATCCGCCCTTTTGCCGACGCATCGCCAACGTTCGCCCGGCCTGGATCAGTACATCGTGACAGTGGCGATCCCCGGTCAAGTTGTACTCTCTCAGGTAGGTAGAGAAGAATAGAAACCCCAGGTCGTGTACCGTACGATCGTGCTGTCGCGGCTCTAACGGCCGACTCAGTTTCACGGCTTCATTTCGCCACACAGGGTCCTTCGTATGGATGTGAAGTAGCCAGAAGATGCCCGGGTAGAAGCCTTCACACCAATGGGTCCAGGTCTCGCCTTCGCGACCCCACTTCCCTCCGACGGTGTACATCGGAGAAACTCCAGGGTACTTGGCGATGATGTGTTTCGACTGCTCGCCTGCAAATTCGAGTGCTGAGCGGAACGTCGGCAATAGCTTTTCCCGCGTCGTTATGCTAGATTCGAGCATGACACCTCTCCCAAGAATCGGACTTCGCCGCGGTTAGCGTACCGCCGTGAGCGCGGCGGGCAAGAACCGCGGTTGTCCTCGACCCGCTCACACGGGTATCCTACGCAGGCCCCCAAACAGACCATTGAGTCGGAGGCTCGACGCGCATGTGTGGAATCGTCGGGTACGTTGGCCACCGCGAGGCCGAGCCGATACTCATCGATGGCCTGCGCCGATTGGAATACCGGGGTTACGACTCCGCCGGTATCGCCACCGTGACTGGGACGAAACTTCACTTGCGTAAGACAGCCGGTCGGGTAGGTGACCTGGCCGGGCACCTCAAGGCGAAGCCCGCGCCCGGCTGTCACGGCATTGCGCACACGCGCTGGGCGACGCACGGTCCAGCGAACGATATCAACGCACACCCTCACCTTGCCGGCGAGGGTGCCAATACCGTCGCCGTCGTTCACAACGGCGTTATCGAGAACTACGCGCCCCTCAAGCGACAGCTTCAGCACGAGGGCATTGTCTTTCAGAGCGACACGGACACCGAGGTCATCGCACAACTCATTGCATACCACCTTAACGGCGACCTGGTGGAGGCTGTGCAAAAGGTGCTGCCCCTGTTGAAGGGCACTTACGGCCTCGTAGTCGTCACACCGCGAGCCCAGGACCTCATCGTCTGTGCACGTCTAGGTAGTCCCCTCGTGCTTGGCGTCGGGGATGGCGAGCACTTTCTAGCGAGCGATCCGTCGGCACTCATTGGACACACGGACAAGGTTGTGTACTTGCAAGACCGGCAAGTCGGCGTTGTGTCGGCCGACGATTTCCACCTGCTCGATCCGGCGAGTGAGCGTGTTGAAGTGACCGTCGAATCGATTGGGTGGGATGCGATTGAGTCTGACCGTGGATCCTTCGACCATTACATGCTCAAGGAGATCTACGAGCAGCCGGAAGCAATCGAAAATGCGATGCGTGGCCGGCTGTCCGAGTCCGACGCCAGCGCTCATTTCGGCGGTCTCAACCTAACCACTCGCCAACTCCGCGATGCCGAGCGCATCATCCTCACGGCGTGCGGCACCAGCTATCACGCTGCCCTTGTCGGCGAGTACATGATCGAGGAATTTGCCCGCATCCCCGTCGAGGTCGAGTACGCCAGCGAGTTTCGGTATCGCAACCCACCCATCGACAAGAACACGATCGTACTGGCCATCACTCAATCGGGCGAGACGGCCGACACACTCGCGGCCCTGCGCGAAAGTAAACGCAAGGGTCACCGCACCCTCGCGCTATGCAACGTTGTCGGTTCGTCGATCGCCCGCGAGGCCGACGGTGGTGTCTATTTGCACGCTGGACCGGAAGTCGGCGTTGCCAGCACCAAAGCGTTTACGTCCCAAGTAACCGTGTTGGCTATGCTCGCGCTCTATCTCGGCCGAATGCGACATCTGTCGAGCCTCCAGGGCGCGAGAATGCTCGACGACCTGCACCGCCTCCCCGACTGGGTCCGCCACACGCTCAAATGTCACGATCAGGTCAAACGCATCGCCGAGCGCTATCACGTCGCCAGCAACTTTCTGTACATGGGACGACAGTACCTCTATCCGGTCGCACTCGAAGGCGCACTGAAGCTCAAGGAGATCAGCTACATTCATGCGGAGGGCTATCCGGCAGCAGAGATGAAACACGGCCCCATCGCACTTGTGGACGAACGGACACCCTCGGTCTTCCTTGTGCCGAGCGGTCCTGTGTTCGACAAGGTGATGTCGAATCTCGAAGAGGTTCGTGCTCGCCATGGCCCCATCATCGCGGTGACGAGCGACGCTGACGCCGAGATCGTGGACACAGTGTCGGCCAAGGCCGACGAGGTGGTCTTTGTGCCCGATGTGCCTGAGTATCTACAGTCCATTGTAACGGCGGTGCCGCTGCAACTGTTGGCCTATCACGTCGCGCTTCTTCGAGGGTGCGATGTGGACAAGCCTCGCAACCTCGCCAAAAGCGTCACGGTGGAGTGACGATGTGCAAACGCCCAGCGATAGCCGATCGCTGGGCGTTTGATTGCGCTACTTCAGAATCTCAAGTCCGTCGACTAGAATCTGGTCTCGCGCCCCAAGCTTGCTGAGCTGCGATTGCTTGAGTGTGAACGTAACGACCGCCTGCTCACCACGCGCATTCGCCACCAGGTAGAACGACTGCACAACTTTGGCATCGCCCATCGTGCCACGAGCCGTCATGCGGAAGACATAGCGACCGGCCGGCTGATTTGGCACCTCACCAGCCTGCATCACATCCTCCGGAGTCCAGCCGGGTGAGGCCATCATGGTTTCGCGGAACTTGGCACCGTCGGTGTGTTGCCCCGCCTCGACCTTCTCCCATGGCGTGACCGATACCTGGGCCACAAATTCGCCGCGCTCCATCAGTCGCAAGACGGTATGCCGATCCGTGTGACCGACGAGTTGCCATTCGCGCGCGACCGACAACTCGAATCGGCCCTTGACGTCGCGGAGGGTTAGCATTGTCAGTGGTGCAGGGACTTCCATCCCCTGAGGGACACCGACGAGCGCGACATCCGAAAGTTCCTTAGGCTCGTCGATCACCTCGCGCTCAACCAGGACCGTCGCCTGGGCGTTGACGGCCGGGCTCGCCGGCCCCTGATCGCGTTTGTCGGTTTGCTTCCAATCCAACGAGACAAGCCGTTTCTTCAGCAAATCAAACCGCATGGATGCGGTGACCGTGACAGTGGCCGACGCACCTAGTTCGATGCCCTTGGCCTTACCGCTGACCGCAACGATCGCGGCACCATCTTTGATTCCATCGAGTTTGCACTCGAGTTCGTTGGCGACGAGGGCCTCGAACTGACAGAGTCCCTGAGCGATCCCATTCGTCGGCTTCCAC
This sequence comes from Gemmataceae bacterium, assembly GCA_046350275.1. Lineage (GTDB taxonomy): Bacteria > Planctomycetota > Planctomycetia > Gemmatales > Gemmataceae > JAXMAS01. The sequence goes on from JAXMAS010000010.1 coordinate 82,988, forward strand.
GTATCGCCGACTTTGACCTCCCGCCCCGGCAACAGACCCGTCAATGCAAGGGTGTCGAAATGCTCGCTAACGTTCTCCAGCTCTTCGCGAGTGAGCGGTCCGTGTGGCGAGTAACAGACCAGAGAATCGTTGATCCGTTGAGCGACAGTGAGCCGGCGCTCAGCGCGGAGCGACCGGGCCGCGGGTGTACCGTCGACTGAAATACTAGTCATGGCAGTGTCATACAATCGCCCAGCCTTGACCGGCGCGCCGGATTTGTCCACCGCCAATACTCGCTCGCGAAATCGGTGATCGGCAGAGGCCGTCAGTTTGAGGCTCTGAGAACGGCCTTCCTGCACAACGACCATCTCGCCCGAAAGCTGCATCTTGATCGTGTAACGAGCGCAGTCGTTTGCCTGTGGGGCCTCAACAAGCGAGTACGTTTGGGCCGTGGCCAACCCCGTCGAACCGAGTACCAACGCCACGACGCCGATCAATCGCGTCACAACCATCCGAAGGCTCCTTCCGTGGATCGCCGAAACTCGCCCGGCGTCATACCTGCCGCCTTCGACGGCGTCAACGCAAAAAGCGAGTGAGGCCGGGTCCCGGAGCCAAGCAAGTGGCTCCGAGACCGGCCTCTTCTTAATTGCACGAACGATTCGACTACTCGTCCTTGTCGCCACCTTCGACCTTGGGTGCGACCGGTTCCTGAGTCTCGCCTCCGGCCTCGTTCCCGACGAACTCAATAAAGGCCGTGTATCCGGCGTCGCCCAGTCGCCGTTCGTGCCGTTTCAGTACGCGCGTGTATCCGCCCGGACGCTCAGCGTACCGCGGCCCAATCTCGTCGAAGAGCTTCTTCACGGCGACTTTGTCCGGCAGTTTGGCGAGCGCCATCCGTCGCGAATGCAAAGTGCCCTTCTTTGCCAATGTCACCAGCTTTTCAATGAAAGGCCGCAACTCTTTGGCTTTCTCCACCGTCGTTACGATCCGCCCATGCTCGATTAGGGCACGAGACAGGTTGCGGAACAACGCCAAACGGTGCGAGGCGTTGCGTCCGAGTTGACGGCCGGCTTTTAGGTGTCGCATGGCAGTGGCCAGTGGTTCGTGGTCAGTTATCAACGGGAGCGGCCAGGAGTCGGGTTACTGGTTGTACCAACCACTAACGACCAACCACTGACCACTCATCTTAGCGGCGTACCGGCATCTTCATGCCAAGCTGGAGGCCGCGTTCCTGGAGTTTCTGCTTCACTTCCTTGAGCGTTGTCTCGCCGAAGTTTCGCACTTCCAGCAATTCCTCGTCCGTGCGGATCACCAGGTCGCGAACCGTCGTGATGCCTTCGGATTCGAGGCAGTTGGTCGCCCGCACTGAGAGTTCCAGTTCGGCGAGGCTCATGTTGAGCTTGCGCTCAAGCTCATGATCGACGCCATCGACATGGCTGGCCGCGTCGGCCCTTTCGTCGATCGGCAACTCCGGTCCGGGCTCCGAATACTGCACGAATGGATTCAGATGCTTGCGGAAGATCTTGGCACCTTCCACGAGTGCCATCTGTGGGCGAATCGTGCCGTTAGTCCAAACTTCGAGGACGAGACGGTCGTAGTTCGTGCGCTGTCCAACGCGAGTTTCTTCGATCTCGTATTTCACACGTACACACGGCGTGAAACTCGAGTCGACAGGAATCACGCCGATCTCTCGCTCCTTCCCGACATTCTCTTCCGCCGTGCGGTATCCACGACCGTTTTCGACAGTCATTTCGACCACAAAGGGAACGTCGTCGGTCAATGTCGCAATGACGTGTTCCGGGTTGATGATCTGCACAGCATCATCGGTCGCGATCATACCCGCCGTCACGACACCGCGCTCGTGGCGATCAATGCGGATCGTTTTCACCTGATCGGACGTGTTTTTCACGACCAGGCTCTTGATGTTGAGGACAATATCCGTCACGTCCTCAACGACGCCGGGAATGGTCGTGACTTCGTGCTGAACGCCCTGAATCTTGACGCGCGTGACGGCGGTGCCTTCCAAACTCGAAAGCAGCACACGGCGCAGACTGTTGCCGACCGTCGTACCAAAGCCTCGCTCGAATGGCTCGGCGACGAACTTTCCATACGTGTCTGTCAGGGTCGAATGATCGGTTACGACCCGGCTCGGCAATTCCAAACCGCGCCAACGAATACGCATAGGCCAACGCCTCCCGATGCGGGTGGGTGTCGGGGCGAAAGCCCACCCGCGGTTGCGGGTGGGGCGAGTCTCAGCGGTTAGTCAACTCGATGATCAGTTGCTCGCGGACCTCGCTAATGCGTGGGTCCACATCACCGCGGGTGGGCAGCCGGCTCACGCGAGCCGTCGGCGGTTCCGTGCCGGTCATCTCCAAGTACTCGGGCAACGGCGGCGGATTCTCAGACAGCGCGAGTCGCACCATCGCCAGACCGCGCGGCCGCTGCTTGACCGCAATCACGTCGCCCTGCTTGACCAACAACCCAGCAATATCGCAGGCACGACCATTGAGCGTAACGTGTCCATGCGAGACGATCTGTCGCGCAGCCGCCCGCGACGGTGCCCAGCCGAGTCTATGAACGACGTTGTCGAGCCGACGCTCCATGATCGAAATGAGCTGTTCACCAGTGTTCGCCGGTGAGCGCGTGGCGATAGCGAAGTAGCGGCGAAACTGTCGCTCCATCACGCCATAGAAGCGCTTGAGCTTCTGCTTCTCGCGAAGCCGAACGCCGTACTCACTCAGTTTGGGTCGCCGGTAGCCATGCATGCCCGGCAGCACACCCTGACGACGGTCCAGAATGCACTTGGTGTCGCACTTTGCGCCTTTGAGGTAGAGCTTAATTCCCTCGCGGCGGCATTGCTTGCAAACTGGGTCAGTATTTCGTGCCATGGAGTCGTCGTCCGGTTCCCGTGTTCCCTACGAACGTAGGGTGCGTAACACGCACCCCACCGGTGCGACTTACGCACCCTACGCTGAAAGTCTGGCGAAACTACACGCGCCGTTTCTTAGGCGGTCGGCAGCCGTTGTGCGGCAACGGCGTCACGTCTTCGATGGCTTTCACAATCAGCCCCGAGGCCTGGAGCGCGGTGACCGCCGATTCGCGACCGGAGCCAGGCCCCTTGATCCGCACCTCGACCTCTTTAAGGCCAAACTTCGTTGCACGCTCGGCCGCCGTCTCGGCAGCCCGCTGTGCAGCAAAGGGCGTGCTCTTGCGACTTCCTTTGAAGCCCACGGTGCCCGCCGACGATGCCGTCAGGGTATCGCCGTTGGTATCCGTAATGGTGACGATTGTGTTGTTAAATGTCGCCTGAATATGGGCGACACCACGACTCACATTCCGCCGGGCCTTGCGCTTCTTGGTCTTCGCCACTGAATACGTCCCTCAGAGCTACACTCGCTAGAGCGGGTGAAGCAAACTCAACGCATTTCCTTCACGCCCTTCTTACCCGCAACCGTCTTTCGCGGCCCCTTGCGGGTTCGAGCGTTTGTTTTGGTTCGCTGCCCACGCACTGGCAATCCGCGTCGATGACGCACGCCGCGGTAGCAGTTGATGTCGCGTAGACGTGCAATGTTCACTTGCAACTTACGCCGCAACTGCCCCTCGACCGTGTATTCGTCACCCTCCAGCAACTTGGCAATGCGTGCAACTTCCTCATCCGACAACTCGCGCGCATGACGCTGCGGATCGAGTCGCGCTTGCTCGCAAATCCGTAATGCAAGCGTCGGCCCGATACCGTACAGGTATCGCAGCGAAATATGCGTCGGCTTCTCAGGTGGAATGTCAACGCCAAGGATACGAGGCATCGCGTAACCTCTCCTTAACCCTGGCGCTTGTGCCGCGGGTTCGTGCAAATGACCAACAGTTTACCGTGACGACGCACCAGCTTGCAGTTCTCGCAGATGCGTTTCACGCTCGACCGGACTTTCATCGGAACCTCATTTCCCGCGTTCAGCGCAAGCGGAGTCTCTTAGTCTATGCGGGAACCGCCTCAACGGCAGCGGGGATTTCGTCGGCCGTGATGATTTTTATCCCTTCCTCGGTGACGGCAAGGGTATGTTCCACGTGAGCGCTGGGCAAACGGTCGCGGGTGACGACCGTCCAATTGTCGCGCAGCGTATCCACGTCGGGCTTACGCATATTCACCATTGGCTCGACTGCGAGCACCAGACCGGGTTCCAGTCGGAAGTCGTTCTTCTTGATCTCACGGCTGAAGTAGTTGGCCACCTGGGGTGCTTCGTGCATGATCCGGCCAATTCCATGGCCGACATATTGCGTCACGACACTGAAACCGGCACGTTCGACATGGGCCTGCATCAATTTGGCGACTTCGCTCCACCAGCGCCGCCGACCCATTTCCACCACGGCCAGGTTGAGGGTTTCCCATGCGACTTGGATGAGACGATGAATCTCAGGTCGCACTTCGCCGATTGGAAGAGTGACCGCAGCATCGGCACACCAGCCATTTAACTTGCACGCCGTGTCGGCCTTGAGAATATCGCCTTCCTTGAGAACTCGCTGGCCCGGAATTCCGTGGACAACCTGCTCGTTGAGTGAGAGACAAGTACATGCCGGAAAAGGCACCTTTGCTCCACCCTGATAGCCCTTGAACAGCGGAATCGCGCCACGAATCCGGTAGAACTCTTCCACTGCCTGATCAATTTCGATCGTCTTAACGCCGGGCCGGGCCATCTCCCGAATAATACGATGCGCACCAGCCACCACTTTGCCGGCGTCCCGCATGAGTGCGAGTTCGCGGGCACTCTTGAGTTCGGGTCGCTTGGTAAACAATCGCCGTAGCACGTTGGGATTAGCCCTTGCTCAGAGTCACGATGGTCCGATACACCGTTTCCACATCTGCCGTCGCATCGACGACCGCAAGCAGGCCCTGGCGCCGATAGTGTTCGCACAGAGAATCTGCGTAGTCGTGGTAGATTCTCAGCCGTTTGCGAACCGTCTCCTCGCCGTCATCACTTCGGCCCTGCGTCATCCTGCGGCCACCGAGACGTTCGACGATCTCCTCGTCAGGAATCTCGAACTTCAATACCGCCTTAAGATCCAGATGGTTCTGCCGCAGAATCGCCTCGAGCGCGACCGCCTGAGCGAGAGTGCGCGGAAAGCCATCCAGCACAAATCTGGTCGGGTGGTTGTCGGACCGGAACAACTCAGCGACGAGTTCGATGACCAAATCGTCGGGGACGAGCTTCCCAGAATGAATGTAGCTCTCAACCCGACTTCCAACCGGTGTCTTGTGGGCAACCGCCTCGCGGAACATGTCGCCCGTACCAATCGTGGTCAATCCGAGCCGCTCGTGCAGCAGTTTGGCCTGCGTCCCCTTACCGCTGCCCGGTGGGCCGACGAATACGAGTCGCATGTCACGTCCCGAGACGTAGGCGCTTGGTCCGCGCCTGTGCAGTGAAAACCTCGGCCGTGCCTCCGATGTCGGGACCGGGAGAGCGGTCGGGGATGAGGGGATGGTTTATGCCACGTCAATCGTCCGTCAAGCCAGGGTAGTTGCGCATGACCAGGTGGCTATTGATCTTCTTGACGAGGTCGAGTGCCACACTCACGACGATCAGAAGGCCCGTTCCGCCGTAGAATGCGGCCACTCGTGGATCGACGCCCATGGTGTTGGTAATCAGGTTCGGGATGATCGCTACGACGGCCAGGAAGGCCGCACCAACATACGTCACTCGCATCAGCACCTTTTCGAGGTAGTCGGCTGTGCGTTTGCCGGGTCGATATCCTGGGATGAAGCTTCCATAGTCCTTGAGGTTCTGGGCCATGTCCTTCGGGTTGAACTGAATAGCAGTCCAGAAGTAGCAGAAGAAGTAGATAAGGGCAACAAACAGTAGGACATAAAGAAACCCGCTCTGCCGATCGAGTGCGTTCGACAGCGAGACCAGCCACGGAGAGGGGCTAGCCCGGACAACGAACTTCAACCCCAGGACAGGGATCATTAGGAGCGAACTGGCGAAAATGACGGGCATCACACCCGCCTGATTCACGCGGAGTGGCAGGTACTGACGCGTACCGCCGTAGACGCGGCGACCACGCACATGCTTGGCCGACTGGGTTGGTATCCGGCGCTGGCCCTTGGTGATACCAACGACCGCAAGTACGACGGCGATGAACAGCACAAACAGTACGATCAGCTTCTCGAAGCCGATATCGCCGCCGCCCGTTCCTCCAAGCGTGAACACGCTGTCCCGGAAGTGGCCGGTGGTTGTATCCCAGAACAACGTCTTGGTTGCATCGGGAATGCGAGCAACGATGCCAGCCATGATAATGAGGCTAATGCCGTTGCCGATTCCGTACTCATCGATTTGCTCGCCGAGCCACATCAAGAATATGGTCCCAGCAGTCATCGTGAGTACAGAAGCGAAAAGGTAATAGTAGTACGAACCGCTGGAGGCGATATAGGAGTGGGCCATGCCTTCCGCGCCCGGTGAGAGAATATGCTGCACATAGATGTACGCTTGCACGACGCAGATTGGCACCGTGGCGTAGCGGGTGTACTCGTTGATCTTCTTGCGGCCCGCCTCGCCTTCCTTCTGCAGCTTTTCAAGCGGCGGATACACGCTCGCCAGCAATTGGAAGATGATCGATGCCGAGATATACGGCATGATTCCAAAGCCGAAGATGCACGCCTGACTCAGGTTACCGCCCGAGAAAAGCGAGACTAACCCAAGCACCTGGCCAATGGCCCCAGTATTGAGCTGTGCCATCGCTTCGGCGAGTTTCGACTGATCGACGATTGGCAGCGGAACGAAGTAGCCGATTCGGTAGATCGCGATGAACAAGACTGTGATGAGAATCTTGCGGCGTAGCTCGGGTACGGCGAAGATCGTTAACAGCTTCTGCATGACTCTCTCCACCGTATCCAGTGAGCCATCCTTGACCAAGACCGAGCCACCGATGGACCCGGAGTCAAACGAAGGCCTTGACTCGGGTCATCCGCTGCTCGGTCTGCTCATTCACGCCGGCGTCTTCTGTGGCCGGGGCTTCATCTTGTTTCGCACGGGCTTCTTCGGTGGTGCGATCAGCACAGCCGACCCGCCGGCTTTTTCGATCTTCTCTTTCGCAGAAGCCGAGAAGTGGTGAGCGTGAACGGTCAGTTTCTTTGTCACGTCCCCATTGCCGAGAACGCGCAACCGCTTAGCCATACCCTTCAGGACGCCCTTATCTTTGAGCAAAGCGAGCGTCACTTCGCCGGCGTCCATACGCTCGGAGATGTCGCCAACATTGATGACCATCGCCGGAACGTCCCACGAACGGTGGCTAAATCCGCGCTTCGGCGAACGGCGGAACAGGGGCGTCTGACCGCCCTCGAACAGGCCGCCGAACATCTCGGCACCGGCCGAGGCATACTGGCCCTTTGCACCACGACTCGCGGTCTTACCGTGGCCAGACCCGATGCCACGACCGACACGCTTTTTCCTCTTGTGCTTGTGACAGCCCTGGTGAACAGTGGTTAGGTCCATTAGACGGTCACTCCCCGGAGCCGTTGGATTTCTTCGCGCGTCCGCAGCTCCAGCAGCCCGGCGATGGTCGCCTTGACGAGGTTGATCGGGTTAGTGGAACCGTGAACCTTCGTCAGAATGTTCTGGATGCCGCATGCCTGCAAAACTTCACGCACGCCCGGCCCCGCTTTGACGCCCGTGCCCGGCCCGGCGGGCACTAGGATCACGCGACTGGCTCCGAAACGTCCGACGACCCGGTGCGGAATCGTCTGTCCCCGCAATTGGACGCGCTTTGTTCGCTTGATCGCTTCGTGGGCGTCTTTGAGTGCCTTTTCGACGGCGGGCGGCACCTCATTCGCTTTACCATAACCGGTCGCAACGCGGCCACCCTTGTCCCCAACAACAACGAGTGCGTTGAAGCTGAACCGCCGGCCACCCTTGACCACGGCTGCACAGCGGCGAATCTTCACCACGTAGTCGTCGAACCCATCCTGCCGGCTCTCGCGCTCTTTCGCCATGATCGCCTCAACCTTCTTTCCGAGCCGAAAGCGTCTGCGACAGCCTTCGATTCACCGCCACTCACGCCCTAGTTCGGACCAATCTGTCAAACTTGAATGCCGCCCTCGCGAACAGCTTCCGCCAGCGCCTTGATTCGCCCGTGGTAACGATAGTGCCCACGGTCGAACGCCGCTGCCGTCACGCCCGCAGCCTTGGCGGCCTCGGCCAGCTTTGCACCGACGGCCTTCGCCGCCGCTACATTGCCGCCATAGCTTGCGCCTTTGGCGAGGCTTGACGCTGCCGCCAGCGTCTTTCCGCTCTCGTCGTCGATCATCTGGGCATAAATGTGCTTCGACGATCGGAAAACGCTGAGGCGCGGGCGAGCCGCAGTCCCCTGAACTTTTTTGCGGACCCGAAACCGCTTTCGCTGGCGGGTCACGGCGAGACGCTTTTGTGCTTTCATGACACTTATCCTGAGCGCTTCTGCGAAGCGTAACTAGACGCCTCGGATCAACCGCCGCTCGCGAACGACTTGCCTTCCTTACGCCGTACCACTTCGTTCTCGTAACGGACGCCCTTGCCCTTATACGGCTCCGGCTTGCGCGCCGCCCGCACCTCCGCAGCGAACTGACCAACCTTCTGCTTGTCAGCACCCTTGACCACAACGGTCGTCGGGTCTGGTACTTCAAAAGTAACGCCCTCGGGCGGCGTCAGGACGATTTTGTTCGAGTAGCCAACCGTGAGTTCGATTGCCGTACCCTTCTTGGCGGCCTGGTAACCGATACCCTCGATCTTCAGCCGCTTTTCGAAGCCGTCGACAACACCCTTGACCATGTTGGCGATCAAGCTGCGAGTCAGACCATGCAGACTGCGACAGACTCGATCGTCGCCAGATCGGGTCACGACGATGGCCTTCTTCGCTTCGTCGTGCTTGACAGTGACTTCAGGTCGGTAGGCCGCATTGAGTTTGCCCTTCGGCCCCTCAACGCGCACGGTTCCACCATCGACCACGACCTTGACGTTCGCGGGAACCACCACGGGTTGCTTGCCGATCCGGGACATTACCCTATCCTCGAAAACCCACCGACGCGTGTCGCTGAAGCTCAATCACCAAACGTTGCAAAGAACTTCGCCGCCGACCTTCTCAGCCTTGGCCCGCCGATCGCTCATCAATCCACGGCTCGTACTCAGGACCGCGATCCCCAGGCCATCAAGAACTGGCTTGAGATCCCTGTAGCCCATATAGCGGCGGCATCCTGGCTTGCTGACCCGTTCGATATGACGGATCACACGCTCGCCTTCCAGACCGTATTTGAGATAGACACGCAGGATGGGCTTCGCAATCGATAGCGTGACGCCCTCTGTCACGAAGTTTTTGTGACCCTGCTCGTCGATGTCATACCGACCGATCTGGTAGTCGAGAATATAACCCTCGTCCTTGAGGACTTGGGCCAGCTTGGCCGTGAGCCCCGAGGCCGACATCTCGACGGCCGGCTTCTCAATACGTGCAGCGTTGCGGATACGAGTGAGCATATCCGCCACGGGATCAGTCATCATAGTGGTCAGTCCCTACTGCTCGATCCTCCGGCCCGTCAGTACAGACGGGCCGCTTATCCGGTCCCAGCTCCGGACCTACCAGCTAGCCTTCGTGACTCCGGGAATCATGCCATCCGAAGCCAGGTTGCGGAAGCAAATGCGGCAGATGCCGAACTTGCGATACACTGCTCGAGCGCGACCGCAGATCTTGCATCGCAATTGGATGCGAATCTTGTCACGCGGCCGCAATTTCGATGCAGCGGGGTTCTTCTTAAATGCCTCAAGCGCCGCGAGTTGCTTGCGGAACCGGGCGACTTTCGCTTCGGTAGCCATAGTTGATTATCGCCCCAGTTCTCAGGTATCGCGGAACGGCATGCCGAACAGGCGGAGCATCTCGCGAGCCTCGTCGTCTGAATCGCTCGACGTGACCAACGTGATGTCCATGCCCTGCGTGTAGGTGACCTTGTCCGCGTCGATTTCCGGAAAGACCAACTGCTCGGACAGGCCAAACGTGTAGTTTCCGTGCCCGTCGAAACTCGCGGGATTAATACCCCGGAAGTCACGAATACGCGGCAAGGCGGCGTTGATCAATCGATCCAAAAACTCGTACATCTTGGCCTTGCGGAGTGTTACTCGGCAGCCAATCTCGCTATTCTCTCGCAAACGGAACCCAGAGACAGCCATCTTCGACTTCGTAATCTGGGGCTTTTGCCCTGTGATCGCAGACAGATCGTTGACCGCATGTTCCATGCGGTTCTTGTCCTGCAGCGCCTTGCCGACGCCCATGTTGACGACGATCTTCTGGAGCTTTGGAAGGCTGTTTACGTTCTCCCGCCCGAGCTTCTTTGCAAGAGCTGGCAGCACTTCCTTTTTGAATTTCTCGTAGTAGCGCGTCATTGGTTCCTCGGTCGCGGGGGATCTCACCCACTGCCCAGCGGATTGCCGACCCGCCGGATCTCGCGGTTGTCTTGTCTACTTCTTCCCTTTGCCAATCGTCCCTAGCGACGCACCGGACTTCTTGGCAAAGCGCTCCTTCGTCCCGTCGGCCAGTGTCCGAATTCCCACCCGAGTTGCCTTTCCGGTCGACGGATCCACCAGCATGACATTTGACACGTCGATGGGCATTTCCTTCGAGAGACGCCCGCCCTGGGGATTGCGCTGCGAAGGACGCATGTGGCGATAGACCTTATTGACCCCTTCAACGACAATCTTTCCGGCAGCGCGGTCAACGCGCAGCACACGGGCACTCGTGCCCTTGTCGTCTCCGGTCACCACTTTCACCAGATCGCCCTTGCGAATCAACATCGCACAATCCTGCCAAATGCCTGGGTGACACCGCACTCGATCTCAGACAACCTCGGCCGCCAAACTGACGATCCGCCCGAAGTTCAGTTCTCGCAACTCCCGGGCGACCGCACCGAAAATGCGAGTTCCCTTGGGGTTCTGATCGGCGTCGATGATAACCATCGCGTTTCGGTCAAATCGAACGTAACTTCCATCATCGCGACGGCGCGTCCGCTTCGTCCGCACGATGACACCCTTCACGACATCGCCTGGCTTCACGTCGCCGCCGGGGATCGCTTTCTTGACAGATGCGACAATCACATCACCGATACCGGCGTAGCGCTTGCGGCTACCGCCCAACACCTTGATGCACATGCATTCCTTGGCACCGGTGTTGTCGGCTACGTCGATGTACGTGTACATCTGAATCATGACTGGTTCCGCCCGTCGCTAAATGCCGTCGATGCTCCGCGCTTCCAACTACTGAATCGGCGCCGCCTCTGTTGCCGTCAGCGGAGCCTTCTTCACAACCCGAACCAACCGCCAGCACTTTGTCTTCGACAGTGGACGAGTCTCCATGATCTCGACCGTATCGCCAATCTTCGTTTCGTTCTTCTCGTCGTGGACGTAGCAAATGGTTCGGCGCTTGATGTACTTGTTGTACCGGACATGCTTGACCAGGTACTGGAATTCCACGCGGCGTGTCTTGTCCATCTTGTCGCGAGTGACAACACCAGTGAGCTTCCGGCGCTGCTTGCGCGCTACGGGTGTCGTTGCTTTCGTCGAGGTCGTCGGTTGGTCGGCCATGATCGCCTTCTCGTTCACTTGGCTGCAGCCTTGGCGGCACGCTCGCCCTGGATCGTCAGGATGCGGGCGACATCGCGCCGCGCCTTTTGGATTTCGCTTGGGGTCTCAAGCCGGTCGGTCGCCGATTGGAATCGCAGGTCAAACAGGTGCTTGCGCACGTCTTTGAGCGAGGCGACCAACTCGTCGTCCGACATATTGCGAATGTCCTTGGCCTTCACGTCGCACCCCACTATTTCGCGGCCCGTCTGTGGACAAAGCGACACTTCATTGGCATCTTGTAGGCCACCCGCGCGAAACAGTCACGGGCCGCCGCCTCGGGCAATCCAGACAGCTCGAACAGGATTGCTCCCGGCCGAATCACGGCCGCCCAATACTCCGGTTCGCCTTTCCCCTTACCCATGCGGGTTTCTAGGGGAATCGCGGTCACCGACTTGTGCGGGAAGACTCGTATAAACAACCGACCTTCCCCGCGGATCGAGTGAGCAGCCGTAATACGGCCAGCCTCAATCGACTCGGCAGATAGCCATCCGCCATCGAGCGCCTGAAGGCCATAGTCCCCGTAGGCGACGTAGTTGCCGCGCTGCGAGTTTCCCTTGATCTTTCCGCGTTGCGACTTGCGGAACTTCACGCGCTTTGGCATCATCGCCATGATTCGCCACCCTCTACGCAGTAGGGTGCGTGAAACGCACCGCACCGTCGGTGGTGCGTTTGACGCACCCTACGATCAGTCGTCTCAGGCTACTCAACCTAGCCGCGGCCCTCGCCGGTCACGCCGGCCACCACCACGCCGCCCTTCGGATCGAGGCGGAAGGTCAGCCGGATCTTCCTTGACCAGATAGTCGCCGTTATTAACCCACACCTTGATGCCGATATTGCCCTGCGCCGTAGACGCCTCAGAGAATCCATACTCGACCTTGGCCCGCAATGTCGAAAGCGGAATCGAGCCTTGCATGCTCGTCTCCTGTCGCGACATTTCCGACCCACCGAGCCGTCCGCTCAACTGAATCTTGCAGCCCTTGGCACCATTCTCCATCGCCAAGTCGATCGCCCGCTTCAGGGTCCGGCGGAAACTCGCTCGCTTCTGAAGCTGTTCGGCGATGTCCTCAGAAACGCACTGCGGGTCTGTCTCGGGCCGTGCAACTTCGAAGGTCTTAACCTCGATCTTGCGGCGAGTGAGATTCTCAAGCTGCGTCGTTAGCTGCTCGATCTCCGCACCCTTTTTGCCGATAATCATGCCGACTTTCGCGGAGTGGATGTGGACGACCACCTTCTCGCGCGTCCGCTCGATCCGAATCCGAGCCACACCCTTGCCCTTGTACTTCTTTCTGATGAACTTCCGAATCTTGTTGTCTTCGAGCAACAGTTCCGCAAAGTCAGCCTTGTTGGCGTACCATGAACTCTGCCAGTCCACCATGATCCCGGTTCGGAAGCCGGTGGGTCGGATCTTCTGTCCCATGCGTCAACTGCCCTTTGCGGTAACCGAGTCGCGGCCCTGGCTCGACAATCTTATTCGCTGACCTCATCTGCGGCCACCGCGACCACAATATGGGCATATCGCTTCTTGATCGGATACGCAGTACCGCGTGCCCGCGGCTGAATTCGCTTCAACGTGGGCCCGCCATCAATGCGGCTTTCGACGACAATCAGATCGTCGATGTCCTGCGCACCACGGTCCTCAGCATTGCCGAGAGCGCTCTTCAGAACCGCTTCAATGAGCCGGGCCGGGCGGTTCGGATAGAACCTTAGGGCCTCGACGGCCTCATCAGCCCGCAACCCACGGATGAGCTGTGCGAACGGGCGCAGCTTGCGCGGCGTCACGTCGGCGTATCGGTGCTTGGCCAGGTATTTCATCGCATTCCCACCCGTAGACTTTTCGCGCTCTACTTCTTCTTGCCGCCCGAATGACCCTTGAAGATCCGTGTCGGTGCGAACTCGCCGAGCTTGTGGCCGACCATATCCTCAGTGACAAACAACTGGACGTGTTGCTTGCCATTGTGAATGAGGAACTTGGCCCCAACGAACTCCGGCACGATTGTGCAATCGCGAGCCCACGTCTTGATCGGCTCTCGTTCGCCGCGGGCCTGGGCCTTTTCGACCTTGGCGAACAGCCGATTGTCGACGTAAGGCCCCTTCTTCGTGGAACGACTCATGGCTACACCTTAACCTCAACTGCCCGCATAGCGCGGCCCGGGCCGGCGACGGCGGACGATGGACTTGTTCGACGGTTTCCGCTTGTGACGCGTCTTGCCACCCTTCGCCGGAACGCCAGTTGGACTACAAGGGTTGCGGCCACCCGATGTCCGGCCCTCACCGCCACCCATCGGGTGACTGACCGGATTCATCGAAACGCCACGATTATGCGGCTTACGTCCCTTCCATCGCTTCCGCCCGGCTTTGCCGAGATCAATATTCATGTGCTCGGCATTCGAGATCGTTCCGATCGTTGCTCGGCACACGGCGGGAACGCGACGAACCTCACCGGACGGCAGCGTCAGCTGAGCCCAATCGCCTTCGCGGGCCGTCAGCGTTGCACTGCACCCAGCCGACCGACAGATCTGTCCACCACGGCCCGGCTGCAGCTCCACGTTGTGAACCGACATACCGGTCGGAATCTTCTTGAGCGGCAGACAATTGCCGACGCGCGGCTCGACATCTTCTCCGCTACCGATAGCATCGCCCGCCTTCAGGCCATCCGGCGCGAGGATATAGTGCTTCACGCCGTCGACATATTCCAACAAAGCGATACGGGCGGTTCGGTTGGGGTCGTATTCGATCGAAACGACCTTGGCAGCCACGCCATCCTTCTTGCGCTTGAAGTCGATCAAGCGGTACATCCGCTTGTGCCCACCACCACGGAACCGAACTGTGATGACGCCCTGATTGTTGCGGCCGCCCTTTTTCTTGACGGGCGTCAGCAGCGACTTCTCGGGCTTCTTCTTTTTGTCCGTAATATCGGCAAAATCGCTTACAGAGCCGTGGCGGCGGCCCGCAGACGTCGGCTTGTACTGACGAATACCCATCGTTCGATCCCCGTCTCGCGGTGCTTTGCCGAAGTATCCTCATCCCGACGCTTCGGCGAAGCGTCGCCAACCGCACAAATCAGAAGAACTCGATCTTGTCGTCGCCTTGCAGCGTCACGATCGCCTTCTTCCAGTCGGAGGTCTTACCGGCCCGCGCGCGATATCGCCGAACCTTGCCCTTGCGGATCTGCGTCCGCACCTCATCGACCGTCACTGGGAACAGATGTTGGATCGCGTCCTTGATCTGCGTCTTGGTCGCTGCCATGTGCACTTCAAAGCAGAATGCGTTATGCCGAGTGCCCTGGTGAGTTCCCTTTTCGGTCACGAGCGGACGCAGGACGACCTGGTATGGCTCCAACGACAACCCAGAAACACCCTCGCGAGGCAGCTTCGCCTTGCGGTTCGTCTTGCAATATCGCTTTGGCCGCGGTCGTGTTTGCATGGTAGTATCCCGTCAACTGGTCACGCCTTCGCGGCAGCCTTGGCAGCGGCCTTAGCCGCCTTCTTTTCGGCCTTCGCCTTGGCCTTGGCGATTGCAGCCTTCTTGGCGGCCTTGTACGCCTTCAACTTCTCGACACGAAGCGCATCCGCTTTCTCGGCAGTCTCGCACACCGCCACGGGCTTCTTTTCCGGGGATCCCTTGCGCAATTCCGCAAGTGCCGCTTTCGTCAGCAGCAACCGCTTTGGCCGCAGGATCCCATAGACGTTAAAGTCGCTCGTCGGCTTCGCCTCAACACCGCGAATATTGCGTGCGGACTTGTAGACATTTGGCTGCGGGCCGGCCGTACCAATCAGGCAACTCGAATCGTCGAGCTTCAGCGCCTTGAGGACACCGACCATTTCCTTTGTCTTCGCCTTCTCAAACGAAAGATCGTCGACGATGACGACCTCGTTATCCTGGAGCTTGGCGAGGATTGCCATTCGCGTCGCGAGACGAACGGCCTTCTTCGGCAGGTGATACTCATAGTCGCGCGGTTTCGGCCCCTTCGCCGTACCGCCGCCGCGACGCTTGTTCGTTCGCTTTGTACCGATTCGAGCGTTACCAGTGCCCTTCTGACGGAACACCTTCTTGGTGCTCCCAGCCACTTCACCGCGGCGCAAAGTCGAATGCGTGCCCGCACGTTGATTGGCCTGGTACATCAGCACGACATCGTGCAACAACTGCTTATTGACCTTGCCGCCGAACTCGGCCGGATCGACGGTGATCGTCTCACCGCTTGTGCCGCTCCGGCTGTAGACGGTCAGCGTAATCGGCTCCGCCTTCGGCGTCGGTTGTTCGCTGGTGACCACGGCTCTCACCCTTCAATCGCATAAGCGACCCGAACCGGTAGGCCAAGGGGCCGTCCGGCCGATCGCAAAAAAGCCATCACAGTCGGCGTCAGGTACCGGCCGACATCACGCGAATCTTGATATCCACACCCGGCGGCAACGAGAGGCCCTTATTGAGCGCCTCGATCGTCTTCACCGTTGGCTGGAGGATATCGACCAGCCGTTTGTGGGTGCGAATCTCGAACTGCTCGCGCGACTTGCGGTCGATGTGCGGCGACCGTAGCACCGTGTACCGCTCCACCCGCGTCGGAAGCGGGATGGGCCCGTGAACAACAGCGCCAGTACGCTGGGCTGTGTCTACGATCTCAAACGCAGTGCGGTCCAGCACCTCATGGTCGAAGCCTTCCATGCGAATGCGAATCCGTTCGTTGGAAAAGCCGGCCACGCGGTTCACCCCTTCACGTCAACGACATATCGCCCGACACATTCGGAGCAGTAGTTGTACAAGCACGGCATTCCGCGTCAAGTTCGCATAAAAGAAACCGACCCGCGAGGGAACCTCGCGGGTCCGGTCGTCCTGGCTTGTGGGGCAGATCAGCGGTCGATTTCGCCCATCACGATATCGATCGATCCCACGATGGCCGGAATGTCCGCGATTAGGCATCCGCGGCAAATCTCATCGCACACACTCAAATTGGCAAAGCACGACGACTTGGCACGAACTCGCAACGGGACGTTCGTCTTTTGGGGTGACCCCACGACATGGAACCCCATCTGGCCGCGCGGGCATTCCGTTTCGACGTAACATTCGCCGGCTGGTAGATGCCGTGCCGGTTCGATCCTATGCGATCCCTGAGCCGTGGCGTACTTCGTGAAGCCCTGCTCGATCAATTTGATCGATTCGAGGACCTCGAGCATCCGAACGTAGTACCGATGCCAACAATCGCCGATGGCCGAACCCGCTGGAGCCGTGTCGAATGGCGGAATAATTGCCTTGAAATCGTACGTCTCATAGCCACAGTACGGTTCGACCTTGCGCAGGTCCCACGCGATGTCGCCTTTGGTCGAGTCGAGCGATCCGCGAAGCATCGGTCCCGTGCAGCCATGCGTGAGCGCGAGATCCTTCGACATAATGCCGATCCCGGCGGTGCGTTTGACGAAGATGTGATTCCGCGTCAGAAGCGTGTGGTACTCCTCAATGCGATCTTTGAAGTAGTCGAGGAACTTCTGGCAGCGGCCGATCCAACCGTCGGGCAGATCGTCGTGGACGCCACCAATTGTCACATAGCTATAGGTCAGCCTCGCTCCGCAGACCTCCTCCAGCAAATCGAGAATCTGCTCGCGTTCACGGAATGCATACAAGAACGGGCTAAACGTTCCGAGGTCCAGACCGTAAGTACCCATCGCAACGAGGTGGCTCGCAATGCGATCCAACTCGCAGATGATAACGCGAATCACGTTGGCCTTCTCGGGCACCTTCAGACCGCAGAGCTTCTCCACGGCCAGGGAGTAGCCGAGGTTCATGTTCATCGCGGCAAGGTAGTCCATTCGGTCCGTGTACGGCACGAACTGAATCGGCGTCACATTCTCGCCGATCTTCTCAGCACATCGGTGGAGGTAGCCCATGTGCGGGACCACCTCGGAAATGACCTCGCCGTCGGTGCGCAACACGAGTCGTAGAACGCCGTGCGTCGACGGGTGTTGCGGCCCCATGTTGACGAGCATTTCGTCGGTGCGCACGTCGAATTCGATGACCGTGGGGTCGGCCGTCGGAATCGTTTTCGGAAGGGTAGCCGTCGCCATGTGAGTCCTCAAAAAACCCACCCGTTGCCCCGAGTGAGTCTTAGCGTCCGCGAATGCCGTGGTATTCCAGCGGGAACTCGTAGTCCTTGCGCAAAGGGTGGCCGACCCAATCTTCCGACAGCAGGATGCGACGCAAATCCGGATGATCGGCAAACGTTACGCCACAGAGATCGTAGACCTCGCGCTCGTGCCAGTCGGCGACGCGCCAGACGCCAGACAGGGTGGGCACTTCCGGCAACTCGCCGACTTTATCGTCCTTCCATCGCGGCAGAATCACCTTGACCGTAAATCGGTGCTGGCGCGTGACGCTCTGCACGTGATAGACGACTTCGAGATGCGGATCGAAACCTGCCTTCGGAGCCTTCTTGGGATCCGGCTCCAGATAGTCCACGCCGCTGATGTTTGCCAGCATTTCAAATCGCAAACGCGGGTCATCGCGAAGGAACGTGCAGACGGCGACGATATCCGCAGGTGCGACGACGACATATGGGTCGAGCGCGTCAGCCTTGGAGTCCTTGACGCGGTCTCCAAACTTGGCCTTCACCGCATCGATGATTTCCGCGCCGGTCATGCTCACCCCCGAGTGCCAGTCAATCACCCTACGACATCACGCCTTGGTCGGCTTCGCCTTCTCTTTGTTCGCTGCCGCCCAAGCGTTCGCCTTCTCGGGTGTGTCGAGTTCCGGCGGCAAGCCGACGTACCCCGTTCGGGCTGGAATCGGCATGTCGATTGGCTGGCCCTTGGTCAGCGACTTCATGCCACGCACTTTGTCCTGAATCCGCATCAGCCCTTCGAGAAGTGCTTCCGGTCGCGGCGGACAGCCGGGGACGTAGACATCGACGGGCACGACCAGGTCGACGCCCTTGACGACGTTGTAGCCGTACTTGTAGTACGGCCCGCCGCCGCAAGTGCAGGCTCCCATCGCAATGACGAACTTCGGATCGGGCATCTGGTTGTAAAGTCGCCGGACGCGGCTCGCCATCTTGTAATTGACGGTCCCGGCGACGATCATCAAGTCCGCTTGCCGCGGAGTCGCCCGAAAGGCACCCGCGCCGAAGCGGTCAATGTCGTATCGACTTGCGCCGGTGGCCATCATCTCGATCGCACAACAGGCCAGGCCGAAGGTCATCGGCCACATGCTCGATTGTCGGGCCCAGTTAATGGCCTGCTCCAAGGAAGTCGTAACGACGCCTTCCTCAAACCGCCCTTCCAGCCAGCCCATGTCGCAATCCCCTGCTTGAGGGTTCAGTCACGGCCAACGACGGTCAGCCCCACACGGTCGGCTTTCTGGGCCGACAAACTGCGCACCCAATCGAGATCACCGCGCCGCCACAAGTACGCAAAGCCGACCAATAGCACACCGAAGAAGAACAGGATGTCCACAAAAGCGAGCCAGGCCAGGCTAGACGCTGTGCTGATGTTGGATTCAACCGCCAAATTGAAGGACTGGCCCTCAACATTCGGGCTGGGCTTCGGTTCCTCTTCGAGCTTCTTGATGTAACTCTCGCGAATTTCTGGGGCGAGCTGGTGTGAACCCAACTCCTTCGACAATGCGATACGATCCGGGACGGCGAGTCGCGGATCCGCTAACTGGTTCGCCTTCCCAAAAACGACAGCCCATGGAAAGAAGAAAGCCATTTCCACGTCAAAAATGACGAACAGCAACGCGACAACGTAGAATCGCAGGTCAAATTGTACCCAGGCGCTGCCGATGGTCGGCTCACCGCACTCGTAGATCGTCGCCTTTTCCGCGTCCATCTTGGCAGGCCGCAAGAGCTTGCCAACCAATAGGTTCACCAGGATGAACGCAACGCCCACACCAGTGAATAAGAGCAGGTAACCGACCAGCGCTGTCATGGGAAACTCCGCGAATCGTCAAGCCTTGGGCGCAACCGACGCTGCCGGAGCCGGCGCCGCAGGTGGCTCGGGTTTCTTCTCCCACACCGGTGCGGTCGTCAACTTGGAGGCCGCGATGGCAATGGGGTTGAGCGTCGCTTGCCCCCAGGCAGTCGCAATGGGGAGCTTCGCGTAATCGACGATGCAGCCATCACGACTAAAGCAACTTTGGTCGTAAGTCGACCCCATGAAAATGCAATCGACCGGACACGGGTCAACGCACAGAGCACAGAACATGCACTTTGTGTAGTCGATCTTGAATCCCGTGACCTTGAAGCCCTTAAGGGGTGGCGTTGCCTTTTCCTTTTCGATGTAGATGCAGTCGATGGGGCATGCCTTGGCGCACTTGTCGCAGCCGATGCACGTGGTCAGGTCGAAACGGTGAAAACCACGATAACGCGGTTTCACCGGGACCGGCTTCTCCGGGTATTCGAAGATCGATGTAAACGTCTTTCGCTTGTAGGTCTGGAAGAAGTACCAGAGCGTGACGTACATGCCCTGTCCGACTGTCTTGATTGCCAGAAGGACATTGCTGAGCCACGTGCGCATGCCCGGCCCCGGTTATCAAAGGATGATCGGTCGCGGTCGTGCGATCAGTCTAGGGCCGACGCGCGAGGCGACAAGCCGTCCACGACCTCGTACGATTGCCAATGTGCCCTCCAGGGAGATTCGTCATGCCCGAGATCCCTCTCGTTGAACCGACTGTGACTCCCGAGACACGAGAAAAGCCAACGACTCGGCGAATCCCGCCCTACCACGTCATCATCGGTAACGACGACGACCACACGATGGAATTCGTCGTCAGCGTGTTACGCAAGGTACTCGCGATTAAACTCGAGGCGGCCGTCCAACTCATGATGGAGGCTCATACGAAGGGTCGCGCGGTCATTTGGACCGGACCGCGAGAAGTCGCGGAACTGAAAGCCGAGCAAGTCCTGACGTTTCACGAAGTCCGCAGTCACGATAACCGCGACCTCGGGCCGCTGACCTGCACCATCGAACCTGCACCGTAGGTCCTACCGTCCGACGAATTCCCTTGGAGACCCAACGTGGCCATCGCACCGCTCGAAATCGGCGTTTGTAGCTGGTCGCTTCAGGTGACGAGTGTCCCAGAACTCAAGAAGTTCATGGATCAGCTAGGCATCGGTGTTGTGCAAATCGCATGTGGCGACCCACACCATGCATCGTGGATCGAAGGCGATGACATGCCCGCAACCGCAAGAGCAGCGGGGTTCCGCATGTCCGGTGCGATGCTGGGTTTTCCAGGCGAGGACTACACATCACCGGCGACAATTCAGGCGACCGGCGGATTCGGCCCTGTGGCCCTGCGGCCCGAACGGCTCGAACGGTTTCGGTGGGCTCTCGATCGAGTGAAGAAACTCAACTTAAGCGACCTGATGCTGCATGCCGGCTTCTTGCTGCCTCCGGGCGACCCCGAGCGTAAGCCACTGCTCGACACACTGGCCACGGTCGGCCAACTGGCCGGCGATGCTGGGGTTACTGTGGCCTTCGAAACTGGGCAAGAAACCGCAGACTTGCTGCGCCGGACGCTCGACGATTTGGCATGCCCGAGTCTCAAGGTAAACTTCGACCCCGCCAACATGCTGCTCTACGACATGGGAGACCCGCTTAGGGCCGTCGAAATCCTCGCCCCGGATATCCGGAGCGTGCATGTCAAGGACGCGAATCGACCGACTGAACGAGGCCAATGGGGTGAAGAAGTACCGCTCGGCCGTGGGCAGACGAACACGCGGGAGTTCGTGGCAACTCTCCGACGTGTCGGCTACAGCGGACCGTTGTGCATCGAGCGCGAAGTCGGCAACCAGCAGGAGCGGCTTACCGACATCGCGCACGGCGTCGCGTTTCTGAAGGAATGCGTCTAGCGACGAGCCTTTCGACGATGTTATTCTTCGATTTCCGGCCGCGGCTCCGGGAGGAAGAAACATGAAATTGCCGCAACGAGTGTCACCGCGAACGCGACGATAGCCGATGTATGCGCGTAGCTCGCGGGGTCCGACGCGAAGTAACTGGTCACGGCCGCGAACGCCGTGCCGATCATCCGCCCGCCGATATTCATCGCGAAGCTCTCGCCCGTACCACGCAGGTGAACAGGGTAGACGCGAGGCAGGTAGTTGCCCCAGAAGCTGAACTGAGCGACCGTCAGGAAGCCAGCCACGAACACGCCGATCGACACATTAGTGATTGGCAATTCGTGCAGCTTGAGTGCCGACAAATCAAGCCGGGCGTACTCGGTATTCGGGATCGTTAAGAAGAACCAGAACACCGCTGGGACGACGACTAACGCCGGTAGCTGAAAGATGCGCAGAAGTGCCCGCCGACTTACGATCGGTACAGCCAGCAATGCAAAAGCAAAGCGCCCGAACAGGCCGCCGATCTCCTGGACTTTGTTGTAGTTGTTGTACTCGGTCTGCTCGATCTTCGCCTTGTCCTTCGGGGCGTCCGCAACCTTCTCTCGCACATACGACAGCCCAGGAATGATGTCCTGCATCTGCTGGATCGCCCCAAACGCAACGCCGTAACCACACGCGACCATGATCGTCGTTACGATGGTCGTACGGGCCAGACCTGGTGAGAATAGTTCCCCAAAGCTCGGCCGCTTGAGAGTGCCAGCTTCCTTCTTCTGTTGCCATGCCGGCGACTCGGGCAAGAAGGGTCGAATGATGAGCAACGGGAGTGCGGGAATGAGGCCCGACATCATCGTGTAGCGCCATGCGACAAATTGTCCCCCAGGGTCGGGGGCGATCGTACCGATGAAACTGAGGAACGGCGGAATTGAGATGGCCGGCAAATGCGATGCGATGCCCTTGTCTAGCAGAAAGCCGTTGACGATGGCCACGAGAATGCCGCCGAACGACGAAAACGCCTGCGTGTAGCCCAGTACTCGCTCCTTCTGCTCCTTGTTGGGAAACAACTCTGCGAGCCACGAGATCGCTGCTACGAACTCGACGCAAACGCCGATGAACTTCGTGCAACGGAAGAACAGCAGCATCCCCAGTGAGGTCGAAAAGCCACCGAGGAACGCGGAGATCGAGTAAAGCAAGATGCTCCAGGTCAGCACACGTCGTCGGCCAAGACGGTCGGTCAGGTAGCCACCCAAGAGTCCGAACGCCCCTCCGACCATTGCCGGCAGAAAGAACATCCACGGCTTCCAGAGTTTGGCGTTAGCCGCGATGTCCGCCGCGGTTGCACCGGGACCGCTCAACTCGGCTATGGCCGGACGGATGATGAGCGGCAGCATCAGCAGTTCGTAGATGTCGAACGCGAAGCCAATCGCCGCCATCACGACAATGAGCCAGGCAGTGACGGTGAGCGGTGCCGGTTTGCCGGCGGTCGGAGACGAGGACACGCAATACTCCGAATCAAGGGAATAGCGGCGGGTTGTTGCACGATTAGTAAACGGCAAAGCCCACCGATGGCAATCGGTGGGCCCTTTTAGCTTCGTTCCGTCACTTGCCTCGCGAGGCCGCTCTCGTTCGCCACTCTTCGCCGACGTACTTGGTTAGCCAACGGTTTTGCATCTCCTGGCCGTTCGCGAAGCCATAATGCTTCTTGATCGCAGCATCGATGCCTGCATTGTGTTGGACGTCTCGGAGAAACGCGACGAGGGTCTCCGGTCCCTTCTCTTCGACCAGGAAATCGACAAGTGAGACGCTTTCAACATAGAAAGCCGTGATCGCGGCTGCGTCCGGATAGTCGGGCTGCTTGAGAACCTGGGCGAGTGGCACGAGCTTACCCTGCTTCCACGAACTGACGAGCGTGCGCAGGTAACGATCGACATGACTTCGCGGCTCGGCCAGAACGGCCATTCCTTCATCGGCCCATCGTGGCAACGGAGCGTCAAACAGGTCGGCGAGAACCAGGTGCGTCGCCTCATGCGGAACGACGTTGCTGACGGTATTTGGCTCGTCGGCCCGCAGATCGACGCGACGCCGTTCAACCGAGGAGTCCTTCATCTGAAGCGTCGCATGGCCAGGACCAGTCGCCGGTTTACCCGTTGCCTTTGCATAGTCCTGGGCCGAGGCGTGAATGTAGATATCGCAGGGTTTCGACCAGGCCTTCCCATCGCCGCCCCATTTCGTCATCGCCGTGGCACGTGCTGCTTCGGCCGCCTTAGCGACCTGTTCGGCAAACTCTTGCGGCTGATCGTGATAGACACGGAAGTTGGTCGTCTGCACCTTGGCCCAGCCATCGTCACCCTTCGGCGTATGCTGCGCTGCGACGGCTGGTATCGATGGAGCACCTCCCTTGCGAAGTTGCAATTCCCCCATCAGATTTTTGATGTAGCTATCGAGTTTGGGGTCGCCGTTGGTCAAACGCGAGGCCACGGCGATCTCAGCCTCTGCATTGGCCGGAACACCGTCGCTTGACTGCTTCAGTCGCTCGACGACGGTAAAGATCTTACAGTATGCCCATTGTGGGCCATGTGGTAACGGCACTTCGGTCGCATTGCCAAAGGCCTGCGAGAACAGCCGTTCGGCTTCGCCATATCGCTTGTCGCCGAACGCCTTCTCAGCGTCCGCTAGCAGATTGGCCGGCGGCGGGCTGCTGCGCTTCGGCGTCTGCTGGAGTGGGTCATCCTCCAGACGTGTGCCGCGCGCGACTTCGGGCGGTCGCTGTGGTGGCACTGGCTTCGCGTCGATATTCGCATTTCGATCCAGGATGCGAAGGCGTTCGAGGTAGACCTTACACAGGTCGTCCTGCCCCTTGAGTTGAAGCTGCTTCACGTAAGCGGCATAGGCATCGCGGAGGGTCATCAGGTATTCAGTGCTGCCGTTACACTTAACTACGTGGGGTTCGAGCGCATCGATGGCAGCCTTGCTGTCGGCTTTCTGCAAGGCTTCGCGCCCTTGCTTTAGCGCCATCTGAACGGTGAGCGATTGTGCGAACAGCGTGTTTGGGTCGAGTGGTTGATCGGCGGCGACGATGGCTGGTGCAACAATAATGAGCGTGAGGAGTGTGAGTCGGACCATTGGCAGCGTCCTTGCAGCCGGGGATAGGAGGGCGTGGCGGGAACGCGACGAGGCCGATCCGTGGCCACGATCGCGTGCGGGGCGAAGCGTACTATCGCAAACGAGAAAATGCAAGACGAGACGGAATCATGACTGGCAGCCACGTCGCCTCGCTCAGTCCTTCCGCTTTAGAAGTTTGCTTAGCCCTATGCGGACTTCTTTTTCGCGACCGGCTTTCACGATCGCCGCCTCGCCGCGTTCCAGCAAGTCGCGTTCAAGCGACGGCTTCCACTGCGACAGCAACTTGTGGCCCGCTTCCCCAAGCAGCTCCGCGGCCTCACCACCGACGCCGGCGAGATGCTCGAATTTCAGGTTTTCGTAACCCAGGTCGGCTTTGGTCACCTTGATCGTTAGCACGATTTCGGGCAGGAGGTTAACAGCCTCGGTACGAATCGCCACCTCACAGTTGAGCAAGACGCGAACCCTGGCACGCGCCCGGGCTTTGAAGTCGAGGAGCTTGATGCCGGACTCCCAACGCTGTTCTTGGAAATGGGCCAGGACATCCAAGGACGCAAACAGCTTGAAGGAAATGCGCCCCTGCTCAGGATTCGCGATATCGCGAAGGTCGAGAATCAGCGTATCGGCGGGCCGAATGGCCTCGACGACGATCTTGCGCCAACGACCGTCGTTTTTCAGCTCCTTCTTGATCTGAAAACGCGAGTCGTAAATCGTCAGCCGTTTCGCCGGAGCCTGATGGCCCCAATTGGGTGCCGATTCGTAGAGCGGGCTAGGCAGGTTCTTCAGCAACATCGCCCGCAGGTTGCCTGCCAATTCGTCCTTCGTCGACGCGGGAAGACCGGGTATCTGGGCAGTCGATACCGATTGATAGGTCAGGCAAATCGCAAGGGCCAGTACGGGCACGCGCATGCAGGACCTCGCCAGAACAACGCCTGTTCTGCCGCTTCTTGCGCGTCAGGACGAGGCGGTCAAAACCGCGTCGATGTACCCGCGTACGCCTCCCATGTCGAGTCCGACTGCGAGTTGCACATTCGCCGGGCTAGTTGATGTCGGTCGAGTATCCACGACGGTCATTCCCCGCGTCAGCTCGCCGCGTGTCTCGATATCGACGTGTACCGAGCGAAGCGTCAACAAGTCCGGCCGTGTCAACGCCACGATGCCAAGCACGTCTTTGAGGTGGAAACCTTCCACGCCGTATACGTTGGTCGTCGCCCGGATTCCGAACGGCACGATTTGTCGCAGAAACTGGCAGGTTCGCGAGCCAGGACACGGCATTTCCAGCAATTGGCTCGGTGAGTGAACGATGCGCCGTGTCACGTCGAGCGGTACAAGCGATACCGGAGCGCCACATTGGAGCACACGGCGAGCCGACACGGGATCGCACGCTACGTGGAACTCGGCCACAGCCGAGGCATTGCCAGCCTCGTGCCACGCTCCGCCGACACAGACGATTCGCTCGACTAACCGCGGTAGCTCGGGATCACGATCGATCGCATGGGCCAGCACAGTCATTGGCCCGAGGTTTACGACCGCGACCTCGCGTGGGTATTCGTGGACAAGGTCGATGAGTACACGCTCGCTCGGCTCGGGATGGTGCAACCGCGCGCAGGGGAACGACACACCGCCGAGGCCTCCGGGACCGTGCAGCCGCAGGCCGTCGAATTCGTAGACGACGTTGGGAGCGGCCCCAAGTCGAGGCCAACGCGGCGGATCAATCTGCTCGACCAGAATGTGGACGTTTTGCGTCGCTTGCTCGGCCGAGACGTTTCCCGCAGTCGCCAGGAGGCCGACCACTTCGAGCGACGCGTCGCTTAGCGCGATAGCGACGGCATACGATGTGTCGATGCCGGGGTCGGCGATGAGGATGACCTTTTGTGCCATGGAACATCCTTTCCGGGGCGGTCTCTCATTTTATTGTGGGCGCGGATCGACTGCACGCATTCGTTCGAGGACATTGCGTGCGCGACCTGAGGACAGGGCCTCGGCCGCCACAGCCACACCATCCAACAAACTCCCCGCGCGACCGGCCGCATACAGGGCGGCTGCGGCGTTCACTACGACGATGCGGCGAGCCGGCCCGTCGCGATCGGCCAAGACATCCTCGATGATCGCCGCGCTCGTTGCCGCATCACTCACCCGCAGGTCGGATAGCGTTGCACGACCAACGCCGAAGTCTTCCGGGGTCCAGGTCAACGATCGAACCACATTCAGACGAACTTCGCGGACTTCGGTCGGTCCCCACAAACTTACTTCGTCGAAGCCGCCTTCCCCACAGACCAGTATTGCACGGCGGACTCCAAGTTCGGCCAGGGCCCCGGCCATCGGATCGAGCAATTCGGGTCGGCCGACGCCTATCAATTGAAATGCGGCGTTGGCCGGGTGAGCCAAGGGCCCAAGGCAGTTAAAGATCGTCCGAACGCCAAGCCGACGCCGTAAGTCGCCGAGTCGTACAAGTGCCGGATGATAATCGGGGGCAAAGCAAAAGGCCAGTAGGGATGCGTCGAAACACCTGCGTGCCCAGTTAGGTCCTGCATCAACTGGCAACTCAAGTGCGCGCAGGGCATCCGAACTGCCTGTCGTCCCGCTGACAGCGCGGTTTCCGTGTTTCACCACGGGCACGCCGGCCCCGGCCACGACAAACGCGACGGCTGAGCTGATATTGAATGTACCGGCATCATCGCCCCCGGTGCCACATGTGTCGAGGACATCGTCTCGACCGGCGTCAAAGGGGACCATGCGCTTTCGCAATTCCCTGGCCGCCAATGCTAAGTCCCGAGCTGACTCACCTTTAGTACGAAGCGCAACCAGCATCGCAGTGGCTTCGACGTCGCCAAGCTGTCCATCCAGAAGGGCTGCGAACCAATGGGATAGTTCCGGCAGCTCCTTGCGTTCGAGGAGTACCTTCAGAGCCCTCGAAAAACGGTAATCCGGGCCGGACATTGGTAAATCTCGCGCGAAAAAGTTGGATTTCCGCTTTTCTTGTGTACGCTCGTTCAATATACTTTGGTACATTGACAGTGAACGGGCGCTAGCTTACCTGAGTCATTCCAGGGGTCCATTTTCGGCTTCTGAGTGACAATAACCCTCCGACCATGGTGTCGACCATGTCCGAATCCGCAAACCTGACGCCGAAACAGCGATTGATTTACGATTTTATCTGCAAGCAAATCGACAGCCGGGGCTTTCCTCCGACTATCCGCGATATTGGCAATGCCTTTCACATCAAGTCCCCCAATGGCGTGATGTGCCACCTGAAGGCTCTGGAAAAGAAAGGGTTCATTGCCCGCGACGGCAAGGCGGCCCGCGCTATCCGGCCAACCAGTCGCATTGCGGGCAAGGTTGGCTTGCCGTTCAAGGGGCTTGTGGCAGCAGGTCAGCCGATCGCTGCCGAAGCGCAGGAGGACCGAGTCGACCTGCACGAGTTGTTCGCAGGACCGGACACGTTTCTGCTCCAGGTTCGCGGAACGTCGATGATCGACAATCATATCGAAGACGGTGATTACGTCGTCATCCGCAAGCGCGAACTCGCGCAGAATGGCGAACGCGTCGTTGCAATGATCGATGGCGACTATACGCTAAAGCGATTCTATCGGGATCGCGATCGGATCGAGTTGCGCCCCGAGAACGAATACATGGATCCGATTCTCGTGGAGTCTGGCCAGGATGTCCAGATTGTCGGCGTGCTTGCCGGCGTCATCCGGAAGTGCTGAGCGGAGTTGCATTCTAACGTCAGCTTGCAGCTACCGACCGTACCAGGCGATGAGTTTCGCCAATTCTCCCCGCGATGCCAGGATTCGCGTCGCGAATCGCTGGCGTTGCATCCCTAGCAAGCGATTGTGGCCGAAGTTATCGTCCACAATGCGCACGGCCATGTGATACGCCGCATCCCGGGACCGATCCGTGAACGCACGGCTTAGCCATGAGATCACGGGGAATGTCAGAAGCAACGACTCCAATCCGTCCCAATAGCTCGCACCGAAATTCGTCGGCCCAAAGAACTGGTGCGACTCGACCTTGACCCGATAGTACCGGCCAAGCATATCTTCGCTCACTGACGACATCGGCCCGGCGGGATCCTCCAGCTTCTCGAATGTCGTGTCCGGCAATAGGCCGTGGACGCGTGGCACCGATCCCCTGCCACGCGCAAAACGGATTGCCGCCCGTAGTAGCGCAACTCGACCCCGCGACGACACGCCCGCTCGCGGCCCCGTATCCCTTCGAGCGTAGAGTGCCGCGGCTTGCCGAAAGAGAATGCGGCCGATCCAACTCGGTCGCTCGATACGGTCTGGATCGGCTTGGGTTTCCCCAACGAGGCTGCGCGACACCAGTTCGAGGAACTCCGTCAGGCGGTTGCCCGATACCGCGTCGAACTTTGCCTGTCGGCAGAGCGTTGCCAGGGCAAGCGTCAGTCGCAATCGATACTCGATCGGCGAGTCCCGCCGACTTAGAAGCGCCAAGATCGCATTGGTGAAACGCTCCAGGTCCGCCCATGGGACATGACGACCGATCTGGAGAGCCGGTGGCAGGGGCGAGCGGTCACGAATCCCCTCGCGCTCTTCCAGTGCTTGCCCAAAGGACCGCAGTTCGTCCAGGCTGGCTTTGATAGGTCGACCGAGGTTATCAACCGCGGATGGACACGCAAATCGCACACCGACCCGCCAATGGTCGCCCGCCGGCACAAGGACGTAGGGATAGATTTGACAGGCTAACGGTTTCGCCGCACTTCCGAACTTGGCGTGAATGCGGCACCGGCCGTCGTCGTTCAGAAAAATGCACGTGTTGTCAGCCTTCGAGTTGATTCGATACTGGCCCCGACGACGCGGACCAGTCCGAACAAATAACGGCCCTTTCGGGATCGCCGGGTCGCCTTCCCAACCTTGCGCAGCGATCCGCTCGCGCTCAGCGTCGGTGACGATGACCTCATATTCCTGACAACATTGACCGCACCCATGGCAGTCCCAATTCTGGATCACGGGGAGGTGCTTAACTGGCCACGACATCCAACACTCCCCTTACAACTCGAAGCGTCGGCGTGCAGCGGGCGGCGGCAGAATCAGCGAGCCCAGCCAGCCCCCAAGAGTCCCGGCCAACACGGTTTGCACGCCTTGAAACACGAGCGCGGCCGGACTACCTTCCGCTACCTGCGCTCCAAGAATCCATCCCGCCACTTCGCTCATGCGGAGGTGCAAATCCACGGTTGCAGCCAGGAGAGCCAACAATCCCGACGACAGGGCACCCGCCCAGAAGCCGTAAAGCGCACCACTCCGCGTGTTCGACCCTGCAATGCCGCCACCGGCGATGATCGCTACCAAAGCGATCTGCCACGTCACGAATTGGGACTGCTGCATTTCGTACCCGCCCTTGCCCCCTCCCGCGGACATCACGAGATCGCGAATCAGGCCCGCACCGAGCGCACCCACGACCGCAATGGCTGTGCCCAGGAACAGGCGACCCCACGGTAGTGGCTCGGCGACGACAATCTCGCGGATCGGCGGCAGCGTTGTCGTAAGAAGATCCGGTGCCTTCTCGACGATCGCCAGGGTGCTGAGGTCAGGAGCCGCTCGCCAGATTGCCGCTCCAAGCATGCCCGCAATGCCTCCAAGGAATGCATGTAGGACGGGCTGCGAATAGAGCAAAATGTCCGTCGGTCGCTGTCGCACCATGAGTTGCAGACCGATCAGCAGCGCGGCGTTGATCGTTCCGAGGGTCGCACCAACTGCCAATCCGCGCCGTTGTCCAGCACCGGCTAACATGGCTCCAATCGCGAGTGCAACACCTTGCGCGATCTGCTGAACGACAAGACCCGGCATTGTCGTCCAAAACGCCGTTTCTTCCTGTGGGCTGCCCTGCCAGAGAAGGCCAGCAATCGCCAAGTGCCGCAGCGCGTAAGTGAGTCCTTGCGATACGACGAGTCCGATGACCAACCCGCCGCCAAACGTGGTCTCGCCGTCGGCATAGGCGACATCACCGGCGGCATCCGCGTCGGCCTCGACGGTCCGTCGGCCGCACGTCGGGCACAGAAACTGGTTTGTCGCCACCGCACCGCAGCGCGGGCAGACACGTTGCATGGACCATCCCTTCGAGACGCATCGCCTCGGGCCAGTCACCACACCAGTATAACAGATTTGCCGGCCCCAGCCCGGAAGCGGCCTACGATGGCGACGCGGTCCGCAAATTGCGACGACCCGGACAAACGAATACCGCACGCCAGAAACTATGGAGCAATATCGGAATCGCTGGCGACAGCGGCGGAAACGACGAACGACCGCACCTTCTCAACGACGAACCAGCCAAGAAGCCCAAAGCAAACCCCAATCCAGCCAATCAGGGCCCAGCGAGCAAGTCGCCGAGCCTGTGGAACAGGTCGGGATAGTGGTATCCCGAATTCCGGTCGTAGCGACTGTCCTGGTGCCGGCGTGTCGTTTCTTCGCGCCGCGAGACTTAGCTTGGGCATCTCCCCGTCGGCCGGTGGGGGAATTGGCGATGCGGTCCACGGAGCCAGTGCTTCGACCACCTCGGCAGGCGTCTGAAATCGGTCAGCGGGATCCTTCGCGACCATGCGAGCAATGACATCGGATACGCCTTCCGGTACGTCAGGCCGATGCGTGCGGACGGGTTCGGGAATCTTGTGCAGGTGGTGCATGACTCGCTTCGCCACGCTACCTTCGTTGAAGATCGTGCGACCCGTGAGCAGGAAGTAGAAGGTAACGCCGAGCCCGTAGATATCCGCGCGGATATCGACTGGACGTCGGCCGGTCGCCTGTTCGGGGGCCAGATAGTCAGCCGTCCCGATGAGGTTGAGGTGCCGACTCCCATATTGACGGGTTAGATCCTCGCTGTCGTAAAAGAAGCGGGCCAAGCCTAGGTCGAGCAGTCGAACGAGACCGTTTCGGTCGAGCAGAAGATTGGCAGGCTTGACATCACGATGGATCAAGCCTGCCTCATATGCATGTTGAAGCCCTTGAGCCGCCTGGCTTGCGTAATGACAGGCGCGTTCGATCGAAAGTGGCCCGCTACGACGAACGATTTCATCCAGGCTAGCTCCATCGACATAATCCATCACGATGAAATGCAAGTTCTCGTGATGGTCCAGATCGTGCGCACGAACGATGTTTGGATGATCGAGGGTCGCAGCGGCACGTGCTTCGCGCTCGAAGCGTTGAAACAAGACTCGATCTGCCGCCTTATCCGGCGGTAGAATCTTGATCGCTACACGGCGACGAAGTCTCACATGTTCGCATAAATACACGTACCCCATGCCACCGCGGCCGAGGTGTTCGAGGAGCTTGTACTTCTCCGCAATGATGAGATTGCGCCATTTGCCGCGCAACAGGTTACCGGCCTGGAGCCGGGTGATGAGCCCCTCGCGAACCATTTCCCGCGCCAAATCGACGGCGTCCGTTGGCGGCGAGTCAGTCGGCCGGCGCTGCGCGAACTCGACGAGTTCAGCGGGCGCGACGACGCCGCTCTTTCGGACGATGGCGAGGAAATCGTCGGCCGTGGTGGGAACGGGCATTCGCGAGTCGCCCCGTGGTCGACCGGTGAATCCGTTCCCCGGCGGTACGCCATCAATGATTCAGTGGCTGCGAGCCGAACTGAGTATAGGTCACTTTCCTCTATAGTCTGGCGAATCCGCACAGCCGATTCAAGCCTTGCGATCGATTGATCCTGCCCATTCGGGCCGCGCGTGGAGGTAAGTGCCCCTACAATCGGAACCTGCGTGCAGGCCAGCGTGGACTTTTTTTCCCACCCAGTCGGCAAATCGTGTTCTATGCTTCGAGTACATCGGAATTCGACTTGGTCGGCCCAACGCGCGCCGGCCTGGCGGCGGGAATGATCCCATCTGCGTCGGCCGCCCGGCGGTCCCCCTCGACCCCGTGTGTCGTGTTAAACGCTCGTCGGTAGAGCGGCGGTGCCATGCGCGCTCTGGAGGGTACGATCGTGCGTCTGCGCCATGCCAATTCGATTCGCACTGCGACGGCATCTGTGGAATTCGCGGTCGTACTCTCGACCGTCCTGGTGCCGCTCATGCTTGGCACGTGGGAAGTCGGCCGACTCGTCCAGGTGCAGCAGATTCTCGACGAAGCCACCCGTGAAGGCGCACGGATCGCCGCCCAAGGCCGAATCATCAATCTTAAGGGCACCTACACCGAAGTCGTCGTCAGCGATACCGATCCCAATAACCCCGACGTTGTTAGCGCGGTCAAGAACCATCTCAATGCTGCTGGGATCAGCACGACGGGCCTGTCTGTGACGTTTAACTTCCTGGACAGCAGCGGTAATACCGTCGCCTCGCCGACCATGCCGTATCAGGGCACGAAGGGTCAGCCGTTCCGCGTCACAGCTTCCCTGCCTTATACCAGCTTCCGCTGGACGACGACCAACATGTTCAACATCACGCAAGCCAAGAGCACCATCGACTGGGTGTCGATGATCGACGATCCATTCACAGTGAATACGACTCTTCCGTCTTGGACCGGGTATTGATTGGGTTATCGCGGAGACCGTTACCCATGCGAGTTCACATTCGACCGCAAACGCGTCGCGGTGCCACAACCGTCGAAGCGGCGTTCGTGTTGATCATTGCGTTCATGTTCATATTCGGGATCATCGAGTACGGGCGATACTTGTGGTTCTTCAACACGGCGTATGCCGCTGCGCGCGAAGGAGCGCGATACGCCGCGGTCCGAACCGGGGATGGGACGACCACGGCCAACGTGAAGTCGCGCGTCGATCAGGTCATGGGCGGGGCACAGTCCCAGCTTGGCGCGACCTATACGGTCAACGTTTACAACGCCGACCCGGCAACCGGGAACTCCATTTCCTCGACCTGGACGGACGCCCCCTTCTCGGGCGCGATTGGTGTGCAGATCACCGGTACCTACAAGTTCATCCTGCCCGGACTGATGCAGCTTTCGAATAGCAACGGTCTAAGCGTCAACATCAAGTGCATCATCAATAGCGAAGCGAACTGAACTGTGCGTGCCCGCAGTCGGGGCGCAACGCCAGGTCGCAGCGCTTGCGTTCGTTTTCGAGGGAAATCATGGTCCATCTCAACACGACTCGACGGCAGGGTACGATTCTGCCGTTCTTGGCCGTTACCGTCGTAGCGCTGTTCGGCCTTATCGCACTCGGGATCGATGTCGGGCTGATGTCCGTCGCGCGAACCGAGGCCCAGGATATTGCCGACCTCGCCGCACTCGCCGGCACCCGACAGTTTAACGGCGATACGACAAACGGGAGCAACCTCAATAACTGGTCGACTGCGACCAGCACGGCCTCCACGCAGGCTGGCAAAAACAAGATCTTCAAGGACCCCAGCAATTCGACACGCGGCGTCGCACCGACAACGACGACAACCGTGAAAGGCGTCTACCGTTACGATTCGTCCGTCTCGCCACCACGGTTTGTCGAAAAGATGGAGACCGACGCCGGCTTTTCGCAGGGATCCGATGCGTGGAGTGTGCTCAAGACAAGTGTCACGTTCACGATGCCAACGTACTTTGGCCGCGTGATGGGCATCAATACGTATTCTGCCGGCGCGACGGCGACCGCGGCCCACCGGCCACGCGACGTAGCGCTCATTCTCGACTTCTCGGGCTCAATGCGGTTCGGCTGCGAATCCGCGTTCTACCAGGACGGCAGCAGCGACGTACGCGGTAGCCTCAACCCCGATGCTGTTTACCCGATGTTCGGTCACTATTATTCGATTTCTCAGCGCACGCTCACGACCACATCGACCACAAACACACCCAGTGCCAACGGCACATCCTACAACCCAATGCGACGAACCGCAGCTTTCGTTGACTCGGGCGGCGAAACGCATGCAGCGAACAACCTGACCACGTCCACGGCCGGCGGTCCTGCGATCGTCCAGGATTTCATCTCCGATTCGACAGGCACTCGCCTCAACGCCTTTTACAACCCCCAGTCGGGAACCTACAACCCGAATCAGACGCCGACAGCGATGCCGGCACCGACCAACTTTCAGGATCAATCGGACAGCCCGACCACCTATGTCGGCGACAAGTTCCCGCGAATGAGCAAGGCGACCTCTGGAACTAATTGGGTCGCAACACTCAAAGAGTACTGGTTCGGTAACACCACAGTGCTCTCGAACTCCCACACCCGCAACTCGGGCATAGGCGCGGCTCCCCTTTGGGAGTACGACAACTCGGTCACGGGAAGCACGAAGGCGAATAGCGGCTACGGGTCGACGTTCAAAGGCTACTCGATGGGGCCGGCTTACTACGGCAAGACGTTCTTCATCTGGCCGCCCGACCCTCGCTATGACTCCGCCGCCAACACTTCGTCGATCAGCTCGAGCGACCCGAAGCTGGACACGAGTGGCAACTACATGTGCGACTGGCGTAAGCGATTCTTCACTTATCCCAGTTCCAGCACGCGAATGGACGATAACTCGCGGCTTTTCAATTCGAGCGGTTACTTCCAACAGCCGTCGTCTTCGACCTATAACGTTGACTACGCGGCGATTCTCGCTTGGATCAAGAACGGGCCACAGGTGCTGCCACCAAGCCTATGCGCAGGCCGCGTACGGTATTACTCCACGATTCCAACCACAATTCCCGCCTCGGGACTTTCGCTCGATCAGCTCTTCTGGAAGAAGTACATCGATTACGTTCTCGGAATTGCCACCAGTAACCTGGCCGGCAAGACACTCTATGGCAAGGAGACGGCGGCCTGGGGAACGATGCGGATTACGCCCAAGAGCTCGCTCATTGGCAGCCCACAGCCGTACATGCACTACAACGACAACCCGATCCGTCCACGGGCGCACTTCTGGTTTGGCCCGCTCACGATGATGATGTTCTTGACCGCCGACAACGAATCCGGCAATACGGTCGATAACATGTGGGCAGGAACGCTGCACGAATCCCAGTGTTGGCAGCTGAAGGCGGGTGTGAATTCGGCACTCGACGACATTCGAGTTAACCACCCGAACGACTGGGCATCGCTCATCTTCTTCTCGAACATTAGCGGCTACAGCACGCCGCGCGTTCAATTGAGCCGTAACTACACGAAGATGAAGAACGCCTTGTTCTTCCCGTTCTCCCTGCTCGATCAACTGGGTGATGCGACCAAGGAGATTCGACCGTACGACTCAAGCTGGAACTACACTGGCGACGCGGAGATTCCGAATGCGCGAGGCGGCACTTGCCCACACATGGGCTTCATGCTCGCCTACAACGAATTCAGCGGTGCCAGCGGCTACTACGGCCGACGCGGAGCCTCGAAAGTGTGCGTATTCGAGACCGACGGTGTCCCGAACCACCACTGTAGCGGAACGTTCAGTAACAGTGGTGCTTACAACAGCAAGTACACTGGCAGCATCGGCACGACGACCAGCGATGGCAACAATGCATCGGCCGCGACGGATCCGGCTGTGGCCGTCGTGTCACAGATTTGCGCACTCGACAATGCGGCAAGCCCCGGCTACTCAACGAGTCGGTCGCCAGCCCGCGTCCATGCAATCGCCTTCGGTGACCTATTCGAGTCGTCGAGTACGCTCAAGCCACAGGCTCTCGATTTCTTGCTACGTGTTCAGAAGGCCGGCAACACATCGGCGAATACCGATACCTCGATTGAGAGCTATAAGATCGTGATTGGCACCTCGGATGCCCGCATCGACAACTTGCGCCAAGCGCTCGAACGGATCATGCAATCCGGTATCCAGGTATCGCTGATCAAATGACGTGGCGATCATAAGCGAGTAAGATAGCGGCCCGCCCCGGACTCCGGAGCGGGCCGCGTTCGTTTCTGCCACTGAGCGTACGATGGATCTCCCGACGACGATCTTCGCATTGAGCTGGCTGTTTCGCGATACGGCGCCAAGCGCGCGCGTCGGGGCTCTTGGCAGCGGTTGCGCTGGGCACTGCGATCGCGACCATGTTTTGCCTGAGCATATCCGTGTCGGGCGACCAGCCGATACTACACCACGATTCCTCAGACATTCCTTCGATCCTGCCGCCATCTGAGGCGGCCAAGTTGTCGCCACGTGACATAGCGCCCGGCGAGGTCGATGTTCCGACGGGAGAGCTGTCGATCCTCTTTGGTGCAATCCGGGCACCGCTCAAACGCACTCGCGTCGAAGCCGTGCGCATGGTCGAAGTGTACCT
This sequence comes from Gemmataceae bacterium, assembly GCA_046350275.1. Classification (GTDB taxonomy): domain Bacteria; phylum Planctomycetota; class Planctomycetia; order Gemmatales; family Gemmataceae; genus JAXMAS01. The sequence continues at coordinate 119,665 of JAXMAS010000010.1, forward strand.
AGCGGCGGGCATCGCGGATACTTTTGGCGTGCTTTTGGCACTCTTGTGGACGGCAGGTTTCCTTCCCGCATTCCTGGACCCGGCCGCCGCGAGCGTATTGTTAGCGAAGCCGATACCGCGCTGGGCACTGCTCGGTGGAAAGTTCGCCGGCATCCTGGCGGTCGTGATGCTATGTGCGGCCGCGTACCTTGCAGCAACTTACGTCGCACTTGGCATCGTGACGCGAGTTTGGGATGGGCGGTATCTCGTCGCGCTCCCAATACTGATTGTCCACTTCTTTGCTTTCTTCAGTTTGTCAGCCGTTCTCGCAGTTTGGACACGTTCCGCCGTTCTTGCGGGACTCGGTACCGTCCTCACTTGGCTCGGATGCTGGGCGATCAACTCCGCGTATGCCACCGGAAGCGGTCGCCCAACGGCGGTCGCCTATTGGCTACTGCCAAAGCCAGTCGATTTGAGTGCCTTGCTCTTTCAGGTCCAGCAGACATCGGGTAGCGGAGCCCCCGAACATTTCGTCGGCAGCCCGGAAGCAGCGATCGTTACGTCGCTAGCCATGCCGCTCGTTGGATTGGTTGTGGCGGCACGGTTGTTTCACCGAGCCGAGTACTGAGCGAGGCGGTGGACCCGAGCAGGTTTTCTGCTCAAGCCCAACGCCTCGCTCCTCTCGATACGCCTCTCCCAACATTAGAACGGGGATGGCAGACTAGGTCCGTCGGCATCGCCGGTCTTCGAGGGTGCGGTACTCGGCACAGGTGGAACGGCAGGGACATTGGCTGAGTTCGGCACCGGACCACCGGGCAACGGCTGCATGCCCGGCTGGGCGGGTAGCGGCGTCAACGTACGCGGGCGTGACACGGGTGTTGCTACGACATTGGGTTGCGATGGCGGGTCGGCCAGGGGCGGTTCGGCCGTCTCGGGAAACTGGCCGCGGGGTGGCATCCCTTTGCCGGCGATTGCAAGCGGTGGCTGGGGCCGGGCCGCTGGTGGAGCCGAGGCTGCGGCGTTTGGAGTCGTCGCAGCCTTGTCCCCCGGTTGTTCCGGTGGCTTGCCGCCCCGATAGCCGACGAGGTTGTACTGTAGCAACGCCTGACGGGCCGACATTCGTACCCGCATCGACGGGTCGTTAGACTGCGACTGTTCGAGCGCGTAACCGGCTTGCTGCGAAATTGGTCGAATCCTTGCGATGCTCGACGCCGCCTCCGATCGAACCGACGTGCTCGCATCCTTTCCCAAAGCATCGATCAACGCCGGCAGGATTTCGGGGAAGGACTTCGGATCGTATTCCTTCAGTTCGTCCGCGGCCTCGCGTCGCTTCGATTCGTCCGGACTTGTCTTCAGCAGCGTCAGGAGTTCTGGAACTCGCTCGGTGGGGTTGGGCTTGGCCTTCTTGGAGAAGAACCCGGCCGAGACGGGAGTCGCCAGAGCAACCAGCACAATCGGAATGACCAGAAGACGCCGGACCATCGGTGAACTCCACGACGACGATGCGAACCGGGATGTCGGTTCGCTACCGCATTGGGGTCATCGACCAGGCGGGCCAGGCAAATCCCCCCGACGATGGCGACGATGGCGGAATAGAACGACAGAGTTGTCCTCCACCCGTTACAGGTCGTCCCGAAAGAACGACCGGAGTCGCCATGACGATTCTTGCTCTCCTCGCTGCCCTGCCACTCGTGCGAGCGACCTATGCTAACCGTCGAACGGCGCTCATCCACGCACTGGGATGGTGCTGGGCCGCTTGGGTTGCTTGGTCGCTCGCTGCCATGGATGTCACACCGTTTCGGTGCTATCTGGCCCAGTCGCTCACCGGCTGCGCTGGCGTGGCCGTCCTTGGAGCGCGACGACCCGGCGTCGTAGCATGGCACTTCGTGGTCGTTGGGTTGCTTGTCGTGCTGCTACTGCCTGCTATTGAGAGTGTGGCTCGTGGCGCGACCGTACACCTGGATGCTCCACGCGTTGCGTTCATTGTCGTGCTGCTGGGAACGGTTGTTACGAACTATCTACCGACGCGATCTGTCGCCGGGGCGATCAGCCTGGCTGCGGGGCTGGCGATTGGCATCGAGCACTACATGGCAAGCCTGGTCGCGATCTTCCTTGCGCCGTGGCTCGCCTGGCTTGGCTTCTTGAGACAGGGCAAGTCGCCGGCCGTCGATGCGCGGTGGCAGGACTTTCGGGATCGATTCGGTGCAATTTGGGCATTGCGCGTTCGCGAGCAGTTCAACGCGGCGGCTCGAAACAGCGGCTTGGCGATCGACCTGCGGTGGACCGGCGTCCGCGGATTGACGAACGAAAACGACGAGGCGGCCAAGGATCTCCTGGCCGCCCTGCTTCAACGGTTCGGTCTGAGCTAAGCGCTACAGGCCGCCCGGTGTACCACCGATACGCCCGTTGGTACCGCTCGGTGCGATCTGCGGCCGCTCCGATGGTAGTTTCGACCCTTGTCCGGACGTCGGCTTGATGGTCTGTTGATTGAGCGTTTCGCGCGGATACTCCGGAGGCGAGCTAAACCGTGGATCGTCGGCCGGCGGCATAACGTACTGCTCGGGCATCGGCGTTCGCAAGCTGATACCCGGCCCGCTACAGCCAACAAAGCCGACGATTGCAGACGCGATTCCCAGTCGATTCGCCCAAACGGCACGCATGGCCCGCACCCCCGCCCGCCGACATTCCATCCGGAGGGCGGGGACCATACCGCCGTGGCCGCCTGTGTCAAGACCGGGTCACTTCTTCGCTTTGTCGAACCGTGTACCAACGGCGGCCCAGTTGACCACGTTCCACCACGCATCGACGTAGTCGGCTCGCTTGTTCTGGTACTTCAGGTAGTATGCATGCTCCCACACGTCGATGCCCAGGAGCGGCGTGTGGCCATCAGAGAGTGGCGTGTCTTGATTGGCAGTCTTGATTGCCTGCAGCTTGCCATCGCTGCCGAGGGCCAACCACGACCAACCACTCCCGAACTGCCCGAGCGCGTTTTCCTTGATCTTGGCCTTAAACTGATCGACTCCACCAAACGTGGAGTTGATCGCCTCTGCCAAAGCCCCGGTCGGCGCGCCGCCGGCCTTCGGTCCCATAACCTCCCAAAACAGAGTGTGATTCGCATGGCCGCCACCGTTATTGCGCACAGCGGTGCGTACTGCCTCAGGGACTGAGCTGAGGCCGCGCATCAGATCGTCGATGGACTTCGCCTGCAAGTCGGGGTGAGCTTCGAGCGCTTTATTGAGGTTGTCGATGTACGTTTTGTGGTGCCGGCCGTGGTGAATCTCCATCGTCATCTTGTCGATCGATGGCTCCAGCGCATCGACGGGATACGGCAAAGCGGGAAGCGTAAACGGCATGGGTTGTCTCCTCCTCAGGTGTTCCACGGAACGCTGGGCGGGGAAGTTATAGTTGCCTCGGAAATGTGGGCAACTTGCGCGCCGATTTACGACAAGCGCCGGACGTGGAATCCACCATCGATGTTGATGGTGTCGCCGGTACAGAACGGGACTGCGCCGGTCGCCAGAGTTGCAATCGTCCGGCCCACGTCCGCCGGCGTACCCCAGCGACGGATCGGCGTCAGTCCATCGGCGATCAAGGCATCGTATTTCTCGCGGACCCCGGACGTCATATCGGTATCGATCACACCGGGTCGGACCTCGTACACACAAATGCCGAACTCGGCCGCGCGGGCCGCCCACAGCTTGGTGAGCATCGACACGCCGGCCTTGGAGATGCAATAGTCGCCGCGATTGACCGACACAACCTCGGCGGAAAGGCTCGACACGTTGATGATGGACGGGCAGACGAGCCGCCCGGCGAGTCGTGCCATCTCGCCAACCACGCGCTGCGTCAGGAAGAACGGCCCCTTGAGGTTCACTGCCAAGACGCGGTCCCAGCTCTCTTCGGTCGCGTCGAGAATATCTCTCCGCCCGATAGAGGTGATTCCTGCGTTGTTAACGAGAACATCGATCCGGCCCCATTGCGATAGAACTGCATCGACCATGCGCCCGCGGTCAATGGTCGAGCCCACATCGGCCTGAACTGTCATCCCGGGGCCGGGCAAGAGACCAAGCGTCTCGTTCGCCGCCGTTTCGTTGCCCGCGTAGTTGATAGCGATCGCATACCCCGCGTCCGCGAGAGCCATGCACACACCCCGTCCAATACCGCGGCTACCACCTGTCACGAGTGCAACGGGTCGATCCAGCATTCTTGACTCCGTCTATATTCTTGAGCCGACATGCGACTCGACTTCACGCTTTCTGACGTGCCATTTCTCCCCGACTTGCCGATTGTAGCGAAATGACCCGACGTCAAGTCCTGCCCGATCCGCAGATGCGGGCGAGAACTTGCCTGCCAACCGCAAGCCGTCCGTTTGCCACGCAGCGGTACTTCGACGAACGCCGATAGTGCCGCGAGGGAACTCAGGTGGAGTCTCAGGATGAGACGCTGGGTGTCTTTATTATTGTACGCTTTAGTTGGCTGTCAGATGCCCTCAGCGCGTCCGGCCGCGTGTGGTTCGTTCCCCGTAACGCGCACCGGCCGCTTCACGTCTCAGGTCATCGTCGACACCACAGTCGCCGCAGCAACCCGGCCTGGTCGCGCTGCCTACGTCCTGGCTACGGAGCCTGCCGCGTACGCACGAGCGTGGATCGACGGCCTGTGCGAAAAGCGAATTGGACTGACAATTCACGGACCGCCCGGCCCGATCAACCCAAGCCGTTCGCCCCTCGACGCCGCCGCACTCGAAGCCGAATCAGAACGGATTTCGGGCGAATCCGCCGTCCCTGGCGACATGCGCCTGATGCTCGATGGAATCGACGCACTAACGGCGCTCGACAGGGTGATCGACCGCGCGACCCGCCGGATCGATGTGCTCATGTACCTGTGGGGTGACGATGAGATCGGCTGGCACGTCGCCCGAAAGCTCTCTTCGCGGGCCGGGCCGAATTTACGAATCCGTGTCTGTGTCGATGGCGGTGGCAACCTCACCCAAGGCGAGCCAAGGTCAGCGAGTGCCAACGAAGTGAACCGGGCCGTATGTTGGCTGGCTCGGCAGCCGTACGTCGAGTTATTGCGGACGCGCAACCCTGCGGCCCGGCTCGATCACCGCAAGCTAGTCGTCGTTGACGGCCAAGTCGCCTGGAACGGGGGCCGCAATTTCGTCGCCAGCGCTTTCCGAACGGACCACGACTTGTCGTACACCGTCTCAGGTGTACTTGCCGCTCGTATGGCGACCGTGTTCGAGGAGTTCTGGCAACGCGAAGGCGGCGTAGCCGGAGAGCCGCTGCCACCTCCCATGCCCCCGCTGGAGCCGAATCTCGTGGCCCGCATCGTCCGCACCCGGCCGACACACCACCATCTCTCCGAGCAGATTTACCTGGCCGTCAAACGAGCCAGTCACCACGTCTACGTCGAAAACCCGTACTTTAGCGACAATCACCTGATCGCGGAGCTGGCTGCCGCCAGGCGTCGCGGGGCTGACGTGCGCGTCGTTTTGACACTCCACAGCGGCAGCGACCTGTACGACCACGCCAACCGGGCTGTCGCCAACCGGCTGCTACGGGCGGGCATCCGAGTCTACCTCCATCCGTCCGTGACGCACGTGAAGGCGATGGCTATAGACGGCGTCTGGGCGTATGCAGGTACGGGCAACTTCGACAACCTCAGTCTGCGCCACAACAGGGAACTTGGCCTCGCGATCGTCGGTGGACCAGTTCTTGACACCATCGAGCGCGAGTTGTTCCAACCAGACTTCTGCCCCGAGTGGGAGCTCACGGTGCCACTACCGTTGACGGCCACCGATTACTGGGCTGAGGTCGCCGCTAGCGCTGTGTCCTGACGAACAGACGGGCTGTGCATTTCTCGAGTGCCTGCCGATAATACGCCGCACACCAATCGCACGCACGCAGGGACCGCGGATGCCGCACGACATCGAACAGCCGGCCTGTTTTTATCTTGGCCGCGAATATGACCTGGCCAAGCGAGAAGTCCAGGCCGACAAGCCGATCATGTACGACGCCCGCGACCTCCTGACGCATGGCGTCGTCGTCGGAATGACGGGCTCGGGCAAGACCGGTTTGTGCATCAGCCTGTTGGAAGAGGCGGCGATCGACGGGATCCCGTGCATCGTCATCGACCCGAAGGGCGATTTGACGAATCTGCTATTGCAGTTCCCCGACCTCGACCCGAAGGACTTCCTTCCTTGGATCGCACCCGAAGATGTTCGAAGCAAAGGCACAACGCCCGAAACGTATGCGACGCAGCTTGCCGAGCGCTGGCGGCAAGGCCTGGCGGAATCGGGCCAACCGATTGAGCGCATTCGCCGCCTCAAGGAGGCATCGGATTGGTCGATCTACACACCCGGCAGCGAAGCGGGCCTACCGCTCTCCGTATTGCAGACCTTTTCTGCTCCGCCACCGAGTACACCACGCGAGCTTCTTAACCAGAAGATCGACGCAACCGCCGCCGCCCTTCTGGGGCTAAGCGGCGTGGATGCCGACCCGGTGCAGTCGCGCGAGCACATCCTGATCGCGCAGATCCTGTTGCACTCGTGGTCGAAGGGAAAGAGCCTTGACCTGGCGCAGCTCATCAGCCAGGTCCAGACGCCGCCGATGGGTCGGATCGGCACATTCGACGTGGAGACGTTTTACCCCGAAAAGGACCGGCTCAAGCTGGCCATCGCACTCAACAATCTACTCGCATCGCCGAGCTTCTCGACATGGCTCGAAGGTGAGCCGCTCGACCTGACCAAGCTACTCGCCGGCAAGGGCGGCAAGCCGCGCCAAGCGATCTTCTACGTCGCGCACCTCGACGATTCTCAACGGATGTTTTTCATCACGCTTTTGCTCGAAGAGGTCTTGAGTTGGACGCGGAAGCAGTCGGGCACGACCGACCTGCGAGCCATCCTGTACTTCGACGAGGTGTTCGGGTACCTGCCGCCGCACCCGGCCAACCCGCCGACGAAGCAGCCTCTGATGACACTGCTCAAGCAAGCCCGCGCGTTCGGTGTCGGCATCCTTCTCGCGACGCAGAATCCCGTGGATCTTGACTACAAGGCGCTCTCGAACGCGGGCACGTGGTTTGTCGGCAAATTGCAAACAGAGCGTGACAAGGCCCGGCTCATCGAGGGCTTGCAGGGTGTCGCGGCCGAGCGCGGCACGCTCAACGACCGCGGGCATTTGGAGCAAGTCATCTCGGCTCTCGGCAACCGGGTGTTCTTGCTCCACGACGTTCACCGGCCGCAGCCGATTCTGTTCCAGACGCGGTTCGCCCTGTCGTTCCTGCGCGGGCCGATGACGCGCGATCAGGTCGCGCAGCTCATGGAGCCGCAGAAGCACGCTGCGGAGCCGACGCCAACGTCGGCCGCTGGGGACGATCCAAAACAGCAGGACCAGGAGTTCCGTGCCGCGCTCCGGCCCAAAGCGAGCATGGCCGGCGGCGCACCCCTCAACCATGTGCCGCCGGGGCTGCCAGCTGATGTGGTGCAGTACTACTTGCCGGTCGTCGGCTCGCCGCCGACGTCGGGTACGCCGCTCCTATATCAGCCGCGGTTGCTCGCGTGTGCCGACGTGCTGTTCATCGACAAAAAGCGCGGCCAAGAGCATCGGCGGTCGTACCAGAAACTGCTTGCACCGCCGAACCCGGGTCAGGCGCTCCTGTGGCCGTCAGCAGAGGACGCACCGCCAACCACGGCCGATTCGGCACACGACGATGCGACTTGGGCAGATGTGGCGGAGGATTGGAACACGGGCCGAAAGCTCAAAGCGCTCCAGAAGGCGTTCGCCGAATTCCTCTACAACAATGCCCGCATCGCCATCACCGAAAACAAGAAGCTCGACCTGATCTCCACGATGGGCGAAGACGCGGCTGCGTTTCGACTACGGTGCCAAACCGAAGCGATGCGCCAGGCCGACGCCGAATTGCACGACCTGGCCGAGAGGTTTCGACCGGACTTTGAGAAGCTGCAAGCGGTTGCGCCGCCGCCACCTCCGCCGCCCAAGGAGCCAACGTGGTTGGAGCGGATGTTGCCGAAGTTCATGCAGCCAGAAACCATCGTCATCGGCCCCGTTGGTGGCGTGAAGAAGGCCGACGTCGAGCGTCGGCGGAAGCTCGAAGCCCAGTACGAGGCCAAGAAGCTAGCCATCAACGAAAAGTGGAAGACCATCGCCGAGGGCATCACGGACGTGCAACTGGCCCCGCGGAAAAGCGACATCGCAGTCCAGCGGTTCGGCCTGGCCTGGACGCCGTTCTGGCGGCTCCCAAGTGGAGAGCTACGAGCGGCGTATCGACCGTAGCGAGGGCCGCGTGGAGCGAGGCCGCCGGATAAGCCAACACGACCTATGCCACAACCGGAAGTTCCCGCTTGCCGACGAGCGGATGATCGACCGCGGACGACGCGAACGGCCGCTCTTCGAGCAGCTCGTAGAACACGTTCCGCTGCTGCGGCTCGTAGCCGAGCTCGCGAATCGCCCGCTTGATTTGCTCCAGTGTCAGGTGGTGAACGGTCCCCGCCGCGGCGACGACGTTTTCCTCGATCATCAGGCTGCCCATATCGTTCGCACCATAGAGCAGCGCGACCTGCCCGATCTTGAGGCCCTGTGTCACCCACGACGATTGGATATTTGGGATGTTATCGAGGTATAGCCGGGCGATGGCCTGCGTCTTGAGATACTCGTGCGCCCCCGCTGCGGGGTGGTCGGCCATGTGGTGGCCGGGCTGAAACGTCCAGCAGATGAACGCGGTGAAGCCGCCAGTTTCATCTTGAAGCTGCCGCAAGCGGTCGAGGTGTTCGATTCTTTCAGCCAATGTCTCAACGTGGCCAAACATCATCGTCGCCGTCGAGCGACCGCCGAGCTTGTGCCACTCGCGGTGAACTTCCAGCCACTCGTCGGTCAGCACCTTGTTGATGGTCAACGTCTTGCGAACACGGTCTACGAGAATCTCGGCTCCTCCGCCGGGCAGGCTGCCCATGCCAGCGGCCTTCAGCCGTTCGAGGACCGTCCGCAATGGCAGCTTGTTCAGCTTGTGGAAGTGCCAGATTTCCGACGCGCTGAAGGCGTGCAGGTTCACCTGCGGGTAGCGAGCCTTCAGGTCGCTCAGCATCTCTTCGTACCACTCGAGCTTCAACGACGGATGGTTGCCGCCCTGGAGTAGAAGCTGATCGCCGCCGAGGGCGATGGTTTCCTCGACCTTCTTGTACAACTCCTCGCGTGGCAGAACATAGGCGTCGGCGTCCGAGGACTTGCGGTAGAAGGCGCAGAAGTCACAGACGGCCGCGCAGACATTCGTGTAGTTGACGTTGCGGTCGATGTTGAACGTACGGTAGCTCTCTGGGTGCAGTCGGGTCGCTACGGCATGGGCGGCTCGGCCGAGTGCGGGTAGATCATTGCATTCGAAGAGGCGGACTCCCTCATCGAACGTCAGGCGATTGCCACTAACGGCTTTCGACAAGATGTCTCGCATCGTAGCGCTCAAAACTCACCCCCCAGGGAGCCAGCCCACAATTGCAGGCCAGCTCGTAGAACCGCTGGAGTCCGGCCAGTTCGCGCGGCCCCAGGTCAAAGTGAATGATATTCGTCAAGTATCGCCGACAGTAACCGGCCCCGAGACCGAGCACAGCGGCTTCCCGTGTCGCAATCTCGCCCACAGCAGCTAAACCGCGGTCCTTCGCTTCGCGCAACGCAATATCGACGCCATCGAGATCGACGCCTGGCCGCACGGCCCACACAGCGTAGACGAACGGCAGGCCTGTCCATTGCGTCCACTCGTCGCCAAGGTCGTAGGCGTAGCGGAATCCCGGGAGGCAAGCACGCATGGCCCGGTCGCCGATGAGCAGCACAGCGTCGGCGGCGGCCGACTCGGCATCCGCATTCATCGGCAACGATTCGATTGACGGGTGAATCCCATGACGCTTTTGGAGCAGCACCTGGGTCAGCGCCGCACTGGTGCGCGACCCTCGTCCAAAGCGACGGAGCGGATGTCGGCCCATGGTTTCTTGCTGAACAGCGTTACGCTGAGGACCGGCCCTTCGACGCGATCGCAACTCCAGGGACATAGCGATAGTTGCTGGCACGGAAGTACTCGATGACGGGGATCAGGCCAACATCGAGTTCACCCGCGGCCAGTTGGTCGGCGAGCCGGCTTGGGACTGCGAGCGAAAGATCGGCCTGTGGAGCGAGTACTTCGAGGTCGTGGATGAGTGGCTTGGTATTGAGGTAATTGACCGCACCGACACGCACCGCCATTTGGCTATCCCTCCGAAGGGGACATCTTAGCAAAAGCCCACCGATAGCGTCCCACCCACTGATGTGGGTGGATCTTCGCCTCCCAAAAAACGACGAACCCCGCGGGGGATGCCCGCGGGGTTCGCGTTGCGGCGGGAGATGTCCCGCACTAGTAACCGCAGCTATCGCAGCCACTCAACCGGCGAGCGAACAACGACTGGAAGCGATTCTTCCAGTTGCAGGCGGCCGGCAGGGCCGGGGCACAGCAGGCATCGCACACCGGCTCGCAGACCGGGACGTACCGCGTGATCGTGCAGCAGACCGTGTACGGGACCGTCTCACAGGTCGTGTACGGCACCTGACGGCAGCACGTCTCGGGAACGTATCGGCAGGTCGTGTATGGTCGGCAGTAGCGCCGATAGTCGGTCTCGTACCGGACGCGGCACTGCTTCTCGACGCATACCCGCGTCTCGGGGATCGTCCGGCAGGTCGTGTATGGCACTTGACGCTCGTGCGTCTCCGGCACCTGGTAGCAACGGGTCACCGGGATCATCCGTGTGTGCTGCCGTGTCTCCCAGCGGCAGGTGGTGTACGGGACATAGTTGACGTGCTGTTGCGCCACGTAGTAGCACTGACGCCGTGTCTCGTAGCGGACGTGGTTCTGGACTTCCGTGCGGCAGGTCGTGTACGGGACGTATTTGACGTGCTGCTCGGGGACCGTCCAGCACTTGCGGCGCGTCTCGTAGCGGACGTGATTCTCCGGAATCGTGTGGCAAGTCGTGTACGGGATGTAGTTCACGTGCTGCTCGGCGACATAGTAGCACTGGCGGCGCGTCTCGTAGCGGACGTGCTGCTCGGGGACGACGTGGCAGGTCGTGTACGGCACTTGCCGCGTGTGAACCTGCGGAACGACGTAGCTTTGGCAACGTGTCTCAGTGCGGTAGCACTGTTCGGCGACCACCCGGCAGGTCGTGTAGGGGACCTGCCGATTGACCGTATACGGGACCGACCGGCAGACCGTGTACGGAATCTGAACCGTGTACGGCTTGCAGACGTTGTGGCACTCACGGATCGTTCGCGTCTCGCAGCCGGGGACGCACACTGTCTTGCAGACCCAACGGCCGGGGCACTGCACTTGCTCAGTCACGCACGGGCCGGGGCAATAGTGCGTCCGGCAGGTGCAGGGGTCGAAGCTGTACGAGCCGGGCAGTCGCCGTGACACGGTATAGCTCGGCCCAGCGATGTACTCGCGGACCTGCTGGTACTGTACTGTCGGCACCTGGACCTGCCGCTCGCTATAGACCGGTTCGGTCGTGTACCGCGTCTCAGTGCGATAGTGGGTCTCGTTGTAGGTGTGATAACGTGTTTCCGGCACGTCGCGAACTTGCTGCTCGTAGACGGTGCGGTAGTTCGTGTATGGCACCTGGACCTGATACGCCTGCGTTTGCGTATGGTAGGTCGTGTAGTTCTCGGTGCGAACGTGCTGCTGGTACTCGGTGCGATACGTGCAGTAGGGAATCGCGACCTGGTATTCCTGATACTGCGGTCGATAGGTCGTGTACGGCACGGCCTTGACGTGCTGCTGGTACTCGGTGCGGTACGTGCAGTACGGGATGGCGACTGTGTAATCCTGGTATTCCGTGCGGTACGTGCAGTACGGTACGGCCTTCACGTGCTGCTCGTACACCGGGTGGTACGTGCAGTAGGGAATGGCGACCTGATACTCTTGGTACTGCGGAGTGTAGGTCGTGTAAGGAACCGCCTTGACGTGCTGCTCATACACCGGGTGGTGTGTGCAGTAGTTCTGCGCGACCTCGTACGTCTGAACGACGGGGCGATAGGTCGTGAAGTATTCGGTGCGGAAGTGCTGCTGGTACTCGGTCCGGTAGGTCGTGTACTGGCGCGGCACATCGAAGTACTCGACGACCGGCCGCTGAACTGGCACAACCTCTTCGCGGACGTGCTGTTCGATCACGGGCCGCATGACCGTGTACGACTCATTCCGCAACTCGGTGCGATACACGGTGCGGTAGGCCGTGCGTGTCTGCTGCTCCAGCACAGGCTGGTAGCGAACGCGGTATTGGGCAACCGGCGGCAAACACTGCTCCGGCGCGACGGCGGCAGCGGGGTAGCCGCATGCGCCGCAGTGGGCCGCGCGGACGGGGGTGCCGCCCAGCCCGAGGCCAGCCAGCGCGAGCGCCGACAAGCCAATGGTCTTCAGCCTCATTGCAAGGGTCCTCACGGGTGCAATCCTCTCGCGGCACGCCGCTACGGCGGCACAACTAGGCAAGCATGCCCGATTCCGTAGGGAGGGCAAACGCGGACGTGTGTTGAAGGCGGGGAATTTGGCTGCGACTCATCCGGTCGGTCGGACACTGCGGAGGGTAGCGACTAAACGGACGGTGCAGTCGATGAGACACTGCACTTCCCTGCATTTCGCTGGACTGCTATAGCTGCCGGTAGTTCGCCACGCCCCAGCGACCGCTTTCGGAGCTGTGCATGGATGCCACCATTCCCGCGATGTGGACGCAAACGCCGCGCGACTTCGCGCCATTGCGCTTGCGACTCTATCCGAGTGGGCACGTGATCGACATCACGCAGCCCGACGTGGTGCTTGGTCGGCATACTTCGGCCGATTTGCGAATGCCGTTACCTGACATCAGCCGACGGCACTGTCGATTTCGGTATGCGACGGCCGGCTGGGAGTTGCACGACCTCGATAGCCTCAATGGCATTTACGTGAATGGCGAACGTGTGCACTGTGCGGTTTTGCATCCGGGCGACCACGTGCGCATCTGCGGTCTGGAGTTCGAAGTCGATGCGCCGATCCCGGATATCGAAGTTCTTCGGTCAATTGCTGAGCGACTGCCGCATCGCAAGGCGTCGTAGTGCGCCTATGATGGCGGCATGGCTGCGATTCTCGACCGCGAAGAGTACATTGAGCAAGCGTACTTTTTCCGCGCCTTCCGCGAGCGATTGACCGAAAGTCTGGCGGCCCAGGAGATCCTCGAACGGCTGCACGAAGAGATTCTTGCTACGACCCGGCTACCCTTGGCCATCCAGTTCCTGGCCACCGAGCTGAAACATACGGGCGAGCTTGCCTCGGGGTTTCAGCGTCTCTCGCACTACTTCACGACGTTTCAGGCGTTCGTTGTCCAACAAGCCGAACGAGAGGGCAAGCGCTTTCCGCTGCCGACGGCGCTCTTGGCGTTGGAACGGGAGGCAACCTATCGAGCGCAGGGCGCGTCGCCAGCCGGGATGTTCGTCTACCAGTTCGAGGCCCTGTCGCGCAATCGGCTCGGCTTCATCGAGGGGTTGACCGCCATGAGCGACGACCCGCTATACGATGCCGACTGGCGTGGCTACGTCCAGCAGGTGCGCCGGCACATTGGTGCATTCGATTTTGCAGACATGGTGTACGTGCGTTCGGAACTCTACGTGCAGGAACAGCGGAAAAAGGACGCGTCGTACGATCCGCCCGTGCCCCCGCTATTCGGCGAAAAAGAAGGCAAGATCGCTCGGGCGAACCGCGGCCGCGATCCTCTATTTCTTTTCGCGGCCCTCCAAAGGCAGTTGAACTACCCCGAAGTACCTCGACCGCGACCGCGCGACGATGTGAACGCCAAGCTCGACGCGCTTCAGGTGAAGCTACGCGAAATGGAGGCTCGCCTTCGACTCGTCGAAGGCGAAATGCGCGGTTCCATCGACCTCAGCCAGCTCGGAAAGCCCGACCTGCTGAGGGACGACGAGCCGTAGCGCAGTTGCCGCTCACCCGTGCAGTCCACGCCCTCACGCCGACGGTCGACAAGCGCGGAACGCTTGCAGGACCTCGTAAAGGTCGTTGGTGACGCAGACTTCGTCGTCCAAGAAATCGTGCAGCCAGACGAAGTTCATACGCTGAGCGAGCGCGACCAACGGCAGCATTTCGCGCAAGCGGATATGGACAGTGGCCTGCGGTGCCGACGGCGTCTCGCGCTCGGGGCGCGGATAGACGCGGAGTTGACGGCGGGCCATGCTCGAACCTCCATGCGGCGGAGCCGTACATTCAGGTGCAAAAGGCCGGGTCATACCGACCCGTCGTCCTAAATCGGTTGTCGGGTGACCGGCCCCGCAACAATTTCACCACATGGCTCGTCGAATCGGCCACGTGCGTTGCTGCTACAGCCGCTATAATCGCCCAGGTCGCCGACTGAGTTCAGCCAAATATGACGACGACGTTTGCCGTACTGGGAGCCGGGGCCTGGGGTACTGCCGTGGCCCTTCATCTCGCGCAGAATCCTCTCCACCGAGTTCGTCTTTGGTGCTCCCTTCCAGGGAGCTATTCCGACCTCGTGGCAACGCGAGAGAATGCCAAGCTCCTTCCTGGCATCCGCATTCCCGACAGCGTCAGAATCACCGCGGACTTTCGCGAGGCCATCGACTGCGTCGATTTGGCAATTGCGGCTGTTCCCACAGTGTACCTTCGGACGGCGTTCGCCCCGCATGCCAACGAGTTGCCTGCGCAAGTTCCGATGTTGAGCCTTGCAAAGGGCATTGAGAACGCGACCTTTCAACGGCCGACGGAGATCCTCAAGGACGTCTTTGGCACCGACCAACTCGCTGTTCTGAGCGGCCCCAGTCATGCCGAGGAAGTGAGTCGTGGCCTGCCGACTTCTGTTGTCGTTGCCAGTGCGGATCCCGACTTGGCTTCCCATGTCCAAGCGTGGTTCTCGACTGAGCGATTTCGCGTTTACACGAATACCGACGTTGTTGGCGTTGAGATCGCAGGGGCGCTTAAAAACGTCATCGGCATTGCGGCTGGCATTAGCGACGGCCTCGGTTTTGGTGACAACGCCAAAGCAGCACTTCTCACCCGCGGCCTCGTGGAAATGGCACGCTTTGGCGTCGCACTCGGGGCCGAACACGCCACGTTCTTCGGTCTCGCTGGCATGGGTGATCTGATGACCACGTGCGTGAGTCCGCACGGTCGCAACCGTCGAGTTGGCTTACGACTCGCTGGTGGCGAAACGCTTTCTTCGATCCTTGCGAGCACACCGATGGTGGCCGAGGGAGTGTATACGACCAAAAGCGTGTACGAGCGAACACAACGAATGGGCGTCGAAATGCCCATACTCATTGAAGTGTATAGGGTCCTGTACGAGGGCAAGCCCGCGAAGGCGGCAGTCAACGATTTGATGGTCCGACGTTTTGCCCAGGAACAGAGTCGGCGAACGCCCGTTTAGGGTATGGCACGCAATGGGCTCGCCGGTGCCATCTTGAGAGACACCCGAGTGGTAAATCCTGGTCCTGCAGTTCGTTGCCGTAGCTACGATTGGCGACTGTTTTGCGTACCACGGAATGCAGCATCGACGAATTCCACGAAGCCAATGAACTCGCTCTGTGGTCTGCAACCGTGTGCGCGTACTTCGTAAGTGGTCGACGAAATCACCCCGGGACTCAATCGTTGCCGCCGTGGTGTCGGTGACGGTCGGTATCGCCTTCGGCTACGACCCAGTGTGGAAGGCATCGAGGCTCGGCCCGATCGAGGCCCGGCAATATGGATAACGACATGCTGAGAACCGCATTCAAAGAATGGTCGTCGGTCTGTCGTGCCATCGGCGACGGTCGCCAATCGTTGATTCTCCGCAAGGGCGGTATCGCCGAGTCCGGCGGCGTCTTTCGACCCGAACATGATCGCTTCTGGCTATATCCGACCCACCATCACCAACCCGACGACAAGGCTTCATCCGGAAACGTCATTCATCTCTCGCACTTCGTCAATGTCGCGGCCGTCTCGTTCGTGCAATCGCTCGACACGGCACTCAAACTTGCGGGGCTGCACATCTGGGATGAAGGCACCGTCCGGCAGCGGTTCGCCTATCGAACGCCTGGGTTGTATGTGCTGACCGTTCGAGCATACCGATGCGATCCACGCGATGTGCCAGAGCGACCCGAATACGCAGGCTGCAAGACGTGGGTGGAATTGGCCGAATCGGTGTCGATCGAGGGGGCCGAGCCCGTCCTCGACGATGCCACGTTTGCCACGGTCCAGGCCGAGATCGCTCAGCGCCTCTCGTAGCAATTCCCTGGCAGGCGACGCACGAGCTTGCGCATCTCCAAGTGCATCATTGTGCGTGAGATCTCGGGAACACTCAACTGCAGCTCCTGTGCGAGCGTGTCCGCATGTTTCGCTCCATCGGCGAGAAAATCCCATACACGCTTTGCCGTGCCATCCAGTTCGGGCGGCGGACTCGCGGCTGGCGATAGGACTGGTGCCGACGTCACTGCCATCCCATCGATTGCCTCCAGTACGTCGTCGACGTTGCGGATGAGCGTTGCACCCTCGCGAATCAGCTGTAGGCAGCCGGCGCTGGCCGGATTGTCCACGGGGCCGGGTACGGCAAGCACGTCTCGGCCCTGCTCCCCCGCATGCCGCGCGGTGATGAGTGTGCCGCTCCGCTCCGAGGCTTCGACGATGACGACGGCCAATGTCATTCCACTGATGATGCGATTGCGCGGCGGAAACATCTCAGGTCGCGGTTCCATGGCCATTGGCACTTCGCTCACCAACGCTCCGTTTGCTTGAACGGCGGCGGCGAGATCGGCATGTTCCGGTGGGTAGATTCGCGACAGGCCACCTGCCAGCACGCCGATGGTCCGGCCGCCGGCCTTGAGAGCCGCGCTGTGCGCTACGCCATCGATCCCACGCGCCATCCCAGAAACGACGGTGACGCCCGCCCGCGCCAGTCCACCGGCGATCTGATCGGTAATCCGCCGACCGTACGCCGTACAGCCGCGCGACCCGACAATGGCAACAGCTCGCGCATCGGCCGCAGACACGCTACCGCGCACGTAAAGGAGAGGCGGTGCACCTGCCACTTCGGCGAGGCGCGAAGGATAGCCCGTGTGACCGAGCGCGACTACCTCCGTCGCATGTCGATCTAGCAGTTCACACTCACGCACGAGATCAGCGGAAGCCATTGCGGCTGCAAACGACCGACTCAGCTTGTCGCCAATCATCGGTACACATTGTAGATCGGCGGCCGAGGCGTTTCGCACAGCTGACGCGGAGCCAAAATGCTGTAAGAGCGCAGCCGTCAACTTGGGCCCCAAACCTGGCACCAGGCTAAGGGCGAGCAAGTCGATCAGCGCGGGTTCGGTCGGTCGAGCCATACTGCGATCTCCGATACCGCTAGACAACCAGCCATCGGACCCTGAGGCAAGTGCCGCTATGCGATCCTGTTGCATTTGGTCAGTCGGCGTATCACAATAAGGATGCCGCTAGTCGCCCACGCATTCGCTGACCCGCCAAGCTTCAGGGCACCGCCAATGATGCGATTCGTGTGCGCTATGTGCGCGGTCTTCGTCGGTTTGCCACTGATGGCGAACGACATCGAGCCTGCCGCGATCAGAGTGCTCGCGGTCCATCCTACAACGATGGCCCTTCGCGGGATGGACGATGCCCAGCAACTACTCGTGACCGGGACCCTAGCCGACGGCCGCCTACAGGACCTCACAGGGGACGTCCGATACACGGTCTCCGATACCAGGATCGCGACAGTGAGTCCATCAGGACGAGTCACCCCGCTCGCCAACGGCTCGACGACCATTGTTGTGCGTTTTGGCGATCGCACTGCGACCGTCGCACTCGAGTCGACTGGTGTGGGCGAGCATCAACCCCTGAACTTCGGCAACCAGGTGGTGCCAGTCTTCACAAAGCTCGGTTGCAATGCTGGTAGCTGTCACGGCAAACAGAGCGGCCAGAACGGATTTCGACTTTCGCTCCTTGGGTTCGATCCGGAGTTGGATTACGCCGCGCTCGTCAAGGAATCGCGCGGCCGGCGGTTATTCCCCGCTGCGCCGGAAGCGAGCCTCTTGTTGCTCAAAGCGACCGGCACGGTTGCCCACGGCGGTGGCCGCAAGATGGAACTGGAATCGGACGAGTACCGCCTCGTGCGCCGTTGGATCGCCGCTGGTATGCCGTTTGGAGATCCGAGCGACGCGGTCGTGACGCATCTGCGCGTCGAACCGTCCAACCGAACGCTAAGTCGCCAGAACCGCCAGCAGCTTGCGGTCTACGCTCACTATTCGGACGGTCACATTGAAGATGTGACGCGACGAGCGCAGTACGACTCAAACGAAGCCGAAGTCGCCGCTGTCGATTCCAGTGGCCTCGTCCGCACTCTCGGCCTGAGCGGGCAGGCGGCCATCATGACGCGGTATCAAGGCAAGGTCGCGGTCTTTCGAGCGACGGTACCACTAGGAACCGCGATACCCAGGTACGATTTCGCTCCCGTGAACTTCATCGACGATTTGACGCTCAAGCAATGGCAAAAACTCGGCCTTCAACCGTCGAGTCCATGCAGTGATGAGACGTTCCTTCGGCGTGCATCGCTTGACGTGACCGGAACATTGCCGACCCCGGCCCAGGTTCGCACTTTCGTCGCCGATGCCGATCCCGATAAGCGAGGTAAGCTCATTGAGCGACTCCTGGCCACTCCTGAGTATGCCTACAACTTCGCGAATAAATGGGCGGACGTCTTGCGCGTTCGCCGGCGACAGGACGTAGCCCGCGCGGCGGGGACCTTTGCTTTTCACGAGTGGATTCGCGCATCGATCGCGTCCGACAAGCCCTACGATCAATTCGTCCGCGAATTGCTTACGGCAACCGGCGACGAGACTCGCAATCCGCCGGTCGTCTGGTACAAGGAGGTGCTGACGCCCGAGCAGTTCGTGGACGACGCGACTCAGGTCTTCCTCGGTCAGCGCGTTGCCTGCGCGCAGTGCCACCACCATCCATACGAACGCTGGAGTCAGGACGATTACTGGGGTCTCGCCGCCTTCTTCGGTCGCGTTGGCCGCAAGAATCTGCCAACGCCGGGTTTGCAGAATCAGCAGCGTCCGCCGCAACTCGTGTTCATCCGCACGACGGGCAACGTCACTAACAAGCGCACAAATCGACCGGCACAGACCAAACCCCTCGACGCTGACCCGATCGACGTTGGCCCTGACGACGACCCTCGAGCCAGACTAGCCGACTGGATGACGGATGCAAAGAACCCCTTCTTTGCTCGAACCGTGGTGAATCGATACTGGGCACATTTCTTCGGTCGTGGCATTGTCGATCCACTCGACGACATGCGCATCACCAATCCACCGTCCAACCCCGAATTGCTTGATGCTTTGGCGACCGACATGGTCAAACATAACTTCAGCCTCAAAGCGCTGGTCCGAAACATCTGCCTGAGCCGAACCTACCAGCTTGGCTCGCAGCCGAACGAGTTCAATAAGCACGACAAGCAGAACTACGCCCGCTACTATCCGAAGCGACTGTCGGCCGAGGTGCTCGTCGATGCGGTGAGTCAAGTCACCGACAGTCCAACACCCTTCGCCAATCTGCCACGGGATCGCAACGCACCGTCGCGAGCACTGGCCCTGCCTGACGAAGCTTACCCTTCGTATTTCCTCGATGTCTTTGGCCGACCACAACGGATAAGTGCTTGCGAGTGTGAGCGCGTCAGCGAGGCCAATTTGGCTCAAGCGCTCCAGTTGCTGACATCCGACGAAGTGCAAACGAAACTCCAGCGCGGCGGCGGGCGAGCCGACGCTCTATCTCGCGACCCGCGACCGGAAGCGGAGAAAGTTGAGGAGATGTTCCTCTGGGCGCTCGGCCGCAAACCCGACCAAGGCCAGTTGACGAAGGCGCTTGCGCATCTCGATCGACCAGCCAATCAGAAGAAGCAAGCCTACGAGAATCTGCTCTGGGCTTTGCTGAATACCAAGGAATTCCTGTTCGTACAATGACTTGATGAAAGTGCCCTTCGCGCGGTCGCGTCTGTCGCTTATCGGCCAGACACGACAGCGAGTGAAAGACCTGCGCGGGTTTCGCAAGACGCACCACGTACCCGACCGCATCGATTCCGCTTCGATCAGCTTCCTGAACGAACTGGCCGTCACGGAACTTAAGGCCGATCTCGATGCTACGTTCGCCGCTGTCCGCACCGCGTTTGGCTACACTCGTCGACGAATCAAGGTTGCGTTTGAGGACGGCCTTGCCGCACTCAGGACTCCCGAGTTCGACTACACCGTCACCTCGTTACTTGCTGCTGACGATGCGTCCATTGCAATCCTGCGACGTGAAGCCTCGCGACTCAAGTCCCCGGCTCTGCTCACCGACCCTCGTTTTCGCACGGCGTTCGCGAATTCGTTTCAGACGCTCGCCATCGAATTCCGCAAACCAACCGATGTCAGTCGAGTCATCGATCGCATCGAAGCGTTGAACCACAGCGGCTTGATACTTCGGTACCCTGCCGACGCCGCATGGTGCGAACTCGACATCGTCGGCTTTGCCGGAATTGTCCGCATCGAGGCGACACGATGCGAAATCCGGTCTCGCGGCGTCCTGTCAAAACGTGGCTTGTTTGAGGCCTACGACGCATTCGTTGCTCTTTTCGCGCAATCAAACCTTCCAATGCTATCGTGACCAAGATCATGCCTTGGTAAACCATAGAGACGCGAGCGACTCGGCATCGACGTCGGTCAGCGATTCGACAACGCGATCTGCCCCAGCGGCTCGCAGCACGTCGGTCGCATGGTGGCCAACAAAGCGAACAGCAACGCATTGCATTCGTGCTGCCTTCGCGGCCTGAACGCCTGCAACAGCGTCCTCCAACACGACGCACCTCTCCGGATCGATACCGAGTTTGTTAGCCGCTACGAGAAACACATCGGGGTCTGGCTTACCGCGAATGGTGTCTTCCATGGCCACGATCGCCTCGAAGTATGTGCGGGTATGCGTGGCGTCGAGGATCATCTCCAAGTTTGCCTGCGGCGCGCTCGAACCGACGGCTTGCCGAACGCCGCGATTGTGTAAGCCGGCCAGCAAGTCGGCGACGCCCGGCAAGAGTGCGATCCCTTGCCGCAACGCAGCCTCGCGGTAGATGCGTTCCTTACGTTCGCCAATCTCAGCAACGTATTGTTCCGTCGCGTCGGCATCGAAGAGGCCGCGGATGATCTCGGGGTTTCGGCGACCAAACGTC
The DNA here is from genome assembly GCA_046350275.1 of Gemmataceae bacterium. Classification (GTDB taxonomy): domain Bacteria; phylum Planctomycetota; class Planctomycetia; order Gemmatales; family Gemmataceae; genus JAXMAS01. The sequence continues at coordinate 140,882 of JAXMAS010000010.1, forward strand.
GCGGCGAAGTCGGCCCGCGTAAACGGCTTTTCGATTTGCCGAGCCAGCTCGACCCAAGCGGCATAGTGCAGCTCGGCCGTATCGACCAACGTACCATCCACATCCCAGATCGCCGCCGCAAGTCCCTGTGCCATCAAACCTTCTCCAGACGGTGCTAATGGGTGGGTCGTGTCGCAAATCGAGAGAGAAATAGTTGACCCGTGCTAGTCCGCTTCCCCATAATGCGATCTTATGGACCCCATCCGCGTCGTGCGGACGGGTTTCATGGCACACTCAATACCCGTGAGATCCCGGCCGATCCCGGCCGCCGGTCCCGCGACTCGAATGCAGACTGGCACCGACGACCGCCCCTGGCTGAGTTGCGATGAACGTCCTTGTGATTCTCATCTGGCTCTTCCACCGCGAATGGTTGACGACACTCGCGCCGCGGTTCGCGCCGCCCGCGTCCGTCGATTGTCCGGCGGAACCAGATGCACCGACACTGTTTCTCGTCGTCCGCCAACTGCTATCGAGCGCAGGACCGAGCGTCCCCGGAGAAATAATCGGCCGGGCCTCCTAACTGTGAGGCCCCGATGCTCGAAACGACGACGGTCGTCGCGATCGCGGGCCTGGTCGCTCTGGTCGCTTTGGGGGCTGGTTTCCTCACCGCACGCATTCTCGACAAGCTCCGTGTTGCTGGAGCGGAGGCTCGCATCAACGAGATGTTGGCCACTGCCAAGGGACAAGCGGAGACGGTGCGGAAGGAAGCTGAACTCAAGGCCAAGGACGAATTGTTCCAGAAGCGCGAGGCCCTCACCCGCGAACACGATGGCAAGATTGCGGAGCTCCGCGAACAGGAGCGCCGCATCTCGAAGCGCGAAGATGCTCTCGAAGATACGATTCAACTGCACTTGAAGAAGGAACGCGACCTCGACACGCAAAAAAAGAAGCTGGCGGAGCGCAAAGAGCAAGTCGAAAAACGAGCCAAGGACGCCGACGTTCTCGTCGAACAACAGACGAAGGAACTGCACCGCATCAGTACGCTCGGGCGGGAGCAGGCCGAGGCGCTTTTGCTTCAGCGATTGGAACGCGATCTGGCCGATTCCCTCGCTCACCGCTTGCGCCGATTTGAGGAAACTCTGCACGCGACCGCCGAGGAAAAGGCCCGCAAGGTCCTGGCACTCGCCGTCCAGCGCTACGCCGCCGAGCACACAGCCGACACGACCACGAGTACCGTGGACATCCCCTCCGATGATATGAAGGGCCGCATTATCGGTCGTGAAGGTCGCAATATCCGGACCTTCGAAAAGGTAACCGGCGTCGATGTCATCGTGGACGATACGCCCGGTGTCGTCATCGTTAGCGCGTTCGACAACGTCCGCCGCGAAACGGCACGGCTCGCGTTGTCGAAGCTCATTCAGGACGGCCGAATCCATCCGTCGCGGATCGAGGAGGTTGTGAAAGAGACGCAAGCGGAGATGGACAAGACCATCCTGGAGGCCGGCAAAAAGGCAGCCATGGACGCTGGCGTCGGGCACGTTCACGAAAAGCTGTTGCAACTGCTAGGTCGTCTCAAATTCCGCACTAGCTACAGCCAAAACGTCCTCCTCCATTCGCTCGAAGTCGCACATCTCTCCGGTGTGATTGCGGACGAGCTTGGCCTGAATGGCAATCTGGCACGGCGTTGTGGCCTGCTGCACGATGTTGGCAAGGCAGCCGATCACGAGATGGAGGGAGGGCACCCCAAGATTGGTGCGGAACTGGCCAAGCGATACGGCGAGAAGAGCGAGGACGTATTGCACGCGATCGCTGGGCACCACGACGACATCACCGTGGATCACGTCTACACCGTCATCGTCGCTGCGGCAGATGCCATCAGTGCATCGCGGCCGGGGGCGCGGCGTGAGACGCTGGAGAAATACGTCAAGCGATTGGAGCATCTGGAGGCCGTGGCGTCTGGGTTCCCCGGCATCGAGCATGCCTATGCGATTCAAGCGGGTCGCGAAGTGCGTGTGATCGCTAATGCTCAACGAACAACCGACGCCGATGCCTTGAAGGTATGTCACGATATTGCCCGCGCTATTGAGGAACAATTGGATTACCCCGGCGAGATCAAAGTGACGGTCGTTCGCGAGACGCGAGCGGTCGAATTCGCCCGCTAGCGAGCGAGGGAATCAGTCTCAGGCGAACGTGGATCGACCCAAGTGATTGCACTGCATTCGCATTGCGATCGGCTGAGTTTTGTCTGCGTTTGCCTGGGTCTAATCGTTGTTTGATGCGACTACTCTTTATCGGTGACGTGGTCGGCCAACCCGGCGTCCAAATCGTACGTCGCGCCGTACCAGTACTCCGCGCGACTCGCGGGATCGATGTTGTCGTCGCCAATGTCGAAAACGCATCGGGTGGCTCGGGTTGCACCCCCGGTGCCTATCGATCGATCCGAGATGCCGGCGTCGATCTTGTGACGCTTGGCGATCACATTTACAAGAAGTTCGATATCGCGAAGATCCTGGAGTCCGACGAGCGCGTCTGTAAACCGGCCAACTTTCCGCGGTCGGCACCGGGCCGCGAGTATGCACTGACAACCCTTGCCGATGGGACATCGGTGGCTGTGGTGAGCCTCCTCGGGCGGACGTTTATGCGTCCCGTCGATTGCCCATTCGCGGCGATCGATCGTGTGCTCGAAGTGCTGCATGAGCGAGCCCGAATCGTCATCGTGGATATTCATGCTGAGGCAACTGCCGACAAATACCTGATCGCCCACTACCTCAAGGGCCGAGTCACGGCTGTTCTCGGCACGCACACGCATGTTCAGACGGCCGACGAACAACTGTTTCCTGGTGGCACTGCGTTCGTATGCGACGTCGGCATGACCGGGCCGTACGCCAGCATCCTCGGCCGAAGAGTTGAATGCGTACTGACTACAGCCACGTCGTTCGTGCCAACAATGTTCGAGGTGGCCGATGGTGATGTGCGGCTCGGCGGGGCGATCGTCGAAATCGACACGTCTTCCGGACGAGCGACGGGCATCGAACGTCTGATGCTGCGAGAGTCGGACCTTGCCTGAATGCGGAAACGCAGAGGCATTGAGGAAACTGGATTGTCGCCGTCCAGCTTCCTCAATGCCAATGCGACGATTACAGCCGGCTCACTTCTTCGTCGAAACGATGTCGAAGTTTGCCTGGTCAGTGCCGCTTGGCGGCACGTCGAACTCCTTGTTGCTATCGGAGCCATACCACTCGACACCGATCGGGTCGATCGGCGGCTTGGCCGCGACTCGTGGCCCTTGGTCTGGGCTTCCCGTTTCCTTGTTAAATTCCCCGGTCGTGTTATCGCGCCGCGTCTGAATGCGGACTTGGTGCTTGCCGACTACGGCCCCATTCTGATTGTCACGAGTCTTCAGCACAAACCGTCCATTCGCATCGGTAAACGCGGCCGAGCCCTGACCGGGGTTCGGATTCTCTTTCGAGCCTTTCGGCTGAAAGCTGACGACGGCGTTCGGGTATGGCTTCCCATTAACGGTTACGATTCCCGATACAGGGACGTACTTGGGCGATCCACCGCCGCAACCGCAAACCGCAGCAAACGCGAACCCCGCCATAAGCGAGCGAAATACTCTCACGTGCAACGCTCCCTTTAGGTCACGGAAGGTTGGCGACTTCGCCACCTTCGATCGTTCCCATGTTAGAAAGGATGTTCACGTCCACGCTCGCGGTAATAAACCGCACTGAGCCGTCGCACATGGCAAAGTTCGCACCACTGGAGTGCCCGCTGCCGAACGCCCGCTTGCACATCTGATCGCCATACAGTCCTGGCGGGGCTGAGCATCCGCTTCCTGCCACGGACGTATCGCCGTAGAGGTTGCTGAACATTCGGCTCTCCGGCCAGACCGACGACTGATTGTAAGACGCGTAAGTGTATGCCCAGAAGGTTGCTCGGCGGGGAACGTCCGTGAACGTGTTCTCGCCGAGCATCAACGTGTTCGCTGTGCCGTCGGCGATACCTTCGAGCTTTTCAGGGCCGCCCATGACGGACAAGCTGGAACCTGTCCCACTATCGACGTAACTACACTGCGATGGCACGCCGTTGTAGCTAACGCAGGTGCCATGCAGGGCACCGCGGTAGCGTCGGTCCAATTGGTTGTTTGGCCACTTCTCGGGTTCGAAGGTGTCCCAGACGCCCCATGAAATCGCCATCTGAATCTTGCCGGCCACCGCGCGGTAGCTGCCGTGTGCCCAGATGTTGGTTGTGTCGGGCCCCGATGCGGGCACGTCGTTCTGACCGATCACGAGGTCGGACGGGCATTCATACGTTTTGATGCGCGTCTGAGCCACCGGAAGGTTCAGGGTATCGGTGTTAAGCTTGTCCTGTCGGTACTGGCGATAGACCGAATCTTGTTCCATGTAGGGCAGGATTTCGATGGCCCAGGTTGTGTAGCAAGCTGTGCCGTTGCGCCCCGTCTGCATTCCGCCAGGAGGCAGTGTGCCCCGGGCACTTTGGTGGTTGTGGAGGGCCAGAGCGATCTGTTTCAGATTGTTAGAACAGGCGGACCGTGCCGCCGCGTCGCGCACTTTCTGAACGGCCGGCAGAAGTAGGCCGATCAGGACCGCGATGATTGCGATCACAACCAACAATTCGATGAGCGTGAACGCGCCCGCCCGCCGCCACACGGATGACCGGAAGAGAGTCATGGGATGTCCTCAAACCGCAAACAACGATGTGGAATTATGGCGATCTCACTGGCGTGCTTCGGAAGTGTGCGAATTGAAGCAAGTCAATGTCACGCCAAAGCCATTTAGAGCAGGGTGAGTAGCACAAGTCAAGCAAAATCGGACGCAAAAAGTCCTGGAACGGACTTGACGAACGCGGGCCGATCGGGGTATGTCCCGCCCATCTCCGGACTTTATGGGGCACTCCATGCGGCGGTTCATGCTGGCGGCGATATCGACGGCCTGCGCCATGGCCGGCTTCGGCTGCGCCGGGAGGCCGCTCGTCGATAACCCCGCCTTTATCAAGCACGATCCGAGCATTCAGGTCGCAAACCCGGTGTTCCTCACGCTCGGCCCACCGGACTACGCCGTTGTCTTTGAGAGGACGCTTGACGTCCTTGACGACTACTTCGAGATCGAACGTGCCGATCGGTATGCGGGCCTCATTGTGACCCGGCCTAAGATTGCGCCTGGGTTAGAGCAACCGTGGAAGCCTGGGTCTCCGGACACGGCTGAGCGGTTCCTGGCGACCTTGCAAACAATTCGCTATCGCTGTGAAGTTACAATTCGACCCGATCAGGGCGGTTACTTCGTTAAGGTCATTGTCTTCAAGGAGCTGGAAGACCTCCCGCGACCGCTTCGACAGTTGGCCGGCGACGCGGCATTCCGAAGCGACCCATCCCGCGACCGCCAGTTCGATGTCGTCACGCCCGATGTCGTCGACACACGGTGGATCCCGCTCGGCCAGGAGCCGACTTTGGAGCAGGCAATCCTCCAGCGGATTACAACAAAGCTCAGCGATCGGGCAAAGAGCTGCTCCCCGTAATGCGAGCGGCTCAAAACGTGCGGAAAAGCGCGACGGCGAGGGCCGCGAGCCCAAGCAAGACAAGGATGCAATCGAGGACTCGCCTCTGAAACCACCTGATCACGAGCCGAGCGGTGCGAGGTCGGACACGACGCACCCGGTGGGATAGTTCGCGATAGTGCTGGTCAATTCGGTCGGCCCCGGCCTGCCAGTCCGCGGTCACTCGTGCACGGTCGCGCTCGCCGAACGCTCGCACAGTTCCCAGTATTCGCAACCGGCGTGCAAGGGCGACGATCACGGCTCCCCCTTGGTTGTCGGCTCCCACCGGCAAGCCGTTGGACTGCTCGCAGTGTCCCCGAATGATCCACAATTGTCGCAGGAGTTCGGCGGACGCCGCCCAGTCCAATGATCGGGCCGGTTGGTCATTCAAGAGCGGACCCAAGCGTGTCCAAGCCGCCCGCAGCCGGCGTACGACAGCAAGCGAACGATACACCTCGCGTTTTGGGTCGAGGGAATGCCGGTGAAACACGGCAGGAGACGGAACGGGCGGCAATACCTGCGGCGTAACGGGCGCAACCAAAGGTTCCTTAAGAGCCACACCGCGCGTCGCATCGTAAGCGTCTTTGGCGGCGGGGTCCGTCAGGCAAACGAGCGCCTGTGCAACCCGATTGAGCGCATCGGTTGCCGCGTCGGGTTCAGCAAGTTGGTAGGCTCGCAGCCGCTCTGTCCGTTCGGCGGCCCGTAGCTCAACTTCGAGTGGATCGACTTCCCCCGCCGCAAGGCCGAGGATGGCGTAATGGTCGGGTGGCCAGCTTGTCACCCCAAGGGCCGCACGAATGCGCTCGGTAGACATGACTCAGGTCAGCGGGTCCGGCCACGTCAGTTCAACGCCGCCGTTGAGAAGTACCTTTTGGAAGTCTGCGAGCAATGCCGGGTTCGATCGCACGCGCCGGGCGACTTCCCCGCGACTAAGGCAAAACCCGGCCAGCGCTCCGGCGGCCTCGCCGACATTCCACTCGATCGGGTGCAGCCGGTAACAGCCGTTGGTGAGGTGCGTCACGCCGAGATTCTTGCACGCCGGCAGCAGATTCTCCATCCGAATGGGCAGGATCGCCCCGAGCGGAATCTGAAACGGTAAAGTCTCGTACCCAGTGCCGTTGTACCCGCCAGTCCGCGGATGCAAGTCCATCGTGTAGTGACCGATGCCAACCGAATCATCGAACTGGGCGGCACGAACCTTGTCGGCTGGCAGCTTCGTCTCTTTCATCCGCAATTGCTTGCCGACATGCTGTTCGAGAACCGTAAACTCGGCTTTGATCCGCCGTGATTCGCGAATGTACGGGTAGAGCGCCAGACCGTCGTCCGAGCCGAGAAGGTCACCGCGGAGCTTAAGCCCCTTCCAGCCTTGCTTGCCATCGGACCGCGGTGCCTCGGTCTGCAACCAGTACAGCGTTGATAGGCTCTGCTGTTTTGCACGGGCCAGGTTCTTGGCCGCTTCCTCGGGCGCGACAGCGATAAGAGGCCCGAGGTAATAGTCGTTTTGGTGCCAGTTGATGATGCTAATATCTCCGCCGACTGCGCCCGGAGCGTAGAGCGAACGATCCAGGATTCGGCGGTACGTCCAGAGGTTCGGTCCCTCGGGCGTCCGGCCATTGACGGGGTCGAACCCGAACTTGCGATTGGCATTCGACGGATAATTCCAACTGAACAGTTTGCCGCTGTATGGCGGGGTCAATTGCGGCTCGTAGCCACGCCAGAAGTCGTACTCGGCCGGCTTCTCGATCGTGTGGTCCTGGCCGTCGCGATACTCCAATGCGAAGCAGACCGTAAACGACTGTATGACGTGTGGTCTTGCCTCATGCATGGCATTCGGCTCGCCAGTTTGCGCCTGCGACTCGGCCCCGGTCACGTGTTCAGCCTTGGCCAACGGAAGCAGGTCACCCTGTTCGGTCGCGTCGAGAATGAACTTGCCGCGAAGCGTCTGACGATTCCCGCTTCGCGTATCTCGACCTACGACCGCATGAACACGATCTCCGTCGCCATCGACAGCGGTGGGTTTCCAATGTCGCAGAATCCTGAGTTGCTTCGAAGCAACGTGCGGTTCCAGCATCCTTTCAAGGACTGTCAGCGCGACTCTTGGCTCACAGCACAGCCTCGATACCCAACCATTGCCCGGGTTTAGCTCCTTCCGGCCGCGAAAAGCTGGCAGCAACGCAGGATCGGACCGCTGCCGGTACACATCACGGATGCCCTCCCGCAATTGGCGATATGCCTTCGTGCATCCGCGAGTCTCGATCCAGCGGTTCTCATCCGGTGGCACCGCTTGCGCGGTCATCTGGCCGCCAAGCCAGGCCGTTTCCTCCGAAAGCAACACCGTCGCCCCTGCGCGGAGCGCCCCAAGAGCCGCCGCACATCCACCAAGACCGCCACCGACCACGACGACATCTGCTGACAACTCGGCATTGTCGGCAGCTTCGAGTGTCGGCACGAACGCGGCGACACCGAAACCGCCAGCAATGGACAGGAATCGTCGGCGGTACATTCCCAACTCCCGACAAAGCAATTGCTGATCGCCGCGGCTTGGCCGTCAGCAGGATCGGCCGAATGCCAGTTACTTGCCTGGCACGCCAGCCGGTTTCTTATCGATACCGGCCCGGAACAGCCCGTGCGAGGGCGGGTACATGAGGAACTGCGGATCGGCTGGATCGCGCGGCACGACGAGCTTCTTGTTGTCGTCCACATAGCCCCGCAGTGCATCGAGAATTGGATAGCCTTCCCAACTGGCATAGTTCCGAATGTTGCCGCCCAACGTCAACTTGAGGGGTTTCCATCGTTTGGCGGCAAGTTGCTTGTCCACCACGGCGTCCCACGTCACATGGGTCCAGGGCCAGACGATCTGAAGCGCTCCCCACGGCTTGGCCTTGGTCCACGCCGCGTCATCGAACGGTGGCGTATTCCAACCTTCCGGCCCGGACTTGGACGCTTTCCATGTGTCGTCCGTCGATGCCATCAGCCGCGCCCCGCCGTCGGAGCGGTCAGTCAATTGAGCGAAAAACCCAGCGGTCGAACCGAAGTTCGCGTTCAGGCCATCGAGTTGGTTGACACCTTGGACAGCCACGACGTTCTTGCCCAGCTTGAGGTGCTTCGTGACATCCAAGGAGTAGACCCGTTCGTTGAAATACTCCGGCACGGCTTCACTGACTTTCTCACCGTTGACATAAGCACCAAAGCTCTCGTCACAAGCGATGTCGAGAGTGACTGGGCCAAATGGAAGTGTCGTTAAGTCGAAAACCTTGCGAAAGTACCGTGGCTGTTTTGGTGGAATGACAGGCGATGTCGGCTTCATGTCTTCGCCAAGCCAGATCCACTGACCGGTCACCTCGGCCGGCGCAAGAGTCAGGTTGTCCACCATCGCCAATTGCTCAACGTCAAGGAACACGTTGTTTTGGATCGTCGCATGACTTCCTTCGGCGGGAGGCAACTCCCGAAAACCGATGCCACGCGGCATCTGATAGAACGTATTTCCGACGATGGCCACTCGTAGCGGGGCCTTCGATTGGTAGGGCGCATACCGCAATCCGTCGGCCATCGCATAGAGCCGGTTCTGCTGAACGGTAACGCCATCGATCGGCCCGGCAAACAGGATCCCCGATTGGAACGGCCCTTCGATCCGCGATTGCTCGATTTCGACGAACGCAATCGCCTTGGGCGACTCGAACGCGTTGCCGGCAGTCACGTCGCGAGGTGTTACAAGCCGACAACGTGTCAGTCGAGCCGGGCGATCCGACGTGCCGCCGCCGCCATTGGCACCTCCAAATCGAACGAACGCGGACTTTGCCCCTTGCAACATCAAGCCATCGAGCTTCAACCCCGCACATGTGCCATCGATGGCAATCAAGGTGTCAAACTTCGACTCGCCGTCGAATGTAAAGCCCGACACGGTCAAGCCATCGCACGCCGCTATGCGAAGCAAGGGCTGCGCGGAATCGGCACCGACCCCGGCTTTCCATGTCACACTTCCATCCGATGACGCCGCGAGGATCGTCAGGTTTTTCGCCGTGTCGGCCCCGATCGTCACAGTCTCGGTCAGTGGCCGCTGGACGACGATTGTCGCACCGTCCTTGGTGACAGCGGCGACGGCCGCGGCGAGATTGGGAAACGCGTTCGGTTTCGATTCGCCACTGACAAAGAGCGCGTCGGCGGGAATGTTCCGCGGAGCCGCCGTCGTGATGTCCTTCGCTGGCGGCTTCGCTTTGACCTCGGTCTTCGGTTCTTCCACGACCTTCGGAGGCACCACTTTCGTTTGTGCTGGTGGGGTTACTGATGGTGATGCAGAAGTCGGCCACAACCACCAGATGGCCAGCGGCAGGGCGATGATTGCAACCACTCCAGCCGCGATCCCTGCGATCAAGCGGTTCTTGGCCCAGCGCTTGAATCCCGGTGTTGCAGGTACGGAGGGTCGGGCCAACGGCCGGCTCTTCATGGGTGCGCCAGGCGTCGGCAATTCGGTGACCGCGGACGCACTGCCCCGGCGAACTGTGGACGGAGCCTTCGAGCCGGGGCCGCGACTTCCCCGTGAAATATGCCCCGATGAACCCTGCGACGCTAAACTGCGGCGCGGCAATTCGTCATCGCTCGGTAGGGGCACGTCGACGTCTGCCCACGGAGATAGTGCCTCGGCAACCTCGCCAGCCGATTGGAAGCGATCCTCCGGCTTCTTCGCCATCATTGTGTCGAGAATGGTGAGCAATTCGGGCGGCACATCGGCTCGCAATGAGGCGATCGATTCCGGCGTCCGCATCTGATGCCCGAGGAGTTTCTTGGCGACGTTGCGCTCCTCCTCGAATGGAGCACGGCCTGCCAGCAGGAAATAAAACGTGGCTCCGAGGCCATAGATATCGGCTCGAGCATCCAGGCCCTGGCTATCGAGTGCCTGCTCGGGAGCGAGGTAGTCGGCCGTACCGAGGATGGCTTTGTCATCGAACTTCTTGGTCAGCGACTCGCCATCCGACTCGAAACGGGCCAGACCAAGATCAAGGATTTTGACGACGCCTGCGCGGTCCACCAAGAGGTTGCCGGGCTTGATATCGCGGTGAATCAAGCCGGCATCGTGAATGTGTTGCAATCCGACCGCTGTCTGATAGATGAAGTGCGCTGCGTCCGCTGGGTCGAGCGGACCGCGCTTGCGAACGAGGTCGTGCAAGTTCACGCCCTCGACATAATCCATGATGATGTAGTGGAAGCGATCGCCCTCACTGATATCGTGTGCGCGAATGACATTGGGATGGTTCAACGCCGCGACGGCTTTGGCCTCGCGCTTGAACCGAGCAATTAGTGAGGGATCGTCCTTCGTTCCCGAGATGGGCAAGATCTTCATCGCGACGCGATGGCCCATGGCCAGGTGCTCGACAAGAAACACCTTGCTCATGCCGCCTTGGCCAAGCGGCTCCAAGATCTTGTACTTATCGACGATGGTGAAGTTGCGATAGCGCCCCTTCAGCAATTGCTGGGCCTGAAATTTCGTAAGGAGGCCGTCCTTGATGAGCCGAGACGCAAGTCGCAGCGGATCACCGCTTTCACTTTCGTCCTCGCGTAAGCTCGCCAGGTAGGCATCCAGTCGCGCAGGATCAACCAGATTGCTCTTGCGAATCAGATCGAGGAGGCCCTCGGTTGTCGTCGGCGCTGGCATGGCGATCGCCTCCGCAAATCGGTGGGCAACCGGCGGGAATTGGTGCGGTCTGTAACGGCTAACTATAGGGTATCTTACGGCATCGGACCGACACAATTGCGATTGGCGTTCATGTCGCAATGTGATTGCCGAGGCTTTTGCGGTTGCAGAGGTTGCGCCGCCGAACGTACCGGCACTAATTGTACGGGCCATGCCGACAAGGCCGTTCGTTGGGGTCCGGCGAGGCGGAGTCCCGCAACCGCAAGTTGAAGGAAGCCCACGTTCGCCTTACGATAAATGGACTCCGGCGCGTCCGATCGATGAAAAGCTCTGTTCTGTAGGCGAATTCGTATGTTCGACGGTATTCAGAAGAGTCTTAGCGAGGCATTCAAGAAGCTCCGCGGCCGGGGACGGCTGTCGGAGGCCAACATCCGCGAAGGCATGCAGGAGGTCCGCCGGGCGCTGCTGGAAGCCGACGTGAATTTCAACGTCGTCGAGGCCTTTATCGGCCGGGTCACTGAACGTTCCGTCGGCCAGGAAGTCCTGGCACGTCTTGATCCGAGCGAGCAGATCATCCGCATCGTGTACGATGAACTGGTCGGACTGATGGGGCCAGTCGATCACCGTATCCCATTTGCCAAGGACCGTCCGACGGTCTTGATGCTGTGCGGTCTCCAAGGCTCTGGAAAGACGACGACATCCGGCAAACTGGCACTGACCTTACGTGAACGCGGCCGCAAACCGCTCCTCGTTGCCGCCGACTTGCAGCGGCCCGCGGCCGTCGATCAGTTGAGGGTGCTCGGCGAGCAACTGAAGATTCCCGTCTACAGCGAAATGCCGGGCGAACCGGTCACGGTATGCCGCAACGCTTTGGCCTATGCCAAGGGCCATTTGCTCGACACGGTGATCCTCGACACGGCCGGTCGGCTGCACGTCGATGAGATGCCGATGGATGAACTGCGGCAGATCGACAAAGTCTGCAAGCCGGATCAGGTCTTCTTGGTCTGCGATGCGATGACCGGTCAGGACGCCGTGACGAGTTCCAAGGCGTTCCACGACGCGATCGAACTCAACGGCGTCATCCTGACCAAGCTCGACGGCGACACCCGCGGTGGCGCGGCGATCTCCATCAAGGAAGTAACGCAGGTGCCGATCAAGTTCATCGGTGTCGGCGAAAAGTTGGATCGGCTCGAAGAGTTCCACCCCGAGCGAATGGCCACCCGAATCCTCGGCCAAGGCGACTTGATGGGCCTGGTCGAGAAAGTCGCACGCGTCCAGTCTGAGGTCAGCGCCGAGGAACTGCAGAAGCAACAGGAAAAGCTGCAAAAAGGCGACCTGACGCTTGTGGACTTCCGCAACCAGTTCGCACAGCTTCACAAGATGGGCATGAAGGATCTCGTAAGCCGAATGCCCGGCATGTCCGAAATGATTCCCGAGGGCGAAGACCCCGAAGCCGCGCTCAAGCGCGTCCAGGGCATGATCGATTCGATGACCGCCGAGGAACGCCGCAATCCGGACGTAATCGATCAAAGTCGCCGCAAGCGGATCGCTTCCGGCGCTGGCGTCGAGCCGCACGAGATCAAGCAGTTCCTTACGCAATTCAGTCAGGTCCGGATGCTGATGAAGCAGATGGCCAAGATGTCGATTTGGGAAAGAATGAAGATGGTCACCGGCTTGAGCAAGGCCGGCGCATTTATGCCGGGTGCCAAACTTAAAACAAAAGGCGATACGGGCCATCGCAAAAGCGCCAAGGAGCGAGCCGAGGACCGCAAGAAGAAGCGCAAGCAGGACAAGAAGCGCCGGTAACCGGGCCTCGGACCGACGTATACTATTTATCTGACTGCCTTTATGGTCACACCAGTTCGACCAGTCCGCTCGCGTCGCACGTCTTGGACCTGGAGGACATGTTCGCCGCGATCGCGAATTCTGTGATCGGGATTGCTGTCAAGAAATTCGAAAAAATGTGTCCCCACTCGCTGTGAGCTTTGGGGATGGACGAGATTGAGGGTCACAGCTCATAGGGCTGCAGCAGGCCTCTATGAGGCCGGCCGCAACCCTATGCGACGTCATCCGGTTTACGGGCGTAAGTCCAATCGACTCTAAGTGGCACCGATTCCCGGCCGCCCCCGGCCAAACCCGATCGTCTCCCTCACCCCATCAACTGATAACCGCGTGGGGCTGGCGACGTCACGCTTTGCTCTGCCGCTCATACTTCTTGCGGTCGCTCTCCTTGAGCAGGACCTTACGCAACCGGACCTGTTTCGGAGTGATCTCAACCAACTCATCGTCTTCGATGTACTCGAGCGCCAATTCCAGCGGGTACACACGCGGAGCCTTGATAACGACCTTGGCCTCGGCCGTGGCCGAACGCATGTTGGTCAGCTTCTTCTCGCGACAGACATTTACGGGCAGGTCGTTATCGCGACAGTGTTCGCCGACGACCTGGCCTTCGTAGACCGGCTCCATGTGCGATACAAACATCACGCCGCGATCCTGCAAGGCATCAATGGCGTGCGCTGTCGCCTTCGCCGATTCCGTCGAGACCATCACGCCGTTGATGCGGGCCGGGATGTCACCCTTGTACGGGGCATACTCATGGAAGTTATGGTGCATGATCGCCTGGCCCTGGGTCGCGTTCAGCAGGCGCGTCCGCAGGCCGATCAGGCCGCGGGCCGGGATCGTGAACTCCAGATGCGTCAGTGCCCCAGTGCCGTCCATTTTCACGCACTCGCCGCGGCGACCCAGCACCAGTTGCATCACCGGCCCGACCGCATCGCCCGGTACCTCGACCACAAGATACTCGATCGGCTCAAGTTTCTCGCCGTTCACGTGCTTGTAGATGACCCGCGGCTTGCCGACGGCTAGTTCCAGCCCCTCACGGCGCATGTTTTCGAGCAAAATGCCCAGGTGCAGCAGGCCGCGACCCGAGACGATGAACTCGTCGCCGCGGTCCTCGCTTGGGCGAACCTTGAGGGCGACATTCGAGTCCATCTCCTTCCACAGCCGGTCCCGAAGTTGCCGGCTCGTGATCGGTGTGCCATCCTGGCCGGCAAACGGCGAGTCGTTGACGCGAAACACCATATCCAGGGTCGGCTCGTCGACGGTGATCGGCGGCAGGGCGACGGGATTCTCGAAATCGGCGATGGTGTCGCCGATTTCGATCTCGTCCAGCCCGGCGACAGCGCAGATATCGCCGGCCGACACAGATTCCGCCTCGACCCGGCCGAGCCGGTCGAACTCCTGGACTAGCACCACCGTGTCGTCGATCCGCTTGCCGTCGCGCTTCAGGATCGCAACGCGCTGACCCTTTTTGATCTTGCCGGCCATCACCCGCCCCACCGCGATCCGGCCAACGAATGCGTCGCTAATTAGCGATACGACCAGCATTTGGAGCGGTGCATCGACATCGACTTCAGGAGCGGGGATATTCTCCAGAATGGCTTTGTAGAGCGGTTGCAAGTCCTTCGGTTCAACCGCAAGGTCGGTCGTGGCGATGCCCGCCCGTCCGCTGGCGTAAATGACCGGAAAGTCGATGGACTCCTCATCGGCTCCGACATCGATGAACAGGTCGTAAACGGCGTTCAGCACCGCCGGAATGCGGGCATCGGGCCGATCGATCTTGTTGATGACGACAATCGGCTTTAGCCCTTCGGCAAACGCCTTACGCAAAACAAAGCGTGTCTGTGGCAGCGGGCCTTCGGCTGCGTCCACAAGCAAAAAGCAGCCGTCGGCCATTTTGAGGACGCGCTCGACCTCGCCGCCGAAGTCGGCGTGGCCGGGGGTGTCCACGAGGTTGACCTTGGTCGATCCGAGCTTGAACGCGATGTTCTTGGCCAGGATGGTGATGCCGCGCTGGCGTTCGAGGTCGTTGGAGTCGAGAATGCACTCCTGGGCCAGCTCGCTCTCGCGGAACAGTCCTGACTGTTTGAGGATCTGGTCAACGAGCGTGGTCTTGCCGTGGTCGACGTGGGCGATAATGGCCACGTTGCGGAGATCGGTGCGCTTCGCCTTCATGCTGTCGTCTGCTGCCCTAAGTACCGGGGTTTCGTGCCGATTCGGAGAGAGATACCGGCATTCTACGGGTGACGGGCCAGCTTTCCCAGGTGGGCCGCGACGGCTCGTCTGGCCTATGCTTATTGTGTAGGCCACCTTCACAATTCACCAGGAGCCGACCGATGCTGCGTCTTTACCTGATCCGCCATGCCGAAGCCGTGTCGGCCGACGACCCGAACTACAAAGACGAGGAACGGCCCTTGGTGGACGCGGGCCGGATAGCGGCACGCAAGCTCGGTCAGGAGTTGGCAGCCCGGGGCGTACGGTTCGACGCGATTCTGACCAGCCCGCTGGTGCGCGCCCGACAAACGACCGACGAGTTGGTTGCTGGCCTCGGCGCCAGCACGGGCGAAGTCCACATCATCGACGAACTCGAGCCCGGCAAGAAGATGCGTAAATTGGACCGCGAGCTACTGAAGTACGAAGGCGAGTCGATTGCGCTCGTCGGCCATCAACCTGACCTCGGCGACTACGCCGCCAGGCTAATCGGATCGAAAAAGCGGTCGATCAAGCTCGACAAACCTGGTGTAGCCTGTGTGGCGTGCGACGATCCGCCCGGCAAGGAGTGCGGCGAGCTTGTGTGGTTGCTGACGCCCGAATGGTTCGGGGCGGCCGAACCGGCCGTGCCACAACCCGAGCCGGTATTGTACGCTGCTCAGGGAGGGTAGGCGGGAAGGGAGAATCGGACTATGAACGAGCGGCGCTACAGCCTAGACGAATCAGCCCAGCGCGGCCGGGAGATTTACGAGCGTGTGATAAAGCCGAAACTGCGAGCCGAGGACGCCGACAAGTTCGTTGCCGTCGATATCGAGACCGAGCAGTACGAGATCGACGCAAGCGACTCGGCGGCCGGACAGAAGATGCTCGATCGCCGGCCCGACGCCCAGGTCTTCATGCTCCGCGTCGGCCACCCTGCGGCGTACCGTATTGGGTTTTTCGGATGATCGTGGGCACGGTCAACTCGCGGCTCGAAGCGGCCATCGTCCTAGTCGTTTATGACCCGGCCGGCGCGGCCCACTCGTTCGATGTCGCCATCGACACGGGTTACAACGGAGAACTCACCCTTCCCACCGCCGATGTCGCAAGGCTCGGTCTGGCGTGGCTCTGGATGACGGATCACATCCTCGCGGACGGGAGCATTCAGCGGCTCGACGTATACTCGGCGACCGTCGAATGGGACGGGACACCGCGGCCGGTGCGAGTCGTCGCGCTCGACCCGTCGCCGCTCTTGGGTATGCGGGTGCTCGACGGGCACGACGTCTTCCTGCGCGTCAAGGCCGGAGGCATTGCGCGAATCGATGTCTCGCCCTGATCAGGTTCTTGGGGGCTCATCGGGATGTACCGCCTTTTCGCGCCGGTCGTCGCTCTGCTCTACGGTGCAACCGGCTTCGCCGCCGAGCGGCCGAACATTGTGTGGGTCGTCGGCGAGGACATGGGGCCGGAACTCGGGTGTTACGGCGACGCCAATGCAATCACTCCCAACATGGATCGGCTCGCCGCCGAGGGCGTGCGTTACACCCACTGCTACACGCACGCCCCAGTCTGTGCGCCGAGCCGCTCCGGCCTGATCACGGGCCGCTATCCGACGAGCATTGGCACGCACCATATGCGATCGACTTTGCTGAAACCGCCACCGCTGTTCGTCGATCATCTTCGGAAGGCTGGGTATGTGACCTGCTGGCCGACCAAGACCAACCGCGGCAAGACCGACTTTAACTTCGCCTTGAAGTCCGACTGGGTCGATCGAACCGACGCATGGTGGAACGATCCACCAAAGACGCCGTTTTTCGGCTTCTTCAACGTTCTCACGTCACATGAGAGCCAGATTCGGGCGGCCCCGGACGCGATGGCGAAAAACCTCGCGCAACTCAAATCGGGCGAGCGCCGCGACCCACTCAAGTTGAAGCCACCAGCCTATCACCCCGATACGCCGATCGTCCGCCGCGACCTCGCGAACTACTACGACCTGGTCACGGCCGTCGATTACACCATCGGCGAGCTATTTGCCACTCTCGACAAGCACAAGCTGCGCGACAATACGATCGTCATCCTCACCGGTGACCACGGCCGAGGACTGCCCCGAAGCAAGCGCTGGCCAACCGAGCAGGGCACACACGTTCCGCTCATCGTTCGCTGGCCAGGCAAGCTACCAGCCGGCACTGTGCGCGACGAACTCGTCTGCTTCCTCGATTTCCCTGCGACAACGCTGGCCTTGGCGGGAATCGATGTCCCCAAGGAATTCGACGGCCGCGCCTTTCTTGGCGACAAGGCTGGTCCGGAACCGAAGTACGTCGTCTCGTGTCGCGACCGCATGGACGAAGTGTACGATCGCATTCGCAGTTTGCGTGACCGCAGGTATCGCTACACCCGCAACTACCACCCTGAGCTGCCATACGCCCAACGCATCCAGTACATGGAAGAGATGCCGACCATGCAGGAATGGCGTCGCCTCGCTGCGGAAGGCAATCTCAATGCGATTCAGATGCAGTTCTTCGCAAGTTCCAAGCCGCCAGAGGAGCTTTACGATATCGCCATGGACCCGGATGAGGTCCAAAACCTCGCGGGCGTTCCGGCGTACTCCAGCAAACTTAAGGAGATGCGGTCCGCGCTCGACGAATGGACGACTCGGACTGGCGACCTAGGTGCGGTATCGGAACGCGAGCTGATCGGTCGTGGATTAGTCGCCGACCGACTTGCCGAATACGAGAAGCGGAAAGTCCCCGAGAAAAAGTGACCGCAGCCCACGATCCACTCTTAGGTAGATCGTGGGCCGCGTCGCTGCGTGATCAGAAGCGGAAATCAACCGACAACTGGAACTCGCAGTCGAATAACTTCGGCCCGGTCACGGGCGTCACGATGGCACCCGACATCTGCATCCGATTGCCGATGTTGGCGTGCAGGGCATAGGTAAGATTCAGCATGTCCGGCAAGCCAATCGGCTGAGCCGTCATACCCCGATGGTTCAACGGGTTGATGACGTGAAACTCAAGGGCCGGCGTCAGCGACTGGAACATCGAACGGCAGTCGCACGCCTGGTACACCGTATAGTTGAACGCGATGTCGTTGTAGCAGAACGTCACGTCCCGATTGTCGGACGGAATCACCGCGCCCGTGAAGCCCTGAACGAACAGCCGGGGACAGCTCGGACAGTGCAGAATGTAGCCAAAATAGGGCTGGAAGAACGTCGAATCGACATTGCCGTCGATTGTCTCAAGTGTCGGTGCCGTCGGGAACGAGAAGACCACGCCGCCTGACAGCAAGGTGCCCGTGGCAAGGTTCGTGTACAGAAGCGACTTCAGAATCAAGCTCACGTGGCCGAAGTCGTCAATCCCAAAGCCGGTGTCACCCGCGGTCTGGATCAACGGCACGCGCACGCCCACTGAGAACAGGTCCGAGCAAAACGCCTGTTCGTAGCCGAACACCTCGCGGTGTACGTTGAGCTTGGCCGCCTGGGCCGCAGCCCCAACCTGCGCTGCCAGCGCCGCGGGGGTTGTGCCCGTCTGGCGGAGCAGATCCTGTTTCAGAAGCAGCGCCGCCTGTTCCGGCGTCGCGTTGATCGGCGGCAATCCGTTGGCCGCCTGAATGGCGTTCAGCCGATTCAGCTCGGTGGTCGCAGCGGCGAGGATTGCGGCATCGTCGGTATTCAGGTAGGTCGATTGCCCGCCAATCACGTCGGTCGGCCCGACCGGCACGCCAGTGAAGTACTGGTAGCGGAAGTACGCTCGAGTCTGCGGACGCGGGTTTTCGTTCTCGGTGATGAAGAACGCGCCTCGCGTCACATCGATTTCCTGCCGGTAGGTGATGTACTGGGCGCCGACAGCTACCGGGTTCGATGTGCCAACCGGAATGCCGTTCACATTGAAGATCGCGAACTGGGTGTTGTAGACCTTGTTCGTCGTTACGGACCGAATGTAGGGCACTCCGCTAAAGTTGCCCGCGAGATTCGGCGTTGCCGACCCCTGAGAGCCGGTACCCGCACCAGGGGCTGAACCGAATGCTCCTGTGGACGGACTGGACCCCCCGTCGCCAAACGCGCCCGTGCCCGGATCCATGCCGAAGCTCGGAACCTGGGTTGGGCTGCTTGTCGTCGCGCTGGGCGCCGGCGAACCTGGGGCCGAGGTAACCGGCGCACCGGGTTGGGCCGGGGCACTCGGCTGGACCGGAGTCGCTGGGTAGCCAGGAGCCACTGGCATTGCACTGGGCGGACAGGGCACACCAATCGGCGGTGGTGCCACGGGCAACGGCTGAACGGGAACCGGGTCGGCGGCCATGGCAACCGCTGCAACGAGCGGCGAGGCGAGGGTGGCCAGTGTGCGGGGCCAAGACATTGAGACGCTCCTTGTCTTGTGTGCGGATCCGTGTCCGGGGGCGATCCGGACGCGACGCTTCCTTGCGCCGCCGAGATCCCCCTTCGTCGCCGGTTGTATCGGCAAGCTCGGCGCTTCGCGCTTATTGAAACCGACCGGATCGACCGGCACGACAGGAAAAGCCTGGCAACGTCGGCACGACCGGCAAAGTCAGTACAGTCATTACTCCGGTTTGCCGATCCGGCCGGATTAACCCGGCGTTCCATCGTTTGCGCGACGATGGATTAAATGGATCAATTGACCCACGGACCTTCTCTCGCGAAAGGATTCGCCATGAAGTCCACTTGGATGGCGGCGCTGGCATTTGTTGCAGCGGCCGCACTTGCCCCGCGGGCGGGGGCCCAAGCTCCAGCCGCTAACTGTCCGTCCTGCGCTGGCGGACAACCGGCTCCTGGCTATGTGGCTGGCGGCTACGCTTCCGTGAACTGTGCTGCCGGTGGCTACGGGGCCGCGTACACGGGCGGATGCGCGACAGGTACCTGTGCGACTGGTACTTGTGCGACTGGTGCCTGTGCGACTGGCGGCTGCGACAGCTGCGCGGCGGGTGGCTGCAAGGATTGTGGCTGGGGCACCGGCTTGATCGGGCGACTTGGCCTACACACCTGCGGCAAGATTGGTTGCGGCGGCTGCGGCAGCTGTGGCTGCGGCCATTGCAAACCGCTGGGCGACACTTGCTGCCCGGGCAAGGACGGGCTCCTGGTCAAGCTATACTGCTGCATGACCCGGTCGCATCCGAATCCGGCTCCAATGCTGAAGCGCGCTGAGTATCCACTCGGTTTCCCGCACAGCCCGTACGTCCGAAGCCCTCGGGATTACTTCATGGTCGATTACACCGCGCAGAACTACTAACGACGGTCGGAGCCGCGGTGTCGCACCGTGTGCGACGAACGAGCCGAGTGGCCAAACGATGCGGTGCACCGCGTCGTTTGGCCACTCGGCTCGCTCGTTGCATACTGTCGTCGTATTATTAACTTCATACGAGCCAATTGACCCGATATCCGACACGTGGTGACTCCATGAAACGCTGGTCTGTCTTTCTGGCCGCCTTCGTCGCACTGGTCGCCAACGTCCAGGCCGACACGATCCGCGATCAGTTGTACCGGTTGCCGAACACGGTCAACGCCGTCGTTCTGGTTAACATGGACGCGGTCTTTAACTCGCCGCGCGGCAAACGTGAGGGGTGGGCCAAGCTTCCGCACGGGGAAGTTCTCGGCGGATCGATCCCTGTGAACCCGGCCATTGATCGCATCATCATCGGATCGCATTTCAGCCCGACACAGGGTACCTCAGCATCGTCGATCGCTCTCGTTCCCCTTGCCCAGAAGCTCACGATCGAACAGATCGCGAACCTACGCAAAGGAAGGATCGAGACGATTTCAGGCCAGCAAGTTGTGGCGACACCGCATGGCTACTTTGCCGAGGTCAAGCCCGGGCTGATTGCCGGCATGACGGATACGGGTCGCACCGAGTTTGTGAAATACCTCAAGTTTGCTCGGGACAATGGGCTGCTCGTCCTTGCACCGTACCTCGTTACGGCAGTGCAGAATGAGATCCATACGCCGATCGTCATCGCGTTCGACACCGAGGATGCCATCGATCCCAAGACTGTCGCCGCTCATGTCGCCGCGTCGAAAGCGCTGGCTGGCCAGAAAGAGGCAGCCGATCAGATTACGAAGTTCCTTAGTGCCATGAAGGGCGTGCGGATCTTCGTCGAAATCGGCGATGTCATGAAGGCCACGGTGTACGTGGACGGTGCCGGGCCGTATCCGGGTGATCCGAATCTGCTCAAGGCATTTTTGCTTGAGACACTTGGTCATGCCGGTGCCAATTTGGATGTGATTTCCGAAGCGGTGCCACGTCCGTCGCCAACCGGCATCGCATACATCACCGACTTGACCAATGCCGGTCTCATGCGACTCATGACGTTGCTTGACGTTCCACCGACCGCAGCCGCGACACCCGTCGTGCAGCCCAGCCCGGACAACGCGCGGGAAGTGCGAATTGCTGCCACGCGCCGCTATTACAACGCCGTTGTCGCCATGTTGAATGACCTGGATGCAGAATATCGCCGCGCGACAAGCTACAACGCGACGGCCAACTGGCACGAAGGCTATGCCCGACGAATCGACGCGCTGCCGACCGTCGACGTTGACCAAGCCGTGCTGGCCTGGGGCGCAGCCGCGGCGTATGACCTGCGTGCCTTGGCGGCGTCGCTCCGCGGCGTGAAGCTGAAGATCGACAACCTCGAAGGCAAGATCAACGTCACCGTTCCGTTCATTGGAAACGCGGGCTGGGGCGTTGGGGCAGGCGGACGAGGAATGCAGGTTTTCCTGCAAACCAACCTGGGTGAAGTTCGACAGAAGCAGACCGAGGCCGTGCAGCAAGGCCAAGCAGATCGAAATACGGTGTGGAAGCTCATCCAATCCGATCGCGAGCAAGTGCGCCAGCGGATCCTCGATCAATACGGTGTCGACCTAGCGAAGTAGTACTGACGGCGAAAGCCGAGTACGATTTGGCGAGCCCGGTGTCCGGGGGGGGGGGGGCTCTGAGAGGCACACCCACGCCGACAGTGTTTGCCGTTCACCGCTATAGGTCGGGAAGAGTGTTTGGAACGAATCGGTCTGGTAGACCTGACGATGCGTGCTTATAATGTCGTTGACGCAAGCTCTCCCGCGCGTTAGGCCCCGCGCGATCTTAACTACTGTCCCGGAGTGTGCATGGCAAAAGAAGACTCTATTGAAGTTCAGGGCAAGGTGACGCAGGCCTTGGCCAATACGCAGTTCCGCGTCAAGCTCGACAATGGTCACGAGCTGATCGCACATATTGCCGGCAAGATTCGGAAGCACTTCATCCGTATCCTGCCGGGCGATACCGTCACAGTGGCGATCTCGCCATACGATTTGACCAAGGGCCGAATTACGTTCCGTGGCCCCTTGCGCAATCGCGAGCAGACCCCAGCCGCACCCGCCAAGTAACAGTTGTCGTAGCCGCGCGACCGGACTATTTCCCGCTCGCGCGGCCGCCGGGCAGAATCCGCGCAGTTCCACCTATCCAGACCTGCCAGCGGTCGCTATACTCCCTCATTACCTGGGTCGATGTGGATCGGGCCGTTGCTCGTGTGTGCGCAGCCTCTCCTCACTGTCACCCCTCCGACCTCCGGAGTTGTGTGACCACCCACACCTAGTTTGATGGCTGGTTTGTTAAGGCGACGTAACGCGCCTTCAGCCGTCCGTCCAAGGGAGTCAGTCGTGGGCAAGAAACTGTATGTAGGCAATCTGGCGTACGGCGTAGACGACAGTGCCTTGAGCCAAATGTTCTCAGAGTTCGGGACTGTGGCATCGGCCCAGGTCATCATGGATCGCGACACCGGCCGATCCAAGGGCTTCGGCTTTATCGAGATGGGCACAGACGCCGAAGCGCAGGCCGCGATCACGGGCATGAACGGCGTTGAAAAGGGAGGTCGCACCCTGACCGTTAACGAAGCGCGACCGAAGACCGATGGCCCGCGCGGTGGCGGCGGTGGCTACGGCGGTGGCGGCCGCGGTGGTTACGGTGGTGGCGGCGGCGGTGGCGGCCGCGGCGGTTACGGTGGTGGTAGCGGTGGCGGTGGCTACGGCGGCGGTCGCCGATACTAATCGCGTCCTATGGAATTAGCCGACAGTATCCAATGGCGGTCGGCCCGTCCGACCGCCACGATTTGCGGAGACAGGTGAACAGTATGCCGTTGCGAATGCGCGTCCACGACCGGGAGCCAATTGGTGCGGCTCTACGTCGTTTCAAAAAGCTCCTGGAACGGAGCGGTTTGCAGAAGGAGCTGCGAAAGCGCAAGCACTACGAGAAGCCCTGCGAACTTCGCCGTCGCGCGAAGCTGCGCAAGCTGGCTGCCATCCGCAAAGCTAAGATTCGCCCGGGCACCTGATTTGCCGGGGTTTTGGGTGGGATGAGCGCAGCGAGTCCCACCATCGTCGGATTGGTGGGGCTCGCTGCGCTCGTCCCACCCGATGGCTATGTGCCAGGAGTTCTCCTATTAGCTCCCTGCCACTTTCCTCCGTCGCCCCACTCGAACGCCCCTCTCGCAACCGTACATTCCACCGACTTCGCCGCAGGGCCGCTGCTGTCTTTCAGGCTCTGCCATTCTTCCTTTTGCACGTCGCGACAATCGCCGTGTTTTGGACCAGCGTCCACACGGTCGATTGGATCATGTGCGGCGTGCTCTACGTCGTTCGGATGTTCGGGATCACCGCCGGTTACCATCGCTACTTCGCTCACCGGTCGTACAAGACGAGCCGGCCGTTCCAGTTCGTACTGGCCTGGCTTGGCTGCATGTCCCTCCAAAAGGGGCCGCTGTGGTGGGCATCCCACCATCGTGTTCACCACAAACACAGCGACACCGAACTCGACCCGCATTCGCCGGTCGTCTACACGTTTTACAAGTCACACCTCGGTTGGATCTTTGAGAAAAAGAACGACCGAACGCACTACAACCTGATCCGCGACTTTACCAAGTTCCCAGAACTGATGTGGATGAACAAGTTGCATTGGATCCCAGGTATTCTGCTTGGTTTGACCTGTTTCGGCGTGAGCCACCTCGTAACGGGGAACGGCTGGGGTGGGTTGGTGGCGTTCCTGATCAGCACCGTGTTGCTGTACCACGGCACGTTCATGATTAACTCGCTTGCCCACGTCATGGGCAGCCGCCGGTATGAGACGACCGACGATAGCCGCAATAACTTTGCCCTTGCCGTCATTACGCTCGGCGAAGGCTGGCACAACAATCACCACTATTACCAGAGTGCGGCTCGCCAGGGCTTCTTCTGGTGGGAAGTGGACTTCAGCTACTACACCCTCAAGGCGCTGAGCTGGGTTGGGCTCGTTTGGGATCTTCGGCAGCCGCCCAAGCCGCTCCTGGAAGCACCCTACAATGTGCCTGGCGGCCACGCTCCGCGCAAGCCATTGAAGTAAGATCGTCCTGAACGCATAGAAAAGGCCCACCGACGCATCGGTGGGCCTTTTCTCGTTAGTATGTTGCGGTCACTTCTTCCGGACTTCGGGGTTCACCACAACTCCCTTGGGCCACTCACCACGCAGGTACTTGACGATCGTCTGTGCGGCGAGATGCGACATCTCCTCGCCCGAACGCGTATCCACACCCGCAGTGTGGGCGGTGAGCACGACATTGTCGAGACCCAGAAGCGGGCAGCCCACGGGCGGTTCGTTCTCGAAGACATCGAGTCCCGCACCGGCAATCCGCTTGTTTGCGAGCGCATCGTAGAGGGCACACTCATCGATGATCGGGCCGCGGGCCGTGTTGATTAGGTAGCTGGACGGCTTCATCCGTCCGAGGAGAGTAGCCCCCACGGCACCTCGAGATTCCGGCGTCAACGGCATGTGAAGCGATACGAAATCCGCCTGGGCGAAGAGGTCCTCGAGCGACACCAGCGGAATGCTGTGTTTCGCGACAAATGCTCCGTCGGGATACGGTTCGTGGGCGATCACGCGCATACCAAACGCCAGGGCTCGCTCGGCCACGGCACGGCCGATTCTTCCCAGCCCTGCCAGGCCCAGAGTTCGCCCGCGTAGCGGCTGAGTGGCGTAACGGGTCCAAGCACCGGCGCGAACGGCGTTATGCTGGGTGACCAGCCCCTTGGCCACCGCCAACATGAGCATCAGCGTATGTTCCGCGACGGCTTCCTGATTGGCGGGCGAGATAGTAACGGCGACACCACGTGCGGTGCAGGCGGCGACATCGATCGCGTCGTACCCAACGCCGTTGCGCGCGATCACCTTGAGTTGTGGATTTGCATCGAGAACCCGCGAAGTATATGGCTCCGAACCGGCGAGCACGGCATCGATATCCTTCAGTTCAACGAGAATCTCGTCCTCGGACATCTGACGTACTACGGTGGGAAAGACGATTTCGTACCCGGCGTCCCCCAGGACTTGGCGATAGGCCCCGTCAACGGAACGCAGCGTCGCAGCCCCAATCAACACTCGCGGCATGATGAATTCTCGATTCGACAGTAGCCCTGGTCTTAACTCGAACCATTCGTCCGATCACAATTCCCGGACGGCCCGTCAACGACAGGCAAAACTCGAACCGTCGTAAGTGGATACGATTCGCCTAGTGGACCAGCATACGCCAGGCACGTCGGCCTTCCAGACGATGCCCGGACAGTGTGACAGATTGTCGCACGTCGACTGACACATCGTCGTAGTCGCTCCGCACCATGAGCGGCGTTTTCTCAGTGATTCCTGGCCCATTCGCGATTGGCCCACGACTTGCGTAGGTGGCGGCTCAACCGGCCTACGCATCCTTCCCGAAAAGGACACCCTTGAATGGTTGCCACTTCTGAACGACGGTCGTTGAAAGCGATCGATGAACGCCGCCTCGAATCCGACCTCGAATACCGCTTTGGATACGTCGCCGAGTTTATGGGGTTCAACCGCGACGACGTTGCCGCCATCCATGCCGCGGCACCTCTGCTTGCTCCAGTCGTCACGAATCTCGTCGATGCCGTTTACGACAAGTTGTTTAGCTACGACGCAACCAAGCGCCACTTCGTTCCGCGACAGTCCGGTTACGATGGCCCGGCTCCTGTGAATCTCGATGACTTGACGATGGATCACGATCAAACGAAGTTCCGCAAGGCGCACTTGGCTCGATACCTGGGCCGGCTTGTGACAGCCCCGTACGACGCCACGATGGTCAAGTACCTGGACTTCGTCGGTCAGATCCACACTCCATCGGCCGGTAGTCCGCAGCTCGATGTTCCCCTGGTTCAGATGAATGCCCTCATGGGCTTCGTCTCCGATGCCGTTTTAGCAACGATTTTTGGGTTGGGGCTGGATGCGGCGACAACCGCCCGCACGGCCCGCGCTTTCAGCAAACTGCTTTGGATTCAGAACGACCTTATCACACGACATTACGCGCACGGTTGCAGCAAATCGTGCGAAGGAGGAATGCGATGAAACAGTTCATCGTGTCCGTAGTGGTTATCACGTTTCTACTGGCCGTGTTTGGGCCAATCCTGCGCGGATTCCACAATGAAGGAACGCAGCCCGTGACGACCGTGAAGCCGCCAACGGTCACGTTCAGCGACTGACCGGCTCGCCCGAAGCGCGAACGGCCGAAACGATCTGACCGGCACCGAACTTCCTCAGCAGCTGTGGTAACCTGAGGGAATATCGACCGGGCAGCTAACGCCGGCCGTCCGCGCTGGATACCATGACGGTTAGAGGACGACCGTCATGAACCGCCTTGCAAATGAATCGTCACTGTATCTGCGCCAGCACGCTCACAATCCCGTCGAATGGCATCCCTGGGGCGACGAGGCCATTGCCCTCGCTCGCACTCTCGACAAGCCGATTTTCCTGTCCGTCGGCTACTCGGCCTGCCATTGGTGTCACGTCATGGAGCGTGAGAGCTTCGAAGACGTGGACACCGCGAAGCTACTCAACGACCATTTCGTCAGTGTGAAAGTGGATCGGGAAGAACGTCCGGACGTGGACGCGATCTACATGGCCGCTGTGCAAGCACTCAATGACGGCCAAGGCGGTTGGCCGATGTCCGTCTGGCTGACACCGGCGCTGGAGCCGTTTTACGCCGGTACGTATTTCCCACCGCGCGATATGTACGGTCGGCCGAGCTTCCGCCGTGTACTGACGGCTCTTGCCGACGCCTGGTGCGAGCGCCGCTCGGATGTGGCAAATACCGCGACCAACATTGCCGACCATCTGCGTGGGCACGGTGCATTGGCACCGGCCGACGGCGAACTCAGCGACGACCTATTGCGAGGCGCGGCGGACATCATTAAGCGGGCGCAGGATACTCGCAATGGCGGCTTTGGTACAGCACCCAAGTTCCCGCACGCGCTGGAACTGCGGTTGGCGCTCCGGTTGTGGCGGCGGTTCAATGACGAGGACCTGCTGAAATTCGTGAAGCTATCGCTCGACAAAATGGCGGCTGGTGGCATCTACGACCAGGTGGGCGGAGGCTTCCACCGCTACAGCGTCGACGCGAGGTGGCTGGTTCCGCACTTCGAGAAGATGCTGTATGACAACGCGCTTCTGATCGTCGCGTACCTCGAAGCCTATCAAGCGACTGGGTACGAGGGGTACTACTGGGTTGTTCATGAAACAGTCCAGTACGTATTGCGCGAGATGACAGATCCGGCTGGGCCGTTCTATGCGGCCCAGGACGCCGACAGCGAAGGAATCGAAGGCAAATTCTTCGTCTGGTCAAAGGAGGAAATCGACGCGAACCTCGAACCGGACGGCCTGGACGGTGGCTGTGCGGATCCACGGGAATTCGCGGCTGCCTACGACGTGACCGAAGCCGGCAACTGGGAAGGACACAACATCCTTCATCGCACGGCCGCGTATCCCGTTGGCGAATTGACTTCACGCGACAAGCCAACGCTGAAACGCCTTCAAGGAGCGTGCGCTCACCTCTACCAGGTCCGCTCGAAGCGCGTGTGGCCCGCACGCGACGAGAAAATACTGACATCGTGGAACGGGCTGATGATCGGGGCGATGGCGAAGGCTAGCTTGTTTGTGCCAACGATCGATCCATTTCAGGTCGCCACTTTGACCGCCGCCGAAAAGGCTGCCGACTACATTTTGACTTACCTGCGTGGCCCCGACGGTCGACTGTTCCATACCGCGGCCGTCGGTCAGCCGCCGAAGATTGATGGCCAGCTTGAAGACTACGCTTTCATGATTGATGCCCTCGTTTCGCTGTACGAAGTGACCTTTGCGCCGCGTTGGCTGACCGCGGCAGGCGAGTTGGCCGGCGTCATGCTCGGTCGGTTCGCAGATGCCGCGGGTGGCTTCTTTACAACGGCTGAAGGGCAGGTCGATCTGATCGTCCGCATGAAGGACCGGCACGATGGCTCGACGCCGAGCGGCAACGCGATGGCCGTGGCGGGCCTCTTGCGGTTGGCGGCACACACCGACAACAGCCGCTGGCGCGAAGCCGCGGAGACGACGCTGCGTGCATTCCGGGGCGAGATGGCCGAGAACCCGCTTGCGTCCGGGCAAATGCTGATGGCGCTTGATTTCTACTTGGGCCCACTGCAACAGGTCGCAATTCTTGGCCCGGCAAACGACGCGGACACGCAGCGAGTCGTGCAAGCCGCGCGAATGCCCTTCGCCCCACACCGCGTTGTCGCGTTTCACGACCCTACGACCGGTGAGTCGACGTTGCCTTTGGTCGCGGGCAAACCGGCGGGACAGGGCGTCCGGACGTTTCTGTGCCACAACTATGCGTGCGATGGGCCGCTCGACGGCCCCGCTCAAGCGATTGCGGCCCTCTCGTAATCGTGGCGACACCGACGATTCTCACCTCTTGTTGGTTTCATTCCGGCCTCGCGCAGCGGAAATCGTGGTTGGCCCCTTTTTCACGCCACCCTGCGTCATTAGGCTGAATACATGCCGCTGACGCTGGAACAGTATGCCTCCTGGCTGGACACCCGTGACCTGCCGTGGCCTGCCCCGCCACTGGTGAAGCCGGCCAAGGCCCGTCCGCACCTCGCTCCCCTGCCGCGCGTCAAAGCCGTTCTCTGGACTGTCTACGGGACTTTGCTGGCCATCCCGTTCGGCGAACTCGTTTTTGAGCATCCGACCGAGTTCGTCATGACCGCCGCTCTCGAAAAGACCATCGCCGAATTCAAGATGTGGGCGTCGATGAGCCGCAAGCCGGGAGCGCCGTCCGAGTATTTCGGCCACCTGTACAAAATGGACCTCGATAAGCAGCGGATGGCTCCGAGCCCCGGTGAGAAATACCCCGAGGTCCTGGCCGAGCGAGTCTGGGAGGAACTCATTAAGAAGCTGTTCCAGAAGGAATACAAGTTCGACGCCGGCTTCTACGGTTCGCTGAACGAATACACCCGTAAGGTTGCCTACTTCTTTCATGCCAGCCTGCAGGGCACGGCGGCGTATCCAAATGCCGGCCAGGCACTGCGCTCAGTTATCGATGCGGGAAGGACGCAGGGATTGCTCGCGGACGGCCAGTGCTTTACGCCCCTTCAACTTGCCCGGGGGCTTGAAGAAGAGAGCGGTATACGGCTCGACGACGTTGTGCCGGCCGATCTACGCGTACTGTCGTGCGATATCCGCGGGCGCAAGCCATCCGATCGGCTGTTCCGAGCCGGGCTGGACCGCCTCGCCACAAGAGGTATCTCACCACTCGAAGTGTTGCACGTTGGGTCGCGGCTGGATCGCGACATTCTGCCGGCGAAGCGACTCGGAATGCGAACGGCCTTGTTTGCGGGTGACAAAGCCTCGCTCGGTGCCACGGCCGAGCAACTCCGAGACCCGGACAACAAGCCGGATGTCCTGTTGACGGACCTCGGACAGATAGCGGATATTCTCGGTTAGCCAGGGACAATGCCATGCCGCCGCCGCTCATTCTCGACCCAGTGACCCTCGACCTGACTCAGGTCGTTGCCGATCGCGATGCCATTCGCGCCATCAATCCTCAGCGATTCGAGATGGAACAGCTCGACGCAATCGTTTATCTCAACCACGAGCAACAGATCGTCGTTGGCTACAAGGACGTTCGTGACGACGAGTTCTGGTGTCGCGGACACATGCCCGGAATGCCGCTTTTGCCCGGCGTACTCATGTGCGAGGCGGCGGCGCAGATGGC
The DNA here is from genome assembly GCA_046350275.1 of Gemmataceae bacterium. Taxonomy (GTDB): domain Bacteria; phylum Planctomycetota; class Planctomycetia; order Gemmatales; family Gemmataceae; genus JAXMAS01. Next base: position 171,111 of record JAXMAS010000010.1, read on the forward strand.
AAGCTATTATGCCGTGACGCAGAAGGTCATCGAAGCTGGAGGCATCCTCGGCTTTGGTGGATTGGAAGAGGTGCGCTTCCGCGGCATGGTCAAGCCGGGCGACCGGTTCGTGCTCATCTGCAAAGGCGAGCGGTTGAAGGCTCGACAGTCGATCTTCAAGGTGCAGGGGTTTGTCGGCACCAAGATGGTCTTTGAGGCCACCGTGATTGGCGTACCGCTCGTTCGCGGCGAGCAGCCGGGGAGTTGACGCAGTGCGCCGACCCAAGCGCCTGCCGCTCGACGAACTTGCGCCGTATCGGATCGATCCGGCAAGCGCTGGCCGTCATCCACGGAGCGGTGAAGCCGACAATGCCCCCTCGGTGGCTGACAGCCGGCGTTCGCCGCTAGAGTTCTTTGGCAATGCTGGCCCCGTTGAGCTGGAAGTCGGGTTCGGCAAAGGTGCGTACCTGGTTGACGCCGCGGTCCGGCATCCAGAGACAAACTGGCTCGGTCTCGAAATTGACCGAGGCCTGGAACTGTACGTCGCTACTCGCATCGCCAAGCGCAAGCTGCCAAACGCTCGCGTCGCATGCACGGACGCCCGCGCGTTTCTGCACGACCGCATCGCCGACAGTTCCCTGGCGGCGGTCCACGTCTACTTTCCGGACCCGTGGTGGAAGAAGCGGCACCATAAGCGCCGCGTCTGGACTCCAGAGTTCGCCGCTGAGTGCCTGCGCGTATTGCAGCCCAAAGGCCGGCTGGAGGTGGCGACGGATGTCGGCGATTACTACGCCGTCATCCGCGAGCTACTCGACTCGCGACCAGAATTGACTGTGGTCTCATCCAGCGAACGAACCGGGCCGCCGGCAGCCGACGCTCTGCTGACCAACTTCGAGCGTAAGGCGCTCGCGAAGGGCGGCTCAGTGTGGCGGGCGTCCTATTCGCGATCGTGAGCCACGTCCCGCTGCGTCGGAGCCGGAAGCGTGAGCGACGATCTCCCAGGGGCCGTCGCTCACGCGTCCGGCTCGGATACCAATCGCCAGGCATCGCAGGTTAGGCCGGTTTGGTCCCGACCATCGGTGTCATCTCGCGAATCCAAATGTTGCGATAGCGCACCGGGTTGCCGTGGTTCTGCAAGTGAATGGGCATTTTTGCCGCATGAGGCCGATACGCTGGAGGCTGATCGAAATTCGTGTCGCCCTGCAACTCGAAGTGATTGAGCACGACGATGCCATTGTGAAACAGCGTGACATACCCGGGACGCGCCACCTTGCCATCGTCTGCGAAGCGGGGCGACTCGAAGAGGATGTCGTAGGTCTGCCACTCGCCGGGCTTGCGACAGGCGTTGACCATTGGCGGCGTTTGCTTGTAGATGCTGCCACATTGGCCGTCGAAATACGTCGCGTTGTCGAACGAGTCGAGGACTTGAACTTCGTAGCGGTCGGCAAGGAATACACCGCTGTTACCGCGGCCCTGGCCGGTCTGCTTCGGATTGACCTGGGCCGGTGTTGCGAACTCCACATGCAACTGGTAGTCGCCAAATGCCAGTTTGGTGCGAATGTCGTGCTTCCGGACTTCGGCATAGCCATCCATAAGGATCCATTCCGGTTCCTTACCCTCGCCCGGCCGGCCCGAGCGGACTTCCCATTGCGACAGGTCCTTGCCGTCAAATAACACGAGCGCGTCGGAAGGCGGTGCGGTACCGTCGCCGGGAGTAACGACCTTCGGCTCCGGCCAGACGATACCGCTTTTCCATTCCGGCCCAGCACACACAACACCCACTCCGACGACCGCCACCAACGCGATGGCGCCACATTGACGCAACATGGAGAGTTCCTCTGCACGGATGAGACAATGCCGTACCCCGCGGGCCAGTATACGAGCCACGATCCGGAAAGCGTGGGTCCCCTTCCTCTTACCGAGGTTGTGACGTATCCTCGTAAAGAGAGCGCCATCACGAATCTGGAACCTCAACGCATGAATTCCCCGTTTCTCGACTTGCTTGCCGATCGCGTCCTGATCCTTGACGGCGGTATGGGCACGAGCCTCCATCGCTACAAGCCGAGCGAGTCGGACTGGGGCCACGCCCCGAACGGCAAGTCGTTGTTGAACCTGTCGGATGCACTCGTTTACACGCATCCGGAATGGATCGAAGAGATTCATCGCGGCTTTCTGGCGGCGGGTTGCGATGCCGTCGAAACCAACACATTTAATGCCAGCCAACTCGTCCTCGACGAGTTCGGCATGGGCGAAAAGCTCGACGACATCAACCGGTTTAACGTGCGCATCGCCCGGAAGGTAGCCACTGACTTCTCGACGCAGGCCCGACCTCGCTTCGTGATCGGCTCTGTCGGCCCCGGCACCAAGATGCCATCGCTTAACGAGCCAGCCGTTTATGCCGACTTCGACACGCTGGCAAATTCGTATCGACGTCAGTTGCAGATCCTGATCGAAGAGCGAGTCGACGCGATCCTGATTGAAACTTGCTTTGACGTCCTGCAAGCCAAGGCCGTCGCCATCACCGCAATCGAAGAGATGAAGCGGGCCGGCGTGCGCCTCCCCCTCATGGTGCAGCTCACCATCATCGACGCCAATAAGCGAATGCTGCCGGGGACCGACATTCCTGCGGCCCTGGTCGCGCTCGATCCGATCGACGAGATCGATGTCCTCGGAATGAACTGTGGTGTCGGCCCCGACTTGATGCACGACGATGTTCGGTACCTCAGTCGACACAGTCGGAAGCGACTGAGCGTCCTACCCAACGCCGGATTGCCTGAACAGCGCGATGGCGAGACGTACTTCCCGCTCGATCTCACCGGGCTTGCCGATTGGTTGGAACGATTCGTCGTCGAATACGGTGCCAACATCGTGGGCGGCTGCTGCGGGACGACATACACGCACCTCAAGGCTGTGGTCGATCGGATCGGCGGCAAGCGACCCGCCACACGGAAGCCGGAATACATCGCCGCGGTATCGAGCCTCCAGTCGGCCCAAGATTTGGTCGTCGATCAGAAGCCGTTGCTCGTCGGCGAACGGACCAATACGAACGGATCGCGCAAGTTCAAACAACACCTCGAAAAAGAAGACTGGCACGGCCTGGTCGAAATGGCGCAAGAGCAGGAGCGCGAGGGCGTTCACGTCCTCGATGTCTGCGTGGACTACGTTGGACGCGATGGCGTCCGCGATATGAAGGAAGTCATCAAACGCTACAACGCGGTGTTAACGAAGCCACTCATGCTCGATAGCACCGAAGTACCCGTGATCGAAGTCGCCCTGAAGCACACCAGCGGCAAGGCGATCATCAACTCGATCAACCTGGAAGACGGCCGCAAGACGCTCGACCCCAAGACGCAGCTAGCCAAGAAGTACGGTGCCGCGCTCGTTGCTTTGACCATCGACGAGAAGGGCCAGGCCGACACGGCTGAATGGAAGTTCGAGGTCGCAAAGCGCATCTACGACATCGTTGTGGGCGAGTACGGCATCCCGCCGAGCGACTTGCTTTTCGATCCGCTCGTCTTCCCGGTGACCACGGGTCAGGAACAGACGCGTAAGAGTGCGGTCGCCACCTTTGAAGCGATTCGCCTCATCAAGCAAAAGTTGCCCGGCGCGCTCACGCACGTGGGCCTGTCGAATTGCTCGTTCGGCCTCAACCCGTATACGCGCCAGGTGCTGAATTCGGTCTACTTGCACTACGCCCTGGAGTATGGCCTCGACTCCGCGATTCTGCACGCCGCCAAGATCATGCCGCTCGCGTCGATCGATGCCGAGGGCAAGGAACTGTGCCGTCGGCTCCTCTTCGACGAGCGCACATTCGACGCGGCCGGTAACTGCATCGAGGATCCCCTGCAACTGCTGATCGATCACTACGCGGACAAGAAGGGCGATTCCAGGAAAACGCTGAGCCTCGGCGACACGGTCGAAGAGCGACTGAAACAGGCGATCGTCCAGGGCCGGCGCGAATCGCTGATCGCCGACCTCGATCTGGCCCGCGAGCGCTATGCACCGCTAGCCATTATCAACGACATTCTGCTGAGCGGCATGAAGGTCGTTGGCGATCTGTTTGGCAGCGGGCAAATGCAGCTTCCGTTCGTACTTCAGTCGGCGGAAGTCATGAAGGTGGCCGTCGGCCATCTCAAGCAGTTCATGGAAAAGGTCGAGGGATCCGAGAAAGGCAAGATTGTCCTGGCGACGGTCAAAGGCGATGTCCACGATATCGGCAAGAACCTCGTCGAGATCATTCTGACGAACAACGGATACACGGTCTACAACCTCGGCATCAAGCAGCCCGTCGAGACGATGATCGCCGAGTACCAAAAGCAAGACGCCGACGCCATCGGCATGAGTGGCCTGCTCGTGAAATCGACGGTCATCATGAAGGAAGACCTGGTCACGCTGAACGAACGCGGCCTCGACCCGCCGGTCATCCTGGGTGGCGCGGCCTTGAACCGCACCTACGTCGAGCAGGATCTACGGGCCATTTACAAGGGCGAGCTCCACTACGGTGAAGACGCCTTCGCGGGCCTGCGAATCATGGACGAAATTGCGGCGCGCAAGAGGCTCGCCACGGTTGGTTCGGCGGCCTTGCGCGGTGTGGCCGACGCGACGCGGAAGCGACGACTCGCCGCGGTTGGCGCGGGCGGCCGCGGAGAATTGCCGAAAGAACCGTCGGTTTGTGACTGTCCGACGCACACGGTTGCCGCGCGGCTTCGGCAAAAGACCGTGCCACCCGCACCGGACAAACCGACGCCCGCATTCTGGGGCAGTCGTGTTGTTGCAGACATTGACGTGCGCGATGTCTTCCCATTCCTCAATGAGCGGACGCTCATCAGCACGCAGTGGCAGTTCAAGAAGAACAACGTGCCCCCGGCCGAGTACGAGCGGCAGATGCGCGAGGTCGCCTACCCTGCGTTCGAGCGCCTCAAGGCTGTTTGCGTCGCAGAGAATATCCTCCGGCCTGCCGCAGTGTACGGTTTCTTCCCCTGCGGCTCCGAGGGCGACGATTTGGTCATCTTTGCCGATGACGGGTCCACAGAGCGGCTACGCTTCACATTCCCGCGGCAGGACCACGGCGAATTCCTCTGCTTGAGCGACTACGTTTCCCCCGTGGACGGCGGCGCAACCGACGTCATCGCCTTGATGGGTGTCACGGTTGGTCGGGAGGTGACCAAGGTCGCCCACGAATGGTATCGTGCCGGCCGCTACCAGGATTACTTGTACCTGCACGGCCTCGGTGTCGAGACGGCCGAGGCCCTGGCCGAGTACTTCCACAAAAAGCTGCGAGCCGAATGGGGCATCGGTGGCGACGATTCTCCGAAGGTCGAGAAGTTATTCAAGAAGCATTACCGCGGTTGCCGCTACTCGTTTGGCTACCCCGCGTGCCCTGCCCTGGAAGATCAGGCCAAGCTATTTCAATTGCTTGACCCGAATCGAATTGGTCTCAGCTTAAGCGAGCAGTTCCAACTTGAGCCCGAGCAATCGACGACGGCTTTGATCCTGCATCACCCGGCTGCCCGGTACTTCAACGTCTGCCGCTGACCTCGCGGTCGCGTCGTCACAAGTGAACTGTGTGTGCGAGCGGTGGTCCCGTTATTCACGGGACCACCGCTTGTTTTTCCAATCGATATAGTCTTCCAAGCATCGCTAGCTTGACTTTGATCCGTTTCTAATTACTCAGCCTCACGATCTCTCCAGACGTCATACCTTCAATATTTTTCCCGAAGTCCGATTGACACTTTTTTTGTCTAGATTTACCATCTTATCCACTCTGCTCGGACGACCCGACTTGAGAATAGTTTCTCCGGGCCACGTCGAGCGAACCATGGTTCCCAGGAACTGGGAGGCAAACGGATGTATAGCGCGATTCTGCTTGCGGCGATGGCGACGGGTACGGCCGATGCGCCGGCGTGGGGTGGCAGGGCCTACGGTTGCACCGGTGGCCTGTATCTCCACTGCTATGGCGGATGCTGCGGCGGTTGCTACGGCAGCTGCTGGGGAGCCTACGCAGCCTGGGGCTGCGGCGGTTGCTACGGCAGCTGCTACGGTGGGTGCTATGGCAGTTGCTACGGTGGGTGCTATGGCAGCGGCTACGGTAGCTGCTACGGTTATGGCTCTTGCCACGGCGGATGCTACGGCTGCATGGGCTGCTACGGCACGTACGACGTTGGCTGCTACGGTGGGCATGCTGCTCCCGCCTACCCGAGCAACCCGATGACCGCGCCGGCCGCTGGCCCGATGCCGTCGACCCCGGCCCCGGCTCCGGCCAACCCGGCCCCCGCGACCACGCCGGCTCCGGCGACCACGCCGGCTCCGGGCACCACGCCGCCGGCAGCTCCGGTGACCCCGCCGGGCGCAGGGGCAGCGAAGCTGACGATCGAAATGCCGATCGACGCGAAGCTGTACGTCGACGACATGCCGGTCCGCACTGTGGCTGGCAAGAACACGTTCTCCACGCCGGCTCTCGATGCCGGCCAGGCGTACTTTTACATGGTGCGCGTGGAAGCCGTCCGCGAGGGCAAGCCGGTGAGCGAGAGCCGCCGCGTTGTCGTCCGCGCGGGTGAGAGCCTCACCGAGAACTTTGAGCCGGCCATTGCTACGGCATCGGCCAAGTAAGTCGCGCCATTGCCACGACTCGCACAGCCGCCCGCAGGACTGAACCTGCGGGCGGCTTCGTTGTTAGGTGCCGGCGATCGGGAAGCCGATCGCTTGGGTCGGGCAGACGGCGGCGCATGCGCCGCAGCTTACGCAGTCGGCCGGGCGAGGCAGCCATACACGCGACCCCGCCATTTCGAGACAGTCGGTCGGACATACCGGAACACAATCGCCACATCCGGTGCAGAGTGTGGTGTCGAGGATCGGCAAGTCGGTCACAACAGGCTCCGCCGCATCAACCCCGTCACGACGCCAGGCAACAAGTCGCGCGACAGCGGCGGGAAAAGTGCGAAGTCAACGCCCACATCCCATGCCAGGCCAGCGAGAATCGCGGCATCGTCCACGTCGCCGACGGCGATTGTGGCCACGGTTGGTAACTGCCATGCGATCCGACCAAGGAGCGCCAGCTCGCGTTCCGGTTCCTTCTTGCTCAATTTTACGACCAGGACTGTCGGACCCGCGGCATGGAGGTGGCGGGTCAGTACCTCGGCCTGTCGCGGTTCGTGCATCACCCATCGCTCGGCCTCGGCAACCGGTCGAAGCAAGCGAGCGAGCTGGCCGTCGCGCTCGGATACGACAATCTGAGGGTGACGCATAAATGTAAGGAACTGGCCAGGATCGAACGCCGACGAACGCAAAGCCATGGGCCGCGTCCGTCGGCATTCACCCTGGCTCAACTCGGAAGTAGATCCTTGACTGCATCGCGTTCTTCGAGCAGTTCCTTGAGCGTCGCGTCGAACTTGGCCTGACCGAAAGCGTCGAGCTTCAACCCTTCGACAACGGAGTAGCCGCCCTTCCCGTCGGTCGTGCAGGGATACCCAAACACCAGGCCTGCTGGCACGCCGTATTCGCCCTTCGAGACGGTCGCCATGCTCACCCAGTCGTTCGCCGCCGTTGGCTTGAGCAAGCTCTTAACGTGATCGATGGCGCCGTTGGCGGCCGAAAACGCCGACGACAGGCCACGAGCCTTAATGATCGCGGCTCCCCGGTTTTGGCATTGTGGAACGAAGGTTCCTTCGAGCCAGGACCGATCCGCAATGATCTCGCCCGCTGGATCGCCGCTAATCCGCGCGTTCGTGAAGTCGGGAAACTGCGTGCTGGAGTGGTTGCCCCAGATCGTAACTTTCGTGACGGCCTCGTTGGCGACACCAGCTTTCTTCGCAAGTGCTGCGACGGCTCGGTTATGGTCGAGGCGTGTCATCGCGGTCCACCGATCGGCCGAGATGCTCCGACCATTGGAATAGGCGACCAGGCAGTTGGTGTTGCACGGGTTTCCGACGATCAGGACGCGCACGTCCGACGCTGCGTGCTCGGCCAAGGCCTTACCTTGGCCCACGAAGATCCGGCCGTTCAGGCCAAGCAGGTCCTTGCGTTCCATCCCTTGCTTGCGTGGGGCGGCACCGACCAATAGCGCCCAGTTGACGTCCGCAAATGCCCTGTTCACATCGTCCGTGACGACGATATCTGCCAGTGTCGGGAAGCCGCAGTCCTCGAGCTCCATCGCAACGCCCTCGAGCGCTGGAAGGGCCGGCGGGATTTCGAGCAGTTGCAAGATTACCTTTTGGTTCGGGCCAAAGACCTCGCCCGAAGCAAGACGCGGCAACATAGCGTAGGCGACGTTTCCGGCGGCGCCGGTCACGGCAACGCGAATTGGAGTAGACATTCGACGGACCTCGCTAGACTCGACTCGTCATTTGGGAATCGTACGTTAGACGTTATAGAGCCTCGAACCGCAGGAGTCAGACAGCATGGTGAAGGTTGGTATCAACGGTTTCGGCCGAATCGGCCGGCTGGTCTTTCGCGCCCTTGTCGAACAGAACCTGCTCGGCAAACACCTTGACGTCGTCGCCGTCAACGATCTTGTCCCAGCCGACAACCTCGCCTACCTGCTCAAATACGACTCGACTCAGGGCAAGTTCAAGGGAAAGGTCGAGAGTAAGCGGTCTTCGAACTCGGTGGCTGACGACGACACGCTTGTTGTCGATGGCCATTCCATCAAGTGTCTCGCTGTGAAGGAAGGACCGGCCGCGCTCCCGTGGAAGGCCCTCGGCGTCGATTACGTCATCGAATCGACGGGTTTGTTTACCGAGGCCGAGAAAGCCAAGGGGCACATTGCTGCCGGAGCGAAGAAGGTCATCATCTCCGCGCCTGGCAAGGGCGAGGACATCACGGTGGTGATGGGTGTCAACCACGACAAGTACGACTCGGCGAAGCACAATATCGTCTCGAACGCAAGTTGCACCACGAACTGCCTGGCTCCCGTAGTCCATGTTCTGCTCAAGGAAGGCTTCGGAATCGAAGAAGGGCTGATGACGACGGTGCACAGCTATACGGCCACACAGAAGACCGTGGATGGCCCGTCAAAGAAGGATTGGAAGGGCGGCCGGGCAGCCGCCATCAACATCATCCCAAGCACCACCGGAGCTGCAAAGGCAGTCGGGCTGGCGATCCCGGAGGTCAAGGGCAAGCTGACCGGCATGTCGTTTCGCGTACCCACGCCGACCGTTTCGGTCATCGACCTGACCGTGAAAACGGCGAAGGCCACGAGCTACGATGAAATCTGCGCTGCGATGAGAAAGGCGAGCGAGACGTACTTGAAAGGCGTGTTGGAGTACACGAGCGATGAAGTCGTATCGAGCGACTTCATCCACGACAGCGCATCGAGCATCTTCGATGCGGGCAGCGGAATCGAACTCAACAGCCGCTTCTTCAAGCTCGTGAGTTGGTACGACAATGAGTGGGGCTACTCGAACCGCTGTGTAGACCTGCTCAACCACATGATCGGCCAGGACCGCTAACACCCGATGTTGCAAGCGTAGGATGGGCCGAGTTGTCGAGGCTGACCACGAAGCGCAGGGCGACTTCGCGGCGAATCTCGGCGATTCGGCCCATATTTCGAGCTTAGCCGTGTTTGGAGTCTCGAATGGCCAAGAAGAACCTCGCTGACTTGCCCGACATCCGGGGCAAGACGGTTTTGATCCGCGTCGACTTCAATGTACCCCTCGACAAGAAGACCGGTTCCGTCAAGAACGATCGCCGGATTCGCGGTGCGCTGCCGACGATCAAGGCGTTACTCGATCGCGGTGCATCCGTTATTGCCATGAGCCACCTCGGCCGGCCCGAAAAGGCGGATGCTGAGGCCCGTACGCTCCTGACCATGGACCGAGTCGCAGCCCGCTTCGGCGAGCTTCTCGGAAAACCGGTCCGGAAGGCGGCCGATGTCGTCGTCGGCCCCGATGTCACGGCGGCGGCGAAAGCGTTGAAGCCGGGCGAAGTGTTGTTACTTGAGAACCTACGCTTCGATCCACGTGAGCAGAAGAACGATGCCGAGTTCGCCGCGGCGCTCGCGGCCCTGGCCGATGTGTACGTCAACGATGCGTTCGGCACCTGCCACAACGACAAAGACGCATCAATGGTCGCCGTGCCCGCCGCGATGAAAGCCGCCAACAAGCCGCGAGCCGTCGGATTGCTTGTCGCCAAGGAACTCGAGATTATCGACAGTCTGATGGCATCGCCAAAGAAGCCCGTGATCGCTGTGATGGGCGGAGCCAAGGTGTCGGACAAGATCGCTTTCATTAACGCACTGCTCGGCAAGGTGGACCGCCTGCTGATCGGCGGCAAAATGACTTATGCGTTCCTCAAGGCAAAGGGCGTGAGCGTCGGAGCAATGCAAATCGCCGACGAGGAAGTCGCCGCTGCCAAGAACCTGCTGCCTCAAGTCGGTTCAAAGATCGAGCTGCCCATCGATTGCCTTGCGTGTCGATCGGACGATCTCGCGAAGACAGAGGTTTTCGAGGGTGCGATCGACGCTGGCTACGAAGGTGTGGACATCGGACCGAAAACGCTTGCGAAATACGCAGAGGCGATCCAATCGGCCGGAACGGTGATTTGGAACGGTCCCGTCGGATGGTTTGAGCAACCTGGATTTGCGGCCGGGACGAAGGGTATCGCCGCCGCGATGGCCGCCAGCGCGGCAACGACGGTTGTCGGTGGCGGCGAGACAGCGGAGGCCGTCGAGCAGTTCGGCTTCGACAGCAAGATGACCCACGTGTCGACCGGAGGCGGTGCGTTTCTCGCCTACGTCGAGGGCAAGAAATTCGCGTCGCTGGCGCAAATCGACGACAAGTAGTCGCAACTCGGCCGCGGATGGCAATCGGTTGGGCACCGTCACGAAGCCCCACCGCTTGACATCGGCGAGCTGGCAGTGTGGTTATTCCCCTTGACTCCGGCGTGTAGTAGGGTTCAGATACGGTGACGACTCGATACCAGAGGGCGGGGGCAATGGCGTCCGTCGGCCGGATGAAGCGTGGTGTTCCGGAAGGACTGTGGATTCAATGTCCGCAGTGCAAAGCCACGGTCTTCAAGAAGGAGGCCGAGAGCCGCTTCAATGTCTGCCCGGAATGCGACTACCACTTTCCGATCTCGGCCCGGGATCGCATTCGCCAACTACTCGACGAGGAGAGCTTCGAGGAGTGGTTCACAGGCTTGCGACCCCGCGATCCGCTCGAGTTTACCGACCGTATCCCCTATGCCGAGCGAATCGAAAAGGAACAATCGAAAACGGGAATGCCCGATGCTGCTGTCGTTGGCAAGGGCTTCATCCGCGGGCGACCGGTCGTCATTGGCATCACCGACTTCGCGTTCATGGCCGGATCCATGGGATCCGTCGTCGGCGAGAAGCTCACCCGCGCGGTCGAAGCAGCGACGGCCGCTCGCCTCCCGATCATTCTCGTGAGTGGGTCTGGCGGCGGCGCACGAATGCAGGAAGGGATTCTGTCGCTAATGCAGATGGCCAAGGTCTCGGCGGCGCTCGCACGCCATGACGAGGCCGGGTGTCTGTACATCGGTATTCTCACAAACCCGACGATGGGCGGTGTGGCCGCCAGTTGGGCGCTCGATGGTGACATCACCCTCGCCGAACCGGGCGCGATGATCGGCTTCGCCGGGAAGCGCACCATCTGGAATACCGTGCGGCTCGAACTGCCCGAAGGATTCCAGACGAGTGAGTTCTTGATGCAACATGGCTTCGTCGACCGCATTGTTTCTCGCCAAAACCTGCGGACCGAGGTCGCGCGGATCGTGGACTACTGCGAACGTTGAGGTGTTTCGTGGGCCTCTTCGATTTTCTGTTCAAGCCCAAGGCACCTCCCTCCCGGCCCGGTGCGGACAAGCCTCGTACGAAAGCCAAACTCAAGAAGTACGACCTCAAGAAGCGGTTCGAACTCTACGCACGGTCCGGGCAGGGTTCGATGTCGAAAGTCTGGCGGGCGTACGACCGCACGGTCGGGCGAACGGTTGCACTCAAACTTCTCGACAAGGCAAAGACGGCCAAGTTCGAATCGCGATTCATCGGTCGCAACAAGCCGTCGGAGGGTGAAATCTGCCTCGACCTCAACCACCCGAATATCGTCAAGACATTCGACTATGGTGTCACAACCAGCGGTGACCCGTTTCTGAGTATGGAGTGGATCGAGGGCGTCGGCCTCAACTTCCTTGTCGAAACGAAAAGCCCGGGTCTTCAGCGCAAAGCGGTCGATTACCTGACTCAGATCTGCGACGCGCTCGAGTACATGCACAAGGAAAAGTGGCTCCACCGCGACTTGTGCCCGCGCAACGTCATGGTCACGAATGAAGGTAAGATCAAGCTCATCGACTTTGGCCTGACTGTCCCTTACACGCCGCTCTTTTGTGAACCGGGCAACCGCACCGGAACGCCGGACTACCTGGCACCCGAGATCATCAAGCGTCAGGCAACCGATCACCGCGTGGATCTGTTTGCACTTGGCGTCACCGCCTATGAGGTCTTCACGGGTGGGCTACCGTGGCCGCAAGCTCGCGGTTCGATGGACGTGCTTCTCAAGCACCTGCGGCAAGACCCGCGCGATCCCCGCGATGCCAAGCCGGGTATGAGTGACGCGATGCGAGCATTTCTTTTGAAATCGATCGAGCGCGATCCGAAAGATCGCTTTCAGTCGGCGGCCGAATTCCGCGAGGCACTGGCGAAGTTACCTCCGACACCCGAGGATTAGGACCCAATTCGAGCCGCCAGCACCAGGGCCGCCGTCTCGATCCGCAACACGCGCGGTCCCAGCGACACTGCCGACCATCCCGCCGCGAGAGCGGCCTCGATCTCCTCGCTCGTGAATCCTCCTTCGGGACCAACGGCAACGACGGCATCAGCGGACTCCGCCGGCACCGTGGCACCGCCGAAATGAGCGACCAGTCGAAGCGCCGGCAAGTCAGCCGAACGCACGTAGGTCTCCCATTCCACCAAAGGTGCGATCGTCATCAAGACATTGCGACCGCATTGCTTGCTTGCTTCGATCACGGATCGTTCGAGTCGGTCGAGCTTCGTGGGGTGGACGACGCTCCGCCGGGTCCGCAATGGAACGAATTGGGTCACGCCAAGTTCTGTTAGCTTCTCCACAAGAAAATCGCCCCGATCGCCTTTGGGCAACGGTGCCGCAACTTCAAGCCGGTGCAGGCGTTCGCGGGCTGGCTTCGCTTGATTTGTCACCTCGACCAATACTCGTCGTTTCTGGACATCGACGACGGATGCAAGGTAGTCAGCGCCATCCCCGTTAAAGAGGCAGATTGGAGTGCCTGGACGGGCGCGGAGCACTGTGGCAAGATGGTGAGCTTCCGGCCCATCTAACTCGACGAGGCCGAGGCCGAGCGGCAAATTGACGTAAAATCTGTCGGCCATCCGTGGTAGACTAGGGCCGCGCGGGCGGCCGGCCAACTGTCCCGAGCGGTCGATCAGGGAGGATCGCGGTCCATGTCTACGACAACGGCTGTCCCAAACAACTCGATGCGGCAACAGCTTGATGAGCTGGACTCGCTGCTGCAGCGGATGCTTTCGCTGCCGATCAACCAACTCGACGAGAATCAGCCGGCCGCGTCGCCGCGGGCCGCCGCGCCAGTGGCCGCAGCACCGCAAGTGACGTTCGTTCCACCACCGCCAAAGCCAACGGCACAACCGGCCGAAGGCTGGCGTCCGCCGGCGATGGTACTTTTGGCCGATTCCGGCCCAGTACAACCGCCGGCAGCACCGGAATCGTCATTCGATCGAAGCTGGTCGATCAACCTGAATCCGCAGTTCGGTAGCTCGGTCCTCGGTCCGGCCCCAGCTCCGGCGCCGGTCGCTCCTGCACGGCCCACGGCCCCAGTGCCAGCGCCCACGCCGTCGAGCCTGCACATCGAACCAATACCGCAGCCGGTCGTTCGGGCCTCGGTGCCGATTCCGGAACCGGTGACCGCATACACGCCGCGCCGCGATGAGCCACCGCCACCCTTGCTTGCCCCTCTCGTGGCTTTCAACCAGTTGTTTGATGCCATCGTTGGGCTGTTCGGGCCATTGGGCCGCTGTGTATGTGGCCCTGTCGGTCGCAACATCCTTGGTATGGCCGGCGTCCTCATGTTCCTCGGCGGAATTGCCTGGGGCCTAATGGAATACAATGGTTGGAGTTGGTAAGCTGGGCCGATATAGTGACGATTACGCCCCTGAGCCGCTGCCAACCGGATTGAATGGATGACGATGCTCTTGCCGCCGCCCCAGTCCGCCCCTGCTCAACCGGCCGTCGGCAAGCTCGACCCGTTCGCGGCGGTTCTGAGCTACGTCGTGCCGGGGCTGGGTCAGATCTATCAGGGGCGGACCTTCAAGGGAGTGTTGTTCTTCACCAGCATCTATGCCCTATTCTTTTACGGCATGTACCTGGGCAATTGGAGCAATGTCTTTCTGGCGGACACTACACAGAATCCGCCCACCTGGTTCGGCATGAATTGGCCACGTTGGGCCGGCAATCTCTACAACCGACCGCACTATGCAGCCCAGTTTTGGGTCGGAGCCGCAGCTTGGCCCGCCATCTGGCACTATTGGAAGGACCAGCCGAACGTCGCCCGCGGCCCCATCGATAACTGGGCCGACTTCCGTTCCAAGTTCGAGGCCGCCCCGACCGAGAACGAACTGAACGACCTCCAACGCAGTGGCGACAAACACTGGGACCTCGGTTGGGTCTATACCGTGATTGCCGGCGTGCTGAATGTTTTGGTCATTTACGATGCACTGGCCGGAGCGGCATTCGGGGCAGCCGAGCCGACTACCGAGCTCAAGAAGGCGACGGCATGACGCTCCTAGCAGCGAGTATTTACTGGGAACTGCCGATCCTGATCGTTGTCGTCAGCTTGGTCTATAGCGCCACGCGATTCGAGCGGACGGACGCCATCATCCGCGAAGCCGTTCGCTGGGGCTTCCGCATGTCGATGTTCCTCGGCGGGATTGGGCTGGTGTTGTTCGTGTTATCGTCGCTGATGTGATCCATCCCAAATCGCGAACCAGAAAAAACGGTTAGCTCATGTCTGCCGACGGCTTCCGCTGGCGCGGCTTCTTCCAGCACAGTAGCGATGCCATTTTTGTCCTCAATCGCAGCCGCAAGCTCGTCTTCGCGAACCGCGCGTTCGAGACGCTCAGCGGCGTTTCGCTCGCCGATGCCCGCGGCATGACTTGCACGCGCCGAGCCAGCGGCCACTCACACGCATCCCTTGGCCGGACCCTTGCCCCACCGAGCGAGGCCGTCCGCGGTGAAATGGCCCGCGCGACGCGACCACGCCCCGGCGAAGAACTCGGGCCACCGTGGTGGGAGATCGAGTACCTGCCATTGGCGGATGCGGACGGCATGCTCGGTATCGTGGGCCGAGTGACGCAGCGCGATCGGCGCGACCTCGGTGCGAGCCGCGTCATGCCCGAATCCTGGGCTGCCGTTCGCGAGGATGCCGTCCATCGATATCGTCTGGACGCGATTGCGGACACCTGCCCAGCAATGCGGACGGCCATCGAACGTGCCCGCTTGGCGGCGCAGTCGAACGCGACGGTGGCTATCGTCGGCGAGCCGGGCACGGGTAAGCGCTGGCTCGCTCGCGCGATCCACCTCGCCGGCCGACGTAGCGCGCTGCCCTTCGTAGCGCTCGACTGTTCGGCCCTTCCCTTCGATGCCGTGCACCAAGTCCTGCGCGGACCTCTTGGCCCCGATCACCCCGAATGGCTTGGCACACTCTACCTTCAGGCGGCCGACAGATTGCCTGAGCCAACGCGGGAGAGTCTGCTCGAGCACCTCACGGAACGGGGCGACCAGGGATTCGGTTTCATTGCTGGGTACGATACCGAACCGGATAACGCGATCGGGATACTGCCGATCCGGTTGCCGGCTCTCCGCGAACGAGCGACCGACTTGCCATGGCTTGTCGAGTTCTTCGTTAAGCGTGCAGCGACCGCACTCAACCGGAAGCCACCCTTGGTCGCCAGCGAGGCATCGGAGTGCCTAGGGGCCTACAGCTGGCCGCGCAATCTCCGCGAACTGGCCGAAACGCTGTTTGCAGCCGTGACCACTGCGGGCGATCGGATCGAACCACACGATTTGCCCCTGGCTATCCGCCAGGCACGATCCGACGTGGAAGTCCCGTTGCGTCGACAAGAGCCAATGCCCCGGCTCGATGAGGTTTTGGAGCGCGTTGAGAAGCGTCTGATCGCACTGGCGATTGAACGGGCGGATGGGAATCAGACCAAGGCGGCAGAGATGCTCGGTGTTTGGCGACCGCGGCTAGTGCGCCGCATCAAAGCACTGGGTCTCGATAGCGAACGGCTGGAGTGATCCAGCCGTTCGCACGACCAGTCACTTCGGATCGATGAGGTCCTCGGCGTACGTACTCTTGAACTGATACTTGCTACCCTCGCCGCGATGCTCAGGGATATCCCGTTCGACTTTCGCCCGCACCGAGCGCACTCGGCCGTTGGCTGCATCGAACCACACGTCGCCCTCGAACAGTAACGGCAACAGGGGCAAGCGATCGGCCGGCGTCTCCGGCATTGTTTTGATGGTCGATTTGTAGCCGACGACCGTGAGTCCCCCCGAGACACCCTTCAACACGCACGTTTGCACGGCATCGTAGGACTCTCCCGTACCCTGTGGCGGGTCGAACTTGATGGCGTAATCACGCGTCCAAGGTTGTCCCGCAATCGGCATCGCGTTAGGCAACGTGATCTTGAACGGCAAGTCGCACTCCAGACGACTGGCCGGGCCGAACTTGCTTTCCTTGACTTCGACGACCTTTCCGTGGCCGTCGATTCGGACAACGGTCAGCGGCGGACCGATGTACTTCGCCATCTCGTCACGCAGTTGTTCCGAGCTTTCTTTTGGCTTCTCGGAATCGAACAGCATGGGCGCCCCTGATGGCGGCTTTGTTTCCATGCGGAGCTTGGCGAGCGTCATTTGGAGAGTTGCTACGCCGTTCGCGTCCACGGCGAGAACCTGCCAGCGCTTGACCAGGTCAAGTTGGGTCGTAACCGTCGCGACTGACGGTTCTTTGCCAGCCAGCGTCTCGATGGCAGTTGTGGACTGCGCGACGCGGTACGTCAGTGTCTGGCCGGTCTTCCACTGGAATCGCGGTTCGGCCGCCGGCGCTGCGGCGACCGAGAATGCGAGAATGGCAAGCGTCAGTCGCGGGGCCATGCGTGCGACTCCTACAGCGCGGGCGACTGTTTCTAGTTCGCTGCGGAGCCATAGCATGCGGCCCGGACAGTGTCTAGTCCGTTGCGCAGGGGCCCAGAAAAACGTAAACGGTCTGTGAAGAGATTAATACCTCTCCACAGACCGCTAGGCAGGTTCATTGTGATTAACGGCAGCGGTGACGATGACCGCCATGGCAGCCGCAGCAGCCAGCGCTCGCGCCATAGCAGCCGGTGCATCCACCGTAGCAGCCCGCGCAGCCGTAGCTAACGCCATAGCATCCACCGTAGCACCCCGTGCAGCCCGTGCAGCCGTAAGCCACGCCAGTGCAACCGGTGCAGC
Organism: Gemmataceae bacterium; assembly: GCA_046350275.1. Classification (GTDB taxonomy): domain Bacteria; phylum Planctomycetota; class Planctomycetia; order Gemmatales; family Gemmataceae; genus JAXMAS01. The sequence continues at coordinate 188,582 of JAXMAS010000010.1, forward strand.
TCGTGTAACCGGTGCAGCCGTAGCTAACACCGTAGCAACCAGCGCAGCCGCCATAGCAGCCTGTGCAGCCAGTGCTCACGCCATAGCAACCACCATAACAGCCCGTGCAGCCAACGCAGCCTTGGCTCACGCCGTGACAGCCATGACACCCATGCCCGGCTGGCGTCGTGGGCGTGCCGCTCATCGCCAGCGCAAGAATCACTCCATACATCGTTGCAACCTCCAGGTTGACACGAAAAGCTCCTGCGGGCGACCCCACGTCCCCGCGAACGGAACGATATTCAACAAGGTTAGCTAGGATATGTCAATAGAATAGTAACAATAAATAGACTGCAACGATTGAATTATTCGGGTCGCTTAACGGAAGTATACCTAATTGCGTGGTCGTGGGTGAGATTGCCGCTTAGTCAAGATGTGATGGCTATTGTGACTCAGTCGCAACTTGCTCACGGACTCGCCCTTTCCCGGCTTCCGCTCCTCGGGTAAAGTCCTTCGGATAACGCTACCGACACGGAGGTCGCGATCGTGACACGTCTAGGAACCTGGGTTGGCGTGGGCTGTGTACTCGCCGGGATGTTTGGCCTGCCTTGGGGTTACAACACATACCGCCAAAAGCACTTCCGCAACTTTCGGACCGTTGAGCCTGCCATCTTGTACCGGAGTGGGCAGATGACCCTCGCCGGATTCGAGAAAGCGGTCGTGGCCAACGGCATTCGTACCGTAATCACCCTTCGCGACGCCGATGTCGAAGGCGAACGTCCACCGGATGCGGATGAAGAGGCTTTGTGCCGCAAGCTCGATGTTCGGCACGTTCGGCTTCGACCCCAAAACTGGTGGACGGAATCCGCAGGGTCCGCGCCGGCTGACGCCAACGTCCAGCGATTCCTCGCCGTCATGGACAACCCGGCCAACTATCCGGTACTCGTCCACTGTTTCGCAGGCATTCACCGCACCGGAGCCTACGTCTCGATCTATCGGATGGAATACGAGCACTGGTCCAATGCGAAGGCTTTGCAAGAGCTACGGGCGTGCGGTTATCGCCATCTCGACGACGAATGGGATGTCTTGGGCTACCTGGAGTCGTACCGGCCGCGATGGTCACGCGAGGGTGGGACCGAAGCGCAAGAACGTCGGTAATCGGTTTACGGGACCAATCGTCACACCAGCCCGCGACTGACGATCTCAACGAATTGATTGAGAAGCGGCGGGGCGACGGCATCCGGCGGTGCGTCGATGACGAACGCCCCGAGACGTCGCACCTGTTCCAACACTTCGGCCCGTTCGCGCAGTAGTTCGATCGCCGATGTCGTGCGAAAGCCATCGGCGACGGTCGTCGGAGCTGCTGCGGCAGCCCGCTCTAGAAATGCGTCCTTGAGCGCAGTGAATAGCAGAAGGTGCCGTCGCCCGGCATGGCGGAGATGGGCCACCATGTCCGACGCCGTTGTTGCGTCCACAAAGTCCGTCAACACGACGAGAAGCGCACGCTTCGGATGCCGGGCCGATACGAGTTGCAGGCAGCGACCGTGGTCGCTCTCGGTGTAGTCGCCGTGCAGGTCGTAGAGCGCCTCCGCGATCATCCGGTTTTGCGACGTGTGTCCGCGTGGAGTAAGCCATGCGTGGACCTTGTGGGAAAACGTCGCCAACCCGACCCGGTCGCCGCGAGCCAGGGCGACGTGGGCCAGCAATAGCGCCGCATTGACCGCATGGTCGAGCTTCGAGACGCCACCTTCGCGGGCGTTCATCAAGCGGCCGCAATCGAGTAACAGGAGGACCGTCTGATTGCGCTCCGCCTGTTGTTGACGAACGATGAGCCGACCGCGCCGAGCAGACGCACGCCAATCGATCTGCCGCACATCGTCGCCTGTCGCGTAATCGCGCAGCGATTCAAACTCCAAGGCCGTGCCCCGCGGCCGGACTTTTCGGATTCCGGCGGCTTCGAGCCGGTTCGCGGCGGCCAAAAGGTGGTAGCGCTGTAACTCGACGAGATTCGGATAGACTCGGACTTCGCTCGGCTCATCAAAGGTGCGGCCGATCTCCCATAAGCCCAGGAGCGACTGGTAACGCAGCGCCAACGGGCCCCAGGTATATCGGCCGCGGGCGAGCGGCTTCGCTTCGTAATCCCAGTGCCTTTCGCCATTGGCCGGCACGATTCCGGAGAGCATTGGCAGCGCCGGTGCGGCGGAAACGCCGTCGCCGCGATGCGCCATCGCGGTCGTAGCCTTCCCGTCTACAACCTGCAACTCCACCGGTGGCGCATCGCATACGCGCACACGCAGATTCGATCGCGACCGGTTAGTGACGCGCACTCCGATCGCCTGCGTTTGGAGAGACGACATGCGCTCGGGCGCTAGCCGCTCGGCCGCGAGCAGGCTGGGACCAGGCGTCAGTCCCAGGTCGATCAGTGCCGCCAGCCCGACGACCAGATCGGCCGTGAGAACGAGAAGCCACGCGTCAGGAAACGCTAGCAGAGCAAGCGACCCAATGGTGACGATGCCGACGGCGTAGAGCAACCGGCGCGACGGCATACGCGTCATCGCGGGACCTCGACCCGGGCCAGAATATCGCTGAGAACATCGTCTGCGGAGTAGCCATCCACGACGGCCCCCGGCTGGAGCGCGAGCCGGTGCCGCAGCACGGGCTTGGCGATCGCCTTCACGTCATCGGGAATGACGTGGCCACGCCCGTGAAGCGCAGCCCGTGCCTTTGCGGCGGCCAGGACCATCAACCCGGCGCGCGGGCTGGCTCCGACTTCGACTCGCAGATGCTCGCGTGTGGCACGTACGACTTTGGCGATGTATGCAAGCAGCTCTTCGCGGATTGCTCGGCCGCGGATTTCGGATTGGGCCGCCAGGAGTTTCGATTCGTCGGCGACCTTTCGCAAATCGAAGCGGTCAAGGTCATCGGAACGCTGGCCCTGTTGGTGAACGCGCAGAATCGAAACCTCTTCGGCCTCGGCTGGGTAGGTCGCCAATACCTTCATCGCAAACCGATCGAGCTGGGCCTCGGGCAATGGATACGTGCCTTCCTGCTCCACGGGATTCTGCGTCGCGAAGACCGTAAAGCAGGGTGCCAGTTGGTAGGATGTGCCGTCGGCTGTGACTTGCCGCTCCTGCATCGCTTCGAGCAATGCAGCCTGGGTCTTTGGGGGAGCGCGGTTGATCTCGTCGCCGAGCACGAGTGTGGTGAAGATCGGACCGGGTCGGAAGCGGAACGATTGATCTCGCGGGTCAAAGATATTGGTGCCAAGAATGTCGGCCGGCATGAGGTCCGGAGTGAATTGAATGCGCTTGAATGGGCAATCGAACAATCGCGCGAGCACGCGAACGAGCAACGTCTTGGCCGTCCCCGGTACACCTTCGATCAAGACATGCCCACCGGCGAATAACGCGACGAGCAAGTGCTCGATCATCTCGTCCTGGCCGACGATGACCTTGGCGATCTCAGCGCGGACGCTTTGGTACAGTTCACCGAGTACGCCGTCGGGCGTCGAAGAATTCATGGTCGATGACTCTCAAGCTTCGGAGGGCGGATACGAACGATTGTGCGAGCGGCCCTTCGCCACGCGGCGGGCCGGCGCTCGTGAGTAGTCGCAAATACGGCTCGGGCCGGAGTCCGCGACGGCGAGCGGCTTCGGCGATCGTGGCCTCGGCATCGGTCCCCGCCGGCAGGCCCAACGCTCGTTGCATGCGGTGTAAAAGGTCCGCTTGGGCGGCGCGAAACGCATCGTCATAGTCGCCGTTGCGTTGAAGGAGCGATGCCATGGCATCGAGGAACTCCTCTTTCGATCGGCGGTCGGGCGGTGGCAACGTCTGAGCCGGACCGAACCGTGGCAGGTAATGCCAAACCACCAGTGCGGCCAGAAACAGTGCTTGAAGTGTCACAGCGAGAGCCGGTGGGCGGAAAAGCAGTTCCGTAAAGCTCGGCCGATCGCGTAGGCCGTGGAAGAACTCGTCGAATTCGATCGGGCCCGGTTGGTCTTGGCGCATTGCCTCGGCCAGTCGTACGGTCAGGACGGCGTTGTCCCCGTGATGAAGGCTGACATTATTCAGCGCATCCGGTCGAGTCAAAAGCCATATCTCGCCCTGACCCACGGATTGGATCGCAACGAGCGGCTTTTGGAAGACTCGCCCCCAGGATCGGGCCGATGGGTTGATTGGCTCGACGACGGCTTCCCCAGGCATGAGCGTCCTCACATCGGGCGCTTCGGCGGCGACGGGAGTCTTGGGTGCGGCGTTCTTGGATGCACGAATCGGCACGCCGAGCTGGCGTGCAAACGCCTCGTCGTTCGTCGCGAGAAGCGCCCGGCCGCCACGGCGTACCCAGTCGGCGCATTCCTGAATGTCCTTCGTGCGTTCGCTCTTGGGATGAAGCATCCAGCGCGGTCCGAGTCGGGTGCCGCCGGCCTTGCGAGTACGGGTCAGCGGGACGCCAACCTCCTCCAGCACCAGAAACGCCGCGCGGGTTCCGTCGTCGCTGACCGAGAAGCTACTCCCTTGCTGAGGGCTATCGGGCGGTTTGCCAATCAGCATCGACAAGGTAACGAGCAGCAGGAACGCCACTGCGGGCACGAGCCACCACAGGCGCGACGACGGCCGAGCCATGTCGAATTCCTCGACATCGAGCGGCTGCAGGCTCATGGGGCGAGGGCCTCGTAACGAACCCGACATGCTTCGTAGAGGCTACGGTCAGTCGGGCTTTGGCCGTACCAATGGTCGTCGAGTGCATCGACGAAAAGTTGAAGGCCGGCCCGCGCGTCGCGCTGGTCGTCCAACAACCCAAGGTACTCGCGGTTCGTATATGCCTGGCGAAAGTTGATCCGGCCTTTCTCATCGTAAAGGTACACGAGCGAAAGGAAGAGCTGTCGCACTGCTTCGGTGTAGTCGCCGCGGGCCGCACAATCCGTGGCGAGCGCACGGCACTCGGCCGATCGGCGTGCGCGTTCGGCCGCCGCAGCCTTCGCCCCCGGCCTTCGCGACGACGTGGCAAATGCCGAACGAAGCTGAAAGACGATCAGGAGAATCATCAGAACCAGCAGCAGAAGACTGCCGATAAAGATCACCCAAAACAAGATCGGGTCAACGCTCGACAGCGTACCGAGCCAACGAAAGAAGGCGATCAGCGGCTTTAATGCGATGAGCCACCAATTCACCTGTTCACCGAACTCGGGTCTCTTAAAGACCTCATCAACCGCGCGGCGAACCTGGTCGGGCGGCACGGCGTCTGCCGCCCAACGCATGATCGATTCGATGAACGCCATACGCCTCATACCCCGTCATCAGGCCCTTCCGCCGATTTTTGCTGCCGGGCTGCAATCTCGAGATCAAAGCCTTCCTTGCGGATTCGCAAGTCGAGATATAGAAGCGTTTGACAAATCTGGCCGTAGCAAGTGAACAGAATACTGACTAGCTGAGTGATCAGGACATGGATGATGGCATTCGGGAACCTCGGAACCTGAGTCGGAATCTGCATCGTCTGACCGCCAAAGGTCTGAGTGCGTGTCACGATATCGTGTGATGGTAAAACAAGCTCGAGACCGCCCACGAGCAGCAACTGCACGATGAAGTTGATGGCCCCGACCAGCACGAGAATGCCAAGGACGCGCCAGAAGAAGCCCTGTACGAGGCTCGAACTGCGCTTCAACGCCTCCATGCCCATCAGCTTTTCGAGGACCACGGTTTGGCCGATAAACGCCCAGATGACCGATAAGTAGATACCTGGGATAACGCAAGCCAGGAGGCCTAAGCCGATCAGCAATCCACCGAGTAGACTGGTGACGATCAGCGGCCCAAACCGCCCCATGGCCGCCGAGAGGGCTTGGCCCATCGTCACCTGGCGGTCGACGTACTCCTGGGCGACAACGTAGACAAACGCCGCCGTCGCGATCGGTTGAAGAATAAGCGTCAGAACCAGCACTCCAAGACCGCCCAGCAGCATCGTTATCGCCATCATCGCAGCTGAGTCACCCGAAGCATTGGCTTGAAGTACCGGAATGAAGAGCTGGAGAGCGATCAGCGGAGCGAGTGCGATCAAGGAGATGCCGTAGAACAACGGCATCCTCGCCAGATAGAGCTTGAGCCCACGGTCGAGGATGTCCCCCACAGACATGGCACCGATCGGAAATCGCATTGTGCAACCCGAGTTGATGGTGAATGCTGCCCACGGGCCGGACCGAAAATCGTCCGGTGCAGGTCGCGGTTGGGGCAGATTATCCAAGGTGGAGTGACAACCAGCAAGCAAAATCCGCGATGAGGCTGCCCGCGCCGCCCGATTAACGCCGCTACGGTCGAATCCGATTTCTTATCTCCGCCCGTTGACGCCCGACACGCAATCGGGAACAATCGTCTCTTAGACCCGCCGCACCGCCCGCCTGCCAGGACCGTCCGCAATGCTACGTTGGATCCTTCCCGCCGTCGCCGGCTGCCTGTTGGCCGCGCCGCTCTCGGCCGGCGAGCCGAAGCCGCCGGCTGCTGGCACCGAGTTTTTCGAGAAGTCCGTTCGCCCCGTGCTTGCCGACAACTGCTTTAAGTGTCACGGCGAGGACAAGCAAAAGGGCGGTCTTCGGCTCGACTCCCGGGCGGCCTTATTGACCGGTGGCGAAGCCGGCCCCGTCGTCGTCCCCGGCAACCCGCAGAAGAGCAAGCTCATCACGGCCGTCCACTACGACGGTGAGTCGAAGATGCCGCCGAAAGGCAAGCTCGACGAGAAGCAGATTGCCGCCCTGACGACGTGGATCGCCGACGGCGCAGTGTGGCCGGAAATCGTCGCCATCCGCGCGGCCGTGGTGCCGACGGGCAAGGTCATGACCGTCACGGACGCCGACCGCGCCTTCTGGTCGTTCCGCCCCGTCGCCGACCCGCCGGTCCCGGTACCGAGTACCGAGTACCCAGTACCGAGTACCGCGATCGATGCGTTCGTGCGGGTGAAGCTCGACGAGAAGGGCTTGTCCCCCGCCCCGCCGGCCGACAAGCGGACGCTCATCCGCCGCGTCACGTTCGACCTGATCGGCCTGCCGCCGACGCCCGCGGAGATCGACGCCTTCCTGGCCGACGATTCGGACGATGCGTTCGCGACCGTGGTGGACCGGCTGCTCGCTTCGCCGCACTACGGCGAGCGGTGGGCGCGGCACTGGCTCGACGTGGCCCGGTACGGCGAGGACCAGGCGCACACGTTCCAGTCCCGCAAGTACCCGCAGGGCTTCCGCTACCGCGACTGGCTGGTGCGGGCGTTCAACGCCGACCTGCCGTACGACCGCTTCGTGACCGAGCAGATCGCCGGCGACCTGCTCGACGAGCCGGGCAGGGTCTACCGGCTGCCGGCCCTCGGCTTTTTCGCGTGTGGCCCGGTCTACTACGGCGACGCGAAGAAGCTCGACCAGTACGACGACCGCATCGACACGCTGACCCGCGGCTTCCTCGGCCTGACCGTCGCGTGTGCCCGGTGTCACGACCACAAGTTCGACCCGATCCCGACCAAGGACTACTACGCCCTCGCCGGCGTCTTCGCGGGGACCGAGTACGAGGAGGTACCGCTGGTGCCGCCGGAAGCCGTCGAGGCGGCGAAGGCGGCCCAGACCGACGCCGAGAAGAAGGCGAAGGCTCCGCTCAAGATTCCGCTCGTCCACGCCCTCAAGGACGCGGACAAGCCGGTGACGCTGCGGGTCCACGTCCGCGGCAACCCCGACACGCTCGGCGACGACGCCCCGCGGCACTTCCTGACCGTGCTGACGCCCGGCACCGCCCCGACGTTTGCGCACGGTAGCGGCCGGCTGGAACTGGCCCGCGCCATCGCGTCGCCGGACAACCCGCTCACCGCCCGCGTCATGGTCAACCGCGTCTGGCAGCACCTGTTCGGCCGCGGCTTGGTGCGCACGCCGTCGAACTTCGGCCACCTCGGCGAACGGCCGACGCACCCCGAGCTGCTCGACCACCTGGCGACGAGGTTCGTCCGCTCGGGCTGGTCGGTGAAGGCGCTCGTCCGCGACATCGTGCTGTCGGCGACGTACCGGCAGACGAGCCGGGTCGAGCCGGCCGACGCCGACGCGGACAACGCCTTCCTGAGCCGGGCGAGCCGGCGGCGGCTCGACGTGGAGGCGTGGCGCGACGCGATGCTGGCCGCGGCCGGGACGCTCGACCCGACGCCCGGCGGGCCGTCCGGCGACCTGGCGTCGCCGGGCAACCGCCGCCGGACGCTGTACGGCTCGGTGAGCCGGCACAACCTCGACCCGCTGTTGCGGCTGTTCGACTTCCCCGACCCGAACGTGACCAGCGACGGCCGGCCGGCGACGACGGTGCCGCTGCAACAACTGTTCGTCCTCAACGACGAGTTCATGGTCCGTAACGCCAAGGCGCTCGTGGCGCGGCTAGCGACGCTGGCGGCGGACGATGAGGGGCGGGTGCGGGCCGCGTTCCCGCTGCTCTATGGCCGGCCGGCGAGCGAGAGCGAGGTGGCGCTAGCCCGCGAGTTCCTCGCGGGGTCGGGCGGGAAGCTGTCGCGGTGGGAGCAGTACGCTCAGGCGCTCCTAGGCACGAACGAGTTCCTGTACGTCGATTGATTTCGGTTCGCGACGCTGCGCAGAAGCGTGGACGCTTCTGCGAAGCGTCGCGAACCAAAGGCGAAATACCATGCTTCAAGGCTATCCTTCGCGCCGCGACATCCTCCGCATCGGCGGCGGATTTGGCGCCGTTGCCCTGGCGAGCGTGTTGCACGCTGACGACGCCCGCCCGGCCGACCCGCTCGCGCCAAAGGCCCCACACTTCCCGGCGAAGGCGAAGCGACTCATCTTCCTGTTCATGAACGGCGGCCCGTCGCACGTCGATACGTTCGATCCGAAGCCGACGTTGACCAAGCTCGGCGGTCAACCGCTGCCCGAGTCGTTCCTCGCTCAGATGAAGCGCAAGCCAAAGGGAAACGTCCTTGCCTCGCCGTTCACGTTCGCGAAGCACGGTCAGAGCGGCATCGAGGTCAGCGAGCTGTACCCCGAGGTCGGCCAGGTCATCGACGACGTGTGCGTCGTCCGCTCGCTGTGGACGGACAACCCGAACCACGAGCCGGGCCTGTTGATGATGAACTCCGGCAACCAGCAGCCGATCCGGCCGAGCATGGGGTCGTGGCTCACCTACGCCCTCGGCAGCGAAAACCGCAACCTGCCCGGCTTCGTCGTCCTGTGCCCCGGCAAGCCGGTCGTCGGGCCGCAGCTGTGGAGCAACAGCTTCCTGCCCGGCGTCTTCCAAGGGACGCACATCAACAACAAGACGGTGGACCCGAAGACGATCATCCGTGACGTCAACAACCGCTACTTGTCGCTGGCCGAACAGAGACAACAGCTCGACCTGCTCCAGCAGATGAACCACATGCACCTGGACGCCCGCGGTCGAGACGAGCAGTTGGAATCTCGGATCGCGTCGTTGGAGATGGCGTTCCGCATGCAGTCGGAGGCGCAGGACGTGTTCGACCTCGGCCGCGAGTCGGCGAAGACCCGCGCCCTCTACGGCGACGGCGAGTTCGCCAACGCCTGCCTGTTGGCCCGCCGGCTGGTCGAGCGCGGCGTCCGCGTCGTGCAGCTGTACTACGGCAACGACCAGCCGTGGGACGACCACAAGGACATCGCCAACCACCGCAACCACGCCCAGAAGAGCGACCGGCCGATCGCGGCCCTGTTGCGCGACCTGAAGGCCCGCGGCCTCTTGAACGACACGCTGGTGGTGTGGGGCGGCGAGTTTGGGCGGACGCCGACCTCGGAGGGGGCGAAGGGCCGCGACCACCACGCGACCGGCTTCTCGATGTGGCTGGCCGGCGGAGGCGTCAAGGGCGGCCACGTCCACGGAGCGACCGACGAGATCGGCTTCGCCGCGACCGAAGGCCGGGTCCACGTCCACGACCTGCACGCGACCATCCTGCACCTGATGGGCCTCGACCACGAGAAGCTGACGTTCCGTTACTCGGGCCGCGACTTCCGGCTGACCGACGTTCATGGCCGGGTCGTGAACGAGATCATAGCGTGACCTCGACAAGCCCGCAGCGCAAGCAAGGGCACGACGCTTCGCCCTTGCTTGCGCAGCGGGCTTGTTTACGAGGCTCACCGATGCGATCCCTTCTCACCACCTTCCTCCTCGCCTCGCCCGTTCTCGCCGCCGACACCGATTGGCCGCACTGGCGCGGGCCGAACGCCGACGGAACCGCCCCGCACGCCACGCCGCCCCTGACCTGGGACGCGGCCACCGGCAAGAACGTCCGCTGGGCCGTCCCGCTCATCGGCCGCGGCTCGGCGACGCCGATCGTCTGGGGCGATCAGGTGTTCATCGTCTCGGCCGAGCGCACCGACCGCGAGGCGAAGCCGACCGAGCTCCCGGAATCCAGCGGCGACTTCGAGAAACGCACGACCGCGCCGAAGGTCTTCCACCGCTTCCTGGTCACGAGCTACGACCGGGCGACCGGCACCGTCCGCTGGCAGCGGGTGGCCGCGGAGAAGGTGCCGCACGAGGGGCACCACGAGACGCACACCTACGCGGCCGGGTCGCCGACGACCGACGGCGAGCGGCTGTACGTCTCGTTCGGCTCCTTCGGCGTCTACTGTTACGACCTGACGGGCAAGCCGCTGTGGGAGCGCGACCTCGGCCGGCTCAACACCCGTCTCGGCTGGGGCGAGGCCGTCACCGCCGTCGTTCACCGCGACAACCTGCTATTGAACTGGGACCAGGAGGCGAACTCCGCTCTGTACTGCCTCGACGCCAAGACCGGCAAGACCCGGTGGAAGGCCGACCGAGACGAACATTCGACGTGGACGACGCCGCTGGTCGTCGAGTACCAGGGCAAGACGCAGGTGATCGTCAACGGCACGACGCGCGTGCGGTCGCACGACCTGGCGACCGGGACGGTGATCTGGTCGGTCGGTGGCATGACGGTGAACCCGATCCCGAGCGCGGTGCGGTTCGGCGATAGCGTCATCATCGTAAGCGGCTACCGCGGCGCGATGGCCGCGGCCGTACCGCTGAGCGCGACCGGCGACGCCGACGCCGCGGTGCGCTGGCGGTACGACAAGGGGACGCCGTACGTGCCGTCGCCGGTCATCGCCGCCGGTCGGGTGTACTTCACGAACGAAAATAAGAACCTGCTGACCGCCCTCGACGCGGCGACCGGCAAGCCGGTCATCGACCGCGCCCGCCTGCCCAACGTCGGCGACTTCTACGCCTCGCCGGTGTTCGCCGGCGGCCGGCTGTACTTCACCGACCGGGCCGGCACGACGCTGGTGCTGAAGCCGTCGGACAAGCTGGACGTGCTGGCCACGAACAAGCTCGGCGACGCGGTGGACGCCTCGCCGGTCGCTGCCGGCCGGCAACTGTTCCTCCGCGGCGAACGCAAGCTGTACTGCCTCGAAGAACGCACGACGGCCCGGTCGCTGTTCGACGGCAAGTCGCTCGCCGGCTGGGAGGGCGACACCGCGAAGACGTGGCGGGTCGAGAACGGAGCCATCGTCGGCGGGTCGCTGGAGACGAAGGTGCCGCGGAACGAGTTCCTCTGCACGACGGCCGAGTACGGCGACTTCGAGCTGCGGGTGTCGTTCAAGCTGGAAGGCGACCGGGCCGGGGCGAACGGCGGCGTGCAGTTCCGCACCAAGCGCATCCCCAACCACCACGAGGTTAGCGGCTATCAGGCAGATGTCGGACAGGACTACTGGGGCGCGCTCTACGATGAGTCGCGGCGGAACAAGGTGCTGGCCAAGCCGGCCAAGGAGCTGGTCCAGCGCATCGCGAAGTTCGACGACTGGAACGAATACCGCATCCGCGCCGAGGGGCCACGCATTCGCCTGTGGCTCAACGGCGAACTGACGGTCGATTACACAGAGGCGGACGCGGTAATCGCGCGTACCGGGATTATCGGGCTACAGATTCATGGCGGGGCCAAAGCGCGGGTGGCGTACAAGGACATTGTTATCGAAGAGCTATCCGTGTCCGCATCGCCCTGATTGCGGGTGCACGCCCCGCGACGTAAAACACCCGTCCGTGGAACTCATCGAACTACGCGACGTGGCAAAGGTCTACGACTTGGGCGAAGTCCGCGTCGAGGCGTTGCGTGGCGTCACACTCAACATCGCCAAGGGGGAATTCGTCGCCCTGGTGGGTCCGTCCGGCTCCGGCAAGTCGACGCTGATGAACACACTCGGTTGCCTCGACCGGCCGACCGGTGGAAGCTACAAGCTCGCCGGGCAGGAGATCGTGACCCTTTCGCTCGACGAACGGGCACAGGTCCGCAATCGGCGGATAGGCTTTGTCTTCCAGAATTTCAACCTGCTCGCGCGAACGTCCGCACTGGAAAATGTCGAGCTGCCTCTTCTTTACTCAAGGGGCATGAGCACCCGCGAACGGCACGAGCGAGCCAAGAATCTGCTCGCCAAGGTTGGCCTCGGCGACCGCCTTGGCCATCACCCGGGGCAACTTTCGGGCGGTCAGCAACAGCGTGTCGCCATCGCACGGGCGCTTGTCAATGAGCCGGCGATCTTGATGGCCGACGAACCGACCGGCAATCTCGATACCAAAACCAGTCGCGATGTCATGAAGCTGTTTCGCAACCTGAACGAAGAGGTCGGCATCACCATCATTCTCGTGACGCACGATCCGGCGGTGGCCAATTGTGCCAAGCGCATCATCGTGCTGCGCGATGGACTAGTTGTCGAAGACACGACCGACCACGCCAGGGCGATGCAGGTCCTTCACGCGGCTGGGGCGATCGAAGACGAAGAGTGACGTTTAGTTCGCGGAATAATCGCCACAATCATCACAATCCTCAAGTCTCGCCCCGTCGCACGCCGATAAAAGTCGTGGATCGCTCACGGCAGGGGGAGGCAATGCGCGCGCGGAGGTGGCTCGGTCTGGCGACGCTCGCGCTGGGCGGCTGCGTTCCGTTCGGCGGGACGGCCGCTTACGTCTACCACGAGCAGCGATGCCTCGATGTCCGCCAGCCCGAGCAACTACCACACGCACCGGTACCACCCACAAAACCACCCGAAACTGTCACAAACCGCTTCAAGGACGATCGCCCAAAGGAACTGTCCCTCGACGACGTGATTCGGATCTCGCTGGCTAACTCCAAGGTCGTTCGCTTGCTCGCCGGCGTGACTGCGGTCTCGAGTGGTCAGACGATCTACGATCCAGCCATCGCAAATACGGCAATCGATGAAGCCAAAGCAGCCTTCGACCCAATCGTCAGTGCTCGAAACACATTGAGCCGGTCAGAGAATCCGTCGGCGATCATCGACCCTGCCAACCCGGCCGGCGTTACCATCGAAGGGCCTCGAATCGACAACTACGACCTGGGCCTCGGGGTGGCGAAACGAACGCTTACCGGCGGCACGTTCAATCTCGACGCCACCGAGAACATTGCCCGCTTCACGCCCGAGGTTTCGCCGCTCGATCCGCTCCAGCGCTCGGCGCTCACGCTCAGCTACACGCAGCCGCTCCTCCAGGGAGCCGGAATCGAAGTCAACCTGGCTCCGATCGTGATCGCTCGAATCAACACCGAGCGATCCTACTTTCAGTTCAAGGACGCGGTCCAAGAGCTCGTTCGTGGCACCATTGAAGCGTATTGGAACGTTGTGTATGCGCGGACGGCCCTCTGGACGGCCCGGCAACAGGTGCAGCAAGGCGAGACGGCGTACGCCCGAGCCGAGGCACGGCAACGCCGTGGTTTGGGCAACGCCGCGGAGTTGGCTCAGTCCAAGCTCGCTCTGTCGAACTTCCGAGCCAACCAGATCGGCGCGGAGGCCAACCTGCTCCAGCGTGAGGCAGCACTGCGTAACATCATGGGCCTGCCACCAACCGAGCCGGATCGGTTCACGCCAAGTACGCCGCCGACGCCGGTGCGGATCGAACCGAAGTGGGACGAACTCGTACGACTCGCCGAGGAGCGCCGCCCGGACATCGTCGAACTGAAGTTGATTCTGGAAGCCGACAACCAGCAGCTCATCGTCGCGCGCAACAACGCGCAGCCGCGGCTCGACGCGACCATGCTCTATCGGTGGAATGGGCTGGAAGGCAAGACACCGCAGGGAGTCCGTGTCGCGTCCGGCTCCGGGCAATTCACGGATTGGTCGCTCGGTGTCAATTTCTCCGTGCCGCTCGGACTTCGGGCATCGCGAGCGGGTCTACGCCGTACGGAGCTACTCATCTTCCGCGACAGGGCCAACCTGGAGCAAGGCCTCCACGCGGCCGTTCACGAGCTAGCCGAGAGCGTCCGCGGTCTCGCGCAGTTTCATGAACAGTACAAGGCATACCTGGAAGCCCGAAAAGCGGCGCGGTCCAACCTCGAACAACAGGTCGCGGAGTATCGCGCCGATCGCACGATCTTCCTCAACGTCCTGCAAGCGATCACCGACTGGGGTAACGCCGTCAGCAGCGAGGCGCAAGCTCTCGCACAATACAACATCGAACTGGCTCGATTGGAACGGCGGACGGGCACTATTCTGGAATGTCACCGCGTCTACTTCTCGGAAGAGCGATTCCGCTCGCTCGGGCCGCTTGGTTGCCTGGGTCACGACCAGTGCTACCCCGAGGCCGTCGTGCCAGGACCAAATGCCGACCGCTATCCTACGAGTAGCGAATCGTCCGAAGCCGCACTCGAGAAGGAGCTGCCGTCGTTGCGGGCACCCGCGAAGCCCGAGCCGCAGAAGCCAGTGAGCCTTCCCTGAGCAATGCCGGCCCCTGATCGTTCATCCGATCGGCGGTGGTCCCTCAATCTCGGCAACTTCCGCATCAGTCAAGCGCCAGTCGGATGCACCAATGACTCCTGCAACCTGGTCGGCCCGGCGCAGGCCAACGATCGCGCCAGTGACCTCGGGCCGGCGGAGTGTCCAGGCGATCGCCGCCTCACCAGCCGTCCGGTTGTACCTCGCAGCGATGGACTGCAGGCGGCCCACGAGCTTCAGGTTCTGCGTGAGAAGTGGCTCCTGAAAGTCGGGGTTTCTCGACTTGCGCCAGTCGTCGTCCGGCAATGCGGCGATACGAGCTCGCGTCATGGCCCCGGACAGCAAACCATTTCGCATGGGCGAATAAACGATGACGCCAACGTTATGCTGTGCACAGTAGGGCAACACATCCCGTTCAATCTCGCGCTTGACCAGCGAATACGGCGGCTGCAACGATGTCATTCGCGCGATTCTGCGAATCCGTTCCAGTTGAGCCTCGCTGAAGTTCGATACGCCAATCCAGCGAACTTTTCCCTCGTCCTTGAGCCGGACCATCGTTTCCCAGCCCTCTTCGACATCCTCGTCCGGTTCGGGCCAATGCACCTGATAAAGATCGATGCAATCGACCTTGAGCCGTCGCAGGCTGTCCTCGCATTCCCGCCGGATCGAAACGGCCTTGAGCGACTTGGCAATCTGTCGTTCCGGTCCCCAGATGCGAGCGCATTTCGTGAATACAAGCGGCTTCTTCGCCATCCCGTCGAGCGCTTTGGCCACAACCTCCTCGGCGTGTCCCAGGCCGTAGACGGCGGCGGTGTCGATCCAGTTGATGCCAGCGTCGAGGCCGGCACGGATGGCGGCCACGGAGTCGGCGTCGTCTTGATTGCCCCAGGCGAACGCCCAGTTGCCGCCACCCATCGCCCAGGCGCCGATGCCGAGAGGCGTGATGTCCAGGTCCGAGTCGCCGAGCCGACGGGTCTGCATGTTGTGGTTCCGAAGAGTGTTTATCCGCCGATTTCGGTGATGGACGCAGATTTCATGACCGGAAGACAGATGAAGCACTCTTCAATCTGTCTTCCGGTCTTGAAATCTGCGTCCATCACCGAAATCGGCGGATAAGTAGTTCTTCCTCAGTTCGTGATCCCTTTCGTGATGCCCATGAATACGTCTTCGAGGTCGATCTCCTCTTCCCGCAGCATCCGCAGGCGGACGCCGTTTTTGACCAGTTCCTCGGCGATGAACCCGCCGTCGAAGATGCCGTCCTTGAGCGTCACGCGCAGGAACTCGTCGGCGTCCCGCTTGCGAATCTCCTCGAACTCCTCCGGCTCCTTGCGTTCGCACGACTCGACGTCGCCGTGACGGCGCAGGATATCCTCCGCTTGCCCGAGTTGCTCCGGCGGCACTTTCACGTCGAACACGACCTTCTGCTGCACTTGCCGGATCGCCGTATTCACGTCGCCATCGAAGAGCAGTTTGCCGCGCTCGATAATGCCGATCTTGTTGCAGATGTCGGCGAGTTCCGGGAGGATGTGGCTCGAAACCAGAATTGTCTTGCCCATCTTGCGGAGTTCTTTGAGCAACCCGCGCATCTCGATACGTGCCCGTGGGTCGAGGCCCGAGGCCGGCTCGTCGAGTAGCAGTACCTGCGGCTCATGGAGCAGCACGCGAGCGAGGCCAAGCCGCTGCGTCATGCCACGGGAAAGGCTCGTTACAAGAGCGTCTCGCTTGTAGCCAAGGTCTACGAGTTCGAGAACCTGGTCGCACTTCTTCCGCCGTTCCGGCCCCTTGATGCGGTAGGCCGCGGCGAAGAACTCGAGGTACTCGATGACCTTCATGTCGTCGTACACGCCGAAGAAGTCCGGCATGTAACCAATCACTCGGCGGATGTCCTTCGCGCCGTTGTAGATCGAGTAGCCGCACACGCTCGCCTCGCCCCAGCTCGGGTTGAGCAGGGTCGCGAGGATGCGCATGGTCGTCGTCTTGCCAGCCCCGTTCGGGCCGATGAAGCCGTACACGTCGCCCTTATCCAGCTTAAGAGTCAGCCGGTTCAGGGCGTACAAGTCGCCGTACGTCTTCGTCAAATCGCGCGTCTCGATCATAGTCGGCTCCAGAACGCTTCCACGAAGCGTCGCTAATCGGTCACTTGACGTCCGGCTCGTGCGGGACCGGCAGGAAAGCTCGCACGATCGTGTCCTGGCGTAGTGTGCCTGCTGTTGCGGGCCGTGGGCCACCGCTAGACGGCAGTTTGCCCAACCAGAGCCGCCCCGCCATCGCCGGCCCGGCCGTCATGTCCTCGGCGTTGCCACGGCTTTGGGCCAGGCGACCGACGACGATGACCTCGTCGCGGTTATCATCCCGAATCCGCCACGACTGGTCGAGCGACCGCATCGAGCCATTGTTTGGCTCCTGCTGGTTCTGCTGCGTCCTTTCGTGGAAGAGCAGTCGCGACCGTAGGTCATTGGCGGCCTGGTTGTTGCGCCAATTCGCGAACGGTACGCGATCCTGTGCTGTGACCGATTTGGGGGTTTCCGGTTCCAGCCGGCCCAAGGTCGCAACCTCTCCACGGTAAATCATGATCGCGTCTTCGAGCGCGACCGGCAGATGGCTGATGACGCTGCCGATCAACTCGTTCGGCTTTCCGGGCGGATGACGGAGGCGTGTGCCATCGAACGATGGCTTGGTTGCATCGAGCGGAGCGACCCAATCGCCCTGAAACCCCTTGGTACTCCACACCTGGATCGGTACGCCGTCGAGGCCCTCTGCCTTCGGAGCATAGGCATACGAATGGCGGAATAGACTCTGACGGCCCTGCTTCGGAGCACCCATCCAGCTCACGACCGTTCCTTCACCGGGTGTCTGAGGCACGGCCGTCCATTCCGGAGAGGCCGGTTCAAGACCGACCGTGTATTTCTGAATCCGCGGACTGAAGACGCTGAGCCAGGTGTGTCCATAGGCACGCTTCGTCGTGAGGTCGTAGTCCACGATATCCAGCTTGTTGATCCGTAGTTCACTGCCCTTGAGGTAGTACGCGGCGAAGTAAGCCGCAGTGCTAACTGCGATGACGACCGTTGGAAATGTGATCCAGGTCAACTCAAGCCGCTTAACAACCTTCTTGAGGAAGAAGTAGTCGAGCGGACCGACGATGATGATGTAGAGCAGGATGAAGAGTGCCACCCAGCCGAACGAAATGACCGGCACGCCCTCGAAGTTCTCGAGCTGGCTCACGAGACTCGCCAACTCGGCGTCGCCCTCTTCAAAGTTGCGACCGAAGTTGAACTGATTCTGGCTGACGTGGTTTGGCCGCGGTCCGGCCACTGACAGTAACTTCTCCCACTGAACTTCGCGGGCCTTGAACTCGGCGAAGGGCGATGCATCGATATCGAAAGCGACGCAGGTCACACGACCCAGGCCGAAGGCTCCCTGTGCCACCAGCGGTGAACCGCCACCCTCGGCAGGTCCGTCCATCAACGAATAGTAGCTGCGATTCTCCTCGACGGGCCGAGGAACGAACTTCGTCAATTCGACGTCCTTTGCGCCCTTGGTCGGTCGAAGTGGCTCGTTGCCGAAGCGGGCACCGTCTTTCCACACAAGCGATACCGTCGGCACGACGTAGGGCTTCCCTTCGACGGCAAGCGGTAGCACCTTGGACAACTCGCCAAGACTGTCGCCAATAAAGGCATCACGATTGCTACCAAGCGAAACGACGAGATTGCCGCCGCGCCGGACCCACTCCGCGAGCGCTTTACAACGGATCTGGTCGGCGGCCAACTCATTTACGAACGAACGATCGCGAGTACTGAGGATGACCACGTCCGCCGAACCGTAGCCGAACCAATCCGGTGGCATGTCGCCGACACGCGGAACCAAGCCGATCTCGCTACGCTGGAGGGCGTTGTTGGCATTGCCCGGCAGCTTCAGACCGGGCACGCGCGAACCGAGCGCGAGGTAAAGGACGAAGTGACTGCCGAGGCCCTGCGTGCTGGTCTGATAGTCCTTACAGAACGACCGGCCTTTCACGTTGGTCAGGCTGACGGTGAATTCGCCATAACGGGTGCCTGGGCGTGTGTAGACAATGGCCGACGACGACAGCGTGTCCTTATCGAACGGCGGCAGTTGCACGTCATACGTATTGAGCGTCTCGTCGCAATCGAGAACCTGGACGGAAACGGTGACCGGGCCATCTTCCTTGGGATCGTACTTGGCAGTGGCGAGTACATCGACGATGATGGGCACCCAACCGCCCGATTTGTACAGGAAGCCGGGACGACCGCCTGCGAAGTCTGGGCCGTCTCCGGTCTCCGACTTGCCGGCCGCGAAGCCGACACGGACGGACCTAAACGACATCTTCTCGCGCGATTGCCCAAAGGCGGGCCCGGCCAGGAAGGCGATCGCAAAGGCAATCGAGAGTACGCGTCGCATGGTCGTATCCCGTCTCACGGTTTCTCTCCCGAATCGCAAATACACGGTGCGCGATGGCAGCCCGGGCAACCGCCGCCATACTTTGTCTGCACCGCAGTGCCGAGGTCCACGCCCGCGATATTGGCCAGCGTCGCGAGCCAAGCCAGCACGTCCGCGAACTCCGCCGCCACATCGGCCGGTGGATGGTTGCCGCGGAGCGCTTCCGCTAACTCGCCGACCTCAGCTGCAAACCACATGAACGTCCCAGCGACACCGCGGGTACCGTCCTTCGCGCCATACTGGGCGCGGATCAAGTCTTGGAGTTCTACGAGGGTCACACTTCCCCATTCATAGCCCTCGGGGGCTAAGGCTGCTTGTTTCCGAACACCTTCGCCAGCTTCTCGTAGTCTGCGTCCTTCTTCTGCTCACGAAGTGCTCGCAATAACAGATTGCGTGCCTTCGCATCGGTAATGTCAATTTCGACCGCTTCGCGTGCCCAACGCTCGGACTCTTCCCAACGGCCTAACCCGGCAAGTGTCTCAGCGAGTTCCCGCCGCGTGTGGAAGTCGTCGGCATCCGTCGGCGCGATTTCCGCCAGGACTGCGGCCCGTGCCGACTTATCGCCGGTTTGGACGTGCACCTTGGCCAGGTCTTCCAGCCAACTCACCTCCGTCGGCTCGGTTTTTCGCCCCTTCGTATAGACCTCGATCGCCTTCGGGTAATTCGCCGCGTCGTAGTAAAGCTTGCCGAGTGCCTTGAGGGCTTTGGGTTCCGGAGCCGGTTGGTCAGCCGCCGTCTCGAGCAGCGCCTGAGCCTGCTCGTTCTCTCCCGCGGCAAGTAAGAGCTTCGACTTCACGAAGAGGGCCAAGCCATTCTTCGCATTCCGCTGGAGAATCGGCTCGATCAAGTCGCGTGCCTCTTTCGCACGTTTTCGCACGAGATACTGTTCCGCGAGGCGAGCCTTGAGATCGTCGTCGTCCGGTCTGGCCACAATCTCGCGTTCGAGCTGCGCGACAGTCAGCGGCTTCTCCGGCGGCTTGCCAATCGCCTTGGCGATCTGTTCGCGCAGATACGCCTTGTACCCAGCCTCGAATGCCGGCACCTCGACACCGCATGCTCGGCGGATGGCGGCCGATGTATCCAACCCATCCTTGTACGTCGCCAACAGAGTTGGCACCGCCTTGGGGCCGTGCGTCTTCGCGGCGTAATCGACATAGATCGACGCCTGGGCGTAGGCGAGTGTCCATTCATCGGGGTTCCGTGGCCGCATGAACCCGAGGTTGATCGTGCCCAGGTTCAGGAGCTCATTTTTGGCGAAGCGATCGGCAAGAAGCTTGTCCCATGCCGGCGGACGGGGGAAGCCCTCGTTGCCCACGGCTAGCCCTTCGGTCAGCCAATGCGGACACTGGAAGTTCGTCGCCTCCAGGTTCCAAACGTGAACCAACTCGTGGCGGACGACCCGGCCCCAATTAAATGGCTTGCGGACGCCCTCGCCTTTCGGTGAGACGAGCGCGAACATCCGGCCGGTACTCGCGCCGATGGTATGCAGGTCCGGCAGCCCGGTCAGCCGACCGCTGAACATGTCATGTCGGTTGAAGATCTCGACCAGGATCGGATCCGGAGGTCGGTACTCGAACTGGGCCGACAGCCGTTCGTAGTACCTCTCCAGATAGTCAGCGAGGTAGCGCGCGAGCAACGCATCGGTCTTGGCATCGAAGCGTAGGACGAAGTGATCCGTCTTAACGGTCGTGTATTTCTCCAGGTGCCGCAGAACCTTGAGTGTGTTGCGAACACGGTCGTTGAATGGGTCGGCCTGGTTAGCCGCGGTCAGCACCGGCTTGGCCGCGTCCTCTCGCCCGAGTCGCATGTCGAGCATGCCCTGACTCGTCGTCCCACCGGGCACTTGCGGCCAAAGCTGAACGGCCTTCTTGTAATAGGCGCTCGCGTCGAGGTAAAGCCGCCGGCCTTCGAGGGCCGATGCCAGTTCGTGGTAGAACCGGCCGGCCTTCGGGTTCGTCTTCTCGACGGCCGCACACAACAGGTCGAACTCGGCCTTACGACGCATCTGCCAGAGGCACGCGGCAATTCGGCCCAGGGTGAATTCGTCGGCGGGATTGATTGCCCGAGCCTGTTCGAGCCGTTTGAGTGCCTCGCCCGGCTCGCCGGACTGCCAATGGACATCGGCCGCGAGCCGTAGTGCAGAGGGGAGTTTCGCGTTGATGGCCAAGGCACGCTCGGCGAACTTCTCAGCGTCCTTCAACTCGAACTTCTGGAGCGCCGCCTCGCCCTTCCCGACAAGAGCCGGCGCGGCCCGCGGGTTGATGGCAAGCGCCTTGTCGAATGCCTGATTCGCCTCGCCGTGCTCATACTTTTCGAGCAAAAGTAGGCCGGCCTGCACCTCGGCCATCCAGAGATCCGGATCGGCCTTGAGAGCGTCGTGGTAGACCTCGTTAAGGATGAACTTGAATTGGTCGGACAGGTTGTTCCAGCGAGCGTTCTCACTGCCGGCGAGGGCGACGAGGACGAGTTCGTCGGGGTCACTAATTGGCTTGTTGGCCCGGTCACGGGCCGTGTACGTCTTCACGAACCAGCGGAATGCGAGGTCGGCGTTCGTCATGTCGCCGGTGTCGCGCAGCACGCAGGCCAATACGTAGCGCGCCAGGAACTCATCCGGGTTCTTGGCGATGGCCTTATCGGCCGCGGCGCGAGCGTTGCCGAGATTGCCGCGGGCATACGCAAGTTCGGCCGAGCGGGCCAAAAGTCGTGGGTCGTCGGGCGACGCCACTAGGGCGGCAGCAAGAGTCGCGGCCGCCGCGTCGAACTCGCCTGCCTCCTCCTGGATGCGGCTGATGCCGATGGCGGCCGTGATGGCCTGTTTCGGGTCTTTGGCAAGCTGATCGTAGAGGGCGCGGGCCTCACCTGCATTGCCACGGAGCCAGCGCTGCCGAGCGGCAGCCGGCGTGGGGCCATCGGCGAAGGCAAGCGGCGCGAGGCCGAGCAGGACAACGGGGGCGCACCAGCGCGGCATCGGCCGAAATCTCTCGCGAACTGTAACGGCGACCGTGTTCAGCGTACCGGCGCGCGGCCGCGAAAGCAACTGGCGGATCGCCCACACGGACGGCACTTACGAGCTATGCTCGGAGTAGTGCCAAATCTGCCCCCCCAAGTGGAACTGACCGATGCCGAAATCGTGCGCGGGCTGCGGGTTCTACGATGCGACTGGCGAAGTCGCGACCTGCGAGAAGTGCGACCGGCCACTACAAACCACGTTCCTGCCACCGCCTGGAGCCGATACCGGCCCCACGATCACGTGGGGGCCGCCACTCGCCACACCGCAGACCGCCCGCTATTCCTCCATCGGCCCTGGATCGTTCGACGGCATCGGCTCGCTGTTCCGATACCGCTTTCTGATCGGCATCGTCGTCGCACCGGTCCTGGTGGGACTGCGACTCGCATTCGGGCTCGGCAATACGACCGATGTCGAGCAGCGGTACGATAAGGTGCAGATTGGCATGACGACGACACAGGTCGAGCAGATTCTCTATAGCGACACCGGTCAGCGCCCAACGCACCGCTCGCGGCAATTCACCCAGGACGGCCGCGGCGTTATGACGTACACCAAAAATGGTGCGACGGTACGGGTGACCTTCAAGAACGGTCGTGTGTCTTACAAGGCGATCATCGACGACGGCGATGTGGTCGACGACGAAGGTATCGAGGACCGATGACTCACGTATACGTCGTCAGCGCGGTGGAGTGGGAGGAGGTGGATGACGGCCACTTCCTTACAGTGGGTGATGGGGCCGGTGTGCCCGTGCAGGCGTTCGCCAACCGGCCGGCCGCGGAAGCATGGGCGACCCAGCGCGAGGTCGAACGCTTCTTCCAGGTCACGGGCGGCCGGCTCGGCGCGATGGCCTGGACCTTCGACGACTTGACGCATCTCGATCACGACAAGTTCCGCGACATCGTGCGCTCACACGGCGTCGATTGGCCGGATGGGCGGCGGTGGTCGCGCGTCATCGTGCCGCCGACGGCCGATGCGGCGTCAATCCTACGAGCGCTCAAGGTGGGCTTCTTCCGCATCAGCGAAGTGCCGTTCGCGTCAGAGTAACGTGCCTCTCAGGACGACCATCGCAACGGTGAAGTAGATCACCAGGCCGGTCACATCCACGAGCGTCGCCACGAATGGGGCCGACGACGTGGCTGGGTCGGCCCCAAGCTTCTTCAGGATGAATGGCAGCATTGACCCCGATAGCGTTCCCCACATGATGATGCCGACCAGCGAGAGGCCGACGGTCAGTCCGATCAGCGCCCAATGCGGGCCGTAGATCGGCGTGAAGATCGTCCAGACCGCAATTCGCAAGAATCCGATGCTGCCAAGCAATCCGCCCAGCATCAGGCCCGAGTAGATTTCGCGACGCATTACCTTCCACCAATCGCCCAGCGTCACTTCCCGGAGTGCCAGAGCTCGGATGATGAGGCTCGCTGCTTGCGATCCGCTGTTGCCGCCGCTGGAGATAATAAGCGGAACGAACAACGCCAGCACCACAGCCTTCGCGATCTCGTCTTCGAAAAAACCCATCGCAGTCGCCGTGAGCATCTCGCTCAGGAACAGGATCACGAGCCACACTGCTCGCTTCTTGACGAGCGTGTAGAACGGCGTCGCCAGGTACGGGTCGTCGAGAGCACCCGGCTCGACGGCCCCCATCCGCAGCACGTCCTCGGTCTGCTTCTCGATCAGCACGTCGATGATGTCGTCGACCGTGACGAAGCCGACCACACGGCCGTCGGACTCGATGACAGGCACGGCCAGCAGGTTGTATTTGCCGATCTTACGGGCCGCCTCCAGCCGGTCGTCGAGGACACCGACGGAGAGCGGATTGCGGCGCATTACATCGGCCACTGGCTTGTTCGGTTCGGCGACGACCAGGTCGCGCAAGGATACAGCCCCGAGCAGCTTGCCAGCAGAATCGACGACATAGCAAGCGTAGATCGACTCGCGGTCACGGGCCACGGCACGGACATGTTCGAGCGCCTGAGCCGCTGTGAGCGCCGGGTCGAGCCGGACAAACTCCGTCGTCATGATGCCGCCGGCCGTGTGGTCGGGGTAGCGCGAGAGTTGCTCAACTTCGGTGCGAGTGGATGCGTCGAGCTTCGCGAGTATGCGAGTCCGCTCGTGCGGACTCATCGACTTCACGGCGTCGACGCGCTCATCGGCGGCCATGCCGGCGAGGATGGTGACGGCCCGCTCCGGCGGCAGTTGCTCGAAAATGCGGCCGCGGCGGCGCAGCGTGGGTTGGTCGAAGACACCGACGGCCCGTTTTTCGGACAGCAGTTCGACGACGGCCGCCGCTTCAGCCGGCAACAGTCCATTGAGGACATCGGCGACATCCGCGTCGCGCAGGCCGTCGAGGTGGGCCGCGATGCCGGCAGGGTCGGTGTGCAGATGGTGGCGGATGTGGGCGGTGAGTTCGGGCACGTTCATCATGGCTCGCGTCCTCGCGGTGCGCGACTAACGGGGAGATGATTCGGTCGCGCGTGCGGTGAATGTAGCGTCGCGGCGACGCCTGTGCAATTGTCGCGGCCGCTTGCAATCGCCGCGACGCCGGATTACGGTGGATTCGCGCGCTGTCGCGGACGGCGATCCTATGCGACTTCATTTGGATGAGTCGAACATCCGGAACCCGATGTACGACGCCGAACTGATTAACGAAGGTCACGAACGAAAGCCAAAGGACCAACGGCTTCATGTCGTCAGGGACACGCTGATTCTGAGGCTAGCCATCGGGCTGTGGCTTCCGATCGAGGGCAGCTTGGGATGGCTCCGCAGCGCCGTCGGCGGGACGGTTGCGTTCGCCGCTTTCGCGGTCTGCGGTCACGCGATTTCGAGGTTGCTCGGTCGGCCCTTGGGCTGGATCGTCGGCGGCATGGTCGGGCTGTCGCCGGCTGCAGCCTTGTGGATGTACCTCATCGGATCGCCGGATTCCGCGTGCGCCTGTGCGGTCATCGGGGCCATCACTGGCTGGTTCGGCGGTGCCGTCGGCGGTGGGCTTCTGGGAGGCATTTCGCTCGTCCGCGACTTCCAGACCGGACGTTGTAAAGGACCGATCGAAGCCATTGGGATGACGTTTCTGATGCTCGGAGCGTTTGCCTTCGTCGGGTTTCTCGTGCTGACGACCGTGGTCAAGGCGAAATACGCGATGTGATATGCGGACGGACATCGATCCGGGTAGCGAGGACGATCGCTGTCACGCCGCCACCGCTTCGAGAACGCTCAACTCTGAGGCCGTCGGAACGATGCGACTCAGCCGTAATCCGGCGGCGGCGAACAGGGCGCGGTACTCGCCCTCGGTTCGCTCCTGCCCGCCCGGCAGGACAAGCATCGTCAGGTCGAGATCCTTGCCGAAGAACGAGTCGTTGCCCGGCGGGATCACGCTCTCGGCCACCAGCACCCGGCCGCCCGGCTTCAGCGCGGCCCGGCAGTTGCGGAGGATTGCCGCCGCCCGCGCATCGTCCCAATCGTGGATGATGTGGCGCAGGAAGTAGGCGTCGGCCCCGGCCGGGACGGACGCGAAGAAGTCGCCGCTGACCAGGTCGCAGCGGTCGAGTAGCCCGGCGCCGGCAAGGTTTGGCCGCGCTCGCTCGACGACGTGCGGTAGGTCGAACAGGATGGCGCGGAGGGACGGGTGCCGCCGCAACGTTTCGGTCAGGACGCTGCCGTTGCCACCGCCGATGTCCGCGAACACGCCAACGCCGCTCAGGTCGAGCGCGTCGAGGATCACGGCCGTCTCCCGGCCGTGGATGGCCGTCATCGCCGCGTCGAAGGTGGCCGCCGGCTCGGGATGATGGGCCAGGTACTCGAAAACGGGTTGGCCGAACAGCTTCTCGAAGCTGGTGCGGCCCGTCTGCACGCTGTAGAGCAATTCGCCGTACGCGCGGTAATGCTCCTCGCCCATCATCAGGGCGAACGCCTTCTGCGAGCCAGGCACGCCGTCGCGCAAGAACTCAGCCTCCGGCGTCAGCGCGAACCGGCCGTCGGCCTGCTCGGCGAAGATGCCGTGGCCAGCCAGCATTCGCATCAGGCGGTATAGCGAGTGCTCGTGTGTGCCTGTCACGGCCGCAAGGTCGGCCACACCACGTGGGCCGTCGGCCAGGAGGTCGGCCAGGTTTAACTTGGCCGCGACGTACACCGCTTGCGCGGGGCAGTAGCCGGTGATGAGTTGCGAGAGGTGGCTTCCTGGCGTCATCGGTCGTCTCCAGGTAGAACGCGCCGGCCCGCTTGAGGCGGCACGAGGTCAGCGGCCCGAGTCCGCGGTCGATTCGCGCAACTCGTTGCGGTAGCGGCGGAACTCCCGATCTTCGTCGGCGCATACCTTCCGCCTAGCCGCAGTGGCAACAGCCGCGGCCCAGGCTATCGCGGCGATGAGTAGCACCAGAGTGCCGTAGCCAAGCCACTCGAAGCCGTCCCAAGCGAGCGGGTTACGAGAGGCGATGAGCGGGATGCCGACCAGCAGGCTGACGACGACTACGACAAACATCGGCGTCACAACCCGGTCGTATCGCCGAAATTCCTCTCGTTGCCGGTCCACGAGCGCCTCACGGCGATCAACCTCGGCGACTGACAGGGGCGGGCCGTAGAGGGCCGTGAGCTCGAACCGGTCGGCGGGCACGTACTTCTGGAGCAAGGCCACGACGACATCGGCGTCCGCCCCGTTCCAGTTGCGGTCGCGGCGTAGGGTGACAAGGCGAACGGGCTGGTCACGCCCTGCCATCGTCAGGGTGAGTTCGCGGCAATCGCGCCGAGTGTGGTCGAGCCGTTGGACGCTTACCCGCGCGACATCGGCCCAGTCGTAGCGGCCTTCGACCCGGCGGCCGCGGGCGAGTCGCACGCCCTCCGACGAGAGTGTCAACCGGCGAAACAAGCCGAAGCGGGCGGTGATCTCGTCCGGCAGGTCGAGGGGCGGCGGCCGCCACACGTCGCGAATACGGCGGGCGACCGCCTCCCGATCCGCCGGGGCCAGGAACTCCAGGTGCAGGTAGCGGTACCACCAAGACTTCGCCGGGTAGACGTAGCTGTCCCGGCCCGTGCCTTGTCGGATCGCCCCGGCCGCGAACGCCTCCCACGGCCACACGTCCCACGCGACGAACCGCCGCCGCCAAACGCCCTCGGCGTCGATGCGGATCGCCTGCCGAAACACCAGCACGGACAGGCCGACGATGGGCAACAGGAAGACGGCCACACCGACGGTGGCATCTGGGTGCTGCGGATCGACCGCTTGCGTGCCGGCCGCGATGGCGACGCACGCCGGGTCTCCCACCAGCAGGTACACGCCCACCCGGCGGCACCACCCGTCCATCGGGATGAGGAGGGTCGCCGATTCGGCCGCGTCAGTCATGGCCGGCGGCCAGCTTTTCGAGTTCGGGCAGGAAATCCTTCAACTCGTGCCCGCCCGTCCGCTCGATTTCCTGCAACTCGGCGATGACCGCCTCTTCGTCAATCGGTCCCATCAACGCTTCGACTTCCTCGCGCGTGAGCTTGATCGGCTGCGGCTCGGGGTACATTGTCGGCCCTCGTCGATTCGCGTCGCTGCGATTTTACCGCGTCTGCCCGCACGGCGGAAGTTACTCCCCGAGCAGTTGCGGCACCTTGTCGCGGAGTAACTCGATCTCCTGGTGTGTTTCGCCGAGGTACGCGAGCAGCCGCAGGTCGTCGCGGCTCACGGTGCCGCCGGAGAACAGCCACGCCCGCACCCGGAACAGCTTGTACAGCTTCACCAGCTTGCGGTCGCTGACGAACACACGGTCCTCCCGCACGAGCGTCTTCACCAGCCGTTGGAACTCGCGGAACACCTCCGGCGGGAAGAAAAGTGCTCGGTCGTTGACCAGCTCCCCACGGCCGTCGGTTTGTTGTTTCGCGAACAGGTAAGTCAGGTAGCGGGCCGCCTTCAACATGTCGTCGAGCGAGCACAGCCCCTCGGCCCACGGCTTCTGGTTCAGGCTGCGGTACGACTCGTTTTGCAGGCCCATGTCGATCAGGCCGGCGAACTGGTCGTCCTGGACGCTGCGGCTCTCGATCTTCAGGACGAAGCGGTCCTTAAGCGCGGCCAACTCGGATTGCTCCGGCACCTCGTTGGTGGCGGCGAACAGGATGCGGAGCCGGACTGGCTGCGGCACACCGTCCTGGTAGAACTTCCGCTCGTTGATGATCGTCAGCAGGATGTTGAGGATGGCCGAGTTCGACTTGAAGATCTCGTCGAGGAACGCGAGCCGGGCGGTCGGCAACTTGCCCTGTTCCCGGCGGACGTAGCGGCCCTCGCGCAGCAGGTTGATGTCGATGGGGCCGACGATCTCGCTTGGCTCGGTGAACCGCGTTAGCATGTACTCGAAATAATCCTCATCCGCGAGGCCGAGGGCATCCTTGAATTTGAGGACCAGGTCGCTCTTGGCCGTCCCCGGAGGGCCGACGATGAGGAGCGGTTCCTGCGCAACCGCAGCGACGACCATGAGGTCGATAATGTCCTGCTTGGCAACGAAGAACCGGCCGAGGGCGGCGCGGAAGCGGTTGATACGGGCTCGCAATTCATCAGCCTGCTCTTGCAGGTCTGTGAGGGGAAGGTCTTCAGCATTGGTACGAGTGGACATCGGGGCATTCTACGGCCCGCGGACAAACCGTCCGCGGACACCTAGAACAGCAGCCTTTCGCACTCCTTTTTGGGAAAGGACCCGCGATGCGCCTCGCTTTACTCGTTGCCCTGATCGTGACCACCGCTAATCTCCGCGCCGATGAATGGCCACAGTGGATGGGGCCGAAGCGCGACAACGTCTGGCGCGAAGACGGCATCGTCGACAAGTTCCCGTCGGGCGGGCCGAAGCGCCTTTGGCGAGCCGACGTGGCCGGCGGGTACGCTGGGCCGGCCGTCGCCGGCGGCCGTGTCGTCGTCACCGATTACGTCTCGGCCGACAATGTCAAGGTCGACAACTTCCAGCGGAAGACGTTCACCGGCACTGAGCGCGTCCTGTGCCTGAATGCCGCCGATGGCGAGGTCATCTGGCGGCACGAGTATCCGGTCAAGTACACGATGTCGTACCCTGCAGGACCGCGTTGTACGCCGGTCATCCACGATGGCAAAGTCTACACGCTTGGGGCCGAGGGCCACTTGTTCTGCTTCACGGCCGACCGCGGTCAGATCGTCTGGTCAAAGGACTTCGCCAAGGACTATGGCGCCAAGACGGCTTTGTGGGGCTACGCGAGTCATCCGCTTATCGATGGCAAGAAGCTCCTCTGCGTCGTCGGTGGCGACGGATCGCAGGCCGTCGCGTTTGACAAGGACACCGGAGCCGAGATCTGGAAGGCGCAGTCAGCCAAGGAGCAGGGTTACTGCCCGCCCACGATCATCATGGCGGGTGGCAAACGGCAACTGATCCTAGTCAAACCGGACGGAGTAGCGTCCGTAGACCCGGAGACGGGCAAGGAGTACTGGTCTACCGACTACGAGGCGAGCAACGGCTCCGTGATCATGTCGCCGGTCGTCCTCGGAGAATACCTGTATGTCGGCGGATTCTCGAACAAGAACCTGCTGCTCAAACTAGCGAAAGACAAACCGGCTGCGGAAGTCGTCTGGCGTGACAAGGCGAAGCATGGCGTTGCCCCAGTCAACGTCCAGCCGATTGTGGAAGGCAACACGATTTATGGCTTCGATCAGAACGGCGAGTTGTTTGCCGTCGAGATCCCGAGCGGGAAACGGCTGTGGACGACGCCCAAGCCGGTCGCTGCCAAGGCCCAGATGTCGGGCACGGCATTCCTGGTCAAGCAAAACGGGCGGTACTGGCTCTTCAACGATAGTGGCGAGCTAATCATCGCCAAGCTTTCGCCGGAGAAGTACGAGGAGATCGAGCGGTCGCCGCCGGTTCTCGAACCGACCAACAATGCCTTCGGCCGGCCCGTGGTGTGGTGCATGCCGGCGTTCGCAAACAAGCGAATGTACGTTCGAAACGACAAGGAACTGGTCTGCGTCGATCTGGCGAAGTGACCATCTTCCCTCTCTCCGCTTTGCGGCAGAAGAGGCCAGGCGTGACGGGACACAGCGGCAATGACCAACGAGCCGATTCTTGCCGCTTCATTGCCCTCACCCCCAGTAGCTCTCCCGCCAAGCCAGAAGCAGGGAGACGAGGCTCCGGTCGCGCCAACGGAGCGGTTTGGGGCACTCGATGCCTTGCGTGGCTTCGCACTGCTTGGCATCCTGACGATGAACGTCATCGCCGGGATGCCGGAAGCCGCGTACTTCAATCCGACCGTCGCCGGCGGCTTCACCGGTTGGAACTTCGTGGCCTGGCTCGTGGGTTACCTCGTTTTCAACGAGAAGATGATGTCCATCTTCTCAATGTTGTTTGGGGCAGGCCTCATCTTGTTCAGCGATCGGGCCACCGTTCGCGGTGGATCGTCGACGCCGATATTCCTCCGCCGTACTGTCGCGCTATTGGTCTTCGGCCTGTTGCACGCCTACTTCCTGTTCTACGGCGACATTCTCTACACCTACGCGCTCTGCTCGCTCGCCGTGTACTGGTTCCGGAATCTCCATCCGCGAACGCTGCTGACGCTTGGCGTGGTGATGCTCTTACCAGGCGTGGTGATGATGGCGGCGTATGGTGGTTTCTTCCGCTATGC
The DNA here is from genome assembly GCA_046350275.1 of Gemmataceae bacterium. Taxonomy (GTDB): domain Bacteria; phylum Planctomycetota; class Planctomycetia; order Gemmatales; family Gemmataceae; genus JAXMAS01. The sequence continues at coordinate 219,319 of JAXMAS010000010.1, forward strand.
TCGTTCGGCCGAGGCCCGCATCGAAGCCGCACGGGTTGCCGGCACGACGCCCACGCCCCTTGACATTCAGTTGGCCAAGGCGTGGCAAGAGGCACGCGACGACGCTCAGCCGTCGCAGGCGAAGATTGACGAGGAAATCGATCTCCACCGCCACGGTGGGTACTTGGCGACGACCCGCCACCGGATCAAAGAGTCGCTTGGTATGCAGACCGTCATCTTCGCAACGATGCTGCTTTGGAGTTGCGGCGGGCGAATGTTGATCGGTATGGGCCTGATGAAGCTGGGTGTTTGGACAGGCGAGCGGTCACTGGCCTTCTACCGCAACATGGCGATGTTCGGCTACCTGCTCGGGCTACCGCTGGTCGCATACGGGATGTACGAGCAGATGCGCCACGACTTCGACCCTGTGTACATGTTCGGGGGCGACTTGGTGTGGAACGAGTTCGGAAGCATCCTAGTCGCGTTTGGCCATGCGGGCGTGCTACTAGGGCTTTGGAAGGCCGGGAAGATGCCAGGCGTCCTGAACCGCCTCGCGGCCGTCGGGAGGATGGCGTTCACGAACTACCTCGTGCAATCGCTCATCATGCTGCTGTTCTTCGACGGCCTTGGCATGTTCGGCCGGCTCGACCGTGTGTGGCTCTCTCTGTTTGTCGTCGCCGTTTGGGCGCTGCAATTGGCGTATAGCCCCGTGTGGCTACGTTACTTCCGGTTCGGCCCGGCCGAATGGCTGTGGCGAACAATGACGTACCAACGATGGCAGCCAATGCTCGCGAAGTGAGGACCGCCGTGGACGACGACTACGACGAGTCCGACACGGTCCCGTGCCCCTACTGCCAGCGCGAGATCCATGAGGACGCCGAGCGCTGCCCGTACTGCGAGAACTACATCTCGGCCGAGGACCGACCTCCAGGCCGTAAGCCCTGGTGGCTCGTCCTCGGCGTCGCCCTCTGTCTTTACGCAGTTTATCGCTGGATTGTCCCATAGTCGGACATCAGGTTGCACCGCCGGTTCGGCACATGCCGATAGAAACGTCACAACCAGTCCGCCGGGTTCGGCGACGCCGTCGCCACTGTCACAGCCCGAGCGAGCCGCCGCGAGACGTTCGCGGCAACCGGCCGCTATGGGGTCGCGATGGGGACGCTGCTGCTACTTGCCGGCGCGCTGGCCTGCGGGCAAACGGACGGAACCGTCCCACCGCCCGACCGCTGGCCACTCATGCGCGAACTCCAGGGCACCTATCCCGGCTGGCTGCTCGATGGCAACCGGCTGTCCATTTCTGGTTGGATCGAGGCTGGATTCACGGCCAGCACCGACGCCCACGATCAGTTGCCGATGGGCTTCAACTATCGGGCCAACGAGCTAAACGTCCAACAGGCGTGGCTACGCTTCGAGCGATCCATCGTGACGAGCGGAACAACCGAGCCAACGTTTGGCTTCCGCGTGGACACCTTTGCCGGCATCGACTACCGCTTCTCGGTCGCCCGCGGGCTATTCGATGGACAACTGACCGCGAACCAGGGAGAGCCGGCGTCCTATGGTATCGATCCGGTGCAAATCTACGGGGAAGCATACTTGCCGACTGTCGGCAAAGGCTTGGATGTGAAGATCGGCCGTTGGTTCTGCTTGTTTGGCATCGAGAGCATCGACACGACGCAGAACGCTCTGGTGTCCCACAGCTACACGTTTATCTACAACCCGTTTACGCAGACCGGCACTGTTGCTGCGCTCAAGCTCACCGACGCCTGGACGGTGCAAGCGGGGCTGACAACCGGTAGCGACGTGTTTCTCGACCCGGCCGCAGCACCGACAATCACCGGCGGCGTCAAATGGGCGCCCCCGAACGGCCGAAACAGCGTGGCGGCGTTCGCCATCGTCGGCCCCGGCCGGTTCGACACAGCCGAGAACTTCAATAACCTCGACGTCTTCGATCTGGTCTACACGCACAAGTTCAGCGACCGGCTCAACTACTCGCTCGAAGCGCTATTTGCATTCCAAACCGGCGTTCCCGGCCTCAACACGATCACCGAGTATGGCGTTGTCCAGTACCTGAGTTGCCAACTCGCACCACACCTGAACGCAACCGGACGGCTCGAGTTCTTTGACGACGTGCAGGGCCAACGCACCGGCTTTCCCGGCCTGTACACCGCCCTTACGGCAGGCGTGACGTACAAGCCGTTGAAGTCGGTCCTTCTAAGGCCGGAGTTGCGCTACGACTACAACGGCGAGTCGCGCCCATTCGAGAACCATCACGGCGTCTTCACTGCGGCATTCGACGCTGTGATCCGCTACTGATCCAGGGAAGGAGACGATGCCATGTCCCGATTCCTCGCCGGCCTCAGCCTACTCGGCCTCACGGCCGCGCTGCCCGCCGCGGACGAGCCGTCGGCCGCGCCTGCGCCAACCGGTCCCGTTGCGACCATTGCCTTGTGCTCCCGGCAGGCACAGGCCGCACCGACGCGGGTCGGCTTCACGCACACTGGGGCGGGGAACATCGACGTTCAGCAGCCAACGCCGGATGTCCTGCTCGTCACGATGACTGGCGTCGCCGTGGCTGGTGGGCACCCATGCAAGGACTCGGTGGCCGCCCTCGCGTTCGATCTGTCGCAAGAGTTCGAGGTCGCGTTCACGAAGGAGAAGGTGAAGAACCCGAAGGTCAGCATCGAGGCCCGGGTGATCGGCCTATTGCGTAGTCACGCCAAAGGCGGTGGCTCGGCCAGCATCACCTGTCCAGCGCACGCCGTTGTCGTACCTTGCGGCGGCGGCCCGGCACTTGTCGAAGTCGACTTGCAGGGTCGCTCGGTGGCGTGTGGCGACAACCTATCGGTCAACGACAAGCAGGGGCCGGTCAGCGCAGCGCTGATACCAGGCAAGTACACGTTAAAGCAGGTCTTCGGTGTCCAGGCTGCGCACCCGCAGAAGCTCCTGCCATGCAAAGCCGCGTCGGCCGAGTTCGCCCCCGATCCGGCCCTCGATCCGCTCTGGATCAGCGCCTTCGAGCCGTTCCACGGAGCGGCGAAGAAGGACTTCGGGTTCCAAGTGACCGTGAAGGTCAGTGCGGAGTGACGCGGGCCACCGAACGCGTTTGACTGATTCCTGCGGCCACCGAACCGAGGATCGCATAGCCGAGAGCTGCAATCACCAGCAACGGCGGTACGGAGGCCAGCACGACACGTGGCGTCGGGTTGTCGATGGGCGCGTAGCACGCAGCCAACCCCGCAATGAGGCCGAGAGTCATCGCGATCGCGCCCAAGCACGCCGTCGACACGCGGGCCGAGCCAAATCCGAGCGTCAATGCAACCATTGGCAACAGGCCGTTCACGACAACGGCTGTCGCCACGCCGGGCTTGGTGCCAATGCTCATGGCGATACGCCCGAGCCACGGGTCGGCCAAGCCGAAGGCGAGGCCGAAAAGGGGATAGGCGATCGGGATCAGCCAACGGTGGGTCCGAACGGCGTTGAGCATGGGTCGCGTCCTCGGAGAGACAACCGCGAGATGATGGTAGCTTTGCAATACAGAGTCATATTCGTCAAGGGATGTTTGTGTGATTACGCCGCGGCCACGACCGCGCGCAAAGAGCGGGGGCCGGCTGTCACGCCCGCACCCCCGCCCCGGCCACCCTTGCGGGCCGCCTGGTTTACTTGGTCGTTGACGCTGGGAACTGCTCGCTCACCGCGAGGTTGACCTCCAACACGTTGACGAGCAGTTCGCCTCCGGCCAGTCCGCCGAGCGGCGTGAACGCGGCCGCGGACAGCATCGCATCGATCGCCATGCGGACCTCCGACTCGCCTTTGCCGAGGCCCGCCGCCCGCACCGCGGCCACGCGTGGCAGTTGGTCGCGCGCGTTGCGCAGTGTGATGTGCGGGTCGAGACCACCGCCGGAGGTCGTCACCGCATCGGCCGGTATGGGGTCGTTGCGAGAGCCGAGTTGCTTGACAACTCGCTCACGCAGCTTTGGGTTACTTGCGCCGAGATTCGACGCGCCGGCCGCTGCGGCGTTGTAGTCAGCCGCCGACGGTCGTGGTTGAAACCAGCCGTCACCCTTGAACTCCTGGGCGATCAGCCGGGAGCCAACGAAACTACCGCCCGGCCCAGCGATGAGGCTGCCCGATGCCGTGTCGGGGAAGACGCCTTGGGCGATGCCCAGCAACACCGCGGGGTAGAGCACGGAGCAGATCACAAGCGTCAGCCCCAATAGCAGCACGTTCGCGCGAAGGTGTTTCATGACAGTCCTCACACCAGATGCAGCGCAGCCAGCGCCAAGTCGATCAGCTTGATGCCCACGAACGGCACCACGACACCGCCCAAGCCCCAGATCAACAGGTTGCGCCGCAGCAGCGCGTCGGCCCCGACCGGGCGGTACAAGACCCCCTTGAGCGCAATCGGGATCAGGCATGGGATGATGAGCGCGTTGAAGATCACCGCCGACAGGATCGCTGACTGGGCCGAGTGGAGCCGCATCACATCGAGTGCCTTGAGCCACGGCAGCGTCTCGGCGAACAGAGCCGGGACGATCGCGAAGTACTTCGCCAGGTCGTTCGCAACGCTGAACGTCGTCAGTGCGCCGCGGGTCATCAGCAGTTGCTTGCCGACCTCGACCACCTCGATCAGCTTGGTCGGATCGCTGTCGAGATCGACCATGTTGCCAGCTTCCTTCGCCGCCTGGGTACCGCTGTTCATGGCCACGCCGACGTCGGCTTGCGCGAGTGCCGGAGCGTCGTTGGTGCCGTCACCCATCATGGCGACGAGCTTGCCGCCGTGCTGCTCCTTGCGGATGTACGCCAGCTTCGCCTCCGGCGTCGCTTCTGCAATGTAATCATCCACGCCAGCCTGGGCCGCGATGCTCTTGGCCGTGAGTGGATTGTCGCCCGTCACCATGACGGTGCGCAGACCCATCCGCCGCAAGCGGTCGAACCGCTCAGCGATGCCTGGCTTCAGGATATCTTCGAGAACGACGAGCCCAGCGATGCGATCGCCTTCGCAGACGAGAAGCGGCGTCGCACCCTGCGAGGCGACTTTATTCGTCCGCTCCTCGACACCGACCGGTAGTACACCGCCGGCCGCACGGATGTGCTTTTGCACTGCGTCGGTCGCACCTTTGCGGACACTGCTGCCACCAGGCAAATCGATGCCGCTCATGCGCGTCTGGGCCGTGAACGGCACGAACCGGGAACCAAGGGGCGGCTCGACCAGGCCCCCGCCGGGCGTGCGGCGGTAGAGGTCCACGATACTCCTTCCCTCGGGCGTCTCGTCGGCCGCCGACGCTAACGCCGCCAGCCGGCCTACCTCCGCGGCAGCGTATTCACCGAGTGGCATGAACCGCGTCGCTTTGCGGTTGCCGACGGTGATGGTCCCGGTCTTGTCGAGCAAGAGCGTGTCCACGTCGCCGGCCACCTCGACTGCCTTGCCGCTCTTGGCAATGATGTTTGCACGCAGCGCACGGTCCATGCCAGCGATGCCAATCGCCGCGAGCAGCGCGCCGATGGTCGTCGGGATCAGGCAAACGAGGAGGGCAACAAGCGTCGGCACGTCCGTCCCGAGGCTGACCTTGTTGACGTACTGCTCCGTGTATCGTGCGAGCGGCCACAGCGTCGCAGTGACGATCAGGAAGATGAGCGTGAACGCTGACAGCACCAGCGACAGGGCGATCTCATTGGGCGTCCGCTGCCGGGCCGCCCCTTCGACGAGCGCGATCATGCGATCGAGGAATGACTTGCCGGCCCCGGCCGTGATGCAGACCACGATGCGGTCACTCAATACGCGGGTGCCGCCGGTGACGCCGGAGCGGTCACTGCCGGCCTCTCGAACGACCGGAGCGCTCTCGCCGGTAATGGCCGACTCGTCCACCGATGCGACGCCTTCGATGATCTCGCCATCGCCGGGGATCATCTGTCCCGCTTCGATGACGACGACATCGCCCTCTCTCAATTCGGTCGAGGTCGTCTCTTCGACACTTCCGTCAGCGCTGCGGCGAAAGGCCGGCGTCGCCTGCCGAGTCTTGCGAAGTGTGTCGGCCTGTGCCTTACCGCGTGCCTCGGCCAGCGCCTCAGCGAAGTTCGCGAAGAGCACGGTGAGCAACAGCCACAGGTCGAGCGCAACCAGGTAGCCGAGCGATGTCTGACTGCCGTAGCCGCAGAGCGTGGCGACCGTGTAGCAGAGCGTCAACGCCGTGCCGACCTCGACCACGAACATGACAGGGTTTTTCCACTGAATGTCGGGCCGGAGCATCGCCACCGATCGGCGCAGCGCGGCTGCGAGCAGGTCGGGGGCGAATAGCCCCTGCGTACGGCTCTGACGGCGAGCGAGCTTGGCATCCGTTGACATCGACGGGTTCCCGTAGAGTGGATCGAGGCTTCGAGGCCCACCCGATATTCCCGATTCGACCTCAGCCGCACATTGACAGGTGTTCGGCGATCGGCCCCAGCGCGGCGACCGGTAGAAACAACAGCGCCCCCACCAGAACGATGGTCCCAAGCAGAACCGCTGCAAAGGTTAGCGTGTCGGTGCGGAGCGTACCGGCCGTGAATGGCGTCGGCTTCTTCCTCGCCAGGCTTGCCGCAAGCGCGATCGGGGCGATGATCGGTACGAAGCGACAGACCAACATGATGAGGCCGGTCGCGATGTCCCAATGGGGCGCAAACGGTGCCGGTGGCGAAGGGTTCGCCTTCGGGTCGTTGAAGCCGAACGTGTCACCCAACCCCTCGAAGCCGGATCCGTTGTTCGCGGACGCCGACGTGAACTCGTAGAGAATCTCCGATAGGCCGTGTGCGCCGGGGTTATTCGTCGCCCCCTGCCCCCACTCGGTCGCTGCAAACAGACCCGTCGGCGCAAGGATCATCAGCGGGTGGATGAGCAGCGCCAACATCGCCAGCTTCATCTCGCGGGCCTCGACCTTTTTTCCGAGGTACTCGGGCGTGCGACCGACCATTAGCCCCGAGAGGAACACGGCCACAATCAGGTAGACCAGCAGGTTGATCGGCCCGACGCCCACACCGCCGAAGATGCAGTTGAGCCACATGCCGGACAGCGGCGTCAGCCCGGCGAGCGGGTTGAGGCTGTCGTGCATGCAATTGACCGAGCCGTTCGACGTGCAGGTCGTGAGCGCTGCCCAGGTCACCCCCGCCGAGGGGCCGAAGCGCAGTTCCTTGCCTTCGAGGTTGCCCCAGACGCTTTGATCGACCGGCAATCCGGCAAACGCCGGGTTCGGTGCGAGCGTGTCGGTGACGACGCCCCAGGCGATGAAAACGCCGAGGAATGCAAGGCAGACGCCGTAGAGCATGGCCGCGTGACGCCGGGCGCGGAGCATTTGGCCGAGCATGACGATTGTGGCCATCGGCACCAGCACAATGGCGACGCACTCGAGGACGTTGGTCCAGGCGCTTGGGTTCTCGAGTGGATGTGCCGAGTTCGGACCAAAGAACCCACCGCCGTTGGTGCCAAGCTGCTTGATGGCGACTATGGCCGCGACCGGCCCGCGGGCGATTGTCTGCTCGGCACCCTCCAGAGTCGTCACTTTCGCGGCCCCGTCAAGCGTCATCGGCACGCCGCCGGCAATCAGCAGAAGCCCCAGGACGAGACTCAATGGCAGAAAGACACGGAGTACGCTGCGCCACAAGTCGAGGTAGAAGTTACCAAGATGTGCATCGCCGCGCAAAGCACGGACCATCGCCAGCAGAGCGGCCACGCCGATCGCTGGGGTGATGAAGTTCTTCCAGCAGGTGAAGAACAGGACTGTCCCGTAGGAGATGTGGACCTCGCCGGAGTAGTGCTGCAGGTTCGTGTTGCTGATGAACGAGCAAGCCGTGTTGAAGATCGTCGTTGGCGCGAGCATGCCCTTGCTGTCCGGATTCAGGAAGGCTGGGTCGTACGGTTGCATGGTTAGCACGCCGAAGCCGACGACGAACGCAGCCGTATTGAAGATCAGGAGGGCGTAGCAGTACTGCTTCCAGTCCTGCGGCCCAGTATCGACGAGGCGCTCAATGGGGCCAGACGCCGACGGCCGGTCGAGGACACGGGTCAGGTAGCCACCGAGCGGTATCGAAAGCGCGACGGCGATGCCGACGATCAGGAGCGGTAACGTCCACATATCAGAACCACTCCTGGCGCAAGAGCGCCGTGAGCAAGTAGCCGAACAAGAACACGGTGATGACGACGGTTAGCCAGATCACGGCACGACCCTCAGACGCGATCGCAGGCGGCGACGAACGCGAACATCAGAGCAAGCGCGGCTAGCCCGAGGGCGACTGTTAACGGCAGCCAGACGGTGAGGTCCATGGGACAAGTCCTCGCGGGCGACGCGATCAAAAGAAGCCGCGATGCCATGGCTGGTGCAAAGCCACAAACGTATGAGGCGTTATAGTTGGTGCCCGCATGCGAATCTGAGGCACGTTTGCGTGGGGCCGCAAACCGCACGGCCGTCGTGCAGGATGCACGACATACGCCAGGCCGCTCCCGGATGAACCTGTTGCTGATCGACGACGAGAATACTGCGCGCACGCTGAAAACAAAGGCTCGAAAGCATGGGCTACAGCGTTAGCGACGCGGCCGACGGCGGTGCGCTGCGTTTGCTCTCTTCCGAGCGGTTTGACCTGGCGTTCCTCGACCTGGCTGGCTCGGCTTTCGCGACTCGGGTTTAGACGTGCTGCCGAATCTGCTTGGCGGCGGACGCCTCGCTTGGTGTCGTTGTGATGACGGCATGGGCGTGTAGCATCGACACGGCCGTGGAGGCGATGCGTCGTGCTGCCGTTCGGGATCGGCCTGCCAAAGCCGTTCACTCCGGACCAACTTCGGGTCGTCCTGGACCGCTGGGGGCTGGTCCACGGTTTACGGCAACGGGTTGAAGTGCGCTCCAGGAGCAGGTTCGCGAGGTCGTGCCCGAGGCCGACTTGCAGAGCGAGGTGCGTCGCGAGCGCGCCGACGTGGCATTTCGTGTCGCCCTGACCGAAGCCACCGTCCTCATCCGGGGCGAGAGTGGCACGGGCAAGGGCGTTCTCGCGCGGGCGATCCACGCACGGAGCAAACGGGCCGGCGGGCCGTTCGTCACAGTCCACTGCCCGAGCCTCTCAGGCGAGTTGCTGGAAAGTGAATTGTTCGGTCACGCCCGTGGGGCGTTCACAGGAGCAGTCGAAGCAACGGAAGGCAAGGTCGCCGCGGCCGAGGGTGGGACCTTGTTCTTGGATGAGGTCGGCGACCTGCCACCGGCGCTCCAGCCGAAGCTGCTGCGGTTCTTGCAAGAGAAGGTGTACGAGCGAGTCGGCGAAGCGAGGACGCGAGCCGGTGACGTGCGGATCGTCGCAGCGACCAACCGCAATCTGGAAGCCGAGGTAGCCACAGGCCGGTTCCGCGAGGACCTGCTGTATCGGCTGAACGTGATCGAGGTGACACTGCCGCCCTTGCGCGAGCGGCGGGCTGACTTGGTCGGCTTGGCCGGGCGACTGTTGCGGTTCTTCGCTCGGCAGACGGGCAAGGTGGTCACCGACTTCACGGCGGAGGCGACCGCGGCAATGGCCCGGCATTCGTGGCCGGGCAACCTCCGCGAGCTACGCAACGCCGTCGAGCGCGGCGTCATCCTCGCGGCGGGTGCGGAGGTGGACCTGGCCGACCTGCCGTCACAGGTTGGCGGACCGACGCCGGCCGCGCGAGTCGAGGTCGGTAGCGCGATAACACTCGACGTGCTGGAGGCCGAACATGTTCGTCGTGTGTTAGCATCGTCGCCATCCTTGGATGATGCCGCGAAAGTGCTCGGGATCGACCCGAGTACGCTGTACCGCAAGCGGAGGCGGTACGGGCTTTAGGCTAGGTTGTCGTCGCTTCGACGAAGCGTGGGCGCTTCTGCGAAGCGACGAGACGCGAAGGAAGAACGTGTGAACCTGCGTCGCCGCATTCTATTGACCGTCGCCCCAGCGCTCGCCTTGCTTGCCGGGCTCGGCGCGGCCGGGCTCGTCCTGCTTACCCGCGTCAGCTATCGGATCGACGCCATCCTCCGCGAGAATTACGACAGCGTACGGGCGATGACGAAACTCAACGAGGCGTTGGAACGGATCGACTCATCGTTTCAATTCGCCCTGGCCGGACGCGAGCACGACGCAGCGACGGCCTTCCACGACAACTGGGCCGTCTACCGCGAGGCATTCGAGTTCGAACAGAAGAACGTCACGATTTTGCCGGTCGAACAGGAGTTAGTCGATCACCTGAACGAACTAACCCGCCGCTACGATGAGCAGGGCACTCGGTTTTTCGCCCGACCTACCGGTGACAAGGCACGAACGGAAGATTACTTTTCCGCTACTGGACTGCTCGCGAACTTCCGCGCCATCAAGGGTGTCGCCACCGACATCCACCGGCTCAACGAAAACAATATGCAGCAGGCAAGCCACGAGGCGCGCCGCACGGCGCGCAGCGCTCTGGCCGTCTTCGGCATCGGCGTTGGCGTCGCAATACTACTCGGCGTCGCAACTGCGTGGCGGCTCCAGCATGTCGTGGTTGGACCGATCGAGGCCGTCGCCAACGCAGCCCGTGCCATTGGCAGTGGCCAACTCTCGCGCACCGTCCCAGTCACCGGCACCGACGAGGTAGGCCAACTTGCAACTGCGTTCAACGCCATGACCACCCGGTTGCGCGAGTACCGACAGACCAACACTGACCGGCTCCTCCGTGCGCGTCAAACCGCCCAAGCGACGATTGATTCGTTCCCGGACGCAGTCGCTGTGGTCGATCCCGAGGGTCGGGTCGAACTCGCCAACAGCGTGGCCATTCGCGTGCTCGGCGTCGCACCCCGCAGCGATAAGTCCAGCACATCCTGGCAGCCGCCGGAATCCCTTCGTGACTCGCTGGAAGCATCGCTTCGACGGCAGCAGCCGGCGCTGACAGAACGGTTCGACCAGGCCGTGCCATTCCGCCTCGACGGCGAGGACCACTTCTTCTTACCGCAAGTCCGGCCGATCCGATCGCCGGATGGTGACACGCTCGGCGCGGCGGTGGTCCTGACTGACGTGACTCGCTTCCGCCTTCTGGACCGTCTCAAGAGCGACCTGGTCGCGACCGTTAGCCACGAACTAAAGACACCTCTGACGAGCGTCCGTCTTGCCATCCACGTCTTGCTTGAGGAGACCATCGGCCCGTTGGAGCCGAAGCAGACCGAACTGCTGCTCGACGCTCGCGAGAACACCGAGCGGCTACTAGCGATGATCGAACACTTGCTCGCGCTCGCCCAACTCGAGCATGGCCGGACGCCGTTCGAAGCTAAGCCGGTCGATCCTGGTGTACTGCTGCAAGCGGCCGCCGACGCCGCGGCTGCGCGGGCCGAGGATCGGCACATCCAAATCGTCGTCGAGATTGCCGAGACGGTACCGCCGGTGCCCGTCGATGCAGCACGTTTCGGTCACGCGCTCGACAACCTGATCGACAACGCCCTGACCTACACGGAGCCGGGCGGCCGGGTGACTCTCTCGGCCGCGGCCGATGGCGATCGAGTGCGGATGGCCATCGCCGACACCGGCGTCGGCATCCCGGCCGAGTCCGTTCCGCACGTTTTCGACAAGTTCTTCCGCGTCCCGGACCCGAGTCGCCCTCCCGGCACCGGCCTCGGTCTAGCCATCGTCCGCGAGGTCATTCAGGCATGCGGTGGCGAGATCACCTGCGAAAGCACGCCGGGCAAGGGCACCGTGTTTCACATCGCGCTCCCGGTCGCAGGAGGTGGATCGTGAGCGACGCGGTTGCACGGCCGAAACCCGAGCAGTTCTTATCGCTAATTCGGCAGCAGCAACGAGGCCGGCTCAAGGTCTACCTCGGCTTCGCCCCGGGCGTCGGCAAGACCTATGAGATGCTGCAAGAAGGCCACCGGCTCAAGCGGCAGGGCGTCGATGTCGCCATCGGGGTTGTCGAGACGCACGGCCGAGCGGAAACCGCAGCCCAAATCGGCGACCTGGAGCAGATTCCACGGCGGCGGGTTGAGTATCGTGGCGTCGTGCTTGAGGAGATGGACCTCGACGCCGTGCTGGCTCGGCATCCCACGGTCGCAATCGTCGATGAAATGGCCCACACCAACGCCCCCGGTAGCCGCTACCCGAAGCGATACCAGGACGTTGAGGAGTTGCTTCGCGCTGGCATCAACGTCATTACTTCGCTGAACATCCAGCACCTCGAAAGCCTCTACGACATCGTCGAGCGTTTCACCGGCGTCCGTGTCAAGGAGCGGGTTCCGGACCATGTATTAAGTCAAGCCGATCAGATCGTGAGCGTGGACCTGCCGGCAGAGGACTTGCAAGAGCGTCTCAAGACCGGCAAGGTTTATCCGTCGGAGCGAATCGAGCGAGCGCTCGGTCACTTCTTCACTGAGGGCAACCTGACGCGCCTCCGCGAACTGGCCCTGGAAGAAGTGGCGCAAGCACTCGACCGCCGGCGACAGCGTCAAGGCATGGAGAACAAGGGCGGCTCCGAGCGGGTCATGGCCTGCGTCAGCTCCCGCGGACCGAACGTCCATCGTTTGTTACGCAAGACGGCGCGCCTGGCCGACCGATTCAACGCACCCTGGTATGCCGTCTATGTCCGTACGCCGGGCGAAGGCGTCGAACACACCGACGCGGCCACGCAGCGGCAGGTAACGGACGCCTTGGAGTTGGCTCAACAACTCGGCGGCATCTCGATGCCGTTCATCGGGGCGAGTTTTGTGGACGCCGTGGCCGACTTCGTCCGCGAGTACCAGATCACGCACGTCCTGATGGGTCGGTCGCTACGACCGTGGTATGCACGCTGGTTCGGCCGTTCGGCCCTTGATCGACTGTTGGCGAAGGTCCCGCTGGTAGATGTGACGCTTGTGGACGTGCGGTGATGTGGAACAAGCCCACAGCACCAGCGAGGGCTTCCCTTGCTAGCGCTGCGGACATTGTCGTTGGGTAGGGAGTGGAGCGGAAGAGATTCGAACTCTCGACCTCAGCAATGCGAGTGCTGCGCTCTACCAACTGAGCTACCGCCCCTTGGAACCAGAATTGTAGGAGCGTGGCCCGAACGCAGCAAGGTCACTGCGATTTCAGTTCGAGAATGGCCAGGACCGGTAGGTGATCGGACGCCACACGCTCGGGGACGGACCTCGCCTCCACGACGTGAAATCGACCGGCGGGCCGCATCAACACAAAGTCGATCTGTCGGGTTGCCTTCTCGACGGGAATTGTGAGCACGCCACGACCGGCCGTGGCGTCGGTCCATCCAGAGCCGACCAGTGCCTTGACCGGCAGGCTCTCGGGAGTGGCGTTCAAATCGCCAGCCAGGATGACTGGCCCCTGTTCTTTCCCAAACAGGTCCGCGATCTTTTGGGCCTGACGTGTTCGAATGCCTCCATCCCTGTGATTCAGATGCGTGGATAGGAACGCGATCTCGGGACCATCGTCACTGGGCCGAACGCGGACCTCCAGGACGGATCGCGGCTCATGCTCCGCCTCGGACGGTAGTGGGTGAGTCTTCGACAAGCGGATCGGGAAGCGCGACAAGATCGCATTGCCATATCCGCCACCGTCGTAGTCCATCGACTTGCCAAATGTCGCGTGCAGACCCGTCAGCTCGCCGTACCTCGCCACCTGATCGACCTGTCCGGTGCGGCGGGTTTTCACATCCACTTCTTGTAGGGCAACCAGGTCGGGCTTCAATTCCGCGATCGCCTTGGCGATGCGCTCCAGGTCAAGCTTCTTATCCACGCCCTCGCCGTGATGCAGGTTGTACGACACCACCCGTAGTGTTAAGGGCGCGGGCCGAGCCGATACGGCGGCGACTAATGCAAATGCTGCCGCGAGCGAGACGACAACCGCGGTCGACACGCGATTCCCCATCCACGACATTGGAGTCCTCCCCGGATTAGCGCACTAACGGCGGCTTGCCGTCTTCCTCTTCCTGATTTTCCAATCGGAAGGGCTGCCAAATGTGTGGCCGTGCCAACGGCTCAATGTGCAGAACGACTTCTCCGTCCTGGAAAATGCGGACAGCCCCCGACGATTGGCTCACGGCGACCGCGATCGCTTGTGTCTTGCGGCTCACCGCGGCGGCAGCCCAGTGCCGAGTCCCCAGCCCTTTCGACAGCGTGATCCCCTCGGCTGCCACATCGATATACATGCACGCAGCGACAGCGATCCCATCACGACCGATCAGGAATGCACCTTCGAGCTGGGCCAGGTCTTTGATCGCCTCGCGTACCTTGCGATCGCGAATATCGCGCTCCGAGGCTGGGTAACCGCGAAACGGGTTGAAGTTCAGCGGTCGCGACATCGATAGCACCCGCTTCGTGTCGCCGACCACGAACATCGTACCAACCGGCTTGCTCTCGCGCCCTTCCCGGCCGATCTCCGTCGCCAGATCCACGACGGCCCGAAGCGTCTCCAGCGGCACGTGCGTGTCGAGCCGCCGTAAATCGCTCGCCGTCAATCGTTCCAGGTGTTCGCCCAAGTGAATGACACTCAGGCTGTCGATTGGCTCCGGTCGGCCCGGCTCACTGGCGATGCCGTTGTAGAGCAAGACAATATGCGCACCCGGTTGAACCACACCAGCGGCGATGGCCTTCAGCAAGGCCGCTCCGACGCGATCTTCAATCGGTCGCTTATCGACTTCAAGCGGCAAAGCCGTGATCGTATCGTGAGCCTTGACTTCGGCGACGAGTGCCGGAGCCTGTGCGGCGACGAACAGTCGACAGTCCGCGAGGTGTGCAGCCACCTCGTCCCAGTCGAGCGATGTCTCGGTGACGAGCAACAGCGCATCGGCCGGGAGGTCGGCGTACAGTTGGCGGGCCGCCTTGAGCAAGACGAGGGTCTGCATTGGCAGGCCAACGGCTTCGGCTCGGGCGGTCGGGGTCGGCACGCCTGGCTCCGTAAGGGTTGCGAACATCGAACAGTTTCCCGTTGACGACATGGTATTGGCGGAGCCAGCCCGCGTCGGCGTAGGCGTCTTCGTGCGGCGCGAAAGACCTGCCGCTGACGCGGGTAGGCTCGCCTTGGTATTCTGGCGTCATGCACCCGAACCCTTGGCTGCCATACAAGCGCGGGCACGTCGCTGCCCGGCTGCGGCTTGTTTGCCTTCCGTACGCCGGTGGCGGGGCGTCGGCTTACCGCTCCTGGATCGACGCGCTACCGGGTGTCGAGGTTCTGCCGGTGCAGCCGCCAGGCCGCGAGGGCCGCTTCCGCGAGCCGGCATTCGACCGCTTACCCGCCCTCGTCCGTGCCATCGCCGACGCCATCACGCCAATTCCGCAGCCGTTCGCGTTGTTCGGCCACCAGTCTCGAGGGCGCTGACGGCCTTCAGAGTTGGCCCGCGAGTTCCGCCGCCGCGGGCGCGCCGATGCCGACGATGCTCATCGTCAGCGGCCGGGCCGCGCGCACCTGCTGCCGCGGTTTCCGCCGCTGAACGCGCTGCCGGACGCGGAGTTCGTCGCGGCGCTCAAACAGTTCGGCGGCACGCCGGACGCCGTGGCCGACAACGCCGAACTGATGCAGGCGTACCTGCCGCTACTGCGGGCGGATTTCGCGGCGCACGAGACGTACGAGTACGTCGAGGAGCCGCCGCTGGACGTGTTCACGCTAGCCCTGGGCGGCACCGACGACCTCAGGGTTGACCGTGCTGAGCTTCAAGCATGGCAGACGCCGGCCGTAAGTCATCTGCACACACGAACCTATCCGGGTGGCCACTTTTTCCCGTTCTCGCCGGCGCAGCGACGTGATGCGGGACCTAAAAGCATACCTCTGGGAGATCTTCGTCAAGGTCCAAGTTCGTAGCCGGGTTTTGGGAAAGCTCGGCCGGTGTCGGAGTTTCAATGGCAGCGACTCGATCTCTCCGAGCAGTCGAGGGCGGCCGGTTCATCGCCGATCAAGACCGCCGGCGGTACGTTCACGGCCGACTGTTCCTTCGCGACGTTTTGGCCGACGCACTCCTCGTTGATCCGAGCGATGTCGTTATCGCCGTAGGACCGACCGGCAAGCCGCGCTTGGTTCCGCCGAGCTGTCTTCCGCCGACCGACTTGCGGTTCAACGTGTCACACTCCGGAGACTTCTACGCGGTTATCCTTAGCGACGGCCTCGAAGTCGGCATCGATGTCGAACACGTCCGCGACGACATCGAGTGGCGTGACCTCGCCGCCCGCTATTTCGCCCCTGCCGAGGTCGCCGACCTCGCCGCCCTGCCGCCGGACGACCAACGCCTCGGCTTCTACCGCGTCTGGACGCGCAAGGAAGCGTACCTCAAGCCCTCGGCCTCGGCCTCGACGGTGCCGCTCGACGGGTTCCGCGTTTCCGTTGGCGAGCCGGCACGGTTACTTTCGACCGATCACGACCCGTCGCAATTCGGCCGCTGGTCGCTCGAATCACTCGACGTGCCCCCCGGTTACGTTGGGGCGCGTGCGTCGAAGACGCTTCTACAAGCGCTGCTAAACCCGCCGTCATGGAGGCCGCAATGACCGAGTTCCGCGCCGTCCGCCGCCGGTGGATTCCGATTTCTGTCTGGCTCCTTGCCGCTGTTGCTTTGTCGCAGCCCCGTACGTGGAGAGCCAGCAGTTCGGTCAGCAGTTCGCCGCGATCATGCGCGCTATTACCTCATCATCCCCTGGCGGTCCTGCTCACGGCCTTCTGGCTTCTGTGTCTGTCGGGAATGCGCGGGTCGGTGCGATTCGGCATCCTGGCCGCGGCCGTCGCGTTGTACTTCGGCACGGTGCGCGGCTTCGAGTCGCAGGGCGACATGGTACCGCGCCCCGTCTGGCGCTGGCAGAAGACCGCATCCGAAGCCGTCGCCGCCGACCGGGCGACTCGCGAGAAGGCAACGGGCCAACCCATCGGCGAGCCGACGGCCGAGGACTACCCGGAGTTCCGCAACATCAAGCGTGACGGTGTCGTCGCCGGACTCGCGCTGGCCACCGACTGGGTCGCGAACCCGCCAAGACAGCGGTGGCGGCAGCCGGCTGGCGAGGGGTACGCGGGCTTCGTCGTCGTCGGCACTGCGGCTGTCACCCTTGAGCAGCGTGGCCCGAACGAAGCCGTTGTCTGCTACGACGCCGACACGGGTCACGAGCGCTGGGATTACCAATACCCGGCTGAATTCCGCGAATCGACTGGCGGCGACGGACCGCGGGCCACACCGACAATCGCCGGAGGCGATGTGTACAGCCTTGGTGCAACTGGCATCCTGGTCCGTCTCGACGGTGTAACCGGCAAGCCAAAGTGGCGCGTCGAGGTACTCGCGGTTGGCAACCTGAACGTCGAGTGGGGCATGGCCGGCTCGCCGCTCGTCGTCGATCAGCTCGTCGTCGTCAACTGTGGGCGGCAGGCGGAGGCCTTTGACGGCAAGGCCGTCGCCGCCTACGACCGCGACACCGGCAAGCCCGTCTGGCAGGCCGGCTCGCGCAAGGCCGGCTACGCCGCGCCGATGGTCGCGACGCTCTGCGGCGTGCGTCAGGTGCTGACGTTCGACGCCGCGGCCGTCGCCGGCTTCGATTTGACGACCGGCAAGGAGCTGTGGAACTTCGCGTGGGAACACACCGGCGACCCCGGCATCAATGTCGGCCAGCCGCTCGTCCTCGACGGCGACCGCGTGTTCATTTCGGCCGGCTACGGCAAAGGCGCGGCCATGGTCCAGTTGAAGAAATCGGGTGATGTCATCGAGGCCACGCAACTGTGGACGAGTTCGGCGATGAAGTGCAAGTTTACGAGTCCTGTGTTCCGGGGCGGCTTCATCTACGGCATCGACGACGGAGTACTGGCGTGCATTGACGCGACGACCGGCAAGCGGAAGTGGAAGGACGGCCGCTACGGCCACGGCCAACTGCTCTTGAGCGGCGACCTGATCATCGTCGGCTCGGAGACAGGTAAGCTGGCACTCGTCGAGGCGTCGCCGGCGGATTTCAAGGAAGTCGCGTCGCTCCAGGTGCTGGAGGGGAGCAAGAACTGGAACCATTTGGCCCTGGCCCGCGGCCGGGCGTACGTCCGCAATCACAAGGAAATGGCCTGTTACGACCTACCGAAGAAGGGCTGATTCGCCATGCGTTGCGCGTTGCTTTGCCTGCTAATCGTCGGTCCCTTCGCCCTCGCCGACGATTGGCCCGGTTGGCGTGGACCGCGCGGCGACGGTACATCGACAGAAACCAACCTTCCACTCCGCTGGAGTGCCACCGAGAACGTGTCCTGGAAGGTGCCGTTGCCTGGCACCGGCCATTCATCGCCCGTCGTCAGCAACGACCGCGTCTTCGTCACGAGTTGCCGCGAGGAAACGAAGGAACGGCTGCTTCTTTGCCTCGACCGCACGGACGGAAAGGTCGTTTGGGAACGCGTGGTCGTCACAGCTCCGCTCGAAAAGAAGCACAAACTCAACAGTTATGCCAGCTCAACGCCGGCGACTGACGGCCAACACGTTTATGTCAGTTTCTTCGCTCAGCCGCGAGTCGAAGTCGCGTGCTATGACTTTTTCGGCAACAAGCTCTGGCAGCGCACTCCGGGCGAGTTTCGTTCGATGCACGGCTTTTGCAGCCCGCCGGTTCTTTACAAGGGCCTCGTCATCATTAACGGCGACCAGGACGACGCCGGAGCGTTCCTCGTCGCGCTCGACAAGGCGACAGGCGATGAACGCTGGCGTGCCGCACGGCCCGGCGTGCGCTCCTACTGCCCGCCCACGATCTTCGAGACCGATGGAACGAAGCAGATGGTCCTGAGTGGCTCCAACCACGTCGCGAGTTACGACCCGGACACGGGAAAACGTCTCTGGGCTTTCGATGGCCCGACCGAGCAGTTCGTCGCCAGCTTTGTGTATCACGACGGCCTGTTCTTTATGACCGCTGGCTACCCCGAATACCACATGCTAGCCATCGATCCAAAAGGGAATGTCGTCTGGCGGCACACAAAAGGAGCCGGCTACGTTCCTGCCCCGGTCGCGTGGGACCACCATTTCTACCTGGTGAAGGACGACGGCCTCGCAAGTTGCCTGGTCGCGAAGACGGGTGAGAGACCATGGACCGAACGGCTTGGTAAACACCACTCGGCCTCGCCCGTGGTGGCGGACGGGTATCTGTACTTCACCGAAGACGACGGCACGACACACGTCCTGAAGGCGGGGCCAAAGTTTGAGGTCGTCGCTCGCAACAAACTTGGCGAAGAATGCTACGCCTCGCCGGCCATATCACACGGCCAGTTGTTCATCCGGACAACCCGGCATTTGTGGTGCATCGGAAAGTAGTTAAGAATTCACTGCATCCGTATCGCGCGTCGTGGACTGGGAAGTACGTCGATATCCATGAGCTTCGGGGTCTTGGCGTATGGGTTGTAAAGTGGGTCACCGACCAGCGTCATCATCCAACTGGTGAGCATCGTCGTCTGGGCATAACATTCGGCGAGCGTGTACTTACCAGTCACGAGGAGGCCGTAAAACTCCGCCGGTTTCGGGAAGCCGACGGTATATGGTTCGGCGACAGGGCCGATCGTGGCCGCGGCTCCGTCGCGAAGCAGATTGCCCGCCCACTGCTTGTCCGGGAGTCGTAGACTGACCGCCTCGAAGCTCGCCAAATGCCAGGCGACTGCGCCCTTGGTGAACTTGCAACACTCACGGTAGTTGCGGAGCGCGTACCAGCCACAGTACAGGGCACAATTCGGACATTCGCCCGGCTCAAATAGCCGTTCGGTGTTTTCCAGCACGACATCCATCTTCGCGTCTTTGCTGAGCAGTTCGGCCATTTCGCGGTACGATTCGTCATAGCCGCCATAGCCAGTACCGGCCGGGTCCGGCTCTGGTTCGTACTTGAGACCCCGAGCATCGACGTAGACCTTTCCGACCAGGCCCTTCTTCTCGATTTCGATGGAGTCTTCGATGATTCGCTTCGCAACGTCGGGGTTAGGTCCGTCGAGCCGAGCCGTCATGAGGACGGGCCGGCGTTCCGATTTGACTCGCTGTGGTGCCCAACGATACAACGGGTTAAAGACCCAGCGCGATAACGGATAGTCGCCATTCCACAATAGCAACATCAATTCGCTATCGACGCATGCCTGGCTCTCGGAGTGTTGCAGAAACCGCGTCAGTTCCTCGATCTCGTGCAGCTTATCTTCCGCTTTCTGTAGGTCCGCACGCTTTTCCGGCAGGATATCGGCCAACGGGCTTTTGGCGTCCTTGCGAATGTCCTCCTCTGCGTGACGAATGAGCTTCTTGAGCTCCGCCGCCGTCTTGCGATAGCCATCGCCCTCCAAATTGAGCTTGGCAATCTTGGCCTGCTCATCGGCCGTCACGAGTTGCGGCCCCACACGCAACGGGATGCCGTAGACTGTGAGGAGAACCTTGGGCTGAAGCTTGTGATCACTCAGATACTTGCGGACCGGAGCCGCAATGCGGGCGTCGTAGTCGGCGCGACTGATGTCCTCAGTCGGAGTGACATCAAGCGGGATCAGGTTCTGGGCCGGCACACCGCGCAACCGCTGATAGAGCTCTGCCACCTGGCTCGACTGCGGTACCGCCTTATTAAAGAGCACGCACACATCCTTAGGCTCCAGCGCCATCGCCGTGGCTGCCCAAAGCAGCCACGCCGTCAATGCGGCAGTGGGCATCCGGTGCATTGGCGAAGTCTCCAGCGGTTGACGAGTCAGACACGGAGCGTCAACTCGATGATAGGCGAACGAGAAGGTGGACGCAAGAAAGGGCCGCATCGCAGGAAATGCGTCTTAGGGGACTGGCGTGCGCTGAATCGCCACGCGTTGCAGACGGGACATCGGGTGCGGTGGCCCCCTAGAATAACTAAGTGCTTCCCGCCTCACACTCACTCGCAACACATTGGAGTCGTTGAATGCAGTCTTGTCGGCATGCAGTCGTTACTGCTGGTCTGTTTGCGTTAGCGGTTCCCGGTTGGCTCGTCGCCGATGTACCAACACCGGCGGCCGCGGATAACCTCGAATGGCAACTTCCCAATGAGCGGTTGATTCAGCCGTTCGAGTCGCAGGTACCCGTGAAGTTCGTTACTGCATCGTCGAACCCGGCTGAATGGGAGAAGTTGCCGAAGTTTTGGAACGACTCGACGGACACGGCTGTGAATCCGGCAACTGGTAAGAGCACGACTCGCAAAGCCGTTGTCATCAAGGTGCCGCTGGGCCTGACGACTCCACCGCCTGTCCCAACCGAAAACCCGATCACCGTCGCGAAATGGACTCTCGGTAAGCAACTCTACTTCGACCCGATACTGTCGACGAATAGCACTGTCGCATGCGCGTCGTGCCACGATCCGAAGCTCGGTTACACAGACCAATCGCGGTTTTCCAAGGGCATCCACGGCAAACTCGGAGGCATGAGCGCCCCGACAGTCGTGAATACGGCATACAACACGCACCAATTTTGGGATGGTCGAGCGTCGTCACTGGAAGATCAGGCTCAGGGACCGGTCGGCAACAATGTTGAGATGTTCGGCGGTGAGGGTTCAGCCTGGGATGCGGCCATCACTCGTGTGCGAGTTAAGTATGCCGGTCGATTTGAAGAGGTCTTCGGCACACCAGCCACTCGCGATAATGTCGTTAAGGCTATTGCCGCCTACGAACGGACTGTCCTATCCGGCAATTCAATTCACGATCGGGCGGACCTCGCCGCAGCCATCCGAGCCGAGAAAGAGGGTAAGGCCGCCAGTGTAACGGCTGCCGACTTCGAGACCGTTTTGAAGGACCTATTTGCGAAGAAGGACGCGGCTCCGCTGCAAGCACTACTGCTATCTCCAGAGAAGGATGCCGGGCGGATTGCTGAGACGGCCAAGTCGCTCGCCGCCGGCCGCGCGATATTCTTCGGAAAGGCCCGCTGCAACAGTTGCCATGTCGGCGAGAACTTCACTGACAATGCATTCCACAACCTCGGCGTCGGCGTCAAGAACGGCGAGTTCCCGAAGGGCGAACTCGGCCGATTCGCGCGAATGCCTTTGGGGCACAAAGATCCCGAATACGTGGGCGCATTCAAAACGCCGACGCTACGACACCTCCTCTCGACAGCTCCATTCATGCACGACGGCAGCGAGGCGAACCTGGAAGCAGTCGTGGACTTCTATGACCGCGGCGGAAACGCCAACGAGTTCCTCGACGTCAAGATGCGCGACATCCCGACTGAGCAGGCCACCATCTCAGGAAAGGTCGACATCAAGGGAGTACAGTACTTCGGTAAATCGAAGAAGCCGATCATTCCGTTGAAGCTCGGGTTGACGCCGCAAGAGAAAAAGGACCTGGTGACGTACTTGCGATCTCTCCAGGGTGAAGCGTTCGACCCCATTGTCGCCGACCCATCCAAGCTGCCAGTCGCTGTGAAGAAATAGCCGAATGGTAGACCCCCGGGCCGTGAGGCCCAGAAGGTTGGCAGTGGCGACACCTGTAACGCGTTGCTGCTATTCACCCTGGCCTCAGAAACCCGAATTCGCTGGCCCACCGCCGATCTTCACTCGGATCCGTAGCCCGATCGGTCTGTCTTCATTTGGAGAAACTGCCATGTCCTGGCCCGTACTCACGTCCACGGAGCGACGAGTCCTCGGCGTGCTGATCGAAAAGCAGAAGACGACACCCGACGTGTATCCCATGTCGCTCAACGGACTGGTCACAGGCTGCAATCAGAAGTCGAATCGCGACCCCGTCATGAGCCTTGAAGACTATGAGGTTGAAGACACGCTGAACGGGCTTCAAAAGCAGGCCCTCGCCACACGGGTCGAGAGCGGACGAGTCGATAAGTGGCGACATCTCCTGTACGAGAGTTGGTCGGTTAACAAGACCGAGATTGCCGTCATCGCCGAGCTGCTGTTGCGCGGCCCACAGACGGAGGGTGAACTGCGAAGCCGCGTGAGCCGCATGGCTGAGGTGCCGGGTCTCGACGAACTGCGAGCGGTGTGCAAACCGCTCGCCGAACGCGGTCTGGCAATGTACCTGACTGCGGAAGGCCGCCGCGGTACGACATTGACGCATGGATTTCACGACCCGGCTGAGTTGGATAAACTCCGCGCTCGATTCAGTGGCGCAGCCATCGACGACGAGCCAGCGCGATCCACCCCGACCGCATCGCCAACCGGTTTGTCGGCGCGTATGGACCAACTCGCGGCAGACCACGCGGCTCTGGCTCAACGGGTTGCAGAATTGGAACGCAAGCTGTCCGCGCTTGGTGGGTAAGTTGGCGTCGCGTCCCGAGCCAATCGCGGATAGGATGCCGCGTCGCTCCCCGTGAACGGACTCCCTCCATGAAGCGCAAGCATGTGGTCGCGGCCGTGACGTTGGCAGCTGCGTTGATCGCGGCCGACCCACCTGTTGGTGAACCGGTCCGACTCTCGACGGTTCGCTACGACGAATTGACCGAGGCTATTCGCAAGCAGAAGGGCAAGGTCGTCGTCGTCGACTTTTGGGCCGATTACTGTTTGCCGTGTAAGCGCGAGTTCCCGAAACTGGTGGCCCTGCACCGCAGATTCGCTGACGCCGGCCTGGTCGCCATGTCCGTAAGCCTTGACGATGCCGCGGACCTGGCGGCACGGCAGCGCGTCAAGGCATTCCTTGAAGGTCGTAGGGCATCGTTTGCCAACTACCTGCTCGATGAGAAACCTACGCTCTGGCAATCCAGGCTCAAGGCGGAAGGGCCACCGGTCGTCTATGTCTTCAACCGTAAGGGCGAACTCGAAGAGAGGTTCGCTGACGAAATCGATTACACTAAGGTTGAGTCACTCGTCGCCGACCTGCTCAAGAAGTGATGGAACCGCGCGTTCGAGGCCCTTCACATGTGCGATATGCTAGCCGCGGGAGATTCTTGACGTGCCGGACAACGACGCGCTCGCCGCAGCACTCGGCAGAGTGCCAAGTGGTTTGTTCATTCTCACAGCTCGTCAAGACGAGTCGGAAGCCGCCATGCTCGCGAGCTGGGTTCAGCAGTGCTCGTTTGATCCACCGCAGGTCACCGTCGGTGTCCAGCGGGGTCGGCCCGCCTATGCCCTACTGCCCGACGGAGCAACCTGCGTGCTGAATGTCGTTGCCGAAGGGCAGACAACGATGCTGAAGCACTTCGGTCGGGGGTTTGCTCCGGGAGAACCCGCCTTTGCCGGCATCGCAGTTGAGCGCACGGCCGACGGCGTCGCGATCCTCACGGACGCCCTGGCGCATCTGGAATGCCGTGTCGTAGGTCGTGCAAGCGGTGGCGACCATGAATTGTTGATCGCCCGCGTCGAAGCTGGCAGCCTACACTCTGACGGTAAGCCCTGGGTCCACCTCCGCAAGAACGGGCTGGGGTACTGACGTGTCCGACATCGTCATTCCCCCTGATGCCATCGTCAGCGACGACACGAAGCGAGACCAACGTATCCCTCCGGGCCAGGTCCGCACCCGAAAGTGGCCCATCCTGCACGCCGGCGAAACACCGCAGTACTCGGACCTTAACTCACAGTGGGACTTCTATGTCTTTGGCGAGGTCACGGAAAACCGGCGCTGGACGTGGCCAGAATTCGCGGCACTGGAACGAAGTCAGGTCTATGCGGACATGCACTGCGTCACCCGTTGGAGCAAACTCGACAACGTGTGGGACGGCGTGCGGACGCGCGCATTGCTGAAGTACATTACACCAAGGCCAACCGCGAAGTTCGTGATGGTCCACTGTGAAGCCGGTTTCACGACGAATCTCCCAATCGACGACTTCTTCGGTGAAGACTGCGTGTTCGCATTCGCTCACAACGGCCAGATCCTCGACCCCGATCACGGCTATCCAGTGCGTTTGGTTGTGCCCCGCCTCTACGCTTGGAAGAGCGCGAAATGGGTGCGCGGCATCGAGTTCCTGACGCGCGATGTGCCTGGCTTCTGGGAGCGGTTCGAGAACGGCGGCTATCACATGCGCGGCGACCCCTGGACCGAAGAGCGGTTCCGCCCGTGACCTTCACATTGCCTTCACGGATTCTACACACTCGGCGAGTATAAAACGCGCGACCGAGTGGTTCGATCGGCCTGCGGCTGAGGTGCTCGCGTGTCTACGCTGTCCTATTCGGCGATCATCTCGGAGCGCTCGCACGTCGGTCGCAGTTCGCCCGACATGTCTCTGGCGATCCCCAAGTTTGATGTCCACAGCCTGAACTTCTGGTACGGATCGTCCCATGCCCTGCACGACATCACCCTGACGATCCCGAATCGGTCCGTAACGGCATTGATCGGCCCATCCGGATGCGGCAAATCGACGTTTCTGCGCCTGCTCAACCGTATGAACGATCTCATTGAAGGCACGCGTCACACCGGGCAGATTCTGCTCGATGGAGTCGATATTTATGGCAAGGATGTGAACCTCGTCACATTGCGACGACGCGTCGGCATGGTCTTTCAGAAGTCGAATCCGTTCCCGAAGTCGATCTACGAGAACGTCGTCTACGGCCCTCGCGTCGCCGGCCAGAACGACGCCGCCAAACTCGACGCCCTGGTCGAGCGATGCCTGCGACAGGCAGCCTTGTGGGACGAGGTCAAGGATCGACTTCATTCATCGGCCCTCGACTTGTCGGGTGGCCAGCAGCAACGCCTCTGCATTGCTCGCTCGCTGGCAACCGATCCCGAGGTCCTGCTCATGGACGAACCGGCATCGGCACTCGACCCGAAATCGACCGCACGGATTGAGGATCTGATTTTTGAGTTGAAGCGCGATTACACCATCGCCATTGTGACGCACAACATGCAACAGGCCGCTCGGGTCTCGGACATGACAGCCTTCTTTTACCAAGGGCACCTGATCGAGTTTGGTACCACAGACCAGATCTTTACTCGCCCGAAGATCAAACAGACGGAAGACTACATCACCGGGCGATTCGGATGAGTGGCGGGTCGTGAACGATGACATAGGCTTGCGCTTGGCGAAACGCCATCCCGAACGACCACCGACCAGCACAGCGGGGCTTCGCATGTCTAAG
>JAXMAS010000011.1:0-243397 GCA_046350275.1 Gemmataceae bacterium
CGCCCGTGCGGGTAAGCGTGTGGTTTGCTGACCCGTCGGACTTGGTGTACGAGGGCGACCGGTTAGTCGAAGTTCTGGTCGGTGGAGCAACTTTCGACGTGTCGGCCCCGGCGACCGGCCGGTTGGTGGCGAAGCTCGCCTTGCCCGGCGACGTGGTGGCTCCGGAGCAGGTCCTCGGCACGTTGGCGACAGATGAGATCGGCGAATGACCCCTCGCTTCATCACGCTCGACGGCATCGACGGCACCGGTAAGTCGACGCAGTGCCGGTTGCTAGCCGATTGGCTGCGCGGCCGCGGTGTCGATGTCGTGACGTGCCGAGACCCAGGCGGGACTCCGCTCGGCGATGCGCTGCGATCGATCTTGCTGGAACAGCGGATCGATCGAACAGCCACAGCCGAGGCAATGCTGTTCATGGCCAGCCGGGCCGAGCTGGTCGCCCGTGTCATTCGCCCGGCCCTCGACCGCGGGGCGTGGGTGATCTCGGATCGTTACCTGCTGGCAACGGTTGTTTACCAGGGCTATGGTGGCTCGCTGAACCCGGACGACTTGTGGGCCGTCGGCCGCGTCGCCACCGGTGGCACCGAACCCGACCTGACGCTGGTGCTCGATCTTCCCGTAGACGCCGCAGTGGCGCGTCGTGGCCGGTCGCCGGACCGCATTGAGGAGCGCGACCGGGCATTCCACGAGCGCGTCCGTCGGGGCTTCCTCAAAGAAGCGGCTCGGAAGGGCAACATCATCCAGGTCGTCGATGCGACACCCGAAATCGCGGCGATTCATGCGGCGATCAGGACGGCCGTAGAACCACTGTTCGGTTGATAGTGAGTAACACTCATGGCTTGGTCGACCATTCGTGGGCACGACGCTTGGGTCACAGCATTCGCCCGCGCCGCGGGCAGGGGCCGACTCGCCCATGCGTATCTGTTCGCCGGCCCGCCTGGCGTCGGCAAGCGGCTGTTCGCTCGCCAATTGGCGAAGACGCTCCTATGCGAAGCCCCGCCGGACGATGATTGGGACTCGTGCGACGCATGCCCCGCCTGCCAACTCGTGGACGCTGGTACACACCCGGATCTATTCCTCGTTGGCCGTCCTGAGGACAAACTTGAACTCCCCATTGCCGTCGTTCAGCAACTCTGCGCCGACCTCGCACTGCGGCCAGCCCGGGGAACACGGAAGATCGCCGTCGTGGATGACGCTGACGATTTCAATGACGAGTCGGCGAACGCCTTCCTCAAGACGCTGGAGGAGCCGCCGCCGGGCTCATTGCTCATCCTCGTCGGTACCAGTTCAGACACTCAGCTTGCGACGATTCGCTCCCGTTGCCAAGTGATCCCGTTCGCCCCACTGCCGACAAGCATCGTCGAAGACCTGTTGCGAACGTCGGGCGATATCGACTCGGACGATGCAGCACGCCTGGCACGGCTGAGCGACGGTAGCCCCGGCCTCGCACGCGAGCTAGCCGACGCCAATCTGTGGGCATTCCGCGAGCACTTTTTTGCCGAACTCGCGAAGCCGAAGCCGGACGCGCCGGGCCTCAGCCGCGAGTTTCACTCCTTGATCGAAGAGGCTGGTAAAGATTCGGGCGCTCAACGTCGCCGAGCTTCGCTCGTGCTATCGCTGTTACTCGATGGACTGCGCGAAGGCCTGACGCGCTGTGTAGACGGTCAGGCCACTTCTGACATCGATGCCGTCGCCAAGCGGCTCGGCGAAGACGGACTGATGCGCCGGATCGAGCGTTGCCTGGACGCCGAGCGACACGTCGAGCGTCGCGTGCAACTCTCACTTGCCATCGAGGGACTCGTCGATTCCGTGGCCGTTTGAGTTCCCAGACTCGTCACCCTAGGCAAGAATCGTCCGTGCGACTCCCAACAGAGCGTGTCTGCCTGCTCCCTCCTTGCGCGACCCCTTATGACAAATCAGGTCGCCTTGACGAGCCAATGACAGGCCGGTATTGCCGCAATGTGAGGGGAGGTCCGCTAATGCGTCGTTTCCTGAGTGTCGTGATGATCTGCATTTGCGGCTGTAGCACAGCTCCGGTTGCCGACTTCCTCGATGTCGTTCGGCCAGCCCCGGCAGTGCAACACCCGTCGAGTGAGGCACCGCAGTTGCCCGCATTCACGCCGCCACCACCACTCCCAACCCAACCCCCGGCCGAGCCGAATGCCCCGCCGCCTCCAAAGTGGTGATCGTTGGACGTTGCCGTCCAACATCGTCACCCATCACGCTCCGTACAGTCCTTCGATGTTGGCCGCCTTTTGCGAACGCTCTAGATAGCCACGCAATTCTTCGATCTCATTGTGCAGACTCGCGATCTGCTTGCGCTCGGCTTCCAGTGCTGCAACAGCTTCGCCTGGCAGTGGGTCGTAGGCTGCTTCCAAGCAGTCACGCAGGCGTTTCTCCAGCTCGCGTTGAAAGCCGCCGCGGATGTTCGGCCATCGTAGCGGCAGCAACAGGTTGATCAGCAAGTGGAGCAAGATCAGCACAACGAGCGTGATCAAGAACGGCAAGAGCACAGAGAAGACAGTGGGCTGAAACGTGGGGCTGAGGAAGTAGTTCCACAGCAGCACAAGGATTGCCCCAATCAGCGTGAGTTCGGGAAGTGTATTGGCGAGCCATACGAGTGCAGCTTGCAGCCAACCACGGAAGCCCTGGGGTTTCGACCACCGGCGCTCGACCGTATCGAGTGCTTCGTTAAGCGATTCCTCGAATCGCTTTCGCCAATCTGCTTCACCAACCTGCTCAACCGACGCCGCGAGCAAATCCGCAGGAATGCCTTCCTGATCCGCCGTCACGAGCAACTTGTGTCCCAACGCTTGCGTTCGCTGGTCAAGGCTACGCTCGCTGGCGACTCGGATACACTCGTGGGTGAATCCCGCGAGATTCCAGGTGCTTGTGGCCGGGACATCGGCCTTTGGCGCAAACGGAATTCGCTCGCGCAGCTTGCTGCCGGCATACTGAACGCGTGTCAAAATCGCCAAGTACCCAGCCATCAAATTGCGAAATCTCCGCTGGCCTTCGAGACGGAAGTGATGTTCGATCTCATGTGAGCTTGGCTCCAAGGTCGTCAGCAAAACGTCGGCGAAGTTTGTCGACTCCTCCGACAGTACCTTCACCCACGCATCACGCGTATGTTCGGCCGGCTCGGTCAAGTCGGGCGGGCTCGCCGTCGTCAACGCTTGGTCGCATTGCAGTAATAGTTGGTCGACACCGCGAGCCTTGAGTGCTTCGATCTCCAGTCGCGTCAGGCCCAATTCCAGCCATTCGCCCAGGTCGCGAAATTGCTCGCCCTCAGGCGGCGGCGGGGACTCGCCGTTCGCCGACTTGCGATCGATCCAGTACTGCGCGGCCGTTCGGAACAGGAGTGGCTTCTCGAACCCCTCCGAGAGCAGGTCTTTCAGCAAGTCCTCGTCCGGCCGCAAGCCCAGCGCGCTTGGATGGAGGCAGCGGTCCCATTTGTTCAGGACAAACGCAAACGCCCGCCGCTTCCGCTGCGCGCGGAAGATTTCCCAGCCGATTTTGTCGTGATACTTCTCCTGGGAGCCGACATACAGCACGATGTCGGCCACTGGCAACACCTGCTCAAGCTTGGCCCGATTGGCAAGATCGTTGCTATCGAGGTCCGGTGTATCAACCAGCACCTTGCCTTCGAGCTCGGGGCGATCGTGGGCAATGAGCTTGCAGTTACGGAGGCTGGCGTCGAGGCGTTCGGGCCGCAAGGACCGAGGATAATAGACGACCGGATCACGCGTTGTCGGTCGAGTAAACGCCGCCTGCGCAATCGCATCGCCAGCCAGGGCATTAAGCAACGACGATTTACCAACACCCGTGCCGCCCATCAGCATGACCACAAGGTGGGGACGATCGACGTCAAGGTCCTCCGCCTTGCGGTGCAGATCGGCTAGCAGTCCTTCAAGGTGAGCACGGGCAAGCGGTTTGAGGGAAACGCGGTGGACCCCTTCGAACCATTTGCGCAATCCCGCTTCCAGGTTGCGAAGAGCCGGTGCCAGGGTTCGTAACAGTTGGCCGGTGACCTCGCTCATCGGCCCTCCTTCATTGCCTGAGCCACGGCCGCGTCCAGGCGTCGAATGGCAGTGGGAACCCGCGTCAGTGCCAACTGCGTCCGCTCAAAGTCGGTACCACCCGTGGCAGGCCAGCGCGTGAGCCAATCTTCCATCGGCCCGGCAACGTACTTGCCAACGAGTTCTTGCTGGCGGTGTCGCGTCTGTTCGCGCTGTGTCTCGACATACGCAGCTCCAAGCCACTCAATCAATTGTTGCGAGACTGCGGCAGAAAGCGGTACCCAAACGATGTCGTGGGCATTAATGCCACCGGCAACGAGCACGCCGCCAATGGACAGAACATCCAAGGCCAGCTTGCTACTCCGCAAAGCAATGAGCCGTGTAGGAGACTTCTCCAGTTCTTCGTAGATCGCCCGCGCAGTCCGCTCAACTTCGTCCGTCAATCCGACCTGGAAACTCCGGAAGCTATGTTTGAACTGCTCGCGTGCCTTCGCGCCGAGTTCGCTATCGAAGCCTTCAGCGACGTGTTTCCACAGTCCGTGACTTTCGCTCTTCCGTAGTGCTTCAGCCCGCAGCTGGTCGAGCCAGCCGGTCAGGGCCGCATCGAGAACCTCTTCCTCGGGAATCGTCGGGGCATCGGGTCGTGCCAGGGCTTTGGTCACTGCACCCTTCAGAAACCGATACGGGGCGCGAACGACCCACAGCGTACTGCTGACAACCTTGCCGGCACCGGGGAACTCCAGCAGTTCGACCATGCGCACGAGCGCTTCGTCGAATCGGCGGAACTTCTCACCGGTCAAGTACTCCTTTCGGTAGCGATCCTCGAAGTCCCGTCGACCATCATGGACCAGTGTCTTCCACTCCTCGAGTGCTGCTACGTCTTCGCGAGCGACGCCGATCAGGCGGTCTGCCGTCGCGTTGAGGTAGCGCATCGTCGAATCCACACTTCGCCGCCGGGCCGCCGCGGGCGGATCGCCGAGGACCAAGACTTGGTTGACCAGTGGAACCCGGTACTTGGCCGCTTTGACAACCGGGTTCGCCAACTCGTCATGCGCCAGGTGGGGAATGGTCAACAATGTCACTCGACCACGCGGCAGGTGTGCCAAGACTTCGTCGGTGAAATGTCGTGCGAGCGCGTCGGCATTCTCTGGCTTCATTTTGGTTAGCACGACGACGACGGGCTTGCCAACCTCAAGGAGCAACCTCAGAAACTGCGTTGGCACGGCATCGTTGTATCGCTCGTCGGAAGCGACGTAGACGATCACATCGGCCAAAGCCGCGACCTCAAGCAATCGCGGAACGTAGACTCCGGCTGACCACGTCGTCATGTCGGGATTGTCCCAGACGACGAAATGGTCGAGGAGCTGACCATCCCCGACCGCCACGGGAAGCTTGCGAATCTGGTAAACGTCTTCGTCGAGGCTAGACGGTGCCTTGAAGTCGAGGATTTGAAGTGGCCCGAGAAACCCAATTTGGCTCGGCCAGCCAACCGAACCAGCCGCATGGGTAAACGCAATTGGGTGCCGTGTGTAACCTGCTTGGGGATTGGCTTCGGCCTCGGTGACTCCACACAGGAAGTTGACCACCGTACTCTTTCCCGTACCTGCGCCTCCGACGACAGCTGCGTGCAGCGGTGGTGGCATCTGACCGTCCAGAAACGGACCAACGACATTCCGCACCAGTGCCGCGGCCAATCGAATCTCGCCTGCGCGTTCCGCCAGTGAGGTCTGTTGACGGCAGTAAGTCTCGAGCCAGGCAAGGTCGTCAGCCAGGTCGGCGACGAGCATCCGGTTCGACGGGGAGTTCATAACGGGCATTCTAACTCGGTCACCTCATGACTGGAACGCGGGTCGCGTAGGGGTGGAAGGCTCTCGATCGGCACGGAACGAGTCCAGCGCCACATCGGTCGGTTCACCGCGAATCGCCTGCGCCATGACCCATCCGGTGGCCGGGCTGAGCTGGATACCGGCGCGAAAGTGACCAGCAGCGATCCAGAGGTTCCGATAACCAGGCATTCGGCCAAGTGTCGGCAGACCATCCAGATTGCCGGGTCGCAAGCCAGCCCACGACCGCTCGATTTGGGCCTTGGCAAGGTCCGGCACGAGGTTGACCGCAAAGCGGTGTAACGCGGCGAGTGCTACGTCGGTAGTAGACGAATCGAATCCAACGTCCTCTTCCGTCGAACCAACCAGAAGACGACCATCCTCCCGGGGCACGAGGTATCGCTTTCCCTCCTCGACAATCCGCCGCAAGATCGGCTCCTGCGTCCGCATGAGCAGAATCTGACCTCGAATTGGCCGAATCCCACACTGTAACCCAAGTGCCGTGAACAGATCCCCAGTCCAGGCACCGAGGCAGCACAGGTATGTCTCTGCCTGAATCGGCCCCCAGCTCATGTTGGCCCGGTCAATGCGATCCCCGTCCCGAACCAAGCCAACTAATCGATCCTCGGTGTGGAAGCCAACGCCTAGCCGGTTCAATGCCGCCGTCAGCGCCCGCATGTGCCAGGGGTTGCGAAGTTGGGCCATATCTGGCAGGTGAAATGCCCGGCCTACGCCTGGAGACAACCGCGGTTCGTACCGCCATAGCTGGGCCGCATCGCACAACTCCCAATTAATTCCCTCAGAATTCCAAGCGTCTAGCGGTGGCGCATCGTCTTCATTGCCGAACAACGCCAATCCGCCACATCGCCGGTAACCATTGTCAATTCCGGTCGCTTCGTTCAATTCCTCAGATAGTTTCGGAAACGCCGCCGCACTCAATGCGCGCAAACGGTCGAGCGGTGCCGTCGCACGGGCGGGGTTGCCCGGTGGGATGATTCCCGCCCCGGCCCAGGAGGATTCGCGGCCAAACTGGCCTCGATCGCAGACCGCCACCTTGGCCCCAGCGCGCGCAAGGTAATACGCGCTTGTCAGGCCGATGACACCGCCACCAATCACCAGCACATCCACACTCGCGGCCATATCCATCGTTATATTCGCCGTGAGACGTAGAATATCGTGCCACGAACCGCGCGAGCCGTTCGGGCGTCCCTGCGGCATGATCGACTCGACGATGGATCAACACACACTTGACCTCCTTGAATTCCCGCGCATCCGCGAGGCGGTCGCTGCCTACGCCGCATGTTCGCTCGGAAAGGAACTCGCGCGGCGGCTCGATCCGCTGACCGACGCCAACCGCGTCCGTGCCGAACTGGCCCTCGTCAGTGAGATGGTCCACGCGATTGGCCTCGGCCAATCGCCGCCTTTTGGTGGGTTGCATGACGTTCGGCTGCCTGTGCGTCGGGCGTCGATTGGATCCATGCTCACGGCCGATCAACTCCTGGAAATCGCCGAAACATTAACGTGTACTGGCGCGATCTACAGGTATCGCATGCGGCTTGACGCCCAATGCCGTCGGCTAATCGATCTTCTGACTCCCGTCGAAGACCTGGGACTCGTTGCGAAGACGATTGGCGGTGCAATCGATGGCCGGGGACAAGTGCAAGATGGCGCTAGCCCAGAACTCGCCCGCATCCGCAGCCAGCTCAATGACATCGATGAACGCGTCAAGAATCAGATTAACCGACTGCTTCGCGATCCGGAGCTTCGCAGGATTCTGCGGTATCCCAATGCGACCATGAATGGCGACCACTACGTGTTGCCGGTCGCCGTCAATTATCGTCACAAGCTCCAAGGAGTCGTTCACCGAACGAGTAGCACGGGCGAGACGGTGTTCATTGAGCCGGCGGGCGTCGCACACATGAGCGCGGAGAGGGCCGTCATCAAAGGTGACGAAGAACGCGAAATCAACCGGATCCTCCGCCGGTTAACGGCCGAAGTCGCAAAGGTTGCACGGCCACTGACAAACGCACTCGAGGTAATGGCCGCCCTAGACCTCATCGCCGCCAAAGCCAAATATGCCCGTGACTTCAACATGTCGGAACCGGATGTCGACGATGCCGGTCAACTCTGGCTTCGCAATGCTCGCCATCCGATTCTCGAACAGCTCTTCCGTACGCCAACGGAACCCGGCCAAGTGCGCACGGTCGTCCCAATCGATGTTCGCCTCGGCATCGGCTACAACCTGCTCGTGATCACCGGGCCGAATACGGGCGGCAAGACAGTGACTCTCAAGACCGTTGGTCTGTGCTGTGTGATGGCCCAATCCGGCCTTCACATCCCGGCCGGCGAGGGCAGCCGCGTGCCACTGTTGCGAAATGTCCTAGCGGACATTGGCGATGAGCAGAGCCTCGAACAGTCGCTCAGCACGTTTAGCTCGCACATTTCACGAATCGCGGCGATCCTCAAGGATGCTACTCCCGATAGTCTGGTCCTTCTCGACGAACTCGGGGCCGGTACCGATCCAACGGAGGGCGCGGCACTTGGCCGCGCGATACTCGACGAACTCGATCGCCTAGGCTGCCGAGCAATGGTGACAACCCATCTCGGCGACCTAAAGACCTATGCGTTCGCGAACGACCGGGCCGAGAATGCGGCTGTCGAGTTCGACATTGAAACACTTCGACCGACCTATCGATTGCTGATCGGCCAATTCGGCATGAGCAACGCCCTCAAAATCGCCCGCCGGCTAAAATTGCCACGGGATCTCGTCCGTCGGGCCGGACGATATCTACGCCGGAAGCAAAAGAAGACTCCGGAGCTTGTGCGACTGCAACAAGTGAAGGCCGAAGCAGAACAGGCGCGGGAAGAAGCTCTCCGAGCCAAACACGAGGCCGAGCAACAGCGCGAGGAGTATGCCGCCCAGGCCGATCGACTCGCTCGCGAGGCGGCGGCGGCCACGGCATTGCGCGAAATGCGAAACAAGCTTCAACAAAACGATGTCGTGCGCGTCGCACGGTTCAATGAAACCGGTCGCGTGGTTCGCGTCGATCATAAGAAGCTGGTTGCTATCGTTCGCGTTGGCCTCGGCCAATGGGAAGTGCCGCTCGATGAGCTATTCCCGCAGTGACCCGGAGAGGTAGTCGGGGGCGACTCGCTCCAAGTAGGTGACGGCGAAACCGACGACGATACCTTCCACGGCCACAACTGGCAGATGCGCGATAAACACGGCTGCTGCAATCTTCTCGGATAGTGCCAGAGCCAGAAGAGATGCATTGAGCGCGACCGTGGCAATGGCCGTCGCGCTCCCAAGTGCGACTCCGATGGGGAAACACCATGCGCCAAGCGATCCTCCGGCTAACGCACGAGAGCCACGAAATGCCAGGGACGCTAGCAGGGCTGGCACCGTCGCGATGCAGGTGTTGACGCCAAGCGAGTAAATGCCGCCGTGAGCGATCAGGAGCGACTGAAGCGTCAGCCCTACAGCGATCGCGAGGCCGGCGCGGAAGCTAAGAACTACTCCTACCAACCCATTGAGCAGCAGGTGAACGCTCGTCGGACCGAGCGAGACGTGAATCAGGGATGCCACGAAAAAGGCTGCGGTCATCGAAGCGATTCGCGGAACGTCGTCGTCGGCGAGACGATAGCAACCCATCGCAACAAGGCCACTCGCAACCACAATGCCGACAACGAGCCATGTCGGCGGCAGCACTCCATCGGAGATGTGAACTGCGAGAAGCGTCATTCACGCCCCGAAAACGCAGAGGGCTTGCGGTGTACCGCAAGCCCTCGACTCGTCACAGTGCCGGAGGTCGGACTCGAACCGACACGCCCTTGCGGGCAATGGATTTTGAGTCCATCGCGTCTGCCATTTCGCCACTCCGGCATCTCAGCACACAATACCTGTACCCGCCAGACCAGACAAGGGTCTGACGAGTAAGGTTCGGCTTCGGAGTTAATTACGTCGCGACATCAGCAGTTGGAGAATCATACGGAACAGCAGCGCCACAGACGCAAACAACGCGAGCGAGGCACCGACATACTGCTCAGTACCGTAGCGATGCAACACGTTCGAAGTGTCATAGATGATGTACGCGGCGGCGAGTGCGATCAGAATGTACGTGAACCAAAGTCCCAGGTCGAAACCGAAGATCACACCACAGAAGCACGTGACAATCGCGCCGACACTCACGGCACACAGGATAGGGCCGAGGAACGAGAAGTCCTTGCCCATGAGGAAGACGGACAGGGTCAATCCAGCGAAGATGCCCAATGTCAGCAGCACGGCCTTTTCGACAACATACTGGCCCGCAAACATCGGACTGTTGACAGCAATATACAGTAGCGGCAACACAATGATTGCCTGCAGGACGACATACAGACCGAGCCCAAGATACTGCGTCGAACGCGAGCGTGCGAACGACATCGACTGGGCAAACATGCCAACCCCAACGAACAAGGCCATATACACCAGGATTCCGAGCTTCCCAAGGCTGAAGAGAGCCAAGGTCGCGTTCTGACCCACCGGTGTTGCGAGCAAAAGGGCCTCAATGGCGGCAAACGCCATCACGGCCCCCGCGAGATGCCCGTAGGTCTTGCGGATAAACGCCACGCGCTCGGCGGGCATAGCGTATGCAGCGGGACGATCTGTAACGTAGCCATCTTCCAGGTATGCCATGGCGTTGCCCTCGCGGGTGATTTGTATTCGTTGAATGAATCTTCCCTTACCATCTTGTCCGGCAAGAGTCGGGTTTTCAAGTTCGACATTCCATGGTCAGACTCGCCGTTCGAGCGGCACATAGTTAACGTCTGTCTTCCCCACGTAGACCTGTTCGGGTCGGAAGAGACGGTTATTCTGGAGTTGTTCCAGCCAGTGCGCCAGCCAGCCCGCAACCCGAGCGATCGCGAAGATCGGAGTGAACAGGTCGCGCGGAATGCCGAGTGATTGATAGATGATTCCCGAGAAGAAATCGACGTTCGGGTAGATGCCCTTCGGCCCCAAGACGCCGGCGGCAATGCGCTCCAACTCGAGGGCCATCTCATAGTGCTTGGGACGCTTCGTCTCAGCGAAGACGTTTTCAGCTAATTCTTGGAGAACGGTCGCCCGCGGGTCCTTGACCTTGTACACTCGGTGGCCAAAGCCCATCACTTTGGCCTTACCCGACACAGCTTTCTCCATCCACGGCCGTACATTGTCGAGCGTACCAATCTCGTCGAGCATATCCAGTACTTCTTCGTTGGCACCCCCGTGCAGCGGCCCCGAAAGCGTACCGATTGCCGAGCAAATGACGCTATAGGGGTCAGCCAATGTCGAGCCTGTCACACGAGCCGAGAACGTCGAAGCGTTCATGTTATGTTCGGCGTGGAGAATCAGTGCGGCATCGAGGACCTTACGAATGGCTGGCGACGGTTCACGTCCGACCAACATGTGATAGAAGTTCGCCGCATGATCGAGGTCATCGCGCGGGGCAATCGCGTCCTCGCCTTTGCGCAAACGGTGATACGCCGCGACAATTGTCGGCAAGCCCGCCAAAAGTCGCAGCGTGGCTTCCCAATTCGATTCAGCATTTCGCACATTGTGGGCTGGGAAGAACATTCCCAACGCTGCGACGGATGCTTGCATTGCATCCATTGGGTGCCCATTCTCCGGCAGGCACTTCATCAGGTCGATGAGCTTGTAAGGCAACTTGCGGTGCCCGCGAAGCTCGGAATCGAAGTCGGCCATTTGCTTCTGCGTCGGCAAGTCGCCTTTTAGCAGTAGCCAGGCCGTCTCCTCAAAATTGCTCTCACGAGCCAGCGTTTCGACGGCGATCCCCCGGTATTCGAGCCGTGCACGCTTGCCATCGATAAAGCTAATCGCCGACTCGGCTACCGGTACATCCGCCAGCCCCGGCCGCAACTCCAACGCACTCATGGTGGTCCCCGACAGTGTGCTATCTGTGGCGCTGCGATGCGCGTCGCAAGGTGTGTTCGCGCGTTCAACCCTGACATCGCCCGGCTGAGAGTGTGCCGACGAAGCCGCAAGGTCTGCCATAGGGTCAGCCTACGTCATGCCCCGTATCCTGGCTAGTTGTGCCATCGGGACACCGCGATGCCCAGGAGCCAATAATCCGGGTCGTAACGCTGGGCTGCACGATAACACGGACTTCACAGCAGCCGCCGCGACTGGATTTCGAGCCCAGCGTGCATGAACGCCAGAGTACGCGGCATGACGTGGGTGAAATAACTCCAGTCATGCCCGCCCGCGCGGGTATCCAAGTCGCATTCATGCACAACGCCAAGGGCGGTCAACTTCTCGTGAAGGCGGTCGTTGCCTCGCCACCATGAATCGTCCGGGTCACAACAAAAAAACACGTGCGGCGGCTGGTGTGCCGGATGAATGTGCATCAAGGCCGTGTCCTGGCGGCACTGCTCCTTGGAATCGTAGAGCTGCGCGATCGAGGGAAACTCATCGTCGCCGTAGTGGTCGTGGTAGTCGATGGCCGACGATATGCCCGCCACGACAGGAAAGTCATCGGGATGGCGAAAGCCGATTCGCAACGCCCCCTGCCCTCCCATGCTCACGCCGAACAACCCCACGCCCCGCGGTCCGAGTTGCCACCGATCCAAGATTGCCGGCCGAAGTCGCTCGACAATGAAACGCTCGGCCGAAATGCCAGGATCGAACGGTGGCCAGATTCGGTCGGACCACCAGGAGATGTCGCCGCGGGGTGCCACGCACGCAAACAAGTGTTTTTCCAAGAGTGCCGCCGCCACCGGTTTCTCCGCGAGCGAACACAAGCCGTGCCCATGCAGATAGACCAAGGCAAAGCGAGGAGCCGATGCCGGCTCGAAAACGTCGACGGGCTTGCCTGCCATTTCAATGCGCGACCAACTGCCCAAAGTAGTCTCCGCAAAAAGACGTGTGGCCCACCGAACGCAATCGGTAGGCCACGCTGCCGTCGGCAGATGTCGACAGCCGACGCTATTTCTTTTCCGCTTCTTCCAGCTTCTTCTTGACCGCTTCCTTGCGCTTGTCGTCGTGCTTGCTCACGTTATCGAGTGCAAGGGCCTTCTTCCAGACCGCAATGGCATCGTCTTTCTCGCCAAGGGCCATGTGAACATCCGCGAGATGGTCGTAGATCTCGACATGCTGCCCATCCTCGCCCTTACAAGCTTCGATCAACTGTTTTTTCGCACCGGCGAAATCCTTCTTCTTAAACAGCACCCAACCGAGGCTGTCCAAGTAAGCCGGATTGTCTTTGTCCTCGATGTCTTCCCCTTCTTTCTTAGCCTTCTCGCGCTCCGCTTTGTCCAACACGAGTGCTTTGCGGACCAACTTCTCGGACTCATCGAGGTTCATGTCGTGGTCGGCCCAGATGTAGCCGAGATCATTGTGGTAAGTCGCGCTCTCGGGGTTCTCCTTGAGCAGCTTCTGGAGTTGCTCAGCGGCTTTGTCGATTTGCTTGAGATCGGTGTACACGCCGCTCAGAACATAGCGGCATCGATCGAGGATCTTCTTTTTGAGGCTGTCGTCGAGCTTAGCCTTCCCGACCGTAGCAATCGCTTCCTCAAACGCAACGATCGCTTCATCCAGCTTGCCAGTCTCACGGAGGATCTCGGCCCTGAGCCGAGCAAAGTACCAATCCGTCTTGGTCAGCTCATCGGTCAACTTTAGCGCTTCGTCGGTCTTCTGTTGTCGGACCAGGTCCAGAACGAGCTTCTCCATGAATTCGCGAATCGTGTCCTTCGCTTCTTTTCGCGCTTTGTCAGCTTCTTTCTCGTCTTCGCCCTTGATTCCCTTGGCCTTATCCATGGCCTCTTCGTAGGCGTTGACGGCCTCGGTCACCTTGCCAGCTTCTGCGAGCGTCTCCGCTTTGAGACGCACGAAGTACCAATTGCCATCGAACACCTCGATGGCCCGATCGACCATTTTGAGAGCGTCCTCAGCCTTGCCCGATTTCGAGAGCGATTGAATCATCTTTTCCATGACGAATGGCTTGACCTTCTCAAGGTCCTTGTTGCCGCTTGCAATTCGAGGAACTGTTGGCAACCCACGGCGTCGTCGAATTTCTTGTTGTCGATAAACAGGCCAATCAGTCCATCGTAGACCTGAACAAGCTTCTGACCGCTGCGAAGGCGGACTGCTTGATCGACGCAGACCTTGTAGAAGGCCATGCTGGAATCGAAGTCCTTCGTGAACTGCGACGTGCGTGCGAGGATGTAGGCACCGTTGTAATTGAACGGCGATTCCTTCTCTTTGTCCTTTGACATCTCCAGGGCTTCGGCGATCATCTTCTTCGCGACGGGCTTGTCCTTGATTAGCTCGATGATCTTGGACTTGATGGCGTCGTCTCCTGTGACGTCATTCAGTCGTAAGACCTGCTGCCGGAGCGGGTTGTCGTCGGCCCGCACACAGACGATACATAGCGCCGCGGCAACGGCAGCTGCCGAGAATCGGGTCCAGGTCTTCATCCGTCCCATCTGTCTACCTCCGCATCAGGCCCACGGCCGGGCCAGCCCTACATCCCCCCCATCCTAACGAGTCGCCGTGCTGGGTGCTACAGGGATATTTCCCTCCGGGCAGTCCGCCGATTCCAGCGCGATGTGCTACAGTTGGTCAGTACCCCGCTCCGCCCCTCCGGAACGGAATCCCTTGCCCACATTCCCCAGCCAACACGGAGGCGTTGTGAGCCAGGCGTTCGTCCTGCAACCAGGGATGGAGCCATTTCCAGGCTACACACTGCACCTACCATTGGGTCGTGGCGGCAACGGCGAAGTCTGGGAAGCTCAGCGCAATGACGGTACCCCTGTTGCCTTCAAGTTCATGAGGTGTCGCAACTCGACCGCCGCGACCAAGGAGGTCCGGTCGATTCAGTCGTTGCGCAAACTCGATCACCCGGGATTGCTGCCCATTTACGATGTTCTGCTTCAGCCCGGCTACATCGTCATCGCCATGGAATTGGCCGAGGGTACTCTCCACGACGTCTTGGATGCGTACGTCGCGGAATACGGCGAGGCACTCGAACCCGAGTTGGCCCTGCACTATCTTCAACCGGCAGCCGAGGCCCTCGATTTCCTCAATGCTCGCCGGCACGTACACGAGTCGCGCACTGTCGGCTTCCAGCACTGCGACATCAAACCAAGTAACCTGCTCATCGTTGGTGAGTCCGTCAAACTTGCGGACTATGGTCTCGCCACACCGATGTCCGGGCCGCTAGAGCCGCATGGCCGGGCCGGTACGCTCGACTTCGCAGCTCCCGAGGTGTTCCGGGGCCAACTGAGCGAGCGAACCGATCAATACGCGCTGGCGGTGACGTACTGCCTGCTGCGGGGCAATCGATTGCCGTTTGCCAACACGCCCGGCCGCTTTACGCCTAGCTACAGTCGCGGTCGTCCGGACCTCTCGATGCTCACGCCAGCGGAGCAACTTGCGATCGCTAAAGCGCTCTCGGTTGCTCCGGTTCACCGGTTTCCATCGTGTGCAGCGATGCTGCAAGCCCTAAGAGCGAACCTCGTACCGGCATCCGGTGGATCGAAGCCGCGAGCATCACAGCGTTGACGGGACTAGTGGCGCGACCACACTGGTTGCCACGGTTGCACCGAGAACATGGAAAATCGGAAGTTGACGCGACGATGATTCTGCCATTCTTCTCGCTGGCCATGACAGCGCCGAACCGTCACAAGGCGTTTCGTCTGGCAGTGGCTCTGCACGTGGCCCTCGTCATCGGGGCATCTGCATCACTCCTTCTCAATCCCTCGATATTGCCCGTCTTCGGTGAAGTACTACTCATTGCGGGCATCGTCGAAGGGGCCTTGATGGTTGGCTGGCGATTGACCCAACTGCCGAAGTGCCAAGCCTTGGAGTTTCTCCTGGTCAGCCCCCTTCGACCGAAGCCCCTGTACTTAGCCGAAGCCACCGTTGGTCTATCGCGATTGGCACTTGTTGCGATCTCGGGCTTGCCGCTCCTGCTCTTGCTGGGAATCACCAGCCGACTCGATTGGGACGACATCCCCGTACTGCTGGTGATGCCTCTGACCTGGGGCGCTGTCTGCGGACTTGGACTGACCTGTTGGGCCTACGAATCACGGTCCGTGAGGCGTGTCGGCGAGTCGCTCGGCCTCGCGGGTGTCGTGCTCTATCTTCTTGTTGGTGTCTTGGCGGGTGAGAATCTGCGGATGTGGCTCGGATGGCTGCCAGAGCCGGGACGGTACTGGTTCATGGAACTCTATGGCTGGTTCCACACATACAACCCGTTCGCCGTGATGCAGTACTGGCTGCAATCCGACCGATCGACTGTCATCGCGGTCGAGAGAGTAATCGGCTTGCAGATTGCCGCCTTCTCGATTCTTGGCCTGGTCGCCATCCGTGGTGCCAGTCGCTTGCGCGGCCATTTCCACGATCGACACTATCGACCTTTAACCGAGGTGACGCCGGCCGATTCCTCTGCCATCGGCGATCGGCCGCTTTCCTGGTGGGCCGTCCGGCGAGTCATGGAGTACTCCGGGCGCGTCAACATCTGGTTGGCTGGTGGCTTTGGACTACTGTATGCCGCGTACACGGTGGCAGCCGATGCATGGCCACCGTGGATGGGCCGACTCATCTTCCAAATGGTCGAATCGGTTGGAGGCATTCCCGCACTGGCAACCGGACTGGTCGTGCTCTCGGCTGTGCCAGCGTGCTTTCAATACGGGCTGTGGGATTCCAGCACGCAAGACCGTTGCCGCCGGCTGGAGCTATTGCTGCTTACCGAATTGACAGGTCGCGACTTCGCGCGTGCGGCCGCAGCAGCGGCCTGGAGACGTGGACGCGGTTATGCCGTCATCGCTGGGCTGTTGATCGTCGCAGCAGTCGTGGCGGGACGAGTCACAGTGACGAACGCCCTGTTGGCATCGCTGACCGGTGCCGGGCTTTGGGGTCTCTACTTTGCGCTTGGCTTCCGCGCCTTCTCGCTGGGCCGTCAAGCCAATGGACTCGGCTCGATTCTGACACTTGGCGTACCACTGGCAACGGTGATGATCGTGAAATCCCGATGGCCTTGGTTGGCGGCTCTGACGCCACCGGGAGCCATCTACGTGGCGCTGACCAACGGACCGTCGCCCCTATGGTGGCTTGGCGTCAGCGTGCGCCTTGTTGCCGCAATTCGCGTCGGCCGCCTGTCGATTCGTGACTGCGACACCAACCTGCGCAACTGGCTGGACGCCAACCACGGTCGAAAAGGCGCGGACTGATGAGCTGTCAGCGACAGTTCGACGGATTCGCGTAGTACGTGCCACCGGTATGCGGAGCGCAATTGTCGGCCGGCGACGAGTTACAGCAATTTGACGGGGCGCAACGGTTGTTGCACCGGCGGTCGAGCCGGTCGTTCTCGCGGTCACAATAGCGGTCGCATAGCAATCCGCAGCCGGTCGAGCCGAGTAGGCCCGCCGCCGCGACAAGTCCACACAATCGGCGAAGCATCCGGGTCCGCCTTTCTGCCCAT
The DNA here is from genome assembly GCA_046350275.1 of Gemmataceae bacterium. Taxonomy (GTDB): domain Bacteria; phylum Planctomycetota; class Planctomycetia; order Gemmatales; family Gemmataceae; genus JAXMAS01. Next base: position 17,300 of record JAXMAS010000011.1, read on the forward strand.
GGCCCAATTCACCCAAACCGCGCGGGGTGGATAACGGGCAGCGGCCGGGCGGTCAAGGGCAACCGTCACGTCACTCCGGCCACTTGGAACTGGTTAGGCAATTTTCGACTTTTTCCGATTTTGACTCTAGACAACGGCGTCCGCGGGGTTACACTCCAATCCGTTGTCCTACTCCCCAAGGACGTGCCCATGTCGCCGACGGCCCACGATCGATCTGAAGGGCGTGCTAGGACAACCGACGCGCGCACCCCGCGGCAGTCGGTGACGGCACGTGCGACCCACGCCGCCATTGGTGCGATGCTCGTCCTCGCGGGTGCCGCCAAGGCTTAACAAACCCAGGGTTACCCCCCCCCCCAACCCTCAGGAATAGCCGGAAGCGCCCGCTGGATTCAACTGCTCTTTACGGAAGTCGAAATCGCGCTGGGAATCTGGCTGGCGGCCGCGCGCGACCCGCGGATGCCGCGGCTCCTGGCGATCGTGCTGTTCGGCACCTTCGTGTTCGTGAACGTCGGCCAACTGCGCAACGGCAAGCGCTCGTGCGGCTGCCTCGGCCGAATCCAGGCTAAGCCGGAACAGATGCTCGCGCTCGATGTCGTAGCCCTGGCCACCCTGGCGTGGTGTCACCGGCGCGGCCGCACGTCACACGTCCCGAACGGCGAAGGCATGCCGCAACGAAGGGTTGGGCGGTGGGAGAAGGTGCTGGCTGCCGGCGGCGTCGGGTTGCTGCTGACCGGCGTAATGACGTACACCTACTTTCGGCCGAACCAGGAACGGTTTGACGACGTGACACTATCGCCAGCTGCGCACGATTTCGGGTCGGTGCGTCAAGGCGATTCGCTGACGCACGTCTTCATGCTCCGGAACGACTCGGCGCTGCCCGTGAAGGTCGTTAGCGTGCATTCGTCGTGCGGGTGTACGACTGCGGACGGCATCGTCGGCCGTGTCGTACAGCCTGGCGGGGCGTTGCCGACACCCGTCACCCTGAAGGCCGGCACGACTGACGGGCTGCGTGAGGCGACCCTAACACTATTCCTACGGCAACCCGGCCATGTCGCCGGTGCGTGGCGGTCGGCGGAAGTGCGGGCGGTCGTCGGCGTCGACTATTGGGTCCGACCGACGTTGATTGAATTCGGCACGGTTCGTCACTACGAGTCGCCGGTTCGTGTGGTGCGGCTCCGGCCGAACATCATGGGCGACGTGCGGATCGCACGGGTCCAGTGCAGCCATCCCGCCTTCGTGGTTCGCCAAGTGCCGGCACCACCGGGGAGTCAGGACATTCACCTCGAAGTAACCGCTCGCGTACCGGAGTTCGCTAACGCCGGGCCGGTTGCCGGGATGCTGACCCTGTACACGACCAGCACGCGGGCACCGGAAGCAGTTGTGCAGATTCGGGCCGATCTCGCCCCCGCCGTGGTCGCCGAACCAGCTTGCGTAGTCGTCGGGACCGAAGCCGATGGTCCGGTCGTGCGCCCGTTGACTTTACGATCGGTGTGTCCGATGCGAGTGGTGCGAGTTCACGGTGGCGTCGTCCGGTGTGAGCGACGGACGACCTCGGACGGTGTCGGCTACCCCGGGTTTGACCTGACGATCCCGGCCGGCGATCCCGCTGGCGGCATCACCGAACAGCTTGCGTTTGATCTCGAAGTCACGACGGCCGGCGGTGCGACGGAGGCGCGCACCGTGGTCGTCCCAGTTTACCGCCTACCGAGAGCAAAGGGGTGATGCGATGAACGTGCGTGGCTGGACGGTGCTCGCCTGCCTATGCGGGCTGTTGGGCACGGCCTTGCTCCTGGACTGCGTCTCGGCGGTTCGGGCCGACCCGGTGACGGAGGGCGATTACACAGGGGAGACCTGTCCGTATCAGAGTACGGAGTATTCGAGTACGGCACCTTGTAACCCGGTGACCACCAACTGCGGACTATTTGACAACAGCAATACCTGTAGCACGCAAATCGGCGGGTACGTGAACCAGATTGACTTCCCAACCGAATGCACGGGCGGCGAGTATGCGACCGCCTGTGACTATAGATTTCGCGACTGTGCCAAGCCCCAAAAGTGCATGCTCAATCCCATGAGCAAGTGCATCTTGGGACCGGCTGAAGCCGACTACGAGAAAGCCGCCAAGTTGGTTAACCTGAGATGCGTCCCGCCAGATTGATTGGGTCAACAGACTGGCGACTCGTAGTCGCGGGCGTTGGCTTGCCGCATTGACAGGCAATGCTCGCGACTACATGCCCTAGTCCGTACTCGTCGGTTCAGGTTCTTTGGTTTCGGACGATGGCAGGTGCCCGCACTACGACGCGGCGAGACGGGTTACTCTCGGTGTTCTGGCTGTAGTTCAACTTGGTCGCCCAACGACCTTGAGACGCCATCATGACCCGCATTCCGTTCACCGTCGTTTTCGCGGTCATCGCCGTCCCGTTACGCGGGTCCGGGCAGCAACCGGACGCCCAAGCGCTGTTACGCGGTGCCGAGGAGGCTCGCCGAGCCGTCCGTTCCGGGCGGGTGGAGGTGGAGGTTGGCCATGTCGACCACTTGGTCGGCCCATACCGGCACCTCTCGAACGTCCAGATCGCGTTCGATGGTGCCAAGCGAACCGTTCTTGTCGACTTGGACGAACTCTCGTTCCAAACTCAAGGCGCGGACAAGAATCGAGAGATTCACAACAAGATTCAAGCCCTCGGCCGGGATCCGAAAAAGGTAGTGGCGGCGGGCCTCGCGCAGCTCGCGCGGCGACACGTGGCCCAAGGATATGACGGGCGGCGCTACTGCTTCTATAAAGCTTCGGCCGGTGCCTACTACCAGGACGTGAGCCAGGGCTGTAACTACTTCATTGCCGACCCCCGCACATTCGGGGTGTCTCCATTGTATCACGTGATTGAAGACATCGGGGAGTACCTATCAAACCCGAAGGCCACAGGATGGCAGGTCGTCGGCCGCGAGGCCGTCGACGGCAGGCCGGCGTGGCACGTTCACTTCGAGGTCCAGGTTGGGGGCTCAAACCCAAACCCAACTTTCTCCCTTTGGGTGTCGGATCGCAGTCCGTTTCAGATCTACAAACTCGACAACACGAACCTCGGCGGGCGTTACCTAGTAGTGTCCCAGTACGAGGGCGACAGCCCGCTCCCCGCGCGGATGAACTCGAAGCGATACACGACCGACGGCAAGCTCGACTTCGAGATCGACGTGACGGTCAAGTCGATGGCGCTGAACGTCCCAGTGGACGCCACAGTCGGGACGATGGCGTCGCTCGGGGTGCCCATCGGCGAGACGGTGACGGACCAGATCGCCCACAAGAATATCGGTGCCTGGAATGGCGTCGACATGTCGCCCAGCATGATCGTTGCCGATCGGGTGTACAAGGAACGTCAAGCCGCCGCCGTGGCCGGGCCGCGGCTGTGGCCGTGGGTCCTCGGCGCGGCCCTCGTGGTCGTCGCCGCGGTCGGGTACGTGCGCCGCCGCCGGACCTCGCTGGCGGCCGGGTGACGTGCCTGTTTCGAAGCGGGGGTGCCGCATGAGCGCGACGCAAACCGTCCGTCGGGCCGGAACGCTCCTGGAACTGCTCGTCGTTATGGCCGTCATCGGCGTGCTCATGGGCGTCCTGCTGCCCGCCGTCCAAGCCGTGCGGTCGGCCGCGGTGCGGATGGCTTGCGCCAACAACCTCAAGCAAATCGCACTCGCGCTGCACGGCTACCACGACGCGTACCGGTCGCTACCGCCGGGGTGCAGCGTCCTGAACGGCACCGCGCCGCAACCGCACATGAATTGGCTGGCGCGGCTCCTCCCGCAAATGGAGCAGGCGGAGATGTGGCGGCGGGCGGTCGCCGCCTTCGAGCGGGAGCGGTTCTTCGAGTACCCGCCGCACCTGCCCCTGCTCGGCCAACACATGCCCGGGTTCGTATGCCCGGCCGACGGGACGAGCCAACTCCCGTGGCAGTACCCCACGTTCCGTGTCGCCTTCACCGACTACCTGGGCGTCGAAGGGACGGATCTCAACCGGCAGGACGGCGTCCTTCACCTGGATTCCCGCGTCACCTTGACGGACGTCACGGACGGCACGAGCAACACCCTGTCGGTCGGCGAGCGGCCGCCGAGCGCGGACCACAACTTCGGCTGGTGGTACGCCGGCTGGGGCCAGGAGAAGACCGGCTCGGCCGATTCGGTCCTCGGCGTCCGCGAGGTACGCATCCACCGCAAGTACCAAGCCTGCGCCGCCGGCCCCTACGCCTTTACGCCCGGCCGGGACGACGACCGCTGCGACGCCTTTCACTTCTGGAGCTTCCATCCGGGCGGTGCCCACTTCGCCTTCTGCGACGGCTCCGTGCGCTTCCTCGCCTACACAGTTGACCCTCTGCTGCCAGCCTTAGCCACCCGCGCCGGCGGCGAGCCGGCGACGCTGCCCGATTGATCCATGCGATTCGGTGCCGACTCCGAGTACCGGGGGGGCGCAAAGTGACCGTCACGCCGACATCCGCGGTCGGTCCTCGCGGTGTAGCCAGAATGTCGGCTGGCAGCGTCAGTTCGTCGTGATGATCGCCCAAATTCGTCCGGAAAACTCGCTCAGCGGCCGGACGAACCTAACACCAGAAATGAACGTCTGTTACGTCCGCGATGGGCACCGTCACGGCGATTCCTCCGGCTGAGTTGGATGATTCTGGGGTGGGGTGGCAGTGTCGGTCCGGAATCATTTCTCGGGCCACCCCTACCAACTACGGTGTCACGCCGACATCCGCGGCCGGTCCTCGCGGTGTAGCCACTTCTGCATCTTCGCCAACTCCTTGGCCCACTCGTCACCAAAACGGACGCGACCAAAGGCGTCGTACAACAAGTCGAGCGTTTCGGTCATTGCGCGAACCTGGGTCACTCGCTCTTCGAGCCGACCCCGCTCCGACTCCTCGGCCGGTGGCGGCAGCTTGGCCCCGCTCACGGCCAGTGTCTCGGCTTGCAGAGTCAGTTCGTACTGCTGGTCGTGCCGCACGAGTGTCAGGCCGAGTTTCCGCGGCAACTTACCCGATTGCACGGCCCGCTTCGCCTCGGGCAGTCGGGTCGGTCCTTCGCTCGTGATGCTCTCCTTGCCGGTCTGGCCACGAGGGCATTCGAGCGTCAGCGTCCGAGCGATCATCGCCGCCACCTCGGAGTCGTCGGACAGGCGCAATGTGTCGTCCACGGTTTCGAGGTGGAACCAGAGCCAGAGCAGGAACTCGTTGCCGGCGAAGTCCCGACTCGCTTCGTCCATAACCCAGGCGTATTCCTCGGTCGGCGCGGACGGCACGAAGACCGATGGGCTGGCGTCGTCCACGTTGCGCGTCTGCTGCCGCAATTCGGCCAGCGAAAAGGCCAATGCTCCCGCCGACAGCGGTTCGAATTTGCGGTCAAACGTCTTCTCGAAGTGGGCATGCAATCGGTCCACGACCGTCACCGCCGTCGTCGCGACGAGCAACTCGTTCGACAAGGCGTCCCACAGAACCTCGTACGCTTTGCGGCGGAGGTACCGGCCGTCTTTCGCCTCATCTTCGAGCCGCTCGCGAGCGGCTTCGCGGGCCTCGCGCTTCTGGCGGGCACTTGGCAGGCCGCTGGGGTTATTCTTCGCCGACGCTTCGAGTTCCGTTTGATAGTACGCCCGCATCAGGTCGGCCGGGAGGCGTTCGGTATCGACGCGAAACGCGGCGTGCAGTGTGTCGTTGACGACGTTCTTGGCAAGGTCAAATCGCGTGTCGAGGATATGGCCACCGGCCGTCCAGCCGACCTCCACTCCGTCCGACGACGCGAGCCGCTGCTTACCGGCGGCGTTGGCGACGAGGGCTTCCAGGTACTCCGGCCCGAAGTGCCGCGGTGCGCGGCCGGAGACACGGTAGCGTGCGAAGGTTACGCGGCCGGAAAAGAAGCCCATGATGCCCTCCGTGGCTGCGCCACCGACTACAGTCGGTGGGCAACAAAAACGCAAACGCGGCTCGGGGTATTATCGCCCGTGCCGCGTTCGGAGGTTCAGGTCGTTTCGGCGTCTTACGCCTGGGTCGTCAGCAGTAGGCTGACGTCGGCCGCACGCATGTCCCCGTCCTTGCGGTCCATTTCGTCCAGTACGATCGGATGCCAGGTCGTGTTGCGTTGATTGGCCGGCACGAAATTCTCGCGGGCCCAGCGGCGGAGTCGCACTTCCTCAATTAAGTCGAGGTCCGCCAATACGCTGCTAGACATACCCTACCCTCACCGTGACTTGGAGAGTCGCCCCCTAACGAGGCACCCGCCGCGCGGGGACGTGTGCGGAAAATATATCGGTGGGAACGGCCGTAGCAAGGAGCCGATCCTTGCTTTTCAAGCGGCATTCGGCCCGAGGACCGCCCAATCCTCCCCAACGCCGGTATTCACACAATCCTCGGTGGTCAGGCAAGACCGCAGGTGATCCACAAAGCCCGAACTCCCAAGCTTCAAGACTCGACGACGGGCACCTCGACTTGGGCTTCGTTGAAGCCGGCGGATGATCGCGAACACGCCCATCCCCGCCTTCGCTCGGGATCACGCGCTCCACATCGGCACGCTGCTTGACCGGTCGGCGCCGTTAACGCCCACAACCACATCGCCACGAAGTACATTTCCCAACCGAGTCCATTTGCGTCGGACGTAGTCCCGCTTCCGCCGCTGGGACCGAGACCTCGCGAATCAGGACGCCGGTTCCAAATAATTGGGCGTTGCCTTGGCAATGGCATCTTCGAGGAAGGCGAACCGGTTGGGTCTTGATTTCCGGGATGAGTTGTGGTACGACCAGGCCGAAATGACCGTATCGACCGGGATCGCGAAGCCGATTCCCGAAAAGGTGCCCGTTTGACTCGCAATGCAGCAATCCCCACGAGCCGGCCGGGCGCTAATGAGAAGTGGGCCGCCCGAGTTGCCTGGGTTGATCGCCGCATCGGTCTGAATGACGCCCGTAATCGGCTGATCCGTCGCCACGATCTCGCGGTCGGTTGCATCGACGATGCCCGTCGTGAGCGACTGATCGAGACCGAACGGGTTGCCGATTGCGAACACCTTTTGGCCGACCTGCAAGTCCTTGCCACGGCGTGCCTATCGGTAGCACGGGCATAAAGCGGTCTTTTGGGGCAGTTACTCGGAGGACCGCTAGGTCGTAATCCGGAGCCGCGTTGACCAGCCGTGCGTCCCAAGCACTTCGATCGGCCAACGTCACCCGAAACGCCTGTGCCCCTTGGACGACATGGAAGTTAGTGACGACATGCCCATCGACGTCCCAGACAAAGCCGGTGCCTGAGCCGCGCGGAATCTCATGGACGTTCAACGAAAATCGATCTCGCTGAACGGCAATCGATGTGATGAACACGACACTCGGCGACGCCTGCTTGAAGAGATCGATGGTCGATTTCTCGTCCGCAGCCAAATCGCCGCGGGCCTGAACGGAACGAGGTGCAGCGTCAGGGTCAAAGAGCGCTCCCCGCTTTAAGTAGCCGTTCACCAACATATACACGCCGGCCGCGATCAACATCGCCCAGATATAGGGCACAACACGAGACCCGGACGCACGGCGCGCTGGAGGATTGGAGTCGAAGTGAGAATCGTATGCCATGATCCTTGGTCCAATCTTAGCCTGTCGTCCCGGTGCCGAATGCGCTACGGCCTCTTCAGCGCAAACAAGTCGGACGTGCGACAGTACCAATCACCACCAAGCCGGGCAATGGTCCCCAACTTGTGCGGATCGACCTTGCCATTCGCATCCAGCACGGCATCAGCAATGTGAATGACCAGCACTTCGCCAATGACGAGATTCGCCGCGATCGCGCCGGTTCCGATCGGCACGATCTGTCGAACGACGCACTCCAGGTTGACCGGCGATTCTGCGACCCGCGGTGGCTTGATCCTTGTGGACGGCACGGTTGTGACACCCACGTAAGCGGCCTCACTCTCGCCGTGAGGAAGTTCCCGGGCCGAACCGTTCACCTTCTCGGCCAGTGCGGCCACGGCAGCGTTGACGACAAACTCGCCAGTTGCTTCGAGATTCAGGAGAGTGTCCTTCTTCGAGCCATCGCGACGGTTTGTTGGCGAGAATACGACCACCGGCGGATTCGCCCCGAAAGCATTGAAGAAACTGAACGGGGCAAGATTAACTCGGTCCTTCGCGTCGACGGTCGTCACCCACGCGATGGGCCGTGGAGTAACAACTCCAACCAAAGCATGGTAGACATCCACGACGGGCGTCTTCGCGACATCGATCTGCATATTAGTCAAGCCAACTCAGAGGGTAGCTCGGGTCGTCGTAGTCCTTCGCGGCTACGGCAACCTTAAGCGGGCGAAATGTATCCACCATCACGGCCAATTCGTCCGTTCGCGTCATCGTGCGGCTTGCCACAATCGTGCCGGGGTGCGGCCCATGCGGAATGCCCCGCGGGTGCAGCGTGAATGAAGCCTCCTCAACACCGCGCCGCGATCCGAATTGTCCGCGAACGTAGTACAGAACCTCGTCCGCTTCGACATTCGAATGTGCGTAAGGAACTTTGATTGCCTCCGGATGCGTGTCGAGCATCCGTGGCGCGAATGTGCATACGACAAACCCGGGAGACTCAAAGGTCTGTTGAACCGGTGGCGGCTGATGGATTGCGCCGGTGATTGGCTCGAAGTCGTCCGCGTTGAACGTGTACGGATACAGCATCCCATCCCATCCCACAACGTCGAATGGATGATGCGCCAACGTGTAGCGAGTCAATCTCTGGCCATCCTTGACCACGACGATAACATCGCCCACCTTCGTATGCGCACCAAGCTCCCGGGGGCCGTGAATGTCCCGTTCGTAAAACGGTGATCCTAACCGAAGTTGGCCATCCGGGTTGAGGTAGCGCGGTGGAATATCGATGTCGCCTGCCGATTCGATGACGAGCAAGTCGGCCGGACTCTGCGTGTCAAAATCGAGGCGATAGGTTGTACAGCGAGGCACGACTATGTAGTCGAACGGCTTGAACGGCAGCCGGCCGAACATGCTGTCCAGAACGCCGTGGCCATGGTGGACAAAGATGATCTCGTCCGCCGTGGCGTTGCGATACAACTCAGCTTGCGGCTTGGCGGGCCGGCAGCGTGCAATCGTCACATCGGCATTGGCGAGAAAGGGGATACGGCCCGTGATCGGATCGCCACCCAACGGCAACTTGCCGGACTTCAGGTGATGGTGCCGTAAGACCGGTTCGTCACTGAGCACCAGGGGTATGGTCCCGGCCGGCTCGACACTTCGCACACGCGTCGGAGGCTGCGTGTGGTAGACCACGCTATATGCGCGACTAAAGCCCGAACGAGTGACGACTTCTTCGTAGTAGATCCCCTCGCCCTTGTAGCCTGGTTCGGCACGGTGTTCGATGTGCCGCTTGCGGGGAACAGAGCCGAGCTTCAGATACTGAGGCATCGATCAGCCTCCTGAAAAAGGATGGACGAGGCAGGCCGCGTGGCCGAGGATCGCCTGACCTGACTTCAGGTCGCTCGGTGTCGGAATCCAGCCAAGGCGGATCCGCTCCGCGAGCAACTCGTCGGCAGTCGGTTTATGGTCCCAGACAGCGACCGCTGTCAATTCCCCGAATCACCCCATGCCGAAGTCAAGCCATTCGTCTGCGTCGCGCCACGGTACGAGCATGTCGTAGCAGAATTCATCCTGCTGGATCAGATCGATTCGGGTAAGGTCGAGGCCATGCTCCTGCATCCAACCTAAAAGCCGCTGTAGCGTGACGACCGAAGCCAAGTCGGCGGCCAGCGCAGCATGCGTCTCGCCCAGACGTTCGATCGAAGCTTCGTAGCCAGCCATGGTCTCGCTTCCCACTCATGGCCATTGACGAACTTTCGTTAGTCAACGACGACGTTGCGCAGCGTCCCGATGCGCTCGATTTCCAGTTCCACGACGTCGCCGGGCTTAAGCCAGCCTCCGACGGCCTCGGGCGTCAGCTCAAGGATGCAACCGGTCCCCACGGTCCCCGACCCGAGTACATCGTCGGGTCGCAATTCGGTGTCACGGCTTGCGTGGGAAAGTATTTGTGGCCAGGTCCAAAACATCGAACCTGAATCGCCGCGTGAGTACTCGCGACCGTTGACGCGAGCCGTCATCGACAGATGGAGTCGCCCATCCCAATAGCGATCGCGTAATTCGGCGAGCGACACAATACGCGGACCGAGCGACGTAGCAAAATCCTTGGATTTGCTCGGCCCCAAACCGACGGCCATCTCGGCCCGCTGAATGTCGCGGGCGCTCCAGTCATTCATGATCGTGAAGCCAGCAAGGCAATCGAGGGCCGAGTCGTCGGGCGGCAGGTCGCGGGCGGCCTTGGCTACGACGGCCGCCAACTCCAACTCAAAGTCAAGCGCGTGACTGCCTGTCGGCGCACGCACCAGATCACCGTCGCCTACGACACAGGTCGGGTTAGAGAAATAGAACACAGGTATGTCGTACCACTGCGGCACCATGTCGAGACCGCGGTGCCGTCGGCACGTCTTGACGTGTTGCTCAAACGCATAGAAATCGCGAATACTGGCAACGTTCATAGTGTGCCACGCCTTGCCTGTTCGCGTTCGATCGATTCAAACAGGGCCTTGAAATTGCCCTTGCCGAAGCTTTTGGATCCCCGCCGTTGAATCACCTCGAAAAACAGAGTCGGCCGATCCGCGACCGGCTTGGTGAAGATCTGAAGCATGTACCCTTCGTCGTCCCGGTCCACGAGGATACCCAGTTCGGCTAAGTCCTCGATATCTTCCTTGATCTCGCCGACTCGTGCCGGTAGGGCGTCGTAATAGGCGCGTGGCACTCGAAGAAACGACACATCATTGTCGCGCATGGCGCGAACCGTTTCCAGGATATTGCCAGTCGCCAGGGCGATGTGCTGTACGCCAGGGCCACCATGGAATTGCAAGTACTCTTCGATCTGCGACCGCCGTCGCGACTGAGCCGGCTCATTGATTGGGAACTTGATGCGCCCAGTCCCATTCTGAACCACCTTGGACATCAGAGCCGAGTATTCCGTGCTGATATCACGATCGTCGAAGTGAACGAGTTGCTTAAAGCCAAGAACGTTTTGATAGAAGTTCACCCACTCGTCCATCTTCCCTTCTTCGACGTTACCGACGACGTGGTCAATGGACGCGAACCCGACCGGATGCGCCGTGCTTGGCTGGTAGCGGTCTGGATCGATCGGGCGATAACCTGGCGAAAACACGCCGTGGTATCGGTCGCGGTTGACGAAAGTGTGGGTCGTGTCACCGTACGTACGGATCGCAGCATACTCATAAGTGCCGAATTCGTCTTCCAAGAGTGTCGGGCCACACACGCCTATCCCGCCCCGCTCCGTCGCTTTTCGGTACGTCTCCTGCACGTCTTCGACATCAATGGCGATATCCATGACGCCGTCACCGTGCGTGACAAGTCGCTGACTATCCGGGTGGGCCGAGGAAAGCGGCGAGACCAAGACGAACGTGATCTGACCCTGGCGGAGGACGTACCCGGCTTCGTGCCTGACGCGGGTCTCTAGACCAGCGTACGCAACCACGTCAAAGCCGAAGGCGTTGCGATAGAAGTAAGCAGACTGGCGGGCATTACCCACGAAAAACCGAACGTGGTCGATGCGTCGCAGGGGCAAGTCATCGATTGCCATCGGAGTCCCTCGCTATGCCGATCCGTCCCGTGGTAATTCTATCCCGTCCAGCAAAAAGCGACGCGGGCCGTCCGACGACCGATGATGGTCGCCGGACGGCCCGTATGTCCAGCTTCGGTCAAACTAGTCGGCCCAGAAGCCGGACTGACCGATTAGCCCTTCTTCGGCGGCGCGTCGCTGGTCTTGACCGACGTTTCCTGTTTTTGCTTCAGTTCGACTTTGGTCGCGATGCCACCGATTTCGATGTCGAGCGTACCTTCCAGTTCCAGCTCCTGATTCGACGACTCCAGCCGCCCCTTCTTCACGTCAAACGTCACACTACCCTTCGGGTTCTTGCTGGTGAGCTTGGCCTCTTTGATCTTGAATGGAAGCCCTTCGCCGCCTTCCGTTGGGGGATCGTAGGTCAAGGACGTATCGACTTTGATTTTTGCGATATCCTTGTCCGTCCCCTCAAGTGTGTAGGTGACGTTGTTCTTGTAGGACCCGATCGGTCCGAGATTGAGCTTGCCCTCACGCTTCCAAGTACCGCCCTTGGCAACCGCCTCGGCCGGGACCATTCCGAAGGTCGGGTCGGCCATTTGCTTGACGGCTTCCTCACTCAAGATCTTCTTGAGGAGCGGTTCCATCTGCTGATTAGCGGTCGCCAGTTTCTTGAGAAACTCCTCTCGGCCTTCAACCTTGATGACCTTCATGTTTTTGTCGAGCGTGAGCTTGAATTCTGTGCCAATCAGCGCTTTGAAGAAGTCAGCCAATGCATTGTTAGCATTCGCCTGATTGGACGAATCATAGGAGATTGGATTCCCTGCGATGTCGATCTTGAGCTTTACGCCCTCGATCTTCTGAACGATGACGGAGTTCTTGTCCTTGTCTTCTTCCTTGAAGGTCCAAGAGAAATCGAATGTCTGCTCCTGCGTCTGCTTGACCTCCATCCCCATGACCTTCATCTCTTGATTGGTCTTGGTGGTCATGGTTTGGTAGAAGGGCTTATCCTTCTCGAACTTCCACTTGAATTCCACTTTTTCGCCCGCGGCCGCAGGTGGCGGCGGCGGAGCGTCCTTGGCCTTGTCCTCGGCCTTTTTGTCTTTGGCGTCCTTGGAATCCTGGGCCGTGGATGGGGCAGACAGACCGATAACGGCCAAAAGGGCGGCGGAAAGCCAATAGCGGAGACGCGGCACGTTCCCTTCCTCCAGATGCGACGAAATCGCGATTCGCGGATTCAGCCGTTGTACCGGCAGCTACGGTGGAAACAAGGGGGCGACTATCGCAAACGGGCGACGACTTCGGCTCCACGGCCAAGGCCAAGGTACGAAGCCGCTGATCCATTCACGACGGCGACTTCCAACCGACCGCTGCTTCCAACTAGGGCAACCAAGTCGCCGGCTTTGGCGTCGCCGAAGGTATGCACCACCCTGATACCCGATGCACTGCCAACCTGAACGCCTTCTATCGTTACGGGCGAACGGACTTCGATGTTCGTGATGAGATTACCAAAGGCATCGACCCAAAGAACAATGCCCACCTTCCTCTTCGGAGTATCCCGACTCCTCGGGAGTTCGAGCCGAACCCAATCGCGCACGAGCTGGCCGAGTTCCGCTGGGTCTTGCCCGCGGCTCAAGTGACCAGCCACGGGTGCAAGGATATCGCGGCCGTGAAAGGTCGGGGATACACCGTGTTGCCCGAAAAAACGCCGTTCCACGATTTGCCGGACCCTTGGCTTACCGCGAAACGCGAGCGCGGTCCAGCACCCGTTGTCCGGGGCCAGTATCCGTTGCTTACTCCATTCGACAAACAGCAGCGCCCGATTGGTGCCGACACCGGGATCGACCACGACAACATGGATCGTACCGATCGGAAAGTGCGGCAGAGAATCCGCCAGAAACAGTGCCGCCGCAGAAATGTCCTGCGGCGGAATGCTGTGGGTCAGATCGACGATGTGCGCTGCCGGGTTGACGCTCAGCAGCGCGCCTTTCATTGCCGCGACGTAACTCGACCCCTCGCCGAAGTCCGTGGTCAGCGTGACAAGGCGTTCGGCCATGGGTCACTTGGCGCGGCTGAGGTACTCGCCTGTCCGCGTATCGATTTGCAGCATTTCACCGATGGCGATAAATGGCGGAACTTGGATCTTCAAGCCCGTTTCCATCGTCGCCGACTTGTACTGGGCAGCCGCCGTTGCCCCCTTGAGCGCCGGCTCCGTTTCGGTCACTTTTAATTCGACCATTGCGGGCAGTTCGAGATCGATCGGCTTGTTATCGAACAGCGTCAGCTTGACTGTATCGTTCTCTTTCAGGTACTTCATCTGATCGCCGAGCAGTTCTGTGGAAAGCGGAAACTGATCGAACGTCTCAGAGTCCATGAAGATGTAGTCGTCGCCTTCCTGGTAGAGATACTGAAAGTCCTTCTTTTCCAGGTAGGCCAGCTCGGCCTTGTCCTGAGGGCGGACGCGGTTGATCGTAATCGACCCCGTCTTCAGGTTCTTCATCTTGAGTTGCAGGATCGCGCGCCAGTTCCCTGGCGTGTTCAGGTCGCGGTCAAGGCACTGGTAGAGCTGACCATCTTCACCGACGATGACCATGCCCTTGCGAATGTCCACGTTTTCGATCGAGGCCACAACCCACTCCTGCATTTCAACGCGGCCACGGCCGCAAGGACGCTTACCAAACCGTTATTGTAGCGAATCGCCTTTACCGGAGAAGAGGTAGGAACCCGATCGATCGCCGCTACCGCGGGTTTGGCCTGGGTGAAATCGTGACTTATATTCGAAATAACACAGTTCCCAAACATCGCCGGAGTCGGTGGGAATGGCCACGTCGTCCCCGTCGCCGGGCGTGACGCCCGTGCCACTGGATTACAACCCCGCGCATCGGCTGCACCTGCTCTTCATCCTCGCACTTGTCGCCGTCGCGTGTTCGACGTTCATCGGACAGGTCATCATCCAGCGCGATATCGCCAATCAGGAATACGATGCTCAACTTGTCAATATCTCGGGCCGTCAAAGGGCGATCAGTCAAGCCATAGTCAAACTCGCCTGGGCCATTCAGTCAGCCGGCCCAGACAACCGCGCGGCCATGGCTCGCGATCTACGGTCGCAGTTGTCTTACTGGAAGAAAGTCCATGAAGGGCTTCAGGAGGGTAATCCAGAGTCACTGCTTCCAGCCCTGCACCAAGAGCACCTCGCGGCCCGATTCGTTGAAATTGATGCTCCGTTTCGGATCATGCACGAGTCTGGAACCACTCTGGCCAGATTGGTTCTCGAATGGCCCGATATCCCTCGTACGGAGCTCAAACAGCCTATCGAGCGGATGACGACTAGCGAAGGCAAGTACTACCAGGGAATGGATGCGATCGTTGACGCCATGGCGAATGCCTCGCGGGATCGAGTGCGTAGCTTGCGTCGGATTGGCTGGGTTCTTACGGGCGTTACGCTTGCACTCCTCGTTATCGAGGGATTGCTCGTCTTCCGCCCTGCCATGAATCTCCTTCGTCAACAATTCCAGCGGCAACAGCAGCTGATTGCGTATACGCTGGCCGCCCAAGGTCGAACCGAACAGGTATCGCTGCAACTTGCTCAAAGCGAGGGTCGCACACGAGCCATCCTCGACTACGCAGCCGATGGAATCGTCTCCTTCGACGAAGAGGGCACGCTTCAATCGTGTAACCGAGCGGCACTTCGCTTGTTTGGCTACCAACCGGAAGAAGTGATCGGACGGAACATCAGCCTTTTGATCCCACCACCCAGCGGGCTGAAGGAATCTGACTACTGCACGCGTTACCTTCAGATCGGGCCGAATGCTCCCAGCATCGCGGGACGTGAGGTCGATGGCCGACGGAAAGATGGCACGTCGTTTCCGCTGTATCTGTCAATCGGCGAGGTGTACGGGGGTTCGAAGCGGAGTTTCACTGCGAACTTCAGCGACCTCACCGAGCGTAAGCGATCCGAAGAGCAGTTGCGTCAGACCACAAGCGAACTGCGAGCGATTTTCCAAGCCTTCCCAGATAGCTACTTCCGCATCGACGGCGAAGGGACGGTACTCGACTACAACAGTGGACGATCCTCGCCACTTCTCGAACGCGCTCCGACTCGGCGTGTGTTGACCGAGGTATTCCCGGCCGACGTCGCGGAACAGGTACGCGAGGCCATCCAGTGGATTCGCGACACCAACACGCCCACGAGCGTTGAATACGGCGCCAGTGTCGGCAGTGAATCGCGCCATTTTGAAGGTCGACTCGTCCCGTTGTACGGCCGGCAAGTCTTACTGATCGTCCGCGACATCACCATGCGCAAGCAGGCCGAGGCTCAGCTACAGGAGAGCGAACGACGATTCCGCACGATGGCCGACGAAGCGCCCGTCATGATCTGGATGAATGATTCACACGGTCGAACCGAGTATCTCAATCGCCCGCGACTGGAGTTCTCCGGTAAGACGCTCGTCCAAGAGATAACGGACGGCTGGACCTCTCTCTATCCACCGGCAGACCGCGAACGCCTCGACACGCTACTTCGGGAGAAGACAGAAGCCCGGCTACGCTACACGGTGGAATTGCAGATGCGGCGACACGACGGTGTGTACCGTTGGCTGTTAGTTCACGGGGTGCCCCGCTTTGCGGCGTCGGGCGAGTTCGCCGGCTACATCGGAATCAGCGTCGATATCACGGCGATCAAGGAAGCCCATGCGGAATTGCACCGGGCGAAGGAAGCCGCCGAGGCAGCGAATCGTGCCAAGAGCGAGTTCCTTGCCAACATGAGCCACGAGATTCGTACGCCGATGAACGGCATTCTCGGCATGACGCAGCTCGCGCTCGATACGGACCTCACCGTCGAGCAACGCGACTACCTTCGGACAGTGCAATCGTCAGCGAAGGCGCTTCTCACCGTCATCAACGATATCCTCGACTTCTCGAAGATCGAAGCCGGCAAAATGGAACTGGAGCCAATCACATTTGCTCCACGAGAGACGGTCGGTGACACGATGAAGACGCTCGCTCTGCGGGCTCAGCAGAAGGGACTGGAGCTTGCGTATCGCGTGGCACCGGATGTTCCACCGGCCGTGACAGGCGATCCCGGCCGCCTACGCCAAATCCTGATGAATCTGGTCGGCAATGCCATCAAGTTCACCGAAGTCGGCGAAGTCGCTGTGGACATCCACCAGGCATCGTCAGAGAGCGACGAAGTGGTCCTTGGGTTCTCCGTGCGCGATACGGGGATCGGCATTCCCGCCTCCAAGATCGACACGATATTCCGGCCGTTTGAGCAAGCCGACTCGTCCACCACTCGTCGCTTTGGTGGAACCGGCCTTGGGCTGACGATCTCCGCCCGACTCGTCGAGCTAATGGGCGGGCAAATCGACGTTTGTAGCGAGCCGGGAGTTGGGAGCACGTTTCGATTTACCGCTCATTTCAAAGCCGCGGATGCGGCACCCGTAATGGGCGTGGGAGCAATCGAACGATTGACGGGCCAGTCGGTGCTGGTTGTCGACGACAACGAAACGAACCGACGGATCCTGGATGAGGTACTCCGAGCCTGGCACATGAAGCCGACGCTGGCGGATAGCGGCTCCGCAGCACTTGTCGAACTCCACAAGGCACGGGCAAACTCGCAGCGATTCAGCTTGATCCTCCTCGACGCCATGATGCCGGAAATGGATGGCTTCATGCTGGCCGACGAGCTCAAGAAGCACCCGGAGCTGACCCAAGCGACAATCATGATGCTGTCGTCGGCGGATCGACAACAGGATGCCGGCCGTTGCCGCGAAGCGGGCGTAGCCGCTTACCTGGTTAAGCCAATCGAGCAAACTGACCTACTAAATGCAATCTTCCGGCTGCTCGGTGCTCAAGCCTGCGACTCGGTCCCCGCTGGTGCCGCGCCTGCTGCCACGTGCGCCGGACGTCGACTGTTACTGGCTGAAGACAATGTCATCAATCAGCGACTGGGTGTGCGACTTCTCGAAAAACTGGGGCACTCAGTGACCGTTGTCGGTAACGGAATTGACGCTATAGCAGCATGGCACATGGGCAGCTTTGATGCCATCCTGATGGATGTGCAAATGCCCGAAATGGACGGCTTTGAGGCCACCGCTGCGATCCGCTCGCAAGAAACGGGTCGCAGTCGAGTTCCGATCATCGCACTGACCGCACATGCCATGAAAGGCGACCGCGAACGCTGTCTCGCTGCGGGCATGGATGAGTACGTCACGAAACCGATCCAGGCCGACGATCTTCGTCGAGCGCTCGACGTGGTGCTGACTGCAACACATAGCGCGTGCCCCCAGACCGAAAGTCAGGAGCGACCCCTCGACAAGGCCGCTCTACTCGATCGGGTCAGTCATAGTGTAGAATTTCTGCGCGAGTTGACGGACGTGTACCGTGAAGAATCGCCGCGACTTCTCGGCGAAATACGAGACGCGGTCGAACAAGGTAACGCCGTGAGACTGAGGTTGGCCGCCCATACGCTAAAGGGGGCGGTCAGTAATTTTGGTGCGGCACGGGCTGTCGATGCCGCACAGCGACTGGAATTGCTCGGTAACGCCGGTGACTTAGTGGCGGCTGCCGAAGCGCTGCCTCGTCTCGAAAATGCACTGCGCGAGTTTGAGCCAGCGCTGGATCGCCTAATCGTGGAATTGTCGCCCTGATGCCCGACGAGATGACCAATGCCGTCCGCTACCAACGTGCTGCCTCCCCTGGCACTGGTCGTCGACGACGTACCGACCGAGCGAAGGCATGCCTGCAAGGTCATCACAGAGACGCTCGGCTGGCGAATCTGTGAAGCCGCAAGTGGAAGTGAGGCTCTCAAAGCGCTCGCAAATGAAGCACCGTCGGTCGTTTTGACCGACCTTCAAATGCCAGATTGCGATGGACTTGGTTTAGTCGAGACCATCCGCAAGTCGCATCCCTTCGTACCGATCGTACTGATGACCGCTTGGGGTAGTGAAAAGGTCGCTCTCAAGGCTCTCCAGCAGGGAGCCGCGAGCTACGTACCAAAGAACGAAGTTGCCGAGCAACTTGCCGACTCCTTGGAGCGGGTCGTCAGTGCCGCGCAAGCCACGCAGAATCGGCGACGCCTATTGTCATTTCTCTCGCGGATCGAGCTTGAGTTCATTCTCGAAAACGACCCCGCACTGATTCCGGTCCTAGTTACGCAGATTCAAGACCAGATAGCCCCTTTGCAACTCTGCGACCAGAACGGCCTGATTCGTATCGGTGTTGCACTCGAGGAGGCCGTGCTAAATGCCATGTATCACGGCAATCTAGAGGTGAGTTCACAGCTGCGGCAGGACGACGAGCGGCTATTTGCGAGCCTGGTCGCTGACCGGCGGCTGCGCTCGCCGTATCGAGATCGCAAGCTCCACATCGTTGCTGCGCTTACGGCTGAATGCGCGCGATTTACCGTCGCCGACGAGGGTCCGGGTTTCGACCCCGCCACTCTTCCAGATCCCACCGATCCCAACAACCTGGACCGCATTGGTGGTCGCGGGTTGTTGTTGATTCAGACCTTCATGGACGAAGTTCGCTTCAATGAACGCGGCAATCGAATCACGTTGGTCAAACACAAGAATGCGCCGAAGCCTTCGTGATTCCATTGCATTATCGGCGTTCGGTTTGCGCGCGGACCGCTTGCATTCCCCATCGACAGTTCATATAGTCGTTATGTGAAGAACGGTCGCACCAATGGACGCGTTAGTCCCGCCACACGGGCGAGTCGCCTGACCTCACAGCCCGCGCGACCCCAGCCGGCATCCCCCGGCAAATCGAAGGGTGCCGGGGAGAATGGAATGGCCACGTTGAAGATGCGGCGCATTGACTGCGCCGACCCGAAGTCGGCCAAACAACTCGCCGACTTACGTAAGCAGATCAGCCACCATGGCGAGATCGTTTCCCCCAAAAGCCGGGAATTGACCAAAAAGGTCTTCGGCGAAGCCCTGACGCCGACCCAAGCGGTCGAACGCATTTGCACCGACGTGCGAACAAGCGGCGTTTCGGCCCTGCTCAAGTACACGGAACTCCTCGACAAGGTTAAGCTGACACGCGACCAGATTCGCGTCACCCCTGAGGAGTTGCGGGCCGCACACGCGGCTGCCGATCCCGATTTCCTGAATACCATCCGTAACGTTCGACAAAACGTACTGTCGTTCCAGATGGGGCTGTTGCACACCGATGCCGTGCTCTCAGTCACGGGCAGCCATGAATTGCAGCTGCGCTATCGGCCCTTGCGGCGGGTCGGTGTTTGTGTGCCGGGAGGCGCGGCGTCGTATCCGTCCACGTTACTAATGACGGTCTGTCCAGCGCAAGCTGCGGGAGTTCCCGAGCTGGCGGTGGTCATTCCGCCTACGCCGCACGGTGCGAATAACCCACTAATCCTGGCCGCCTGCCACGAACTTGGCGTTAGCGAAGTGTACCGCGTCGGTGGCGCACAAGCCGTCGCTGCGTTGGCTTATGGCGTAGACGGTTTGCCGGCCGTGGACATGATTGTTGGGCCTGGAAGTACCTTCGTGACGCTGGCCAAGAAGCACGTCCTCGGCCATGTGGCGATTGATTGCCTGGCTGGTCCGAGCGAAATCGTCGTGATTGCAGACGAGTCAGCGCAACCCGAGTTTGTCGCCGCGGACATGATCGCGCAAGCCGAACACTCACCGGGAGTTAGTATCCTGGTGACCTGGCACGCGGAATTGCTGGACGAAGTCGCTGAGGCGATGAATCGGCAACTGTCCAAGGTAACACGCGGTGACCTCGCCCGAGAGAGCTTGGAGAAATTCGGCGCGTTCGTACTTGCCAAAGACAAGGCCGAAGCGATTGCGATTACAAACCAGATCGCCCCAGAACACCTCCATATCCAAACACGCGATCCCGAAGCGATTGGCGACCGAATCGACGACGTCGGTGCGATCTTCCTCGGCCACTGGACTCCGGTAGCGCTGGGCGATTACGCCGCTGGACCCTCGCACGTCCTACCCACGGGAGGGACGGCCCGGTTCACTAGCGGTCTGACGGCCAACGACTTCCTGCGTTCGACCAGCGTCATGTCGTTCACGCAACGCGGCATTCGACATCTAGCTGAAGATGTCGTGCGGTTGGCGGACCGGGAAGGGCTAACGGGGCACGCGGCAAGCGTCGCCATCCGCACCACCGATAGTAAGCACCTGACATCTCGTCCTCCGAAGAAGCCAGCGAAGGCCGCGACCTGAGCCGTCAGCTATGATCCGTCCGAACATCGGCGCAATGGCGGGTTATACCCCCGGTGAGCAGCCGCGGGACGGGGATTTCATCAAGCTCAATACCAACGAAAGCCCCTATCCGCCTTCGCCGCGAGTCTTCGCCGCCATCCAGACAGCACTCACGGGCGATCGTCTTCGCAAGTACCCCGACCCGTTCGGCACACTCTTTCGCCGAAAGGCTGCCGAGATTCACGGCGTCGATGCCGAAATGGTGCTGATCGGCAACGGCTCGGATGACATCCTGACAATTCTGACGCGTGCCTTTGTTCCTGAGGGCGGCCTGATCGTATCGCCCACGCCGAGTTACCTACTGTACAAGACCCTCGCCGACATTCAGGGAGCCCGCTTCCAGTCCGTCGCCTTCTCGGGCGACTGGGATCTGCCATCGCGTTGGCCGATCCGCGGAGCGCATCTCACGCTTGTTGCGAACCCAAACTCGCCGTCGGGAACCGTCGTTCCACTCGAACGATTGGCCGCACTCGCCGACGAAATCGATGGTCCCCTGGTCATCGACGAGGCTTACGCGGATTTTGCCGAGGGAAATGCCCTTTCCTTGCTTCGTCGACCCAACATCGTCATCGTGCGGACATTGAGCAAGTCGTACGGCTTGGCAGGCATCCGGTTCGGCTACGCACTCGCCAGCGCGGCCATCGTGCAAGAACTGAACAAGGTCAAGGACTCGTACAACTGCGATGTGCTCAGCTTGGCGGCAGCGACAGCGGCACTCTCCGATCAGGAGTACCTCCGCCATACAACATCGCGGATTCAGACGACTCGCAACCGACTGACGACTGAGTTGAAGCAGCTCGGTTTCGACGTGACACCAAGCCAAGCGAACTTCGTTTGGTGCCGCCGCTATGATCGACCCGTCCAGCCGATCTACGCTGCACTCAAGCAGGAGCGGCTCTTGGTGCGATACATGAGGTACGATGGCTACGGTGATGGACTCCGCATCAGCGTTGGCTCAGACGCGGAGGTCGATCGCCTGCTTTCACTCCTGGCCTCCATCCTCTAAGGGAATTGGCACGTGGTTCGAACTGCCGCCATTCGTCGCGCCACCGCCGAGACGGCGATCGAGCTGACTCTCGATCTCGATGGCACTGGACGCGCCGAGGTCGCGACAGGTGTTGGCTTCTTCGACCACATGCTGACGCACGTCGCCAAGCACGGCCTGTTCGACCTCACGGTCAAGGCCGCCGGCGATCTGCACATTGACGCGCATCATACCGTCGAAGATATCGGCATCGTTCTCGGCCAAGCCATCAAGCAGGCGCTCGGCGACAAGGCCGGCATTCGTCGCTACGGCGACTGTACGCTACCGATGGATGAGACCCTTGTGACCGCGGCCGTGGATCTGAGCGGCCGGCCGTTCTTTGGCTGGCGGGTCGATGTGCCAAACGAGACGCTCGGCACGTTCGCCTCGCAGCTTGGCGAGGAGTTTTGGCGGGCCGTCGCCAACGCGGCGGCGATTAACCTGCATGTCATCGGCCACTACGGTCGCAACACGCACCACATTCTCGAAGCCATCTTCAAGGCCACGGGCCGGGCGCTCCGCCAGGCCGTCGAGATTGACCCGCGGGTGGGCGGCATTCCGTCCACGAAGGGCGTTTTGTAGTCCGTTCAGATCTTCCGCAGCCACTTGAGGATGACGAGGACGGCGAGCGTGATTGCCATTGGCGTCAGGATTTGAAACGCGGTCGTCCAACCATCGGGCTCCGGCGGTATCTCTCCGGCCATCTTCGCCTCCTTCCGGGCGATGCGGTTGGGTCGGCTGTGGATCCACGCGGCAATGTCGGCGATGATACTCGTCGTGCTAACCAGTTCCAGGAAGCAGCCGCACAGGTCGAGTAGCTCGAAGACTTCCACCGCTGCCCCTCCGCCGATAGGCTGATGCCATGCCCGGACGCCGTGCCCGACAGGAGCCACAACCGTGAGTACCGAAGCCGCCAGCCCCCATCAGACGAAGCAGCGGGAGTTCATGCAACTGTTGCCGTTGACGCTCGCCATCGCCGGCCTGCCGCAAGCCCACGTGGGCAGCTACTTCAACGAGGGCCAGATGGACGCCCGTGCGACCAGCCTGCGAGCCGCGTACAAGGTGGCCCGGCAGCTCATCATTGACGTATCGAAATAATCGTCAGTACGGGATCTCCTCGTCGCCGACGTCGCCCACGTCCCCATAGCCCCGGTTGACGGCCAGTGCATAGGCCGTTGCGTACTCCCGGCAGTGCGAGATTGACAGCATTACCTCGGTGATCTTGAGCTTGCGGGCGTAGTCCCGGGTGGCTGCGTGCAGGCGGACCCGCGGCCGGCCGTCGGGGTCATTGGCCACTTCGATGTCGGTCCAGCATAGGCCCTTGCTCCAGCCGGTGCCCAGGCACTTCAGCACGGCCTCCTTGGCGGCCCACCGGCCGGCGAAGTGTTCGGTCGCGGTCTTGCTCCGCTGGCAGTACCGAACCTCGCGCTCGGTAAAGACGCGTGACAGAAACAACTCGCCGTGCCGGTCGATCATCTGCCGGATGCGGACGCACTCCACGATGTCGGTGCCGATGCCCACGATGTCCATTCATCTCCCCTCGCTTACCTCCGATACAATACGGGCATTCGATTGACCGACGACGGAGCCATGCACCGATGCCGCAGGGACTGCTCGACGACCTGACCGACGCCCAGCAAGAAGCCGTCACGCATTTTGAGGGGCCGCTTCTCATCCTGGCCGGGGCCGGCAGCGGCAAGACCCGCGTCATTACCCGCCGCGTCGCCTGGCTGCTCTCGCAGGGCGTCAAGCCGTGGAACGTCCTGGCAATCACGTTCACCAACAAGGCCGCCGGCGAGATGCGGCAGCGGGTCGAGGCGCTGGTGCCGAACAGCCGGGTGTGGGTCAGCACCTTCCACAGCCTCGGTGCCCGGCTGTTGCGGCAGTACGCCGACCGCGTGGACCTCGGCAAGAACTTCACCATCTACGACCAGCAGGACCGGGCCAAGGTCGCGAAGGACTCGCTGGAGGCGGCCGGCATCGACAATGTGCGGTTCACGCCCGACCGCATCGCCGGGGCGATCAGCAAGGCGAAGAACCAACTGCTCACGCCGGAGGCGTTCGAGCGGCAGGCCAGCGACTTCTTCAGCCAAACGGTCGCGCGGGTCTACTACGTCTACGAGAAGCGGCTGAAGGAGGCGAACGCTCTCGATTTCGACGACCTGCTGTTGAAGCCCGCCCTTGCACTACGGCACGACGAGGAGTTGCGGGCCGAACTCGACCACCGCTTTCGGTTCGTCTTGATCGACGAATACCAGGACACCAACGCCGCCCAGTACGAGATCGCCCGGCGGCTGTCGATCGATCACAACAACATATGTGTAGTCGGAGATCCTGATCAATCGATCTACAAATGGCGTGGCTCGGACATCAAGAACATCCTCGACTTCGAGCGGGACTTCCCGACCGCCCGCGTTATCACCCTCGACCGCAACTATCGCTCGACCAAATCGATCCTCGCCGCGGCCGACGCGCTCATCGCCCGGAACAAGCAGCGGAAGCCGAAGACGCTCGTCACCGATAACCCGGCCGGCGACCCGGTGCGTGTCCTCACCTTCGACACCGGCCTCGACGAAGCGGAACTGGTCGTCCAACGCATTCAGCAGGCCCGTGAGCGTGAGGGCCGAGCGTATCGCGACGTGGCCGTGTTCCTGCGGATCAACGCCCTGTCGCGGACGCTCGAATCGGCGTTCGTCAAGCACGGCGTGCCGTACCAGATCGTCAAGGGGCTGGCGTTCTTCGAGCGGAAGGAGAACAAGGACGTCCTCGCCTACCTGCGGCTCTTGGTCAATCCGCGGGACGACCTGTCGTTCCTGCGGGTCGTCAACGAGCCGGCCCGCGGCATCGGCGACGTGTCGCTCAAGCACCTCCGCAACTACGCCGAGCCGCGGGAGATGCCGCTGCTCGCCGCGGCGGGGGACATCGCGAAGATCCCGCAGATTCGCGGCAAGGCGGCAACCGGCTTGCGTGACTTCGCCAAGATGATGGCCGAGTTGGCGGAACACGCCGAGGACCGGCCGGACGACGTGATCCGCCTCGTCCTCGATAAGTCCGGCTACCGGGCGATGCTCAAGACGGCCGACGAGGAGGACCAGGACCGGCTCGCCAACATCGAGGAACTCATCACCGCCGCGAAGCAGTTCGCCGACGAGGATTCCGAACGGACCATCGGCGACTTCCTCGAACAGATCACCCTCGCCAGCGACGTGGACAGCTTCGACGAGAAGATGGATTGCGTCTCGGTCATGACGCTGCACTCGGCCAAGGGGCTGGAGTTCCCGGTCGTCTACATGCTCGCCGTCGAGCAAGGACTATTGCCGCACGAGCGGAGTCTGGCGAAGGACGAGGACATCGAGGAGGAGCGGCGGCTGTGCTTCGTCGGCATGACGCGGGCGATGCAGGAATTGTACCTGTGCCACGCTCGGCTGCGGGAGTTTCGCGGGCAGGCTCTCTACGCGGTGCCAAGCATGTTCCTCGACGAACTCCGCGATACCACGGAGGCCGTGGATCAGTGCCATCACTCGGGTGGAGCGTTCCGCTCGCCCTTTGGTGGCCATGCCGCCGATGACTGGGAGGATCGTCGTCCGACGCCACCGAAGCCGGATGAGAGCGGCTACGCTCGCGGCGTCATCGTCGAACATCCATCGTATGGTCGCGGGCAGATTCTCGATGTGACCGGGTATGGTGCCCTCAAGCGGGTCAAGATTCGCTTCGCCCGGCACGGCGAGAAGACGTTCGTGGTCGATAAGGTGAAGCTCACCGTGATCCACGACGATTGACCAAGGGTGCCAGGGTGCCATTTCAATATGTGGCACCCTGGCACCCTTGTCGGGGTTCGGCCAATATAATTCCCCCGCGGCTCGCAACGGTTACGCGGCCACATCTTACAGGCACTCACCATGTTCACGCTGTCCGCGTTCGCCGATGAAATCGATCCCGATCCGCAGAAGCAGATCGACGCCCTGCTCGCTTGCGGCGTCAAGCACATCGAGTTTCGGTCGATCCTGAAGACCAACGTCCTCGCTCTGACCGATCACCAGATCGATGAGTTCAAGTCGCTGATCGATCGGCACGGCATCCAGCTCAGTGCCATCGGGTCACCGATCGGCAAGATTCGCATCGATGAGCCATTCGAGCCACACCTGGACAAGCTCGACCGGGCCATCAAGCTGGCCCAGCGGTTCGGCACACCGAACATCCGCATCTTCAGCTACTATCCGGCCGATGGGGCCACGGAGGCGGACTGGCCGAAGCACCGGGCCGAGGTGCTGCGGCGGATGAGTGCGAAGATCGAGCGGGCCGAGACGGCGAGCATTCGCCTCTTGCACGAGAACGAACATCGCATTTACGGCGATAGTCCGGAGCGGGTCGCGGACCTGCTCGACCAGTTGCACAGCCCGGCACTCGCCGCGGCGTACGACCCGGCCAACTACGTCTTCTGCGGCTACGACCCCATCGACGGTTGGGAACGGACCAAGGCCCGGACCGTTCACTTTCACATCAAGGACTGGGTTAAGGGTGAGGACCACGGACGACTCGCCGGCGAGGGCGACGGCAAGATTGACATCGTGCTAGCGGATGCGGTGAAGCGAGGCTACGACGGGTTCGCGACCTTGGAGCCCCACCTGCTCGGCGGCGGGCCGACCGGCGGTGTCACCGGGCCGGAGTTGTTTCCGAAGGCCGTCGAATCGCTTCGCGGCATCTTGAAAAAGGTCGGAGCCAAGGAGCGGGTGTAAGGTGCCGTTACAAAACGTCCACATCCGGATCAACGATGCGGCGACGGGCCAGCCGACGCCGGTGCGGCTGCGTGTGACCGATTCGGCTGGCAACTACTACGCCCCGTTCGGCCACTTCAACGCCTTCCCCGTCGGTCCCGGCGAAGCTGTGAACGGCGACGTCGTGATCGACCACAACCGATGGGCCGTTATCGACGGGGCTTGCGAGATTGCGTTGCCGGCCGGGGAACTCACGATCCAGGCGACCAAAGGGCCGGAGTATACGCCGCTCAACGAAACGGCGAGTCTGCCGCCGGGGAAGATGGCACTCCGCTTCACCATCTCTCGCACGAACGATTTGCCGGCCGAAGGCTGGTACGGCGGCGATGCTCGCTGTCACGAGCCGTCGCCCCATGCGGCCGGGCTCGAAGCCGCCTCGGAAGGGCTGGCCGTCGTTCACCTCCTGGCCACCGAGCGTGCCCTTCTGGCGGCGGACGGCAACTCCTACTGGTGTGCCCCGCACCTCACCGCGTACAGTGCCCAGGGGAGCAGCCTGGAAAGCCATGGTTCGGCGATATGCGTCGGCACGGCTAACGGTCATCCTCACCTCGGCATGCTCGCCCTGCTGCACACGCACCGCATCGTCTACCCGCTGAGCTTCGGCGGGTCGGATGCGACCGACGATTGGTCGCTCGAAGATTGGTGCGGCCAGGCCCATCGCAAGGGCGGACTGGTTGTGTGGGTCGATGCCGGCGGCCTTCGCCGCGGACAGGGCAGCGAGGCACTCGCGAATGCGATCCTGGGCGAAGTCGATGCCGTCGAACTCGCCGACGACGTGCCGGCGACGCTCGAAGTCTGGAAGCTGCTCGCGAACGCCGGGGTCGTCCTCCCGCTCGTCGGTGCGAGTGCGAAGGACTCGAACCGCACGCCGCTCGGGGCCTGGCGGACCTACGCCCGGTTGCCGGCCGGCGAGCCGTTCTCGCTCGGCGGCTGGATCGACGCGGTGCGGGCCGGGCGGACCTACGTCACGGCCGGCCCGCTCGTGCGGTTTGCCGTGGACGGCCGGGTGGCCCACGCCGAGGCCTTTGGCCACGCGGCCATCGATGCGGTCGAGATCGTTCGGGACGAGACCGTCGTTGGGCGGGGTCCGATGGCGTGCGACGCGACGTTCGACGACGGCCGCGGCGGCTGGGTTGCGGCCCGCGGCTGGCGACAGGGCAAGCTGGTCGCACACACGTCGGCGGTTCGGCTCGACGGGCCGCGGGAAACCCTGGCCGTCGCCCCGCTGCTGCGGCACCTCGACGCCGGTCGCGAGTGGGTCGAGACGGTTGGCCGGTTCGACAACCCAAAGGCCCGCGACCACCTGCTCAGCGTCTTCGAAGCGGCCACGCAAAAGCTCCACGACCTCAGCCGGTAGCCGGCGAAGCGTGCATCGGGCACCCGCGGCGTGTCATCAATGTAGTAGGTACACCCGTGCGCGTCCTACGGCACACGGAGTGTGCCGACTACATTATGCCGTCGCTTACGGCACACGGAGACTCGTAGGGTGGTACGAGCGTAAGCGAGTACCACCAGACCCGCGAGATCGCTCGACCGGTCTGGTGGTACTCGCTACGCTCGTACCACCCTACGGGTCTTCTACGGCACACGGAGTGTGCCGACTACATTGATGACCCGCTGAAGCATGCCCAAGGGTGCCAGGTGCCATCCCTCGAAGTGGCACCCTGGCACCCTGGTTTTCTTTTTGACTTTCCTCCAATCTGTACATTTGTACCCTATACTTCCGGCGGTCCACTCCCCCTTCGGGGCACCGCCGCAGGCCGGGCGGTGCCCTCCCGTCGTTCGGCCTGCCGGAGTTTCCCTATGTCCGCCGACCGCACCGTCGAAGCGAGCTACGATTACCGCGATGAACACGGCACCCTGCTCTATCAGGTCCTCCGCTATCGGCCCAAGGGCTTCTGCCCTCGGCACCCCAATGGCCGCGGCAAATGGGCCTGGGGCCTCGAAGGCTGTCGCCGTGTCCTTTATCGGCTGCCGGAGCTTGTCAAGGCGGGGTTCAATCGACCTGTGTTCGTATGTGAAGGCGAAAAAGATGTCGATACCTTGATTGAGCACGGCCTGGTCGCCACGACGGCCGCAGGCGGGGCCGGAGCGGCCTGGGGCGAAGAATACGTCAATGCCCTGGCCGGTCGACCGGTCTGCCTCGTGCCGGATAACGACGACGCGGGCCGACAGTACATGAACCGCGTCGCCGCCGCCCTCAAGGGCCGGACCGCCGGCGACATCCTCTGGCTCGACTTGCCGGACCTGCCGCCGAAAGGCGACGTGAGCGACTGGTTCGCCGCCGGCGGCACGGCCGAGCAGCTTCTCACGCTCGGCAGCCGGGCGAACCGACTCGCCCCACCGAGCGATGGCCACGAGTTGATCCGGCTCGAACACGTGATCGCCAGTCCGATCGAGTGGCTGTGGAAGCCGTGGCTGCCTGTCGGCAAGCTGTGCCTGATCGATGGCGACCCCGGCCAGGGCAAGAGCTACATCACCCTCGATCTCGCCGCCCGGCTCAGCCGCGGCGACGCGTTTCCCGACAATAGCCCCGGCCTCGGCGAACCGGTGGCGACGCTGCTCGTTTCGTGTGAGGATGGGTTCCGGGACACCATTGTGCCCCGGCTTCGCGGCCTGGGGGCGGACCTGCAGCACATCCGCGGCTACCAGGGCCAGTTGAAGGACGGCCAGCCGGTCCGCTTGCCGACGTTGCCCGACGATTTGCCGCGGCTCGAAGAGCGGATCATCGAGGCGAACGCCAAGCTGGTCGTCATCGACCCGTTGATGGCCTTCCTCGGTGCGAGCGTCAGCACGATCAGCGACCAGTCGGTCCGTGGGGTGTTGGCCCCGTTGGCCGCGATGGCCGAGCGGCTGCGGGTGACGCTGCTGTTCGTTCGGCATCTGAACAAGACCAACGGCAAGCAGGCGATCTACCGCGGCGGCGGGTCGATCGGCATCATCGCCCAGATGCGAACGGCCATGCTCATCGCCCGCCATCCGAACGACCGCGACCGCCGGGTGCTGGCGATGGTGAAGTGCAACCTGGGCAAGGAGCCGCAATCGCTGGCGTTTCGGCTGACCCCGAGTCCGCGGGACCCGGACGGGACGGCGGTGGCGTGGGAGGGGCCGGTGGATCTGTTGGCCAACGATCTGGTGGGCGATGTGCAGGACGTGCTGAGTCCGCGCGAGTGGCTGAAGGAAGCGCTTGCGATCGGTCCGCGATTGGCGACGGAGTTGGCCACGGAGGCGGCCGCGGCGGGTATCAGCGAGCGGACGCTGAACCGGGCCAAGGCGGCCCTCGGCGTGGCCGCGAAGAACCGCCGGGGATCGGACGGCAAGCAGGCGTGGTGGTGGCTGCCGCCGGGGCAGACCGACTTTCCATCCGAGCCGGCCCTGCCGCCGTTGGACATCTTCGCCGGCATGCCGGACCCGCCGCGGAAGCGGAAGAAGCTGTTCAACACCGAGGCAGGTCCGTACGCCGAACGGATTTGACGGAGCCAGGGTGCCAGGGTGCCACGTTCGTGGATGGCACCCTGGCACCCTTGAGCAAGCTTCAGCGTGTCATCAATGTAGTAGGTACACCCGTGTGCCGTAAGAGAGACCCGTAGGGTGGTACGAGCGTAAGCGAGTGCCACCAGACCGGTCGAGCGAACTCGCGGGTCTGGTGGCACTCGCTTACGCTCGTACCACCCTACGGGGCTCGTACCACCCTACGGGACTCTGTATCACCCTGCGACTACGCCGCTCGTCGCCGGCGGAGGACGCCAACGCCGACGCCGACCAGCCCGAGCAAAAGCGTCGGCGGGGCCGGCACGGCCGTCGTGTCGGCATCGGCGACCACCACGTTGTCGATCACCCAGTTGGGACTGGGGCGTGCGCTGCTGTGGTCCCACGCCGCGCGGAACCGGAAGGCGACGGTGTCCCCGGCGGCGAACGATCCGAGCGTGGCCGTGCTGGTGATGTAGGCCGGGGTCTCATTCCCGGCGGAAATGCCGGACCACGCCGGCTGGCCGGCAATGGGGTTACTGAAGGGCGTGGCGATGGTGCTATTGTAACCGTTCGCGGTGAAGTTGGCGAGCGGCACGAGCGCGAAGGCCCCGCCGTTCACGCTGACGTAGAGCTGGCCGCCGTCATAGTCGTTCTCGAAGCTGAAGCGATGATCGAACGTGATGGTCACCGGGCCGGTGCCGGTGACGTTGAGCGTCGGGCTGGTCAGGAACTTGTCGGAGACACTGAAGCTGCCGTTGATGAACCAGGCCCCGTTGCCGCCGACGCCGGCGGTGGCCCCGTAGGTCCACGGGTTGGCGGCGTTGCCGCCGTTGTTCGTCGCCACCAGGCCGCCGTCGTTGGCGTTGAAGTTGGTCGAGTAGATGATGGAGGCACGAGCGGAGTGACCACGGCCAGGGCCAATAGCCCAGCGAGAGGGAGCGACCAGCGGATCATTAGACACCACAAGTCAGAAGCGGGCACCGCGACCGATCGAGTTTGACATAGTCTATCCGGCCGGAAGTGATTGCACAACAAAAACGCCGAAGAGGTCCCGTAGGGTGGTACGAGCGTAAGCGAGTGCCACCAGACCGGTCGAGCGAACTCGCGGGTCCGGTGGTACTCGCTTACGCTCGTACCACCCTACGGGGCTCGTACCACCCTACGGGTCTCGTAGCACCCTACGGGACTTACGCCGCTCGTCGCCGGCGGAGGACGCCAACGCCGACGCCGACCAGCCCGAGCAAAAGCGTCGGCGGGGCCGGCACGGCCGTCGTGTCGGCATCGGCGACCACCACGTTGTCGATCACCCAGTTGGGGCTGGCGAACGCGCCGACGTCATCCCACGCCGCGCGGAACCGGAAGGCGACGGTGTCCCCGGCGGCGAACGATCCGAGCGTGGCCGTGCTGGTGATGTAGGCCGGCGTCGCATTCCCGGCGGAGGTGCCGGTCCACGCCTTCTGGCCGGCCATGGGGCTGGCGGCGGACGGGCCGATGGTGCTATTGTAGCCGTTCGCGGTGAAGCTGGCGAGCGGCACGAACGCGAAGGCCCCGCCGTTCACGCTGACGTAGAGCTGGCCACCGTCATAGGGTGGCGACATAAAGAAGCGGTGATCGAACGTGATGGTCACCGGGCCGGTGCCGGTGACGTTGAGCGTCGGGCTGGTCAGGAACTTGTCGGAGGCACTGCTGCTGCCGTTGATGAACCAGGCCCCGTTGCCGCCGACGCCGGCGGTGGCCCCGTAGGTCCACGGGTTGGCGGCGTTGCCGCCGTTGTTCGTCGCCACCAGGCCGCCGTCGTTGGCGTTGAAGTTGGTCGAGTAGATGATGGAGGCACGAGCGGGAGTGACCACGGCCAGGGCCAATAGCCCAGCGAGAGGGAGCGACCAGCGGATCATTAGACACCACAAGTCAGAAGCGGGCACCGCGACCGATCGAGTTTGAGATAGTCTATCCAGCCGGAAGTGATTGCACAACCAATACACCGAAGAGTCCGACGAACGGGCGAACTCATCCCGCCGAGCCAGGGTGCCAGGGTTCCACATTGGGAAATGGCACCCTGGCACCCTTGCGTCCGCGTCGCCCCGGCGATCAATACCTAGAATACCCCGAATACCCTCATTCCGCCTGGAGGACACGTCATGCTCGACCGCATCGCATACCACGGCATCACATTCGACGACGTTCTCCTGGAACCCGGCCACAGCGACGTCATCCCCCGCGACGCCGACGTGCGTACCCAACTCACTCGCAACATCACCCTTAATTTGCCCATCCTCTCGTCGCCGATGGATACGGTGACCGAGAGCGACCTGGCCATCGCCCTCGCCCAGGAGGGTGGCATCGGCATCATTCACAAGAACCTCACGGTCGCCGTTCAGACACGCGAAGTGGATAAGGTGAAGCGGAGCGAAAACGGGATCATCACCGATCCCGTGACGTTGCCGCCGAACGAATCCGTCGGCAACGCCCGCCGGCTCATGGAGCAGCAGAAAATCAGCGGTGTGCCGATCACCGTCGATGGTTTGCTGAAGGGCATCCTGACCCGCCGCGACCTCCGGTTCCTCACGGACAACGATCAGAAGATCAGTGAGGTGATGACCAGGGACGGCCTCGTGACCGCGGCGGAGGACACCACGCTCGAAGAGGCCGAGCGGGTCCTGATGAAAAATAAGGTGGAGAAACTTCTCCTGGTAGACGATCAATACCGACTGAGGGGGTTAATCACGATCAAGGATATCGACAAATTGCAAAAGTACCCGCACGCCTGCAAGGATGCGCGGGGTCGGCTGCGCGTGGGTGCGGCCGTCGGTGTCCTCGATTTCGAGCGGGCCCATTCGCTGATTGATGCTGGCGTCGATGTCTTGGTCGTTGACTCGGCCCACGGGCACAGTCGCAACGTGATCGAGACCATCCGCGAGCTCAAGAAGCGTTACCGCATCGATGTCGTCGCCGGGAATGTCGCAACCGAGTCCGGTGCTCGGGCGTTGGTCGAAGCCGGAGCGGATGCGATCAAGGTGGGCATCGGCCCGGGGTCGATTTGCACGACGCGAGTCGTCTCGGGTGTCGGCGTGCCGCAGGTCACGGCGATTGCGAGCGCCGTGAAAGGTGCGGCCGACGAAGTCCCGATCGTGGCGGATGGAGGAATCCGGTATTCGGGCGACATTACGAAAGCCATCGCCGCCGGGGCGCATTCGGTCATGATCGGCGGCCTGTTCGCGGGTCTCGCTGAAAGCCCAGGCCAGACGATCCTGTACAAGGGCCGCAGCTTCAAAGCGTACCGTGGCATGGGGTCGATCGGAGCGATGAACGCCGGGAGCGGCGACCGATACCAGCAGAAGGGGCAGCCGGCGGGGAAGCTGGTGCCCGAGGGCGTCGAAGGGCGAGTGCCGTACAAGGGGCCACTCGCGGCGTTCGTGCAGCAGTTAGTTGGGGGCCTACGGGCCGGGATGGGCTATTGTGGCACCCGGACCGTGGAGGAGTTGCGGACCCGTGCCCGCTTCATTCAGGTGAGCGCGGCATCGGTGCAGGAGAGTCACCCGCATGACATCTTCATTACGCAGGAAGCGCCAAACTACAGCTCGGCCGACTACGGCAGTGCGGATTCTGACTAGCCTGCTGGCCATGGGCTGGCTCGGTGCCGGCGTTCAGGCACAAACACCGCCATCGGCTCTGAAGCCGATGCCGACCACCACCAGCCTGGATACGGCCCCGAAAGCGGGTGCGAGGACGCTGTATTTCCAGAAGGACTCGTACCCAACGCCGATGGTGCCGACCGGGACGGCCACTGTGCCGACCGCACCCGC
Source organism: Gemmataceae bacterium (assembly GCA_046350275.1). GTDB lineage: Bacteria > Planctomycetota > Planctomycetia > Gemmatales > Gemmataceae > JAXMAS01. Next base: position 51,209 of record JAXMAS010000011.1, read on the forward strand.
CAAATCCGCGATCCTTCCGGCTCGCTATCAGGTGCCGCCCGACGATACGAGCGATAGCCAGTTCAAACTGCCGCCCGGCGTCGAACGCGCCATCGATCGCGCAAGCAAGCCCGGCGAGAAGGGGCTACCGAGTAGCGCAGAACTCTTCACGCTCAAATCGGAGGTTCAGGTTCTGCAATCGACGCTCGACGATTCGATCGGCCTCAGCTCGGCCTACTCGTTCGTTCCGGCGATGCTGACCAAGAACCCCGACCCGAACAAGGACAATGGCGAATATCGCGCTCTATCGACCTCGCCGTTCCCCGGGCGGTTCTTCGAGCCGCACGTCCTGCGAGTCGAGCCGAACTTCACGTGCTACCACCGCCTGTACTTCGAAGAACTCAACTCGGAGCGCTACGGTTGGGACCTCGGACCGATTCAGCCTGTGGTCTCGACGGGGTACTTCATCAAGGACCTGCTCCTGCTGCCGTACCACTACGGGACGCGACCGTTCCAGCGGTACGACTGCGGTGCGGGCCACTGCCTGCCGGGCGATCCCGTGCCCTACTTGCTCTACCCGGCCGAGATCAGCCTGACGGGCGGCCTGCTCGAAGCCGGTATCGTCGTGGGTGGCTTTGCCGTGTTGCCGTAAGTCAGCGCATGCGGACAAATCGCTGAGTGAGAAGCGAGCCACAAACCGCTTCTCACTCGGCTTCGCACGCCTGAAAGCGATTCACCGTTGGAAGCGAGTCACGCGCGTCGTACCATCGTCCAGCTCGAAGCGATACCCATCATTGAACGCATCCGCGATCTCGTCCTGATGACTGACGAGGAGAATGCACTTCAGGTGACTACGCAGGTTCTGTAGCTCCTGGATCATCACCTGGCGACCGTTGCGATCGAGGCAGCCAAAGCCCTCGTCAATGATGACCGATTCGATGGGCCGGTGCTGCCGGCTGGCATACTGCCCGATCCCAAGCGCGAGGCTGACCGCCACCCGAAATCGCTGACTGCCGCTGAGAAACGCCACGTTGATGGCGGCTTCGCCAGTCGTGCGATTGACGACCTCAAGCTCCAGCGCCTTCTCGGAAGCATCGCTCTCGTCGCCGGCACACAGGCGAAGGAAAAGCTGCCCGCCGGAAAGGCGGTCGAGCACGCCATTCGCGTGTTCGACGATCTGTCGCTCAGCCCGACGCACAAGATAAAGCTGCAAACGTCGGGGCCCGAGCAGCTCGGCAAGAATCGCCGCGTGGGCATGCTCGCGATCGGACTCGCGTTCCTGAGCTTCGAGCGTGAGTCGATAGTTGCGGCGCTCGTCGAGAATAGCGAGTGCCGACCGGGCCTCACGCACTGCCTCCTCCTTCGTCTCGATGGCCCCCTTCGCCGCCCTCAACCGCTCGCGAAGGACACTCTCGCCAAGCCTGGCGTCATCGGGAAAGCTCGCCAATTCTCGCTCGACCGATTCGACTTCGCTGTCGAGCCCAGCAACCTCGGCACGTGCCAGCCGAAGTTGATCCATCTTTCCAACCACATCCTGCCCCCGCAGCGTCTCCAATTCTGACTTCCAGATATGTTGGTCTGAGAGCTTGGCCCGTTCGACTGGAGCGCGCCAGCCCGTCGGTAGCGAATCGCGGGCAGCCTGAAGCGCGGCCGCCGCATGCCTCCGCGTACTCTCCAGTCCGCTCGCCCTCGCGTTCAGTGCAGACTGCTCGGCCACGAGCCGATCCCGTTCCTTGGCCAGACGTTCCTGGTCCGACTCGACCAGATTCAACTCGTTACGCCGAGCGCGATGGGCCTTCGTCAACTGTGCTTGCTCCGTCTGGGCAGCAACATGCTCTTGCCGGATGCCGTCCGGATCGCCGCCGATCGCCTCGACAAGCGTGTTGATCATGCGGCGGGCATCTTCAATCTGCCGTTGGAGCGTGGCCGACTGGATCTGCTGCTGTTGCACATCGTTCAACCGTCGACGCGCCACCTCGACTCCGGCGACACGATGTCGCAATTCGGACAATTCATCCGCCGTCGGATATGCCGTGACGAGCCAATCCGTCACGACGCCGGGAGCGACGCGACTACAGTACGGCTCTGCGAGATCTCCGTAGGCTGTCGCACAGTCGCGAGCCAAGCGATCCGCTTGTTGTCGAGCGGTTTGCCGCCTCATGCCCGCTTCGCGGTATTGTTCGCGCAATTCCACCCGTTGTCGATCCAGTTCCGCAATCGTTGTCCGCAGCTCGTCTTCCGATGCGCGGGCCGCATCGCGAGCGATCCGCGTCCGCTGAGCCGTCTCCGCGGCCGACTGCCGGGCCTCCAATCGCTTTGCCAACTCGCGCTCGAAATGGTCAGCCGTCAGTGCTTGCCCGCACGATCGACAGACCTGGGCTCCCTTTAACTCACGGAACGCGTGCACCTCTTCTTCGGCTTGACGCAAGAGGGCCATCGCCGCAGAGGCGGCATCCTCGGATCTCTGCCGCACCTCGCATGCCGTCTTGTGGTCGGGACCGAGACGCTCGACTTCCGCTTTGAGACGCTCACCTTGCAATCGGATGGACTGCTCACTCTCGGCAGCCTGGCGCTCGATACTGACCGTCGAGCGCAGTTCCTCCCGCGACCGACTCAGGTGGGTAAGGGCAGGAACGACGGTTGCCAGAACGGCCAGTTCGTCGCACTCGCGTTGGGCGCGTTCCAGCAATTGGCTCAGGTCAGCAGGCAATCGTGCAAGGGCGGATTCATGTCGAGCGAGCGTTACACGCTGACCTTCCAACAACTCGACTTGCGGCAATTGAGCGGCTAGTTTCTGGAGGCGAGTTCCGAGGTCTCTCAGTCGGCCCTCGTTGCGGGTGATCTCCGCATACAGCGTCATTCGCTTGCTTCCGGCCTGCTCGCTGGCCGATTGGACTTCAAGTATCTTTTCTGCGACCGTCAATCCATCGCTCTTGACGGCCGACAGTGCGCGGTCGGCTTCGGCGAGATCGCCTTTCAACTGAATGACCTGAACGGCTATCGGCACAATCGCTGATAACTCGCCATAGCGTGATGCGTCGCGTTCAATGACCGCACTTGCAGCGATCAGGCTCCGCGCCCGTTCCGACTTCGCTCGCAAGTCCTTCAATCGCTGGCCCATTTCGCTGTAGCGCTTGGCCTGGAACTCCACTTCGCGCCAGCGCTCAAGATCGGCCACTATGCTCTCTCGCTGAGACTCCGCACCATCGATGCGGCTTCGTACGAGAGCGAATTCCTCATCGCTCACAACCGCGGCGGCCTCGAGTTGCCCCCGAATCGCCTCGAGCTTGGCTCGAAGCGACTTGCGCTGCTCATCGGCTCGCCCGTGAAGGCGCGCGTAACGATCGAGGCCGACAACTCCAGCGAGCACCTTGAAACGGCCCGAAGACGTCGCGTCGAGTAACTTCTCGGCTCGTCCTTGGAGAAGGAGTACCGACGAGGTAAACGTCTCATACGTCAGGCCGATGGAATCCGCAATCCAGGCATCGAATTCGCGCTTCTTGTTGGTTTCCGGCAGTGGGCTCCACTTCCCATCAATCAACTGCAGGATCTGCTGCGTTGTCGAAGTAGCCTTGGCCGTCCTCTTGATCGTACGGCGGATGCGATAGGAAACACCATCGTGCTGGAACTCGAATTCGACTTCCAGGCTATTGCTGTCCTTGTTGATTAGCTCCGTTGCATTCTGCGCACCACCGCGATGCCAGCCGAACAAGGCATAGGTCACCGCGTCAAACACGGCCGACTTGCCGCTCCCATTGAGGCCGGCGAGCATCCAGAGTGTCGAGCCCGTGAAATCGATGGACTCTTCATCGCGATAGCACAAAAACCCGCGCAGCATGACACGCTGAGGGATCATACCGCATCTCCTTCGGTCAGGAGATCGTCGGCCCGAGCGAGGACCGCTTCGCGGTCGCCGTCGTCATGATTGGCGAGCTCACTGGTGAGATACTCTCGAACCGTCTCGGCAAATCCCCGGGACGGCGGAGCATTCGCAAGCGTCAGCGTCGGGCCAAGGTCGCGAGCTTCGGTCCAATCGCGGCTATACCAACGAGGAAAGATGGCATCGAGTTGGCCCAAGATCGCTTCGAGACTCTCGACCCCTGCCGTGTAGCGAACGTGCAGGTTGACCAGTGCCGTCGCGTGATCCGGGAACCGGGTTGTGAGGGTTGGCAGTTCCGTTGTCGGATCGAGAATCTGAACCTCGTAGATCGGCGTCGTTTCGAGTGGAATCGTGCGGATGTGCGATGCCCCATCGGAGCCAAGGTCCAATGCCACGACACTCTTGCAGTCGGCCGACTCACCAAGATCCATGCGATCCACACTACCCGAGTACCGCACCGTTTCGTGTCCGCCGATTGATTGTCCTTTATGAATGTGGCCGAGTGCCACGTAGGCAAATCCGCTGGCAAATGTCGCATCATCGAGAACGATATCCTGGCCCTCGCTGACTCGGAACGGCGTCGACAGCGCCGCGCCAGTGACGCTGAGATGTCCAACAAGGACAGACGGCAGCATCGAGTCGAACGACGCATCGCCACGGATTTGCCGTAGCCGAGCCTTGAATGCCGCGAGCAGCCTTTGGTTCTTTTCGGCAAGGCTGCCGTAACGCTGAAGGAGTTCATTCGTGAGATAATGTGCGGGCGTTGGATACGGCATCAGGACGAACTGAACCAGCCCGCCGCCGGGATCGGCCAGGCGCAATAGTGCCGGCTCGGACACGAGATAAAGACGCCCAGAAGTCGCGAGGGTTCCAAACGCCATGGCCTGCGGGGCTGCCAGCGTCATTGCGTGACGTAATGTCTGACAGAAGTTCTCGTTGTCGTGGTTGCCAGTGACGGCCAGGATCGTTCCACCGCCGCACAGGAACGGTTCGAAAGTAGCCTGCAGGTGTCGAATCGCGTCGCGTAATCCATCGGGCCGCGCCAACTCGCTAAACAAGTCGCCAGCGACGATAAGAACATCGGCTCGTTCGAGTCGGCAGATCCCGGCGACATGCTCAATCGCTCGGCGTAAGTCGTCGGTGCGGTCGATGCGGCCAAGGCGATCGCCAAGGTGCCAGTCCGCTGTGTGGACGAGTCTCATATTCCCTATTGTGACTCGGCCAACGACGCACTGTCGAGGTCAGAAATGGCCGATCGCGAACCAACTGCCGCAGTCGATTTGCTATTCTTCCGTCTCAAACCTCAGTAAGAGGTCGCCCGCTTCCACCTGTGTACCGGTCTTGACGAGCAGTTCGGCAATGCGGCCGCCGTGCTCGGCGTAGAGTGTCGTTTCCATTTTCATTGCTTCCATCGAAAGGAGCTTCTGGCCCTGGGCGACCGTTTCCCCGGTTGCAACGGTCACACTCACAACCACGCCCGGCATTGGCGCAGCCACTTGCAATGGGTCCGACGTATCGGCCTTCGGACGCGCCTTCGCTCCCTGACCCGCGAGGGCCTTATCTTGGACCAGTACTTCGCGCGGCTGGCCGTTGAGCTCAAAGAACACCTGCCGCTTGCCGTCATCGTGGGGGTCGCCCACCGTCAGAAACTTGACGATCAGCGTTTTGCCTGGCTCAATCTCGACGCTCGCCTCGTCGCCCGGTGCAAGCCCGTTGAAGAACACCGGGGTTGGAAGTACGCTCGTATCCGAGTACTTGCGGTAATGGTCGACATATTCGGGAGTCACCCGCGGATAGAGCAAGTACGATACGACGTCGCGATCCGTTGCTGGCATCTTGTATCGTTTGGACAACTCCTCACGTGTCGTCTCGATGTCAGACGGTGGCAAGCTCGCTCCGGGCCGACCACGAAGCGGTTTGCGACCACGCAACACTCGTTTTTGCAATCGCTTTGGAAAGCCGCCCGGCGGCAGCCCGAGCCGGCCCTCGAAGAACTCGACGACGGACTCCGGAAAGGCCAATTCGCGTGTCCCGTTTTCGACTTCATCCGGCGACAAGTTGTTCGCGACCATGAACAGTGCCATGTCGCCGACGACTTTCGATGATGGCGTCACCTTGACGACATCGCCAAACAGTGCGTTGACCTCGGCGTAGACCTTAACGACCTCTGACCAACGCGATTCCAGTCCAAGAGCTTGCGCTTGGGCAAAGAGGTTTGTGTACTGGCCGCCGGGCATCTCGTGGCGATACACGTCCGCACTCGCGGCGATCATGCCCGTCTCAAAAGCTCTGTATTGTTTGCGGACGCCTTCCCAATAGTCGGCCGTCGCCTGAAGGTCGTCGAAGTCGAGTCCCGTTTCGCGCGGCGTGAATCGCATCGCCTCGACCAGCGCGTTCAGGCTTGGCTGGCTCGTCATGCCCGCGAGCGGTGCAAACGCACAATCGACGACATCGACCCCTTCCTCGGCCGCCATCAAATACGAAGCCAGTTGCCCACCTGCCGAGTCGTGCGTGTGGAAGTGAATCGGCAGGCCTATCTCTTGCCTTAACGCCTTGACGAGCTTCTTTGCAGCGTAGGGTTTTAGGAGGCCGGCCATGTCCTTGATGGCCAGAATGTTCGCACCAAGCTTCTCAAGCTCCTTCGCTAGCTCCACGAAGTACGTCAGTGTGTACTTGGTCCGCTTCGGGTCGAGGATGTCACCGGAATAGCAAATGGCCGCCTCCGCAATCATGCCCGTTGCCCGAACGGCCTCGATTGCAAGTTTGAGGTTTGGAACGTAGTTCAGCGCGTCGAAAATGCGGAATACATCGATCCCCGCGCTGGCTGACTCCTTCACGAACATGCGTACCACGTTGTCGGGGTAGTTTGTATACCCGACCGCACTCGCCGCTCGCAGCAACATCTGGAACAGGATGTTCGGAACCTTTTCGCGCAACTTAGCGAGCCGATCCCAAGGCGACTCCTTGAGGAACCGATACGCGGTGTCGAACGTCGCCCCACCCCACATCTCAAGCGAAAACAGATCGGCGTGTCGAGCCGCATACGTTGGCGCAATCTGGACCATGTCGTACGTGCGCATGCGAGTGGCCAGCAGCGATTGGTGCGCATCTCGCATTGTCGTGTCGGTGACAAGAAGCCGCTTCTGACCTCGCAGCCATTCAGCGAATTTCTCCGGGCCAAGTTCACGCAACTTGTCGCGGGTTCCCAGCGTTAGCTTCTGACTTCGCGATGAGTCCAAGGTGCGTATCGAAGGCGCCGCCGCCGGTCGCTTGACCGATATGTCGCGTGCTGACGATGGCTGATTGACGATCAACTCGCCGAGATACGTGAGCAGTTTGGTCGCTCGGTCCTTGCGCTTCGGCAGCACGAATAGCGACGGTGTTTCGTCGAGAAAGCGTGTCGTCACCGAGCCGGCAAGGAACTCGGGATGCGTAACCAAGTTGAGAAGAAACGGGATATTCGTCTTAACGCCGCGAACACGGAATTCCTGGAGGCATCGCTCCATTCGTCGAGCCGCGTCGTCGAACCGCAAGCCACTGGCCGTCACCTTCACGAGGAGCGAATCGTAGAACGGCGTGATGACGGCACCGCCAAACGCAGTTCCGGCATCGAGACGGATTCCCATCCCGCTCGCGGAACGGTAGTGGCTGATTCGCCCGTAGTCAGGCGTGAAGTTGTTGGCCGGGTCTTCCGTCGTCACTCGACACTGAATCGCATAGCCATGCGTTTCGACCCGGGACTGATCGCCGAGGCCGATGTCCGGGTCGCCGAGCGGCTTGCCCTGCGCCACCAGTAGCTGCGACTTCACGATGTCGAAGCCGGTGACAACTTCGGTGACCGTGTGTTCGACCTGAATACGCGGATTGACTTCGATGAAGAAGAACTCGCCGGAGTCCACATCGTACAGGAATTCGACCGTCCCCGCGTTGTCCAAGTTGACCGCGCGTCCTACTGCCAACGCCGCGCTGAGCAGTCGATTGCGAATCGCTGAGTCAAAGTTGACTGCAGGGGCAATCTCAACCACCTTCTGATGTCGGCGCTGAATCGAACAATCGCGTTCGTAGAGGTGGACCAGACCACCGAACTTGTCGCCGATGAGCTGAACTTCGATGTGCTTGGCTCGCCGAACGAATTTCTCAAGGAATACGTCGGATACGCCAAAGGCACTGCCAGCTTCCCGACGAGCCGAGTCCAATGCCGACTCTAACTGATCCACCGATTCGACCACACGCATTCCGCGACCACCGCCGCCCATCGACGCTTTGACGATGACCGGGTACCCAAGTTTCTTCGCCAGGGCTTTGGCTTCGCCAATCGTCTCAACGGGTGCGGCGGAACCACCCAATACGGGAACGCCAGCTTCCTGAGCAATCTGCCTCGCTGCGACCTTGTCGCCGAGTTTGTCGAGGATATCCGGACGCGGACCCACAAAGATTATTCCAGCATCTTGGCAGGCTCGGGCGAATGCCGCGTTTTCCGAGAGGAAGCCGTAGCCCGGATGAATGGCATCAACACCGCTTTCCACGGCGAGGCGGACGATGCTGGGAATATCCAGGTACGCGCGAATCGGTTCGCCCGGCTTGCCAACCGAATAGGCCTCATCCGCCTTGAAACGATGGAGCGCAAATCGGTCTTCGTGCGAATAGATAGCGACCGTGCGAATGCCCAGTTCATGAGCAGTACGCATGACGCGGATCGCGATTTCGCTTCGATTGGCGACAAGGAGCTTACGCATCGGCGGGAGTTGCCTCGGTAATCGTCGGCGTAGTGACATGGTTATGATAAGACATCGACAGAAGTTGTCCGATGGGTGACCCATGATGCGGAATCTGATTCTCGCCACGTGTGCGCTCGCGGTACTGGCCGGCGGGACCTTTTGGTTCATCCAGTGGTCTCGTGACATCAGCACACTGACACTACCCGGGACGGTCGAGATTCAAGAAGTCCGCCTGGGCTCGAAGCTTGGCGGACGAGTCGAAGCCGTGTTTGCTCGCGAGGGCGAGCGAGTGGCCGCTGGCAAAGAACTGGTTCGTTTCGAAACACCAGAACTCGATGCCCAACTCATCCAGCTCCAGGCGCGCAAATCCATCGCTGAGGCCGACCTGAAAAAGGCTCGTGAGGGCCCGCGACCCCAGGAGAAAGATGAAGCCAAGGCGATGCTTGCAATTGCGGAAGCCAAGCTGCAGAAGGCCGTGAACGGCTTTCGCGAAGAGCAAAAACGGGAGACTCGCAGCGAGGTAGAAGCAGCGGAAGCGGAGTTGACTCGCGCAAAATCGGAATTCGCAAGACTTGAGTCGCTATCGCGCAACAATTCCCCAGCCGTCACGCGCTCGGACCTGGACACCGCCCGAGCCGCCCGCGACTCGGCGCAAAAGCGCACCGAAATGGCTCGCGCACGGTATGACACAATGATGAATGGCAGCCGGCCAGAGGACATTGCGGAAGCCGCTGGAGATGTCGCGCGCGCCAAGGCCCACTATGAACTGCTGCTGGCGGGGACTCGGCCCGAAGATATCACAGTCGCGGAGGCAACTCTTCACGAGATCGAAGGTAAGATCCGCGAGAACGAAGTAAACCGTCGTGAGGCTCAAGTCCGTGCACCTGGTGCCGCAATCCTCGAGATTCTAGCCGTCCGCCCTGGGGATCTGATGGCTCCGAATCAGGCGGTGGCTCGCATCCTCCGCGACGACGACCTGTGGATCAAAGTGTTCGTCGCCGAACCGCAGCTTGGCCGGGTGCGCGTCGGCCAATCGGTTGAGGTTTCGGTCGATTCGCACCCCGGCAAGAAGTTCTCTGGTACGATCGAGCAGATCGCAAACGCAAGTGAGTTTACGCCCCGGAACGTCCAGAGTGCCGAAGAGCGGCGACATCAGGTCTTCGCGGTCAAAGTGCGCGTCGACAACTCGAACGGTGTGTTCAAGTCGGGTATGGCTGCCGAGGTAACTCTGCCGCTTAATGACAAATAGGGGCGGTAAGCAATTGGACTACCGGAAACCTCTCACCTCGATCAAACGCATATGACCTCGCCCGCCATTGACATTCATGACGCGACGATCCGATTCGGCAGCTTTACGGCCGTCGATTCTGTCAGCCTATCGGTGGAGACCGGGGAAGTGTTTGGAATGCTCGGGCCAAATGGCTCCGGCAAGACAACGCTGATCCGTGCGCTCTGCGGTCTGATCGAGTTGTCGAATGGAACAGCATCCGTTCTCGGCATCGATGTCAAGCGTGACCCCGAATCGATTCGAGCAGCCATTGGCTACATGTCGCAGAAGTTCTCTCTTTACGGTGACCTGACCGTGCAAGAGAACATGGACTTCTACGCCGGCATCTATGGCCTCAACAACCAGGAGGCGACGAATCGACAACGCGAGTTGGTCGAGTTGACTGGTTTAGCCCCGTACTTGAGTCGGGTCGGTTCTAAGCTATCGGGAGGGTGGAAGCAACGTCTGGCACTGGTTTGTTCGTTGATGCACCGTCCGCGGCTCGTGTTCCTTGACGAACCGACAGCCGGCATTGACCCCGTCGCTCGACGCGACCTGTGGGACCTGCTGTTTCGGCTGGCCGCTCACGGCGTTACGCTGTTTGTCACAACCCACTACATGGATGAAGCCGAACGCTGTAACCGCGTGGGCTACATCTATCTCGGCAAGTTGCTCGCGCTCGGCACTCCCCAGGAGCTGAAAGAGCTGCCAGGCATGACCCCGTCCGACTGCCGACGCATCGAAATCGCCGGTCCGAACACATCGAAACTCCTCGACGCACTGAAGCACAATTCAGCCGTTCGTGAAGCGACAATCTTCGGCCAGGCCATTCACGCACTCGTCGAACGTACCGCATCGAGTACCGACCTTGGGCTGACCGGCTTCACGGTGCGCGATTCCGAGGCCAGTCTTGAGGACGTATTTGTGACGCTCTCGCGCCGCGCTGCCGAAAGCGAGAATAGCCAATGAATGCGTCACTCCGTCGAACTCTGTCGGTCGCTCGAAAGGAAGTCGTTCACGTCCGTCGCGACACGGCGACTCTGTTCTTCGCGTTGTTCATCCCAGTCCTGGAACTTTTCATGCTCGGCTATGCGATCGACACAAACGTCCGCGATGTGCGGACGGTTGTGTTGGACCAGGCGCAGACGCAAGAGAGTCGGGCGTTCCTACGTGCCTTCGAGACCTCGAAGGACTTCGAGGTCGTCGAGATCGTTTACCGCGAGGCCGAGTTGACCGAGGCCATTGTCGATGGCCGAGCGCGAGTCGGGATCATGATCCCTGAAGACTACTCACGCCGGCTCCAGGCTGGACAATCGGCGCAGATCCTGGTGTTGGTCGACGGTTCGGTGTCGAGCGTGGCGGCAGAGGCCGTCAATGTTGGTAACGCCCTGGCACTTCGCGAGTCATTGCGACTCGTCCTTGGCGATCGACCGCTGCCGGTCGAAGCCCGACCACGTGTCCTGTTTAATCCCGACACCCGCTCAGCTAACTTCTTTATCCCTGGATTGCTCGTCGTGATGTGTCAGTTGATGGCAACGCAGTTCGCCGCGAATGCCATCGTTCGTGAGAAGGTCAACGGGACACTCGAACAACTGTTCATGACTCCCGTGCGACCCCGCGAGCTGATCCTCGGCAAGCTAACTCCATACCTCGTGCTCACAATGCTGGAGTTGTGCGGCATTGTCTTGCTGATGACAACCGTGTTCCGCGTGCCGATCCACGGCGTCTTCTGGACCCTATTTGCGATCGCGCTACCGTTCGTGCTGACAACGCTTGGACTGGGATTGTGGATTTCGACGAAAGCGAACACGACCGACGAAGCGGGCCAACTGGTAATGGGGACGGTCATGCCGTCGATCTTTCTGTCGGGCTACGTCTTCCCCGTCGATTCGATGCCGTGGGTATTTCAGAAAGTGGCGATGGGTGTACCGACGACGTGGCTGATCGATGCCTCTCGCGGCGTGATCCTACGGGGTGCTGGATGGAAGGAACTGTGGCCGCACACCGCCATCCTGTGGGGCATGGCAACGGTCGTCCTCACGGCAAGTGCGCTACGGTTCCACAAGCGCTTATAGGTTGATTTGCCAGCCTCGTACACGATTCCGGCACCACGGCAGATTCACGCGCTCAGCCGCATTGCCCCGGAGCGCGGTAGCGTCAGCACAAATCGCGTTGGCCCGTGAGGTAACGGCTCGAATCGCACATCGCCGCCCTGCTCTCGTGCCAGACGCCACGCCGTCGGAAGGCCCAAGCCCCGCCCGCGACCGGCCGGTCGGCCCGAGTAGAATGGATCGAACATGTGGTCGCACTGCTCGGGCGTTGGCCCCGAGCCATTGTCGTCTACCAGAATGCGAAGCTCCGTCGGCAGCGATTCGATCGCAACCCGCACCCAACCATCGAGTGGAGCTGCCTCAATTCCGTTTCGGATCAAAGCTCCAACAGCCGTACGGACGTGCTTGGAGTCGACATCGGCCCAACACGATTCGGCCGGCGGAATGATGTCGATTCGTACCGGTCGCTGCCCTGCGAAGTCACGTAGCCCTTCAGCAGTCTCGCGCACCAGGTCACCAAGGTCGGTGGGTTGCAATCGCGGGGTCGAAGGCCTCGCGAATTGCATCAACTCCGTGAGGATGGAGTGGATTCGCTGCGCCTGCTGGACGACCGCTTGCAGGGCCTTTTGACGGTCTGGATCGGTTTCACGCACGAGCAGGTACTGTGCCTGTCCCGACATCACGGCCAATGGGTTGTTGATTTCGTGCCCTGCTCCCGCAGCGAACTCCGCCAGCGCTTCGACCTTGCGGACTCGCAATCGCTCCTCTTCCCCCGCCTGCCGCTCGGCGATCGCTTTGCGCAAGGCGTCGTTTTCCGATTCCAGGGCTTCAATCGTCAAGCCAGACGATCGTTCCAGTGCGAGTTCGAGCAGCGAGATGAGCAATGGCGAATCGTACGGGCTATCGACAGGACGACCGACCGTCGCAAGCGGCTCGGGCACAGTGTCGAGCGCGGAACGCACGACGCGGAATAGGCAAGGATCGGCTCCCAACGACGCCGCAAGTTCTGGCGACAGATCGAGATTACCAACGACGTTAGCCAGCCACGAAGGCACGTTCCATCGACGAAGCAATCGACGCGCAACGGCGGTCGGTTCACCCGTACCACGGCTCGCAGCTAGCGCGAGCCGACCGAGCGGCGCGACCGTCGCCGCAACCCTTGCAGCCACAGCATCGACAGTATCCGAGGCTTGGGCGAGTCGCTCGGCTTCGTCGCCGAGGAGCCGACAATACTCGACAAGTGGCATTGCGTCCCTGGGAATGACACCCGTTGGCGCGCGACGCAGTTGTTCGAGTGCAAAACGTATTAGGGCGCTGGGATCTTCGGGAAAGCGATAGAGAAGGATCAGAGCTGCAGGGTCGCCCAGGACGACCGCCGAGTCGGTGGGGCGAGCGAGCGCAGCCAATGCGGCCGGGTCAGGTGCCAGCCAAGGCAATTGTACCGAGGGTTCGCCCGTCACCGGTACCACTCCGTGGTAGTCGTTTCCGCGAACCCCGGCCACATGGGCCGAGGTTCGCCAGTTACGGGATTCAGGCTGCCGCGGCTTCCAGTTCCAACTGACTGCACATACGGTCGATCAACTCCTCGATGTCGAACGGCTTGTGGAGGAAGTCGTCGGCCCCGGACAGCTTCAGTTCCGCGATCTTGTCTTCCTCGATCATACCGCTGATGCAGAGGATGCGCACATCTTCCAACGTCGGGTCGGCCCGAACGCGATGGCAGACCTCCTTGCCATTGATGTCCGGCAGCATCACGTCGAGGACAATCAAGTCCGGCCGGTATTCCTTGACCATCATGCCGGCATCGAAGCCATTGGAGGCGATGCGAACCTCGAAGCGGCCATCCTCTTCGAGCACCTTGTTCATCAGCTCGACCAACTCGGCATCGTCGTCCACCAGCAGCACCTTCCGCTTTCCGCTTTCCAGCGCATCGGTCGGAATGCCGTTGTCCTTCATGAACTTGTATAGAGCTTCGCGCGGGATCCGGCGGAAGCGCGATCCCGGCACACGGAAGCCCTTCAACTGACCGTTGTCGAAGCAACGGATGATCGTCTGTTGGCTGACCTTGCAGACCTTCGCGGCCTCGCCGGTCGTGAACACGGTCTTCATGGGTACGTCCACCCCTGGACCGGCGCGAACCGGTCCGCACGAGACACGCCCAGACGCCCCTCCGTGGGGCTTGGGCCGAAGTCGTCCTTGATCTGCCTCTGGTTCATCCGTGAAGATCACCGGTGTTGGGGATCGTCGTCCGAATCTGGTCATCTAGTGGGCGGCTCACCCCAACGACATAGTGCATTGGGTCAAACTCGCCATTAATACTTCCCAGCCAAGTTGCGACTCGCAAAAACTTCTACAACTTACCTCGCCGCGAGATTGTAACCATCTTCCACAGGGTGTCAACGCGAATATCACCGATCTGTCCTGTGCTAAGTCTTTACCTTGCCTCAACTTTCGACACGCACTCCAGAATAATCCCATTGCACGCCGAACTCTGCTCTCATTCTCCCAAGTTTTGCCTTTGCATCAAGTCGAATCCGATTCGCTATCTCTCCAGGGTTATGCTACTTGCCCTACTTCGGACACATTGACACTCCATCTTCACTCCGTTCACCATTTTACCGTACAAGGTCCAGCCCTGACCCACAACCAGCCGACCGGGCCAAAATTCCCGCATCGGGGCGGAACCGCCCATACACGATCAATCGAGATAAAACAACAGCACTGCCAGGTCGGCGGGGGTGATGCCACTGATGCGGCTCGCCTGGCCTAAGCTGGTCGGCCGAATGCAGCTCAACTTCTCCCGAGCTTCGCAGCGTAGTTGGGGCACGGCCGTGTAATCGAATCGGCTGGGAATTGGCCGGGATTCCATCGCCCGGTACCGCTCGACTTGCTGGGCCTGTTTGGCAACATGACCGGCATATTTCGCTTCCAGTACTGCTTGCTCCACTATGTCGGAAGCTATGCCCTGAGTCCGAAGTGATGGAAGGAAGCCGCAAAGGTCATCCCAAGTCACATCAGGCCGGCTCAACCAGTGCTGGAGCGTGTCGCCCTGGTACCGTGTTGAACTCAGTTGGCGACTCAGGTCGGCGATGCCCGCCTCCTTGGTTGCGAGCCGTTGCCACGCCTCGTCGGTGACCAGACCGTGGCGTCGACCCACGGGTGTCAGCCGACGGTCAGCGTTGTCATGGCGCAGAAGAAGTCGGTACTCAGCCCGTGATGTGAACATCCGATAGGGTTCATCGACACCCTTGGTCACCAAGTCGTCGATCAGGACACCCAGGTACGCCTGCGACCGATCGAAAACGAGCGGCTCCTTGCCTTGCAGTTTCAGCGCCGCATTAGCCCCCGCGATTAAGCCCTGCGCTGCCGCTTCTTCGTAACCGGTCGTCCCGTTGATTTGGCCCGCGAAATACAGCCCAGCGATCGGCTTCGTCTCTAGAGTTGGGTGCAGTTGGGTCGGCGGTGCGTAATCGTATTCGACGGCGTAACCCCAGCGCATGACCTCGGCATTCGCCAGGCCGGGAATCAGCTTTAGCATCGCGTACTGCACGTCCTTCGGCAGACTTGTGCTAATGCCGTTGCAGTAGTACTCGTGAGTGTTGCGACCCTCTGGCTCAAGGAAGATCTGATGCCGATCGCGTTCGGCGAAACGGACCACCTTGTCTTCGATCGACGGGCAGTACCGGGGTCCACGCGATCCAATCTGGCCCGTGTACATGGGTGCGCGATCGAGATTCGCTCGGATCAGGGCATGCGCTTCCGGCGTGGTATGTGTGATGTGGCAATCCAACTGCGGTTCTACGATCCGCGCAGTGCCGAAGCTGAACGGACACGGGTTGGCATCGCCGGGCTGGACCTCCAGGTTCGTGAAATCGATGGTCCGGCCATTGATCCGGCACGGCGTCCCCGTTTTGAAGCGGGCGAGGTGAAACCCGGCCTCTCGAAGCGAGCCACTCATCGCTTCCGCTGAGGCATCGCCGGCGCGACCACCGACCGTCTTCGCCTCGCCGGTGTGCATGATTGCTTGAAGAAAGGTGCCGGTCGTCAGTACGACCGCCCGCGCGCGGTAGTGAGTATCACCGCGGGCCACGACACCCGTCACACGTCGCGGTGCATCAACAGAATGAGGAGTCTCTTCGAGGACGATTCGTTCGACAAGATCCTGCCGCAATGTCAGATTGAACTGCGATTCGACCATCCGTTTTGCCGCGAACTGGTACTGCTTCTTGTCGCACTGGGCTCGTGGCGAGTGCATTGCCGGCCCTTTTGTGCGATTCAGCATTCGAAATTGAATGCCCGCTTCGTCGGTCAAACGGCCCATCGCGCCGCCCAGCGCATCGATCTCTCGGACGATTTGACCCTTGGCGACGCCGCCGATAGCCGGGTTGCAGCTCATCTGTCCGACGGCATCGGCGTTCATCGTCAACAGACACGTCCGCAAGCCAAGTCGCGCTGATGCGAGCGCCGCTTCGAGACCGGCATGTCCCGCACCAACGACCACAACATCGTAATCCAGACTCAGAGCAAACACGGCACAAACGTCCTCTCCAAACGGCCACCGGATTATACTCGATCTGCGGCAACAACTCGGCATCGGGAAAAAGCAAAAGGCTGGGAGGATCGCTCCTCCCAGCCGCTTATCGCAACAATCCGATCTACTTTTTGAATTTCGAAATGTCGATGTCCACGGCTCCGGTCGCCGTAACATCAACCTCAATGGGCGACGACTCTGCGCTGTACTGTGCGTTGATCTTGTCGTTGGTCGGTGACGCCTTGCTCGACATGATGTTCAGCGTCACCTTGTACTTGCCGGGCGGAATGCCCTTCTGAGTTGGACCGTACACGGCGAACGTGAAGTCCTCGGAGTTATAGCCGGCCGGAAATGTCGTTCCCGGTGCATGTCCCGTTCCCATGGGAATAAAGACCATGGTGAGACCATCCTGTTTGGACGCCGGAACTGGCTTTCCCGCGTCGGTGAGTTTTCCTTTCACCAACACAGTCTGTGGGCCAGTCGAACATCCCAGGACAACGGCCAAGCCCGCTAGTGCAACTATGCTTCGCGCGATTCGCATGGGAGAAAGTCCTGCACCTCGCAATGTGTCAATCACCCGGCCGAGCCTAGGCTCGGCCAGGTGAATCGCAGAACTCAAAACTCGCCCGGCGCGAACGCCGTGCCGTCGTTTCGGGAATTCAGCTTGAACCAGGCCGTCCCGCTGATGTTGTTCTGGATAAACTGGACGTGCCCATCAGCGAAGCAGGCATTGACGCCACCCGTGTGAGCACTGCGTGCCTGTGCCTGCCAGTTTGGCCAATTCCGCGGTCGATTGTCGTTTGAGCAGCCCATCGAACGCGGCCCCATCGACGGCGTTGTCGAAAGTTGGCCGGCACCGATCGCATCGCGAGCCAATGAGCAATCCTCGATGTCGTCCGAGAACTCATTTGTGTCGTTGGGGACCGTGGCATCGCCAATGGAGCTTGCCGCGGTCACGCTCGAACCGGCGAAACCCATCGCCCATACGCCACGACGATCCTGGTCGGACTCGCCAGCTCGAAGCTCATTGAACATGATCGTATTCGACGAGCCGTCTTCGGTGGTCAGACCTGGGAGCGAAACGCCCCAGTTGATTCCGAAGATGCCGCCGGCCGGCGCGTTACTTGGCAACCCGGAAAGGCCAATGCTCAGGCTATAAGGTGTGGTGGGGTTGGCACCCGAGGTACCCGAGCGACCACCCTCCGTCTGGTTGAACCACCCCGGACCGGCGTTTGCGCCGTAATTGCCACGTGCCCAGTTGCCGCCGTTGAGCGCGCACTTGGTCGAGAGACTGTTCGGATCGGATGGGCAAATCAACAGGTTAATGTTCTTGTCACGCAGGTTACGCCACGACGGGTCGGTTCCGTTGGACTTCATGTACGTGCTGACATCGACGCTCCGGTACAAGGCATCCTGCTCAAGATAGGGCAGCAGGAAGACAGCCCAATTCGGGCCGAACGGAATCTGGCGATAAGAACTGAGGGTGGTCGAATCCCACGTTGTCGGGAATCGGGCGATCTGAATTGCAGGCGGCATCTTTCCATTGGCATCATGATAGTTATGAGCCGCCAAACCAAGCTGTTTCGCACTGTTTTGACACTTGGCGCGAGCCGCCGCGTCGCGGACTTTCTGCACGGCTGGCAGCAACAGTCCGATGAGAACGGCGATGATCGCAATGACAACGAGTAGCTCGATCAGCGTAAACGCCGCCGAGCGAATAGGAGAGGAGCGACGCATGGACAGAAACCTCCCGTGAGGAAAGGGTGCGAGTACCCTGCCTGCATGGCGACAGCGAGCGCGTCAAAATCACCTGGATATACCAGATTACCCGATTATCGCAACCGTTGCAACTAATTCGGTCTGCCGGGTCCAATCTAGGATGGGTTGCGGGCGATTTGCTGGGAGGGCCAGTCGTCGAGTATTCCGGTTTGGAATCGCTTTACGACTGGCCTGCCCCTAACCCAACTACCGGCATCGACAGGCCGACTTATACTGTACGCCGCCGACGGTACCAACGGATCGCGCCGGCTACACCACCGCACAGCAATAAGACGTGGGCCGGCTCCGGAACCGGCACAATCCCGCTGATGACCACGCTGGACGGGTTGTACAAAATCGTACCACCATAGAATCCGTTCGACCCACTCCCGAAGGGGTTCGCGAACACCACGGGGCTACCGTTCGGGAGGTTGTTAAAGATTCCCGTCACGGCATTTACGCCAGTCCCTGTGATCACCGTTAGCGTAGCATTGTTGAATGCCGGGTCCGATGGTCCCGTGATCGACAACAGAAGCGTGGAATTCCCAAGGTTGATCGAGCCGGTCGACCCGAGGTTGATCTGGTCGTGGCTCGTGGCCGTGTTGCCGGGCGACGTGCCATTGAGTTCCAGACTAACGTTTGAGCCGGCGACAAGCGTCACCGCCCCATTGATGGTCAGGATACCAGGGCTATTGCCCGGGGACAGCGTGGTTCCGGACGCCATCGTCAAGCCGCCGGCCAACGACCCTCGACCACCGAACGTTCCACCACTGACAGTCGTCAGGCCGGTGTACGTGTTGGTGCCGTTGAGGTACAGCGTACCTGTTCCGACCTTGGTCAGCGAACCCGTGCCTGTACCGTTAGCAATCACACCAGCGTAAATGCCCGATGTGTTGTTCCCGCCGACCGTGAGCGTGTTGCCGTTCAAGTTGGTCGTCCCGCCGGCACCCGTCAGCATACCCACGGATTGCGTCACGTTCACATTCAGCGTCGTCCCAGCGGACTGGTTCACCGTTGCGTTGCCGAGTGCGGTGCTCGCTCCCGAGTTGATCGCCCCGGTCGTGAGATTGATGACCGTTCCATTCGAGGTTACGCCCGACGCAGTGTTCAGTATCAGCGTGCCAGTACCGGCCTTGGTCAGCGTCGCCGCGGTGCCGCCATCCGTAATCGCACCCAACGTCACCGAACCGGTGCCCGTCCCGTTATTGGCCACACTGAGACTCGAGGTACCCGCCAACGTCGTCGCACCGAAGATCACCGAGTAAGGTGCATTGGCGGCGATCGCGCCGTCGGGGGTGATGTTGAGCGCCGTCGTCGTCCCGGTCTGGAACGTTAGCGTGCCGAACGTAAGTGGGGTATTGAGGACAGCCATGCCCGAGGTCGTATTCCCCACGACGACAACGTTGTTGGCAAATGTCTGCGGATTGGTGGCGTAGCCACCGGTGCTGATAGCGTAGATGTTCAGGACGCCGCCCGTGTTCCGGGTAAACGTAATCGACGCGACCTGCTTGACCGTGTCGGCGGGGTTCAGAACGAGGTCTTGCTGGTAGAATCGGGGATTGGTCGTGTTGTTGTCGTAGTTCCCGTTGGAGCGGTTGAGGCGGTCCAACGTGACGCCATTCACGCCACCACCGAAGGCGGGGTTCGCGCCGCCAAACCAGTCGGGCGACGCTAGGCCGGGGTAGTCCGTAAACGATGCGTCCGTAAAGTTCAGCCGTGCCGTATACGTGGCAGCACCGGACCCCGAGTTGTGCAGGATACTGATGGCTACAAGAGCTTGCGGCGTGTTTAGCGTCACAGTCTGCTGCTGACCGTTCGACTGGAAGTTCATCGAGTTGTTCACGTTTCCGGCGGCCGATACCGAGTTATTGCCGTACGGCTGAAGCTGGAACGTGATGTTGGGGTTGAGCTGACTGATAATCGTGCCGCCAACCGGCAGGCCGAAGCCAGGGTTCGTAGTATTGCGGCCGCGTTCGTAGAAGAGGTAGTTGCCGTTTGTGGCCCCCGAATTGCCGTCTACGGCATTGGTTCCGCCGTAGGAAGCACCGTTGGCGATACCATTCAGGTCGTTCACCGAGGCAAACACGTCCTGGTTGAACCCACCAGTCGTGGCGAGCGGGGTCAGAGATGTGGTTGCCGTGGCAATGCGCACATTACCACCGGCCAGAGTAAGCGGCCCGGTGCCGATGGCGGTCGTCGTGCCAACGGACAAGGTGCCAGCGTTGACGCGGGTGCCACCCGTGTACGTGCTGTTACCCGACAGGGCGAGTGTGCCGGTCCCGGCCTTAATGATCGAACCTCCCGTGCCCGCAATTACGCCCGGGTAGTTCGCCGACAGATTGTTGGTGCTGCCAATTGTCAGCACATTGGCGTTTAGCTGAGTCGTACCGGTACCAGACAGCCCTCCAATAGTCTGGCTGACACCAACGTTAAACGTGGCTCCTGGCTGCACATCGGCCGAGCCAATGGTGCCGAACACGTTTGCGTTGTTTGAAACGAGCGTGCCGGCCTGAACAGAGATTGTCGTGCCGCTGACCAGGTTGAGTGCCGAACCGCTGAGCGTCAGGGAATTGGCACCCGTCTTGTTGACCGTGCGAACGGCGTTGCCGTAGTCGATATTCCCGCTCAACGTCAACGCACCTGTGCCGACGTTAATCGCTGCGGTGGTTACTGGCACCAACGGGTTCGCCCCCGCATTGATTGCGTTGTACACACGGCTCAACGGAGTGAACCCGAACGCGATCGAACCAGGGTAAACGTTTGTGCCGGAGGCATTGTTGATCGTACCGCCGTCTACCACGATCTGGGGCGTGCTTGTGTAGGTCGCCCCAGCTGAGAAGCCGAGGGTGCCACCACCCTGTGCGTTCCCGTTGATGGTCGCGGGAGGAACGGAATTGTCATTCGCATTATAGGTGACGCCACCGCTAATGCGAATGATCGACGTTGCCCCAAACAATGAGGTCGCTGAGGCGAAGTTCACGGTCCCGCGGTTGATGACGAACAAGCCGTTATACGCAGTGTTGTCACCCGAAAGCGTCATCAAGCCGTCACCGTTATAGATGGGTGGCGTAGCAGGCTGCGTGCTACCGGCGGCCGCTGCTGCCCCGCTTGCTGGAATCTCAGTCGGGTTCGCAGTTGTATACGGGTACGCCCCCTTGAGAATCGTGCTCGTTGCCGTGCCCGTAATGTTGCCGACAACATTGAAATTGCCCATGCCGTTGTAGATGTCCATTGTCAGCGTTTTGGACGCGGCGACGTCGATCGCCACGGCCGGCGTCCCCACGCCGAGCAGACGGATGTTCGTCAGACTGCGGGTTCCGTCTGTTGGATGCAAGAACGGTGCAATTTCCAGAACGCCGTCATTGATGACGTTGACCCGGTTTGCAAAGTCGAGGCCGGTGGTCGGATTACCCGTAACGCCGCCCAGAGTCGTACCAGTCAAGCTCGCCGGGTTCTCCGGCCGGATCATCAACGACGCTGGCGTTTCCGTCACAGCCGGCGTCCCCGTCTGGTTTAGATTGATGATCGCGCCAACACCGAGCGGATTCGGAAAGACGTTCGGTGTTCCAGCAATTACGTTGGAGACGGCAACCACGCGGCCGCCACGAATATCGTACGTTAGCGTCCCACCGATCGTTGGGGTGCTGCCATCCAGGATCAGGTTATTTGGCCCCGTTTTGACGATGGTGTTGGCACCGGTGCCAACCGTCAACGTTCCCGGGGCGACGTCGTTGCTGCCAAGCGCAGTGAACGTATAAGTGCCGGCCGATCCTGAAAGTGTCGTACCACCGACGAATCGAACGAGGGCATTGCCGACCGAGGTCGACGTACCTGTCGTGAGCGTCAGTCCGGGGTTAAATGTCAACGTACCCAACCGCATTTCAAACGCCTGGGTGGCGTTGATGGTTGAGTTCGCGGTCAAGGTAACGTTGTTGCCCAAACCGACCTGAGCCTGGAAGCCACCAGCCTGAATGCCACCGGACGATGTGAATGCTCGTGCCGAGATCGGCCCAGCAGTATTCGTCCCGAAGATGACACCGGAGTCCGGACCAGTGTAGTTGACCAGGAGGCCCGCACCACCACCGCCCTGCTGGTACAGAACTTCGATCAGGTGGGTGCTGCCGGCCGCAAGGTTAATCGGGTCGACGACCGCCGGGTTCTGCGTGTAGTCGGTTGGCCCGAATCGGCCCTGGAGGGTAGCGGCCACGCCCTGGTCGTTGTTGTTGTAAACAACCAATTTGCCGTCGATGTACACCAAGCTAGCGTCGTCGCTTTGGGTATCGAATGTGTACTGGCCACCGTTCTCGACCTTGAAGTACCCGGAAAACCTGGCCAGATGGTTCGTTCCCGCGTATTGGCCGACGTTGATGTAGTTTGTCGTCGTGCTAAACGGAGCCGGGATCGTCGCCGTCGGCTGACCGAACGCGCGACCGTTACCGTCGTTGTAGAACGACAGGCCACCCGAGAAGTCAGCGTTGGTCGGGTCGGCCGGCGGTGTGAGCGCCGAGATTTGGCCGACGTTGACCGCCGTTGTTCCCGACGGCAGCGCGCCGATCGCCGTGGCACCGCCGAGAGTCTTCGGCACGGAAACGTTGAGAAACGCGTTGGCCCGACTTCGGTCTGTCGTTCCCGTTACGTTGCCGGTATTAGGCACTTCGTTGAAGCGGCTGCGCACGAAATAGTCGCTTCGGCCGTTCCCAAACGCAAGTTGGCCGTTCGCGTTGATCAGCGAGGTAGCGGTTGCTCCGGAGTTCTGATCGAAGAACTGGCCGGTCGCACCGCCACTCACCAGGGCACCTTGCAGATTGAGAATGCCTCCGGAGAGCGTGACCGATGCGCTGCCTAGCGAATTGCTACCGACACTGGTGGAAGTCGTGTTTCCAAAGTTACCAGTGCCGACTGTCCCGGCGACGACCGCTGTCAGTGTCGCACTTGCGTTCACCGTGATCGCGCCCGTCAGGCTGTTGGCGTTCGCACCAGCCTGCGTGTTCGACAGTGTCAGCGTTCCGCCGCTGAGCACGGCCGTCAAGCCGCTCGCGACAAGGCGGCCGTTAATCTCCATGTTCGCGGCACCGGAGGTCGTCAGGTTGCTGCCCGCCCCCGAGATCGTCAACGTGCCCGCGTTCAGGACGTATGGCCCACCGGTCGTATTCAGGACACCAGTCGTTGCTGTGCCAAGCGTGATCGTCCCAGTTGCGACGCCGGTAAAATTGGCCGTTGACGTTGCCGTCGGAATGCCAGCACTCCAGCTACCAGCCGTATTCCAGGTTAGAGTGGGCCCCTGCCAGTTCGTCGCCTGGCCGGCTGCCCGTTCCGAAAGTGCTGCGGTAATAGCAAGAACTGCAACGCCCGTGCGTGCGAATCGTTCCCAACGCATCGACCCACTCCTCAGTGAAGAACGCAGGATGATTCTGCGGGAGAGTTCTCACCGTGGAGGACACACCGGACTTTAGGCCCGTGCTTACAAACAAGTGCAATCGCTGTCCGAGTTCGCGAGTATGATTCGGCCTTATGCCAGGGTGCCATCCGCGAGTTGCCAGCCGTCAAGCCGGCGAGTCCCGTCTGAAGGTAGGACTGTATCAGATGGGCTACTCAGTTGCCACCGAAATATTCGCAATTTCTTGGATTTCAGTTGCTTTTGTCGAGACTGGCCCGCTTGCACGTCCCCGGCTAGGCTATCGGAACCCGACGGGCGGGCGACCTCACACGTCAGAAACCTGATAGCTTCGCGAAGGAGCTTCTCATGCGGCTACGATTGGGCCGGTCCGCACTTCTACTCGCTGCGGGGCTGGCAGTTTTGGCACCTCTTGGTTGTGCCAAGCCCGTCGGCCCACCGAATAAGTCGCCCGAGGAGATCAAAGCCAACGAGATCCGTCGGCTTGAGAATATGCTCCTGGAGGACATTGAGATTGCCAAGAAGGAAGGCAAAACGCCCGAACAAATCGAGGCGATCAAGGCCCGGTATCGGGATGAAATTGAGAAGCTCAAGAATCCACCGCCGATTCCTCCAGCCGAGCAGCCCGTCGCGGAACCGAGCAAGAAGGATTCTTGAGGACTGTTATGACAGTTGTCATCGAGCGCGTCGTCGCCGGCTTTCAGACCATTGAGGCCGACTCCGAAGCGAAGGGCCATGCCATCGATAACCTTGGCCGGTGGCTGACGGATGCCGAGTACGCTTCCTGCCGGCCACAGCTCGAATGGCTGATCGCAGAAGGCCGGTGGTCGCATTTGCTCGATGCGTTCTACCAGGTGCTCCCGTTCGGTACCGGTGGCCGTCGCGGAGCCGTCGGCATCGGACCAAATCGCATGAACCTCTGGACGCTTGGGTCGAGCGTCCAGGGCCATTGCGAGTACCTTCGCGAGAAGTTCCCCGGCGTCGAGTCGTTGGCCGTCGTCCTAGCGTACGACGTGCGGCGATTCCTCGACAAATCCAAGGTCTACAACCCTGGACTTCCGAACCCGACCCTCGGCTTATCGAGTCGCGATCTCGCTCACCATGCGGCCGGCATATACGCTGCCAACGGAGTTCGATCGCTGATTCAGCCGCCGGACTGTCCACGATACACGTCGACACCCGAGTTGTCGTTCGCGATTCGGCGACTGCGTGCGCAAGGTGGCATCAACGTAACAGCATCCCACAATCCACCGGATGACAACGGCAACAAGTTCTACGACGAACGCGGTGCCCAACCCGTGCCGCCCGACGACCAGATTCAGACCGATATCATCGAACGAGTGACGACGGTTCGATCCGTTTCCTTCGCGGACGCTGTCCGTACAGGTCGGGTTCGCTTCCTCGATGATGCCATCCACGCGTCGTACATCGACCTGTGTTGCAAGCAAAGTCTGATCGAACCGCCGCGATTCGATGAGGTGCAGATCGTATTTACGCCATTGCACGGCGTTGGTGGCACGAGTGCAATGGAGGTCCTTGCCGCTCAAGGCTTCCGACCGATCCCCGTCCCGGACCAGATGACGCCGGATGGGCAGTTCCCCAACGTTACCAAATCGCCGAATCCCGAAGTCCCCGAATCGATGGATCGCGCCGAGGTCGTGGCTCGCGAACATGGAGCCGATCTCGTGCTAGCAACCGATCCGGATGCCGATCGACTTGGCGCACTGGCGGCGGATGGTTGCGGTGGGTTCCGTTACATCAATGGCAACGAACTGTCGGCCCTGATTACGTGGTTCAAGCTCGATCAACTCGCCAAGCAAGGTCGGCTTCCGCAGTCGCCTTTGGTCGTAACCACGGCCGTAACGACGTCGCTCGTGACCCGGATTGCGCGCCACTACGGTGCCCAGGTGGTCAACAACCTGCTGGTCGGCTTCAAGCATATGGCCGAGGTGTTGCGGCAACTCGAAGACACGGGCCGTTTCGAAGATATCATCGCTCGTCCAGACGATTTGGTGATGGCGACCGAAGAGAGCCACGGTGTCTTGGCCACGGCGGAGATGCGCGATAAGGACTCGTCGTGCGGATGCCTGCTGATGGCCGAACTGGCACTTGATTGCAAGCGACATGGGCAGACGGTGGTCGATGCGCTGGAAGAACTAGCACGCAGATTCGGGTACTACCGCAACGAACTAATGACCGTCGTGCTTCCGGGCCTTGAAGGTAAGGAGCGCATGGCCCGAATGCTCGACCGCCTTCGCTCCGATCCACCGCGTGAGATCGCCGGCCTTGCGGTCACCGAGTTCGAGGACCTGCGCGATCCCAATGGACGAATGGGCCCGATCCGCGGCTCAACCGACGCCGCCGGCCGCAATGTTCTGATCTTTCGCTGCGGCGAGGCGGCCCGCGTTGCACTTCGCCCAAGTGGCACGGAGCCGAAAGCCAAGGCTTACCTCGAAGTCTGCACTCCTCCCAAACGTGGGATGCCCGATGCCGATTGGCTCACCACGTGTCGTCACGCGGACAAGCTGGCGCAACAGGTTGCCGATCAGTTCATGGCACTCGCAATGTCCCGGGCGGGTCTCGCCCATGCGGGACGCGTGCCACTTGGCCGATGAGTTGTCGCATTTTTACACATTTTTGCATGGCGGGTCCGCGACAAGACTGCTACACTGCCCGCACTCGCGCACGCTTCGGAACGACTTTGCACCCCTCTCTCGTAGAGCGAGGCCGTCGATGAAGTTTACCCTGACTCGGCACTCCGACGACTTGACTTGCGTCGCCGTCGAGGGCGATGTCGTGCAACAGTCGTTCAATCTGGCGAACGACCCAGTCATGGAATTGATCGGCCCTGAGATCTTCCGCCGAAACCTCGTGCTCGATCTCTCGCGGGTGCCGTTTATGGGGTCGATCGGGATCAACTACCTCGTAAGTTGCCACAAGCGATGTCGGGCGGCTGGTGGCCGATTGATCGTGCATTCAATCACTCCCATGGTACAGCAACCGCTGAAACTCATGGGTATGTACAGCTATCTCACAATCGCCGCGGACGAGTCGGCTGCCAAGCTGTGCCTCGCCGCACCGGAGACACCCGCGTGAGCGACAACGCACACCAAACGTTCGGTTTGGACCGCAACGTCACGCCGCAAGATGCCGCCAATCAGATTGTCGAATACGCCGCTCGATTGGGAGCGAGCGATATCTATGCCTTGACCAATGCCAATGAATGTCGATTTGCTGTTCGGCACCTTGGACTGCCCGTCCCAATTGTCGCGGTGCCCATTGAACTTGGCCGGCGAATCGTCTCGCACGTGAAGGCGGTCGCAGGCATGGACATCGCCGAACGCAATCACCCACAGGATGGACGGTGGATCGTCTCGCGCGCGGATGGTAAGGCCCTCGACTTGCGAATCAACACGCTGCCGACGCTGCACGGCGAAGACATGACGATGCGCCTGCTGGATCGCGAAAGCCGTTTGCTCGCCCTCGACCAACTCGGTCTGGTTCCGCGCGAACATAACTTGTTGGTCAGCATGTTGGCGAACGCCAGTGGCTTGATCCTCGTCACCGGGCCAACGGGCGCGGGCAAGACAACGACGCTTTACAGTTGTCTCCGGCACCTGAACGACGGTAGCCGAAAGATCAACACCATCGAAGACCCGGTTGAGTATCAGATCGACGGGCTGAGGCAGTCGCCGGTCCGCGAAAAGGCGAACGTCGGATTCGCGGAATTGCTCAAGAGTGTGCTGCGCCAAGCGCCCGATGTCATCATGATCGGTGAGATTCGCGATCCCGAAACCGCTGCGACCGCCGTTCGCGCTGCCAACAGCGGTCACCTCGTCTTGTCCACTTTGCATGCACCGATCGCATCAGCCGCCGTGCAGAGCATGTTGCACCTGGGCGTTCATCCCCATTTTCTGGCAAGTTCGCTCCTCGGCGTGGTCACACAGCGACTCATTCGGACCCTGTGCCCAAAGTGCCGCGTGCTATTCACGGCCACGGACGGACCAGATGTGTTCGGCGATGTGCGATCGCTGTTTGCCCCCGGCGAAGGCTATCGCTACTACGGCCCTCGTGGGTGCGCCGACTGTCGCAATACCGGATACGTGAGCCGCACCGGCGTGTTCGAGGTCCTCAAAGTCACGCCGGCAATCCGCCAACTAATCGTCGACCGTGCCCCGACACAGGCCATTCAGCAAAAGGCACGCGATGAGGGACTTGTCGAGTGCCGACGATCGGCCATCTTGAAAGTCGCGTCAGGTGCGACCAGCTTCGACGAGATCATTCGGACCATTCCCGAGGAGTATTTGGAAAACGCCGGAGCCATCTGAGGGCTTTGGACGACGCTTCTTAGCTTTTTGTCATCGGAGTTTGACTCTAATAACGATACATGCGTACACTTATTGTACCGTGTTCAATCTGGAGTCAAGCATCATGGTGAGTGTTTCGACGATTACCCGTGCACTGGCTGCCCCGTTTGATCCGCAGGAGATCAGGTTCAAACCTGCTGCGGTGTCAGGCAACCGTGCCCTGGCTCTTGCCTACATCGATGCGCGAGTCGTTCAGGACCGCCTTGACGATGTCTTGGGAGTCGAAGGCTGGTCCGACGAATACGATTGCCTGCCAGACGGTTCGGTTGTTTGCCGGCTGAGGCTTCGACTTGGCGACCAATGGGTCGTGAAAGTGGACGTTGGTGGCCCCAGTGAACAGCCGGATGGCGGCGACCGGCTCAAGGCAGCATTTAGCGATGCGCTCAAGCGCGCTGCCGTCAAATTCGGCATTGGACGCTATCTCTATCGGTTGCCGGCTCAATGGGTCGAATACGACCCTCAAAGGCGACGATTCCTTGGCACGCCTTCCCTGCCGGCATTTGCCCAACCATCGAAACAAAGCGATGCACGAAAGGCGGCTCGATCATCGGGTGATCTAGACCTGTATCAACGGCTGCTCAACTACGAGTCGCAACTGGTCACTCAGGGTATTTGTCGCGCCGGTGACCTTTTAGCCCACATTCGTGAGGCGGGGGTCAAAGCCAATCTGGCCGATGATCTCACAAAGTGGGATCAGTCAGGAATCGACCTGGCTGCGCGCGAAGTACGCAGATTTGCAGCGCAAGCGAGCCAGCGTGCGAATCCGATGAAAGTCGTTGCCTAGCTGTGTGTTATGTCAACCGGATAGGAGGAAATCGGTAGCGGCTGCCTGGTTCTTCACATTTTTTCGTACAGTCGCGCAAGTTGGAGAACGGCGCTCGTCCTTATGTTGGTGAGAGTCCGTACTCGCATAGGGTCCGTCCCGATGTTTGGGCAGTTTTCCAGCTATTGTCGTGCAGTTGTGGCGAGGCTAGCGATTGTTGTTGGTATGCTCGTGCCTACGCAGGTCCATGCCGCTTGGCTCGGATTCAAGAACGATACGAGCTCCGTTATCGTGATTCAGACATCGACGGTCGTGAATGGACAAATGCGGTTCGGCAAGCCCCACAAGCTCTATCCCGGCGAAGTAGCGTGGGACCCTGTCGCGACTCCCGGTATTCGACAAATCGGCGTCTACGATCCGAACCAGGCTGTGAACAACAAGATCAAGCTGGTTGCTCAGGATACGGTCAATAGCCAGAATGCCGATATTTTCCTTTCGCTCCAGCTGATAACGCCCGCGGCTGTTAAGGGGCAACCACCACCGCAACCCGTATTGAAGTTGATTCCCGCCCGCGCACCTGTTCAGCCACCGGGGACGGGTACCGCACCATCGACCCCCGGAAAGAGTGCGCCCCCTCCGCCACAGACCCCACCAAGTAAGACCGCGACTCCGTCGACTCCTTCGACGACGCCGCCAGCTAAGGGCAGCACGCCCTCGCCGCCGACTCCTAACCCGCCGACATCAGGCAATCCGCCGCCGAGTAAAGGCACGCAGGGACAGCCAAAAGGCAAATCTCGAAACTAATTCGTGCACAGCCGATTGCACCGGCCGGGCAACGCCGTTAGAGTGGGGCGTCGCCCGGCCGGTGCAGCTTTCTACACATGGATCGACGACTGCATGAATGACACCAACGCCGCGCTGGCCCGTCCAACGCGCTACCGCTATGGCGTCCTCGCATTAGCCTGTTCCCTGTCAATGATCACCTATTTGGACCGTGCATGCTTCGGCACGGCCGCGGTCTTCATCCGGGAGGCACTTGGGTTCGAGTCGGCCGATCAACTCGCATTGGCGTTCACGGCGTTCAGTCTCGCCTATGCGCTATTTGAGGTTCCAACAGGTTGGCTCGGCGATGTGTTCGGCCCAAGAAAGACCCTCATCCGCATCGTGCTGTGGTGGTCGTTGTTCACTGGTCTCTCAGCTCTTGCCGGCCTTCCGATTGCAGGGACCGTTCTGGTTACGTTTCCGGTGCTGGTTGCAATCCGCTTCCTGTTCGGAATCGGCGAAGCCGGCGCATACCCAAACATCACGCGGGCGTTGCACAACTGGTTTCCCGTGGCGGAGCGCGGCTCGGCGCAGGGAATGGTGTGGATGTCCGGCCGATTAATGGGCGGGCTGACTCCTGTGTTGTGGTGGCTGCTCGTCATCCAACTGCAACTCTCCTGGCGGGGGGCATTCCTGCTATTCGCGGTCTTGGGTGTCGTATGGTGCGTGGTTTTCACTGCCTTCTTCCGCAACCGCCCGGCCGAGCACCCCGGCGTCAACGATCGAGAACGTCAGGAAATCGAAGCTGGTTCTGCCGCGTCGACGGAAGCGGCCCACGCCAATGTGCCGTGGGGTCGCCTCGTGACCAGCCCGAACCTCTGGGCGCTATGCCTGATGTACTTTGCCATGTCGTACCCGTGGTACTTCAACATCAACTATCTTCCCGCCTACCTGGAAGAGATGCACGATGTCAGCCCGAAGTCGTCACTAGGGGCATTTTTCAAAGGCGGGCCGTTGATTCTCGGCGCGGTCGGCTGCCTGGTCGGCGGCCGGCTGACGGATGCCTATGTCCAGCGCACTGGCGACCGGCGGCGCGGCCGAAAACTCTTCGGCATGCTTGGCCACGCGATGTGCATCCCGTTGTACCTGGCCTGCCTGGTCGCGCCGAACGCTTGGGTCTTCGCAATCACCATCGCTCTCGCCGGATTTTGCAACGACCTGGCGATGGGGTCCGCGTGGGCGACGTGCCAGGACGTCGGTCGGCGTCATGCAGCCATTGTTGCCGGTTGCATGAACATGATCGGCAACCTTGGTGGTGCCGCGTCAAGCTACGTCATCGGTTGGCTGCTTGGATTATCCAAGGCCCGCTACCTCGCGGCGAATGGAATCGCCGACGAGTCGTTCAAGGCACTTCCTGCGGCCCAGAAGGCGGCCGCCCTTCTGCCCGGCTATGACTGGAACTTCTGGACATTCGCTGGGATGTACGTCTTGGCACTGGTTTTCTGGCTCGTCGTCGACGCAACCAAGCCCGTCGTGCCAGAGGACGATATGGCCACGAGCGGGTAAATACAATCTTCGACAGGCCGAACCGAATACACTCCCACACGACCGCTCGGAGATGCACCATGGGCCTTTGGGACAAGCTCACCGGCGAACTGATCGACATCGTCGAATGGACCGAGCCGAGCGGCAGCGAATTGCTGGCGTATCGCTTTCCTCGACACAACAACGAGATCAAGAACGGGGCCAAGCTGACCGTTCGCGAAGGGCAAACTGCCGTATTCGTCAACGAAGGGCAGATCGCCGACGTGTTCACCCCGGGCATGTATACGCTGGAAACCGCGAATCTGCCGATCCTGGGCACGCTGAAGGGCTGGAAGTATGGCTTTGAATCACCCTTCAAGGCCGAGGTCTATTTCGTCTCGACGAAGCAATGGACCGATCAGAAGTGGGGCACACAAACGCCGGTCATGGTCCGCGATCCGGAGTTTGGTCCGGTACGATTGCGCGCGTTCGGAACGTACGCAATGCGCATCGGCGACGCTGCGACATTCCTTCGGCAGCTCGTCGCCACCGATCCAAGTTTCGAGACGTTCGATGTGACGAACCAGCTTCGCAACATCATCGTCTCCCGGTTTGTCGATGTCGTCGCTCAGGCAAAGCTACCGATCCTCGACCTTGCCGGTAATTACCAGAAGCTGGGCCAGGTCGCGCTCGATCGAGTCGGCGCGGAAGTGGCCGGCATGGGCATCATCCTGACCCAGTTTTACGTCGAGAACATTTCGCTTCCGCCGGAGGTCGAGCAAGCGCTGGATACTCGATCCAAGATGGGCGTACTCGGCAGCATGGACCAGTACACCCGGTATCAAACGGCCGAGGCGATTCGCGATGCGGCACAGAATCCAGGCGGCATGGGCGGCATCGGAGCCGGCATCGGTGCCGGTGTAGCCATTGGCCAGCAGATGGCTGGCACATTGGCCGGATCTCACGGCTCGTCAGGATCGCCACCGCCATTGCCCGGCCAAGGACCAAGCTTCTTCCTCGGCGTGAATGGCCAGCAGCAGGGGCCATTTGACATGGGCGCTTTGGCTGCCAAGGCGCGCGATGGGCAATTGACTCGGTCGACGCTCGTTTGGAAGACGGGCATGGCCGCGTGGGCACACGCCGAGACCGTGGCCGAGCTGCGCGATCTCTTCGCCAGTGTGCCGCCACCGCTTCCGCAATGACGTCGTTGGCACGAGGAAACGCGTAGGGTGGGTCGAAAGCGCAGCGACGAGTCCCACCACGCCATCGGTGGGACTCGTCGCTGCGCTTTCGACCCACCCTACGGACCCATGTCCGACGAACACCCGCCCATTGAACAAAAGACCCCGACCGTCACGAAGGCTCCGCCCGCTGGGCGCAAGTTCCCGTGCCCGGCCTGCGGGGCCAAACTCGATTTCGACCCCGCCCAGCGTGCCCTGAGTTGTCCCTACTGCGGGCATGTGGAGCAGATCGCGGCTGGCAAGGGGGGTGTCGAGGAGCGAGACTACGAAGCATTCCTCAAGCATCACGCTGGCGTTCGCAAGACAATCGAAGGCCGGTCGGAACAGGTCCGGTGTCCCGGATGTGGCGCAGTCGTGTTGCTCGAAGACAAAGTCGTCACGGATTCCTGTCCGTACTGTGCGACGCACTTGGAGAATGCACCCGAATCGGCCGCGGAGATGATCCCGCCCGAGTCACTCCTGCCGTTCCGACTGGAGCCACGCAAAGCCCGTGAGGCGTTCGACAAATGGGTCGGCGACCGGTGGTTTGCTCCAAACTCACTCAAAAAGCTCGCAGACTTGGGGCGATTCAGTGGCATCTACGTCCCCTTCTGGACGTACGATTCCATGACATACACCGCGTACAGTGGTCAGCGCGGTGACGACTATCCAGTTACGCAAACGGTCGTCGAAACCGATGCCGACGGCAATCAGCACACTCGGACGATCACAGTCATTCAAACAGCGTGGACTTGGGTGCAGGGCGAAGTCCAGCACTTCTTCGACGATGTTCTGATTTGCGGATCCAAAAGTATGCCCACCGACATGGTTGTCGAGCTCGTCCCCTGGGACATGCAAGAGCTAGAGACATTTCAGGCGAGTTTTCTGAGTGGGTTCAAGACCGAGCGCTATGCCGTTGCCTTAGAAGACGGGTTCGAGCAAGCCAAGCGCGAGATGGACAGCACGATCGTCCAGCTTGTGCGGCAGGACATTGGCGGAGACCATCAACAGATCACGTCGTACCAGACGCGACATCTCGGCGTCACGTTCAAGCACATTCTGTTGCCCGTTTGGCTTGCGAGCTATCGGTACAACGGGCAGCTCTACCAGATACTGGTTAATGCTCGCTCGGGCGAGGTTGTCGGCCGACGACCCTACAGCACCTGGAAGATTGCGTCGCTCGTGTTCGCCATCATGCTTGGCGTGACGGCCATCATTGCGTTGTCGATGCGTCGTTGACGTCGACATGTGCCTAGCCCGGTCGTGCGTAGGTTTGGATCACCGCCCTCGCCGTACGAAGTCCGTCCACGGCCGCGCTGACTATTCCGCCTGCGTATCCAGCGCCTTCCCCGACGGGGTAGAGGCCATCGATGCCCGGCGAAGCTCGAGTTTCTGAATCGCGCACAATCCGAACTGGCGAACTGCCACGTGCCTCGGGTCCAGCCAGGAGTGCGTCGCGCAAGAACCGGCCATGCCAACGCCGGTCCATCTTGGGCAGCCCCTCCGCAACGGCCTCGGCTACCAGCGATGGCAGCACTTCTCGCAAGTCCGCGGACACGACACCACGCGGATAACTCGACTCGGGAAGCCGAGTTGAAACGCGATTTGCAAGGTAGTCTTGGGCCATCTGCACAGGGCAACGATACTCCTCACGGCCGATCTCGAATGCCCGCCGCTCGTACCGCTCCTGCAGACGCACGCCTGCGAGTACGTCGCGGCCCTCGAATGCCTCGATTGGCACCGTGACGACCAGACCACTATTGGCGAAATACGAGTCTCGTCGCGAGAGGCTCATTCCGTTGGTGCAGAAGTAGCCCGCTTGCGAAACACTCGGAATAATGTACCCCCCGGCGCACATGCAAAACGTGAACAGATCATTCTTGCCCTTCGCGACGAGCGAATAGTCCGCATTGCCGAGTAGTTCTTCAAGTGGCTCACGTCCATATTGAGCACGGTTAACGACGTCCTGCGGATGCTCGATCCGAACGCCAAACTGAAATGGCTTCGGCTCCATGGGCACACCGCGCGCGACGAGCATTGTGTAAGTGTCTCGGGCACTGTGACCAATTGCGAGTAAAGCAACATCAGCAGCAATGTAACCACCCGATGAATGCAGCCCACGGAGCTGTCCATCGCGTGTGTCAATGTCCTCGACCTGGCAATTGAAACGTACCTCGCCTCCGAGCGATTCAATGCGTCGGCGAATCGCTTTGACCACTGCTGGCAGCCGATTCGACCCGAGATGCGGCCGATGATCGTACAGGATCGATGGCTTCCCTTTGCACTCGGCGAACAGCTCCAACACACGGTGAACGTCCGGTCCCGATCCACGACTTGTCAACTTGCCGTCCGAAAACGTACCGGCCCCACCTTCGCCAAATAGGTAGTTCGACTGTGGATCGAACGACCCACCGGAATCGAACGCCTTCACATCGCGGATGCGCCGGTCGACTGCTGGCCCACGCTCGAGTACGAGCGGCGCATATCCGCGTTCGGCCAGGAAGTAGGCGGCAACCAGGCCGCCCGGACCAGACCCAACAACGACCGGCCTTTGGGCCAGAGGTCGCGTGCCGGGCTCCGGCAAGGAAAACGACTGTTCGTTATAGAGTTCGACCGTTGCGCCCGATCGCCGTGACGCATGACCGACAATAGCCGATTCGTCGCCGGGAACGCGAACTTCCGCCGACAGGACGAAGTGGACGTCTCGTTTGTCTCGGGTATCGAGGCTCTTGCGAACGACTCGACAACTCAGCCCGGTCGAATCGATCCCCAGAACTTCGGCAATACGGCTGGAAAGTGCGCTCAGCGGTTCGTCGAGCGAAAGGTGCAGATTGGAGACGCGAATCGGCATGAGATCATGATATGCGATACCGCCTTACGCCGCTTTGCGCACATGGCTTGCCGAGAATCGTACGCCGATGACGCACGATGCGGGTACCTCGGTATCGCGATACGGAACCATGCCGCGACGAACATGAACGCGCCATAGCGCCGGCGACTTGGCCGAATTGACGGCCGCGATCACGGAATCCTTTGGATGCGTCACCACAACTGTCGTTCGGGATTCGCCGGGGCGGAGCGGTAGGTGATCATTCTCTTGTCCGGCCACCCAGGTTCTTTCAATTCGGCCCGGCTCCACCGAATACTCAACCAGACCGCCATAAAACCTCTCGTTACTGACCTCGACCATCGCGTAGGGTCGGTCGCTCGGTGTCTTCGGTCGTCGGGTGAAGAAGGGATCGGAAGGGAAAAACGTCAGTTCCGGCGAGACGTTGCGCAACTTGAGATGCAGGACGAGATGTTCATTGGGAAACTCCCTACGTTCTGGCTCGTCTTTCCCTTTTTCCTTCTCGAACACGACGACTGGCTCCTGCGTGATCTCCACCGGCGTGACTTCAATGTCGCCGACGGTAATCGGTCGGCCGAGTGTTGTCGTCAGGCTCGTGGGCAGTTTCTGATCCGGTTTCGGCAAACGTAACGATTGTGACGTACTTCCCTTGGACTGCTTGTTCCGGAATTCGCCGAGTAAGTCAGGGATCATTTCCAATGGGGAGACTTGCTTGGCACTCTCGAACTTCATGTAGTACGTGATCGCGACGACGGTCATGAAAATCGCATAAGGAATCAGAATCGACAGCGCCAGCGTTGTGGTTCGACTCATCGTGGAGATGGATGTTGAAGGCCGCGAGTAACGACTCGGTTGATCATGTGCGGGTTGCAAATCAACATTTGGTCCCGAGGCCGCAATAGCGGCGGCCAACTGTCCAAGGTCGGTCGCCTCAGTGGCTGGCAGTTCGAAGTAAGCCCTCTCTGTGGGCGAGACTCGTGAACTTCCAGCCGGCCGCCCTGCTCCGCCGCGCGGCGACTCGATGCGCTCGGTGTGAACCCGTAGATCTGGTTCGGTAATCGGTGGTCCGGCCGAGTGTATCCCGACCGGCGCGACGACGACGGCCTCACAATGGGGGCATCGCACACGGTGGCCGGACAATTCGCGTCCGACGGCCATCAACTTGTCGCAGTTTTCGCAGGCGAACTTGATCGTTGGCATCGACTAGCGAACTCCGCAGTAGACCGGACGGCGCGGGCTATTCTACGGATGCGATACAATACAACCGACATCAATACGACGGTCAGGCGCGCAGGTCCGTCCTTCGCCTAGCGCTGAAAGATGGGCAAGTAGCTCGCGGGTACTGAGAGGGCGATAACCGCAATCGACGTTGTGTACACTGGCCCAACGCCCTCTTTGTCGGACGCAGCACGCGACCAGCTTCCATCATCTGACTGCAATGCCAAGAATGTCGTTCGGATTCGTGCGTACCAGTCCTCCCATTCCTTGCCACCGATTTGATGCATCGCGTGGGCAGCATAGTAATGGCCATACCAGAAGTACTCACGAGCGTTGAAGTTTTCCTTGAGGTACGCGACGGCTTTTGGGATTTCGCGAGCATCGTACTCGCCTGCGAGCTGCAGTACGCAGACGCCGGCGGCCGATCGCGCGAAGCCCGTCTTCGAGCTGAATGGCTGGTAGACAAACCCACCCTGTGATGGGACATAGCAACTCTTGATATACGCAATGGCTTGCTTCATTGTCACGTCAGGGACGTGCAGACCGCTGTTCTTCGCCGCCCGCAAAGCCATGACCTGCATGATTGTCACAGAAATGTCGGCCCCGGTCGGTGCAGGATCGTAACGCCATCCTCCTTCACGATTCTGAGTCTTGACGATCAGGTCGACAGCCCGCGTTAACGTCTGCTTCACCTCTGCGTCGCCGGTCATGCCCCACAACTCGGCGAGCGCGAGAGTCGCAAGGCCATGACAGTACATATTGCCGCCGCGGGAGCCGACGAGGTAACCGTCGCTCTGCCGGGCCGCGGAGACCAGAAAGCGCGTGCCCTTTGCGACCTCAGGGCCATAGAGCCCCTGGCCAGGAAGGTGTCCCTGCGACATGAACGCCAACAAGGACAGCGCTGTGATTGCAGTTGAGTGAGGATAGCGGCCCTCACTCCAGGAGCCGTCGGCGTTCTGCTTGGCGGCGATCCACTCCAGCGCTTTTGCGGTCGCTTTCTTGGTCGTGTCATCCATGACGACATCGCTGGCGCGAGTCATTGGTGGCACCGCCAGCAATAGCAAAGCGACCCACTTTCGCATGTCAAACCTCGGCTTTTGCAAATGCTAAGCCGCGAGCGGTCTGACCCGCCCGCGGCTTTCCACTGGCTCACTTGGGCGGTTCCGGCTGCACCGGCTTCGTCGCAGCTTTCCCCTTGGCAATGTTGACGTAATACTGCTGAATCAGCGCAGAGTATTCTGGCGGAAGCTTGTCGCCGAGGGCTTGCTTGATCAATTCACGCTGCCGTGGCGGCAGGTGGAGGAACGCACCGTCACCCTTCAAGTCGTTCTTCTCCGACGGTGCGTTCTTGACGTTACCGTCCGGACGGCGGTCGCCGGTCGCGCGGCCTTCATTCTTTTCCGGTGCCTGCCCCGGTTGACCCGGACCTGGCTGCTGCCCCGGCTGCTGGCCCTGCCCCGGCTGCTGGCCCGGTTGTTGACCTTGGCCGGGTTGCTGGCCTTGCCCGGGCTGTTGTCCTTGACCAGGTTGCTGACCTTGGCCGGGCTGTTGACCCTGGCCTTGGGCCATTGCCGCGGCCTGGGCTGCTTGCAATGCTGCGAGTGCTTCGCCGAGCGCTTGTCCCGCTTCGCCCTGCGCTTGCCCCGCGTCACCGGGTTTGCCTTGCGACAGTGACTTCGATGCGTTGGCGAGATTCTTGGACGCCTGATTCAACTGTTTTTGAATGCCCTGCGGCGCGGTCGCCTGAGCCTGACTCACGGCTGACTGAGCGGCCTGAGTTGCGGTCTGCGATTTGGCGAGTGCCTCGGTGGCGTCGAGCAACTCTTGCTGCTTTTGGGCCAGGCCATCCGGCGACGAGTCGCCCGGCTGCCCCTCGCCCGGCTGTTCGCCCTTCGGCTGTCCTTCGCCTTTCGGCTGCGATTTGCCATTCTTCGCCTGGCCCTTGTCTTTGGACTGGCCCTTGTCTTTGGACTGACCCTTGTCCTTGGACTGCGCTTTGTCTTTAGGCTCTCCCTTCGATTTCGGCTGATTTTTCGCCGCCTCTCGAAGGCGTTCGAGCGCCTTTTTCTGTGCCTCGGTCGCCGACTGTAGCTCCCCCTTCTCGAGGGCCTCGGCTGCCTTGTCCGCCGGATCAGCTGCGTTGTCGAGCTTCATTTCTGAGGCTTTGTCGGCCAATTCCTTTTGCATCTTCGCCAGTTCAGCGGCGGCGTCTTTCGCCTTCTGTGCCTCGGCTTCGGCCTGCTTCGCCAATTCCTGCGCTTTCGCGATCTCCTGGGCGGCCCGCGCTGGATCGATCGTGTTCGGTTGAAGCTTCGCCTGATCGGCCAGCTCCTCGCCCTTTTTCTTTTCGATTTCCTTAGCCAGCTCCTTATGTGCATCCATAAGGTTCTTTGTGGCTTCGTCGGCGTCTTTCGCGGCTTGCTTCGGCTTTGGTGCCTCCAGCGCTTTCTTCGCGGACTCCATAGCCTCGGCTGCCTTGTCCAGTTGTTTCGCTGCTTCGGGAGCCGCTTCCTTCACGTCCTTCGCCACCTCTTTGGTCGGCGGCGTGATTTCGGATTGCTTCTCGGCGGTCGGTTTGGCGTCAGCCGGCTTCGCATCGGCCTTCATCGCCTTGGAGGCGTCGGCCACCTTCTTCTCTTCCTTGGCCAGTTCGGCGACCTTTCGTGCGGCTTCTTCAAGCGATTTGAGGTCGTCACGTCGCTTCTCGATCTCGGCGGCCTTTTCTTCAAGCTGTCGCTTAGCCTCTTCGAGCGACGCGATGGCTCGATCCTGCTTCTCCTGGGCTGGTTGCCCCTCGCGCGACTTCAAATCCTTCGCTGCGGCATCCATCTCGATCGATGCCTTTGCCAACTCCGCCTGTGTCTCCGGTTTGACCGGCAATGGGGACTGACGCAATTCATCGGTCATCCGCGAAAGTTCGCTTTGCGGCTTCGAGAGCTTGTCGAGTAAGTCCCGATTCTGCGATTGCGTTGCTGCCTTGGTGAGCTCCTTCGTCAGCTTTTGGTCGTCAATGATCTTGTCGAGAGTATCCAGGGCCTTCTTTACGGCCGCGAGTGGATCATTCTTCTCTTGCTCGGCTTGGAGGATCAATCGATCGAGTTCAATCAAGACTTCGCGCAGAGCCGTTGCCGACTGTTCTTGGTTCGCCGCCGCATCCTTGCCCTGTTGATCGCGCAAGGGCGATTGGACGGCTCGTTGCGTCTCTTCGACCCCGACGATTTTCTTTGCCAAACTCGTCGCAAACGGTTTCACGATGAACCGGCTATCGCGGACCGAGTGCTCCAGCCTTCCCTGCCGATCGGCCAAGGAGCGAGCCTTACCCGCCGGCGTACCCTCATCGCTGAACCCCGTGATCTTGTCACGCGGCCCGAATCGGAATCGCTGAAATGCCTCTTCGTCGCGTTGCCGCTGACGATCGTCGTCGATCGCCGCATTGCCCAATCCTGCCGTCTCGACCACGAGTGCTTCTTGCAACACCAACGCTTGGCCAAGCTTGGCACGGGCATCGCGTAACGCGACGAGCTTCTCGCGCGGCGCGCGAAGTACGTAGGCCAGATCAAGCAACTCGGTACTGCAGTACCACTGATCGTTGACCGCCTTCTCGTAAACGGTAGCAACCTCCGGGGCACCCGCACCTGACCACAGGTAATCGGCGGGTTGCTGAAGGCGATCGATCAACTTCGTTGATTTGAGCTGGGCCAACGCCTCGTCGAGCCGTGCCTTCTGGTCTGCTGGGAGGACATTTTTGAGTGCCGCGACCTGACGATACACGGCCTCGACTTCCTTACGAAAATCAGCCTGATCGCCGGCCTGCCGATTGGCCAGCGTTCTCACGGACTGCGCGGAACGGCGAAACCGAGCGAATACCGGGTCGTCGCCGCCTTCCTTCGCGTACGTCGCAACGGCTGCTGACTGAAGGGCCAGTTCCATTTCTTCGCGGGCAAACTTGTCGAACCGCTCCGCCGCCTGGTCGAGTGACTTCACGGCGTCGTAGCCGGCGAGCATTTTACGCAGGCCGGCGATGACCTCGCGGTGCCGGGCGTAGGCGGCGTCGAGTTCGGCTGCGGCCTTGGTCGGGTCCTGTTCCTTGGCGGCCGCTTCGAGCTTGGCCAGCACGGCCGTCATCTGCTCCCGGCTCAGGCCGCCGAGCTGGGCCGACACGTCGTCGAGCATCTTGCGCTCGGCCGACTTGTCGAGTTGGTAGTAGTCCATGACGCGGAGCATGGCCGAGATGCGGCGGACCATGCGGTCGGCGTCCGCCTGAATCTGCCGCTGCCGCTCCTGCTGGTCGGCCAGGACCGGCTCGCCGGCTCGCGCGTAGGTCGAGAGCGCCAGGATGGCCACAACCAGTTGCAACATCTTCCGCATCGATGGACTCCTGCGAGGGTCCGCCCCACCCGTTGCCACGGGTGGGCTTTCGTTGGGTCACTTTCCGAAGACGCCGCGCTGCTTGGTTTCAAGCTGGCGGATGCGGTCTTCCTGCCGCAGCGTGGTGTCGATCCACTGTACCAATTGCGGGACGCTGACGATAGCTTTTAGTCGAACTTCCGAGTGGCCGAACTTGGGCGAGCCCGGCTGCCGGTTGCCGACCTCGACGTAAAACTCGATCTTATCGCCGACCTGCAACTCCGGCAGGCCGCGGGTCTGGAAGTCGAACCGCCCGCCGCCTTCAATCCGGCCGGGGAACCGGCTCGGGTCCGCCGACGGGATCGCATGGAACTGCACCTGGTCGCCCGGCTTCGATTTCGCGAACGCTCCCATGCGCTGGTCGAACGGCCCCGTCTCGGCCGTGCTCGGCGTCTCCTGCAGCGTGTACGGCCGCCACGGCCCCTCGTTGATCCGATATTGCAGCCGGGCCGCGCCGAGGCCGTAGGGATGCAGCGCCCCGTAGGCGATGCGGATCGAGCCGCCAAGCGGGATCGGCACGCCCTCGACCTCGAAGTCCTCGGCGTCCAGCTTCGCGAGCATGCCTGCCGCCTCCGGGGCGAACTGCTCCGGCAGCAGGACAACTTGCGGAGCGTCCTCTTCGACGATCTTGATGCCGCGGCGGGCCGGGTCGAGGTTCTTGAAGCCGTACTCGTCTTCAACAACGATGCGATACGCGATCTCGGCCGGCCGCAGGTCGAAGACGACCGTCCCCTCGGTGCCGATTGCTTCGACTTCAACGGGAAGGCTGCGGAGAACAGCCGCCGCACCCCCGGTCTTCGATGCCTCCTCGGCCGTCGCGGTTCCGAGCAGCTCGAGCGTCGCCTTGACGATCGGCTTCTGCGTAATGAACGCCACCATCGCTGACGAGCCGGGCAGGCCGACGATCTCGCCCTTGGTCTGCGGCAGGGCGTATTGCCGGCCGTCGGGCGTCGTGCCGACATGTTTGGGCAGGAGTGTCCAGGCATCCTGTCGGACGACCGATGGACGCGGCACTCGGCGCACGCGGCCGGGGGTCTTCAGTCGAGCATCGGCGTACCATGCGTGGAATGTGAAGTCGCCGAGGGCGCTCGGAACAGGCACGGCGACAACATCGACTCGGCCAATGTCCGCGGAGCGCTGCTCGATAACTTTGTAGTCGGGTGTCGTAAGCCGCTCCTGACTCCCAGCGTCATCGACGACAAGAACATCTAACGACATCGAGTTCGGTGGATGCGGGCCTTCAATCTCGAGCCGCAGCGTAACCTCCTCACCAGCCGGCCAAACCTCGTTCGTTTCATTCCTCAACGAGAATTGCCGCGGCACCTCGACTGCGGCAAGCCCCTGCCGCGCGAGGAGCGTTCGCACCGTTTCTGACCCGACGGCCCAAGTCGCGCCGCCAAACAACCCGACGACCGATAACAGCCCGAGCGCGTTCCACAACCGCTTGTGATCCGTCAGCGCCGCGAAGCTGCGCCGCTTCGCATCATCTTCAGCCTCCTGCGTGACCTCGCCGATCATCGCCGGCGACATGCCCTTCGTGTCGGCGTTCGGCCGGTTGAGTTGCACGGCCGAGATCAGCCGGTGGCTCAACTCCGGCAGCCTCTCCTCGACGAAGAGGGCCGTCGCCGCGTCGTCGCGCCGGCCAAACAACGGCGGCAGCAGCCACACCGCGGCCAAGCCGGCCGCGAGGCGGATTTGCCCGACCAACATGCCGACCCGCAGCGCGTAGGGCGTCTCCCGCCGCAGGTCGATCCACCAATCGACGGCACACGCGACGACCAGCGCGACCGCGGCGACGGCGACGAGGCGGGCCAGCCCCCAGGCGAGACGGATGAACCGCTCGCGGCGGCGGAGGGCGGCCAGTCGTCGTGCGATCGTCGGCGGGGTCATGACGCTTCGATCACCACCGTTTCCGGTTCGCGACGCTTCGCAGAAGCGTGGACCGGGGACACCTCATATCATGTTCGCGAACTTGCGGACGACCCACTCGGTCGTCACCAACCCAACGAACGCCAACAGGGCGAGCGGGTTCCAAAACAGTATCTCGCGCCGCTGCGTGAACGCAGCGGACTGCGGCTTGACCGACGCCGCGAGGGCCGGCAGGTCTTCCTCGCGGTAGAACCGCCCGCCGGTGGCCGCGGCCAACTCGCGGAGCGGCCCCTCGGCCAACCCGGCCGGCTCCAGTTCGTGCCGCGCCGGCAGGCTGACGCGGTAGGCGAACGTCGCCGCCTCCGGCCGGGTGATCTTCAACTCGTACCGGCCCGGCGCGTCGTGCGACAGGTAAGTGCGGTACTCGCCCGGCCGGCCGTTCACCGCGTCGAGGAACACCGGCCGCGACCGCCCCTCCCCACTAACATCCAGCGCCTCAAGCGTCGCGGCGACCCGCGGCTCGGTGATCGGCTTGAAGTCGCTGTCGAGCAACCGGGCGTACAGGTAGCCCGGCCGGCCGAGGACCGCCTCGCCGCGCTCGAGCGCGACCTGCACCCGCTGGGCGTTGCCGAGCAGGTGCGGCAGTCCGGTCTGATAAATCGCCTGGCCCCAAAAGCGGGCGTACAGCTTCTCGCGGGCGTCCGACCGCCACCGCCACGTCTCGTCGGTGCCGAGGAACAGCACCGGCCCCTTGCCGTAGTACTGCGTTGCCAAGACCGGCATCGGCTGGTCGCCGGCCTTGAGCGCCGGGTGGGCGAGCAGCGTCGTCGCCCCGGCCCGCAGCTTCGTGACCGGGTAGGCCCAGTAGAAGCCGGGCAGATTCTTCCACGCCCGCACGCTCTCCTCCGGCGTGTCGGCCAGGGCGAGCATCTCGGCCCGTTCGCCGGCCGCGGTCAACTCCGGCCGGTACGACGACGGCCGGGTCGTCGGGTCCATCTCGCTCTTCGTCGGCAGGAACTCGACCGGCAGCACCTCGGCCAGCGGCGTGTTCTCGTAGCCGCCCGGCATGTTCGCCCGCCCGGCCACGGCGATCAGCCCGCCCCCTTCGCGGATGAACTCTTGCAACATCGCCAGCTTCTCGGCCCCGAAGTACGCGGCCGGCACGTCGCCGAGGATGATGAGGTCGAAGCCGAACAGCTTCTCCCGCGGCGGGAACTCGGC
This sequence comes from Gemmataceae bacterium, assembly GCA_046350275.1. GTDB lineage: Bacteria > Planctomycetota > Planctomycetia > Gemmatales > Gemmataceae > JAXMAS01. Next base: position 94,987 of record JAXMAS010000011.1, read on the forward strand.
CACGAACGGCCGCTTCTGCGTCAGCCGCGGGTCGCCCTCGGTCAACAGGAACGTCGCCTCGACCCGCCGGTCGCGCAGTAGCGCCGGCATCAGGAACTTGAACTCCCACCGCGGGGAAGAGTCGATGACCAGCACCTTGACCTTGCGGTCCACGACCTGCACGACCCGCTTCACCTCGTCGAAGTTGGTCGGGTCGTCCTTCGCCCGCACGGTGGCGACCAGTTCGGCCCGCTCCTCCCGGCCGTCGCCGCGCTTCGGCGGCGTGAACGAGAGCGTGTCCTTGGTCAGTACGCCGTCCTTGACCGGCACGTCGCGGACGGCCACGACCCTGCCGCCGAGCGTCAGCGTCAGAACCGCGGTGCCGTTCTTGAAGCCCTGCCCGCGCCAGCGGATCGGCACGCTCACCGTGTCGTCGTAGAAGATGGTGTCCGGGATGCCGGCGTCCTTCAGTTGGAAGACGCCCGCCTCGCTGGAGCCGACGCCGTAGACGTGCAGCGGCACTCCCACCCGCTTGCACTCGCGGGCGGCCTCGTCGAGCGGCAGCTTGCTGGCGTGGTCGATGCCGTCGGTGACGAGGACCACGGCCGCGGGCGGGTCGCCGTCGCGCTTGGTGAGCAGGTCGCCGAGCGCGTCGGCGAGGGCCGTCCGCGGCTCGTCGGCCGTCAGCGCCGGTCGGATGTCGCCGGCCACCGCGGCGAGCCGTTGGCCGAACGTGTAGAGCCGCAGCGGTCCCGTCTTCTTGAGCGAGTCGAACAGCGCGAGCGATTGGCTATCGACGGCGTACCGCACCATGTCGATCCGCCGCGGCAGCTCGACGAGTTCGGCCGACGCGCTCGACCACTCGGGGCGTCCGGCGACGCGTCGGCCGCGGCCTTGCCCTGGGCCACGGCCACCCGGCGCCGGTCGCGCGGCGTCACCCGCCGGTCGCGCTGCGTCATGCTCTGCGAGTTGTCGAACAATACCGCGACGCCGCGCGGCCGCTCGCCCACGAACTCCGCGACCATCACCGGCCGCAGGACGAGGAAGAGCAATAGGGCGAGGGCCGCGGTGCGTAGGCCGGCGAGGAGCATCCGCTTCGCCCAGCCGATGCGGGCCGACTCGCGGGCGTTGAGCCAAACGCAGCCCGCGGCGAACGCGGCGAGCAGCAGCAGCGTCGCCCACAGCGGCAAGGGGCCGCGCAGGCTCCACTCGGCCGAGCGCAGGTGCGTGCCCGGCGGGGCGTCGCTGGTCAGGAGTCGGTTAAACCAGTCCATCAGATTCTCCCACCGATTGCCATCGGTGGGCTTTAGCGGGCTTGTCCACACCACCACGCGAGCCACGCCTCGAACGCGGCGAAGCCCAACACCGCCAGCAACAACCAGACCGTCCACTCGCGTTTCAGCCGCTCGGCCGACGGGCTGCTCGCGTCGTCCCCGGCCGTCAGGTGCGTCGGCGCGAACCCGAGCGCGTCGTCGATCTCCCGGTCGGTCAAGGCCGTCAGGTCCAACCCCTCCCGCGGGTCGGCCGCGAGCGCGAACGGCACGCCGCCCTCGGCGTCGTCGGCCGCGGCCACCCGGTAGACGCCGGCCAACTGCGTGTCCGTCGCCGACACCATCGGCCGGCCCTGCACCGCCTCCGCGAGCGGCAGCCGCAGCGTCCGGCCGTCGGGCCGCCGCAGCACGAAGCTCGCGGCCGCGTCGGCTTCCGGGACGAACAGGCGGATCGGCTCCCCGGCCGTGCCGTTGTGGTCCTGGGCCGAGCCGAGGATCAGCTTGTTCACCGCCAGATCGACGAACGGCACGTACATTCCCAACCACAGCGGCCAATCGGTCCAGGTCGCGTCGGCCGAGGTCGTGCAGAGCATCACCTGCCCCGCCCCGGCCTTGCGGATCGCCAAGAGCGGGCTGCCGTCGCTGAACCGCAGCAGCACCGGATCGACCGCCTTGTCGGCCAACGGCTCGCCGATCAGGTAGCGGGCCGTGCGGACGTTGGCGAGCGGCTGGTAGGCGTCGTCGTCGCGGAACTTCCAGAACGCCGGGTCGCGGACGCTCGCCCGGTCCACCGTCACCTCGCCCTTCGTCAACATGGTCGCGACGCCGGTGAGCTTGAGCGGCAACAGTTGATGCCGGTCGCCGAGGATGCGCTGGTTGGACTCCGGCGGCGTACGATCGCCGGCAAAGATCATGAGTGGCTTGCCGCCGCGGACGAACCGTTCCAAGGCGTCGCAGAACTCGGGGGCCAACCCCTCGACCCGCCGCACGCGGTCGTCCTCGACGGCGCAGTTGACCAGGACGCACAAGTCCTTGTCGCCGAGGTGGGCGGCCGTCGCCTGGCCCGGCGTCACCACCCGCGGCTGCAAGTGATACCGCGCCTTGTCCGAGTCCTTCACCGGCAACAGCGCGTGCAACAGGTAGAAGCTCGCCGCCTTCTCCGGCTCGCGGTCGTTGGCCGCACCGTCAACTACGAGGATGCGCACCTGCTCGCGGACGGGGATTACGAGGTCGAGCCGGTTGTCGGCGTCCAACTCGTCCGGCCCGACGCTCGCCGAGACGACGCGCAAGCCCGGCTTGTCCCACTTGCCGGAGAGCGGCACCGTTCGCGTCTCGCCCGCATTCAAGAGGGCGACCGGCTGCGACTCGGCCGTGGTCTTGTCGCCGTCGAGCGTCAGCGTCACGGTCAGGTCGCGGACGGGTTCGCTGCCGGCGTTGCGGATGAGTACCGCGAACCCGACCCGCTCACCGACGTGCGGCAGCGTCGATTGCGGCACGACGCCGACGACGGCCACGTTTCGCGGCGTCTTCGTCCCGCAGCGGACGAGCGTGACCGCGGCGAGGTCGTGCGCCCGCCGCAACTGCTCGCCGAGCGGCCCGGCCTGCTGCTGCCAGCCGAGCTTCTGCATGTCGCCGAACAGGTACAGTTCGCGGTTCGGCGACGTGCCGCGTTCGAGCAGCGTCACAGCCTCGCGGACCCCCGGCAGCAGGTCGGTCGCCAACTGGCTGACGGCCACGGATTCGACGACCTGCTTGGCCGCTTCGAGGTCGCCCGGCTGCTGCGGCCCGAGCTTCTCGGCCCGATCCGCGACCGTGACGACCTGCACCGTCGAATGGGCCGGCAGGTGGTCGATCAGGTCGAGGGCGGCGCGCTTGGCTCGGTCGAGCCGGGAGGTCGTCCCTTCGCGGGCGTCCATGCTGTACGACACGTCGAACAGCAGCACCGCGTCCACGGCGTCGCCCGCCCCGGAACCGGGCCGGGCGTGCGACGACGGCCGGGCGAGCGCGAACGCCAACAACCCCAGTACCAGCGTGCGGACGATGAGGAGAAGGAGCTCCTGAAAGCGGATGCGGCGGCTGGTTTGCTCGATGCTCTGACGCAGGAACTCCATCGCGGCCCACGGCACGACGCGGTAGCGGCTGCGGAAGAGGAAGTGCAGCGCGACGGGAATCCCCGCCGCGACCGACCCCCAGAGCATGTACGGAGCAAAGAATCCCATTCTGCTTCCAGAGTTATCCGCAGATTTCGGTGATGGACGCAGATTTCAAGGCAGAATCACTGATCTGTCTCATGTCTTGAAATCTGTGTCCATCACCGAAATCTGCGGATCATATCTTTGTCCTCGCTCTTCGAGCCAAATACTCGCTCAACGCCTCCGCCAGCGGCCGGCGGGTATCCATCCAGTAATAGTCGCAGCGGTTGGCCTCACACCCCCGCCGAAAGTCCTGCAAGTACGCCTGCACCGCCCGCAGGTAGGCCGGCCGGATCAGGTGCGGCCGGGTGAGGTAGTGCTGCGGAATCTCCAACCCGTCGAACTTCACCAGCCCGTCGAACGGGAACTCCGCCTCGTCCGGGTGCATCACGTGAAAGACCGTGACCTCGTGCCCCTGGAAGCGCAGGTGTTGCAACCCGCTCAACAGGCCCGGCACGTCCTCGAAACAGTCCGAGATCAGGAACACCAGCCCGCGCCGCCGGGTCTGCCCGGCCAACTCATGCAGCAGCGGCGCGATCGACGACTTCTCCCGCGGCTCCGTCGATTCGAGCGTTTGCAGGATCGTCTGGACGTGCCCCGGCTGGCCGCTGACCGGCAGCCGGGTGCGCCATTGCTCGTCGAAGACGTAGAGGCCGGCGCTGTCGCGTTGGTGGATGATGACGTAGGCGAGCGTCGCGGCTAGGAGCTTGGCGTATTCGAGCTTGTTGGCGGCCCCGTCGCCGTAGAGCATCGACCGGCTGGCGTCGAGCAGGATGTGGCCGGCGTAGTTCGTCTCCTGCTCGTACTGCTTGATCGTGTACCGCTCGCTGCGGCCGTAGCCCTTCCAGTCGATGTGGCGGATGTCGTCGCCGGGGACGTACTCGCGGTGCTGCACGAACTCGACGGAGAACCCGCGGAACGGCGACTTGTGGTCGCCGACCCGCAACCCCTCGACGACGGCGCGGGCCTTCAGACCGAGGGCCTGGGCCTTGGCGAGCGTGTCGGGATGTAAATACGTCGTCGCCACGCTGCATTAGCCCCGAAGGGGCGGCCTAGCGCAGCCCAGGGCAACGCCCTGGGTACGACCACGCCCCACGTTCAATAGCCCTGAAAGGGCGACCTATTTCGCCCTTTCAGGGCTGTAACCATGATGGCCCAACTCACCACCCAGGGCGTTGCCCTGGGCTGCGCTAGGCCGCCCCTTCGGGGCTACGAATGTCGTCACGCAGCTTGATTCTTGGGCACCGCCGCCAGCAGCTTCTTCACCACCACGTCGGCCGTGACGCCCTCGCTCTGGGCCGTGAAGTTCGGGATCAGCCGGTGCCGCAACACCGGCCCCGCCACCGCCGCCACGTCGTCCGCCCCGACGTGGAACCGGCCCTTGAGGACTGCGTGGGCCTTCGCCGCCAGGATCAGGTTCAAGGACGCGCGCGGCCCGGCCCCCCAGGTCAGCCACTTGTTCACGAAGTCGGCCGCCTCCGGCGTGTTCGGCCGGCTCATCCGCGTCAGCCGTTTGGCGTAGGCGAAGATGTGGTCGGCCACCGGCACCCGGCGGACGACGTGTTGTAGTTCCAGGATGTCGTCGCCGTGCAGGATCTTCTCGACCGTCGGCGACACGTCGGAGGTCGCCAACCGCATGATCTGCTCCTCCTCCGCGTCGGTCGGGTAGTCGACTTGCACCAGGAACAGGAAGCGGTCGAGTTGCGCCTCCGGAAGCGGGTAAGTGCCTTCTTGTTCGATTGGGTTCTGCGTCGCCAAGACGAAGAACGGGTTCTTCATTGGGTGATCGATGCCGCCGATGGACGCCTTCCGCTCCTGCATCGATTCGAGCAGGGCCGCCTGCGTCTTCGGCGGGGTGCGGTTGATCTCGTCGGCCAGCACGATGTTGGCGAAGATCGGGCCGGGCAGGAACTTGAACATCCGCTGGCCGGTGGCCGGGTCGTCCTGAATGACCTCGGTGCCGGTGATGTCGGTCGGCATCAGGTCGGGCGTGAACTGAATGCGCTTGAACGTCATGTCGAGCGCCTGGGCCAGTGTGCTGACCATCAGGGTCTTCGCCAGCCCCGGCACGCCGACCAAGAGCGCGTGGCTGCGGCAGAAGATGGCCATCAGTAACTGGTCGAGGACGTCGTCCTGCCCGACGATGACCTTGCCCATCTCGGCCCGGAGGCGGCGGTGGGCATCGCGGAGTTGTTCGACCAGTCTCACGTCGTCGGCGTTCGGCTGACCACTCATGCAGCGCGGTCCTTCCAGTGGGAGGGTCGGATCGGGGTGTCGGGCCGGTCGCAAGTCACGGCGGGAGAGTAGTTATGACTGTACTCGGCAAACTCGGACCGTACAATCACTTTCCCCGCTCATGAGAGGTTTTTCATCTCGGGGCGGTTCAACGTGAGTGCCGCACATAGTTCTGCCGCGGCTCGACGGGGGTCGTCGGCTTGGGCGACAGCTGCGGACACCGCAATCTTCCTCCCGCCAGCAGCGACCACCTCACAAACGTTGCGAGTTGTGACACCGCCCAAAATGAACGCGGGTAATGCGGTCTCTGCGGTTGCCGCGCGCACAAAGTCCAGGCCCGCCAATGAGTCAAAGCTCTTCGTTATCGAAGTGAATGTCGGCCCAACGCCGACGTAGCTCGCTCCATCGAGAATCGCCGTTCGCAACTGGTCAATGGTGTGAGTACTGACTCCAACAAGTGCGTCGGGTCCAACGATCTTCCGCGCGTCAAACACGCTTACGTCGTCCTGTCCCAAATGCACGCCATCGGCATCCGCGAGTCGGGCGATGTCGGGTCGATCATTTACGATGAACAGAGCACGGGATTCAAGTGTCCAGTGCCGGACTTCCCGAGCGCGTTTGAGCAACATCCGATCCGACAGCGATTTTTCCCGCAGCTGAATGATGCCTGCCCCGCCCGCGATCGCCTCTCGAACCGTAAACTCAAGGTCCTTCTTGACATCGGCCCCTGACAGCAACAGGTACAATCGCGCCTCAGCCAGACGCGAATGGCTAACGTCCGCAAGCAATACTAGACGCTGAATCGTGTAGCCGCGATATCGCAAGCTCTCCAGCTTCGCACCGATACCCGGTCCAAGCAGCTTTCCAAATTCCTCCAATGTACGCAAAGCTTCCTGGAGTCGCTTCGCGTTGGCGGACACGATGTCTCGCAACGACCCACGGTACCCTTCCTGTTCTGTCTGGATTGCTGTACCGACGTCTTGTATGGTCTCGCGCGCCGCGAGCAACTGTGTCGCGGGCAGTGCGGCCAACACGGCGCTGAGATCGTGCCGGAACTCTTTCAATGTCCGGGTCACGAATTCGTCATTGCGGACGAATCGGGCGTAATCTTCGAGGACTCGCACAGCCTCGCAGGCCCGATTCGCCGAGGCGTCGAGTACTCGCGCCGCCGCCATTGCGTCCACGCTATCCACGACACTCCCACCTTACCGATAGCGAATAACCGTTCCCATCGAATCAACCAGGTTGCTGGCGTTCGACAATCGGGTCCGACTCACGTCCCTTGGTCGAGCGCCGTGCCTCGATGTGCCGATGCACATCGTGGACACCACGCTCTGGTCAGTCGACAAGAGACTCGTCCTAGGACGACGCAGTGGTCGTGCGTGAGGATCACCCCGATGGCTCGTGCATCGCGTCTGCAAACACTAGCGGCCCGCCTGTTGGCATCCACTGCCACAGTTGCCATTTTGGGCCTTTCTTCCATTAGCGCCCAGGCCCGTCCCGACGAGCCTCCCAAAAACGGATCGGAAACAAAGCCATCGTCCGAGAACGCACTAGTCGTGCTTCGGGCCGAGTTGCCCCCGATCTGCCTCGCCGAATGTCTGCGAATCGCTTACGAGCGCCAGCCCGCGATCGCAGCCGCCCGTGCAAGCCTAGCCGCTCGTGAAGCAGCCCACGCCGGGATTGTGAACTTAAAGCCGCCGCTGCAGATGTTGACGGCACCCGATCTGCCGATCCGGCGCATCCAAGCGTGCCGCGGTGTGTCGGCAGCTCAAGCAGATCTCTGGCAGGCGGAATACGATGCCGCCTACGCAGTGATTCGCATGTACTACACGGCAGTCTACGCCCAGCAGCAATTTGGGTTAGCAGACCGCGTCTACCGCACAATCGACGACGCTCGACAAGCTGTCGATGGCGTCATCAAGTCGGGTGCACGAAACGACAAGATCGACCAGGACGTGTTGCGGCGCATCACGGTCTACACGTACCTGGCCGAGAACAAGCGAACGGAAGCGGCGGTCGGCTTCGACCGTGCCCTAGGTGGCTTGCGGGAGGCAATGGGCAGCGGTCTCGACTGTGGTTGCTTCCGACCCGCTGACCTGGAACTGCCCGGACTCTCGATCGTTCCCTGCCGCGAGCAGGTCATCGACCTGGCCCTGCAGCGCCGAGGCGAACTCATCCAGGCCATCGTCGCGGCCGACGTAACCCGGCTTGAGGTCAACGCACAAGGCAAGTTCTGCTTCAAGTCACTTGTTCGCACGTTTGCATCGTCGTCGGACATTCACGCTAAGGCGCTGCCGACGGCTCATCGAAATGGCGACTACAAGCCAGGAGCGGTCGGCATTGAATTCCCCGCAAACCTCGCGGGCCACAAATCGTATCGCATGGCACAGGCCTCTGCCTATGCCGATCGAACCGCATCCGTCGTGGACAAGACTCGCGGTCTCGTGACGCTGGAAGCCGAAGATGCCGTGCAGGTCTGGCGCGAGGCGACTGATAAAGTCCGCGCGAGTCGCGAAGCCGCAAATGCGGGCGATGCGCTCGCTCTGAGCAGCAAGGAAAACGCGAAGGCGGCAATGGCTAGCATCAAGCCCGATGATGCTGTGAAGGACTATGTCCTTGCCGGCCAAGCACGTGCTGCCCTCAACGAGGCGATCTTTGAGCAGATTCTGGCACTGGCCAACCTGGAGCGCATCACTGCGGGTGGTTTCTGTGCCGGTTTTCTGACGCCAACAGCCCCGGCTCCGGCCGCCATCCTCCCTGACCCGACCCCAAAGAACGGCGAGCCGAAGAAGGACTGACCATGCTTTGCAACCGTCGTGGCTTTCTGCTATCGACATGTGGTGCGGCTGCTGTGGCCGTGGGTCGAACTGCGACCGGCGCGGACCCTGTCGCACCACAGGTCCGGATTGGCATGCTGTCCAGCATGGTCCGCGATGTCAATCCGACACTGATGTCGTCGCTGTCGAAGCCGTTCAATGCCATCGTCAGCAAGCAGACTGGTTTAACCAATGAGTTGGTCATCCTGCCGACGCCAGACGACCTCCGACTGAATATGGAAACGAGCAAGATTCAGTTCGGCGTCTTCCACAGCTTCGAGTTCGCGTGGATGAATGCTCAGCAGCCAGCACTTCAACCGCTGATGTTGGCCGCTCCACAGCGCAAGCCGATCCGCAGCTTCCTGGCGGTCCACCACACGAATGCGGCCAAGGGCCTCTCGGAACTGAAGGGCAAGGGTATCGCCATTCCAGTCGGCACTCGCGAATACGGTCGGCTTTACGTCGACCGGCAATGTCGCGCGTGCGGTTCGTCGTCGGGTACGTTTTTCTCGAGCATCTCCACGCCACCAGACCAGGAGCACGCGCTCCATGATGTCGTCGACAACAAGCATGTACAAGTAGCGCTCGTCGATGTCTCGGGCCTGGACTCCTTTGCGAGCCGTCATCCGGTTCGCAACAAGAGAATCCGCATTATGGCCACATCTGAGCCGTTCCCGCCGACGGTCGTCGCCTACCACAAGGGCACTGTCGATGACGCGACCATCCGCCGATTCCGTGATGGAATGAGTACGGCTCATACGTCGCCATTCGGAAAGCAACTGATGGGAATGTGGAACATCTCGGCGTTTGAACCGGTGCCGACTGACTTTTCCGCAAGCCTCGTCGCACTTGCCAAGGCCTACCCGCCGCTGCCCGACGGCGTCAAGTAAACCGCCCACGTTTCCACGGCACAGGTCTGCGGCCATCATGCCGCGGACCTGTTGCGTTTCCCAAATGCGTCAGGAGGCTGTAAAACTGACCTGGGATGGGTTCAGGTAGTTGCTTATAATTACCTGAACAAATGTTCCAAGGAGTCGAAATGGCGGAGACCATTCAGCCGGTGTCGATTGTCGAGGAGACGCGACATCGGTATCTGCATTATGCCTTGTCGGTCATCGGTTCGCGAGCCTTGCCGGATGTGCGCGACGGTCTGAAGCCCGTGCAACGCCGCATCTTGTATACGATGTACCACGACCTGCATCTGTACTTCGAGAGCAAGCCCCGTAAGTGTGCCAAGATCTGCGGTGATGTTACGGGCAACTACCATCCGCACGATGACATCACGGTCTACGATGCTCTCGTCCGCATGTCGCAAAGCTGGGTGCTCCGCGAACCCTTGGTTGTCGGTCAAGGCAATTTCGGCTCCGTCGATGGCGATGTTCCCGCTGCCAGGCGATATACCGAGGCGCGGCTATCGGCCCTGTCCGACAGTCTGATGTCGGAATTGCGACAGCGCACGGTGGACACGCGGCCGAATTACGACAACACGCGCGAGGAGCCGGTGGTCCTCCCGGCCCAGTTCCCAAACATTCTCGTGAATGGTTCGGCCGGCATCGCCGTCGGCATGGCGACAAACATCCCTCCGCATAACCTCGGCGAGGTCTTGCGCGCGTGCATCAAGCTCATCGATGAGCCCGATGCAACGACGGCTGTCTTGATGGAGAAGGTCAAAGGCCCCGACTTTCCACTGGGGGGCAAGATTGTCACGGACCGCTCAACACTGCGACACATCTACGAAGAGGGCCAGGGGACCATCCGGGTCCAAGGCGAATGGTCCTTTGAGGAACATGCAAAGAAGCCGCAGATCGTCGTCACCTCGATTCCGTACGGAGTCAACAAGGGGCAACTGGAAAACGATATTGGCGTCATCATTGAGTCTCGCAAGCTGCCACAACTCACAGGCTTAACCAACGAGTCCAACGAGAAAAACGGCCTACGCATTGCCCTCGACGTTCGGCCGGGCACCGACCCGAACGTCGTTATGGCATACCTGTACAAGCACACCCAACTTCAAGAGAACTTCGCCTACAATCTGACGTGCCTCGTCCCGGAAGGCGATGGCAAGACTCGACCGGAACGGCTCGGGCTTAAAGCGATCTTGCGGCACTTCGTCGACTTTCGGTTCACGACGGTCAAGCGGCGATTCGACTTCGAACTCGAGCAACTCCGGCGGCGCATCCACATTCTCGAAGGCTTCGCCATCGTCTTCGACGATCTGGACAAGGCGATCAAGATCATCCGTAACAGCGAGGGCAAAGCCGATGCCGCCGCGAAGCTGATGAAGGCGTTTCCACTCGACGAAGACCAGACGAACGCAATCCTGGAGGTCCAGCTGTACAAGATCGCTCAGATGGAAATCCAGCGGATCCGCGACGAACTGCGCGACAAGCGAGCCGAGGCTGCAAAGATCGAAGCCATTCTCAAGTCCAAGGCGAAACTGTGGGCCGTCGTGAAGGACGAACTTGGGAAACTTGAAGATAAGTACGCGACTCGACGCAGAACGCGCATGGCGACCGACGAGGATGTCCTTGAGTTTAACGAAGAGGTCTACATCGTCCGCGAGAACGCCAATGTCGTGTTGACGAAGGATGGGTGGATCAAGCGAGTCGGTCGGCTGGCGTCCGTCGAGACCACGCGCGTGCGTGAGGGCGACGAGGTAATCGCCGTGGTACCTGGTAGCACGCTCGATCACGTCGTTTTCTTCGCCGACGACGGGACGGCCTACACGATGCGGATCAACGAAGTGCCCGCGAGCCACGGATACGGCGAGCCAATCACCAAGTTCTTTAAGATGGCCGACCAGGTGAAAGTCGTCGCAGCCGTGACGACCGATGAGCGGTTCATCCCAACCGAGACAAAAGGCAAGCGAGGCGACCCGCCCGGCCCCTACGTCCTTGCAGCCACAGCCCAGGGGCTGACTCTTCGCACGCCGTTCGCTGCGTTCCGTACGGCATCGACGAAGGCGGGACGCCGCTACATCCGCCTTGGCGACGGCGACCGAGCCGTCTTCGCGACGGTTCCTGGTGAGGAATCGAGCATGTTCCTGGCGTCACGGGTGGGGCACGTCATCCATTTCCCGATCGACGAGGTGAACGTGCTATCCGGTGTCGGCAAAGGTGTTCTCGGCATCAAGCTCAAGCCCGGCGACGAGTGCCTGGGAGGTGCCTTAAGCGGCACGCGATTCGATGCGTTGGTCGTTGAGACGACCGGCGGACGGACGATGGACATCCGCCGCGGAGCCTACCCTCCCACACACCGCGGTGGCAAGGGCTACGAAGTCGTCAAGCGGGCGGACTTGGTCCGCGTAGTGCCGCCGCCGATTCAGCTCGTCGATTGGGAACAATTGGACGGGAGCAAACCCGCGAAACCCGATCGTAACGGCGATACACACGTCAATGGAAGTTTGTTCGAGTAACCGTACTCGCCCACCAATCAGGGAACGATGACCGCGACCGCCAAATACACTGCTGCTGATATCACCGTCCTGGAAGGCCTCGAGCCGGTCCGCAAGCGCCCAAGCATGTACATCGGTTCGACCGATGCAAAGGGACTGCACCACCTCGTATGGGAGATCGTCGATAATTCCGTCGACGAATACCTCAACGGCTACGCCGATGCGATCACGGTCGTCTTGCATAAATCGGGTGACGCCGTGACCGTGACCGACAATGGCCGCGGCATGCCAGTCGATAACCACCCGAAGCTCAAGCGCCCCGCCCTGGAGGTCATTCTCTGCACGCTGCACGCCGGCGGGAAGTTCGGCGACAATGACTCGTACTTCCACTCCGGCGGTCTCCATGGCGTCGGTTCCTCCGTTGTCAACGCCCTATCGAAGAAGCTGGTCGCGACGGTGAAGCGCGATGGGTATGAGTGGCGGATGGCGTTTGCCAAGGGCGTACCACAAACGAAACTTGAGAAACTTGAGCCGTGCCCACGAAGCCACGGCACAGCGGTCTATTTCCAGCCCGACGACACGATCTTCAAGACCACCCGTTTCGACCCCGACGTGATCCTCGCACACCTGGAGGACATGTCGTACATCCACAGTGGCCTGTCGATCACGTTCAAGAATGACGCGACTGGCGAGTCGTTTGACCTGGCCCATCCCGGCGGCCTGCCCGAGTTCCTCGGGCGACTCGTGACTGAAGGCCAGAAGCCAACGGTGACGGAAGCAGCGTTTCACGTTGCCCGCGGCAATGGCGACAAGATGGAAGCTGTCCTGCAATGGACCGAATCAACCGACGAGTCGCTGCGATCGTATGTCAATGGCATTCGCACGTCGGCCGGTGGCACACATGAGAACGGGTTCAAGGGTGCGATCGTCAAGGCGGTTCGCAATTACATCGCCACGCACGAGATCAAGGTCAAGAGCCTGGAAATCACAGCCGACGACATTCGCGAGGGAATCGTCGGCGTGTTGAGCGTGTTTGTCCGCGAGCCCATGTTCCAGGGACAGACCAAGGAGCGGCTCAACAACCCGGAAATGACGGCCGGCGTCGAATCCTTCGTCCGCCCGGCACTCGAAACCTGGCTGAACAATAATACGACGGCGGCGGACCAGATCGTCGGCCGGATCGTACTGGCTGCCAAGGCGCGACTCGCTTCCCGTGAGGCCGCGAGCGAGGTGAAGCGGAAGAGCGTCACGAGCCGTCGTCTTAACCTGCCTGGCAAACTCGCCGACTGCCGAGCAACGGACCTGGACGAGACGGAACTGTTCATCGTCGAAGGCGACTCGGCGGGTGGTTCTGCCAAGCAGGGTCGCGATGCACGCACACAGGCCGTGCTGCCGTTGCGCGGCAAGATCCTCAACGCTGAAGGGCTGCCGTTCGGGAAAGTGATGTCGAATGCTGAACTTAGCGATCTCGTAAGTGCCATCGGCACGGGCGCCGGCGAGAAGTTTAACATCGAGGGCTTACGATACGGCAAAGTGATCTTGCTGATGGACGCCGACGCCGACGGCTACCATATATCGACGTTGCTCCTGACTTTCTTTTTCCGTCACATGACGGACCTCATCCGCAAGGGCCATGTTTACATCGCGCAGCCGCCTCTTTATCGCATCGACGTCGGTAAGGAAACGCATTGGGCAAAAGACGATGCCCACAAGGAGGAGGTCATTGCCAGTCTGCGGGCAAATGCGAAGTACGAAGTGACACGGTTCAAGGGTTTGGGTGAGATGGACGCCAAAGTACTTGGCCAGACCACGCTCGACGCGCGTAAGCGGACGTTGCTCAAAGTAAGTATTGACTCGAATCTGGAGGCCGACCGCACCTTTGTTGAACTGCTCGGCAAGGAGGCTGCGAGTCGATACAAATTCATTATGGAGAAGGCCGCATACGCTGAGACCGATGAGTTGGATGTATGAATGGCCAGCCCGGGTTCGCGGGCACGGGAGCAATTGCCATGGCGAGCGATACAGTTCGCTTCGTCTCATTTTTCCTCACGCCGGCGGCGGACGCCTCACCCGAATGGCGGCCGCCGACGGATGTGTACCGCGTCCCCGGCGGATGGTTAGTCAAGATGGAATTGGCCGGCGTTGAGCCGGAGGATATTGAACTGTCCTCGCATAGTCGGGCGCTTCGAGTGCGCGGCCGGCGACGCGATTGCTGTGTGGAACCGGATTGTCGGCAGTTGCATATGGAGATTGCCTACAGTCGGTTCGACCGCCAGGTTGAGTTGCCGATCAACATAGAATTGTGTCGGATTACCAGTGAGTTTCGACACGGCATGTTGCTCGTTCGCATCGAACGGGAGGCCCCACGGTGACTTCGCTCCAGCCCACGGCCGCAACCGGCGAAAATGCCGAATCGGCATCGTTGGAACCGGTCGCTGCAATCCTGCCCGTTCTGCCGCTGAAGAACACCGTTCTCTTTCCTTACTTGTTCCTGCCGCTCACGGTCGGCCGCGCGAATTCCGTCGCCGCCGTTGAGGCCGCCTTGGCAAGCGAAGATAAGGCGATCCTGGTCGTTGCCCAGCGCGATGGATCGGACGAATTGACGCGCGAGGGGCTATACGCTGTTGGCACCCGCGCGGTCATCAAGAAGATGAACCGCACGGACGATGCCATGGAGGTTCTCGTACAAGGGCAAGACCGGGTTCGGATCGTCGCATTCGAACAAGTCGAACCATACATGCGCGTTCGCGTTGAGTCGGAACCGCTTCCCGTCGATGAGGGAACCGAAATCGAGGGTATGCGTCGCGCCGTCCTCGACGCCGCGGGACAAGCCATCGAATTGGCGCAGCCGCCTCAGGGTTCGGCACCGTTACGGCAGATGCTCGAATCGACGGCGGACCCCTTGCGGCTCTGCTACTTGCTTGCCTCGATGCTTAGTCTCGACGCCGCCAAGGAGCAGTCGATCCTTGAGGCCAATAGTCGAATCGACGCACTCAAGCTGATCCACGGCTACCTGTCGCACGAGGTTCAGGTCCTGGAAGTTCGCCGTCAGATTTCCAACCAGGCCGCCAGCGAGATGTCGCGCGAGCAGCGCCAGTACGTCTTGCGCCAGCAGATGCGAGCGATCCAGGACGAACTCGGCGAGAAGACGCCGGAGAAGGCCGAGGTCGATGCCCTGCGACAACGATTTGATGAGACCGACTTGCCGGACGAGATTCGCAAGGAAGTCAGTCGCGAACTCACGCGCTTGGAGCGCCTTCCAGCGCAAGCACCCGATCACCAGGTCACACGGACGTACCTCGAACTCGTGCTCGAACTGCCGTGGAAAAAGGCAACCGCCGATATTCTCGACATTCCGCATGCCCGCAGCGTCCTCGACGAGGACCACTACGGCCTGACCGAGGTTAAGGAGCGCATCCTCGAACACCTCGCCGTGCTCAAGTTGAACCCGAAGGCGAAGGCTCCAATTCTCTGCTTCGTCGGCCCACCCGGCGTGGGCAAGACTTCGCTCGGTCAGTCCATTGCGCGCGCGCTGGGTCGCAAGTTCGAGCGACTCAGTCTCGGCGGCTTACACGACGAGAGCGAGCTGCGCGGTCATCGCCGGACCTACATTGGTGCGATGCCTGGACGGATCATCCAAGGTATACGGCGTGCCGGCGTCAACAATCCGCTCCTGTTGCTTGATGAAGTCGATAAGCTCGGCCGCGATTTCCGGGGCGACCCGTCGTCGGCGTTGCTCGAAATCCTCGACCCCGCGCAGAATCACACGTTTCGCGACAACTACCTGGATCTACCGTTTGATCTCTCGAAGGTCCTCTTCGTGGCAACTGCGAATGCGCTCGACCCAGTGCCCCGACCGCTGCTCGACCGGATGGAGATACTGCGGTTGTCGGGGTACAGTGAAGACGAGAAGGCGCAAATCGCCCGCAGGTATCTTATCCCGCGACAGTTGTCGGAAACGGGCCTGTCCGCCGACAAGGTCGCGGTCCCCGATGCAACCCTGCGGCGAGTAATTGTCGGCTACACCCGAGAAGCAGGCGTTCGACAACTCGAACGTCTTCTGGGACGACTGGCTCGCAAGGTGGCCCTGCGATTTGCCCAGGGCGATGAGTCGGCTGTCGTGATCGAGCCACAACAACTCGGCGAGTTGCTTGGCCCCGAGCCGTTCGTCCCTGAGGAAGCACGGCGCGACATGCCGCCGGGAGTCGCAACCGGCATGGCTTGGACCGAAGCTGGTGGCGAAGTCCTCTACATTGAAGCCAGTCTGTTGCCCAATAGTCACGAGCTACGCATCACTGGCAAGCTCGGCGACGTTATGCAGGAATCCGCTCGCGCAGCTCAAAGTTACGTCTGGTCGCACGCCAAGGAACTGGGCATCGACCCAGGCGTCTTCAAGGATTCTGGCGTCCACATCCACGTCCCATCCGGAGCGGTCCCCAAGGATGGGCCATCGGCCGGCATCGCACTTGTTACGGCCCTGGCATCGCTCTATGGCAATCGGCCAGCGCGAAGCGATACCGCCATGACAGGCGAAATCACGCTATCCGGACTCGTGCTGCCGATCGGCGGGGTCAAGGAAAAGGTGCTCGGCGCGCGGCGTGCCGGCATCCGGCGCGTGGTTTTGCCGAAGGCTAATGCCAAAGACCTCCGTGACCTTCCAGACGAAGTGCGCAAGGATACCGAAGTTATCCTGGCCGAGCGGATCAGCGAAGCGCTAGCCGCGGTCCTGCCGCCGTCGTAAGCTGCCTCGCATCGCCCGAAGCGAGGCACTGCATGAATTCTTCACGCCCCTTCATTTGGATCTTTCCCGCGCTATTGGGCCTATTGGCGGGGTATCTCGTCGCAGCGGGGACGCTCGACCGCGCCGATCCGAGTGCAAGCCGGACGCTGGGAGCAGCTCTGTACGTACAGACAGCTGCTGAGTATCGTGCCTGCTGTCTTCAGACGTATAATCTCGCGGCCGCGCGCCTTGCCGAGAAGCTCAAGACAAAGTCAAATGGTGCAAAGCCGCCCGCGGTCATCATGGATCTCGATGAAACGGTCTTCGACAATGGCGGCTACGAGAGCTATTTGATTCGGACTAATCAGACCTACAGCGATGCAACCTGGCAGCTTTGGGAACGGACGTGCTTTAACGAAGTACGCCTTGTACCCGGTGCCAAGGAGTTTATCGAGTCCGCCGAGAAACAAGGTGTGACGGTCGTCTACGTTTCCAACCGATTCGAGTCGAATCGTCCCTCGACGATCAAGGCCATCGAATACGTGGGCCTGAATGCGAAGAATATCGAGCCAAGGCTCAAGCTGTTCAAAGACGGGGCAAAAACCACGAGCAAGGACGAGCGACGCAAAGACGTAGCGGATGCCTACACCGTGCTCATGTTGTTCGGCGACAACCTGCGCGATTTCTCTGACGAATTCAAGGCAGACCCCGTGAAGGATGTCGCAGGGCGCTTTCAGGCCGTTGACGCTTCCAAATCCCGCTGGGGTGACGACTGGATTGTCCTGCCGAACCCCATCTACGGCGAGTGGCAAAGGCTCCTAGGCCCGATCCCTGCTGACAAGCTTCGCCCAACTTCACTGGGGACGAAATGAGGCCCGGCACTGGGCCCATTCTGCGGTCGCTCTCGCACCGCAATTTCCGCCTGTTCTTCGGCGGTCAAACACTCTCGATGGTCGGCACCTGGGCGCAATCGACGGCCATGCCCCTGCTGCTCTATCGATTGACGCAGTCGTCTTATCTCATGGGCGTGTTTCAATTCGTTGCCCAGATGCCGAGCCTCCTTTTGACTCCGTTGGCGGGGGTCTTCGTCGAGCGTGCCGACCGCCGTAAGCTCCTCATTGCCACGCAGGCGCTCGCGATGATCCAGGCACTTGGCCTCGCCCTGCTTGTCTGGTTCGGCTATGAACGCATCTGGCAAATCGTTCTGTTTAATGTCTCGCTCAACGCAATCAACGCCTTTGACATGACGGCCCGGCAAGCGTTCCTCGGCGAGATGCTCGACGACCGCGCGGACCTGGCCAATGCCATCGCTCTGAACTCGTCGCTGGTACAGCTCGCCCGGTTGTTCGGCCCGTTTATCGCTGTGCTGCTCTTGGACTGGACCGGCGAAGCTGGCTGCTTCCTCGTCAACGGGTTGAGCTTTCTCGCAGTCATCGCGGCCCTAATGGCGATGCGGCTGCCGTCGGCGACGCGGTCTGTTCGCCGAGGCCCTGTCTTTTCCGAGTTAGCCGACGGCGCGCGCTACGCATTGGCATCGGCCCCAATCCGCTCCCTGCTCGCCGTCGTCGCAATGGTGAGCATCGTTGGCATGCCGTACACCGTCCTACTGCCCGAGTTCAACGATCGTATTCTTGGGGCCGACCGTGCCCATTTCGGCCGACTGCTTCTAGCGAGCGGCGTGGGGGCATTGGCCGCGAGTGTCATGCTCGCCTGGCGAGGTGTTCGCGGGGCACTTGAGCGCGTAGCTTGCGCGCCGATCGGCGTCGGCTTGTGCGTTGCCACGCTAGCGGTCGTGCAACGACCAGCCGGCGCACTTGTCCTCATGGCTCTCACAGGTTTTTGCGTGCTGACGCTCATCAACTCCGCGAACACGCTCATCCAGTCGATCGTGCGCGACGATGCTCGTGCCCGGGTGATGAGCTTCTACACGTGGGCATTCCTCGGCACAAGTCCCCTCGGGGCACTCGTGGCCGGTGGCGCATCGTGGTGGTTCGGCGTACGCGGTGGCTTGGCGGTCTGCGGGCTGGCGTGTGCGACGTTGGGCGCAGTGTCAGCCGTGCTGATGGAGACCTGGAAAGCCGACGTCAAGGCAACTCTCCGGGCCAAACTGCATCCACCGGTCGCGCCACGAGCCGGAGCCGTCGTCGCCCGGCTGACCGAACCCTCCGCATTGTTCCGGCGCGAGCGTGCACCCCACCCCAGAACAAATGCACCGAACCGGAGGCATTCCCTTATCGCTTTCGTTCCAAGGCCTTGTGTCTGCGTTGAGACTCGGAATCATTAGCCGACTGCAAAGCTGGACGAAGTCCCATCCCGCAAACTGCTGCAACAGTCTCGGCAGCCGATTCTGAGTCCTGGCCCGCTTCCCCGCCACACTGGCTGAGTACGCACCAACGGTATTGGACCATGCCTACGGACTTCGACCGCCACACCGATTCAACTTTTTGCCCACCAAACGACTGATGGCTCCAAATGATCTAGTCGGTCGCCAGGTAGGGTCGTCCCTTCCAAACGACGGGCTTCCCGACCACAGCCCGTACTGCCGCGTACCACTGGATTGTGAGCAGCGCCAGCACGCCAAGCGGATGCAGTGCCGCCCCAAGCCACGATTGGCGGAACTGAACGGCGGCGTCGAGCCGCACCGCATAGCCAGCGGCGAGCGCGAGCCAGCCGAGCCAATCGCCCGGCGTCATCACGACAAGGACCAATGGGGCGACCTGACCCAACCCGAGGATAAGTGTCCACGGCACCAGGGCCGCTGGGGCGGCAAGGCCCTCGCGGGCGTTCTTCGCCAAGCCGAGCCACAGTTCGCGGCCGGTGCGGTACATCCGGCACGTTGCCAGGTCGGTCGCATCGCACAGGTCGGTCGCGTGGCCGGCCCGGCGGAACGCCCGCGGCAGTGTCACGCCGTCGTGCCGTGAGGAGCGGATCGCCTTGTGGCCGCCGGCAAACTCATAGGCGTCGCGGCGGGCCGCGAACAACTGGCCGCAGCCGGCCCCGAACGCCGGCAGCCGCGTCCAACGCATTCCAACTAGAGGTAGGTAGCCGAGCAGCAAAAAGTGGATGAGCGGCAGAACCAGCTTTTCGAGCAGCGTGCCCATCTCCTGTCGCGGGACCCCGCTGACCAGGCCCGCGCCCGAGTCGCGCAGAAACGTAGTCAGGCGGGCCAGCCCGTCGGGGGCGAGCCGCACGTCAGCGTCCACGAAGACGAGGATGGGGTGGGTCGCGAGTTGAGAGAGCGCGAAACAGGCGTGTTGCTTGCCGGACCAGCCGTCTGGAAGTGGCGGGGCGTGTTCCACTCGGACGCGGGGGTCGCGCGAAGCGTAATCTTGCGCGACCGCGCAGGTGCGGTCCTCGGAGTGGTCGTCGAGGACGATCGCCTCGAAGTCCACGCCGCGGCTAGCCAGCACTGCGTCGAGGGCCAAGCCGATGGAGCTTTCCTCGTTCCGCGCGGGGATCAACACAGACACCGAGGGCAGGTCCGCGGCTGTCGGCGGAGCGGGCCGGTACAGGAAACGGTTGACGGCATAGAGGATCGCCGGTACGACCGCAAGCGCGAAAGAGATCGCGGAGATGGCCGTCAGCACTCGTGGCCCTCAGCGTGCTCGGGCAAAAAGCGGTGCCCGGTCGCCAACGCCATGGTACGGCGGTACAGGTCATAAACGCCGCCAATGCCGGCCCGACCGTTGACGATCGCTTGGAACTGCCGTGGGTCGCGCGACTTTGCCGCCGTGGCGAGCGTATCCTGCGTCGCCTCCAATTCGTCTGCGATGGCGGCAGTCCATTGACGGGCCGTTTGACCAGCGCCGCAGCGTAGCGGTTCACCGAACGCGATCAGGCACTCCGGCGTCCGCTCAGTCCAGAACGTGTACTCGATGGCCACCGGTATCACCTCGCCTACTACCAGGCGCTCGGCCAGGTGCCCGACACCTGAGCGTAGCTTGACAGGACGCTCGCGGACGTCAACGAATCGCCCCTGGGCCGTGACCCAAAGCGTCGCCCGCGGATCCGCGAGAATGGCATGGGTCGTGCGCAAGAAGTCGCGGGCCCCCTGCGGCGTACCCGTCTCGACGCCGAACACACCCGCCCGGCTGAGTAGCTTGTACCTCGCCAGAGCTGATGCTTCCATCGGTCCCCAGTCCACGCGGTCGGGCCACAGATGCGACAGACTGTAGCAAATAAGGGGATCCCACCAAGACGGATGGTTCAGAACCATCACCGTGGGACCGTTGAGTCTCATGGGCGGCGGCGCGGCGCGCAGGATGCGGACGGTGTGCAGGTGTTTCGCCACATACCGGCCAGCGTACCAGCGGAATAGCCGAAACAGCCATTGCCAGCGCGGGGGTAGGTTTCCGACTACCGCACACGCGCGGCCAACGACAGCGGTCATGACGCGGCCCCCATTGTCTCGCGGCGCGGGCCGGGCCGAGGAGCGACGTCAGCGTCGAGAGCATCCGCTGCAATCCAGCCGGACATCATGACCATGGGCATACCGGGGCCTGGATGGGCAGCACCTCCCGCGAGGTAGAGGCCCGGCACAGTTCGGCTGCGGTTAGCCGGTTTGAACGCGCCAAGCCAGCGACCGTGGCTGGCCAAGCCATAAATGGCCCCGTCGAGGACACGGTAGCGATCGTGGATGTCCTGCGGCGTCAGGTGAGCCTCGAAACGGATACGGCTCTCGATGTCGGCCATGCCACCCGTCGTGGCCAACTTACGAAGGATCGTCCTGCGATACTCGGGCAGCATTTTCGACCAATCGTGTCCCGGCCGCAAGTACGGTGTGTGGACGAGGACATACAGTGCTTCGCCGCCGGGTGGGGCGACTTGAGGTTCCGTACGGGCCGGGGCGGCAACGTAGCAAGTCGGGTCTGGAGCGGGGATACCGCGATTGTAAATGGCGTCGAACTCGGCGTGCGGGTCGGCTGAGAAGACAAAGTTGTGGTGCAGCAGGTGGTCAAAGGCACGATCGAGTGCCA
The DNA here is from genome assembly GCA_046350275.1 of Gemmataceae bacterium. GTDB lineage: Bacteria > Planctomycetota > Planctomycetia > Gemmatales > Gemmataceae > JAXMAS01. Next base: position 116,573 of record JAXMAS010000011.1, read on the forward strand.
GATAAAGAACGACGCCCGAGCAGGCGGGTTCCGTGCGCCTTGTAAATCGGCGAGTTGTGCCGTTCGATAACAACTCGCGATGCGTCCGCACAGCGTCCATGTTCGACACAACCGCCGACAGCGGCACACGCTCACCGGTCGCCAGTTCGACGCCGCGAACCCGACCCCCATCGACGTCGATGTGCCGCACTTCGACGTTGGTGCGCAACTCAACGCCAAGTTCGCCGGCCAGCCTGGCGAGCGCGTTGGGGACGGCCCGCGTTCCTCCCAGCGGATACCAGACACCGCACGCCGTCTGCATGTGAGCGATGCCGCACAATACCGCCGGCGACGCGTCGGGCGAGGAACCAACATACTGCGTGAAGTGGTCGAGCATCTGTGCGACGCGGACGTCCGGCACGAAACTCCGCACAGTCGAGGCAACCGTCCGGCCCATCCGTAGCGCCAGCACATCGCTGAGCATCGTCGCCGAGAAGCTGTTCTTGAGGTCGAATACATCGGTCAACCCGCCGACCGATCGCCAGAAGAAGAAGCGATCCGAGATGGTGTGCAACCGACTCGACAGTTCGAGAAACCTGCGATATCCGTCGGTCGATCCGGGCGCGAATCGATCCAGCGTTTCGCCCATTCGTTCGGCATTGGCATGAAGATCCAAGATGCCGCCATCGGAATAGAAGCACCGCCATTGCGGGTCGAGGCGAATAAGGTCGAGGTAGTCACCAACCTTGCGGTCAGCTTCCGCGAAGATGCGATCGAGGACCGCCGGCACCGTGAGAATCGTTGGCCCCATGTCGAAGCAGTAGCCGTCACGCTCCAGCACTGCGGCTTTGCCGCCGAGCCAATCGTTCGCCTCGAACAACGTAACGGCGTGCCCGCGGGCCGCCAGCGTGCACGCCGCTGCTAGCCCACCCAACCCGCCCCCAATGACACCAACCCGGCTTGTCATGGACATCATTTCGCTCGGCCCACGTACTTGGGCACTTCCAATGTACTCGGCACATCGATCCAGTCCCGGCTCATACCAAAGTCGTCGAGCAGCAACCGCGTGCTGATGCGGGCTGACTCGAAGATGACCGGAAGCCCACTGCCGGGGTGCGTTCCACCACCCACCAGATAAACACTCTCCACATCATCGAATCGATTGCGGGGTCGTTGGTGCAACATCTGCCCCAGGTTGTGCGCCATGCTGAACGTCGTGCCACGGTAACATGCGAAGTCGTCGCGCCAATTGTTTGGCGTCGCAACCTTTTCGACGACAATCCGGCGTGCAATGCCGTCGAGGCCAAGTTTGTCTTCAAGCTGCCGGAGCACGACATTGCGGAAGCGCTTCGCGCTCGTGGACCAGTCGATGTTGGGCGTGTCATGAGAGACCGGGGCCAAGACGTACAGCGTGCTGCAACTTGGCGGCGCCAACGACAGATCGGTAATGCAAGCGTTCTGAACGTAGAGCGACGGATCGTCCGAAAGAACATGGTCGCGCTCGATTTCCCTCAGATTGCGCTCATAGTCGCGGGCCATGTAGATCGTGTGATGCGCCAATCGATCGTAGACGCCTTCAATCCCCAGGTAGAGCATGAACGTGGAACAGGAGTACTTCTTGCGATCGATCGTCGCATTGCTCCAACGGTTGCGCAGGCGATCGGGGATGAGTCGCCGAGCAGCCGCCGCGAAATCGGCGTTGAGCACGACGGCGTCGGCCGGAAGTGTCGTCCGATCCGTACGGACGCCAACCGCTCGCCGGCCCACAAACTGAATCTCGCGGACGTCGGCGTTTAGTTCGATCGTGACGCCCATTTCCTCAGCGATCTCGGCCAGGCGTTCGGTGACAGCAGCACAGCCGCCAATTGGGTGAAAGACGCCGTGCTCGTATTCGAGAAACGACAAGATCGAGAACAGACTCGGACAGTTAAATGGCGACATACCGAGGTACTTGGACTGAAACGAGAACGCCAGCCGAACTCGCGGGTCGCGGAAGTAGCGGCCCAATTCTGCGTCGAGCGATAACCACGGCCGAAGCAGCGGCAACAATTTGAGCATCGGCAGCGTGAGGACGGAGCGCAAGCCGAGAAACGGGTTCTCAAGCGAATGCTGGAAGCGAGCGAGCTTCTCGCGGTTGTCAGCGATGAAGCGGTGGATATTTCCCGCATCGGCCGGTGAGAGTTTTGCCACCTCGGCTTCCAACCTTCGGAGGTTGGGCGACGCCCAGATGTCTCCACCGGCTCCGAAGACAAGGTGATACTGAGGATCGAGTCGCACCATTGGCAACTCGGCATCGAAGTCGCGGCCGATGGCCGTGAGGATGCGGCGTAAGGCCAACGGAAACAGGAAAAACGTCGGCCCAGCATCAAAGCGGAAGCCCTGGGACTCGATGGCCGACGTACGGCCACCGACGCACCCTCGTCGTTCCAGAATCGTAACGGCGAGGCCCGCTTTCGCAAGCAACAGTGCCGCGGCGAGACCACCCGGCCCGGCCCCGATGATAACGACTTTCCGTGCCATACGCCCCCGGCCCACGCGTCGATCTTTCGCTATGCAGATGATAGTCAGCCGGAAGTCGCCGCGACCACCACTGAATCTTGCTATGACGACCGACGAACTCCAACATCGCATCGATGCCCTGCCCCGCGTCCGGCTGGCGCACCTGCCAACCCCGCTCGAACCCGTGCCGCGATTCTCCAAGGCCATCGGGTCCGTACGAGTGTGGTTGAAGCGAGATGACTGCACGGGCTTGCTCTTCGGCGGCAACAAGGCACGCCACAACGAATTCCTCATGGCCGACGCGTTACACGCCGGCTGCGATGTGGTCGTCTGGGGTGCCGGCGCGCAGTCCAACAACTGCCGGCAGACGGCCGCCGCGTGCGCCAAACTCGGATTAGAATGTCATCTCTACCTGAGCCGCGGATCGTGGAACACAGCACTCACCGGAAATCTGCTGCTTCATCATCTGACGGGAGCCCGAGTCGAACTGGTCGATGCCGAGATGGGTGCCGAGCTTGACGCCCTTATGGCCGCCAAGGTTGCCGATTTGGCAAAGAAGGGCCGAACAGCCTACGTCTGGCACAAGCCGCGGGTTGTCCCAATGGCGGCGGTCAGCTACGCGTTGTGTATGGTCGAGATTGTCGAACAGTGCCGGGAATACGGTCTATCGCCGAATGCGCTGTACGTCTCATCGTCGGGGTCGACGGGAGCGGGCCTGATTCTCGGAGCCAAAGTCCTCGGCGTACCGTATCCCGTGCGATGTGTCGGTTACCATCGTTGGCCGTGGGACGTGCCGGACGAGCTGGCGTGGGTGGTTCACGACGCGGCTCGGTTGCTCAACATCGATGTCGAAGTGCCCCGACGCGAAATCCACTACGATGCGGACTACATTGGGCCAGGCTACGGCAAAATCTCACCCCAGGGTCACGAGGCAACGCAACTGCTCTGCAAGACGGAAGGCATCTTGCTCGACCCCGTTTACTCCGCGAAAGCAATGGCCGCATTGATTGCCGATGTCCGTTCAGGCCGAATCCCGCCTGGGTCGGATGTGGTATTCGTCCATACGGGCGGTACGCCGATTGTGTTTGCCTACGGGGAGCAAATGCTCGCGCAATGAGGTTGCGCCAGAATGGCTCAGTTCCAATAAGCTGCTAGTCGGTCTGTTGGTGCGGGCGTCAGTTCAGCCTGCGTTCTTTCCCAGGCAATACGATACAACTCCTGTACGAGCGCCCACTGAGCGGGGTCTGTGCCACCAAAAACGAACGCCGGGCACGCAATGAACATGGCTGGATTGACGCATGGGACGGCGGGTCGCATAGGCAGCTCCTGCGGTGGTCGGGGATGTGACTGCTCAATTCTACCATCAAGTCGATCGGAGAAGTGCTTTGACGACGGATTTGGCGCAAGAATTCGCTGATGGGCTACACGTTGGACCTGCTCGGTCGTATCAAACCTGTTCGGAGCTGAGTTGACCAGAACGCGGGAGCTAGGGTAATGGGCGCGCGGCGGATTCGACGAGAACAGCGGCGGGTGGACATGGCCAAGTCCCGAACGGTTAACGGCCACCGCAAAGAAAAAGAACGCGCCCGCCGCGACCAGCGAATGGCGGGTTTAGTGGAGAAGGGCAAGATGCCGTTTACACCGCCGGTCCTCACCTGGCTGAGCCAGAAGCTGGATATGCCCAGCAGCCGAATCACGCAGGAACTCGTCGATCAGTTAGTCAAGGCCCACAAGGCTGCAAAGAAATAAGCACCTGGCTCGAAATATCACGAAGTACACGGGAGCCTGTCGCCATACATGCGGCAGGCTCCCTGCGTTTTGTGGGTAGCGCGGAACTAAACAGGCACAGGCGGTGTCTGATAGATAGTCCGAATGCTCCTTCGTTTCGGCATTTGACAGCATCCGTCCGCGCATTTTATGATGGAATCAAACGGACGCCCGCCCTTCCCGCTACGCTCGACCTCGGGAGAATCACCCATGCTTTCCCGCGCCGCCTCGATCCGCTCTGCGGTCGTTGCTGGTTTCGTTGCCTTCGGAATCGTGCATGCTCAGGACGCCCCAAAGTCCGAGGCACCGGTCTCGCCGACCGCCAAAATCAATGAGCTGATTGCCAAGTCGTGGAAAGAGAACAACCTTAAGCCTTCGGTGCGGACGAGCAACTGGGAATTCCTGCGTCGGGTCTACCTCGACCTGATCGGCCGAATCGCGACCCCAGCGGAGGTCCGTTGGTTCGAGGCCAATCCCAATCGGGCCAAGCTGGTTCATCGACTGCTGTACGAAAAGGCAACGCTCGACGGCCGAGAGTTCAACTACCCGGAAGAGTATGCCGAGAACTGGGCCAACGTCTGGTCGACGTGGCTCATGACGCGCACGAGCGACTCGTTCTACCGCGGACAGCTTCGCGAATGGCTGATCGAATACGTCTTTACCAAGAACCTCTCGCACAAAGAGATGGTCGAGAAACTGATCACCGCGACCGGCAAGACGAACGAGGTCAAAGACGGTGCCGTTAACTACATCCTCCAGCACCTCGGCGAAGAGGTGAAGAACGAGACCGATCGCGAAGGGCACTTCGACTTTGTTCCCGTCACCTCGCGGACAAGCCGGCTGTTCATGGGCCTGCAAACCCAGTGTGTGCAATGCCACGATCACCCGTTCAACCCCGAGTGGAAGCAGCAGAACTTCTGGGGAGTCAACGTCTTCTTTCGCCAGGTTAAGCGCGACGGCCGGCCAAATGCCATGCGCGCCAACGCGGCCAACGCGGGGGCGTCGGTACTGACACTCTCCGACGACGACGCGGTGAACAAAGAAGGACTGGCTTCGTACGAGAAGCGGTCTGGTGTGGTGCTCTATACCAAGGGCGTCTTTCTCGACGGCCGCAAGCCCGATATCGACAGCGGGTCAAAGACGCGCCGCCAGCACTTGGCCGAGCTGATCGCATCCAGCGAGCAGTTTCCCAAGGCATACGTCAACCGCATTTGGGGACATCTGTTTGGCCGTGGATTGAACGAGCAGCCATCCGTCGACGACTTTGGGGAACACAACAAGGTCGTCCACCCGGAACTCCTCGACTACCTGGCGAAGGAGTTCGCAGCCGAGACCCCATCTTACGAAGCGAACAAGTACAACGGCTTCGATCCAAAGAAGCTCCTGTACTGGATTTGCACGAGCGAGCCGTACCAGCTTTCTAGCGTCGCCAACGCGACAAACGATAAGACCGAGTCCGATGTGTTCTTCAGCCGAATGCTGTTGAAATCACTGACACCGGAGCAATTGTTCGAATCGCTTCAGATCGCGACTGGGGCGGCCAAACTCAAGGGCAAGGAGCGTCAGGAGCAACGCGAGGCGTGGCTCAAAAAGCTCGTCGTGAATTTCGGTGACGATGAAGGGAACGAACTCACGTTTAACGGCACGTTGCTACAGGCACTGATGCTCATGAACGGCAAGGAGATTACGGACGCCATCAAGAACACGGACAAAGGAACAGTGGCTGAAGCGATGCGCAAGAGTAAGTCGGGTGGCCGAATTATCGACGACCTTTTTGTCGCCGCTTTGAACCGACATCCGCAAGGAAACGAGGCCAGCCGCATCACGTCAGCCGGGACGAAATATCGCGATGCCGCGAGCTTCTACTTCTACAGCGACGTGCTCTGGGCACTGCTGAACAGCAACGAGTTTATTCTCAACCACTGATACCGCAGTCAACCGATATTGGTTTCCGCTGCGCTTCGAGCCGGATGTGTCAACGACCGCCACTTAATCGAGTGAGCGGCGCAGATGCACCCGGCTCCGTCACTTCCGCAGAAGGTGCAGCTTGTCAACCAACAAGTAACCCCCACCCGACAAGTCGGATCGTTGAACGAGGTTGCCGGTCAAGTCGACAACACCGTTCACGAAAAGTTCCATGTTCAGCCCCGGGCCGTTCGACAAGACGTAATAGCGCAACTGGCCCTGGTTATCCTCCAGGGCATAGGCCGTTCGACCGTCGATAACGACACCCGTCCGACGCAGCCACCCCGGCCCACTCACGATGGCCCGTGAGTTGATGCCAGGCACACTAGCAGGTGGAGGGTTTCGCGAATTGGTGGCGAATTGTGCTGGTGCGGTCTGGCGTGCAGGCCAAGTCGTCGGCTGAGTCTTGCGACTCAGTGCATCGACACGAGCAAACGCTCTCATGGCGAGGTCGTGGTCGCCTCCTGGCTTCGACATCTCGCCGGCCAGTTGTCGATACAGCATTTCAGCACGGGCACAGTTGCCAAACCGCTCCGCCTCCTCGGCCTGCGTCCACAACGGGTGCGGCCCGCGCGACACGTTGGCCGCGTTGCCGGGCGAGGCGGCGACGACCGTCGAGGCATCGGTCGGCGGCGTCACAGCCTCGCGTGCAACATAACGCACCTCGGTGGCTACCGGCTCGATCCGCCACCATTCTGCTCGTTCGTGGACGATTTTTTCGCCCACAGGGAATACGATTGTCCCGCGCTTGAGCTTGGTGGTTTCGACAGCGTGCGGCAAACGCGCATCCGGACTACCAAGTTCCACGGGCAGTTCATCGAGCTTGACGACGGCGTAGGCTCGCTTGCCTGAAGTCGCTGGATAGTACGTCAGGCCACGGTCCATCACCCAGCTCGACGATCCAGACGGCGGAGCAATCGCGAGGTAATCGCCTTCATCGCGGACCACCTGAACCGGCTGGCCCTGACGCAAGTACCCCGTGACGGGAAAGATGCTGCTCTTGCCACCGCGCACTTCGGCCGACGGCACACGGACGACGGCGGTTTTGACTTCCGTCGATTGAGCGAGTAGGGCCGACGCGAACACGAACCACCCGGCGACGGCGCAGCGCATGGCAAGACTCCGGCGTTTCTACCGCAAGCATCGGCCGCTCGACCCTCACAGGTGCAGTCCTCATAGCCGCGCGGCCACCCCGCGGCATGCCGGATATACCAGTTCGCACAGTCGCGCCAAGGCCGCCAGTCCGGCAAGATGCGCAAAAGACGTAGGGTCCGCTGGGTGGACCGGTACTGCTCGACAGCTCAGTCCGCACATCGCGGACCCTACTGAGGATCGATTCGATGGCCGATTTCACGTTCCAGGACATCGCCAAGATGTTTGACCACTCGCTGCTCCAGCCGGTGCTGACCGACGCCGAGTTGGAGGCCGGTTGCAAAGTGGCCCGCGAGTACGGCGTGGCGTCGGTGTGTATCAAGCCGTACGCCGTGCGGCGCGCCGCGGAACTCCTGGCCGGATCTGGCGTCCTTGTCTGTACGACGATCGGCTTTCCGCACGGCGGCCACCTCCCATCGGTCAAGGCGTTCGAGGCCGAGCGTGCGATGGACGACGGGGCAACCGAACTCGACATGGTAGTGAACATCGGCAAGGTGCTGAGCAAAGACTGGGACTACGTCGCCGACGACATTCGGGCCGTCGTACAGCCGGCCCACAAACGAAACGCCCTCGTGAAAGTGATCTTTGAGAACTGCTTCCTGCAGGACGAGCACAAGGAGAAGCTCTGCAAGATTTGCGGCGAGGTCGGGGCCGACTTCGTGAAGACCTCGACCGGCTACGGCGACGCCGGGGCGACGGACCACGACCTAACACTGATGCGCAAGTTCAGCCCGCCGGGCGTGCAGGTGAAAGCGGCTGGCGGCGTGCGGAACTACGACCGCGTGATCGCAGTGCGGGCGCTCGGCGTGACGCGCATCGGCGCAACAGCGACGAAGGCGATCCTCGACGAGTGCAAAGCAAGGCTGGCGAATTAGCCACCGATGAACACCGATAGACACCGATGAATGCAAAAGAGACGACTGCATTCATCGATGTCTATCGGTGTTCATCGATGGCTAATGCTTCCTCAGTGCCAGTCGTAGCGTGTTGAGCGCGAGCTTCGCCGCCCGGCTCTGTACCTCGGCCCGCGTGCCGGTCCAGTTGAAGTGCGTTGTCGTCACGCCAGCCGGGCTCGCTAATCCAACGTACACCAAGCCAACCGGCTTCTCGGCCGTACCGCCACCAGGGCCTGCCAGGCCGGTCGTACTTACCGCGTAATCGACGCCGAGACGCTCGCGGCAGCCCGTGGCCATCGCGGCCGCGCACTCCGCGCTGACCGCCCCATGCCGCTCGATCACCTCGCGCGGCACGCCAAGGGCATTAATTTTCACTTCGTTCGTGTAGCTAACGATGCCACCCTTGTACCAAGCACTCACGCCGGGAACGCGACCCAGGCGTTGCGCGACCTGGCCGCAAGTGACGCTCTCGGCCGTGCCAAGCGTTACGCGCTTTTCGATTAGCAATCGTACCACAGCGTCTTCGAGTTCCTCGGCGTCTTCACCGTAGACCAGTTCGCCGAGCCGCTCGCGAATCGTCGTCTCAACGGGGACGAACATTGCCTGAGCCGCTGCGGCCGTCTCGGCGCGGGCCAGAATGCGAAGCGAAATCACTGCGTCCGAGACGGTGATACCGACCTCCGGAACGTGACCCCGACGGGTCAGGTCGAGCAACTTCTCCTCGACCGCACTCTCGCCGACGCCGAAGCAGTTGATCTTGCGCTGTATTAGCACGCCGCCGCCGAAGCCGAGGGCGAGCAGCCGCGGTCGCACCTGATCCTCGTACATGCCGAACATCTCGGTCGGTACGCCCGGCATCGCTGCGACCCACGCCCGGCCGAGCCGCATCCAGACGCCGGGCGCGGTACCACGGTCGTTCGGGATCGCCTCGGCCCCGGCCGGCAGGTACGCCTGCACGCGGTTCCGTTCGGCCATCACCCGACCGCGGTTGGCGAACATGGCGCGGATGGTATCGAGCAATTCCTCGTGGAAAACGAGTTCGACGCCGGCGGCCAGGGCGAGGGCTTCGCGGGTGAGGTCGTCCTGCGTCGGCCCGAGGCCACCGGAAGCCAGGACGAGGTCGGCCCGCTCGCCAGCCCGGCGGAAGACCTCCACGTTGTCGGCGAGGTCATCGGCAACCGTGGTGTGGAAATGGACCGGGATGCCGATTTCAGCGAGCTGGCGGCTGAGCCATTGGCTGTTGGTGTCGAGATTCTGGCCGCTGGTGATCTCGGACCCGATGGAGACGATTTCCGCTTTCACGGGACGCTCTCGCGTGGTAGGGATGACGAGGATGACACTCCCATGATAGCGAGGCCGGTGATGGGCACGCCGATCGAACCGATGACACTCGCGTTCAAGGTCGCGGCTGGGCTGGCATTTCTGGCGTTCGTCGCTTTGCGCCCATCGCCGTTCCTGCGGATCGTCGCTGCGTGTTTCGTCGGGCAGGTCGTTTACGCGATGGTGCAGGATCAGTTCAGCGCCCGGCTGTGCGTCGAGTACTTTACGGTCCTGCACCCGCGGATTGGCACGCTGGACGACCCCACGATGCTCGGCCTCGCGTGGGGCTTCCTCGCCGGCAGCTCCGGCGGCATGGCAATGGGACTGGTCGTCGGCATCGCGGCAACGTTCGGAAAGCGCCCGCCGGTCGGCATCGACCGGCTGTGGCGACCGCTCCTGCTCTTGTTCCTCGCCGAAGCCGCGGTGACGGCACTGTGCGGGGCGAGTGCCTACCTCAACGCCGGCTGGATGGACATGCGGATGGCCGAGCCAACGGCCTCGGTGATTCCCGCGGATCGGCGGCTGAACTGCTTCGCCGTCGGCTGCGCGCACCTCGGGACGTATGTGTCGGCGATTGTCGGCAGCATCGTCGTCGTTGTCTGGGTGCTGCGCGCGAGACGACCCGTGACGTAAGGTCGACGTGTGGTCTTGACGCCATTGCTCATTCGTCGGCCTGGTACGGTCGGACGTCGCAACTCGTGGTTGTCCAACCGCCCAGAGTCCATGCCCGGCGTAATCGCATCGTCACACGCTGCGTCGGCGGGTCGTCAGACCGATCCCAGAAACAGACTTCGACCTCACATGCCCCAAGGCCATGCGGTTCTTGGACAAAGGTCGCCAAGTACTCATCCATGCGATATCCGCGGCGGATTGCTTCACGTTCGGCCTCTTGGGCGCATCGCCGGCCGGGAAGAAGTCACAATTCCAGGTGACAGGCAAGAAACGCATCGCGCCAACGCCAAGGAGAACGAAGCTCGCAACGATCAGCGAGACGGGACCGGGGCCAGTCGCCATTCGAGCCATTCTTTGACTTCCTCTTGGCCGTCACCGGCGCGGCCGTCAAATGCTTATCGTGCCGTAGGGTGGTTAGACCCCAGGGTGTGCCACCACCACGCAAGAGGTCGCCCGACGCTTCGTGGTGGCACTCCTGGGCGGTCGTACCACCCTACGGGTGTCCAAGCGGGTCGCCGCATAGAACGTCACACCGCACAGCGCGGAGCCGATCGCGGCAAGCCCGAGCAGACGCACCGTCATCGACGTGGGTGCGCCGACCTCGAACAACCGGCCGCGCCCCACGGCCAGCGTGACGTCGGGCCGGGAAATAGCATCACACCCGCCAAGGCGAGGGCCACCGACAGCGGTATCAACGCGCACACGTCATGTCTCGCTCACGCCGGCAGTTCCAGCCGGAAGCACGCACCGACGCCGCCTTGCCCCGGCCGCACGTCGAGCCGACCGCCGAGCAGCCGTGCCCAACGGCACGCTAGCGCCAGACCCAAGCCAACGCCGCCGGCGGTCGTGTCCGCGTCCTTGCCACGGCGGAACGGGCGGAAGATGCCACGCCGCTCCCGGCCAGCCACGCCCGGCCCACGGTCTTCGACCTCCAGCACCAGCCGGCCCGGTTCCCGCACCGCCCGCAGCCAGACCCGTGGGTCGGCCGAGTCCCGGCTGTACTTGCAAGCGTTGTCGATCAGGTTGCCGACGATCCGCTCGACCAACTCGCGGTCCGTCATCACTGCCGGGCAGTACGCCGGTGCGACTTCGAGGGCCAACTCCTTGCCGGCCGACTTGCACCGCTCGCGCCAGTCAACGCTCACCTTCTCGAACAACTCCACGACATCGACCGACGTTAAACTCAGTTGCGGCCGCTGGCGTTCGAGCCGGGCGAAGTCGAGGACGTTTGTCACCAGCCGTTGCAGACGGTCGCTCTCGCTATGCAGCGTGTGCAGGTACTCGCCCTTGGTAGCGTCATCGGGGACCATTCCGGAGGTGAGCATGTCAAGGTAGAGTCGCAACGTCGTGAGCGGCGTCCGAAGTTCGTGCGTCACAGCCGACACAAAGCGGAAACGCCGTTCGGACAGGTCGAGCAGCCCCCAGCCACCGAGACCGACGACGGCCAGCGCCGCCACTGCGGCCAACCATGCGAGAGATAGACCGACGCGTAGCGGCGACCATTCGAATGGGATCGGCCCCGATACAAGCCTTACTGGGAGTGCCGTCATCGCCTGCTCGGGCTCGCCGGCATCGTTTGCCACCAGGTTAGCTTCGGGGAACAGGTCGCGGACCTCGTTCAGAAGCAGCCCGCGCAATTTGGACCAATCGACCAGAATGCCCTGGACGACGTGCATGTCGCCACAGACCGCGAGACGCGCGACGACGAGTTGTTCCGGTTGCCCGTCAACACGCAGCCAAAGTGGTTGCAATAGGCCAAGTTTGACTGCGCACGCCTTGGTCATGTCCGGTGACCATTTGCCGCCGAGGTCCGACCACGGCAGTTCCTCGCCCATGACGAAGAAGTTGTAGTTGACCGGATTGGCCGTAAACCCTCCTCGACCTTCACTCTTCGTGGCGTTTTGGACGCGGGCACGGCCCTGGATGTCGTTGTCGCCGTTCTGGCCGAAAAAGGCCGTATTGCCGGCTTGCTGTCCCGGTCCTGGTTGACCCTGCGATTCGACGAAGACCTGCAGGGCGTCCTTGCCAGTCGTCTGTTCGGTAATGGCGTCGGCAGGCAAACGTGCGAGGACGGAGGACGGCGAGTAACTTGCGAGCATCGCCAGCCGCACGGCGTGCGGCGGCGTGACATTGGCGCAACCGACCAGATTGCTTGGGTGCCGCAACTGCGCTTCGAGTTTAGGCGACAGCACCTGCGGCGATCCCCAGCTTCCGTTCGCCTTCGACTGAAAGTGTAAGACCATCCAGTCCGGCAGGTCGGCGTTCAGCAGCGGCGACGGGACGAATACCGTCCCCGGTGGGCACGAATAGCCGTTGCGCGCCAGGGCCGGCAACGGGACGTAGAGCGGGTCATAGTGCTGGTAGGGCCGGCTGTCCTCGCGGGCGAGCGCCGGGGCCACCCGGCTATCGAGCCGCCAGAGCGCAAGCCGTGTACGGTCAGAATGTTCTAATCGCAATGCCGCGTTTGTGACCCAGCCTAACCCGCCGACGACCAGCGACGCGATCACGCCGTAGGCCAGTAGCCACAACACTCGCGCCCGCCACCACGCGCTCACTTGGAGTTCTCCAATGGAACGAGTTCGGGGCCGGCCGCATAACCGCGGCCGCGGACTGTAAGAATTGCCTCGGGCGCATCGGCACCCGATGGGTCACGTAACTTCGCCCGTAGCCGCGCGACGTGCATATCGACCGCCCGCGTCTCGACCCCTTGCGGCGATACGCCCCACACGGCCGCCAGCAGGTCGTCGCGCGCCACGGTCGTCTCCCGCTTCGCAAGCAGGTACGTCAGGATATTCGCCTCGGTCTCCGACAGTTCAATGCGTGTACCGCACGGCCAGACGACTTCGCGGCGCTGAAAGTCGAGCTTTGCTGGGCCAAGCGTTGCCCCGGTCGTTTGCGGCGCAGCGTGCGGCGAACGGCGCAACACCGCTTCGACACGAGCCAACAACTCGCGGGCGGAAAACGGTTTCACGACGTAATCGTCGGCCCCCATCCGCAGGCCGCGCACGCGGTCGTCCTCGGTGCCGCGGGCGGTCAGTACGATCACGGGTAAGGCTGGCCGGACCTTGCGTAATTCCGCCAGGACATCGAGCCCGTCGCGCTTGGGCAATAGCAGATCCAGCAGGACGAGCCCGACATCGCGACGGAGTGCAGCGGTCAGGCCGGCGTCACCGTCAGCCGCTTCCGTAACGCCATAGCCGGTCAGGCGCAGGACATCGACGACACCACGCCGAATGGCTGGCTCATCCTCGACGACGACGACGTGAGTCATGGAGAAACTCCAAGAACCAAGAACCAAGAGCCAAGAACCAACCGGATCACGTCTTTGTGTTGTTGGTTCTTGGCTCTTGGTTCTTGGAGCTTATTTAGCCACCACCGTCCCAATCTGCATCTGCCGATCCAACTCGAGCCGGAACGTGTAGTCGATCTGGAGCGCTTTCTCGCCATTCTGCGTTGGCTGCACCACAACGTCCCAGCGCAACAGGTTCTTGGGTCGCTCCTCGCGCTGGTACATGGTGTCGGTACTGAGGTCCGGCTTCTGGGACACCAGGCTCACGGCCACCGCCTGGGCTTCCGCCTTCGGCAGCCGATCCCAAACTTGCAGTTTGATTGGCTCGGCCTTGTAGCTGTTGACCAGGATTCGATAGTCGAACGTCAAGACCTGGTTGCCACCAGTCGTCTTGCGGTCTTTGCTCATTAGCTGCCGGCTCACCTGCACCTGCGGGTCCGCGCCGAACCCGACAGTGAACTGCTTGCCAATCGCCACGATCGGAAGTTCGCCGCGACCGACGAAGTCACTGCCCAGGTACATTGTCGCCTCGCCGGCCAGGAGCACGAAGTCACTCTTATTCGTCAGCGTCGCTTGCCGGTACACATGCGGCGTCAGGACCGGAACGGCCTTGTAGAAGAACTCGGGGGACAATTCCAGCCGAGCGATCTCCAAGGTTTGTTCGTCATTGCGCGATGGGAGCGAAAGCCGAGTCTTGAGCCGATAGGTGACGGCTGGGCCTTCACTCACCTCTCCCAGTTCGCGGCGAGCGAGGTGGATGTCATCCACACTGGCGAGCAGTTCGCCGTATTGCTCAAGCGCAGCCGACTCATTGTAAACTCGCGTACCCTCGGTCCAGTTGAATGTGTTGTTAAACGATTGGGCCTGACCCCGGCCAGCCGCGGCCCGTTGTTGAATCTCCTTGAACGCATCTTTGCCACCGCTGCCGCCGAACCGGCCTGGTGCAAACTCGCCAGCCATGCCCGGCCCACCTGGCCCGGAGCCAGGTTGCCCAACGGGCCGATTGATCGGCACGGCGGACACCTCCAGCGACTTCAGTTCGGGAGGCGCGGCGTTTAGCATCGGCTGTGCGGTCGAGAGGGCGAGCATAACGTTGGTCCAATCCTCGCCCGTCTTCTGCACGACGCCAGCGAGGTATTCGAGCGTCACCGGATCTTTGTCCTTGTTCGCCCGCAACTTGTACTGCGGCTTCCACGCGACTGCCCCTACCAGGTAGTTCAGCCTTACCTTGCCGGCCGCGACGTTCGCCTTGTCGACAACGATTACCGCATCGCGCTCCGTGCGCGACACCCCGGCAGACAGTTCGTTCAGTTGTCGCGACGCGAACGCCGCCTGCTCGTCGTTGTCCTTGATCTGTTGTTGGAGCGCCACGATCTCCTTGGTACGCTCGGTCCGCGTCGTCATGACGTACTTTGCCAGCGCGATGGTCGATTCGCTGTTGAGCAGCCCCTTATCGGTCAGGTGCGTGAGGGTTGCCCCAGTAAATCCTTCGAGCTTGCTGAGGAACTTCTGATTCTCTTCGATTGCCTTGAGATCGGCCTGGATCTTTTCCTTGGCGCTTGCAAGCTGCCTGAGCGTCGCTTGCAGCTTGCGCACCTCCTCACGCGTGTCCTCCCGGATCGCACGGGCCCGGAAGCGGGTGTTGAGGATTCGCGTACCGTTATCGCTCTCGGAGTACAACGAACTGGGCACCGTCTCGGCGGGTAATGGATTCACCATCAGTTCGACGACTCCGAGTCCTTCGGGCACTGTCACTTCGCGTGTAATGAGGGCATTGTTCTGATAGACCGTCACGGCGACGATCTTGTGTACGGCCGGTTTTGGGTCGGGTTCGCGGGCACTGACCACGGGCATTGCGGCAAGTGTTGCGGCGAACGCGAGGAAGTGTTTTCGCATGGGTCACACCTCGAAAGGACTGGAGAGCACGGGACGCAGGAATTCTAACTGATCCGACGATTGACTGGGGTAACGAGTTGGTAACGGCGTCCGTCGCAGGTCCGGTGGCCTTCACCCTGCGTTTGATTGGGTCGATGCGACTTTCCTTGGCAGCCCACTATCCTCGCGACATAATCGACCAATCAGACATGGCTCGCATAAGATGCTCGTGACACATGTGTTGGCGCGTCCCGCATATCGAGAGCCATTTGGCCTGTTTCACAACCCGTTGCAGCGTCCAATGAATGAACATGGAGTGAGGCAAGTCAGCAGGACAGATCCACGCAAGCCGACTCCGGCCGACCTTGCAGCGGCGCGTGGGAAGGCCGTGCGCGATCTTATCGGGCCGAACCTTCGTGTGCTCTTTTGCGGCATCAATCCAAGCTTGTATTCAGCCGCGACGGGTCATCACTTCGCGCGACCGGGCAATCGCTTTTGGCCAACGCTCTTCGCCGCGGGCTTCACGACCCGACGGCTCGTTGCACACGAAGGGGCTGAGTTACTCAGCAGCGGCTATGGCGTCACGAACCTCGTACGTCGGGCCACGGCCGCGGCATCCGAATTGTCCGACGACGAGTATGTCCATGGCGGACAACGACTGGCCCGTAAGGTTCGCCAGTATCGCCCACGGTTCTTGGCAATCCTCGGCGTGGGAGCATACCGTGCGGCGTGGGGTCGGCCAGGGGCGCAACTGGGGCCGCAAGCGGAGCGGTTGGGGGGCACAGCGATTTGGGTACTACCCAATCCCAGCGGGCTTAACGCGCACTACCAGATCGATGACTTGGCGAAGCTGTATCGCCAACTGCGACAGGCTTGCGAAGTAGCCTGATCGTTCCCGCCGAGGTGTGCGCGACCAGAGATTCCGTCAGCCACCTGCGTAGGATAGGCCCGTTGATTCGACTCGAATAGCCAGGAGCCAGAGCGATGAACACGGCGAAGCAAGCGACCCCGGATTACCCGGTCCACGAGCTGATCGTCCGTAGGTGGAGCCCGTACGCCTTCGCCGACCAGCCGGTCTCGGATGCTGATCTCCGTTCGCTCTTTGAGGCCGCCCGCTGGGCGGCGTCGTCCTACAACGAGCAGCCGTGGCGTTACATCGTGGCCACAAAAGCCAATGCCACTGAGTTCGAGCGGCTGTTGTCATGTCTGGTCGAGTCGAACCAGGCCTGGGCCAAGGCCGCGCCCGTCCTCGCCATCGGCTGCACGAGCTTGACCTTCGCGCTCAACGGCAAGCCTAACGCTGCTGCGTTCCACGACCTGGGCCTGGCAAGCGCCAACCTGACCATCGAGGCAACCGCTCGTGGCCTATTCGTCCACCAAATGATCGGCATCCTGCCCGACAAAGCGCGTGAGGTGTACCGCATACCCGAGGGTGTCGAGCCGAAAACTGCGCTCGCCATCGGCTATGCGGCGGACCCCGCCACACTGCCTGAGAAACTGAAGCAGCGTGAGACTGCACCGCGCGGCCGTAAGCCACTCGCCGAGTTCGTGTTTGGCGGTGAATGGGGCAAGACATCCGGGTTGGTGAGGTAATCTCAGCCGGAAATCGCCAGTGTTAATTGGCCCAACCGGATTTCGCCATTGGAATCGGTCCCCTCAAAAGCCGAGGGTCTGCAATCGGGCAACGAGACCGAAGTAGTCGCCGATGCGCCCTTGCCATAGCCCCTTGGCCGACGCCCACACATTGCGCCAATTGACAAGGCTCAGGTGATCGCCTTCCCATACGTCGAACTGCTCACCCCACTGGGCGGACGCCACCGACACAACGCCGTCGTTTTCGCCCTCCGTCGCCTTGACGATCATGTACGGCAGCCGCCACTCAGGGCTGACCCACGCACCCTCGGCCCGCCCGGCCACCGAGAAGTATCGCACGCCTGGTACATCGCGCACCTCTTCGTTGAACGCGCGGCAGCCATCGGTCGTCAGGTCGTAGAACGCCTGCACGGGAATCTCGAAGTAGTCGAACATCGGCTTGACGACTCGCTCCAACCTGCGAACGCCCCAGTCCGCAAACGTCGTCCCACGGTGCGGCGTACCAATGGTCGTTAGCGAAAGGACCCGGTCGTCCATTCCGAGCCGCGAAATCAAGTAACGAGCGTCGAGGCCGCCCATGCTGTGGGCAATTATGTGACAGCGCTCGCCCGGCAGATCGCGCTGGAGATAGTTGCGCAATTGCGTGGCACGAGTTGCTACCCCACCTGTCGGACTGGTCTGGGCCGAGTACACACGATTGCCAGCACCGATCAGGGCTTCTTCGATACCGGGGAAATAGCTGACGATCTTTGTCTGTCCGACGCGTACGACGTTAAAGCCGAACAAGCCGTGGACGAGCACGATCGGGTTTTCGACGCGAGCCAGTGCCATGGCCGCCATCCGAAGGTGGGAGAATTCGCAATGCCGGTATCGTAGATGACGCAATCGCCATTCGCAATTGCGGCATGAAGTCACCGTGTTGATGGTTCGCCAAAACCCGTTACCCGCCCTACCATAGCCGGACGAACGACCCCACGGAGGCGAGTGCAATGGCAATCGCGACGGCGACTCCCGGTACGACCCGCGTCGGCTTCATCGGCACCGGCGTCATGGGCCATTCGATGTGCCGGCACATGATGACAGCCGGATACCCGATGACCGTCTCGACGCGAACAAAGGCCAAGGCCCAACCGTTGCTCGACGCGGGGGCCGCATGGGCTGACACGCCAAAGCAGGTCGCGGAGAAGTCGGACGTGGTGTTTGCCATTGTTGGCTTCCCATCGGACGTGCGCGAAGTGTTCCTCGGTACAAACGGAGCACTTGCCGGCGCGAAACCAGGCACCGTGCTCGTCGACATGACCACGAGCGAGCCGTCGCTCGCCGTCGAGATTGCGAAGGCGGCGAAAGCGAAGGGCGTTGGCGCGCTCGACGCTCCGGTCTCTGGCGGTGATATTGGGGCCAAGAACGCCGCGCTCTCGATTATGGTCGGTGGCGACGCGGAGGCCCTGGCCGCGGTGAAACCGTTGTTCGAGTGCATGGGCAAGACAATCGTCCACCAGGGTCCGGCCGGGGCCGGCCAACACACCAAAGCGGTGAATCAAATCCTGATTACCGGAGCGCTGAATGGCGTCTGCGAGGCGCTCCTGTACGCGACGAAGGCTGGGCTCGACCCGAAGACGGTCTTGCAGTCGGTTGGCGGCGGGGCTGCGGCTAGCTGGCAATTGAACAATCTCGGTCCGCGAATCATCGATGGCAACTTCGAGCCGGGATTCTACGCCGAGCACTTCGTCAAAGACATGGGCATTGCTCTCGACGAGGCACGACGGATGAAGTTACCACTACCCGGCGTGGCTCTCGTCTCGCAGCTCTTCAACGCTGTGCAGGCCCAGGGCCTGGGCCGTAAGGGCACTCACGCTCTGTATCTGGCGCTCCAACGAGCAGCAGCGAAGGCCGCGGACTAGCCGCGACTAATCCTTCTTTTTCTGTCGATTGAATTCGGCCGGGTCAAAGGGGTCGCTCAGGTCCTTTTTCTCGGCGTCGGGCTTCGCTTCATCCTTTGCAAAGTTGGTAGTGCCTGCGGGAACAGTCGCCGCGACCGTGACCACGGAGGTCGGCGGAGATGCGGCGCCGGCGACCTGCATCACCCAATCCTCCAGAACCTTGAAAGCCGGCACACCACGGTCGCGGAGCGGAGCGACGGTTGCCCCACCGTGTGCCACGAGAGCCTTGGTCAATAGCGAACTAGCAGCCGGTTTCGCCCGATCGAGTGTGGCGAATGTCGCCGTGAGGTTGACTTGCGTGACGCGACGCTTGTCGGGACTGTCGGGAAAGGCACGTTCGAGCCGGAACTTGACGGCCTTCGGCCCAACGTGGCACGATGCGCAAGCGTTCATCAGTACCGGTTGCACGCGCACCGTGAAGCGCTCGAGCGCCTCGGGCGTGCAATCGGCCGGCGCTTCACCAGGCGACGCATATTCGGTCGAGACCCTTGGGGCGTAGGCAGCTGTGCTACCGGACAATTGGGCATAGCTTTTCGCGAGCGCCAAACTCTCGCGATGGTTTGGGCGCAGCTCCGCTGCCGCCTGCGCCTCGGCGGCGGCTTGCGGCCGTAGGCCATTCGAGAAGCACCACTTGGCCAAGGTCAGCCGGTGTTCGCCGTCGCGTGGATTGCCGCTGGTCAACAGGACCTTGTACGCGGCGGCAAGGTCCGCGCAAACCGCCAGCACCTGATCGGCGGGTATGAGTGTTTCGCCACCAGCGCGGGCGACTCGGTAAGTATCGCCAACATTCGCCACATCGCCTTCGAGGACATGGCGGTTTTTCAGCAGCAGTACCTTGCCCGTCACCGGCGATTGTGCCGATGCTGTAACAACAAGAGTAAGTCCGGCGAAAACCGCGATTGCGTACTTCTCCATGACCCGGCGATACTGGTTGTTCGAAACCGACGCAAGTGCGGTTGTACTGCTGGAAAACGGGCAAGGCGGACAGTTTGGAGCGAATCTACTCTTTACGATGTCCCCAGGTCGCCGCTAGGATCGGTAGCATCAGCAGGGGTCGCACCCATGTACCGCATCGCATTCGCCATCTGGCTTGTCGCCATCGCACCAGTCTTGGCCCAAACATCCGGGCACAAGTACGCCCTGCTCGTGGCCGTACGCGAGTACAACAAAAACGAACTGCGATCGCTCTCGTACACCGAGAACGACATTAATGCTCTCGCGGCCGTACTTAGGAGCAATGGCTTCAAGCGCGTTGTCGTCATGACGCAGACGGCCGGAGCGACGCAGACTGAACTCCTACCGACGACCGACAACATTCACGCACAAATCAAAGGCATCCTCGATTGCGGCCCGAACGATACGGTCGTCCTCGGCTTCGCGGGCCATGGCGTCCAGTACGCTGGCGAGGATCAGAATTACTTCTGCCCCGCCAACACCAAGCTTTCCGACCGCAAGACCCTGGTCCCGCTCCGAGACGTGTACAGTCAAATGAAGGCCAGCCCGGCGCTCACCAAGCTGCTTCTAGCCGACTGCTGCCGTAACGATCCGCAGTCCGATTTCTCGCGATCGCGGCAGGAAGTGAAGTTACAAAGCCTAAGCCGGCCGCAGTCGGCTGCCCCGCCGAAGGGCGTCGCGGCTCTATTCAGTTGCACGGCCGGGCAAAAGGCGTTTGAGGACCCGGATCTCAAACATGGCGTGTTTTTCAACTTCGTCGTCGAGGGCCTGAAAGGCAAGGCGGCCAACGCGAAGGGCGTCGTCACCATCAACACACTGAGCGACTACGTGATGACTGAGGTCCGCGACCACGTCAAGGATAAGTTTGGCCCAGACACGGTGCAAAAGCCACAACTTCTCAATGACTCGGACGGGGCCGTTCCGCTGGCAGTGGTGCCATCTGTCGCGGCCAACCGCCCGCCGGCCACGCAGCCACCCGCCGCCGGCACGGGTGTGTTGCCGCGTGACCCGAGCTTCTCGCCATTGTTTAACGGCCGCGACCTGGCCGGGTGGCGGACGTTGCCCGAGCAACGCGGCGATTGGCGCGTTGAAAACGGCGTTCTCATCGGCCGTGGGCCATCCATCTCGCACCTGTTCAGCGACCGCGACTTCGGCGACGTGCACGTCCGAGCCGAGGTGCGCATCAACGAAACGGGCAACAGCGGGTTGTTTCTGCGGACGAAGCGAGCGCTGACTCGTGTGCAGGGCAAAGCCCCCGAAGGGTACGAGGGACAGATCATCGGCCAGCAGGACCTCGGGAACGGGGTCAACGTGACCGGGACTCTCATTCCACCCACCGGGCCAAAGATCACCGACCAGATCGTCTCCATCCGCCCCG
Source organism: Gemmataceae bacterium (assembly GCA_046350275.1). Lineage (GTDB taxonomy): Bacteria > Planctomycetota > Planctomycetia > Gemmatales > Gemmataceae > JAXMAS01. The sequence goes on from JAXMAS010000011.1 coordinate 137,852, forward strand.
ATGAGTGGTTTACCTACGAGTTCATCGCCCTGGGCAGCCAGTTGACCATCAAGGTCAACGGCAAGGTGACGGCCCGCGGCCAAGATACCACACATCCGCGCGGGGCCGTCGCGCTCCAGGTATGGGACAGTCTCGGGACCAACACGGTCGCCGAGTTCCGCAAGATCGAGTACAAGGAACTCGCACCTGTCGAGCCGAGTAAGACGGGACCGGCCGAGCAGGTAGTCAGACCGTTTAACGGTCGCGACTTCACTGGCTGGACGATCGATGGGACGAACAAGTCCGGTTGGACCGTCACTAACGGTGACATCCTCGCTGTGGGTACGACCTACGCTGAAGGCAACTGGCTTTTGTCCCAGCGGGCGTTCGCCAACTTCCGGATCAAGTTCGACTTCGCACTGTTGACCAAGGGGACCAACAGTGGATTCTGCTTCCGCGCACGCAGCGGTGACCGGCATCTCGATGCCATCGCCCACGTCGAAGTCCAGGTGGCCGATGACGCGGTTTCGCAGCGCGACCCGACCGGCTCGCTCTATTGCTTCAACGGCCCGCCCGGGTTCGTCCGGCCGGACCGAGTCGCGTCCCTGAGGCCACTTGGCTCGTGGAACACCATGGAGGTCGAACTCCGCGGCACCCACCTCAAGGTCGTGGTCAACGGCGTCGAAGTCCGCGATACGAACCTCGACGCGCTGCTACCCAAGGGTACGGCGAAAAACGGCCTGACGCGGACGAGCGGCAGCATTGGTTTCCAAAAGCACAGCGGCGAGATCCGTTTTCGGAACATCGAGGTCATCGACCTGCGCTGAGTCCCTCGCCAGGATTGCCCACACCGCACGGCAGCGACTTTCACGAAAGAAGGTACTGCCGTGCTACGTTTTTCCTTAGTGCTAACGCTCGCGAGTGCTGTCTCGCTGGCTGGTGAGCCAGAGAAGGCGGCCGGTGGGCGCTACGCCCTCATTGTTGCGGTCAAGCAGTATGACGTGACCGAATTGAAGCCACTCAAATACACCGAGAACGACGCGGCCGCGCTCGCTGAAACGCTTAAGGCGGCCGGGTATAAGCGTATCGTTGTCATGTCGCAGACACGCGGCGCAGTCGAAGCTCGCTATCTGCCGACGGCCGCAAACGTTCGTCGCGAACTCAAGGGGCTTCTCGACGACCGCGGCGAAGACGACGGCGTGGTCGTTGCGTTTGCAGGCCACGGCGTCCAGTTCGCCGGCGACGACGAGACGTTTTTCTGCCCGATGGACGCGAAGCTGGGCGACCGCTCGTCGCTAGTTTCCTTAGGCGATGTGTACGCGGAATTGAAGGAATGCGAGGCGAGTTTCAAGCTGCTGTTGGCCGACGTATGCCGCCGAGATCCTCGACCGACATTTGACCGATCGCCGAAGGAACCGGTGAAGCTTCAGTCTGTCAGTCGGCCGCAAACGCGCAAACCACCACAAGGCGTGGCCGCGTACTTCAGTTGCTCCCCGGGTGAACAGGCGTACGAGAGTCCGAAGCTCGAACGCGGCGTGTTCTTCCACTATGTCGTCGAAGCAATGCGAGGCAAAGCTGCGAAAGACGGCGCGGTAACTCTTTTCGGTCTAACCGAGTACGTGTCGCGCCGCGTGGCTGATCGAGTGCGCGACGAGTTTGGCCCAGATGTGCGACAGCGCCCTGAGTTGATTGGCCAAACAAGTGGCGCGCCCGTGCTGACCACCGGACATATCGAGCCGAAGAATGTGGAGTCCAAAAAGTCGGAAGCCGACGACGAACCGAACCGCAAACCGCGCCGCCTGATGGACCGGTTGCGACGGATTCTCGGCAAGGACAAGGGTAACTAATCGCCCTGGGCGGAATCCGGTGATTTGGTCACCGCACCCCGACCATCATTTCTTCCGGTCACCCGGCAAGAGGTTCTGCGGCTTGCGATTGAGCGTGGCTTTGCCTGCTTCGTCGTAGTCGATTCGCCAGACACGGTCAAATGCCGACCCATGCCATTCGTCCGGCGGACTCCGGACACCAAGCGCTCGTGCAAGTAGCGGCAAAGTGCTGTGGTGCCAGCATACGAGGACCGTCTTCCCCGAATACGTCGGCATCTTGAGCAATTCCTTCGCTAGCCCTTCGTAGTCGTCCTTCGAGAACTCGTCGTGAACGCGAAGGTGAAGGACTTCGGCGAGCGGCGCCAGTGTCTCCAGGGGCCGGCGACTGTGTTTGGAAACACTGGCCGCGAACAAGAAATCTGGCCGTGGTAGCACTGCGGGCCGACCGCCCGACGGCTCGAAGAGGCGATGCAACTCGTGGGCACGCTCCTCGCCACGCGGCGACAACAACTCAGACACTGCGATATCGGGTGGTTTCTCGGCGTGGCGGATCAGCAATATGGTCCGCGGTGGACGGACGGACCCATCGCGCGGTTCGGCTCGAAGGTGTGGTGCTTGCGGCGACAGAAACAGTACCGCAACCAGTCCGACCGCCAGAGCGATAACACCCCACTTCCACCGTTCCGTCACGACAATCCCCACCGGCACCCGGCGCAAACTTGCGGCGCGATTCTTGAGACAACACGTATGAGGCCGGACGAAGCGCGCCCGATCGTCCAGCCCCGTACTTTCCAAATGGTAACGACTCACCGACCGAGCGGTCAAGCAACATCCGAAGGGCGGCCGTAATCCAACCGGCTTACGCCTTGATGATGTCGCGCACCGTCATACCCGCCGGGATCATTGGCAGAACGTGTTCCTGGTACGGCACCATCACGTCGAGAACGAATGGTCCATCGCTGTCGATCAGTTGCTCCAAGGCTCCATCCACATCCTTCTTCGCCGTGATTCGGCGAGCGCTGCACCGGAACGACTTGGCCATCGCGACAAAATCTGGATATGGCTCCTGATCCAGGCCGGCGCCGAGATATGTGTGCGCCCGGTTGCCGGCAAAGAAGCGGTCCTCCCACTGCACGACCATGCCAAGGTGCTGGTTGTTCAGGAGCAGCACTTTAACCGGCAGCTTTTCCGTGAAGGCAGTCGCCAGTTCCTGGACGTTCATCAGGAAGCTGCCGTCGCCATCGATGTCGATGACCAGGCTATCCGGATGGCCGGCCTGCACGCCGAGTGCGCTCGGTAGGCCAAAGCCCATCGAGCCAAGCCCACCCGACGTAACCCAGGTCCGCGGGCGGTTGATGCGGAAGTACTGAGCAGCCCACATCTGGTGCTGACCGACTCCCGTCGTCACGTATGTACTATCGAGTTGCTTGCGATCCTTGAGAATCGTCCAGAGTCGATCGATGGCGTACTGCGGCAAGATCGCGTCGTCGCGGTCCGCATAGCGCAATGGCTCGGCCTCGCGCCACTCTTCGATCTGTCGGGTCCAGTCGCCGTAGCGATTGCCGCCGGTCAAATCGAGATTGGCCGGCTCATCGAGCATCTTGTTGAGCGTCTCTAGCGCCGCCTTTAGGTCGCTATGGATCGGCACCAGTGCGGGCTTGTTCTTGTTCAGCTCCGACGGATCGATGTCGATGTGGACGATCTTGCCGTGCTTGGCAAACTCCGTGAGCTTCCCGGTTACTCGGTCGTCGAATCGCACGCCGAATGCCAGAAGCAGGTCCGCATCGTTGATTGCGTAGTTTGAGTAGACCGTCCCATGCATGCCGAGCATTTGCAAGCAAAGGAAGTGATCGCTCGGAAATCCGCCGATGCCATGCAAGGTCAGTGCGACCGGGATGCCAGTCCTCTCCGCAAATGCCTTGAGCGCGGCCGACGCCTCGGAATGGATGATGCCACCACCGCCGTAAATGATCGGCCGTTTGCTAGCGCGAATCAGCTCCAACACCGGCTGAAGCTCCGACTGCGTGGCCCCACGATACGGCCGATAGCCCGGCAGGTTCATCGGCGGATCGTAGTCTGGCACGATCGTGTTGAGCTGCACATTCTTGGGCAGATCGATCAGCACCGGGCCAGGCCGGCCCGTGGTGGCAATGTGAAACGCTTCCTTGACCACTCGGGCAATATCCTCCGTGCGCGTGACGAGGTAATGGTGCTTGGTCACGGCTCGGCAGGTCTCGACGATCGGCGTCTCCTGGAACGCATCGGTGCCGATCACGGGTGTCGACACCTGACCGGTGATCGCGATGATTGGCGTCGAATCCATCTTGGCGTCGGCCAGGCAGGTGACGAAGTTCGTCGCACCCGGTCCCGACGTGGCGATGCAAACGCCGACCTTCCCCGTGGACCGCGCGTACCCCTCGGCGGCAAAGCCTCCGCCCTGTTCGTGGCGCGGCAGGATGGTACGCACCCGGTCGGTAACTTTGGTCAATGCCTGGTGGATTGGCATCGACGCGCCGCCGGGATAAGCGAAAACGACCTCGACCCCTTGCCGGATCATCGCTTCGACCAGGATGTCTGCACCATTGCGCGGGGTCGCCGACTGGCCCATCGTGAAAACTCCGTATGTCGAATCGAGACGTTCACCCCAAGTATACTTGCCGAACGGACTTTGTGCGACGGTCAGTCTGGCGGGAGTTTGAAATGTGGGTTCTCGATTACGCCCAACACGTTCCCGAACGGGTCGAGAACGGATCCAATCTTGATATTACCGCCGACATCCTTGACCGGCTCATAGGGTGTCGCGCCAAGGCTCAATAGCCGCTCGTAGGCCGCTGAGGCATCGGGTACACCCCAGAAGACGGTGGATCCTCCCGGGCCGGACGCCGTCGCATCCGGGATCAGACCGAGTTCGTAGCCGCCGACGTTATAGCCGACGTAGCACGAATCATCGAAGTACGGTCCATAGCCGAGGACCGTTGTGTACCAAGCCTTGGCGCGGTCGAGGTCGGGGGCGGAATATCCGGCGGTACGTAGGCCCTGGAACATGAGACTCTCCTTGAATGGCTCAGCGCGTCGGTGACGCACCGCGAACCGGGAAGCCTACGTTTGTATAGTGAGCCGCATGGGGGACACATCGACCGTGCCGGCGGTTCGGTTCGACGCCTTCCGAGCGGTGCGGTCGTTTGCCTCGCTCGACGGCATCCGCTGTGGGTGCATCTTGGCCGTCGTCTTTCACCACGCCAGCGATGGTGTCGATTGGCTACCTGCCAGTCGCCGTGGGTTTCTCGGCGTGGACATGTTCTTCGTCCTCAGCGGGTTCTTGATCGTCACGCTGCTGCTTCGGGAAAAGTCGGCCCGCGGCGACGTGGCGCTGGGACAGTTTGTGATCCGGCGAGCACTGCGGATCTTCCCTGTCTACTACGGCTTGCTGGCAGTGCTTGCCATAGCCTTTACACTGCGGCCCGGAGCGAAAGACGCTGCGGACTATTGGCGCGGACTACCATATTTCCTCACGTTTACGTCGAACTGGACGGTCCAGTCTGGCTCCTTCGCAATTCTCTGGTCGCTGGCAACGGAGGAGCAGTTCTACCTGGTCTGGCCGGCCGTACAGAAGTACCTGACCCGGCGCATCATCGTCGTTCTGTTGCTCGTAATCATCGTCGTGAACCAACTGATGAACTTTCGGCTCATCGACGAACCGTTTCGTCGCGCGTTCGGCGTCGGCTACGACGATTTGTCCATTCTCCAAGCGACATTCACGCCAATCGCTCTCGGCGCATTGCTCGCGAACTTTTTGCATGAGTCACCGGGCTTTGTGGCTGTCGATTGGTTGACGGGCCGGCGATGGATGTCCGGCATGTGGCTTCTCGTATTGCTCGCATTGATCGACGCACCGGTCGCTGATCTTGGTGGTTGGCCCCGCCTTGCGATCCAGGTCACGATGACGCTATTTCTGGCGGCTTGTGTCGTGCGCGAGGACCACGTCCTCAAACCGATTCTGTCGCTTCGGCCGGCGCGATGGATTGGCTCGGTCAGTTACGGGCTGTACCTGTACCACCTGTTCGCGATCGGAGCAGCGATGGCACTGCTAAGTCGGTCGCCCGTGCGGTTCCCGGGCGATGTGTTCTGGCTCGGCCTGGCGATTGGCCTGCTTGTTGCAGGATTGAGCTATCGGTACTACGAACGGCCATTCCTTCATCTGAAGAACCGCTTTACACCTCCGCGTGAGGGCCACGTATGAGCGACCGATTTCGCCACGATGCTCGGGCGATTTGGGACGCTGCCATCATGGCGGTTCGACCCGAACCACTCATGGCCAACGTCGTCCAAACACGGTTGGCCGACGTCATAGCCGCAGCGCGGCGTATCCTTGTCGTTGGCGGCGGTAAGGCCGGCGGGGCGATGGCCGCGGGCCTGGAGACGGCTCTTGGCGACCATACGGCGAAAGTGGAAGGCATCGTCAACGTTCCGGAAGGCCCACAGCCGGCCACGCTGCGCGTGCGACTGCACCCGGCTCGGCCGGCCGCCAGCAACCACCCGACGGTGGCCGGAGTTGAGGGTGTCGAGCGGATGCTCACGCTCGTTGGCAACGCCGGCTCGGACGATCTCGTCCTTTGCCTCCTCTCAGGTGGTGGCTCGGCCCTGTTGCCAGCGCCGGCGGACGGGATCTCGCTCGAAGACAAGCAAGCTGTCACACGGCTGCTCCACGCTTGCGGCGCGACGATCGGCGAGATGAATGCGGTGCGGAAGCACCTATCACGCATGAAGGGTGGTGGCCTGGCCACGGCATCGCGGGCGGGTCGCCTCGTATCGCTCGTCATTTCCGATGTTGTCGGCGATCCACTGGACGTGATTGCGTCGGGACCAACGGCTGCCGATCCCACCACCTTCACCGACTCGCTCGATGTCCTACGACGATACGCACTGCTCGACCGCGCGCCGAAGGCTGTGCGCGATCGACTCCTGCGGGGAGCGGCTGGCGACTTGCCGGAGACGCTGAAGGCGGTTCCCACGGTTGTGGAGAATATCGTCGTAGGAACCAATGCACTCGCGCTAGCCAGCGCCGCGATTCAGGCGGAAGACCGCGGGTACCGCATACTACACCTCGGCTCGTTCATCGAAGGTGACGCCGTCGCCGTTGCGCAAGTTCTGGCTGGCATCGCGCGCGAGCCACGGTCGGCCCCGACCTGCATCCTCTTCGGCGGCGAGACGACTGTCATGCTTCCATCGGAACACGGCAGCGGTGGACGAAACACCGAGTTCGTCCTGGCTGCCGGTCTGCGTCTCGCAACAACCTGCGCGATGCCGTGGGTCGTCCTCAGCGGCGGAACTGACGGCGAAGACGGCCCAACCGATGCAGCCGGGGCACTCGCGGACGCGGGGACTTTCGAGCGGGCCAAGGCGCTCGGCCTGGATGCTCGCGATGCACTGCGCCGGCACGATAGCTACACGTTTTTCTCGGCGACCGGTGATCTCATCAAGACGGGGCTGACGCAAACCAATGTCATGGATGTGGGTGTAATTCTTGTCGGACCGCTGTGAAGAACTTACATCGCCGTTTGTAACTTTCGGCGATCCAGGTGGAAAGCTGCACCGCCTAGGTAACGACGGCAGCAAACTGCGCAAGTGGCACACCAATTGCTTTTTAAGTCGCCCGCCAGCAGTAAGGGGCTGGAACGGAAGAGGCTTTCGGGTACGGAACGCCCGAAGCTGACGCAAGCGACCAAGGAGCGGGGCAACTCGCTCCTTGATCGCTTTTTCAACTTGACGCCCGCTGCGGACCGACGATACTCACGTCATGAACGACACGGACGTTACACATGGCGCGGTATTGGACTTTCGGTGGGTCGCCGCACTGACACTTTGGACGATGCTGTCGGGACCGATTCTCTCGCAGCCCGGTCCCCAGACGGCCGCCAAGCCGGCTCGCGCTACAATTCAACAGCCGGCAGGGACTGCTGCAACTCCGCTTTCGCGGCAACCTCGCTGACAGTTTCCGCTAGCTTTTCGTAGGCCTTGGCGACCGCCGAGTCCGGGTAGCGACTAACGATTGGCTCGCCGGCGTCACCGCACTCGGCCACGCGCGGGTCGATAGGTAGCTCGCCCAGGAACTCGACGCCGGCATCCGCAGCCATCTTCTTGCCGCCGCCTTGCCCAAAAATGTGGTGGCGCTGACCTGGCGTCGGCTCAAAGTAGCTCATGTTCTCGACGATGCCGAGTACCGGCACGCGCACCTGCCGGAACATCTCCAACCCCTTGCGGGCGTCGATGAGTGCCACGTCCTGAGGGGTTGTGACGATGACTGCACCTGTCAGCGGGGCAGTTTGTGTCAGCGTCAGTTGGGCATCGCCCGTACCGGGAGGCAGATCGATCACCAGTGCGTCGAGTTCGCCCCAATTCACACGAGTCAGAAAGTCGGTGACCGCCTTGTGGACCATCGGCCCTCGCCAGATGACAGCTTGTTCCGGCGGCACGATGAAACCCATCGACATGAGCTTCAATCCGTACTTCTCCAGCGGCAACGGCGTCGTTGCTTGATCCACGACGCCAAGCCCCATCATGATCGGAACGCTCGGGCCGTAGATGTCCGCGTCCATCAGGCCGACGCGCTTGCCCGATTTCGCAAGGGCCAACGCCAGGTTGGCCGCGACCGTCGATTTGCCCACGCCGCCTTTCCCACTTGCGACGGCAATAACCTGTTTGACGCCGGGGAGTTCCAGCTTCGGCGGTGATGGTTGGTGCATAGCTCTCTCAGGGTGCAAGTTGACAGAGTTCTCGAAGATTCTCGATGGTGAAGATGCCGGCATCGTGGCCGTCGTTCCATGTGACCTTGTAGGCGTAGTATCCGACGGGAGCCATCGCGACCGGCTCCGGGTCGCCAGCTAACAACTCTTGTTCCGACAGAACGCGGAACGGGTCGGCTGGCTTCTCGCGTTCCTCGCGGCAACTGGCACACGGACACGCCTTCCGCAATACCCGCCACGGAATGCTACCGCGTCGGCCGTCGCTCCACTCGATCGACAGGCAATCACCGTCGCGTCGCATCGTCACAGGGCGTAACGGACCCGGCATTAGAAACATCCCTCAGCGTAAAGAACACCAAGGGATTATAGGAATGTGAAAAAGTGCGAAAGCCCACCGATAGCAATCGATGGGCCAGCGCACCGTAGCTCGCCGATTACCGTCGGCGGGCATATCCGCCGTTTCCTTACTGCACTGTCACGACAACCTGCTCGCCCTGCAGTGACATCGCGACGCGATAAGTGCGTCCTTGCCACCCAACGCTTCCACTGTACGGCAGGCCAACGGGCGTCAGAACACGTGCCGCACCATCGCGCATCTCCACGCCGATCTGCCGCTTGCCGGCCACCCAGTCCTTCGGCATCGCCGCCAGCGGAATGCTCGTGGTCCCAGGAATCGCGAGGGGCGTGGACGTATCGGCCGGTGGGCGTGTCGCCGGACCACGTTTCTCCAAACGCAGCGACACTGGAACGACGACCATCGGCGGTCCGCCCTTCGCCGTGGCCTTTCCTGGCTGGAGTTCGCCGGTCAACACCGCCGACTTTCCATCGGGCGTGACCTGAACCGTCAACCCCTTGATGCCGGTGACAGTCGCGGCCGGTTTCGCCTCGACGATCGTGAAGCCGGGACGAGTTGGAATCGCCTTTCGAATCGGCACAGGTTTTACGTCGGGTGAGAATGCCTGATTGTCGGTCAACGTCAGCGATTCGACCCGCGTTCCCGAGTCCAACACGCGCATGACGGCCATCAGAGTGTTGGCCGGGGCCGGCTTAACGTCGATCGCGACCGACCGCTTTTCGCCAAGTTTGCCGTTGAGTACCGCGAGTTGCACCGAATGACGGCCGGGGGATGCAAATGTGACCAGTCGTTCCTGCTGATTCGGGGATTCGGACGAAATCTCGAGCGGCTTATCGGGGCCGAGATCCCAGACTGCCGTCTCGGCATTCTGAGCCTTGCTAACCAATCGAAAAGTGGCAGGAGCTACCGCTTGCGGCGACAACGGAACCGCTTCAAGGCTGAGGATCGCTGGCGGGGCCGACGCCGCGCCGCTGACATCGACCGGCACCGATCGCTCGTGTTCGTCGCCGAGGAAATTCCGGACGGTCAGCTTGACCGTGTAGTTACCGGGCTTGGAGAACTTGTGCGTAACATCCGCGGCGGCATTCGTCGGCTCCAGGGCCGAACCGTCGCCAAAGTCCCAGTAACCATCACCGCCAGTCGCGCGATTGTGAAACGTCACGTCGAGGCCGTTGGCTTCGTAGGAGAAATTCGCCAGCGGCTTGCCGGGCTTGATGACACGGTCAACGAGCGGCGAGATGTACATCATCGCCCCGCCGCCGAGCAAGCCAGCGATGGTGCCGACAAGAGCCTTGAACCAGCCGCCGGACTTCGGCGTGTCGGACATGGCGCGGTCCTCCGTGACCGAAAACGGGCGAGAACTGCCCGCGAAAGGTATCAGACTCGCGGACGAAAAGCTACTACAACCCGCCTGACTTGAGTTCGCCCCCGCGGACCAGATAATGGCACTTGGCTCGGTATTATTCCCGGAGGCGTCCCGGTCGATGCGCACGGTTTGTGGTCACTGCGGGCAGACCCTGGAATTCTCCAGTCACGCACCCACGTTTTGCGCGTACTGCGGCGTACGTCTCACGTCCTCCATCGCCACAACCACTCCACCGCCAGCCGAGGCAACGGTTGCCTACACCGGTTCGACGGAGGCGGACCCGGACGCTGCCGCGCCGCCCGCCGGCGCTCCGGCGTCGATCGGTGGCTACGCGCTGCGCCGCGTGCTTGGTGTTGGCGGCATGGGCACGGTCTACGAAGGCATCGATTCGTCGGGCCAGTCTGTCGCTGTCAAACTGCTATCGCCGCAGCTTGCCAAGAACGCTGCATCGCTGGAACGCTTCCGTCAGGAAGGTCGGCTCGCCAGTTCTGTCTCGCACCCGCATTGCGTGTTCGTCCTCGCGGCGGATGAGGACGCCGGCCGACCGTACATCGTAATGGAGCTCATGCCTGGTCGTACCTTGCGTGAGGAGGTCGAGCTCCGCGGGCCGCTGCCGCCACTCGAAGCGATTGCGAAAATCCTCGACGTGATCGATGGTCTGTCGGAAGCGCACCGCCTGGGCATTTTGCACCGCGATGTCAAACCGTCCAATTGCTTCGTAATGCCCGATGGTCGGGTGAAAGTCGGTGACTTCGGCCTATCGAAATCGCTCACGACAGATGTGAACCTCACCCAGTCCGGGTCGTTCCTTGGTACGGTCCTCTATGCTGCCCCGGAACAGATTCGTGGCTACGGCGTGGACTTCGCCGCCGACGTCTATGCTGTCTCCGCGACACTGTATTTCCTTCTGACTGGCCGCGCTCCGTTTCAGCATGAGAGCGCGGCGGCCGTGCTGGCGCGAGTCGTTTCGGAAGATCCTCCTCCGATCCGAAAGCGGCGACCCGAAGTGTCGTCGAATCTCGAATGCGTGGTCCTCCGGGGCCTGGAGCGTAATAAGGACAAACGTTACCAAACGCTCGACGAACTACGCGACGCATTGCGGATGCTTTTACCCGCCGCCGCGACGCGCGGTAGTCTTGCCTTGCGATTCGCGGCCTTTCTCATCGACAGTTCCGCTCTTGTCGCCCCGAACCTCCTCATTCACGCGGTGTTTCGGCTCGGCATCGACACCATGATCGGTCGGCAATTCTGGCTTGGGCAATCGATTGCAGTCGCTGTCGAATTTGCTTACTTCGCCCTCGCGGAAGGGCTATTTGGCTGTACTCCGGGCAAGTTCATTATGCGATTACGCGTCGCCGTGCCGGGTACGACCGACCGACCGTCGTGGCCGGCGATCTTTCGTCGCACCGCCGTGTTTGTCGCCATAACCCATTTGCACCTGCCACTTCTGGCCATCGATAGCGGTCGCTTGTTGTCCGCCCTGCTCCAACCCCTTGTGTGGATTCCCATCTTAGCCACCATGCGACGGACCAATGGCTATCGAGGATTACACGAGTTGGCGAGTGGCACCCAGGTCGCGCTACTGCCGTGGGCCGCGCCGCGGCGGATTCTCAGTCCGATCCGACCACGGACGGTTCCGCCACTTAGCGACCGCAGAATCCCGCCGTACTTGGGTCCATTCGAGGTCCAGGGCGTGCTCGCAGACAGCGCTAGCACATGTGTGTTGCTCGGCGAAGATACCACTTTGAAGCGTGCCGTCCACCTGTGGGTACGACCGACGACAGCACCCGCGACGACTGAAAGTCGCCGATCGCTTGGCCGCTCGACGCGCCCACGGTGGCTGTCGTCTGGCACGACCGATGGTCGCCAGTGGGACGCGTTTTTGGCTCCCTCGGGTGGCAGCCTGAGAGACGTGGTCGGACCTCGTGCGGCCCTGAGCTGGACAGAAACGCGCCGCCTGCTCGAACAGCTAACCGAGGAACTGGACGTCTCGGCTGCCGACGGTTCAAGGCCGGTACGACTAACGATTGACCAAATCTGGCTTCAGCCCGATGGCCGAATGCAACTGCTCGACGCATTCACTCCGCCAAATGACGCGGCGGTCGTATCCGATGTCGATTTCGTCGGTCGAGTCGCGGCACTGGCGCTTGAAGGCGAGCTTCAATCGGAACACCGCAAGCCTGGACCGGTCCAGGCCGTCGTGCCACCACACGCCGCCAGCTTCCTCACAGAATTGACGAGCGGAACTGGGTTCGCCACGTTGGCCGATGTCCGTTCGGCACTCGCTCAGGACCACGACCGGCCGACTGAGACCAGCCGTCCCATGCGGCTGGCCCACCTGGGCGTTCAAGGGTTGCTCCTGTTGCCTTTGCTCGCAGTTATGGCTGTCCTTCCCAGCGCGCTATCGGCGGCCGTACTCGTCGCTATCGGGCTGAGCAGCTCTGTCGTGCAGGACGCTGTGCAAATCGCGCGTACGCCCGATCAGCTCGACGAAGCGCAGCGTCAGAAGCTCGCCGCCGCGGGCAATCGGGACGAAGTGATCACCGCACTCGATGGGATCATGTCTGAGCTGCGTGCATCGTACGAACGCCGCGCCGGTTTAATGAACGTTGCCGAGCGCTATGCCGTCGAACAGGTTTCGCGAACGCGACTTCGGCTCGATCCCGAGGTTCGCACCGAGCAAATCGAAAGGGCCTTCGATCTAGCAGGCCACCGCATTCAGGCTCACGGCAACAGCACCTCGGTTGACGAAGTATTCGTTGGTCAAATCGCCGAGGTCCTGTTGAGTGCCAACATCACTGTATGCGTGGCCATCTGTGGCATGTGGATCTTCTGGGCATTTCTGACGCGGGGTGGTCTGTCGCTCTACTTCATGGGCTTGTGCCTCGTGCGTGCGAATGGACATCGAGCAGCCCGCTGGCAGTGTTTGTGGCGTGCATTACTGGTCTGGATGCCCATCGCGATTCTCTTCAGTGGACTCGCGGTTGTCAAACTGCTGGCACCAGAACGGACCGTAGCGACCACGGCTCTCTTTTGGTCAACGATTCTCGTCCTGGTTGGCTACATCTTCCTCGCACTCCGCCAACCCGAACGTGGTCCGCACGATCGACTTGCTGGCACCTACGTTGTCCCGCGCTAATCGAGCTCACGATTCCAGGCGACGAACGATGGCGTCAGCGAATGCCGTTGCCGCGGGTGGGTGGTGACGTAGCCAAAGCTCTGGCTCGATCAGCTCCAATTCCATGACCGCCAGCCGCCCCTCGTTGTCGCGAATCATGTCCACTCGCCCATAGGCTGGTACGTCGCGAACAGCGATTGCTCGTTCCGCTAACTCGATTTGCTCGCGTGTCGGAACGTATTCGTAGACCGTTCCGCCGTGGTCGTCCTGTACGCGAAAGTCGCCGGCTTTCGGAACCTTGCGAACAGCATGCGAAAACCGGCCGTCAAAGACCATCAACGTGTCTTCTCCACTAGCCGCCACATCGCGCTGGAATGGCTGAAGGAGGAACGATTCCGCAGCCACCAGTTCGCGAAACACCGGCTCCAACGAATCGGCCGTCGTGCGATTTAGTCGATACGTGTGACGTGCCGAACCCGAGACACACGGCTTGATCACTGTGTCCGCCCATCCTGTGGCATCGAGCAGTTCGTGAAGAGTGGATCGATTCCCGCGCTGGACGAAATGCGATGGGACGACGGGGATTCCCCGCACACTCAGGTCAGCCAGGTAGCGCTTGTCGCTGTTCCATCGTACAAGTGAAGCGTCGTTAATCAGTTGCACCTGCGGCTCGACTTGCGCCAGCCATGCCGAGAACTCTGTGAATCGCTCGAAGTAGTCCCACGTCGTTCGGAAGACGGCGCAACGAAATCGCGACCAATCGACTTCGGGCCGTGCCCAGTCGATGCGCATAGCCGTCAGCCCGCGAATCTGCAGTGCGTCCCGAAGCAACTGGTCGTCGCGCAGAATGTTGCCGAGATACCAGTCGCCATCCGCTGCAACGGACGCTTCGTAGCGCCGCTCGGTCAGCAGCGCGACATCGGCACCATTATGTCTCATGGGATTGCGTTCCGCAGCCAAATTGGACCGACCCTACCTTGACCGCCTTCTCGGCCGTGGACTACACTCCGCAACGCCCGGACGGGACGGACCCCGCCATGCTCTTCTGTACGCGTGAGTACCTGTTCTTCTTCGTAGCCATCTTCTCCGTGTACTGGCTCATACCGTGGCATCGCAGCCGCGTCTTCCTGTTGCTGGGGGCGAGCTACTATTTCTACACGTGCTGGAACCACTGGCTCGCCGCACTGATCGCCGGCACGACCGTTCTCGATTACTTCATCGCACGCGGCATGGATGCCACCTCATCAGTAGCGCGGCGAAGAGCCTTACTCGTCCTGAGTCTCGTTGTGAACATCGGCCTGCTCGCTTACTTCAAGTACGCCAACTTCTTCCTTCAGTCGCTCCGTGAGAGTCTTGCAGCAGCCGGTATCAGCGCCAACTTGCCGCTCCTTAGCGTCATTCTGCCCGTCGGAATCTCCTTCTACACCTTCGAGGCAATCAATTACACGGTGGACGTATATCGGCGGAAGATTGCTGCGGAGCGCGACCTACCGTCATTCATGCTCTTTGTCCTGTTCTTTCCGCACCTCGTTGCCGGCCCGATCGTTCGAGCTAGCGATTTCCTGCCGCAAATCCGGCGTCGCAAACGCTGGGACTGGGCGCGCATCCATGTCGGTATCCAGTTCATTCTCCTCGGCCTGTTCAAGAAGATGGCAATCGCCGACCACATGGCCCAGTATGCCGATCCGGTGTTCGCCGATCCGCTAGCATTTAAGACCTCGGCCGTATGGATGGCCGTCATCGCCTACAGTGTTCAAATCTACTGCGACTTTTCCGGCTACTCCGACCTCGCGCTTGGCTCGGCCCATCTACTTGGCTTTCACCTCGCTAAGAACTTCGACATGCCGTATATCGCCGCCAACGTCAGTGAGTTCTGGCGGCGCTGGCACATTTCCCTTTCGACCTGGCTACGCGATTATCTGTTCATTCCCCTCGGCGGCAGTCGCGGAAGCGACTGGCAGACGTGCCGCAATCTGCTTGTGACGATGGTTCTCGGCGGATTGTGGCATGGCGCGAGCTGGAACTTCGTCGTCTGGGGTGCGTTGCATGGCCTATTGCTCATCGTGCATCGCAGCTTTCGCAGTTGGTGCGAAGGGCGACTCGAAGTGTCCAGGCTACTGGAAACGTCAGCCGGCTGGAGCCTCCGCGTCGCAACCACGTTTGCCGTTGTGACAGCCGGCTGGGTCTTCTTTCGCGCGACAACCTTTACCGCCGCGGGCCACATCTTCGCACGGCTTGTGCAGCCCATACCGGGACTCAAAGGCCCGCCGCTGCAAGGATTGAGCCTCTGGGTACTGTTGATTGTCTTGCTTGTGGCTCACGCTGCGGTGGCGAGTGGCATCTGGCGACGCATTAGCATGCGCGCCCCTGCGCCCGCCCTTGGAATCGCATACGCTGTGGTTCTCAATCTCACGCTTCTGCTGACGCCCGATGGCGGCAAGACATTCATCTACTTCCAGTTCTGACTTTGGGATCTGAGGGATGCGCACTTTTCGAACGGTCACGCCTCTTCGGCCAACCGCTCCCGCGAGTCCGGCGATCCGGCCCCGATTGCGCGGACTCGACGCTGAGGTTCGCCGCTATGCGCCGTCAACCGTTTATAGCCTGGACATTCAGCGACGTGCGGCGGTCGTCGTTCTGACCGCCATCGCCGTTAGCGTCGCAACACAGGCCATATTCTCTCTTGCCTTCGATCGCCTTCCTGGCGTCCGCGATCCCCTGTACGCGGACAAAGCAGCCAAGCTCCGCCTGAGAATCGTCGAGAAACCAGGAGCCCAAGTCGTCGTTCAATTTGGCAGCTCGCGGACATCGAACGCCCTACGCGGCTTGGAAACGGAACCCCTGATTGAACGAAGCACCGGTCAGCCAAGCGTTGTGTTCAACTTTGGAATCCCAGCCGCCGGACCAATTATCGAAGGCGTCTATCTCCGGCGTTGGCTCAACGAAGGAAATCGACCATCGCTCGTCCTGATGGAACTGTTTCCGGCGCAGATGGCCTCGCAAACGCCGCAGCCAATGGAATCGTACTTCGCGAACGCAGAACGGTTCACTCCCGAGGAGACACCGGAACTCGTAGCTCACGGCTTTCCCGCCACGACATTTTGCAACGCGCCGCGATTGGCCCCGCTCTATACCTACCGCCTCCCCCTGCTCGGCCGACTGTTTCCCTTGTGGAGCCCGTGGAACCGGCGCTACGACAGCAGCCGAGGTACCGATGCCACGGGTTGGATGCGCGCAGTCTGCGACAACCCGACTCCTGATCAACGCCGCGACGCTGAGGCGCGGGCAACAGCCGAGTACGGCGACCTGCTACGGACACTACGCCTCGATGGCCCGGCAGCCGAGGCCATCCGTGAAAGCCTGAGTTTATGTCGCGAGTACAACGTGCGAGCGGCCGTCGTGGTCATGCCCGAAGGCCCACGATTTCGCGCGCTGTATCCGCGCGATGCCCGCGAACGCGTCGGTCGTTTCCTTCAGCAGTTGGAGCGGGACTTTGGTTCAGTCGTCATCAACGCACGCGGTTGGCTCGACGACGATGCTTTTATCGACTCACATCACATGCTCCCGTCCGGTGCAAGTGCTTTCAGCACTAGGCTTGCCGGATGTGTCGCTCCGTTGCTGAGAGAGGGCAATGCGTCAAAGTAGTCTGTCACGACGACAGTCATCCGCTGGCCGGGCCGTTGCCTGGTCTGTCGGGCTGTTTGTCTTGTCGCAAGTGACACTGACCGCCGTGCTCGAGCGACCGGCTTCCTGGCTCCGCGATCCGGAGTACGCTCGCAACCGACAGCGACTGCTAGCCACTCGCCAGACGGCTCCTGGTGCCGCATGCGTAGCCGTATTCGGCAGCTCGCGTGTGGTCGTCGGCGTCAGCACAGAGCCTGCCACCAACGGCGAGCCAATCGTTGCGAACTTCGGCCATATTGGCGGCGGCCCGCTCCACGAACTGCTCGCGCTACGCCGCCTGCTAGCCGACGGACCAAAGCCAGACGCCGTGATCGTCGAATTCTGGCCGCCATTTGTCGTCGATGGCCCTCTTGGCAATGAAGACACTCGCGTTCTGCCATCGCGACTGCGCGGAAGCGATCTTGCTGTCTTCCACGGTCGTTTCGACGCCGATTGGCGAGCCGCGCGTCTAACACCGTGGTACGGACATCGATACTTCCTATTGAGCCAACTGGTCCCCGTGTGGCTTTTGCCCGCTCACCGGTACGACTCCTCCTGGGCTTTCGTCACCAAGCCCTCCAATGTCGATCCCGACTCTGCAGTGCGTCAAACAACGCGGAGCGGCCATGACTTTTGGCCGACAACATCTGTCGTCACACTGACTTCGCGACAGGCGTTTCAAGAGCTTTTCGCCGATTGCCGCGCGGCAGGTATCCGTTCGGCACTCGTCTGGCTTCCAGAGTCGAGCGAGTTCCGCGCGGGCTACACGCTGGAGATCGATGCCGCGATGCGCGCCTTTGCGAATGAACTCGCCTGCCAACAGAATGTGCCGTTCATCGACGCGCGGGCGTGGCAGCCTGATGGCGATTTCGTCGATGGCTTTCACCTGAGCCATATCGGGGCCGTTGGCTTCACGGAGCGATTGCGTCGCGAGGCCGCGCGACTCGTCACACGATCGGAGCAACCGTAAACTGACCGTTCATGACTGAAACTGCATTCCAGCGCTGTATCGATCCGGCTTGTGCCGGCGCGCTCGCACTTGACGCGACGACTTTTCACTGCCCTCGCTGTGGTGGGTTGCTCGATGTCGCTTACGATTGGGATCGCCTGCCTTTACCAAAGTCGCTGAGGCACTTCGAAGCCAAATGGGCCAATCGTCGTGACCCGCTCGACTTCTCCGGCGTCTGGCGTTTCCGCGAGCTGTTTCCGTTCGCCCGGAGCGAACATGTCGTCACTGTCGGTGAAGGGCAAACACTACTGCAAAGGGCCGACTCGGTCGCCGCCTATGTCGGCCTGAAGCCGGGCCGTCTGCACCTTCAATACGAAGGGATGAACCCGTCGGGCAGTTTCAAGGACAACGGTATGTCGGCGGCGTTCACACACGCCGCAGCAGTGGGTGCCGGACGCGCCGCGTGTGCGAGTACAGGGAATACATCGGCCTCGCTGGCGCTCTACTGCTCGGCCACAGGACGCATGCGCGGCGTCGTGTTCATCGGCTCAGGTAAGATTAGCTATGGCAAGTTGGCGCAGGCGCTCGACCACGGCGTGCTGACGCTTCAGATTGCCGGCGATTTCGACGACGCCATTGCTCGCGTCCAACAGGTCGCGCCGAAGCTCGGCATCTACCTCGTCAACAGCATCAACCCATTTCGACTTGAGGGGCAGAAGACGATTGTCCTTCGCGTTCTTGAAGGACTCGGCTGGGAGCCTCCCGACTGGGTCGTCGTTCCGGGTGGCAATCTTGGCAACGTCAGTGCGTTCGGCAAGGCCTTCATGGAATTGAAGCACTTGGGTTTGATCGATCGGATCCCACGGTTGGCCGTCATCAATGCCGCCGGCGCCAGGACGTTTTTCACATTGTTTGAGGAACGCGCCTTGCGCTGGGACCAAGGTAAGCCCAACCAAGCAGTCATCGATCATTACTTTCGCGAACTCGATGCGTCGGGCCGCAAGGCGGACACGCTCGCGAGTGCGATTGAAATCAATCGACCCGTGAGTCTCCCGAAGGCCCTTCGGGCTTTGGCCTTTTGCGGTGGTGTCGTGCGGGCCGCCGACGATCAGGCGATCCTGGACGCCAAGGCACAGGTCGGACGCGGCGGATTTGGATGCGAACCGGCGTCGGCGGCAAGCGTCGCTGGAGTCAAGCAACTCGTTGCCGATGGAACGATTTCGCCGGACGACCGCGTCGTCAGTATCCTGACCGCTCACCAGCTTAAGGATCCGACGGCGACGGTCGCATACCACACGTTGGAGAAGTTCGACGACGTCCTTGGGCGGCGTGGCATACGTACTGCGACATTCGCGAACCGGGCCGTACCCGTTGCTAACGATCTCGACGCAATTATTGCAGCCATTGAGACATCTCCATGAAGATCAATCTGGGCGTCAACGGTGCATGCGGCCGAATGGGCCGTCGGATTATCGACCTGGCCTATGCGGACCCGGATGTCACCTTGGCGGCCGCTTTGGAAGCGCCCGACCATCCGCTGCTTGGCCGTGACATTGGCGAAGAAGTCGGTGTTGGAGCCCTCGGCCTGCCGGTCGTCGCCGAGTTGCCGATCTCCACACGACTCGATGTACTCATCGACTTTTCGTCACCCGACGGCACGTCGCGCGTCCTGTCGACCTGTGCTGCCCGCCGCATTCCAATCCTGGTTGCAACGACTGGACACAACGCGCAGCAAAAGGCAGCCATCGAAGCGGCCGCACACCAGACGGCCGTATTGCTCGCTGCCAACACTAGCCTGGCCGTAAACGTACTGATGGAACTGGTCCGCGAAGCGGCTGAAATGCTCCGCGGTCGCGACTTCGATATGGAAATCCTCGAACGGCACCACCGCTACAAGAAAGATTCACCGAGTGGTACCGCCCTGAAGATTGCTCAAATCATGCAGGAGACGCTTGGATCCTACGCCATCAAACATGGCCGCGAGGGTACGCATGGCGAACGGCCGCATGGGGAGATT
This sequence comes from Gemmataceae bacterium, assembly GCA_046350275.1. Classification (GTDB taxonomy): domain Bacteria; phylum Planctomycetota; class Planctomycetia; order Gemmatales; family Gemmataceae; genus JAXMAS01. Next base: position 157,868 of record JAXMAS010000011.1, read on the forward strand.
GGGATCCATGCGGTCCGCGTCGGCGACAATGTCGGCGAGCACACTGTCATCTTTAGCACGCTCGGTGAGACGCTCGAAATCAGCCATCGCGCGCACGCGCGCGATTGTTACGCGCGTGGGGCAATCCAGGCTGCAAAATACCTCGCAGATCGACCAGCCGGGCGCTACACCATGGAAGACGTGCTGGGCCTCAAGGGCTGACAAAGGGTCGTCGTACGCGTCAGAAAAATGTCGAAAAATGTGGGAATCATCAGTCCCACATGCTCCAGCCATCCTGGGCACTACGAGACACTATAGGGTAGGATTCGCACGCATATCTACGTCGATCCCGAATTGGGGGTATCTCGTAACGACTTTGTCCCATTTGATGTAATATGTGACCCCCATCCTTGAATATGAGGGGGTAGCGCACCAGAATGCTATCCTCGAATTACATGTTCGCTGGCGGAGACTTCGTTCCAAACACATCGCGGTGTGTGCACACTCGCATCATAAGGCTCAGTCTGAGTTGTTGGACGGCCGTTGCCATAGATCGGCGTACACGGTCTTTCTTGAGGAGGATGTAATGCTGAGAAACTCCAAAGTCCTGGCCATGACCTTTATGAGTCTCGGCCTTCTGCTGGGTTACGCAGCAGCGTCGGGCAAGCTAAGCCTGGCGGCGTGGGTACGGGCCGGCGAACCAAAGACACTTGCTCCTGTCAGCCAACTGGTCATGCCAGTACAGCCTCAGGCTGGCTGCTGTGAAGGCGCGGACAACGATCAAGTGGTGGCGCTCGCTCGCCACAACCAACGCGCCACCGAACAAGCGGCGAGGACTGGCAAGAAGCCGAACATTCTCATCATCTGGGGCGACGACATCGGGGTGCATAACATCTCGGCGTACAACCACGGGATCATGGGCTACCAGACCCCAAACATCGACCGCATCGCACGGGAAGGGGCGCTATTCACCGACGCGTACGGCGAGCAGTCCTGCACCGCCGGGCGGGCGGCGTTTATCCTCGGCGAACACCCGTTCCGCACCGGCCTGCTCACCATCGGTATGCCTGGCAGCGAGCACGGTATCCCGGACTTCGCCCCGACCATTGCTGACTTGCTCAAGAACCACGGGTACGCCACGGCCCAGTACGGCAAGAATCACCTCGGCGACCGGGATAAGCACCTGCCCACCGCCCACGGGTTCGACGAGTTCTTCGGCAACCTGTACCACCTGAACGCGGAAGAGGAGCCGGAGACCTACTACTACCCGAAGGACCCGGAGTTCAAGAAGAAGTTCGGGCCGCGCGGTGTCATCAAATCCAAGGCGGGCGGCGAGATCAAAGATACCGGCCCGCTCACGCGGAAGCGGATGGAAACGATCGACGAGGAGATGCTCGCCGGCAGCCTCGACTTCATGGACCGCTCCGTGAAAGCGAACAAGCCGTTCTTCCTCTGGCACAACAGCACCCGCATGCACGTCTGGACGCGCCTGAAGAAGGAGAGCGACGGCGTGACCGGGATCGGGCTGTACCCGGACGGCATGGTCGAGCACGACGGCCACGTCGGGCAGTTGCTCAAGAAACTCGACGACCTCGGCATCGCCGACAACACCATCGTGATGTATTCGACGGATAACGGTGCCGAGACCGCCTCGTGGCCGGACGCCGGTATCACCCCCTTCTACGGCGAGAAGGGCACGAACTGGGAGGGCGGCCACCGTGTGCCATTGGTCGTCCGCTGGCCGGGCGTGATCAAGCCGGGCACCAAGATCAACGACGCCATCGCCCACAACGACTGGATGCCGACCCTGCTGGCCGCGGCCGGTGAACCGGACGTGAAGGAGAAGCTCGCCCAGGGCCACGAGGCCAACGGTAAGAAGTGGCGGGTCAAGCTCGACGGCTACAACTGGCTGCCGTTCTTCCAGGGCAAGGAGGCGAAAAGCCCACGGAACGAGTACTTCTACTTTGGCCAACAGGGCGACCTGAACGCCATCCGCTACCGAAACTGGAAAATCCACTTCGCCACCTTCCAAGGGAACATCGCGACCGGTATCCGCGAGGTGCCCAACTGGCCGCTGATCGTCAACCTCAAGGCCGACCCGTACGAGTTCATGTGGAAGCACGGCGAAATGGGGTACCTCCGCTGGATGGGCGACAACATGTGGATCTTCGTCCCGGCGCAGTCAATCATCCAAGGCTTCTTCGTGGACTACGGCAAGTTCCCGAACCAGTCGGGGAGCAGTTTGAGCGCAGCGGGAATCAACTACAATAGCATCAAGATCCAGGAGTTGCTGAAGCGGTTGGAGACTATGTCGCCACCGCGGAACTGAGTTCGACGAGGCGCACGACGAGTGCGCTCAGGGCATGCCGACCATTTCAAGGGCGGGCGGGTTAAACTCGCCCGCCCGATTTCAATTGCGGGGTGGGACATGTCGGCTAAAACCTCCGGACAACAAAACCCGTCGGCGGGCACTTCCGCGCGATCTGGGCTGGCCCCGCGGTGGCTCCGCCCGGGGATTCTGGTCGCGCTGACAGGCTGCGCGTTCGGTGTGGCATATGTGATAACAACGTTGCTGAATCGGCCCGCAGCGCCGCCTGGTGGGATGGTGTGGATTCCCGCCGGCGAGTTTGTCATGGGAGCTAATGGAGAGACGCGGCAAAAGAACGAGCTCCCTGCGCACAGAGTGCGTGTCGATGGTTTTTACATGGACAGGGGCGAGGTCACGAACGCCCAGTTCCAGGCATTTGTCGAAGCGACGGGCTACGTCACCACGGCGGAGAAGCCGGTGAACTGGGAGGAACTCCGGCATCAATTTCCGCCAGGCACACCGAAGCCTCCGGACGAGCGACTCGTTGCGGGATCGCTGGTCTTCACGCCCCCGAAAGCAGCGGTCCCGTTCAACGACATGACCCGCTGGTGGACATGGACCCCCGGTGCGAGTTGGCGCCACCCGGAGGGTTTGGGAAGCGAACTTACTGGCCGTGAGAACCACCCAGTCGTTCAGGTTTCTTGGGACGACGCCACTGCGTATGCCAAATGGGCCGGCAAGCGCCTCCCGACGGAGGCCGAGTGGGAGTTCGCTGCCCGCGGCGGACTGGACCAGAAGCGGTTTCCATGGGGCGACGAGCCGCCAAACGACACAGACGGTTTCAAGGCAAACATCTGGCAGGGTAGCTTCCCGCATCAGAACTCAAAAGCCGATGGTTGGGATCGTACGGCTCCCGTAATGAGCTTTGCTGCGAACGGCTATGGTCTTTACGACATGGCCGGTAACGTCTGGGAATGGTGCTCGGACTGGTATCGAGCCGATGCGTACGTCGGACGCACTGGGGTGACGGTAAACCCGAAGGGACCAGACACTCACTGGGATCCCAACGAGCCACTCGTTCCGAAGCGAGTGACCCGCGGCGGGTCGTTCTTGTGCCACGTCACTTATTGTGAAAGCTACCGCCCTGCTGCGCGCCGCGGGACGGGCGTCGATACCGGCATGTCACACATCGGGTTCCGGTGCGTGATTGACAAGGCTGACAGGGAGAAGCGGAACTGACCGCTAGCGCGCATTTGCTTTATCCGTAGCGACGCCAGGAGCCGCGAGAGCGAACGCGGGAGCGCCCCACGCTCGCGGCTCCTGGCGTCGCTACGGATACTGGAAGGGCGCTATATCACCAGTAGATGGCAGCCCGTAGCCCGAAAACGTGAGCGGAGGTCGTATCGCGATTCAAACGATCGACAACAGGTAAGGTGTAGTTGAATATCAACCGAGTGTAGGAATTGAGATACCAGTTCACTCCTAGCTCAAGTTGGTTCAAGATCGCCCGACTGGACGAGCCGTCGTTCGCGAGCGGTAAGTTCGGCGAGCTAAAGTCGAAGTACGAGTATCGCGCTGCAAGTTCCAAGGCACCGTACCCGCTGCCCGAGTATTCCAACGATCGAATCATGGGACGGAGCACCTTTACCTGGCCGAACGACCCTCGGGTGAGATCGTAACCGCGGTGTTCGCCTGTCAGGAAGTAACTCACTTGCAGGTAGAGCCCGTGTATGAATCCGACCCCGGCATTCGTCTGTTGGATGGCCGTGGCGAACCACTCGCTCTGGAGCGAGAATGGGCCGTCGACGTAGGCCGCCTGCAGGTTGTAGAGTTGCTGGCTGTTGGCCGGGATTATCACAGACGGGAGGAAAGGCGTATCCGGGTTGTCCACCACCGCCAAGAGACTCGGTGGCGTGCCCGGATTGAAGACAACCACTCCATTACTTGGATTCCTGTAGGACAGAGCCATTCCGAGATGGAGAAGGCGGAATGCACAATCGTCCGGATTGTAGATCGGTAACCCTGTGAGCCGGGCCGTGTACGACCAGGTATCCTCGTCTCCCAGGCTCTGCCCACCGTTAGTGGTTCCGTTGCGATACACACCCAGCGCGAACTCCGTTCGCTCATTCTCCGGCCACCAGTATCCGGCCACACCCCAGTTGCGGGCGGGATCCAATTCGTTGAGCGGCGATCGTTCCAAGAATGTGACGAAGGGTACGCCGGTGGCTCCCTCAAGGCTGAACGGCTCGCGAAAATGGCCAACACGAATCTCTCGCACATAGGGAATCGCCGTCAGCCCGACGAAGACGTCCAAGAGCTGTACGCCCCCGCCGACAAACTCCAGTTCGGAGACCCAGCGGGAAGAATCACCGATATTCCCTTGCGCGCCCAATCGGACTCGCCGAAAGCCGTATCCATTTTGTAAATCGCCAATCGTCGCTTTGCTCTGCGCCGATTGGGCGGCCATGACCGCCTCAGATTCGATCAACCCACGAATCCGAAACGATGGTTTGAGGAATTTCTCAAGAGGGCTTAGCGCTGATTCCTTCGAATCGTCTTTCTCCTTCGACTCATCCTTCGATCCGTCTTTCTTGGCCTTATCGCCCTCTCGTTTCTCGTCTTTGCCTTTCTCGTCTTTGCCCTTCTCGTCTTTGTCTTTCTCGTCTTTGCCCTTCTCGTCTTTGCCCTTCGCGTCTTTGCGACTCTCGGCGGTTTGGGTCGATGGCGGGTCGGCCGGAGTGGTTATTGGCGGAGCGCTTTCAGGGACAAGCGGCGGCTCAGCAAATGTCGGGGGGAAACCGGCCAACGATACGATGAGACTAGTGAGCGCGACCCGGAGCATGGATTCACCCCACGAAAACCCCTCAGGCAACCGTGTTAGGTGTTGCCATTTCCGACACAACTATGCTCCCGTGCTCGACGCAGGCGAATGTCGGAACCCATGATCCCCCAGCGCGGAAATACTGCGAGTCTCCTGTGATGTCAAGTTGATATGGGAAGCAATCGTCACTCGGTCACTGCGGCACGTCTTCGCTGCTTTACCATTTCCCCGTTTCGTCACGCTTTTTGTCCAATTCGTCCCGTTTTTTTCTTGACCTTCGACACGTTGCACTCGTAGACTCGCATTCCTTCCAGCGCGGCCCTCCTCTCCTCGCGTTGATTCGCCAGCATTGGCGTTTGCGGCCGAAATCGGTCTGCACCCAGGGGCATGGAAATGGCACGGCACTTCCCGATCCAGCCGATTCATCCGAGTCATCGTCTTGTTGTCGCGACGGTACTCGCCGTGACGGTCCTCGCAACTGCGCCCATCGCGGCGCAGACGTGGACGAGTGCCGCCAACGGCAATTTCGAGCTAGGGACCAACTGGGTCGGCGGCGTCGCGCCCGCATCGACCGCGGCCACATCACTGACGTTCGGCGATCCCGGCATCGCCTCCGCGAGCTATATCGCGACAAACAACACGGCCAACTTCACCTTGAACGCGATGTCGTTTGCCCACAATGCCGGCAGCACGGTCACCATCGCATCGGCCGGGGCTGGGTCGCTGCTGAATTTCACCGGTACGACGCCGGCCATCAACAGCGGAAGCGCGGGTAACAACGTTATTACCTCGCCCGTTAACGTGACGCCCGCCGGAGCGACCAGCGTCGACTACAGCGTTGCGGTCAACATGCCGGCTGCTGGCAACCTGACGTTCGCCGGTGTCTTGGGTGGAGCAACCACGAACGGAACGGGTGCCAATGCCGATGTCGGCTTCACTGGCTCGGGCACAGGGACCGGAACACTCGTCTTTACAGGCGGTGGGACGACTGGGTTTCTGCGACTCAATAACCGTAACGTCGACTTCAATGGCGGCACATATAACCTCGCCGCGACCGGTAACGACACGCCGTCGACTGCGGCGCCCAACCCGCCACCGTCGTCTCCGTTGATTCTGGCGCAGACTGCCGGCGATAACGTCACAGCAACCATTCGCGGCGGCACCGTCATCAACTCTGCGGACAATATCTACTTCGGCAATCTCGCGGGGTCGGTTGCCAATGTCACGATCACTGGTGCGGGAACTGTTGTCAACGCAGGTGTCGGCACGGCGGGCGCGGTCTCGGGCCGCTTTGGCCCTGGCAATAAGGGCACTGGAAATGTGACGATCAATGCCGGAGCCGTCGTCAACTCCTTCTTCGTCTTCCAGTCACGCCTTGCCGGCAGCGTGAGTTCTGTGCTGGTTGACGGCAACGGCTCGCGACTCTTTGCACAGACGACGACAGGTGTCACGAACAGCGGCCAGTTCGCCATTGGCAATCAAAGCACCGGCACAATGACGGTTCAGAACGGCGGCGAGCTTCGCGGTCGCAATTTCCTGATCGGGCAAACGGCCCTCAGTGCGGCGAACGACACCGGCCTCGGCGATGGAACGCTCAACGTCATCGGGACCGGTCGACTGGTTGCGGGCGGGGCAACGGACAGCAGCTCAGCCGGCTTTGTTCAGGTGGGCGCTGCTGGTAATGGTCGGCTGAACGTCACAGCCGGTGGCCAGGTCATCATCAACAACAACGGAGCCGCCACACCCGCAGGCGGCGGACTGTTGGTCGCCAACGATGCATCGATCAACACAACCCAAACCGGGCGCATTGACGTTGACGGCGCGGGATCGTTGATCCAGGCCGCTGGTGAGTTCGACACGAGCGCCGGCAATGGCGGCGCGGGCGGAACCGCCACGGTCAACATCACGAATGGTGGCCGAATCACCATCGGTACCAATGCGTTTCTGACGCCCGCAGTCGGTGGCAGCACGGCCATCACCGTCACAGGCACCAACTCGCTCCTGTCGGTCACCGGCCAATTGCAACTCGGCGGCAACGGAGCCACGCCCGGCGGCGCAGCCACGATCACGATCGGAGGAGGAGGTGCCGTAACGAGTGGTGGACAGACCATTATCAACGATACGGCATCGGTGACGATCAACGCCGGTGGCACTCTGACAGTCGGGAACCTCGGCAACACGACCGCCACGAACTTCGGCAACATCACCAACAACAATGTCCTGGTCATCAACGGCGCTCTCGTCACCACGGGCACACCGCCGGTCGGCGTGATATTCACCTATGCGGGCGTCATCAGTGGTCCCGGCTCAGTCTCGAAATCCGGCACGGGCCTCCAAGAGCTAACCGGTGCGAACACATACGCGGGCGGTACCACTGTGTCGGGCGGTGCCTTGTTCGTCAGCAACACGACCGGTTCCGGCACAGGCACGGGCGCGGTTAACGTCACCGCGGGTGTACTCGCCGGCGTCGGTCGGATTACCGGTCCCGTGACCATCGCCAGCGGGGCCGTACTTTCGGGTGGTGTCACCGACACGGGAATCTTGACGCTTGTCGGCGCCACGACGATGGCTGGTGGTTCGACCCTGTCGATCGGCATCACGGGCACGACGCCTGGGTCAGGGGCGGGCACTCACGATCAGATTAACCTCGGGACGACAGGAGCAATCTCGTTTGCCGGTGCGATTCTCGATGCGAGTGCGAACACCAACGCGCTCACGGCAGCGTCACAGATCGTCATCATTCAAGGTGCTGCCAATTCGATCGCAGCGGGCAATACCTTCGTCGGAAAGCCCAACGGGTCGCAGTTCCTCATCCCCAACGCCGCCGGTACCGTTGGGACATCCGACTTTTACACTACGACGATCAACTACAACTATTCGGCCGGGACGGTCGTCTTGACGGGCTTCACTCCGGTTCCTGAACCAACCCACATGCTACTAGCGTGCGGCGTCGTCGCCGGCATCGGCTGGTTCCGCCGACGGCGAAGTCCGGTCTGAGTGGGCGTTGCGACGTTGGCGTGGCGGCCAGTATCGATAGGCCAGTCCACCCAAGATTAGCGATCCACCGAGCCAAGTTGTCGACGGCGGGCTTTCGGTTGCAGGTGATACGAGATAGGCCCACAACGGGTTTAGCAGCGGTTCGAGGAGCGTGAGCATGCCCGCCTCCTGGGCTCCCACCGTTTTCAGCCCCCGAGCCATTAACCAGTACGGAAGCCCCAACTGAACTGCACCAAACAGGAATAGCCACGCGAGTTGACCGGGTGACGGTAAGGGCACGGCCAGCGCCATCGGCAACAGCACCGCGGCGGCCGAGAGGTGATTCAGCACTGTCAGCCACCGTGGGGACTCCGCGGAGAATGTCCGCAGTCCGATCAACACACCGGCGTAAAATACGCCGCTTGCCAGAGCCAAGGAAACGACGGTTGGATTCTCCCCACCCCAACTGCCGCTCAGGATGACCACCACGCCAACCGCTGCGAACAGCGTGCTGACCGTGGCCCGTCGCGATGGCGTTTCGCCGAGCCAGAATATGCCGGCCAGATAGACCCAAACCGGAGCGGCATATTGGAGGAAGATGGCATTCGCCGCTGTGCCGCTTGCCAAGGCGGTTGAAAACGACCAGTTCATCGCAGCGAAACATGCCGGTAGTAGAAGGAGTCGCGGGTAGATACGGACATCGCGCCGCCGTAGCGTCGGAAGCAGGACCAGCCCGGCGAAGAAGACGCGGTAAAAGGCGATGTGCATCGGCTGGACGGGCGGCGAGTCCAATCCGAGTGGCGTCGGTGTGAGCAGAACGGCCTTGAATGCACCGCTCAGGCTCCAGAAGAACGATGCCGCGATAATGCACAGGAGAGCCTGTGCACGATTCGGCCTCGGACTATGGATCATAGGGCGGCGAAGAGTCGGAAGACGGCCGCAGCCGATGCAGCAGCGAGCAGCCCGATGCCGAAGCCCGTCGAAATGAGCATTTGCCAGTACGAGAACCGTGACTTTCGCTCAGGCGTCGGAGCTGACGGCGTCGGCGATGCGGTCTTCACCTGGCGAGGCGAGGAGCGGAACTCCGGGTATACCTCGATCGACCGATAATGACGGTGCGTACCACGGGCCGCTTCGAGCCCAGCCGGCCAAAAGCCCGCCCGAAGCCCGTGCAAGACCTGATTGGTCGTCGCCTTCCGGGCGACCCATTCGCCGCGCTCGTCGCGGAATCGCAGGTGCCAGACTTCCGCGGCTACGGGCGCAGCGCTACGGACTTCTTCGCCAATTTGGGGCGGAGGTGGTGCCGTCGTGTTCACGTCGGGACTCGTTGGCTGGCCGTTGCCTTCCAGACGAGCGCGAGCGGCCGGATCCTTCATTGCCAATTCGACATCGACGAAACTCGGAAGGCGATCGGCCAATTGGGCCCGCTCCAACACAGCCACGAGTTCGCTCGCCGTTTGGAAGCGACCGCGCGGATCGCGAGCCAGCATTCGGGCCAGGATGGCGTCGAGGTCGGGTGGGACGGCTGGATTGAGGGACGCCGCCGGAACGAACGCACCGCGCTGTTTCGCTGCGACAACCGCCGCATGGTTGGGACCAGGGAACGGTACATGGCCCGTCAACAAATGATAGAGCGTCGCCCCAAGAGCGAACACGTCGCTCCGTCCGTCCACGAATCGTGCGTTCAGGACCTGCTCGTAGGGCATGTACCAGGATGTTCCGAACCCCTGGTGCAGAGCGGTGAGGTCGCTCGATTCGTCGAGGTCTTTCGCCAACCCAAGGTCGGCCAACTTCGCCACGCCGGATGTCGTGATCAAAATGTTGCCCGGCTTGATATCGCGGTGGACTAATCGCCGTGCGTGCAAGAATTCGAGGGCATACGCCGCGTCGAGAACGATGCGCACGGCATCCCGAACCGCCAACGGGCCGGTCCGATCGATCAAAAACTGACCACTCGGCCCGTCCACGTACTCAAGGACGAGGAAATGCCGCCCGGTCGCTGGGTCGCGCTCGGCACCCAGCGTGCGGACGAGATGCTGATGCTGCAGCGACTGGCCGAGCCTCGCTTCGCGGAGGAAGCGATCGGTCGAAGTCTTATCGTGTGTTAGATGATCGGCGAGGACCTTCAGTGCGACGGGCCGGCGTTCTACCGGGTCGTAGCCAAGATAAACAGCGCTCATGCCTCCGTCGGCCAGGCGGCGCAGAACACGGTAACGCCCGAAGTGCCGTGGCTCAGCATCGTCGCGCACAGGCAGACGACCGGAAGCTGGGATTGCTGGATGGAATGCGGACTTTTCCATGGACCGTGTCCTGCGGGCGAAGCATGACCCTCCAGTCATGCAGCCAATTGCGGCACGTCTTAGCGTGCGGCGGAGTGACAATAGGTTGTCGGTGGAAAGCGCGGGGCAGACGCCGAAGACACTGTACCCCTCTGACGTATGGCTTGCAAGGTGCGTGCCACCGTCTTCATGTATTTTTCCGGATATCGTCACCAGTCCGGGCCGAGTGACGGTTGCACTGCCCGCGACCGGCGAATTCGGACCCGCACCAGCCCCGGCGTCCGAGAGCCAACCCATAAAAGATGTGCAAGCTCCTCGGCAGGGCGTTCCGTTGGCGGCAGCTCGATGACGGCTGTTCCCGCTTCGATCTCGGCATGAAGTAAAGCCGAACGCAGCACTTGCTGACGCGGATTGCCGACGCCCCAGCAAGTTACACCAGCGGCCGGATCATGGATCCACCCAGGTGGCGAATCGAGACATCCCGTCTCGTCCAGGCCAAGCCGCAAAGCCCGCAGCGCCGATTGTGCGAGTTCAATCCCGGAATCGTCGGTCGTGTAGCCGGCAAACGAGCCAAGCCCAATCGGTACAACCGCGATCCGCGCGCGTTCGAGCCGAAACCCCTCGGTCAGTTCGGGCCGGCCCTGACGGCGAAGATAGGCCCTTCGCGCGCGACCAGCGGCCGTTGCTAGCCGCCCCAGTGTCACCATTCGCTTCAGAATGCCTTCGCCATGCTCCCCGAGGTGCGCTGCCAGTCGGGGTAAATTGACACCAATCGCACACAGGAGTTCCGGGAATACTCGGTCGATTCCCTCGGCCAACGGGACACGAACGCCGCGATCGAAGACGAACGCAATTGGATTGCCCGCGAGCGCCCGCCGGCACAGGCGCAGGAGGCGAATCCGCCCGTCTGCACGGAAGTCGCGTTCGGTCATGTGCCAATCGATCCGAACGCTGCTCGCGCCCTCCCAAAGCAAATGGGCGATCAATGTTTGTCGAAGATCGTCGAGGCGGGCGTCGCGATCGTCGGGTTCGTTGGGAAAGAGAGGAAGTTCGTCAGAATTCCGATTAGGGCAATTCAGATTAACGATTGCCCGAAGCCCGGTCGCAAGCAGGCCGGCTCGTAGCCATCGCGCCCAGACGGCCGCCGATCGACCATTCGACAGAGAATACTCCGGCCCGTCGAAGACCACAAATTGCCCATATCGTTCTCGCGCGGCGAGGATGGTTTCAAACGCTGCACTTGGGTCGCCGACCGCGATGACACCTCCGGCCAACTCCGTGGGCGAGTCAGCATCGAAAAATGTAATCAGCCCGGCATCGGCCGCGGCCACCAGGTCGGGCGAATAGACATCGCGGCGGGCTAACTCGCGAAACGCCAGGGCCGCGGCTCGATGCACTCGCTCCAAAGCCGTGGCCGGCAATTCGTCTGCCGCGATGGGCGCTGGCCGGCCTTCGGTGCCCGCCGATTGAAGTGCGAGGGCCAGATCGGGATGCCCTAGCTCTCGAACCACACGCTGGAGTACCTCATCCGGGTCGTCGCCCTCCGCCGTTGCCAGGAAATGGAGGGCAGCATCGGCTAACTCGCGGGCCAGAAAGGCATCGGACCGGCCGAGCCGCCGCCCCGCGGCGAATACGGCCCGACTCAGCGCGTCGCCATCGACTCGGCGAAGTGTATCGGACATTACAGCCCTCCTGGCGAATCCGCGGTATTGTACTAGCGCGAGCGACTGTATTTTGACCGCCGAACCAACGGACTGTGCAACGATTTTACTTCCAACCCAATGCCCGAGACCGTACGCGCCCGGAGCAGTTTCCCGTCCTGGAGTAGGACTGGCGAGGCCCGCAGGCCACCCGTAAAGTGAAGAGCACCATGAAGGCTTCGCCGAAACTCGCGACCGAGAGCGCCCCGACTTCCAACGGCGACGGTGCCCTTCCCGCCGATGCCGCCAAATCGCTCGCGGCGCTCCAGGCTAATGTCGGCGGCGTCCTCCTGGGCAAGCCGGAACTGGTTCAATTGGCGGTCGTCGCTCTGCTGGCCGAGGGCCATATCCTGATCGAAGACGTGCCCGGAGTCGGAAAGACGCTACTTGCCAAGGCACTGGCTCGCAGCCTCGACTGTAGCTTTCACCGCGTTCAGTTCACACCGGACTTGCTGCCGAGCGATGTCCTCGGCACGAGCATTTTTCACCAGCCGTCCGGTGAGTTCGTGTTTCAACCCGGACCGATCTTTGCCCAGGTCGTCCTGGCGGACGAGATCAACCGGGCCACACCGCGGACGCAGTCGGCACTGCTCGAAGCCATGAGCGAGCGACAGGTGTCGATCGATAGCAAGACGCACGAGCTTGGCCCGCCCTTTATCGTGCTGGCAACGCAGAACCCGTTCGAGTTTGAGGGCACGTATCCCCTGCCCGAGAGCCAGCTCGATCGCTTTCTCATGCGTCTGGAGGTTGGCTACCCGGATCGAACGGCCGAGCGCGATATCCTGATCCAGCATCGTCGCGGCGAACCCGTTGATTCGCTGAAGCCTGTGTTGACGGCGACCGAGGTTGTCGCCTTGCAAGCCGCGACGCGCACGATTCGTTTTGAAGCTGTGCTTGCCGATTACGTCCTGGATCTGATCCACGCAACGCGAGACCATCCTGACGTAACACTGGGGGCCAGCACGCGCGCTGGTCTAGCCCTGTATCGAGCCGCACAAGCGCTGGCGCTGGTCCGCGGACGCGATTTCACCGTGCCGGACGACATCAAACTACTGGCTCCCGCCGTGCTGACGCACCGGATTTTGACCCGCGGCTATCGACAATCCAGCCGTGACGACACGGCCGCAGCCGTCTTGCGTGAGATCATCGAACAAACGCCAGTGCCGGCCTGAACGCGACATAAGGAACCACGTTGTGAACCGTGCCGACGCCCTGTCCGCGGTCGTCCGCTGGCGAACGCACACGACGCGCGAAGGTCGGTTGTGGTTGGCCGCCAGTGGCCTTCTCTGGTTCACGGGCTGGCTCAAGGGGATCAACCTGATCCTCCTCCTTTCCTATGCCATCTTCGCACTGTGGGTTCTCAACTGGTGGATCGCGCGACGTTCGCTGCAAGGGCTGACCGCCCGACGAATCGTCAGCCCACCGGTATTCGCCGGCGCTCCCGCAGTCTGGGAAGTCGAGATTGCCGATCAAGGGATCAAGCCATTCTCCGGTCTGCGAATTCTCGATGACGGGCCGAGTCACCACGCGGAGTGGTTCGTGCTGGAACTTCGAGCCGGCGGTCGGACGCGACTTCGCCGCGAAGTGACTCTCCCCCAGCGCGGCCGCTACGATTGCACCCCGTTGCGTGCGGAATGTGCCTACCCATTTGGATTGGTGACTCGCGAAGCGCAGTTCGCCGACGCACTGCAACTCATGGTTCTGCCTCGCCTGGGAACGGTAAATGCCGGCCGCTTGCGGCGCTGGCTGGCACAAACGGCCCGCCCGGACGAACGGACACGACGCAGCCGACGCAAACTCGCTACAGAAGTCGAGTTCCACGGACTGCGGACGTTTCGACCAGGCGATAGTCCGCGCTGGATCCATTGGCGGACATCTGCTCGGCGCGGCGAGTTGATGGTAAGAGAGTTTGACCAAGGTGCCCACCACGATTTATGCTTGTTTGTTGAGCCGTTTGCTGCCCGGCCGGGCGATCCGGCACTGGAGGCCGCTCTCGAACTCGCTGCGACGATCTGCTGGCAGTGGGCCGAAGATGTCGGTGACCGCGTTGTCCTGGCTGTGATGGGAGCACGCGGCAACGTTGTGGCTGACGACCGGCTCGCACAGTTGGAATGCCTCGCTGGCATCGAAGGCGAAGCGCAGCCGGGCATCGACGAAGTGGTGAAACGCCTGGAGCGCGTGGCCCTGCCTGTTGGCCCGGCGTTACTCGTAGCGAGCCGCGACGCGGGTCGCACCGCCGAGATCCTAGGCCGGCGACTCGGCCGATCGGTTGCCCTGATCGACACGACCCGGCTGCCCGATTTCTATCAGCCACCCGCTGAGGTCAAAAACCCGATGCGAAGGTCGCACCCGATGCCGGATTGGTCCGCACTAACGCGATAGCACGGCGTTGTAGGCTACGAGGCTGCGCCGCTCGACACAAGCCGCGTCTGAGGAAGTGTGCCAATGACATTCGACGCGCCACTGATCGTCCGCTTCCGACGTAGCACCTATCTGACGCTGGCAATAGCCTGTGCAGCGCTCGGGTACGCCGAGTTGACGTTTCTGCCGGAAACGGCCGTGTTCATGGTGATCGTGGCCGTCCTTCTCACCGTGGCGTATCGGGCCGAAGGCCGCTGGACGCTGGGACCCCGGGCGGCCAACGCCATTGGAGCTGTCATCGGCGTCGTTTCGATCGGGTGGGTCATCTATCAGTTCTTCCGCCCGTGGGGTGGGACGCTACTCGATCAGTTGCCCTGGCCGACGTCGTTGTTGCCCTACCTCGGCCCCATGCTGATGATCCTGATCCCGGCCAAGCTGTTTCGGCCCAAACATGCGGGTGACTTCTGGGGCTTGCAGGGTATCGGTTTGATGGCGGTGGCACTCGGCTGTGCGCTTGCGGGCGACTTGCCGTTTGGCGTTCTAATGGCGTGCTACCTTGCCAGCTTGGTGTGGAACCTAACGCTCTTCTATCTCGTGCGCGAAGGCGAACGACCGGGCGTCGCGCTGGGGCGAACTCGGCCTGTCAATGCCGCACGGCACGGTGGTCGATGGGCGGTTGGAGTTCTGGGGTTTGCCTTGGCGCTGTTTCTGTTGACTCCCCGCTCCGGCGACGCACGCTGGGAGCTGCTGCTTCACGGCCGGCTCCAAGTGGGACTCGAAGATCGGCCCGCGATCGATCTGAACCGGTCCGGGACGGTGAAGTCGAACCGCGACCTGGTTTACGAGGTTGTCGCGCGAACGGCCGACGGGCGCCCGAAGACTGACCTCGATCCGGCACAGCGATGGAGCAACCAGCGATTCAATTACTACGAGAACGGGCGATGGGAAGTACGGCAGGTCTTCCGTCGCGATCAACCCGGCCGCATCAACGTCGAGCCGGTCATGCCCCCAACGCAACGCGAAATCGATGAGATTCTCGCGGCCTATCCGAATCGATTTACCCTCGTCTTTTATCCGCAGAAGAATGCACCGGACAATCTGCTCGCCGAGCCGGTATGGCGTGGCCGGCTTGGAACGTCCGTCGAGCGAACCCCCTCGGTATCCTCGCAAGGTCGTGACGGCCGCCAGCGCAACTGGGTACCGCGATCCGAGGGCGACTTTTCGCCGCCGGCCTCAGTCATGGTTGCCGGGCACCGCGATCCCTACCGCCAGACCATTGTCCCGCCTGACGAGCCTGGTATCACGCAAGCTCGCGGCGATGACGACTTCTATCGTCAAGCCATGTGTGACTGCCACTCGGTGCCGACTTTGCGCAAGTACACCACATTGCTCGTTCGACGGATGATCGACGACGGCCGGCTGCCCGAAGATGTGTGGCATCCCAACGACGACCCGCCCGACTCGAACTCAGTGCCGCCGCCTCATGCCGAGCGTGTTGCGCGAGCGCTGGAATCGTATCTCGCGACGTCGGGCCGTTTCCGGTACTCGCTCGAACTGCCCCGGAGTGACGAGCGGCTCGATCCCGTCGAAGACTTCCTTACGAACACGCGGATCGGGCACTGCAACCGGTTTGCAAGTGCGCTGACGCTGATGCTCCGCTCACAGGGCATTCCCGCACGAATCGTGCTGGGCTTCCAGGGCCACGAATCGGATACCGATGGAATCTACGAAATCCGCCAGTGCCATGCCCATAGTTGGGTCGAGGCGATGATTCGTCGGATCGACAACGGTGAAGGCGCCTGGAAGTGGCTCACGCTCGATCCCACGCCAACCGGCGAGGAATTTCAGGCAACCGACCATTCGCTGGGTTACTGGTGGGAGAACACGCGATTCAGCATCGGTGCGTGGTTCCGCAACTTCATTCTCGAGTACGACGCCGATCAGCAACTTCGCGCTGCATCAGCGGTCGGCAGCATGACCTGGCCGCAGATTCGCGGATTGATGCTGTTTGTCGGAGTCATCCTCGCGGCCATCGGCGTTATCGTGTCGGCTGTCTGGCTGCGCCGCCGACGACAGCGTGCCGCGAACGGCTTATCGGTTGCGCCTTTTTACCGTCGCTGGCTGTCAGTCATCGCGCGCCGGCTCGGGTTGACGCCGATGCACGGCCAAACACCCGCCGAGTTCGCTCGCTCGACGGCGGAGCGATTGAGCGCGGACTGGCGCGACGTACCTGGTGAAGTGGCTGCCGCTTATTATCGTGTGCGATTCGGCGGTCGGCGGCTCGAAGATCGCGAACTGCATCGCCTGAACGACCGCATTGCGCAATTGGATAGGGCACTGGCAGTTCCGGCTCCGTAACGGCCCCGAGTCGTGGGAGGAAAGCGCGAACTCCGCGGCAACGCCTTGGCGCGGAGTTCCGGGCCTCGTAGCATTGCCGTCCTTGGTCCTCGAATGCCCTCCAGGTACAATCTCAATACGAGGCTCGCCGTGTCATCCGACCGAACACACCAGCGACTGACTGCGACAGAAACCACTGTCCTGGTCGTCGATGTCCAGACGAAACTGTTGCCGCTCATTGGCCGCGCACCCGATCTACTCCGGGACATCAAGTTTCTTCTCGAGGTCGCCCAAGCACTCGATGTGCCCGTCCTGGCTACCGAGCAATACCCGCAAGGGCTTGGGCCAACGGCTCCCGAGATTGCCGACCTGTTACCTGCGGGACGCCCCGCGAAGGTCGATTTCAGTTGTGGAGCTGTGCCCGAAGTCGCGTTGCGGCTGCGCGAACTCCAACGACCTACAGTCCTTCTCGTGGGCATCGAAACGGCGGTCTGCGTATTGCAAACGGCCCTTGATCTCCTTGAGCAAGGGTTTCACGTCGCTGTCGCTGTGGACGCCGTGGCCGGACGATATGACCTCGATCACGACTTGGCCCTGCGCCGCATGGAACGAGCCGGAGTGTTGCTCACGACAGTCGAAACGACGGCGTTTGAATGGCTCGGTTCGTCGGCCGCACCGCAGTTCAAGGTGGTGAGCCGACTCGTGCAGGACCGATACCGCAGCCGGCACGCACAATGACCCACGATCAGCCTACTCCCCGCTTCCCGGCCGCCCGTCTACGTCGGTTGCGGTACAACCCGATCGTCCGTGCCCTCGTCCGCGAGACAGAACTGCGGCCGGACGATTTCATACTGCCACTGTTCGTCCGCACCGGCCGCGGCATACGGCAGGAAATCGGCTCGATGCCGGGTCAGTATCAGCTCTCGGTAGATCGTCTCGCGGATGAAGTCGCCCCTGCGCTCGACCTTGGCATTCGCTCGTTCATCCTGTTTGGTATCCCCGCGACGAAGGACGCCGCGGGATCGAGCGCACTCGCAGACGACGGTATCGTGCAGCAGGCTCTTCGCGAATTACGGCGCGCCCACGGGGATCGGGCTCTGCTGATGGCGGATGAGTGTTTCTGCGAGTACACCGACCACGGCCACTGCGGCATCCTGACCGATCACGGCGGCGGCCGGATGGATGTCGATAACGACGCGACACTCCCGCGCCTCGCCGCCCAGTGCGTCAGCCACGCCCGAGCCGGAGCCGATATCGTGGCTCCGAGCGGAATGCTCGACGGCATGGTCACCGCCATCCGGTCAGGACTCGACGCTGCAGGGTTCGACCGCGTTCCGATCCTGAGTTATGCTGCCAAGTATGCCTCCGGCTTCTACGGCCCATTTCGTGACGCTGCCGAATCGCCGCCGCAGTTCGGCGACCGATCGAGCTACCAGATGGACCCGGCCAACAGCGATGAAGCCCTCCGCGAAGTCGCTTTAGACCTGGCCGAGGGCGCGGACATCGCGATGGTCAAGCCCGCACTTTCGTACCTGGATATCATCCGCCGGGTGAAGGAACGATTCGGCGTGCCCGTGATGGCGTACAACGTGAGCGGCGAGTACGCCATGGTGAAGGCGGCAGCGGCGAACGGTTGGATCGACGAGAGGCGAGTGACGCTCGAGATTCTTACGAGCATCCGCCGGGCCGGAGCAGATGCTATCTTAACATATCACGCGCGTGAAGCAGCGCGGTGGTTGCAATGACTACGGAGCGCCCGTCTGCGAGAACGGGTGGGGCGGCCCAATCGATGGCCCTCGGTGGGTATGGGCAGGGTACGTGATGCTTGTGGGCAAAGACCTCGGCCGGTTGCACATCGAGCGCGAGCTTGGCTCTGGCGCGATGGGCTCGGTCTATGCGGCCATCGACCGCGAAACGGGCAAGCTCCGCGCCCTCAAGATGATCTCGCCGGCTTTACTGGCCAACGAAACGGCTGTCCGCCGATTCCAACGCGAAGCCAACATCCTCGATCAGCTCAAGCACCCCAACATCGTCCGCTACTACGGCATCGGCAAGTACCAGAAGACTCCATTCTTCATCATGGAGTACGTCGATGGCGAATCGCTCGATAAGATCCTGGCCCGGCGTGGCCCCTTCCCCTGGGAAGAGGTCGTTGCCATCGGCCGACAGCTCTGCGACGCACTCCAGCACGCACACCAGAAAGGCATCATCCACCGCGATCTGAAACCGTCCAACATCATGGTTCTGAAGGACGGAACGGTGAAGCTGACCGATTTCGGCATCGCCAAGGATACCGATGTTACGGGGCTGACCGGAGCGAATTGCACCGTCGGCACCGCGTCGTACATGTCGCCAGAACAGTGCAAGGGCGAGAAGAACCTCACGCACAAATCCGACCTGTACTCGATGGGGGTCATGTTCTACGAACTGTTGACGGGACAAAAGCCCTTCAAGGCGGAAAGCCCCGTCGAAATGTTCCTAGCCCACGTCAATGCGCCATTTGAACGACCGAGTCGCGCCGCTCTCTCGATACCGATCTGGCTCGATACGCTGGTTTGCCAGTTGATGGAAAAGAAGCCGGAGCACCGACCATTCGACGCGGCCATGGTCGGCAAGGTCCTCGAGGAAGTGCAAGAAAAGGCCGACGCGCTACGAAGCGCCGGCGTGGACGCGGCAACAGCGCGAGTCATCGATCGACCGGGAGCGCGAGCCACGGCCGATCAAGCCGACCGCGATGCGGCGCGTGCATTACGATCCGCCGTTGGCAAAAAGAAGTTCCGCAAAAAGACTGTTCCCTTCTACGAAAAGGTGTGGTTCCAGGGTATCGGGCTGGTCCTGCTGCTCGGTGGGGCCTTGGCGACCTTCTATGTCCTGACCAAACCACCGAGTGCCGAATCGCTCCACAGCCTGGCGAAGAGCGACATTGAATCGAACGATTCAGACCGTGCCTTCAAGCACCTTCAGCGCTACATCGACCTGTATGGCGGCCGCGACGATGCCATGACTCGCGATGTACGGACCTGGAACGAGAAGCTCTGGGCTGACCTGCGCGAACAACAGTTGTTCAATCGGTTCAATCGCAAGATGTCGCCGGAAGACGAGGGACAACGTCTCTCGGCGGATGCGCTGCGCCGCGAGAACGATGGAGAACTGGCGGAGGCCCGCAAGGCGTGGAAAGACATGGAGGATCACTACCGGAATGCGCCAGACTCCGACCGGGCCGCGTATGCCTGGGTTGCCAAGCGCAAGATCGCCGAAATCGATGCCATTCCGCAGCGTGAGGCGAAACTGTACGCGGGGATCGAAGATGAACGCAAAGGGACCAGTCCTGCGCCCGAGCGAAAAGACGGATTCGAGCGCGACGCTATACTGGCCCTTCGGTACGAATCGCTCTTGGATCTGCCCACGGCTCGCGACCGATGGGCGAAGCTCCGCGATAACACGATCAAGGAGTTGAAGGACCGTCCCTGGCTATTGCTATCTGCCGACAAAGCGCGCAAGCTCAAGGCCGAGGCCGTCAGCGGAACCGAAAAGGAGCGGGATTACCGAGTGAAGAAGCTTCAGGAATGGATGAACAAGGCCAACAGCCTCGGGCCGGATAGTAACCCGGCTGAACTACGGCAGGGCTTGGTCATCTGTCGCGAGATTCACGACCTGTACTCCAATGACCCCGACCCTCAGCTCGCGGCCTTTGGCCCGTTGGCCTCGCGTCGCCACCGCGAACTCCTCATCATCACACGCTCGCTACCATGAGACATTCCACGATCGATCGGCCCCGGAGCCGTACCGCGTTCGAGCGCGCCCAACGGAGCATTCCGGGTGGTGTCAACAGCCCCGCGCGGGCGTTTGGTGCCGTGGGCGGTGACCCGCTCTTCATTGCTCGAGCCGACGGAGCGTACCTCTACGATATCGATGGTGGCCGCTACCTCGACTTGATCGGGTCGTGGGGACCGATGATCCTCGGCCACAACCATCCGCGCGTTGTCGCCGCGATTGCGGCGGCCCTGACCGATGGCACCAGTTTCGGTGCGCCGACCGAACGGGAGAGCGAACTCGCCGAGTTGGTCATTCGCGCGGTCCCTTCGATCGAGCGCGTTCGATTCGTCAGCTCGGGTACTGAGGCAACCATGAGCGCCATCCGCGTGGCGCGTGGGTTCACTGGCCGCGATACCATCGTCAAGTTCGCAGGCTGCTATCACGGCCATGTGGATAGCTTGCTCGTCGCCGCTGGGTCTGGGGCACTTACGCATGGTGTGCCGAATAGCCCCGGCGTTCCCGTTGGCTGCACGGCCGACACACTTGTGTTGCGCTACAACGACTGCCAGGGTCTCGCCGAGGCCTTCGCCGCCCACGGCGATCGCATCGCCTGCGTCGTCCTCGAACCCGTCGTCGGCAACATGGGCCTCGTCGCACCGACGCACGAGTTTCTGACGGCGCTGCGGACCGAAACCCATACACACGGCGCGATCCTGCTTTTCGACGAGGTCATGACAGGCTTCCGACTCAGCTACGGTGGCGCGCAGGAGCTTTTCGGTGTCGTGCCAGACATGACCGCTCTTGGCAAGATCGTGGGTGGCGGCTTGCCCGTCGGCGCATATGGTGGGCGGGCCGACATTATGGGCAAGGTCAGTCCGGCCGGGCCGGTTTATCAAGCTGGCACACTGTCCGGCAACCCACTCGCCATGGCGGCCGGCATTGCGACGTTACGCGAACTGAGCGAGCATCCGCCATATGCGCAGCTCGACCAGCTAGGAGCATTACTTGCGGATGGGTTGACGAACGTCGCCAGGTCGGCCAGCGTACCACACCACCTGGCGCGTGTCGGCAGCATGTGGACACTGTTTTTCACGGCGACGCCGGTTGTCGACTACGACACGGCCAAGACAAGCGACACTGCTCGATTCGCCCGCTTTTTCTGGGCGATGATGGATCGCGGTATCTACCTACCATGTAGCCAGTTTGAGGCGGCATTCCTCTCGACGGCGCATACGCCGGATCACGTTCGCCAGATCGTCGCGGCAGCGACCGAGGCGTTTGCAGCGTAGAAGGGCGACGATCAGTCATCCAGTCGCAACGAAGCGAGGATGGCTGCCAGCACAGGGCCACACTTGGCCGAATCGAGTTCGGCGACCTGCGTTAGCACGAGCAGCGAGCCGCCGATGCAACTTAGCGCGCGAACCTGCGCCGTCACGGGAAGGTCCAAACTCAAGAAGCGTGCGTCGTAGCCCACGGCCGGTGAACCCGCGATCGACTCCACGGCCGGTTCTGTTTCGAGCGATGGATACTCGTCGCGCAATGCCTGGACCGCGGCGTCGGCTACCGCCGCGGGATCGGTTTCATCATCACGAAACGCGATCGTCAGGAACGCCGTGTCGGGTCCCTGGATTGTCACGGCCCAACCCGCATCGTGATCGGTCCGCTCGATCGCCCAGTTATCCGGGTAGAGAAAGCGGATGCCGCCGTCGTCGAAGATTGCAGGCATGGACCGCCTCAGAAAACGCGTCATACAGCAGTGGAACCGAAGCAACCTACCGCTATGATAGCAATGCCAAGCGCACCCGTAGCTCAACTGGACAGAGCATCGGACTTCGGCTCCGAAGGTTACAGGTTCGAATCCTGTCGGGTGTACTCTCTGCTTTTGCCGTCAATTCACTGTCAGCCGGCGTCAAAACCCTAGGAAACAAGGGCTCTTCGACCGCTTCTGTTTTCGCCGCGTCGCCCTCAACCGCTATCATCGATTCGCGCCCGCTACCAGCCGGAAGGGCAAGGTTAGGGCAAGGAAGGGCAAGTGGCAGGGTAAGCGAGGGGGCGTCTTCGGCGACGCGATGATCTGTCCCGGTCGCCCGCAGGGCTTCCGGTTCCGGGCCGGCGGTGAAGGGAAGCTCGATCTTGGCGACGGCGGCCGCAGTGTCGTGCAACGCGACGTGCGCGTAGCGGTCCATCGTCAACGAAATGGTCGAATGGCGGGCCAGTTCCTTTGCGTCCTTCGGCCCGACACCCGCCCTCACCAACTCCGTCACGAACCGATGGCGCAAGGCGTGGAAGTCGGCCGTCCGCCCGTCCCGGTCGCGGTAGGTCAGGAAGTCGGACCCTTCGCGCCGGTCGCGCTCGGCGTCGTCGCTCGCTTCGGCGATCCAACCGGCACGGGCGGCGTCGAGGTCGCGACGAATGAGGTCGCTGGCTTCGTTGTGCTTCGCCCAATTGCCCGGCCAGAGCGGTTGCCCCGGTGGCGTCGCGGCTAGCCAGGTCCGCAGTTCCGCGACGAGCGCGGGGTGAAGGGGAACTTCGTCGCGGCGACGATGCTTGCTGTATGCGGCTTCGACGACGACGACTGGCGTCGCGTCGTCGAGCCGGAAGGACTCCGGCGTCAGGCTCGCCAATTCGGACGCCCGCAAGCCGGTCGCCGCGGCCGTCAGGTACAACCTCGCCCGATCCGGCCCGTCGATTCGGCGGAACGGTCGGCCGATTCGGGCGGCGGTCAGCAGTCTCGCGAACTCGTCGGCGTCGAGGGGACGGCGGACGCATCGCACGTCGGTCGCACCCTTCAATTTCTCCAACCGGCCGAACGGGTTCTCCGGCAGACGCTTCGACGCGAACAGCCACGCACCGAACGCCTTCACCGCGGTGACGTAGGCGTTGAACGTCGAGACGCCGAAGCGGGGCCGACTCGGGTCGTTCCGCCGATCCGACAGCCAGCGTCGAGCGTCTTCGTCGTTCAGGTCGGCCAGCCGCAACCAGCCGGCCCCGTCCGCGATCTTCTGGCACCGGGCCAGGGATTGATCGGCTTGCTTGGCGGTGTGCCCCCGGTCCAAGTGGAAGCGGCGGTAGGCGTCGAGGTGTCCGGCGAGCGGACTGACGCGGTGCGTTCGGTACGGATCGCGGATGCCGGCCCGTTCCATTTCCGCTCGGCTCACCAGTTCGCGAAGCATCTGCTGAGCGGCGGTTCGGTTGCTGGACAGCGGAACGCGGCGGTCGCGCCCGTCGCCGTCGAGGTACTGTCCGTACCACTTCGCAGAAGGCACCCGGCAGCGCAGGCCGTCGGCGGTCAGCGGCGCGACGACCGACCGGCCTTCCACGACAAACCGAACCGCCGGCTTGCCCTTGTGGTGCGCGGGTGTCGCGTTGGGCGGGATTGGGCGGGTGTACCAAACTCGGCGGATGGATGACACGGCGGTTCCTCTGAGAAGGGCCGGGCCGGCCGCCGCGCTTCTCAGGTCGCGGCGACCGGACACCGGCCGAAGGTTCACGGATCATACCCGGATCGCACCGGGTTTACGATGTCGGCAACGGCTATTCGGCCGCCCGCCAAGGGCGGCCTTATGGTCCCTTATGGGATAGGGGACACCCATGTCACCAGTGGCGGACGCCAAATGTCACCTTGTAGGGTGACACCGGTGTCCCCTATTTGCGCCCGACCGGACGGACGCGGTACACGGTCGGCCTGCCCCGGTCGGCGCGGCGGACGACGGTCAACGGCCCGTTCGTTTCCAAGGCGCGCACGGCCGCTTGACCGTCGCACGTTCGACCCGGCCCGGCGGGCGAGGTCGGCTTGCGACGTGCGGGCGGTGCCGTCCGGCTTCGTGTCGCGCCAGAGGATCAGCCAGACGGCAACTTCCGCCCGGCCGAGCGCCGCCAGCGCGACATCGACGAAGGCGTTGACCGCCGCGAAGCGATCCCGCGTCCAGGCCGACCCCTTCGCGCACCACGGCGAGGGCGAAGGGGCCGGCGTCATCGGCGGCAGTACCGCCTTGCGCCGGGCAGCGGGCCGTCGGTCATGCGTCGTCGCCCCGGCGGGCGTGCGGTCCACAGCGCTGACCAGCTTCGACCGCAGCGGCGTCGGCGTCAACGGCTGTCGGCGGCGGCCGCGGTGAACTGCTGCCGGCGGCGGTCGAAGGTCAATGCCAAGTCGGCGGCCTCGCCGTGGCGGCTCTTGACGTGCTGCAACAGCACGTCACCGTCCGGGTCGCCGAGTAGCAGATAGGCGTCGTCGGCCCGTACTCAACTCGCTCGACTCGCGGAACGACGCCAGCCCCAGCCCTTCGTAAGCCGAGCGTCCTTCGCGCGTCGCGCGCGGCCGACCGCGGCGACAGCCAGCACGGCGACGCCGGCGACGCGAACAGCCGCAGCGGACATCAGCAGCTCGACCGTCGCCCGTTGGTCGCGGGCCGGGCCGGCGTGCCGCCCGGCGACGCGGCTGGACGTAATCGACGACGAGCAGCCCGGCGTCGAAGTCGTCGGCGCCAGCGAGGGCGTCGAGCGCGAACGGCGGTTGCAGGAACGCGAGCCGGTCGGCGAAGCCGCGGTAGTCTGTAGGCCGAGCCGGCCGGCGTGGTCGGCAGTCAGCCGGCGGTGCCGGATGTCCGACAGATCGATGCCCGACAGCCGGGCGAGCTGGCGTTCGATGAGAACAGCCGGCGGCATCTCGACGTTGCAGACGTGGCGCGGAGGTCGGGCGTCAACCACTGGCGAAATCCACGGCCACCATCCTGGCTTGTCTTGCCGAAGCCGGGCGGGCCGCCGACCAGCGACCAGGCCGGGGCCGAGTTCGGTACGGGCGAACCCGCCGTCGCCCACAGGGTAGAGCGGTGGCTTCCGGCCGCTCAGCAGGTCGTCGCCTTGGCCGGCGAGCGCATCGCCGGCGACGACGTAGCGGAGGCGCGCTCATGGTGTCGTCTCCACTGGGCGTGGACAGGTGCCGTGGGCCGGTCGCATTCGGCCTTCCAGCAGCACGTCGGCCAGGCCAGCCGATCGATGCCGCCGGCGTCGCGGGTCGTGGGCAGGCCGACAGGCGGCGCCGAACTCGGCGTTGGCGGCGGCGCGGCCAGCAGGCGTAGCGGGTACCGGCATCGGCCCATCGAGAAGTCGGCGATCTGTTGCGCTGGCAATCGGTCATCGGTCGGCCAGCGCGGCCGCGGCCTGGCCGGCCATCGCGCACCGCTCGCGGTGTCGGCGACGACGCCGGCCAGCCACCGAGGCCCGGCAGGTCCAGCTGATGCAGGTTGCCGGAGCCAGTTCGGCGACGCGGCCAGCGTAGAGGTACATGTCGTTCATCGATATCAGCCGCCGCTTGTACAACCTATCGCCAGGTACCAGCTGTTGAGGCTTGCGACGCCCAGCCGATCGAAAGCAGATCGACGCATCGACGATCAACCACGTTCAATCCCGGCGGCAGCTTCGGCGACCGGCGGCCGCTGCCGAGGATACCTTGACGCGGGCAGGTCGCCCGGCGGCCGACAGCCGGCAGCCCTTGGAGCCGGAGAAGAACAGGAGCAGCCCGTCGTCGTCGAGGTCGCGGTAGCGGCTCGAGGGCGAACACGCCGGCCGGCGAGCGGCGTCGAGGGCGCGGCCGGATCGTCGTCGCGGTCGATGTCCACCAGACGAACAGGGCCGCCGCCGGGCCGGCGCCTTCGGCGTCCGCTCCGCGTCAAGTGGGCGGCGAAGTCGGCCAGGTAGGCGAACGCCGACAAGTAGCCGGGTTCGTCGAGGGCGGCGGCGTCACCAAGCGCAGTACGCCCAGCGCCGCCCACCAGTCCACCAGCCGGCGGCGGCCGGTGAGCGGGCCGACCAGCCGGAAGCCGTAGGGAGCATGCCGGCGGCCGCCCTCCCGCCCGTAGGAGCCGTTTCGACGGGGCAGCGACGCGGTTGACCGGCGGCGGCGCGGGCAGCTCCCAGGCGTCGCCCAGTCACGGCGGGCGCGGCCGGCGTTGTGTCGGGTAGGGCCAGGGCGAACGGTTCCTCCGGCGACTCGACGGCGATCACGTCGAAGCGGCTCACGTCGTTGAACTCGCGGCCGTCGTCGGATCGCCGCATGCCGACGCGCAAGCGAACCTTGATGCCTTCGGGCAACGGCTGCTCCAACTGCGCGGGGTCGGTGATGCCGAGCTTCGCCAGGTCGCGCTTCGCCAGCTTGACGGCGGCTTCGGTCAGCCAAACGTCGTGCCACACCTTGCGGCCGGCGTGGTGCCGCAAGACGACGGCAGGCGCCTTCCAGCGTCCCGGATCGGGCGGTGAACAGGTCGCCGCGCTCGACAGTCGCGACGTACTCGCCGCGGGGAATCGGGTCGAGGTCGTCGGCGGCTTCGGCGGTGTCCCACGCATCGCGGAAGTTCGGCTTCAACAGGTCGGACAGCTTCGATCGGTTCACGGTCGTCTCTCCGTCGTCGTTGGTGATAGCCGGCGGGCGGGCCAACGCGGCGCGTCCGCCGGCCGCGGGTCAGAACAGGGTTGGCTCGGCGAGGGCGTCGGCCGCGGCGAGGGCGGCCCGCAGCACGGCGAGCCGGCGTTCGGCGGCGGGGCGGTCGATCAGCCACCAGACGCCGACGGGCGTGCGGTGCCGGGCCAGGTCGACGGGACGTAGACGCGAGTGCCGTCGTCCGTGCGGACGGGCGCGATAATGCCCTGGCGGGCGAGGCGGTAGACGTTGCGCCGACGTAGCGCCCGCCCGCGGCCGCTGGCCGACCAACTCGGCGTCGTCGGTCGCGTCGTCGGTCGTCGCGGTGCCGTCTGGCGAGTCGAGCAGCGCGGCGAGAAACCTCACCTCGAAGCGGCTCGGCGAGGTCGGGCCGGCGTCGCGGCGAGGGCCGTGCCGTCGCACTTGGCGGCTTCGCCCTGCGGCAAGGTTGCAGCCATGCGGATTGGTGGATATGCTCATGGGTGTACTTCCGTCGATGCGTTCGCGTCGCCCGTCGGCCGGCCCCCACAGCCGGCCGACGGCGTTTCCGGGGTCGCCCCCATCGCGTTTGTCGCGTGTCACGGATCGCGGCCCACTCGTCGCGCCCCGGACAGCCGGCCCGCACCCAGGCTGCTAGCTCGCCGCGCCGCCAGAAGGTGCCGCCGCCGAGCTTGAGCGGCGCGGGGTTGCGGCCGGCGGCGGTGTGGCGGTCCCAGGTCGGCAGGCTGACGCCGACGTAGGCCGCGGCCGCGGGGCGACGCAGCAGCAGGGGCCGGCGGCGCTTCTTCGGCGCGGGCGGCGGCGTCACGGCGTCGGGCGTCGCGGTGTGCTGGGTCAGCGGCACGGCGCGGCCTCCCGGCCGCCCGCGCGGAGTCGGTGCCACGTCGCGCGGGCGATGCCCGCGGGCGATGCCGCAGAGAGCGGCGGCTTCGATGTCGGGGAGCAGCACGGGATCGACGGTGAGGGTGGCGTCACGCACGACTCATCTCCCGCGGCACGGTTGCGGCGACAGCCGGGCGTTCGCGTTTCCGCGCTCGTGCAACGCGCAAGAGGATGAGCAGCGCACGCCGCTCGCCATCGACCTCCCGCAGTCGGGAGGCGAGCCGTTCGGCGTCGAGTTGTTCGAGGAGCGTGGCGGGGTCGGTCGTAGCGTCCATGCCCCGATTATTGACGGAGCCGCCGGACGCTGCGCGCAGCTAAGGATCAATCTGCGCGCAATTAGGCATCACCTAGCGCATCGGGGGGCACGGCCAGCCCCTTCGTCGTGAGGGCCACACCGCTCCGACTTCCATTCGGACGGACGGCCAAGCCATGCTTGATGAGGTAGTTGATGCGAGTGCCAGCTGTTCCCCTGGCCACACCAGAATCGGCTGCAACGTCGTACAAGCTCAGCGCTCTGGGATGGACTTTGCGTAGGGCGGCCAAGACGCGCACGTCGTTCGCCGTCAGGGCTGGCAACTCGCCGGCGGGCGGAGTGGATTCACCGGGGCGGTCTCCTGCGACTCCGTTTCCCGCAAGCAGACGAGAAAGCGTGTTGAGTTTGTGGTATCGATCTTGGATCGGGCCGATTCGATGCGCCGCGTTCCCGAACGCCCAGTGCGAGAGAAGGTCTACCAGCGGCGATCCCCACATCGCCGGATCGGGCAAGTTGTACTTCGCGGCGACCTCCATCATCCGTGGACCTAGGCGTTCGACCGCGGCTTGTCCCGCGGCCTCCAACGCACGGAACTTGGCACGGGCGTCGTCCGGATCGTATTCCGTGCCGCAGTACCGATGAGTGTCGTCGAATTCGATGAGGGCATTGTAAACGGCGTCGAGACGGTCGCGCAGATTGGTGATGTACTCGGCGTCGGACATGGCGTGTACCTGAAGCGGAGCGACCGGGCCGGCCGGCCGGCTCCCGCGTCAGGTACGCCGCGGAAGCCGACTCGGCCGCAAGCCGTCCCGTTGCAATCGGGACGGCGACCCGTCGCTCACGCATTAGTATGCGTGCGGTCGTCCGATGGATTCAAGGTCGGTTCCGCCGCGTCGTCGTCCGCCTCGGCTAGCCGTTGCTCCAACTCCGCCCGCACTTGCTCGACGTGTTCCGAGTACGGTGGCAGCCCCTTCCTGCCGTCCATGAGGTCTTGCAACGGCCCGTGCGCCTTGTCGCGGCGGTCGTTTACGACGCCGCAAACGATGTCGTCGGCGTCGGTCGGCCCGACGGTCCCCACGGCGGGCAACTGGGCCAACCGCAGGACTTCCAGGGCCGCCTTCAAGCGATTCGGCCCGTCTGCAGCCAGTTCGCTCGCCAGGGCGTCGATCGCCCGCGGGATGAGGGCGCGGAGCTTGTCCGCCCCGACGGACCAGACTTCCGCCCGCCGGCGGTTCAGCGCCGCCTGAAAGACGGCATCGTACAACCGCCACTTGCTGACGGTGGTCCGCGACAGACCGAGCGCCGCGGCCGTCTCCGTGTCGTTCTGACCGCTCGCCAACAAGTCGATCGCGCTGAGCTGCGGCAGCGTCGGCCCGTTGCCGTGTTGTCGAGTGTAGACGGCCGTCCCCTTCGCCTTCATCGGTTGCCCCCTCACCACGTCGATCCGCCGTCTCCGCCGCGCTGAGGGCCGGCGAAAGCCGAAAACCCGCCGGAAAATGTGCGCGGGAGGACGGACGGTCTACGTCGCCATCTCCGGAGGATTTTGGCCCCCTACCCCCCGCGAACGCTCGCCACCATAGCCAGAATGCCGGCCCGGATCGCATCCGGGAGCGTCGGCCACGCCGCGACGACGCGAGCCAGTTCGGCGTCGTCGAGGGCAAGGGGCAGGGCAAGTGATGGAGCGTCGTCGCCGGAAGTGTTGCCGCTATTGCACTTGCACGGAGCGGCCTTCGGACTTCGGCTCCGAAGGTTACAGGTTCGAATCCTGTCGGGTGTAATCAGGTCGCTGCCAATGCGGCGCGGACGGCCTCGAGCAACTGACTTGGGCGGTATGGTTTGGGCAACACGCCCCGTACCTGCTTCATCCCTATCATTGCGGCCGAATTCGCGAACCCACTCGATAGCACAACGCGGATGGATGGAGCACGCTGCGCGAGCTCGCCGAGAATGTCGCGACCGCCTTGCCACGGCATTGCAGTGTCCAGCACAACGAGCGCGATGCGATCAGCGTGTCGGTCGAACGCTTCGAGGGCTTCGTCGCCATTCGCGGCCGTATGAACTTCGAAGCCCTGGAGACTTAACACGCGCTTGCCCAACTCGCGAATCATCGGCTCATCGTCGACGATGAACACGACGCCGCCCTTCGGCATGGCCTGTCCGTCACCGCGCCCACTGGTGTTACTTTTCTCGACGGAACTGTCGGGTAGGACGCTCACGAGCTTGGCGGACAGGTCCGCCGCGCGACAGGCCAGGTCTTCGATCTCGTTCAAGTGATCGCTATTGGGGTCGCCTTTTGGAAGCCGCAGGAGTGCCAGATGCGCGATCAAGCCCGTAAGCGCGTCGTTCAGAGCGCGACCGATCTCGCCCAATAGCTGACCATCCGACAGGCTCGGGTCGCCCGACGCCGGACGTCCGGCTACGCACGCCGATAGCCGCACTTCGCTTTCGTAGAGCCGATCAAGCAATCGATCGAGGCCGGAAGGAGACTGCTGTCCGTGAGTCACGACGCCTCCGGCTTGTGAATCAAAAAAGCGACGACCAACGCAATTCCTTCAATTGCGGTCGTGAGTTCTGCGCCAGGCGGATGACCATGTCGGCCATGTGCTTAACCGCCCAGTCAAAGAACGGCTCCGTCAGCGAGTTTATGTCCATGTCCGGGGCGGGGTTCATGAAGTCGATGGCATAGGGCACGCCGCCTTTGACGGCCCATTCCACGGTATTCATGTCGTAGCCCAAGGCACGAACGAGCGCCAACGAGTCTCGGACGATCCTAGTGCGCAAGGCGTCTGTGAGGTAGCCCGGATCGGCAATGTACCGGCGCTGCCGTGGGTCGTACGGCATGACCAGCACTTCTTCGCGGCCCAGGCAGAGGCAGCGAACGTACTGCTCCCATTCCACAAACTCCTGCGCGATCATCGTCAACAGGCCAGACGAGTTATAGCTCTGGATAAGCTCGTCGAGAGTCTTGCAAACGTAGACCTCCTTCCAACCACCGCCGTGAGCGTCCTTGAGGATGCACGGCATTCCCACATAGTTGGCTACGTATTGCCAATCGAGCGGATAGATGAGGTTACGCAGGCTCTCAGTCGGAACGATGCCGGGAACGTAGTCCTTGTTGGGCAAGGCCATCGTCTTTGGATGTGCGAGGCCAAGTTTCGCGCATAACGTGGAGCCGAAGAACTTGTCGTCGGCCGTCCACATGAACGGGTTATTGACGACGTGCACGCCTTGCAACACGGCATGTTTGAGGTACGAGCGGTAGTACGGGACCTCGTGGGAGATGCGGTCCACAAGCACCGCATACGGCACTGGCTCGTTCATACACGTTCCGCCGAGCTTAACGAGCTCCGCCGTGACGCCCGCCTTGCGGCCGTTGACCTCGTCGATGAACTTTGGCGGGAACGACCACTCGCGACCGACCAACAAGCCGACTTTCTTCGGTTCGCTCACGGGATGCCTCTTTTCCTCGTTCGTCACTCTCCCACGAAGCCGAGAGAGAGGAATCACATCAGTCGTGCCCGCCGATGTACATTAGCAGCATCTTCGTCCAAAACGGCCAGTCGTGCGCCCAGCCGTCCCACACTCGCAGAGCATTGCCGATGCCCTTGGCCCACAGCTCGTGCGACATTGCCTGCGTTCCGTCGTACAGCCCGTCGTCGCGACCGATAGCCAGCACGATGTCCATGCGTCGCAGGGCGGCCAGACGCGCGCCCTCATGCTCGTTCCTGATGAACTCGACGGGGTTGTTGAAGTACACGTTATCGTCGTGGTGGCCGGCAACGAAGCGACGAATGTCGTAGATGCCGCTCATGCCAATCGTCCGCGACACCTGGTCCGGGTGCTTCAACGCGAAATTGACCGCGTGATATGCTCCGAAGCTCGCGCCCACGGTCATGAGGAACGGGCTGCCGTTCTTGTGGCGAGTGAACGGGAGCACCTCATTGAGCAAGTATCGGTCGTACAACTCGTGCCGCCAGGCCCGGTCCCCGGGGTGCCGATGGTACGCGTACCACGACTCGCTATCGACACTGTCGACGCAGTACACTTGAATCCATCCGCGTTCGATGTGCTCGCGCAGCGCGGACATCATGCCGCGGTCTTCCCACTCGTAGTACTTGCCGCGACTGGTCGGGAAGATCAGGACCCTGGCCCCGCCGTGGCCAAACACCAACAGTTCCATGTCGCGATGCAAGGTTGGACTGAACCAACGGTGGTACTCGCGATTCATGTACGGGCTTCTCGGCCTCCAGATTAGCGGGTCGCTTCGGACAGGAACTCGGTGAACAATCGGCGCATGCCGGGCTGATGCGTCAGCTCCTCAGGGTGCCACTGCACGGCCACAAGGTACTGACCATTCGCCCCTTCGATGCCCTCGATCACTCCGTCCGGGGCATAGGCCGACGGTACTAGCCCAGCGGCCAACTCCTTGATCCCCTGATGGTGCATGCTGTTGACGGGCACACACTCGGCTTGGAGGCACCGGCCCAGACGCGTGGCCGGCTCGACGCGGACCTCGTGAGCCAGGAAATCGCGGGTCGGCGTACCGCCTGCCTGCGGGAAGTAATCGTGCTTCATCGACGCTGGTCGCTGTGCAGTCACATCCTGGTACAGCGTGCCGCCGCACGCAACATTCAGCACCTGAAATCCGCGACAGACCGCGAGCAGGGGCTTGTGTTCGGCCATCGCCCATTTGACCAGGAGGAACTCGACCGCGTCGCGGTCGGGGTCCGTGTGACCGCAATAGGATTCCTTGGCCTCGCCATATCGAGACGGATCGACATCGACCCCACCGGTCAGGAACACGCCGTCGAGGCGATCGAAGATGCTCCGTAGAGTGGGCTCGTCGGTAGGTAGCAACGGGATGAGCCAGGGCACGGCCCCAAGCGTACTTAGAACCTGCACGTAACGCTGCGACATGATCCAACAGCGCGGCAACTGCCCCGGCACCGCCTCCTGCGATTGCATGGCAATACCGATAACGGGACGATTGGCCACGAAACTCCTCCCAAGAGCGGAATGCTGCACCTTCCGTGGACGTGTGCGAATAGGCATTAGCGTATTCGTCCTCCGTGGGCACGTCCAAGCAATTGGCCGCCTGCGTGCCGGTATTCTGTGTGTCCGTTATGACGGTCGTGCGGGTTATGCGTATCGGGCGTGTCGCCATGCGCAACCGCAGGCTTCGATGCGGGTCCGCTCTTCCGGACCTCTGGCCCGTCGGCCGATACGCGATGATGGAGTCCCAACGCGGAGGAACCGACCGTGACCGACGAATTCGAAGCGCTGGCTCAAGACGAACGGCTATGCCGGCTGCTACGGCACTATGACGATGAGGATCGCACGGCGTGGCGCGATCGCGTCATGACGTGGGAGGACGGGACGCCACAGGACGTCGTGCGTTGGCATGGAGCCTTGCTGGCGTCATGCTGGATCGAGCAGAATACCGGGCATGTACCCCACGCGATCGCGGGGCAAGTACCAGCCTGCTACCGACTCACCCGGGATGGTCGCTCGGCCCTGAAAAAGGTCGGCTGACACACTGATTCGTGCACGAACCAAGAGGCCCACCGCAAAGCACTCGTCCCTTTGCCGTGGGCCTCGCTCGTCGTCAACATCGCTAAACGTTGCCACCAACGAATACGCCGCCGAGGAAGTTCGAATCGAATGCCTGGAATCCGAGCAACTGGCCGAAGCTCGCGCCGTCGAGGATCGAGATCAGCGACTGCTGCCCCGTCCCGGCCCCGACAATGATGTCGGCTTTGCCATCGCCCGCAGGAGGGTTGCCGACCCCGAAGTCCGTGACGCCAACACGCAGGCCACTCTGCCAGAGTGTGCCGGCCGTGAACGGAGTCTGCCCCGGCGTGCCCGGCGGGAACGGGAAGCCCTCGAACAGGAGGGTGTTTCGATGGAGATCGAATACCTTCAGGTGCGGCCCACCGCCGACGCCCGGCCCGGTAATGACATCCGCAAAGCCATCGCCATTCACATCGCCGCCAGCGACGAAGACGCCACCACGGAATGCCGAATCGTACGCCAGGAAGCTATTGAGCAACGCGCCATTGAGGCCGCTAAAGACCTTAACGTGGGGACCACCCCCCTGCCCAGGTGCGGTGATGATGTCGGCGAAGCCATCGCCATTAACGTCCGCGACCGCGACACTGACTCCACCGCGGAAGGCCGAATCGTAGACCAGGCCGTTGAAGAGGAGCGATCCGTCGCGGCCACTGAATGCCTTGACGTGAGGCCCACCGCCTTGGCCGGCACCCGTGACGATATCGGCAAAGCCGTCGTTATTCAGGTCGCCCACGGCGACGTAGCAGCCACCACGGAAGTTGATGTCGTAAGCGATAATCTGCGCGAAAGCGGCGCGCGTCGCACCGTCGTAGAGTTTGACGACTGGCCCGCCACCGAAGCCCGGTGCCGTCGCCCAGTCCGCCAACTGGTCACCGTTGATCTTGCCGGCCGCGACACGAACGCCGCCGGTGAACGTCGATTCGTAGGCGTTGAACTGTGCGTATTGCAGGTTGAGCCGCGAGTCAAACACTCGTACCAGCGGTGCAGCACCCGCGTCGGCACCCACCGTGTAAATCTGCTCGCTACCCACGGCAACTATGAATGTCCCGATATTCGAGACGCCCGTGTCGTCGTCGGCAATGGTTACGGTAATGGTGAAGTTGCCTACGCCGTTGAAGCGATGCCGGCCACCGATCGTGCCCGTCGATGGCTGATAAGCCTGCGCGTTCGTCAGCGGTGTGGCCGGTGTCACGGTACCCGAGACGTTGGCCGGTGTCGCAACCGGCAACAGCACCGTCTCGGTCGTGCCGTCACCCCAATTGATCGTCGCCGTGAACGTCTCGCGCGTCCCCGAGTTTCCACCGGTCGGCGCGAACGACACACCCTGATCGGTGAAGTTGCCGATGAGGGATGTACCGCCGGTGCCGTCGAGCACCAGCGTCTGGCCCGGCGCGATGAGCTGGTTGCCCGTCACCAGCGTAAGCACGGGTGCCACATTGTTAACCGTGACTGTGATCGTCCGGTTCGGCGTGATCGTCGCGCC
The DNA here is from genome assembly GCA_046350275.1 of Gemmataceae bacterium. Classification (GTDB taxonomy): domain Bacteria; phylum Planctomycetota; class Planctomycetia; order Gemmatales; family Gemmataceae; genus JAXMAS01. The sequence goes on from JAXMAS010000011.1 coordinate 192,989, forward strand.
ATCGACGTCCTGGAAGTTCTGGAGTGTGATCGTGTAGTCGCGGAAGCCCGGCGTATTTGTGCCATCATCCCGATAGATGTGGCTGAGGTCAAACGACCGGCTGCCGGCGGCGATGTTGATTGTCTGTGTCGTCGAACCGTCGCCCCAATCCACGGTCACCGTGAACGTATCGCCGAGGCCCGGCTGAACGACGCCGGCGAAGTCTTGGCCACTGGGATCGATGAACTGCACCGTCCGCGTGAATGCCACGCCCTCTTGGACGGACCCCGGTGTGAGCGTCGAATTGACGAAGGTCGGCGCAACGTTGCGGACGATGATCGTCGTCGTCTGAGCAGGCGTCGCGGTCTGGAAGATACCGACGTTGGTCCCGCTGGAGAGATTGAGATTGTTCGTTTGATTGAACGACACGAGCAGCGGATCGCTCGGTGGATTGGTCGTCCCGGCGTTCTTGATACCAACCGTCGCGCTGCCGCCACTGCTGAAGTTTACGTTGCCGACATCGGTATCGACGTAGTTGAAGTAAATGTCACTACCGTCGGCCGAGCCGGTATTCAGCTCGATAATCATCTGCCATGTGGCCGTCGGAGCGGGCGTCGTCGTGATGCCGTTGTTCTGCACGTCCGACCATTCGATCACGAGGAATTCGGCCTTGTTCGCGTCGGTGGTGACGTTAATCACGTCGCCGTCGATGTCGATGAGCCGGCCGATGACTTGCGATGTCGGTGGGTTAGGCCCGATCCAATCGTCCCACAGTGACGCAATGAGCGCCGCCTGCGGGCTGGTCGCCAGGTTGGTGTTGGTGGCCGGCGGATTTGGCCCCGTGCCCGGAAGGCGCGTGTAGCCGTGGCCACTGACGATGAGGTTGAGCGCCTGGGTCACGATGCCGTAGTACGTGAACGCGGCGTTACCGACCTGCCCGGAGTTTGGACTAGCTTCTTCATCGGTAAACGAGCCGGCGCCGCCCAGGAGCGAGAAGTTGCCGTTGGATGGCGCCGGCGCTATCGCCGGATTGATGAGGTTGAGCGTTGACTCGAACGGCATCCGGAACGCGCTGTAACCGAACGTGTTCGGCCCTGAGATCCGTGAGACAGCCACCTGGGTCGTGCTGAAGCGGATCGCTTGTCCATCGCCTGTGCGCGTACGGCCGGGCGTAATGACCGCGTTGCCCGTTTGCGGCGTGCCGACAGCGGGCGGGCCGGCGGTGAAGCCGCTCTTGATGCCGACCGACGCGCTGGCCCCATAGTTGATCGCCGGGTCGCCGAAGTCGGTATCGACGTAGTTGAAGATGACGTCGCCGTTGACCGTCGCTCCCGTACCGAGTTGGAGAAGGGCCTGGAAGGTGGCGCTACTCGGGGAACTCGGTGAGTGTTGAACGTTGTGCCATTCGATGATGAACCAGTCGGCCACGCCGTCGCCGGTGACGTCCAGCGATTTCGTAAACACGCGGCTGTTGACGCCCACGCCAGTGACGAGATCGTCCCAGAACGGTGCAATGAGCGCAGGCGGCGTCGTGGAGGTGAGCGGCCCGTTGTTACCAGAGGTATTGGTGCCATCGAACGCGATCAAGCCGTTCTTCGAGAGGTTGACGGCCGAGTATTGCTTGCCGTAGAAGGTAAACGACCCTCCGGTCGTGACAGTTGCGGAGCTGGTGCTGTTGTTGTCGAGAGCCGACACCGGGCTGACGCCACTGGCGGCACCGAGTGCCGCGAACGCATCGCCCAGATTGATGTCGAGACCCGCGACATCGTAGGCGTAATACCGGCCGGCTTGCGGTGCGCCGGGATTGAGCAGCACGCTCGGTCCGCTATCGCTCAGATTGGCCGTGATTGTCTCGGTAGCCTGAGGGGATCCGGTCGGAATGTTGTTGACATACCGGTGCTGGACCGTGAGCGGCAGGTTCGTGCCGAACGCGACAGGCGTCGAGGTTGTTGTCCCGTCACCCCAGTTGATCGTGAGTGACACGTCACCAATGGTGTTGACGGCCGTATACGTCGTCGTGAGTGTGACCGTGTCGCCTTCGTTAACGAATCCCGGGGTGCCGGGGTTATCGGGTGTGACAGTCAGTGTACCGAGCACGAGGGTTGGGGTGACCTTGTCTTCCAAGGTGTTGAGCTGCGGTCGGAAAGCGGCGGCCGGTCGGCGAACCGGAACGTGATTACGGCCGACCAGCTTCGTCCACCAGTTCTTGGCCATGGTCATTCCTTCGCAGGGGTGCGTATCCGGGTGACTCGAACTGCCGGGCTGGCACCGGCGCGACAATGAGAGCGGTAACCGTCTGAAGACGGTATCTCAGGGATGATCGTAAGTCGCGTCGGTGGGGCATGAGGCGTTCGCGATGGACGGTGCCGTCCGTGGCCGACGAGGAACCTCGCCCGCAGCGTACGCGGACGACTTGCCAGCACCGTTTAGGCTAACAGAACCCGCGATAGCCGACCAGTCGCTACAGATGCCACACCCCAGCGGCTATGAACGTCCGTTCGCCCCCGGGAGAATTTGCCAGTTAGCCAATCGGCCCACCGCACCAGCTAAAAGCGAGACATGGCTCAGGCACAGCCCAGTACGTTCAAACTGACAATCGCCCTCGATTCTCGCTGCACCTGGTTCACGAAGTTGCCAGACACCAATTCCTTCCAGTCGCACGAATCGTCATCGACGTAGTGGTCCGATGCATCGCCGGCGGCGTTCGATCGAAGTCCCAGGGCGCACCAGACGAAGAACAGCAAGGCGAGCACGCCGACGCCAAAGGGGCATGGCATTCACGCGGATGGCACCGGGGCGCGGTCAATGTACCCCGTACACCGCGAACATCAAGCCGATGCGTACCGTCCTTATCGCGGACAGTGTTTCTTGCCGAATATGGGCCATCGCGGTACGATCAGCATCAGTAGTTGACTAGCGAAGGTTAGCGAACGGGCACACAGTCACCCCTGCGAAAGCGGACTAGGTGCCAAGAGAATTGGATCGGAGAAAAGGACCGTCAGAAGCATTGCGACACGACTAACCGTTCCATGACGTCGTGCGAGGCATTGGAGAGTTGGCCGAGTGGTCGAAGGCGCGGCACTGGAAATGCCGTATACGCCAAAAGCGTATCGTGGGTTCGAATCCCACACTCTCCGCTGTTGTTGAATTCACGGGCCATGATTCGTGGCCCAACGTCGTTTTGCGACGCTACCATTTCAGATCTCCTTGTCACGTCGCGGCGATCGCACTGAGGCATCTTCTGTAACCTGTCCGACCGACTCCCAGGCGACGGCGAGAGGTCGCCGAGCGGTTGGAGTACGAGTCACCTTCGATCAGCGTTCTTGAGGAGGCGCGGCCCGAGGGCCGCCGCCACGCCGAAAAAAACGCTGACAATCCGCATCCGACAGCTGAACGCATCTCCGCGATGTCGAGTCAGGAGGCCGCTTTCGCGGTCCCCCGTGCAGGATCGTAGCGCGCCCAGTGTAAAGCGAGATAGCAAATGTTAACTCAGCCTTACATGCATCCAAGCTAGTCCGCCGATCTGTTGGTGTCCTCCACGAGATTCTGGTTTTGCAACATTATTAATGACAATGATTTGCGTATGGTAACCAGATCCATTCCGTGGTCTCTGCGTATGGCATCAAACGTGCCTTTCGACAGCCTTACCGTGAGTTCCGAAATAATGCCCGATACGTGTTACTACCAACGAACGGTTCGTTGGTGTATCTCGACGGCTTCTATGTCAGTTTGGTCGTGAAAAAACCAGGGTGCTTGACGGACGCCCATAGCTAGATTCCCGCCGGTTCGAAACCACTGCTGGTAACGTGAGCAGTCGTTCCAACGCTGTTTTCGCAGTGCCAGGTGTATTCCCAACCGAGATTTGCTGGTCTATGTCGCAGGCAGAACCCAGTGTCCATCCATGAGCCGGCCATTACGTATGTATTGCCTATACAACTCTCGTCATACCGATACCCAATCAGCTTTCTTCGGTCCGCAGTTGCCGCCGGCCCAGTCGAGCGGTCGTCCGCATGTTTCACAGGTCTTTACTGGCGAGTACCCAGTTGGGATCGGGAATGGCGGCATTGATGCACTACCACAAGAAAGCCGATAAACACAATGGCCAATTTGGTTTACGCCTCATCTGGCGTTGCGGTCCGGGCCAAGCTCGGTTCGCCGATACCTGCGAAGGGAAAGGTAGCCGTCATCATCGGAGCGGGACCGGCGGGTCTGACCGCGGCTTGGGAGTTGCTCGAACGGACCGACATCTGTCCAGTCGTCCTTGAAGCGAGCGAGGAAATGGGTGGCCTGTCCAGGACGGTCGAGTATAAGGGAAATCGAATCGACATCGGCGGACACCGCTTCTTTTCCAAGTCAGATCGGGTGATGGATTGGTGGCTCTCCGTACTCCCGCTCCAGGCGGAAGTCGGGTCGGAGCATCGTATCACCTACCATCGGCAGAACCGAACCGTAAGATCCGTGGCCGGCGGGCCCGACCCCCAGGCTTGCAACCGGGTCATGCTGATCCGCGAACGCAAGTCTCGCATCTATTACCTGCGGAAGTTCTTCGATTACCCCTTGAGCTTGGGGCGGCGAACGGTCTTGAACCTCGGCTTCGTCCGGATGGCGTGGATCGTCCTCAGTTATTTGAAGTCGTGTGTGGCCCCCATCCGTCCGGAGCGGAATCTCGAAGAGTTCTTCATCAACCGCTTCGGCAACGTCCTGTACCGGACCTTCTTCAAGTCATACACGGAGAAGGTTTGGGGACTGCCATGCGAGCAGATCAGCGCCGAGTGGGGCGCGCAACGGATCAAGGGGCTGAGCATCCGGACGGTGTTGGCCCACGCGCTGAAGCGGCTGGTCCCGTTCCGGACGGGCGTCCGGCAGAAGGACTGCGAGACGAGCTTGATCGAGCGGTTTTTGTACCCGAAGTTCGGCCCCGGTCAGATGTGGCAGGAGGTGGCAAACAAGATCCGCGCACGCGGCGGCCAGATCGTCACCGGCGCGGAAGTGTGCCAGATCTTTGTCGACGGGTCGCACGCGAGCGCCGTTGAGGTCCGGCTGCGAGACACGGGCGAGCGGCAGGTCTACGAGGGCGACTACCTGTTCTCGTCGATGCCAATCAAGCACCTGGTCGCCGGAATCGACCCGACCGTTCCGCCGGCGATCCGCGAGGTCAGCGACGGCCTGGTTTATCGCGACTTTGTGACCGTCGGCCTCTTGGTCCGGAAGTTGAAGATCAAAGACCCGGACGGCAAGGTTGGTCAGTTGGTCCGCGACAACTGGATCTACATCCAGGAGCCGGACGTGAAGCTGGGCCGGCTCCAGATCTTCAACAACTGGAGCCCCCACCTGGTCGCCAACCCTGAGACGGTATGGCTCGGGCTGGAATACTTCTGCAACGAGGCAGACCCGCTCTGGGCGCTCAGCGACCAAGCCCTTCTGACCCTCGGGGCCGAGGAACTCACCAAGATCGACATCATCGACCGCCAGGACGTCCTCGACGGCACTGTCCTACGCGTGCCGAAGGCGTATCCCGCATACTTCGGTGCCTATGACCGGTTCGCCGAACTCCGGGCGTACTTGGACCGGATCGACAACCTGTTTCTGATCGGCCGCAACGGAATGCACCGTTACAACAACCAGGACCACTCGATGCTGGCGGCCATGGTCGCCGTGGACAACATCGTGGCCGGTCGCATCGACAAAGACAACATCTGGTCGGTCAACACCGAGCAGAGTTACCACGAGACTGCGGATCGGCCGACCGCCGCCCCGGCCGCCACGACGTGACACGGCAGTGTCGCCCCGCCCGCTTGCTACCTTCCCCGTTGGCCCACACCGATGGAACCCGTGTATGACCGCCCCCACCGCCCGCCAACCAGCCGACGACCTGTCGGACCCACTCGTCTCGGTCATCATTCCCGCGAGAAACTGCGAGACCGATCTGCGCGAAGCTTTGTCCTGGCTCAGCCATACGCACGGGGTTCGCTACGAACTGATCGTGGTCGATGACGCCTCCACCGACGGCACCGCCCGGGCGGCCGAGGAGATGGGGGCCGAAGTCGTGCGGCTGGAGACCAACGTCGGCCCGGCTGAGGCGCGAAACGCCGGGGCGGCGGTCGCCCGCGGCGAATACCTGGTGTTCATCGACGCCGACGTCGGCGTCAAGCCGGACACGCTCGGTCGCATCCTGCAGACATTCTGGGATGCCCCGTGGGCGGCCGCAGTCTTCGGATCGTACGATTTGTCGCCGGCCGCCGGCAACGTCCTGTCCCAGTACCGCAACCTGCTGCACCACTTCGTCCACCAAACGAGCCGCGAGGAGGCCGCCACTTTTTGGGCCGGCTGCGGGGCCGTGCGGGCGGACGTATTTCGCCAGGTCGGCGGTTTCGACGCCTCATTCGACCGGCCAAGCATTGAAGACATCGCGTTCGGCGTGCGTCTGCGGCAGGCGGGATATCGGATCCGGCTCAACAAGGCGATCCAGGTCACCCACTTCAAGCGGTGGACGTTGCGGAACATCTTGAAGACCGACATATGGTACCGGGGCGTGCCGTGGACACGTCTGATCCTAGCCCAGTCGCACATGCCTAACGACCTAAACCTTAAGTGGACGCAACGGCTGAGCGTGGTTCTCACCTATGCCCTATTAGCGACAGCTCTGGTCGGCGCCTGGCTGGTGCCCGGTCTGCTACTGCTGCCGATCGCCCTCGTCGCCGGAGTCATTGCGATCGACTATTGGTCGAATCGCCAGCGAATCCCGACGGTCGTCCGGGTGTTCGGCGTCATCGCGGCCGGAGGGAGTGTGGGCCTGCTGACGGCCCTGTTTCACGTTTGGGCGCTGGTGCCACTCACCATCCTGGCCGCGATTGTCGTGTTGAATCACTGGCTCTACCGGTTCTTCGCGCACGAACGCTACTTTCTGTTCGCCGTGTTCGTCATCCCAATGCACGTGCTGTATTTCGCGTACTGCGGCTTCGCCTTTGCGCTCGGCGTTGCGTTCCACTTTCGGGACGGCCTCCAGGCCGCGGATGCTTCCGCGCCGCCCGTCAAACGTATGTCCCGTACCACCGCGACGCGCTAGGGGGAGACCAGGTGACTCGGCGGCTTGGGGCGTTACTTGGTGCCGGTCTAGTCCCTGGGGTGCTGGCCGTCGTGGCTGTCGCCCTGCTGTGGCAGCGCGCCGGAACTCGTCGGGAGTTGACCTTCCACCCGGACGAGCCGGCCCACTTCATAACCGCCGCAATGATCCACGATTACATTGTGAGCGCCCCCGGATCGTCCCCGATGGCGTTCGCAGAAGAGTACTATTGCCGCTACCCTAAGGTCGCGTTCGGCCACTGGCCCCCAGCGTTCCACATCGCGCTGGCCGGCGTGTTTCTGGTCACGGGGGTAAGCGTCTCGGCCGCGATCACCGCCGTCGCCCTAGCGGCCGCCGGCATTGCGGTTGTCCTCGCCCGCCGCGTACGGCCGGCATACGGACTGTGGTCCGGCCTGCTCATCGGTGTGACGTTTCTGGGGCTGACGACCGTCCGCGGGGAGTTACCGTTGGTGATGGCGGACCTACCTCTGACCCTCGTCAGCCTATTGGCCGTCCTGGCGTTCGCGGACTTCGTGGCGGAGCGACGGCTGCGCGACGCTGTCTGTTTCGCCGGTTTGGCAAGCCTAGCTGTATTAACAAAGGGCAACGCCCTCGCGCTGGCGCTGCTTCCACCACTGGCGATATTGACAACCGGAGCGTACGGGCTGCTTCGTACGCCGAAGCTATGGCTGACTGCGGTGATTGTGGGCGTGGTCTGTGGGCCGTGGTACTACTTCACCTTGCAACTTGCGACCGGCGTCGGAAGTGACGACGGGCTGTCGCGCGGTTACCTGTTGCGCAACCTTCAGGTCGTGCCCGGTCAACTGCTGGTGCTGGCAAACTCCACACTCCTTGTGCTTGCCGCCGTCGGAGGCGTTCTGTGCCTAATAAGGCCCGCCCGCACCGCCGTGGAGGCACGTAATTCGTTGACCTTGCGGGTTGTCTTGGCGTGGGTCCTAGCGGTCGTGATGTTCCAACTGTTGGTCCCGATAACGGGTGAACCGCGGTATCTATTTCCGGCGCTTCCCGGAATACTGTTGCTGGCCTGGTACGGCTTCGAATCGGTAGTCCGGATGGCCCGGATTCGCTCCGTTTGGATTGGGCGCGGCATTCCCCTGTTCGGGTGCGGACTGCTGCTGGCCATCGATGCCCGTCCCCTTCGGCCGTTGGTCGCGGGCTACCGGGCCGCGGCCGAGCGGATTCCGGTCGCCGACGACGGTCCAGTCGTCCTCGTTGCGTCCAACACGCTCGGTGAGGGAGCCGTCATCGTCGAGCGGCGGTTGCTGGACCAGGGCCGGACGAGCTACGTCCTCCGGGCGAGCAAGGCGCTGGCCAGCGACAGTTGGTCCGGGGCGTGCTACCATTCGCGGTTCGAGACGACTGACGAGCTGCGCCGCTACCTGATGGACGTACCGGTTCAATACCTGCTGGTCGATGACTTCCCGTGCCCCGAGCCGGTGACCGCGACCCACCTGCAGTTGCTCGACCGGCTGCTGCGCGAATCCCCGGACGACTTCCCGCTGGTCGGCGCGTTTCCGATCCGCGGGTGGTGGCGGCTGCGGGAAGGTGCCGTGCGGCTGTACGAGAACCGACAGGCCCTGGACCGCGCTCCGGGGACGATTCGCGTCGACCTGCACCGAATGCTCAACCGCCATGTCACGCACTAGGCCGGCCGCCGTGGCCCGCCCGTGACCTGGTCCTTGGACTAGGACCCAGGACGATCCCGCCGATGCGTCCTCTGATAGGCCGCTTCCTGCTGCTTGCCGGGGCCAACGTGGCCGCCCGCGGAATGGCGTTCGCGGCCACCGTCCTCGTCGTCCGGGCGTTCGGAAGCGCTGGCCTCGGGGAACTCAGTTTCGTGCTGTCGATCGTGACCTACGCCGTCACGGTTGGAACCTGCGGGTTGGACCTGTACGCCGTTCGCGCAGTGGCGAGTCGGGCTGCGGCTGTGGGCGACCTGGCCCGGAGGGTCGTCGTCATCCGACTGGCCCTGGGCACCGCGACTTATGTGACGCTCGTTGCGCTCGCTCTCGCGGTCCCGTCGCTACGGGCGGTCGCCGGGCTGGTCGCGGTCTTTGGGCTGTCCTTGCTGACCACTGCCGTGACACTCACCTGGGTCGCCGAAGGGCTGCAAAACGTCCGCGTGATGGCGCTGACGGACGTGGGGACGCAGGGACTTTACCTGCTCCTGTTGCTGGCGGGCGTGACGTTGGCGGGCGGGCTGTGGGTCGTTCCCGTGGCCCAGTTGCTAGCCGAAGGGCTGATTGCAGCTGCACTCATCGCCTGGGTGTGGCGGACCTTTCCACGGCCGGGACCGCTTTTGCCGAGAACGCAATGGCGAGCCATCTTGGCCCAGTCCGCCCCGATCGGAGGGGCGCGACTCCTCCGCGCGGTGGCCGTTGGCTCCGACCTGGTCATGCTAGGCTTTTACGTCGGGATGACAGAGGTTGGCTACTACTCGGCGGCTTACAAGCTTTACTTGGTGGGCATGTCGCTGGGGGCGCTGTACTTGGTCCTCATGTTCCCGCGGATCGTGCGGAGTGCATCGGACTCCCCTGCGGCGCTACAGCGTGAGGTGCATGCGTCGTTCCGGTTCGTGTTGAGCGTGGGAATCCCGGCCGTGGCGGCGCTGGCCGCCTGTTCGCCGGGGTTGCTCGGAGCGCTCTTCGGATCGCCGTTCCAAGCCGGGGCTCGATCCCTGCAACTCCTGCTGGTCACCCTGCTCATCCAGGAGTTGACAGGCCACTATCGGAACGTCCTGTTGGCCCAGGGACGGCAAACCACAGACCTGACCCTCGTGGCGGTCAGCGCGGCAGCGCACGTCGGACTCAAGGTCACGCTGATCCCCGAGTTGGGGATCGAGGGGGCGGCGCTGGGCACCCTGCTCGGTGAGGCCTTGCTCCTGATCCTGACGTGGCGGTCGGCCCGCCTTCACGACGGGATGCCGGACCGAGAGGCGGCCGTTCCGCCGCCCGGCCGCCCGCGCTCCGGCGTTCGAGACAATGCTCATTTGCTGGAGGGTCCGTCGGCGCGCTACGTCGGCCGACGCCCCGCTGGCTGGTCGCCGACGTGATCGATCGGCGAGGCCCGATCGGCGTTGCCCGGGGAGCCATCCCGATGGCGCAGTTGCAGTCGAACCGCGAATGGCTGTACTGGGGGCAGCATGACCCCATGTATGCCGTCGCGACTGTTCCCGGAAAAGAGGTCGGCGGGCGGGCCCCGTGGGCCCCCGCCGAGTTCCTCGAAACCGGCCGCCGGTACTTCGCCGACGTGTACCGTCAGTGGCGGCAGTACGGTGTCGGGGCCGAGCATTGCGTGGAAATTGGCTGCGGCTCAGGGCGGATCACGCGGCCGCTCGCAGCCCACTTCGGCCGAGTCACGGCCCTGGACGTGTCGCCCGAGCAATTGGCCAATGCCCGACGGTTGCTGGGAGCGGACGCGGATCGCGTCACACTGGCGCTGGCGGTCGAGCCGGCCATCCCGCTGGCCGACGCTTCCTGCGACGCCGTCTTTTCCTGCGAGGTGTTCCAGCACTTCGACTCGGATCGGCCCGTCGCCGCGTACCTCCGGGAGGCCGGCCGCGTCCTCACACCGGGCGGCAGCGTGTGCTTCCAGGTGCCCGTGTATGGGGTTCACGCCGCGTCGCTGTTGGCCTCGCGGTTTCGCAACGGCCTGTTGCGGCTCCTCCGCCGTCTCGGGCGGCGGAGGATGATGATCTACCGTCAATACCGGGCAGACGCGGTTTTCCGCCTTCTCGACGACGCCGGGCTCCGGGACGCCGAAATGCGGCTCTTTCGGGCGGCGACCCAGGATGGGTTTCATGCCTATTTCTTCGGGCGGAAGCCGTGACCCGACGCCCGAACAGGAGAGACTAGCCGTGACGCCGTCGCCGACCGCGCAACTGTTCAAAACCGCCGACGCTGGCAGCTACGACGCCGTCGTCGTACCGTTCGAGCGGTTCACCGACCGCTTCTCCCAACCGCTGGCCGAACGAATCGTGCGGCTTGCCGAACCGGCCCCACTCGGCCGGGTGCTCGACGTCGGCTGCGGGACCGGTGTAGTCGCCCTGGCCGTCGCCCGGACCCTGACATCCCCCGGCCACGTTCTGGGCGTGGATATGTCGGAGCCGATGCTGCGGCGAGCGGCGGCCAAAGCCGAAAGTGGCGGGTTGGGTGACCGTACACAGTTCCGTGAGATGGACGCCGAGGCGCTCGACCTACCACGCAGCACGTTTGATGCCGTGGTCTCGCTGTTCGCCCTCATGCACTTCCCGCATCCCGAGGCCGCCCTGGCCGAGATGGGACGTGTCCTGCGGCCCGGCGGCCGGATGGTTGTGGGGTTCGGCAGTGGGCCGGCGCTCGGTTCGGTGAGCGGCGTCCGTCGTGCCTTCGGCCGCGCCCTCGACGCCTTATGTGGTTGGCGGGGCCGGTACTTGTCGGCCCCCGATTACCTCAACGGCCTGGTCCGCAAGTATCTGCCGCCCTCGGACGCGGCCGAGGAAACGGACCTCGCACAGAGCCGTCGCGGCCGTCCCAAGGTCGTTGTTCGCATGGTCCGAACGGCAGGCTTTAGGCGGGTCCAAACCCACTGGGTGGGCTTTCAGCCCTCGCTGGATTCGCCGGAAGAGTTTTGGGACCTGCAACGGACCTACTCGAGTCTAGCCCGCAAGCGGCTGGCGGCAGCGCGGCCGGAGCAGGTGCGGGCGCTGCGGGAGGAGTTCTTTGCCACCTGCCGCCGAGTGTTGGCCCGCGGCGGGCGATTGGCCTACCCGTATGGGGCCTTCATCGTCGTCGCCGAGAAGCCCGGCCGGTGACCCGAACTTCGAGGAGGACCGAACGGTGAGGTTAGGAATCAACGCCCGTCGGCTCGAAGGCCAGCGCCTCGGCGTCGGGCGATACATCGAGTACCTGCTCAAGCACTGGCAGGGCATGGTCGGGTCGGACGACCGGGTAGAGTTGTTCGTCCGGAGTCCATTGGCCAAGGGAGACGACGCGCTGACGGGCCCGTTCCAGACCCACCACCTCCGGCCACGGCTAACGGGGCTGCTCTGGGAGAACCTGATCCTGAGCCGGGCGGCCAAAGGGTTAGACGTGTTGTTCGGGCCGAGTTACACCCTGCCGCTTAACCACCGCGGCCCGTGCGTGGTTGCCACGCACAGCGTGAATGAGTTGCGCCCGGGGGCCCACCCGTGGTGGTATCGGTTCACCTACGAGGGGATCTACCGGCAGAGCGCACTCAAGGCCGACATGGTCATCGTGCCGACTCAGGCGACGAAGGATGACGTCGCCCGACATTATGGCATCCCTGAGGAGCAGATCGCGATCATCCCGCAGGGAGCCGACGAGACGTTTCAACCGTTGGACGACCCGGCCCTCGTCCTGGCAACGCGGCGGAAGCACACGGGCGACGAGCGGCCGTACGTCCTGTTCGTCGGCAAGTTGTCGCAGCGACGAAACATTCCTTTGATCATGGAGGCGTTCGCGCGGCTGAAGAAGCAAACGGGCTGCCCCCACCGGCTCCTTTTATTCGGCCCGAATCACCAAGGACTTCCGCTGGACCGACTGGCGGACGAACTGGGCATCGCCGACAGCTTTACCCAGACGGACGGACGAGTGAAGGACCATTCCGAGTTGGCAGCCGTCTATGGCGCGGCGGACCTGTACGTGTTCGCCTCGCTCTACGAGGGGTTCTCGATGACGACCGTCGAGGCGATGGCCTGTGGCCTGCCAGTCGTCGCGGCGGACTGCCCGGCGCTGCGAGAGGTCACCGGCGGCGCGGGAATTCTGGTCGAGACGGCCGACGCACCGTCGATGGCCGACGCGATGGCGACGGTGCTCGCCGACGATGACCTCCGACGCGACATGAGCCGCCGTAGCGTCGTGCGAGCCACCGCCTACCGCTGGGACGATGTCGCGCGGCGGACGCTGGACGTCCTCCGCCGCGTGGCCGACGGCCAAGGGGACCGGGAAGTGAACGCGGCCGCGCCGGCCGTGGGAACAGTGACCTGACAAAAATAACAAACGAGGTGACGTCATGACAACATTGCAAGTTCGCAGCGGGTCGACGGCACGCGTCCGGAAAGCCCCGGACGCCGGGGCCGACGCGCCCCAGCTCACGGGGTCGCTGACGGCGTGCCGGTCGTGCCGCGGCGGCCGGCTCCACATGTTCCTCCCCATGGGCGTTCAACCGCCCGCAAACGCCTTCGTCGCCCCGGAGCGACTGCACCTCCCCGAGCCGAGTGCGTCCTTGGACGCCCTGGCCTGCCTGGACTGTGGCCTGGTCCAGGTGCCGTACAAGCTTCCGCCCGACTACTTCCGGCACTACGTCTATATCCCGTCGGCGTCCGCGACTCTGCACAAGCATTTTTCAGGGTTGGCGGACACCCTGTGGGAGCGCCTCCTGGGGGCCCCGGACGCCCTAGCGATCGATGTCGGCAGCAACGATGGCCTAATGCTGTCGTACCTGAAGGCCCGTGGCGGCCGTACTCTCGGCGTCGAGCCAGCGGCGAATCTCGCCGAGGTCGCTCGCGGCAAAGGCCTGGAGGTGGTAAACGACTATTTCACCCCGGAAACGGCCCAACGGCTCCGACGGCAGTACGGCGCGGCCCGCGTCGTCGCGACCACGAACACATTTAACCACATCGACGACCTGCACTCGTTCGTCCGCGGAGTCGTCGATATCCTGGAGCCAGGCGGGGCGTTTGTCGTCGAAGTGCCGCACCTCCAGGCGTGTCTTGCCCGCAACGAGTTCGACACCATTTACCACGAGCACCTGTCGACATTCAGCCTGACCTCATTCGTCGAGCTGTTCCGCCACTTCGACATGGAGGTATTCTCGCTCGAACTGCTGGACATCCACGGCGGCTCGATGCGTGTGTACGGACGGGCGGCGAGCGGCCCAACTCCGTCGTGCCCGGAAGTCGCAGCCTGCCTGGCGCGGGAGCGCGAGGCAGGCCTGTTTGACCGGCTGACCTACGACCGGTTCCGCGAGTCCATCGACCGGAATCGGGACAGGACGCTCGACCTGCTGTGGGATCTGAAGCGGCAGGGGAAGCGAATCGCGGCCTACGGGGCTTCCGCCCGCGGAAACACCCTGCTGAACTATTACGGCATCGGGCCGGACCTGCTGGACTACGTCGTCGACAAGAACCCACTCAAGCAGGGTCTTTACAGCCCCGGATCACGGTTGCCCGTCTATCCGGTTGAACGGCTGACGGCCGACCGACCGGATTATCTTCTTGTCCTCGCCTGGAACTTCGGTGCCGAGATCTTTGAGCAGCAGGCCGCCTACCGGGCGCTGGGCGGGCGGTTCATCCTCCCGCTGCCTGAGGTCGAGGTCGTCGCGTAATCGGAGGGACCGTGACGAGGGAACTGGCACACGTGAGGGTATTAGTCACTGGGGGGACCGGGTTCATCGGCTCGCACCTGGTTCGGCGGCTGGTCCGGGAGGAGGCGTGCGTCCACGTGTTGGCACGACCCGGCCGCCCGCCGGGGCGGATCGCCGACCTGGGCGGGCGCGTGACTTTGTGGGCCGCCGACCTTGCCGACCGGCCGGCAGTCCGGGCGTGCGTCGCGGGGTCGCGGCCCCAGGTCGTCTTCCACCTGGCGGGGGATTCCGCGGGGCGTCATTTCGACGGCTGGGAGCGGCTCGACCAAAGCGTCGACGCGAATTTGGGCAATGTCCTGAACCTGTTGCAGGCCATCCACGATGCCGGCGGTTCGCCGCCGGTCGTGGTTCGGGTGGGAGGGCTGGAGGAGTACGGCCAAGGGCCGGTCCCGTACGACGAAGACCAGCGCGAAAGCCCGGTGTCGCCGTACTCGGCGAGCCAGGTGGCGGCCACCCACTTTTGCCAGATGCTCGGGCGGAGCTTGGGCCTTCCCATCGTGACCCTGCGTCTCGCCTTGACTTATGGGCCTTCCCAGGCCCCGTCGTTCTTGATCCCGGCCCTCATCCATCACTGCCTGGAAGGGCGCGGCTTCGCGATGACGGCTGGGGACCAGAGGCGTGACTATGTGTTCGTCGGGGACGCGGTGGAGGCGCTGCTCCGAGCCGCTGTGACGCCGGAAGCGGGTGGTCAGATCATTAACGTCGGCTCGGGGGTGGAATCCCGTGTCCTCGACGTCGCGCAGGCCGTCGTGCGGCTGGCCGGCGCGATCGACCTGCACGTCGGGGCCGTCGCCGCGCGGCGCACCGAGATTCAGCACTTGGTATGCAACCCCGCAAAGGCCGAACGTCTCCTGGACTGGACGGCCACGACCAGCCTGGAAGACGGCCTGGCGCGAACGGTCGCCTGGTATCGCGAACATTCAGCCGGGTTCGCCCGAGAGGCCATATGCAGTTGACCACTGCGCCATGCCCGATCCCGCTCGCCGATGCGACCGCCGCCTCGTCGCAGGCATGGGCGAGCGGCCGGTCGATCCAAATCGACTTCCTCCGCGGAGTGGCGATCCTGTTGGTCCTCGGCCGTCACAGCGTGCTGTCGCCCTACGGGGCCGGCATCCTGTACCGGCCGGCCCAGGCCTGGTACCGCCTGGGCTGGTCGGGCGTCGACCTGTTCTTCGTGCTGAGCGGATTCCTCATCGGCGGACTCTTGTTCAAGGAACTGCGCGCCCACGGGGATCTCGACGTGCGGCGGTTCCTGGTCCGCCGCGGGTTCAAGATCTGGCCGGCCTACTACGTTTACGTCACCGCGATCTTGCTGACATTCCTGGTTTCGCGGCCGGCCCCTGAGGCGTTCCGGGTAGTCCTGCCGAACTACCTGCACGTGCAAAACTACCTCGCGTCCGGGACTGAGATGCTGCTGGCCCACACCTGGAGCCTGAGCGTCGAAGAACACTTCTACCTGGCCTTGCCCCTGGTCCTGTGGCTGCTGGCGCGGAGCGGCCGGCGGCCGGCGGATTCGGTGCCAGGGTTCCCTGCGGTCGCCGTCGCCAGCATGATCGCCTGCTTGGGCCTGCGCGTCGCGGTCTACGCCGCGACCCGGTCGGGCGGGATCGCGGTCCGGTGGCCCACTCACCTGCGGATGGACAGCCTGCTCGCAGGCGTGTTGCTGGCCTATTGCTATCATTACCGCGCTGCAGCCCTCGCACCGCTGGCGAGGCGCCGGACCCTATTCGCCATTGCCGGCCTGGTGTGCCTCGCACCCGCGCTGCTGCTCGACGAGAACAATGCGTTCGTCGTGACGGCGGGGTTCACGCTCCTTTACATCGGGTACGGTTGTCTGCTGTTCGCCGCCGTGTCCACTCCATTGTCGGGCGGGACCGGGGGCCGGTTCTTCGACCTCGCCCCAGCCCGTGCAATCGCCTACGTCGGGTACTACAGTTATTCCATCTATCTGTGGCACATCGCCCTGGCCCGCGTGCCGCTTTTGCGGATGGTGCGTGAACCGCCGCTGTCCGACCTGCCGGGAGCCGTCCAGTGGGCCGTGGTCATGGCACTTTACGTGGTGTTGGCGACCGCGGTGGGAGTACTACTTGGGAAGCTCATCGAGTGGCCGGCCTTGCGGGCCCGCGACCGCATTTTCCCGGCACGGACGGATGGCGGATCGGATCGGCCGGGGCCGCCCGACCGGGCAGGCGTGGCGGCGGCCGAGGTGCTTGGGAACTGACGCTCGAGGAGAACGCGGGTGATCGAGTCCATCGCCGAAGCCTCGTGGACCCGGGCCACAGAGCCGGCCCGGTCGGCCGAGCCGTCCGTGTCCGTGGTCATCGCGTCGGTCAACGGTTTTCCCTGCTTGGGTGAATGCCTGGACGCCCTGTTGCGTCAGGAGGGCGGTGTCCCGTTCGAGGTGCTGGTCGTGGACCGGTGTGAGGAACGCACGCGGGCGGAGTTCCGCCGCCGCTTCCCGGATCCGCCGATCCGGCTGATCCCCGTGGCCGGTCGGCCGTCGATCCCGGCCCTCCGGGCAATCGGAATCCGCCAGGCCCGCGGGCAGATGGTGGCCGTCACGGAGGACCACTGCCTCGCCCCGCCGCGATGGGTCGAGACGATCTGGAAGGCCCACGAAGCCGGTCTCCGGATCGTGGGCGGGGCAGTCGCCAACGGCGCGACCTGGCGCGTGACTGATTGGGCGGTGTTCTTCTGCGAGTACGCCGGCTCAATGCCCCCGATGCCGACCGGCCGCGTGGCCGACACGCCCGGGAACAACACTGCCTACGACCGCCGACTGCTCGACCGGCTCGGGCCCGAGATCGGCGCGGAGGTGTGGGAGTCGTTCCTGCACCGCCGACTCCGAGAGTTCGGCGAGGAATTCGTCCTGGACCCTGGCATGGAGATCGTCCACAAGAAGGAGTTCGGGTTCTGGTACTTCCTGAGCCAGCGCTACCACTACTCGAGGTCGTTCGCCGGCATGCGCCTCGCAGGGGCACCGACCTGGAAGCGCGGGGCCTACGCGGCCTCGACCGCCCTGCTGCCGGGGTTGCTGCTGGCGCGGATTGGCCGCGAGGTCTGGCGGAAGGGCCGTATCCGCACGCTGCTGCCGACCCTGCCGGCGCTGGCGGCGTTCTTGGCCGTGTGGGCGTGGGGCGAGGCGGTCGGGGCGGTGGCGGGGCCGGGCCGCAGCCTGGCTCGCGTCGAGTGATGGCCGCATGAGTACTGAACCGCCCCCCGAAATGTCCGTCGTGATTGCCGCCTTCAGTGGCGCGGCCGCGCTGGGCCGCTGCCTGGAAAGCCTCGTTGGACAGGCCGACGGGGTCGAGATCATCGTCGCGACCGACAGGCCGGCAGCCGAGGTCGAGCCGCTGCGGCAACAGTTTCCTGGCGTGCAGTTCGTGTTCGCCCCCGCCGACAGTGGCGTGTTCCGATTGCGCAGTCTTGGGCTGTCCCAGGCCCGCGGTCGACTTGTCGGCCTCTCCGAAGATCACTGCGCCCTGGCACCGACCTGGGTCGGCGGACTGCGGCGGGCTACGGCCACTGGTCGGTGGGTGTTGGGCGGGCCGGTCGCGAGTGGCCACCCGCGGGGCGTTTACCTTTGGGCGCTGTACCTGAGCGAGTACGCCAGCTTCATGCCGCCGCTCGGCGAACGCCCGACCACATATGTTTCCGGGGTGAACGTCGCCTACGCCGGGGACGCCTTGCGGCAATGCCGGGCGCTTTGGGAGGACGAGTTCCACGACCCGCTGGTCCTCGACGCGCTATGCGCCGCCGGATACCGGTGTCGAATGGTCCCCGAGGCTGAAGTGCACACGACGCTACAAATGTCCCTGCCGGCTGCCGTCGCGCACCTGTTCGGCGGGGGGCGGTGGTACGGGCGCTTTCGCACGGAACGGGTCGGCGCGGGCTGCCGTGTGCTGTTGGCCTTGGCTGCCCCGCTGATCCCGGCGGTCATGTTGGCGCGAATCATCCGGGTGGTGGCGGCCCGCCGGCCACGCCGCCTGCCCGCAACAGCAGCCAGCTTCGCTTTCCTCGTGATTTTGCTGTCGGCCTGGGGTGCCGGCGAGGCGGTCAGCTACTGGTCACCGGCAAGGCAGAGGGCGTGACGTGCGGATCGGGATCGACGCCTGTTGCTGGTCCAACTGCCGCGGGTTCGGCCGCTACACCCGCGAACTCGTCACCACGCTGGTGCGACAGTACCCCGAACACGAGTTCGTCCTCGTGGCCGACCGGCCCACGGCCGAGCAAAGCAACTTCCCGCCCGGGGCCGCCATCGTCCCGGTCGCGACACGGCAGCAGATGACGCACGCTGCGTCGGCGGCCAGCTCCCGCGGCGTGGGCGACTTGCTCCGGTTGGGGCGGGCGGCCGCGGCCGTCCGCGCCGACGCCTTCTTGTTCCCGGCTGTCTACTCGTACTACCCGCTTTTGGGTCGAACCCCGTGCCTAATCGTCTTCCACGACGCCATCGCCGAGCAGCATCCGGGTTTGATCTTCGCAGGCCGCCGTGCGCGACTGTTCTGGGCGTGGAAGACTTGGCTGGCACGGCGGCAGGCGTCCGTCCTGGCGACTGTGTCCCAGGACGCCCGCCGGCAGGTGGCGGCAGCATTCGGGTACCCCGAAGAGAAGATCCGTGTTATCACCGAAGGCCCCGGCGATGGCATCGCCCCGCTCGACGACTCTCGACGCGTTGCCGATGCCCGGCGACGGTACGGCCTACCTGCCGACACGCCGCTCATTCTGTACGTGGGCGGCATCAGCCCGCACAAAAACCTCCAGGGCCTGGCCCGTGCCCTGGCCGCCATGCCGCCGGCGGCCGGGCCGTGGCACCTGGTTCTGGTCGGCGAATACCGTAGCGACAGCTTCCTCAGCTGCTATCGCGAATTGACCGGCTTGTTCCGCGAGCTGGCGCTGACCGACCGCGTCAGCTTCACCGGCTTTGTGCCCGAAGACGACTTGGCTGCCCTGTACAGCGCGGCGACGATGCTGGTGCTGCCGTCCTTCGCTGAAGGCTTCGGGCTACCGGTGGTCGAGGCAATGGCCTGTGGACTGCCGGTGGCGGCCAGCCGGCGTGGTTCGCTGCCCGAAGTGCTGGGCGGAGCTGGCCTGTTGTTCGACCCAGCCGACCCAGCGGCGATTGCCGGATGCGTCATTCGGCTGTTATCGGATTCGTCGCTGCGGGTCGAGTTGCGCCGCCTGGGGTTGGAGCGGGCCGCGAATTACTCCTGGCGCACCGCCGCCCGGCAAGCCATGGAACTGTTCGAGGAGATGGCCCCGCGTGCCCGGCGAACCGCTTAAGTTCTGCCTGGTGACGACCTTCTACCCGCCGTACCACTTCGGCGGGGACGGCGTGTTCGTGTACCGCCTGGCCGAAGCGCTGGCCCAGCGCGGTCATCGGGTTGACGTCGTTCATTCCGCGGATGCCTACCGAGCGCTCCACCCGGCCGATCCGGAGGTTGCCTTCGACCAACACCCGAATGTCCGCCGCCACGTCCTTGAATCGCCGCGGCGGACACTACCGCTCCTGGCAGCCCACCAGCTCGGCAGCCCCGCCCTGTACGGCCGTCGATTGCGCACGATACTCAACGGCGGCGGTTACGATGTCATCCACTACCACAACGTTTCGCTCCTGGGCGGCCCCGGCGTGTTGCGCTACGGCCGGGCAGTCAAGCTGTACACCGCCCACGAGTACTGGCTTGTCTGCCCAACGCATGTGCTGTTCGCCTTCGACCGCGAGGCGTGTGACCGGCGGCGCTGTGTGCGCTGCACCCTGCACGCCCGCCGGCCGGTCCAGTGGTGGCGCTACACGGGGCTGCTACACCGCTGCTTGCGACACGTCGATCAGCTCTTAATGCCTAGTCGGTTCGCCCTGGAGCGCCACCGCGCGGACGGGCTAGACATGCCGATGGCGGTGCTTCCGCACTTCGTCCCGCCACCGCGCGCAGCCGCAGACTGCCCCGCGCGGCCGCGGCCGTTCTTCCTCTGCGTCGGCCGGCTCGAGAAGCTCAAGGGCGTCCAGGACCTGATCGCCTTGTTCCGCGACTACCGTGCGGCTGACTTGGTCATCGCCGGCTCGGGCGGCTACGCGGCGGAGTTGCGGCAAATGGCCAATGGGCTGCCGCACGTCCAGTTCTTGGGCGCAGTTCACCCCGACATCCTGTCCGGCCTGTACCGGCAGGCGATCGCCCTGCTGGCACCGTCACTCTGCTACGAGACGTTCGGCCTGACCGTCGCCGAATCGTTGGCCCACGGCACACCGGCCGTGGTGCGACGGATCGGGGCGCTGACCGAGTTAATCGACGAGAGCGGCGCCGGGTTCACCTATGCCACGCCGGACGAGTGCCGCGACGCTCTTGAGCGGTTGCAGACGGTGCCGGGGCTGCGCGACGAACTGGGTCGGCGGGGCCGGCTGTTCGCGGACGCGTCGTGGACCTGCGACGTCCATCTGAATTGTTACCTGGACGTCATTGCAGGCATCCAGTCCGAGCACGTCACACGAATGACGGGTCGCGATCCGTTACCACAACATGGAGGAAACGATGGCCCGAACCGTTGAGCCGTCGAAACCGATTGCCATCGGGCTGGTCGGTGCGGGAATGATCGGCCGGTTTCGGGCCGATGCCGTGGATCGGACGCCCGGCCTGCGGCTGGCGGCCGTCGCCGACCCCGTGCCGG
This sequence comes from Gemmataceae bacterium, assembly GCA_046350275.1. GTDB lineage: Bacteria > Planctomycetota > Planctomycetia > Gemmatales > Gemmataceae > JAXMAS01. Next base: position 214,074 of record JAXMAS010000011.1, read on the forward strand.
AAGCACTCGCCAAGCTCACCCGCGAGCGGCCGGGCGTTACCGCCTATGGCGACGGTCGGGCGCTCGTCGCCGCGCCGGACCTCGACGCGGTGATCATCAGCGCGCCGCCTGGGTTGCACGAACCGCTCGGTGTCGCGTGCCTGCGGGCAGGTAAGCACCTGCTGTGCGAGAAGCCGCTGGCGACCTCCGTTGCGGCATGTGAGTCGCTGGTCCGGGCGGCGGACGAATCCGGCGCGTCGCTTGCCACCGGCTTCAACCTCCGTTACCTAGAGGCTGCTCAGTTGGCCCGACGGCTGGTGGACGATGGGGCCATCGGCGAGTTGGACCACGTCCGAGCCTTTCACGGCTATTCGGCGGCGGACGGCATTCCGAATAACTGGATGCGCGACCCCGCGATGTCCGGCGGCGGCTCGCTCATGGACAACGGGATCCACGTCATCGACATGTGCCGATGGTTCCTGGGCGACGTTCGGGACGTGGTCGGCTATTCCAGTAACCACATGCTGGATATCCCCGGTTGCGAGGACAACGGATTCGTGTTGATGCGGAACGCCGACGGCCGCGTCGCCACGCTCCACTCAACGTGGGCAGAATGGCGCGGCTACGGCTACCGGGTCGAGGTGTACGGGACGCACGGGTACGTCCGCTTCGGCTACCCACCTATGCACTTGATGCACGGACGGCGGATGGCCGGCGGGAAGGTTTCCACCCGCCGCTATCTGTTCCCGACGTACCAGTTGAAGGAGCGGATTCGCGGCTGGCAGTGGGGCCTGCATCTGACGCTCTTCCGCGAGATGACGGCGTGGGCCGACGCCCTCCGCGCCGGTGTTCCGCCGCCGATCACCGGGCGGGACGGCCTGGAAGCAGTTCGCATCGCCCAGGCGGCGCAGCCGGTCTGTACCGAGCGAGGTAGGATGTTGCCGCGCCGAAGGGACGACGGATGAAGGAGCGAACTCTCGCTTGGGCCTTACCCGTGATGGCGCTGCTGGCGCCTCGGGTACTCAGCCGCCGCCGAAGGCTCCGACGGCTGGCGATACCGCCAGACGCACTGGAGTACGACCGACTCGGCTGGAACCTGGCCGCGCACGGATCGTTCTCGTTGGCCGACCCGCCGGGAGTCGCCGACCTGACGCGGACGCCCGTCTATCCCCTGTTTGTGGCCGTATGCTACCGGCTGGTCGGTCACAACCCGGCAGTGCCGGTCGTGGTCCAGGCCGTCCTCGCCGCGATGACGGTCGCTCTCGTCTACCGGGCATGCCGCCTGCTCTCCTGTGATTCCGCTCCCCTGGCCGCGACTCTGGTGGCCTTCGACCCACTATCGATCCGGTACGCGACGCACCTGCTTTCCGAGACGTTGTTCACACTGCTGTTCACCGGCTCCCTGACCGTGTGGTTGGCCTACCTGCGGTCTCCGCGCACCGTTTGGGCGGCCGCCGCGGCGGCACTCACGGGGTTGGCGATCTTGTGCCGGCCGATTGCCGTCTTGTGGCCATTTGTCCTCACCGCGCTACCGATGGTGGTGGCGATGCACGTCCGGTCGTGGCGGCCGCTCGTTCACCTTGTGGCACTCGGAGGAATCGTGTTGGGAATCGTCGCCCCGTGGGTAGCTCGCAACTGGGCGATCACAGGTCGGCCGGTGTTGGCGACTGTCCAGGGAATCAACCTTTACTACCACCGCGCCGCTCCGGTCATCGCAGCCGAGCAGGGCATCAGCCTGGACGACGCACGTGAGCGGCTGCGCGAGCGGCTCGAAACGGCCGTCGCCCGCGACAGGCTAGACTCGCATCAGGCGGACGCGCTGATGGAAACGTGGGGCCGCGAGATCGTCCGAGCGGCTCCCGGTACGTACCTCCTGGTTCATGCGGAAGGGGTGGCTCGGATGTTCGCGCCCCAGGACGACCCGCCCGCCCGAATCGGCTTGTCGTCCACGGTGCAATTCGTCGCCGAGTCGGCTGTCTTACTGTTCTTGTTCCCCGCAGCGCTGGTCGGGCTGGCGGTCGGGTTGCGCCGACCCGAGTGGCCGGGGGTTCTCTTGTTAGGGCTGGCTGTCGTGTACTTCGCCGCCCTTTCCGGGCCGGAAGCCTACGCCCGCTTCCGCGTACCGCTCATGCCGATCCTGGCCATTCTGGCGAGTGTCGGGCTGTCATCGCCCCGCCGACAGGGGAGGGGCTCCGTTGCCTGAGCCGACTTTGTCGGTCGTCGTGGCTGTCTGGCGAGACGCCTCCGGACTGGCTGACTGCTTAATGGCCCTCGCCGGGCAGAGGGGCGAGTTGGCGGAGGTTTTGGTCGTCGCCAACGTGGCGATCCCCGAGAGCCTAGCGGCCCGCTTTCCGTGGGTCGTCTGGCTCAACGGCCCGGCCGGGGCATTAACCCCGAAGCTATGGGCGCTGGGACTGGGCGCAGCGCGAGGCGACGCCGTGGCGATCACCACGGCCCATTTCACCCCGGTTACCGGCTGGGCGAGGGCCATCCGCGCCGCCCATGTCCACTCGGACGCCGCGGCCGTCGGCGGCCCCATCGATCCGCCGGCCGCCGGCGCGGTCAACTGGGCCACCTACCTGCTCCGTTACAACGCCTACCTGGGCGTTGAGCCGAAGCGAAACGTGGACGACATCCCGGGCGACAACGCCTCCTACAAGCGGGAGGCCCTGGTGGCCCACGCAGACTTTTGGCGGGATGGGTTCTGGGAGCCGGACGTCCACCGCCGGTTGCGCGAGCATGGAGCGAAGTTACTCCACGTGCCGGCAGCCCGCGTCCGTCAGAATGCATCGTTCGGGTTTCGCGGCTTCCTGTGGCAGCGGTTCCGGCACGGTGTCGTGTTCGGCCGGACGCGGGCCCTGGCGCACGGTGGTTGGTTCCGGGCCTTGGCGTTGGCGGCGGCACCCCTCCTGCCGCTGTGGTTCTTCGCGAAGATCGCCGCCCGGGTCGTCTGGGCGGGGCAGTATCGGGTCCGCTTCTGCATGACCGCACCCGTGCTAGCCTGCTTTCTGATCGCTTGGTCACTGGGCGAAGTGTGCGGTTACCTTCTACCGGCGGTGCGGCGCGATGCCGGACCCAAATATGCTAAGTCTTTATTGGCCTAGCTCCAGTGCCCTCTAGGCCTTCGGAGACGATCCATGTCGGCTAACCCGTCCCACGCGGCCGACGCCCTGTGGCCGACGTTTCTCGACTATTGCTGCCCGCTGTGCAAGGGGCCGCTGGACCGCGCCGCGGACAGGTATGTATGTCCGCCGTGCGGCAAGACCTATCCGATCGTCCTCGGCATTCCGGACTTCCGGGTCTTCCCCGACCCGTACATCAGCATTCAGGATGATTGGGAGAAGGCCCGGCGGCTGATGGATCGTTACCCGAGCGTGGACTTTCAGGGGTTGGTCGAGTACTACTGGTCGATCACCCCCAACACCCCGCCCGACCTGGCCCGGCGGTTCGTCCGTCACGTTCTCTCGGCCGTCGACCGGGGGCGGCGTTCGCTCGACAGCATTCGGGCCGGCGAACCGAGCATCCCTTTTGGGCGGGATCGGGCCGTCCTTGAGGTCGGCTGCGGCACAGGCGGGTTCCTGGCCGCGGCCGCGGAGCGGTTCGGTCTCGTCGTCGGCATCGACATAGCGTTCCGCTGGCTGATCGCCGCCAAGAAGCGGCACGACGAACTTGGCATCGCGGCCCAGCTCGTGTGCTGTTGTGCCGAATACCTGCCGTTCGCGGACCAACAGTTCGATCTGGAGGTCGCCAGCGACGTGATCGAACATACCGAACGCCAGGAAGACCTGATCCGCGAGGCGCACCGCGCCCTCCGGCCGGGGGGCGCATTTTACGCGGCCACGCCGAACCGCCTCAGCCTGACGCGCGACCCGCACGTCCGCGTGTGGGGCCTCGGCTGGCTGCCACGGCGATGGGCCAAGACGTATGTCCGCCTGGTCCGCGGCGTGCAGTACGACCACATCCGGCTTCTATCGTCGTTCGAGCTTCGCCGGATGGTCCGCCGGACGCCCTTCGGACGCTGCCGGATCACGTTGCCAACTTTCAATGCGGAAGAGCAGAAAGGGCTTTCCGCCCGCGAGCGGTTCCTGATCCGCGCCTACCACACGGTCAAGGACTGGCCGGGGATCCGTCATGGCCTGTTGGCGGTTGGCCCGATGTTGCAGGTGATCTGCCGGCGGGAAGCCGAGGGGGCGGCAACCCGTGCTTGAGGCAACCGCTGGTGCGGACGAGGTGCGTGTGTCGATCCTAACCTATCACTCGATCGACGACTCGGGGTCGGTGATCTCCGTCCCCCCGGCCACATTCCGCCGGCAGATGACCGCCCTCGCACGGCGCGGATATTCGGGGGTGACCCTCAGCCACCTGTTAGACGTCTGGGACGGGAAGGCGGATGCTACCAACCGGGTCGTAGCCGTGACCTTTGACGACGGCTTCGCCAATCTGTCGGACCACGCCCTGCCGGTCTTGGCGGAACTCGGCTTTGGCGCGACCATATTCGCGGTTCAAGCCTACGCCGGCCGGCACAACGACTGGCCGTCGCAACCGCCCGGTGTGCCACGCCTGCCGCTGTTGACGGCGGCCCGTTTGCGCGACTGCGTCGCCGCAGGAATGGAAGTGGGGCACCATACGGCGACACACCCACCGTTGGACGCCCTTGGGCCGGCCGAAGTTCGGGCCGAGCTGGTCAATGCGAAACATGCCCTGGAGGACGCCCTCGGCGGTCCAGTTCGGACCTTTGCCTACCCCTACGGACGTCTCCCCGACCCGGCGGGTGAGGCGCTCGTGCGAGATCACTTTCGCGCCGCGTGCGGCGTTCGACTACGGGCGGCGTGCCCGGTCGATGACCGCTACCGATTGCCCCGGGTGGACATGTACTACTTCCGACCACCCATGGTGTGCGAGTGGTACGGCACCAGCCGGGGACAGTGGTACCTTCGCGCCCGCGGCGTGGGTCGGACGCTCCGACGGTTCAGCCGTTAGGCGATTAAACCCGGATGCCGCCCCAACCGTTCGACGAAGTCGGCAACCTCGATGATCTCCTCGTCGGCGACGGGTACCGGTCCGCGGTCGCGAACTGCTCGGTAGAATTCGCGAATTAGAGTTCGCAAGCCGGGGTAGGCCGGCTCCCGCCTCGCTACTCGCTTGAGGAGATTCAAGCTAGCAGCTGCCAGCAAACCGGTCCCGAACCGGAATGGACGGGTCGCCTTGGCCAACCGACCACCCAATCCCGACTCGACGACCGCGTAGCCGTGAAACAGGTCCACAAGAGCTGACGCGCGCGTACCGAGCAGGATCAGGTCGTTGCGGATGGGCCGTCCCCGTAGGCTGATCAAGGCTTCGTACGAGGTGCCGCGGTCGAACGCGGCAAAGGATAACTCATCCGCGGTGAACTCCCGCACCTCCCAGTTCAACCGGGATGCTCCGGCACCGCGCAAGGCGCGGACGAGGGACAGCGGATGGGGGGCGATTTCCTGGAGGACGCAGCGGCGGTCGGCTGCGCTACGTCCGTCGCCCCCGGCGGTGCAAGTGCGGAAGGTGACGCGGGTCAGTTCCCCGAAGCGCCCAAGATCGTGGCATACGCGGCGAAAGCCGTCCTGAAAGCGGAACTGATGGACGGGGTTCAACCGGACACCGTGGCCGGCGGCGTGCGACAGTAGGTCGCGGGCCTCGGCCGTGGAGGGAGTCAGCGGCTTTTCGGCAAGCACATGACGCCGAGCGCACAGGAGTTCTGCCGCGAGGGCGGCGTGACTGGCAAGTGGCGTGCAGACGTGGGCAATGTCGAAGTTGTTGGCGGCCAGTCCGTCAGCGACATGCCGGAAGACGGTCGCTGCGGGGAAGCGTTGCCGTAACTCGGCGGCGGCAGCGGGATCCGGGTCGATAATGGCGGTGACCGTGCCCCCGGATCGGTCCGCGTAACGGGCGTGCCATTGGCCCATCAGGCCGGCCCCAACGATCGCGACGCGCAATGCGGGCATGGTCCTCCTATCAGCCCGAGGCGGCGTCCAGCATGATAGGCCGCCGCAGTTCACTGGATTCGTACGCCCGTAGCATGAGCGCGAGCGTCTTGCGGTTGTCGGCCGCGGCGCATGGAGGCGTTTCGCCGCGGTCCAACCCGTCGAGAAATGCCCGCAGCAGTTGGCTCGTGGCGTGAGCGAACACGTCGATGGGGTCCGAGGCGATTTTCCGCGACCGCTCGCCCTGAAACTGCAAAGTCCGCCCCCCCATTGAAGCATCGAACTTAACGAACGGGACCCGCTTTCCGCCGCGGATACCGGTACTGAGAACTAATCCCCCGCCCAGGTGTGATTCGAGATAACCCGCGCTGCCGTCCAGACGAATCGTGAGGTAGTCGTGGGGTCCACGAGAAAGTCGGTCCAGGGTGATCTGGGCGACCCGGTCGCCCGAGAACTCCAACTGCACGAGAGTCAAATAATCGGGTCCATTCGGCCGATCGCCCTTCGGCATTCGGGCGAATATCGAGATCGGGTCTTCGGCAAAGAAGAAACGGCACAGATCGAAGATGTGGGTTCCGAATTCCTTACAAGTTCTGCGCACGTCCTGGCCCCGCCACCCCGCCTCCGTACTGGGCGTCGTGTAGAACGTCTGGCGGGCGTCCAGAAAGAGCAGATTGCCGAAATCGGGCTGTCCAATCCGCTCCTTGACGGCCCGGTGGATGTTCATGAAGCGGTATTGGTTGTTGACGACGACCATCCGACCAGTTTGGCGCGACAAGGCGATGATCGCATCGGCCTCGTCGAGGTTGGTCATGAACGGCTTTTCGCAGAAAACGTGGCACCCAGCTTCCAGGCCCAACTTGGCGTGTTCGAAATGTCTCTCTGGGGGCGTCACAACCGCCAAGATGTCAGGCTGAGTCGCTACCAGCAGTCGCTCGACATCGGGGAAAACGGGAAAACGGAACTCCCGCGGGTTTACGTTCGCGTCCGCGCCGGCCACGACTCGAAGCTCCGGAAGCTTGCTATAAGCCGGCAGATGAATGCTGCGAGCCGCAGCACCTAAACCAACGATACCTATCGTATATGCTGCCATACTAAGCAATAATTCGTAAGAATAATTACTATACAGCGGCCCTGTGATTGCTTCAAAGACTCGCATTGGGTTTCGGGTGGCTCACGGCAAGTTCTTGTACACCTGACCGTGACAACGGGGGCGAGTTTTGCGATCAGTGTACGGAAGTACGGAAGCTTGTAGCCGAACTAGTGCGCTTGCCCGGATACTGCATGGGGATTGACGCGATCGGCCGAGTCCGCGTCCGGCACACTGAACCATGTCGGTTCCGGCGTCGACCTGGACGACGCGGCGCGGTTGAGAACAACGGCCGGGACTGCAACTCGCGGAGGGCAGCGTCCTCAGCGACCATCGGCGATCCCGCGACCGGAAGGCCACCGGGCAACGGCCGTGTGGAGAGTGTCAGGTCGGTCAGTCGGATTTCGCCCCCCGTGAATGTGTTTCCCTCCTTGCGCAACGGGGCAGTTCTTTGAATCGCTTTCGCATGGCCGGTTCGACTTTGCGGCAAGTTGCCCCCCGGAAGACACGCCGCATTGGTGAAGTGTTGCTCAATCGAGAACGAATCAAGATTCGACGTGACGCACTCGCACCGCCCTACGATCAGTGTGGCGTCGGAGCAAAAGTAAAGCCCAAGTCTACGGGTTAGGGCTATCTTGTGATGTCACCACAAATACCTTGGTGGGTCCAGAAACGTCACTTAGTCGCTTCAAGTGCATCTGTGAAGAACTTAACGACGGGTGTCACGTCCTTGAGACCATGCGGGTGATGGTCTTGACCCGCCTTCACGATTCGCTCGATCGGTCCGCCGAGTTCCTTGTATCGAAGGTAGACGAGTTCCGAGTTCTCCATGTGTGGCACGATTGTGTCCTTGTCACCATACACAAGCAATATGGGGATCTTAGCCTTGGCGAGTGGCAGCAGGTTGTCAACGGGGTTCCGCCGATACGCAACGGCATCTTCGTTTGATTTGAAGTCGTAGGCTGCGAGCAGCTTTCTCCACTCACCGTCCGAGCCCTTACCAATGCCGAGCTTTTTCGGTTGTCCGCCCGGCCAGCTCTTGAAATCGCAGACAGCGTTGTCGAGGTAGATGGCCAGCGCCCGCTCCGGGTGTGTCGCAGTCCAGTTCATGCAGTAGAGCCCCCCGCGGGACAAGCCGATCAAGCCCGGCTTCGCATTCAGCCCGTATTCCGTCACCATCGCCTCGTGGAACTTCTCCCACTTCCCGATTGCCTTCGGGGAACCGAACAGGTCGGGCACTTTCACATAGGCGAGATGCCAGCCGGTCTTTACGAGTGCAGCGTCCGCGTCGGCAAACGCGCCGAAGAACTCGCCCCGCCACACCCACGGGCGGCCGGGCAGCGGCTTCTCCGGTCGGACAATAGTCGCGTCGAGATCGCCGACTCTGAAGTCGTATCGGGCGCACCCTTCCCATTGCGTCGGGTTGCCCGGAAACGCCTTTGGCTCGCCAGCATGAGTAACGTGCGAGAGCGCGAGGTCCAGAAATGCGATAACGAAGAGCGCACTGCGAATGCCCATATGCGATCACCGGATGGAGTTGAAGGTGGATCTCGCTATAGTCTCTACACTCCCCACTTGTCTATCTGCTCTGGTGCCCCATGACACGACTGGTTGTCGGACTCTGCCTTCTCCTTACCTTGGCTGCTCAGGCCCCGGCACTGGAACCGATTCCCGATAAGCTCGTCGTTCTGACCTTCGACGATGCGAGTAAGTCGCATTTCACCGTCGCCCGACCATTGCTCGCAAAACACAGGTTCGGGGCCACATTCTTCCTGGCCGAGGGATGGGACTTTGCCACGAACAATACGGACTACCTGACGTGGGAGTAGATCAAGCGACTCCACGAGGATGGGTTCGAAATCGGGAACCACACCATCAACCACCAGGCGGTCACTGACAAGACGGTCCACGACCTGTCGGCACAGGTCAAGGCGATCAACGACCGATGCAAGGAGCATGGCATCCCTCAACCAGTGAGCTTCGCCTATCCCGGCAATGCGATCACGAAAAGTGCCCTCCCGATCTTGAAGGACCTCGGCATCCGGTTCGCCCGTCGTGGAGGCGCACCCGAGTACCCATACAAGGAAGGGCGCGGGTTTGCGTACGAACCGGGGCTCGATCACCCACTGCTTGTGCCCACGGCCGGAGACGCCCGGCCGACGTGGACCATTGATGACCTCAAGACAGCGGTCGCGCAGGCCAGGCACGGGAAGATCGCGGTACTACAGTTCCACGGCGTCCCCGATACAGCCCACGATTGGGTGACGACCAAACCGGAACAGTTCGCAGCGTTCGTGAGGCACCTCGCGGACGAGCAGTTCACTGTCATCGCGCTGCGTGACCTGGCGCGATTCGTCGATCCTAGCGTCGTGCCCTCGAACCCATTTGGCGTGATCGACGATCGCAAGAAGCTGATTGAGGCCAAGCAAGACGGCAGCAATGCCCGACCGCCGCGGAACGACAATGAACTGCGGTACTGGCTACACAACACGTTGATCCCACACCGTTTCACCCCGGCCGAGGCTGGGGCTGCGTTGGGGCTAACGAGTGACGCAGTGTCGGCCGCAGCGAAGCGGCTGGGAATCGATTCGTCGGCGACGCGATCAGAGTCGAAACCCGGTGACTCGCTCGTCGCTTTACCGTATCCGGGCGGGCGACACCCGCGCGTAGGATTCCGCGATGGCGCAATTCGCCCGCAGCGGGAGACGAAGGTGAGCGTGTTTGCGCCTTGGGCCAATGGCGGGTATGCAGTGGCCGACGTGCCCGAGGCCGTATGGTTCGAGCCGGCGCCAAAGAAGCCCGAACTACTCTTCCTCGCCCACACCCATGTTCCAACGTTCTGGGACCGGCAACACGTGACTCTCGATCCCTTGGAATGGAGTCGCAACCCGGACGGGTCGCTCGCGCTGGAACGTACGTTGCCGAACAAGATCGCCTTGGCCTCGAAGATAGTGCCGGGCAAGAAAGGCGTGCGGATGGAGTTTCGCGTCACGAATGGGTCGGATCGGGACCTCACCGGGTTACGGGTGCAGATGTGTGTGATGCTCGCAGGCTTGGCTGGTTTCGACACGCTGACGAACGACAACAAGATATTCGCATCGCCATTCGCCGCATGCAAGGATACGACTGGCACTCGGTGGATTATCGCAGGCTGGGAGCGGTGCGGGCGTGCCTGGGGCAACCCGCCGTGCCCGTGCTTGCACGCGGACCCTGTGGTCGAGGATTGCCCGGCCGGTCAAACGCGGGCTGTGCGGGGCTGGCTCTCGTTCTACGAAGGCACCGATATCCAAGCGGAACTGAAACGGCTGAGTACCATTGCGTTCGAGTGAAGTCAACCAAGCCCCTAAGCCACTGATCCTCGACCATCGAAACAGCACCGAGTGCTGTTCGACAGCACTCGGGAACACGATCAGAAACGCCGTTCACTTCGGGTCGGTACGCGGCCATATCCTTGCACGCACACCTGAATGCAATGCTACTGGCTCTTGAACGCCGAGTAATCGCAGGTCAGGTCCGACTAGCGGACAGCTAGGCCATTGCGACCGCGGAGTTGCCCTTCCCGCCAGCACGAGATTCTGGCATCATGCCGCCGTGACGGGTACGGTGGCCCGCACCGCACCGTGGCTCCAGGGACGGACCCGGCGATGTTCGCACGGTTGGCATTGACGCGCCGCACCGGACTCCGCCTGCTCGTCACCGTCCTTTTCGCGGGACTTGGTGTCGAGGTCTTCCGCACGTATCTCGGCCGCAACTGGCATGAGCTATTGCCTGGGCGCGCCTACCGCTGCGCGCAGCTTCGCCCCGCTCAGATGCAGGACGCTATCAAACGCTACGGCATTAAGACCGTAATCAACCTCCGCGGATGCTCGCAATACCTCGACTGGTACATCGAAGAAAGTCGTGCGACGCATGACTTGGGCATCTCTCAGGAAGACATCACCATGTCGGCGATTCGCCTGCCTGCGCCCGCAGAAGTGCGCCGGCTTGTCGAAGTGATCGACCAGACCGATTACCCTGTCCTGATTCACTGCCGACAGGGCATCGATCGAACGGGCCTGGCATCGGCGATCGTGTTACTCCTCCAAACGGACGTACCGTTGGCTGAAGCCCGCGGGCAACTCGGATTGCGCTACGGGCACATTCCGCTTGGCCCGACACGGCACATGGGCATGTTCTTCGATCTGTATGAAGGCTGGCTCGCCCGTCACGGCCAAGCACACAGCCGCGAGACCTTTCGCAAATGGGTGGACGACGGCTACTGCCCCGCACAGTGTCGTGGCCAATTGGAGTTACTCGACTTGCCTGCGCGCGCACCACTCGGTGAGCCGTTCGCCGTAACGATACGGGCAACGAATACTTCGGACCTCCCCTGGCAGTTTCAGCCGGGCACGTATACAGGAGTATGCCTTAAGGCGCTGGTCTTCGATCCCGACATCAAGCTCGTCCAAGTGCGCCACGCGGGCCAGTATCGTGCCACGATTCCGCCGGGCGAATCGGTATTACTGAATCTCGCGATCGGCCCGCTTCAGCGGCCGGGGCGATACGTACTATCCGCCGACATGGTGGCCCCGGGCGGCTGGGCGTTCGCTCAACATGGTTCCGAACCAATCCAGGTTGAGTTCATCGTTGGTGAAAGCCCGGCCGGTCCAACCGGCGGAATAGGGGGCAATCAATGAAGCGCCTCCTGCGACTGGTCGTCAGCCTGACGATTCTTGGCGTCCTAGCAGCGCGAATGGATTGGCCGCAAATCATGGCGACATTTCGCGGCTTGCGCTGGACCCACTGGTGGGCGGCCGTGGGCGTGTTCCTGGCGACACAGGTCGTCAGTGCGCTACGTTGGCGGATGCTCGCGCGACCACTGGGATTCACACAATCGGCGCCGTCGTTTGTGGGTTACTACTACGTGGGAATGTTCTTCAATCTTCTGCTTCCCACCTCGATCGGCGGCGATGCCGTTCGGGCCGTCTACCTCAATGCGAAAAGCGGTCGGCGATCGGCAGCCGTTTTGAGCGTTTTGCTCGACCGATTGAGCGGGCTGGCGGTCCTCCTCGTCGTGGCATGCGTTGCAGCTGCGATCTGCCCGATCGAGCTTCCCGCATGGGTCGAGCTTGCCGTCGCCGGAAGTGCGGTTTGCGCGGCCGTCGGCCTATTCCTCCTTCCCATGAGCTCTCGACTGTTGGCTCGATTCTATCGCCTCCAAAACCTGGCAACGACATTCCATAGCACCTTGAGGCTCTACCGGCGCGATCCCAACCTTCTCGCGGGATCGACGGTTCTTTCGATTGTCGTCCAGATCGCCGGTGTCGCTCAGGTGGCGTTGCTCGGTCAGGCGGTTGGCATTGATGCACCCCTCGCGGTCTATGGCGTCGCCGTACCGATGGTCGCGCTACTGACCCTGTTGCCGGTGAGTCTGAGCGGAATGGGCGTACGCGAGGCCGGGATGCTACTTTTCCTCGCCCCAGCCGGCGTCCCCGCGGGACCGGCGGTAGCCGTGGCGTTTTTGTGGTTCTGCGTGCAGACGGTCGGTGGCGTGGTCGGAGCAGGCGTGTACCTGTTCGGCCGGCTCCCGCGCCCGGAGGTACGGCATGACGGTGCTGTCGGTAATCGTCCCAGTGAAGGACGAGAGAGACAACGTCGCTCCGCTGCTTGAGCGGCTGACGACGTCCCTCGATCCCCTGCGCGTCGACTACGAACTCGTCTTCGTGGACGACGGTTCGTCCGACGACACTTTCCAGTTGCTGGACGAAGCCGCCGTTCACGACGCGCGCATCAAAGTGGTACGTCTCCGTCGCAACTACGGTCAGACAGCCGCGCTTCAGGCTGGCATCGACTGGTCGCGGGGCGACATCCTGGTCACGATGGACGGCGATCTTCAGAACGACCCAGACGACATTCCACGCCTGTTGGCCAAACTTCACGAGGGCTACGACGTCTGCCTCGGCCTGCGCGCCAATCGTCAGGATGCCTTCCTGATTCGCAAGGTTCCGAGCCTCGCGGCGAACTGGCTGATTCGTAAGGTCACCAATGTGCCCTTTCGCGATTTCGGATGTACGCTTCGAGCCATGCGCCGCGACATCGCCGAGTCGCTACCCCTCTACGGCGAGATGCACCGCTTTGTCCCGGCCCTTGCCCTCCAACACGGGGCACGGATCGCGCAAATCCCCGTGCGGCATCACGCGCGACAGGCCGGTGTCACCAAATACAACCTCACACGCACGGTTCGCGTGTTTCTCGACCTGATCACGGTTAAGTTTCTATCGGGGTACCTGACGCGGCCAATGCACTTCCTGGGGACCGTCGGGCTGGCGCTGATGGCGTTGGGCGGTTTGAGCCTGGCAACGACCGTCCTAATGAAGTGGACCCGGGGCGTCTTCATGACCGGCAATCCGCTCTTGCTACTGAGCGTGATGCTCGAACTCATGGGGATTCAGTTCATTCTGATGGGTCTGCTCGGTGAAGTGCTGTCACGGACGTATTTCGAAAGTCAGGGCAAATCACCATATGCAGTGCGAACGACACGTAACTGCGATGGCTCAGCCAGGCGAGCAGCGTAGATGCTAGGCAGGCATTAAAACACCTATCGTCCGATTGGCGGATAGGTGGCCAGGCGTGGAGCAAGCCAGTCGGCCGCCGCGGGAAAGTACTTGAGCGCTGATTCGATGTTGTGGTGCCCCCGCGGATCGTATTGCACGCCGATGCAGATGCCGCGTTGACGCGCTCTCCACAGAAAACTCTCGACTTGGGCATCGACATTGAACTCATCCCGTCCCCCGTAGGAGATGTGCATCGCGAATTGGCCGTCGCGTACGTCACATGTCTCCAGCAGGTCGTAGGGGTTCACCGCAGCTACCTGCCGAAGCGAATCGGGATCGCGTCCGAAGAGTGGATCCATCACCGTCTTCGACCGAACTCTTAGTAAGCCGCCGTAGAATCGGGCGATGACCTCGTGCGGCTGAACCGAGGTGCGATACCCCTGACAGCACGGCGAAAAGTTGCCGAGATACCGTCCGTGACAATCCTCCCATAGGAGGTTGACGGCCGGGAAGACGCCGACGATGATGCCGTACTGCTGCGGTCGGCGAAAGGCCAACGAGAACGCCCCGCAGCCGCCCATCGATGCTCCAATCAGGGCGTGGGCTTCGCGCTCGGGGCGGATCTTAAAGTTCGCATGGACAAAGTCCCAGACATCACAGGCAAAGTAGTCCTCGAATCGGCCCGCCTTGCTGTTGATGTAGAAGCTCCCCGAATTGAACAGGGATGGCTCGCCCTGGATGCTTCCATCGGCAACGACCAGAATGGACGGTGGCAGCTTGCCGCATGCCATCGCCTTGTCGAACACGCCGACGAGTGTGCCGATGAATTGCGATTCATCCTGTGTGATGCCGTGCATGTAGAAGATCACGGGATACGCCAGGCACGGATCGTAGCCAGGCGGCAGGTAAACGTAGACATCGCGTTTCTGGCAAAGTGCGGGCGACCAGATACGACGATCGACACCGTGGTTGTGGGTGAAGTCCAACAACCGCCCGGCGATCTGGCGATTGATGCGATCGAGTTGATTGCGTAGCCCGAAGTCGATCGCCGCGGCTGGATTGGCAATAACCACAGCGCAGACGGCAGCGAGCAAGCGCAATGACTTCACGGATGCTGTCTCATGGATGAAGACGATGGTGCGTAAAGTCGAATCGACGTCGACATGACAAACGATCAACGAAAAACCTCGCCGAGCGGTGGCTGACCGCTCGGCGAGGTCTGGACGTAGCGATCACGCCTTTTGCAACTTCGCCTGCCATTCGTCGAGCAGTCGGCCAATGTCGCGATAGGCGTAGTCGAGATTCGCCAGTTCACTACCGACTTCGACTGCCTGAGCCAACTCTCCGTTTTCGGACAGACCCTGCGCCAAGTGAAACAAGACCTCCTTGCGTGACGCTTCTTCGGAATTGGGAAGCGCCTTGAGCGCTTCTTCGAGATTTCGCTGCGCCAGTCGCCAGTTGTTCCGCTGCTTGAACGCAAACCCCAGATACATCGCCGCCTTCCCAAGCAATCGCGGCTCGCGACGAACGGACTGTAGCTCCGCAATCGCCTCCTCGGCCCGGCCACCGCGAAGAAGTCGCACGCCAAGTTCTAGCTTGTGGGAGAGCTCACCCGGCATCCGATCGGCCTTCATCCGATATAGCTCAATCTCGCGCGCGTTGATTTCCTTGAGAAGTCGTACGCGGACCTTGCGCAGATCGTCGTCGTCCGGGTCTGCCTTGAGCTTCTCCTCCGTCAAATTCAAGTTCTTGCGAAATGGTTCCAGCTCCAGGTCTGCGATCTCGGACAGCAACTCGAAGCTCTGGCCCGTCGGCCCCAGGCCATTCTGAAGAACCGTGAGCGCCTGCTCGACCCGCCCGGCCTTTTTGTGCAGCGCCGCCAACTGGAGATAGGGCTGTGCCTCCGTGGGCCCATCCGCGCACCGCGCTTGCAATGTTTCGAGTTCGCGTTGAGTCGTGTCGGCCAGCGCTGCTGCCCTTTTTTCTCGCAGGGCGTTGACCGGCGAATCGGATTGGGCAACTTCTTCGTACTTGCCACGTTGAATCGTCTCGCTGGCTGCCAGGTCCTTGGCCTTGTGCGTCGCCTCGGCGTCGGTCGGAACGGCCTGGCGCACAAGTTCCCAAATCTTGATCGCCTGAGCGAAATTGCCGCGCTTCTCGAACAGCCGAGCGATGGCCCGATTGACGGTCGGGTTATTGCCATCTTTTTCTCTCGCTTCCGAAAGAATAAAGATGGCCATGTCCGTTAAGCCAAGCGCGTCGGCGGCCTCGGCCATGTCTAATTGCGCGCCAAGATCCCAGGGGTTTCGGACGAGGATTTCCTCGCCGTGTTCGAGGACACGGGCATAGTCCCGATTGCGCTTCGCGCTCTTCAATTTCGTGCGGTGCGGAGCCGTGGTCAACACGCTAAAGACGCCGCCGCGCATGTTGTTTTTGTGCTTCTTCTTTTGAGCGCGCCGCAACTCCTGACGATAGATCATGCTCGCCGGATCGAGCTTGCAACAGGTGAGCAGAAGTTGAATGCCGTAGTCGTAGTTGTCTTTGGCGACGGCCTGTCGAGCATGCTCGAAACGCTCGGAGGCGATACGGCGATGTTCAGCCGTTGGCGGGGGAAGGCGGAAGGCATCGGCCATGCGGCGGTTCCTCGCAGCGGCAGGGCATAGCACGCAGCCCTACTGCGGACGGCGACCGGAATCTTCAGAGGTGACTTATGGATGCTACCGCGCGCGGGGAGCCGCGTCTATGGAATTGGAGTCGTTCGCGTCAACGAGCCTTCATTCTAGCATGGACTTCGACACTCGCTCGGACCACCAGCGACATCGTTGGGGCATAGTAACGGATCGTACCGGGACCGCCCCGGATGTCCCAACTGTCCGGGTCGACCGAGTTGACAATGGAGTCAATTAACTGGAGGGCGTTGAACCCCTCAAAGCCGCCGCTTAAGAATCCAATCGGCTTCACCAGATCACCGAGGTAATAAGTCTTTGTGACGAGGAACGCCTTGGCTCGCTCCGGAGTCGTTGCAAAGACCTGCCCATCGCGAACGACATACGTCAATCCCGCTTGGCCAAGGACGGCCTTGAGGACCGACCGAGCCGATACGGGGCGCTTGGTCGCGAAGTTCACGGGTGTATCGTAACCGATCTTGAGTTCATCCATCGCGGCCGGGTCGAATACCACCGGCATACCCATCAGAGTCGAAAGGTAGTCCACGGCGTCCTGGAGTTTGGAGTTACTGAACGGTGCCGTTACAGGAGTGTCGAGTGCCTTGAGGATCTTCATTTCCTCCGCAGTCGGTTTCGTATCTGCTTGCCGTTTGGCCGTGCGTTCCTTGAAGTCCTTGGCGAACTCGACATCGCCTTTCGGCGATGCTGCCGAACGGTCGATACCGGCGAGAACGTCAAGCGTCCCCTTCTCCTTGATCGTGCGAGTCGCCGCGTCGGTTGCTCGTCGGTCATTGGTTTCGACAATCCCAGCCAGCGTCGAGACCGCCACACTTTGCTGATAGAGCGCGGCGAGTTGCTGCATATGCTTTGCCGCTTCCGCCGACTTGCCTTGCTTGATGAGTGAGGTCGCCGTGTCCAGGCTCGCTTTGACCTTCGCCCACTCCTCAGCCTTCCGAGTTGCTTCGGCTGTTAGCAGCACCTTCGGCGTAGGACCGGGAATATCGGCCGGAATCGGCGACGTCAGCACTCGCAATCGATCGTTCGCGATTCGCAACAGTTGCTCGCGCCGAGACGACGGCAATTGCCTGTCGCCTTCCAACAACCCGACGAGCCGGTGCAGTTCGTCGGTCGCCTTGGCGACATCGCTTTGTGCGAGCCGCTCCGCAGTGCGCAGAGACAGCCGGTATTCCGCTTCGCCAGACACCTGGGCAAAGGCGGAATGTATGGCCAACACAGTGACGACAACGGCGACCAAACGGGAGGCGACGTGCATGGATTCCCCCTCAGGTGCGATCGCACACTGATTCTCCATGCAGCAGTGTAACCGACGGAGTGGCCTCCGGTCCAGAGTCCAGAAAGCGCAAGGCCACTCGCGACCTTGCGCTCGTAGGGAATTGTGTCGATGCGTCCCGGGACTTTACCGACCCATGCCGTTACGAATCATCGCATGCACTTCAGCGCTTTGGCGAATCACCAGCGACATTGTCTGGATGTTGTACCCGATCGACCCCGTTCCTCCTTGGCCGTTCCAGCTCAAGGGATCGATCGATGTGCGAATCATCTCCATAATCATCGCGACCTGCAGGTTCATCTGCGCCGAGTCACCGCCCGGCGCGAGTGGCTGCGAGCCGAACGGAAGCCCGGCCGCACCAATCAAGTCGCCTACGTAATAGGCCTTGGTGACCATCATGTCCTTGGCGCGTTGCGGTGTCGTAACCTGGACTGTACCCTCGCGAACGACATAGGTCAGGTTCGCTTGACTGAGCACCGACCGCAGGATGGTACGCATCGTGACCGGGGTGCGAGCGTTGAACGTCACGGGCGTGTCGTAGCTGGTGCCCGCTTCGTCGAGCATCGCCTTGTCGAGGAAAATCGCCTGGCCCGTCTTGTTCGACAGGTAGTCAATGGCGTCCTGAAGTCGCGCCGCTTTGAACTCGGCCGGTAGGGGCGAGTTCAATGTCTGCATCAACCTCATCTCGGCCGGCGACAGAGTGGGCTTCAGTCGCTTGGCGCTCTTCTCCTTCCAGTCCTTGGGGAATTCGACGTTTTCGCTCGCTGGAATTGCCGAGCGATCCAGATCGGCGGCCACCGCAACGCGGCGTTGCTCAGCCTCAGACTGAATCGCCTTGGCCTCGTCGGCGTTCGCGAACGCGGTGCTAATACCGTTCAGTACCTGCACGGCCGTGTTCGTTGGGTAATCGTGGAGCAGGTCCTTTCCGTACCGGGCCGCCTCGGCGTACTTTCCCTCTTTGCGCAAGTCGGCGACCGTCTGTAAAGCGGTCTTGATCTTCTTGGCCTCCTCGGCTGCTTTGAGATCTGCTGCCTTTTGAGCGGCCTCGCGAGCCTCACGGGCCTTTTTCGCTGCGGCCTCCTCGACGTCCGCCACCGCACTCGCCTCGGCCGCCTTGATGCGATCCTTGACCGTACGGATGAGCGACGACCGCTTGTCCTCAGGCATCGCCTTGTCGGCTTCGAGTTTACGGAGGACTAACTTGTATTGTTCGATAGCCTTTGGCTTGTCCGTGACGCTGAGGCGAACGGCCTCGGACATCATGAGCTTCGTCTCGGCCTCGGCCTGCTGAGCGGCAACCTCCTGCAGCCGCTTCGTCTGGTCCAGGAGGTCCGGCTCCTGGGCATACACACTGCCAGCGATTAAGGCACAGGCGACGGCAGTGCGGGGCATATCGGTAAGCCAGCGGCGCAGCGAGGCCATGATCGATTCTCCCAGCGGTGTACGGACGCCATCCGGAGCATTCTTCGGCGGGAGGACCGCAACGGGCTGGCGTCTTGCGCCGGAAACAGTGTCGCTTAGGAGAGAAACAGGCCGCACGACCGCTACGACCGCGCCGCCTCGACTAAGAGTGGCCGCAACTCGCCGGCCAGGAAGACTGACCCCGCGATAACGACGAGCGTCTCCGGCGTGGCGTCGGCACAGGCCGCCCGCCAGGCGTCCGTCGGCGTCGCGTGAACACTGCGGCCAGGGCCGGCGGGTAGCAGTTTCGCAAGCTCCTCCGGCGCGGCCGCTCGCGGGTTGTTGCCATAGCGGGTCAAGTAGAAGTGAGCGAAGTACGGGGCGAGAACGCGCAAGATGCCGGGCACATCCTTGTCGGACGAGACGGCGAAGACAAGGGAACGACGCGAATGCGCAAAGGATTCCACCAGCGTATCGGCGAGCGCCTGGGCCGACGCGACGTTGTGGGCGCAATCGATAACAGTCACCGGCCGAATGCGGAAAACCTCCATGCGACCCGGCCACGATACGTTGGCGAAGCCGCTTCGCACGTCTTGATCGCCGATCGCGAACCCGCCCGATTGTAGGAGCCGGACGCACTTCAACACGACGGCCGCATTCTGTGCCTGGTGTGGTCCAAGGAGGCGAAGCGTAACCGGTGGACTCGCATTGCCAAGCACCGGCCAAACTACCTCTCCGTCCCGGGAAACGCGCCCTGGTGTCACGGGCAGAGGTAAGGCGAGCACAACCTCGGATCGAAGGCGATGGGCGATCACGATGATTTTCCCCAGCGCACCATCGTCGATACTAGCGACCACGACAGGCACGCCGGGCTTGATGATACCGGCCTTCTCGAAAGCGATCTTGTCCACCGTGTCGCCGAGAAACTGCGTGTGGTCCAGGCTCACGCTGGTAATGACCGACACCAGCGGCGTGATGACATTCGTCGAATCGAAACGGCCGCCGAGGCCGACTTCGATCACCGCGATGTCGCAGGCGCGTCGCAGAAAGTAAACGAAGCCGAGGGCCGTCGCCACCTCGAAGAATGTCGGCGAGTTGCCAGCTGCCGCCATTGCATCGATGGCGGGCCGCATCTCGGTTAGGAGCGCGGCGACGTCCTCCTTGGGGATTAACGCCCCGTCCACCTGGATGCGCTCACGTACGTCGGTCAGGTGGGGCGACGTGAATAGGCCGACGCGGTAGCCGGCGTGCCGCAGCACCGAATCGAGCATGGCACACGTCGAGCCTTTGCCCTTGCTGCCGGTGACGTGGACAGTCTTGAGCTTCTCGTGCGGGTCGCCGAGGCGGCTGAGCAGATCGCGCATGCGGTCGAGCTTCAGCTCGCCGGCCTCTGGGGCGCGGCGTTCGAAGTCGGTTCGGCCGTACCAGAACGCCAGAGCCTCGTCGTACGTCATGCGGACAGTGTAGCGGTTTCAAGCGAACGGCCGGTGTAAGCCGGCCGTTCGCCAAATCCTGCACTGGCATGCAGACCTACTCTTGGATGACGTCCGCGAGGTCGGCAATGGCTGCCCGTCGAAGCGCTGTCAGGGCCGCGGCCAGCGTGGGAAGGCCGAGGAGATTATTACGCGCCCGTGTCCAGGCTCACAGCCTCGACCCGAGCATGGTGGCCTTTGCGCTCGGCCTCCTGCCACGGGGTCTTGCTCTTGCCGGAAAGTGTCGGATCCTCGGGGTCGAAGCAGGATCAGGTGGTCGAGCATCGCCAGGTTCGAGTCCATCGCGGTCA
The DNA here is from genome assembly GCA_046350275.1 of Gemmataceae bacterium. Taxonomy (GTDB): domain Bacteria; phylum Planctomycetota; class Planctomycetia; order Gemmatales; family Gemmataceae; genus JAXMAS01. The sequence goes on from JAXMAS010000011.1 coordinate 234,771, forward strand.
ACTTGATCTCCAAGTCCTTCGGCTTGCCGGCCCGCGAGCGAGGAACAGGCCGAGACCGACCTTCCACGGCTGGCCGTCCTTGCACGCCCAATGGGCGAGCGTCAAGACGCCATAGGTCGGGTGGTCGCCATAGGTCCACTCACCGACCACGTGCTGAAGCCGCCACGGGCCGACCTTGACGCCATGTTCGTGGCAAACTTGCGCAGCTCCGGGCCGGCTTGTAGCTCACAGGTCGCGTACGCCTCGGAGTTCGAGCCGGCGGCGGGCCATCCGCTGCTCCTGCTCCCACAGTTCGGCGTCTCGGGCGTTGTATTCGCTCTGGCTCCAGGGCCGGGTTGGGACCGACGACGACGCCACCAGCGACATCCGCGATCGCCGGGTAACGGCTCGTCCACCGTCGGCGGGATCATCATTCGACCAGTTCGGGCATCTGCTCGCCGAGGATCATCGTGGATTTCACGAACAGGTCGGCAAATGACGCTCAGCCAGGTCCTCGATTGCGGCCGGGACCGGGACGTGCATCGGCTCGAAGCCGACGCTTTTCCCGAGTTGCCCTCGGCCTTAAGCTCGCTGCCGAAGACGACATGATCGAACAGGTGCCGAAACTGCTGGAGCATGTCGCGCAGCGTCGGCTCCGTGCGAGCGATGCGGATGACCTGGTCATCGGAGAACGGGTGGACGGGCGATAGGTTGTCGCCGCCGGGCGTCGTCCAGGCCTGGCCGCAGACGGGCTTCGACGACCTGCCGCACCAGCTCCGCTGGCGGCGGCGCAAACCCGACGGCTTGATCGTGCTGCGTGGATCGGGTTGTTGAGTCGGTCCTGGATATAGCCGTCGAGCGAGGGCACGAAGCGGTTCCCAGCCCACGCTCGGCGAAAATCAAGCACACGCCATCCACTTGGTGCATCGTCTGCACAATGCCGGCGAAGAACGCTTCGGCCGTCTTGTGTGCATCGTCCGACCGGCGTGCGAGCAACAAGTCTTCGAGCTGGTCGAACGCGACAACGACCGGGATCTTGAGACTGCGGAAACCTCCATCAGCACCTTGAAGAGTGCCAACGGAGTCGGAACGACCAGGCCGGACCTGGAACGCAAGTTCCGCGAAACCGTGGGTCAGGAAGTTCGCGAGCGTCGATTCGTCGCCGAGCAGACTCATGGCCAGAAGCCGTTATGCTAAGTGCTCGACGCATCAATCCTGCGGTATTGTGTGTCTCCGTGCGGCACTCGACGTAAGCGGCGATGACCTCGCATGCCTGTTCGGCCGGCAGCCCGGCCTCGTGGCATGCGTTTGACAGCATGGGAGCCTTGGCCCCGGCCGCACGTGCATTGAGGGTGTCGAGGAATACGTCGATCGCTCCGTCGTGGGTCCGCTGCCGAGGCCGAGCTTGCGAGCCCACTTGCCGAGTCCTTGCACTGGGAACAAGGCCACACGCTCGGCCGGCGACATCTCATTGAGCGCCCGGCCAAGCAGTCGGCGACTCAATTCGTCGCCGACGAAATCGAGCGGTCGAACGCCCTTCTGCCGCCCGCCACCAAGTAGCGTATCGACGATCTGATAGAGCAGATACTCGAGGAAATCAGTGTCCTTCTGGTAGACGCCGGGCGTGACGAGCAGTTGCCACGCGCCTTCGGTGCCATGCTTGATCGAGTGCAACAGGTGCGTCTTACCGCTTCCCTTATTGCCGAGGATTGGCACGATCTCCGAATGGGCGGTCGGGTCATAGCGGTACAGGTCCATGACGCCGAGCAGCATATCACGCTCGGTCGCAAACAACTCGGAGACGTGGTAGCGGGCACAGACCTCGTCGTCCGGATTGCGCGCGAAGTAGTTGCGAAACGGATTGCCGGCCCGGCGCAGCCCTTCGAGGGTCCGGTCGGCCAGCGGGCGGTCGGTAATCGTTGTCGTCGTCACAGGACTGGCCTCCTTGCCTCTTATGCAGGGGAGCAGGGGAGTAGTGGAGCAGAGGAGAGTAGCCGAGGGCCGGAGAAAGCGGTTCTCTCCTGCTCTCCTGCCCCCCTGCTTCTCTGCTCGATCCGGGAGCTAGCGTAATACGCGATCTCGTGTCCGCTCAAAAGTGCCAGAGTCGGCTCGGGCATAGCGTAGAGTGGGCCGGTCCACGGGTGTAGGTACACGTCACCGTCATCGCGCAGCCGACGCAGGCCGTCGTGGAATTGGCCGACGGTCAGGGTTGGGTGCGACGCGAGGAGGCGTTCGTAAAGAGCCGGCAACGGGCAATCGGTGTCGCTCGACCAGCCGTTGAGGAATGCCCGCGCGTCGGGAAGCCAATCGGTGGAGGGCGCTTCCGCAACACCAGTCGCAGTAACCGGCGATGGTGCTCGCGGATCGGACAGTCGCACGAGTAAGGCCTGCACCGCCGACAATTCGCCGGCCATGGCTTTAGCGGCGGCAATCAAGTCGGCGACCTGCACCTGTCGCGACTCGACGGCGCGAGCCAAATCCTCGAGTACCTGCCTGGGGCTTGTATGTTCGATCAGGTATGCCATTCCGCGAGCAGTCGCGGCGAATCCGCCGGCCGATCCCGCCGCGATCAGGCCTTCGTCCTGTGCCCTTTGAGCAGCCGATTTGCCGCCGGCCGTTGCCGGAAACAAGCCCGATGCAGATCGTGTGGCGTGGAGCGGTGCACCGCCGGGTGCCAACGCCGCCTTGCCAAGGGCGGTGAGCAACAGTTGCGTGAGCTTGTCGGCCAAGCGTGCCTCTCCGTGGCAATGTGGGCGCATCCCGTGCGGTCGGCAGTGTATGCCAGGGTGGGCCAAGCCGGCAAGGGCAACCGGTTCCCACTATACGTCACGGCCACACAAGGCGTACAATCGACCTAAATTGCCGGAAGGCCGGCCCGTGACGTTCGTTTCCCAGTCCGGGACCGCCGCGTCGGTCGGTCCACACGTCTACTCTCGGGGGTTGCGTCCATGCGCTTCGACCGACTGTCGCACTCGTGCTTTCTCCTGGCTTGGGGACTGCTGTTCGCACTTGGGGCGTCGGCCAGGCCTGGGTCCTCGGCCGACAAGGTCGTTATGGACAAAGAACTCGAGGCCCTCGGGCGCTCAACGGACAAAAAGCTCGCATTCTGCACAACGACAACAACGATCCTGGCGGCTGCTTCCGCATGTACCAAGGCGGCCTCGTTGTCGCCCGCACAATGCTCGGTTCATCGTCCCGAACTTCAGAAAGAGATCGACGACGGACTGGCAGCCGCCGAAAAGCAGCCCCTCGGCGGACCGAACACGCGCAATCTCGCCGTCCACAAGTTGATTCAGAACATTCGTACGAAACTCAAACCACCCGCTGAAGCCAGTCCCAAGCCGCCAGACGCCACGGCCAAAGGACCACCGCCAGCACCCCCGCCACCCAAAGTCGAGCCTGCCCCTCCACCGACGCCGCCAACGCCGCCGACTGAGGCTACGACGCTCTGGAAGCGCATGGGTGGCGAAGAGAAGATCAAAAAGATCATCGATGGATTCGTCACGTTGACAGTCGATGACCCGAAGGTGAACTTCTCACGCGGCGGTAAGTTCAAATTGGACGACGCCAAGAGCAAGGATCTGAAAGACAAGTTGCTCGGCTATATTAGCTCGCTGACGGATGGAACGTTCCCCTACACTGGGAAGCCGATGCCGGAAGTCCACAAGGATATGGGCATCACGCAAACGGAACTCGATCAATCCTTCAAGAACCTACGCCTGGCCGTGGAAGCCGAGGGCGTTGCAGCCGCCGATGTCGAAGAATTCATGAAGCGGGTTCAAGCTAAGGCCAAGGAATTCCTCCCGCCACCACCGGCCGACGACAAGAAGGACGAAAAGAAAGACGACAAGAAGGACGAGAAGAAGGAAGACAAGAAGGACGAAAAGAAAGACGACAAGAAAGACGACAAGAAGGACTAGCCGCAGCAAGACAGAGATGGACACAGTAGGATCATTTCCGATGATTCCACTGTGTCCATCTGTGCTTGTTGGTGGCTAGTCCCGTCGGAGTCTGCCGTATGAAAGTGCTCGTGCTTGTCGCACTTGTCGTCGCCTTAGCCGCGAACGCCGCAATGGCAGCCCCGAACCCCGAAGACGCAAAACTCGCGGCATTCTTTCGCACTTACCTCGACGAGGATTTCCGTCGCCATCCGGCGGCAGCCTCCCGCGCCGGCGACCATCGCTACGACGATCGCCTCGACGACCTATCGCCCACCGCTCGTGCCGCCGACCGAGTATTTGTCGAGCAAACGCTCGCCAATCTGCCAAAGCAAATCGATTACGCAAAGCTCTCCCGTGCCGGTCAGATCGACTACGAAATGCTCCGCCATTCGCTCCGATACGCGCTCTGGCAGGAAGACCAACTGAAGCCCTATGAGACGAACCCACGACTGTGGACGGAATACCTCAGCGATAGTGTGTTCGCCCTCTTGACCCAATCGACACTACCGCGCGAGCAAAACGTTCGCAACGCCGTGGGCCGGATTGCCTACATTCCCCGCGTCGTCGCCGCGGCCAAAGCGAGCCTCACGAGTCCGCCGAGAATCGTGACCGAGACGGCTATCAAGCAAAACAAAGGCTCGATCAGCTTTTATGAATCGGATGTGTACACCCTGGCCGGTGAGACGCCGCAAGTGAGCGCCCTGGCCGGCCCGTGCCGAGCCGCGGTCGCCGCACTCAAAGATTACCAGGAGTTTTTGGAGAAAGAGGTACTTCCTCGTTCCACCGGCGAATGGAGAATTGGCAAGGCGCGGTTCGAGGAGAAGCTGGCCTACGAACTCGACGCCGGATTGACGGCCGCCGAAGTGATCCGGGAGGCTGAGACCGAGGCCGATCGCGTGGAGCGCGAGATGGCGGTGGTTTCCCGCCAACTCTGGTCGAAGCTCTTTCCCAAAATGCCGACACCCCCCGACGACGCCGCTGGCCGTCGCGAACTTGTGCGTGCCGTCCTCGCGGAACTCGCGAACGACCACGGCAAAGTCGAGAACCTCGTCGCCGACGCCAAGGCGACTGTCGACACCATACGCACTTTCATCCGCGAGAAGGACATCTTGCGTCTCCCGGAACCAGACCGCTGCGCAGTGATTGAAATGCCGGAGTTCCAGCGCGGCTACTCAGTGGCTTACCTCAACGCCGCGCCACCGCTCGATCCAGCGGCGAAGAGCCATTACGCTGTTAGCCCTCCGCCGAAGGAATGGGACAGCCGCCGCGTGGAGACGTACCTGCAAGAGTACAACCGGCATATGCTTCAGGTGCTAACGATTCACGAGGCGTACCCTGGTCACTACGTGCAACTCGAGTATGCCCACCGCGATCCGTCGCTTGTCCGCAAGGTGCTGGAAAACGGCGCGTTCGTCGAAGGCTGGGCCGTGTACACGGAACAGATGATGCTCGATCAGGGTTACGGTTCGGGAGACCTTGCGCTCCGGCTGCACCAGTTGAAGTTCTACCTGCGCGCTGTGGTCAACGCGATCCTCGACTACAAGATGCACTGCGCAAACCTGTCGGACGAGGAGGCGAAAGACCTGCTCGTGAAGCGTGCGTTCCAGTCCGATGCCGAGGCCGTTGGCAAGATCGTGCGGGCGAAGTTGTCGAGTTGCCAACTATCGACCTACTTCGTCGGCCGGACGGCTCACTACCGATTGCGCCAGTCCGTGCAGCGCGAGCTGGGCGAGGCGTTCGACCTGGGGCGGTACCACGAGGCGGTGCTGGCGCACGGGTCCCCGCCGGTGAAATACTTGCCGGAGCTAGTGCGCGAGCGGTTGCAGCAGCCGCGTTAGACGGCGGCACACTGGCCGAACCGATCTAGAACTCGGTCACCACGGACCGAACCAGGCCTTCGTCGACTTCAACACCTGCTTCGACGTGTCCGATCCTGGTCGGCAGCACGAGCCGCAGTGACCCGGCCACCGATTTTTTGTCTCGCCGCATCGCTTCGACGATGGCGCTGGCATCCCACTCCGGCAAGGGGACAGTCGGCAGGCCAAATCGTTCCAGCAGTCTAATCTGTCGCGTCGTCACTTCTGGGCCGACGCGGCCCAGCTTCTCCGCGAGCCGGCTCGCGCACACCATGCCAGCCGCAACCGCCTCCCCATGCAGCCACGTGCCATAGCCGCCGACGGCTTCAAACGCATGTGCAAACGTGTGGCCGTAGTTCAACATCGCTCGCAGACCTGTCTCCTCACGCTCATCCTGCTCGACGACTCCGGTCTTCAATTCGCAGGACCTGCGAACGATGTGGCCGACGGACGCCGCGGTTCGCAGAAGGATCGCGTCAACGGCGTCTTCGAGCCAAGCGAAGAAATCGGCATCGAGAATGACGCCATACTTCACCACTTCGGCCAAGCCGCTGCGGTATTCGCGATCGGGTAGTGTCGCAAGCGTTGCCGTATCGATCCAAACGCCGGCGGGTTGGTGAAACGCGCCGACGAGGTTCTTGCCGGCCGAGATATTAATGCCGACCTTCCCACCGACCGATGAATCGACCATTGCAAGCAGAGTCGTCGGAACCTGGAAGAACGGCAGCCCGCGGTTGTACGTCGCGGCGACGAACCCAGCAAGGTCGCCAACGACGCCGCCGCCGACGGCTATGACCGGTGTCTTGCGATCGGCTGGCAGCGACGCCAACACATCGTAAAGCCTCGCGGCGACGGCCAGGGCCTTCGATGCCTCACCGGGCGAAACCGACGTCAACGTAGGCTCAATCCCAACCGAATGCAGCGCGTGCGCAATGGGTTCTGCGTGCTTCATGACGTTGTCGTCGGCGATGATCAGTCCCCGCTTGGCCGAAGAGCGGTCGCGCGCAAACGATCCAAAGCTGGTCAAGTTCGCGGAAACGACGGAGATGTCGTAGGACCGAGGTCCGAGGTTAACGTGCAACATACAGTGGATGTTATCCACAGACGTCGCAAGAGCATGGTCGACCCCGTCAACCCGCTGTGTCATTCTGAGTTCAATGACAGTTGCGGTTGGCGTTGCCGTGTCACGCTGGTGGCTCAATCAGCTCGGGTGGTGGCTCAACCAGGTCACGCGCGGTGGTCGTCGGTTGGTGGAAGGTCAGCGCGAAAAACGCCGCCGCCGCGAATGTGCCGATTGCGGGGACGAGCCAGACCGCTTGCCACTCGACGGTGCCGCCGACAGTGTCCCAATCCACGACATGGCCCGCAAAGATGTTGCCCGCCAACGCTCCAACTCCAGCCGTGATGAGCGTCACTAGCCCCTGAGCGCTCGCGCGCAAATCCTGGGGAGCACGGGTATCCACGTATACGGCTGCGGTGACGTAGTAAAGTGCGAAACCCACACCATGGAGCGGCAGGCCAATCGCCAAGACGACCCAGGGCACACCAACCGCGTACCCGAAGAAGCGACATCCAGACGCGGTCATGCCGGCAAACAGGACCGCCTTCGTGCCAAAGCGTTCACACAACCGCGGGATCAACAGAATGCACAGAACCTCCGTCGTTTGCCCAAGCGTCTGCCACGCCGCTGCATGTCGGACGCCGAGGTCGACGAGGTATGGATGCGTGAACAGATTGTGAAATGCCATTAGGAAGCTGCCCGCCAGCGACGTGAGCGCGAATACCAGAAATGATCGGTCGGTCAGGAGGCGCAGAGCCGGCAGGCCCAGAGTGTCGGAAAGCGTTCGCGGTTTGAGTGCCGGTGGTGTATTCGGTTGCAGGAGGCACAGACCGGACATAATCGCCGACCCGAGCGAGGCCAACGCAAGCGGTAGCACAGACACTTGCGGCAGCAGCCCGCCGACCGTCCAACCGGCTACCATCCAACCGACAGTGCCCCACGCCCGTACCTGACCAAACTGTCGAGCTGGGTTCGGCAGATTGCGGAACGCGAGTGCACTCGAGAGCGTGATGGTTGGCAGGTAGCAAAGATTGTACGCGAGCATCAGCGCAAACAACGGACCAACCGCCTCCACAGTCATAGCAGCGACACTGGGGTCGTCGCATGCCCGGCGAACGGCAGCCGGCAGCTTGGCGTCGAGGTCGCTCAAACGTCGACGGGCAACGTCTTCGGAACGCCAGACGTTCGGATGGTCGACGCGATGATCCCACGGCACGTGGATGCCAACGTGTCCCAGCCCGGTACGAACCCAGCCGCGAATGCGGGGTTCGGAAAATGGGTAGTTCGTGGGATCAGCAACGTAGTTTCGTAGCGAATCCCGTTCCCACAACAATCGCCACAATTCGCCATCGTCGGCGACGTCGGTGGCAAACGCCACCTTCTGAAACGCAAGTGCCGCCGATTCTTGATACTCGCTCCCCGTGCGCGCCGCAACAAACAGGATAATCGCTCCCGCAAGGTGCAGTCCCGCGAGGACTCGCTGTGTGGCGAAGAACCGATCGGCAATCAGCCCGACCATCAAGGGTGAAACGGTCGCGGCCAGCGCGAGCGTCATGTAGATCAGGCTGACGTTCGTGGCCGCCAGGCCCAACCCGCCGTCATGCGGCGACGCCTTGAGGAAGGTAGCCAGAGTGACCGACCACAAACCCATCAGCCCATACTGCGCGAACATCAGGGCCGACAGACGCAAGCGCAGTAACGGAGGCATCGAAGTCGTCCGGCAAGTCTAGGATTCAAGGGGAATCAGCGCGTCAAACTCGCGCTCGCGAAGCGCCAGGACTGACAATCGCG